>DATKDM010000017.1:0-2435 GCA_035512655.1 Sphingomicrobium sp. | reverse complement strand
GCCTTTTCCGTCACCATCAGGTTGCCCTCGCGGCGGTCGGGCCGCTTTCCGGCGGCAAGGTCGCCCATCACGTCGGACGACCGCAGGGCAATCGTCGTGCCGGCCGCCAGAGCGCTCTCCAGCACTTCGAACTGCCATGCCGTGAAACGTCGCGAGATCATCCAAGTCCCTTTCACTGTCGAGTTGAGCCGCTTCAATGGTTTTGAGCGGCTTTGGTTCCGGTTCGCCCGGCTTCGTCCTTGATGCCGCGCGAGGCCGCGGTGTAGCCGCCGCCGGCGCCATCGACGAAGTGGATGTGTTGGGCGAGCGTCGGGACGGGCGAGATGCAGGTGACCTGCGCCGAGGTTTGGCGGTGCATGCCGTAGCGCGCCAGCCCTTCGTCCTCGGCCCTGGCCAGCATCGCTTCGAGTTCGTCGGCGAGATCCGTCGTGCAGTCGAGCGTCAGCTTGAGCCCGTCGTCGAACTTGCGGAAATCGGCATTGGCGACGAGTTCGTGCCGGTAGCGGCTGGCCTGGAAGCCGCCGAGGCGGAGATCGAGCTTGAACAGGATCCAGACGAAGAAGGTATAGGCGAGGCGGCCCGCCCGTTCGACCAGCCTGGGAAGCCCGTTGCCGGCGCGCGCGGCGACCTCCAGTTCCAGCCCGACGGGCGGCCAGTCGAGCGGCGGGCCGCTGTCGGGCAGCGGGTGGCCTGCCCGCTTCGGGTCGGCGGTCAATGCCAGGATGTCGAGGATCAGCTTGCGGAACGCCGCAGGCTTGCCCCCCGTGTCGTCCGATGGCACCGGCTGCACGATGACGGACGCGATGACGCCGCGGCGCGTCGGGGTTTCGCCGAAGCGGCACGACAGGCCGGTCAGGTCGGGCTGCACGCCGGGCGGTGCCGGCTCGATCGCATAGCGCCCGGACTTCGCCTGGCGCTCGACCCAGCCGACGCCGCCGCCGGAGAACATGGCGTAGTCGACGTCGGGCGAGGGGGCATAGCGGGCGGCCGTCACGTCGTGGCCGGCCTTGCGCACGTCCACGACCGGCACCAGGGCGGCGCGCAGCTCGAGGCCCAGCTCGTCGCTCGCCCAGCGGGCGGTGGCGGCAAGAGCGGCGCGCGCCCGCGGCTCATCGGCCTGCGAAATCGCGAGCGTCGCGCCGTCGCCGCCGAAGGCGAAGGGAAAGGGGCGAGCGTCGAGCGCATTGCTCACCGCCGCGATGGCCGCGACGCCTGCCATGTTCACCGCCTTGTAGCGCCCCGCCGCGACCGCCCGGCCGGACTCCACCACGTCGGTGAAACCGATGAACCAGTGCTCGGGTAACGGCCGATAGAACGCCGGATCGACGATGTGCTCGAAGCTGTCGAAGACCGGGATCGAAGCGAAAAAGTCGTCCATGCAATTCCAATACAAGACACCAGCATTGCACGCAGGGACTATACCGATGCCGCGCGCAACTGACTGGAAGAGGCCTATGGAACGGACTTCTGAAGCATGACCGGTTGCTCGCCCGGCAGCGAACCGGCGGACACCCGCAACGGCGCCGGATCGATGCCATAGCGGCCCGGTTTGGGCTCAGACTCTAGCATTTTGACTGTCCCGAATTAACGGAATCCTCATCGGCATAGCGACTTAGTGGCTGCTTGATCATTCTGCAAAGCACGAGGTGAACCAATGACCAGGTTCGCAGGTCTTAGACGATGCTACGCCCGCAGCGAAGGTGGCAGCGTCTCAATCTTGATGTCACTGAGCCTGCTTTCGTTGTTGCTCGCGGCGGGAGCGGCGGTGGACTACGGGCAAGCCATCAGAGCGAAGGCGCAGTTGCAGGTTGCCGCCGACATCGCCGCGCTTGCCGGTTCGACTGACAGCGACCGCCCGGACGAGCGGAGACTTGAGAACGTGAAGCTGGCCTTCGCGGCCAATTTCGATGCTCCGGTTCTCGATCCTGCGACGGTCATAACCCTGAACGGCAGGCGGACAAGGGTCGAGGCAAGCGCGACGGTGCCCACCTCTCTACTCAAGCTCATGGGCATCAGCGACATCGAGGTCGGCGTGATCGCGGAAGCCACAGCGACGGACGAGCCGGTCTGCATTGTGAGCCTGGAGAAGTCCGACAAGGAGGCTATTTACCTCAATTCCGATTCCAAGATCATAGCGCCCGACTGCATCGCGCGGGTCAACTCCAACCACAGCGACTCGGCCCTGTTTGGCAACAGCGGTCCTGAGATGGTGACCAAATCCACGTGTGTCGTCGGCGGATATCGTTCCAATAGCGGTGCCACGTTTGATCCGGCGCCGGAAACCGGGTGCGCGGTGTTTGATGATCCCCTGGCATGGCTCCCGGCACCGCTCGAAGCCGACCTCGCATGCACCTACAACGATGTCGTGGTTCAGAATGGCCAGGTCCGTACCTTCGCGCCCGGCGTCTATTGCAACAAGCTCGAAATCAACAGCG
>DATKDM010000016.1:0-2348 GCA_035512655.1 Sphingomicrobium sp. | reverse complement strand
GTGATCCCGACCATCGCGCCGTTCCTGCTGCCGACCCTGCTGCCGCGCCTGAGGAAGCAATGGCCGGACCTCAAGCTCTATCTGCGCGAGGAGACCAGCCAGGCGGCCTGCGATTCGCTGCAGCGCGGCCAGCTCGACTGCGTCCTGCTCGCTCTGCCTTATGGCTGCGGCGAGGTCGAGGCGGCGGAATTGTTCGAGGACCGGCTGATGGTCGCCTTTCCGCCCGGCGCGGCCGATGCGCTGCCCGAGGCGGTGCCGGCGGCGGCGATCGACGAGGACAAGTTGCTGCTGCTCGAGGACGGCCACTGCCTCAAGGACCATGCTTTGTCCGCCTGCAACCGGCCCGAGCTGCGCGCGGAGGCCTCGATCCTCGGCACGTCGCTGCACACATTGGTGCAGATGGTCGACAACGGCCTCGGCATGACCCTGGTGCCGGAAATGGCGGTGAAAGCCGGCATCCTCGAAGGCACCGGCGTCGTCGCCCGCGCGCTCGACGCCGAGCACCCGGCCCGGCGCATCGCCTTGGTGTGGCGCAAGGGCAGCCCGCGCGAGAAGGAATTCCGGATGCTCGCCGATGCGCTCAAAGCGGCGGCGTAGCGGCTGGAGCGCGTTTTCGCTTGAAGCCGCCGCCCCCGGATCAGCTTCCCGGACGACCCTTGTGCGCTGGCGAAAGCGGTGCTTGCATTTGACATGGACGGCGGGGATGCGATGGGAGGCGATGCTAGTGTGCTGGATTTGAAGTTCGCATGATCATCGGGTCACGCTTGGAGCGAACTTCAAATCCAAATAAGCACACTAGCTTCAAAGGGTTGCTAGAGCGGCGAGCGCGATTTCAGAATCGCGTCGCCACTCTAGGTCTTTGTCGTCGCATCGTTTTTGCGGAAAACCGGTTCCCACTTTTCCGCACGATGCTCTAGTGCGGCTGAAGATTCGGAAATTCGCTACGGAGCGGCCACCTGATCGGGCGAATTTCCGAATCGCCGCACTAGGAAAGAGGCGCTGCGCGTGACGACGACAGTCGACGACATTCCCAAGGTGATCGAGCGGCTCTGCGCCATCCATGACGAATCGGTGGCCAATCTGCGCGGGGCGCTCGCCTGCTACCTCAGGGACGGGTCCCTGCCCGATCCGCGCGCCCGTGCCGACGGCCTGTTCGCTTATCCCGAGCTGTGCGTCGACTTCGACCGCATGCTGCCCGCCGAATTTCCGTCGCGCGCCTTCGGCCGGCTGAACCATCCGGGGCGCTACGCGACCAGCATCGCCCGCCCACGCCTGTTCCGCAAATATCTGCGCGAGCAGCTCGGCTATCTGGTGCGCGACTATGAGGTCGAGGTTTCGGTCGGCCGCTCGGCGAGCGAAATCCCTTATCCATATGTGCTCGACGGCAGCGACGATCTCAAGCTGGAGGAAGGCCGTGCCGCCGAGCTGTCGCGCACCTTCCCGACCGCCGAATTGGTCCATATCGGCGACGAGATCGCCGACGGCGCGTGGGACTATGCGAGCCGGCCGGAGCGGCCCCTGTCGCTGTTCGACGGGCCGCGGGTCGATTTCAGCCTCGCCCGGCTGCGCCATTATACCGGCACGCCGGCGCACCACACGCAGCGCTACGTGCTGTTCACCAACTATATCCGCTACGTCGACGAGTTCGTCCGCTGGGCGGTCGCCGAGCTCCGGCGCGAGGGCAGCCCCTATGAGGGGCTTTCGGCCGCCGGCGACGTGTGGATCACCCGCGACACGCCCGACGCCGAGGAAAAGGTCGCCCGGGGCGGCTGGCGGCGCCACCAGATGCCCGCTTACCACTTGGTCGCGCCGCGCGGCGAGGGCATCACTTTGGTCAATATCGGCGTCGGCCCGTCCAACGCCAAGACGATCTGCGACCATCTCGCGGTGATGCGGCCCGAGGTGTGGCTGATGATCGGCCATTGCGGCGGGCTGCGGCCGAGCCAGACGATCGGCGACTATGTGCTCGCCCACGCATATCTGCGCGACGACCATGTGCTCGACGACGTGCTGCCGGTCGAGATGCCGCTGCCCGCCATCGCCGAGATCCAGCAGGCTCTGTTCGCGGCAGCGGTCGAGGTGACGGCCGAGGATCCGCAGCAGATCAAGCGGCGGCTGCGCACCGGCACCGTCGTCACCACCGACGATCGCAACTGGGAGCTGCGCTTCACGCTGTCGGCGCTGCGCTTCAACCAGTCGCGGGCGGTGGCGATCGATATGGAATCGGCGACCGTCGCCGCCCAGGGCTATCGCTTCCGGGTACCGTACGGGACGCTTTTATGTGTGTCCGACAAGCCACTGCACGGCGAAATAAAGCTGCCGGGCCAGGCCAATGCCTTTTACGAGCG
>DATKDM010000015.1:0-3942 GCA_035512655.1 Sphingomicrobium sp. | reverse complement strand
TCATTGTACCGCGGGCGTCCCTCCAGTGCCGGGATCTGCGCGCCGATGCCGACGCCGACAGTGTCCGTCAGGTTGCGGCCGACCTGGCCGCTCGAATTGGCGAGACCGCCGCTGGCGGAATTCAGCAGAATGCGCGCGGTTTCGCAGGCGCTTGCCGCCAGCACCACCGCCTTTGCGCGCGCCTCGCGCCATTCGCCGCTCTTCTTGTCGATGTAGCGGATGCCGTTCGCGCGCCCGTCCTTGGCGGTCAGCACTGCAGCGACCATCGCATCGGTCGTGACCCTGACGTTGCCCGACGCGAGCGCCGGCGGCAGCAGGACCGTGACGGCCTGGAAGTTGGCGGCGATCGAGCATCCGCGGTCGCACGGGCTCGCATAGAAACAGGCCTGGCGTCCATTCAGCGGCCGAGTGATGACCGCTCGTGGCGCGGCGATGCACGGAATGCCCATTTCGTCGCACGCGGCCTTGATCAGCAGCTCCGGCACGCGGGCGACCGGCGGCGGCTGACGCACGTGGCTAGGCGAAGGCGGCACGTTCGGCAGGTCGATGTTCTCGCCGACCACGCCCATCAGCATCTCAGACCGGTCGTACCACGGCTTCAGCTCTTCATAACTGATCGGCCAGTCGACGCCTCGACCGTCGCGGCTGTACGGCTTGAAGTCGAGCGGCCCGAAGCGCGGAACATGGCGCGCCCAGTGATTGGTTCGCCCGCCGAGCATCCGCGAGCGCCACCACATGAACTTGCTTCCATCGGCGGTCGTGTAGGGTTCGCCGGGGACTTTCCAGCCGCCGTCGACCGTCGCATCATAATAGCCGAACGGCTTGTCCGGGGTGCCGACGGCGCGAAGCGGCGCCTCGCGATCCCAGTTCATCATCGGCGTCTCAAGTTCGGGTTCGTAGTGTCGCCCCGCCTCGTACACCGCTACCTTCACTCCGGCGCGCCCGAGCGCGTAGGCAGCCATGCTTCCGCCCACCCCCGAGCCCACCACAATTACGTCCGCCTGCCAGTCCGCCATTCCCGCTCCCCCGGAGCTTCGCGGCGCCGGCTAACCCAATCATGGCCAGTGGAGCGGATTAGGCAAGGGACAATGCGATACCTTTGGCATCGTGCTGGATCGCCAGCTTAACTCGGCTATCCTGGCGCGATGATCATCCTGGCCGCCATTCTAGCGCTCGCGCAACTCGTCCGGCCCGAGGATACGGAGATCTGGGCTCCGGAGCCTCCCGTCGTGCAGCCGGCGCCGCCTTCAACGGCTGGGCCGCCGTCCGATGCGATCGTCCTGCTCGGGCCGGCAACAGAGCTTCGCGAATGGACCTCGATGGACGGCGGGGCAGCCGGCTGGGCGTTCGCCGACGGCACGATGACCGTTGCCAAGGGCACCGGCAACATAAAGACGAAGCGGAAGTTCGGAAGTTATCAGATGCACCTCGAATGGCGCATCCCGTCCGGCATCACCGGCGATGGTCAAGGCAGGGGAAACAGCGGTCTTTTCCTTGCCTCGACCGGCCCCGGAGACGCGGGCTACGAGCTCCAGATCCTCGACAGCTATCGCAACAAGACCTACGCCAACGGGCAGGCGGGCAGTGTCTACAAGCAACATCCGCCGCTGGTGAATGCGATGCGGCCGCCGGGGGAATGGCAGAGCTATGACATCGTGTGGATCGCGCCGATTTTCGCTCCGGATGGCTCACTGAGGGCGCCGGCCCGGCTGACCGCTTTCCACAACGGCGTCCTGATCCAGGACAATGTCGAGCTTGCGGGCGAAACCGTCTGGCAGGGCCGTCCGAGGTACAAGCCGCACGGGCCTTCGCCGATCAAGCTCCAGGACCATGGCGACCCCAGCGCGCCGATCAGCTTTCGAAACATCTGGCTGAGAGAGCTTGCACAGCAGGCTCCAAGCAACAGCGAGGGTGCTGCCGGTCCAGCGGGCTCGGCGCCGGAAGCGGGCTCCGCGCGGGACGGATCAGTTGCTGGAACCGGCCGGCCGTAGCACGATCACGCCACCGCCATTATCGGCCATGTCGAGCGACAGCCTGCTTGTCGAGCTGACGGTCGTGCGATCCACATCGAGCGTGGAGATGGTGTCGCCATCCTGCCACCTTGTTGCGGACCAGCGCCCCGTTCCAAGGAAGTCGAGCTTTATCGTGACCTTCCTTGCGCGATCGGTCATGCCGCCGATGTACCAGCTGTCGCCTGACCGGCGAGCGATCACGACATGATCGTCGAGAGCGCCGGAAACGAACCTCGTTTCATTCCACGATGCGGGAACCGTGCGAATGAAATCAACGCCCGGCTGCCAGCCGCCGTCCGGTGTGCGGTAGGCCGCAGGTGTATCGGAGACCATCTGGACGGGGCTTGCATAGACCAGGTACATGGCAAGCGCGGCCCCGCGCGTCGTCATCACATAGGGCTCGTGGAACCTTTGCTTCGACGGGAATTCGGCCGGGGTCGAGTGGCGGAATCCGCCGGGGGTATAGTCCATCGGTCCCAGCAGTCCGCGCGTAAACGCCAGATTGACGTTGTGCCGCGCGGTGACCCGCCGACTCCATTTGTTGTACTCGGCCCCGAGGACACCTTCCTGGGTGACATAGTTCGGATATGTCCGCGCCAGTCCGTTCGGCGGGAAAGCTCCATGTAAATTCACCATCAGGCGATTTCGGGCGGCCGCCGAAAGCAGCCGGTGGTAGTAGTCAACCATCTGCTGGTCGTTGCGGTCCATGAAGTCGACCTTGATGCCCTTCACGCCCCAGCGAGCGTAGGTCGCAAGCGCCTCATCCAGTTGCCGGTCGAGTTGCTGCCACTGCAGCCACAGCCAGATGCCGACGCCCTTGCTGCGGGCGTGCCGGATCAGCTCGGCGATATCGACTTCGGATTTGGCCCGAGTCACATCCGCTTGCGCGTTGGGCTCAATGCTCGAGCCGACCGACCAGCCTTCGTCGATCAGCACATAGTCGAGTCCAAGCTCGGCAGCGAAGTCGATGTAATGTTTGTAGGTCGCCGTGTTGGTCCCGGCGTTCGGACCGCTGCTGCGGTATTCGGGCGGCAAGGCGAAGGAATTCCCGTTCCACCAATCCCACGCCGACAGGCCAGGCTTGATCCAGCCGGCTTCCCCTATCCTGGATGGAGCGGCAAGAACGTCGACAAGGTGCGATTCGATCAACTCGCCTTCCTTGTCGCCGAGCATGATCAGGCGCCAGGGTGTCCGAAAGCCATTCGAGGCGTCGATCCGGGCAGCCGATAGGCTTTGGCGGGCGCCGGGAGGGTTGTCCTTCCTGGGCGACAAATTGACCCGGACGCCAATTTCTCCGCTGCCGAGCCCGCGATAGAAAGCGCCGGGATAATTCTCGACGTCCGACTCGGAGATCGCGAAACTCGCGCTGCCGGTCTTGCAGACCAGCGGCGCCTGATAGGAATGGGACGGGCGGATCAGCGATGCCCTGATCGGGTCATGCTCACCTTCGAAACTACTGTCGAGGCGGCCGATGTTGAGACCCCAGCAGTCATAGTCGCGCGGGAAGATGAAGGCCGTCTGCTCGTCGATGATGCTTAAGCTGCCGACACCGGGCTGCTTTGGGATGACGTAGCGGAATGCCACCCCATCATCGAACGCGCGCGCGACGATCTTGAGTCGGCGCACTTGCCCGCTCGATGCGCTCAAGGTGAGTATTGCTTCGCGAAAAGCTTCATTGACCTGCGTCAATTTTCCTACGGGCCTGACGAAGGATTCCACACCGCTCCTGGTCTGGGCGTCGACGAGCATCAGGCCTTCGGCGCCGATCGCAGTTCCCGATGGATTGCCGCGCTGAAGCAGGATGCCAAGGGGTGATTTGGCGATAACCTGGCGTCCATCGCGCAACACCGTATATGCCGCTGCCCCACCCTCCACGGACAAAGTGATGACGTTGCGTTGATCAGGCGATTGCAGTTCGACCGTCCGGGCG
>DATKDM010000014.1:0-87621 GCA_035512655.1 Sphingomicrobium sp. | reverse complement strand
CGATGATCCCGCTGGTCATGCTGTTGGTCCCGGAGAGCCCTGCATTCTATGCCGCGCGCCGGCCGGACGGGGCGGTCGAGAAGATCAACCGCTCGCTGCGCGCGCTGCGCCAGCCGCCGATCGACGCGCTACCACACATCGAGCCGGGCGCGCCGAAGCCGAAGGTCACCGAGATCCTCTCCAACCCCCGCCTGCGGCCGGTCACTCTGCTGCTGGCCTTTGGCTACCTGTTCCACACCCTGACCTTCTACTACGTCCTGAAGTTCGCGCCGACGATCGTGGCGGGCGCCGGCTTCACCCAGGCGGAGGCGGCAAGCAGCCTTACCTACGCCAACATCGGCGGCGCCATCGGCGGCTTCCTGTTCGGCTTCCTGATCAAGAAATGGGACATCAAGGGGCCGACCATCGCCGTGGCCCTGCTCGGCTCGATCGCGGTCGCCGCGTTCGGGATTGGCAGCGACACGCTGTGGGGCTGGCGCATCGCGGCGTTCCTGACGATGTTCTTCCTCAACGCCGCGATCGTCGGCTACTACGCGGCGTTCGCCCGCGGCTTCCCGGCTTTCGCCCGCGCCACCGGCACCGGCTTCGTGCTCGGGGTGGGCCGGGCCGGCGCGGCGGGCTCGCCGATCATCGCCGGCTTCCTGTTCGTGTGGCTCGGCAACGAGGAGCTGCTGGCGGTCTCGTCGATCATGGCCATCGGCGCCATCATCGGTGCCGGCCTGCTGTGGTTCCTGCCGATGCGCGATCCGGACTACGAGGAGGCCGACGGAGCGCCGATTGCCGACATCGACCCGGTCGTCCCGCCGAGGAAAGCCGCATAGATGAAGACCCGCGCCGCGGTCGCGTTCGCTGCCAAGCAGCCGCTCGAGATCGTCGAACTCGATCTCGAGGGGCCGCAGGCCGGCGAAGTGCTGGTCGAGATCATGGCGACCGGCATCTGCCACACCGACGCCTATACGCTCGACGGGCTCGACAGCGAGGGCCTGTTCCCGTCGATCCTCGGCCATGAAGGCGCCGGCGTGGTCCGCGAAGTCGGCGCCGGGGTGACCTCGGTCAAGCCCGGCGACCATGTCATCCCGTTGTACACGCCCGAGTGCCGCCAGTGTAAGTCGTGCCTGAGTGGCAAGACCAACCTTTGCACCGCGATCAGCGCGACCCAGGGCAAGGGCGTGATGCCCGACGGCACCAGCCGCTTCAGCTACAACGGCCAAACCATCTATCATTACATGGGCTGCTCGACCTTCTCGAACTTCACCGTCCTGCCCGAGATTGCGGTCGCCAAGATCCGCGACGACGCGCCGTTCGACAAGGCCTGTTACATCGGCTGCGGAGTCACCACCGGAGTCGGCGCGGTGATCAACACCGCCAAGGTCGAGCCGGGCGCCAATGTCGTCGTGTTCGGGCTCGGCGGCATCGGCCTCAACGTCATTCAGGGCGCGGAGCTGGTCGGCGCGAACAGGATCATCGGCGTCGACATCAATCCGGCCAAGGAGGAATGGGGGCGCAAGTTCGGGATGACCGACTTCGTCAATCCGAAAGAAACCGGCGACGTGGTCGCGCGGATCGTCGAACTGACCGATGGCGGTGCGGACTACAGCTTCGATTGCACCGGCAATACCGACGTCATGCGCCAGGCACTCGAATGCTGCCACCGCGGCTGGGGGACGAGCGTGATCATCGGGGTCGCCGAGGCCGGCAAGGAAATCTCCACGCGGCCGTTCCAGCTGGTTACCGGGCGCAACTGGCGCGGCACCGCATTCGGCGGCGCCAAGGGCCGCACCGACGTTCCCAAGATCGTCGACTGGTACATGGACGGCAAGATCGCCATCGACCCGATGATCACCCACATCCTGAAGCTCGAGGACATCAACCAGGGCTTCGACCTGATGCACGCCGGGGAGAGCATCCGCGCGGTGGTGGTTTACTGATGGAGATTGTCTCCGAGGTGAAATCGCACGGCGGGCGGCAATTGGTGTGCAGCCATGCCTCGTCCGCCACCTCGACCGGCATGACCTTTTCGATTTTCCTGCCGCCGCAGGCCGAGCGCGGCGCGAAGCTGCCGGTGGTCTGGTATTTGTCGGGCCTCACCTGCACCCACGCCAATGTCACCGAAAAGGGCGAGTATCGCGCCGCCTGTGCCGAGCTGGGGCTGATCTTCGTCGCGCCCGACACAAGCCCTCGCGGCGAGGGCGTGCCGGACGATCCTGCTTACGACATGGGCCAGGGCGCCGGCTTTTACGTCGATGCGACGCAGCAACCGTTCGCGAAGCATTACCGGATGTGGACCTATGTCACCGAAGAGCTGCCGGACCTGGTCGCCGCCGAATTTCCGGTCGACTTGGAGCGGCAGGGGATCATGGGTCATTCGATGGGCGGGCACGGCGCGCTGACCGTCGCGCTGCGCAAGCCCGATAACTTCCGCAGCGTCTCGGCCTTTTCGCCGATCGTCGCGCCAGGCCAGGTGCCGTGGGGGGAGAAAGCGCTGGGCGCCTATCTCGGCGCGGATCGCGAGGCTTGGCGGCGCCATGACGCCGTCGCGCTGATCGAGGACGGCGCCCGGTTTGCGGAAATCCTGGTCGACATCGGCGGCGCCGATCCATTTTTAGAGAAAGAGCTACGCCCCGAGCTGCTCGAGCGAGCCTGCGCTGATGCCGCCATTCCGCTTCAGCTCAACCGCCGCCCAGGTTACGACCACAGCTACTTCTTCATCTCGACCTTCATGGCCGAGCATTTGCGCTGGCATGCGGAGCGGCTGCAATGACGGATGCCGAAACCGCTCTCTTGCTGGCTCGCGCGCAGTTCGCTTTCACCGTCTCGTTTCACTTCATCTTCCCGGCCTTCTCGATCGGCCTCGCGAGCTACCTCGCGGTGCTCGAAGCGCTGTGGCTGAGAACCGGCAAGGAACTCTACCTCAACCTGTTCCGCTACTGGCTGAAGATCTTCGCGATGGCCTTCGCCATGGGCGTCGTGTCGGGGAT
Organism: Sphingomicrobium sp.; assembly: GCA_035512655.1. Lineage (GTDB taxonomy): Bacteria > Pseudomonadota > Alphaproteobacteria > Sphingomonadales > Sphingomonadaceae > Sphingomicrobium. Next base: position 84,643 of record DATKDM010000014.1, on the reverse strand, counting down.
CGTCATGTCCTACCAGTTCGGCACCAACTGGTCGGTTTTCTCGGACCGGGCGGGGCCGATCATCGGCCCGTTGATGGCCTATGAGGTGCTGACCGCCTTCTTCCTCGAGGCGGGATTCCTGGGCGTGATGCTGTTCGGCCTCGAAAAGGTCGGCAAGAAGCTCCATTTCGTCGCGACGCTGATGGTCGCCATCGGTACGGCGATCTCGGCTTTCTGGATCCTCAGCGTAAACAGCTGGATGCACACGCCGACCGGCTACGCGATCAACGCAGCGGGGCAGTTCGTGCCGGCCGGAAGCTGGCTCGAGATCATCTTCAACCCGAGCTTCCCCTATCGGCTGGTCCACACGGTAACCGCCGCATATTTGACCACCGCGCTGGTGGTCGGCGGCGTCGGCGCGTGGCACCTGCTCAAGGGGCGCGACCTTCCGGGCGTCCGCACGATGTTCTCGATGGCGATGTGGATGGCGGCGATCGTCGCGCCGATCCAGATGATCGTTGGCGACCTGCACGGCCTCAACACGCTCGAGCACCAGCCGCAGAAGGTGATGGCGATGGAGGGGCATTTCGAATCCTACCCGGACGGAGCGCCGCTGCTGCTGTTCGGAATTCCCGATTCCGACGCGGAGACGGTGCGCTATGCAGTCGGAATCCCCAAGCTGGGGTCGCTGATCCTGCATCACTCGTGGGACGCTCCGGCCTCCGGGCTGAAGACGGTGCCGCGCAGCGAGCGGCCGCCGGTCGGAATCGTCTTCTGGTCATTCCGGGTGATGGTCGGGCTCGGGCTGCTGATGTTCGCGCTGGGGCTCGTCAGCCTGTGGGCACGGTGGCGGGGACGGCTGTACAGCTCGCGCTTCCTGCATCGCTTCGCGCTGGTCATGGGGCCGGCGGGCTTCGTCGCGGTAATCGCCGGCTGGATCACCACCGAGGTCGGCCGCCAGCCCTATGTCATCTACGATTTGCTCCGCACGGCGGATGCCGTCTCGCCGATCGCCACGCCGGGCGTCAGCGGCTCGCTCATCGCCTTCGTGCTGGTCTATTTCATCGTCTTCGGGACGGGCACGCTTTACATTTTGAAGCTGATGGCCCACCCGCCGCAACCGGGCGAAGACGAGCCGTTGGGCGCGCCGATCCGCACCGCCGGCATCACTCCGTCGGCATCGCTGGTCGACGATCATCGCCGGCCCGAAACCGACACCCAAGGCGGGGACGCGGGCTGATGGACCTGACAATCGTCTGGGCATTCGTGATTGCCTTCGCGGTCGCCGCATATGTGGTGTTGGACGGTTTCGACCTCGGCATCGGCATCCTCTTCCCCTTCTTCCGGGTGGGCAAGGAGCGCGACCAGGCGATGAACGCGATCGCGCCGGTGTGGGACGGCAACGAAACCTGGCTGGTGCTCGGCGGCGGCGGCCTGCTTGCCGCCTTCCCGCTCGCTTACGCGATCATCCTGCCGGCGCTCTATGCACCGCTGACGGCAATGCTGCTCGGCCTGGTATTCCGTGGGGTGGCGTTCGAGTTCCGCTGGCGCGACGCGGGGCACCGGCGGTGGTGGGATCTGGGCTTCTTCCTCGGCTCGCTCGTCGCGACCTTCATGCAGGGGGTGACCCTTGGCGCGCTTCTGCAGGGTATCGACGTCGAGGGCCGCGCCTATTCGGGCGGCTGGTGGGACTGGCTGACCCCATTCAGCCTGCTGACCGGCGTCAGCCTCGTCGTCGGCTATGCGCTGCTCGGCGCCACCTGGCTGATCTGGAAAACAACCGGCCGGCTGCAGCAGGACGCGCAGCGCTTCGCCCGCATCGGAACGCCAGCGCTGCTCGCTGTGATCGGGGCGGTCAGCCTCTCCACGCCGTTCGTCGAACCGAAATATTTTGAGCGCTGGTTCGACTATCCGGGGCTGCTGGCGACGATCCCGATGCCGGTCCTGGTCGGCGTGGTCGCCTTCGCGCTGTGGCGAAGCATCGGCCGCGATTGCGATTGGCACCCGTTCGTGCTGACGCTCGCGCTGTTCCTGCTGTCGATGCTCGGGCTCGCCATTTCGATTTGGCCCGACGTGATTCCCGGCCGGGTCAGCATCTGGGACGCCGCAGCGCCCTACAGCAGCCAGTTGTTCATGCTGGTCGGCGCCGCCGTGCTGGTGCCGATGATCCTCGCTTACACCGCCTGGTCCTATTGGGTGTTCCGCGGCAAGGTCGACGAGGAGGGGTATCACTGACCCAAGGCGACGGGCCTCTCGCCAAGCGCCTGCTGTGGTTCGCCGCGCTGTGGGCGGCGGGCGTGCTGGTCATCGGCACCGTTGCCTGGTTTCTGCGCCTGTGGATTTCGCCCTAAGTAGCTCGCACGAAGAATCCTGGTGACCCCAACGGGACTCGAACCCGTGTTTTCGCCGTGAAAGGGCGACGTCCTAGACCGCTAGACGATGGGGCCGGAAAGAGCGCTGGGCGATTAAGCGAGGGTGCCTTGAGGGTCAAGCGAGGGCGGCGTCCTCAAGGTGCATCTCGGCCGCGTTGCCGCCGGTCCACTCGTCGCGCTTGATCGTGCCCGCAAGCCACCAGCGCTGGTCGCCGGGTGACGCGAGCAGCGCCTGGCCGAGCTCGGTCGCGGCGCTCCGGAACGCGATCCATTTGAAGCTCTTGCCGTCGTCCCCGCAGGCCAGCCCGCGGACATGGCCGTCGCCGACGATCGCGGTCTTGAGCAGCCGCGCAGGGCCGGCCGCGACGCGGGGGGCCGGCCACCCGGCGCCATAGGGCCCGGCGGCGTCGAGCGCGTCGCACAGCGCCGCCGCCACTCCGCCGGGAGCAAGCAGCGCGTCGAGCAATATGGCGCGCCCGTCCCGCGACGCTTCGACATCGGCGGCGAGGCGCGCGTGGAGGAACGCGCGCAGCGGCTCGAGCCCACCGGCCGGGAGCGTGAGCCCCGCCGCCATCGCGTGGCCGCCGCCGGCGATCAACAGGCCGCTGTCCTTGGCTGCAAGCACCGCCGCGCCCAGGTCGACGCCGCTGATCGAGCGGCCCGATCCCTTGCCGGTGCCGTCGTCGCATTCGGCGATGACGATCGCCGGGCGACCGAAGCGCTCCTTCAGGCGGCCGGCGACGATGCCGATGACGCCCTGGTGCCAGCCTGCGCTCATGACCAGGATCACCGGTTCATCGGCCTGGCCTTGCGCCTGCGCTTCGGCCGCCTCGCAAACCCCCATTTCGATGGCCCGGCGTTCTTCGTTCAGGCGGTCAAGCTCGGCGGCGATGGTCCGCGCTTCCTCGGCATCGGTTGCGGTCAGCAGCCGGACGCCCAAATCCGACTTGCCGACGCGGCCGCCGGCGTTGATCCTCGGACCCAGCGCAAAGCCGAGGTCGCGGCAGCTGGGCGGCTTGACCAGCCGCGCTGCCTCGGCGAGCGCCGACAGCCCGATATTCTGGCGCGCCGCCATGATCCTGAGCCCCTGCGTGACGAACGCTCGGTTGAGCGATTTCAGTTTCGCAACGTCCGCAACAGTACCGAGCGCGACCAGGTCGAGCAGGTCGATGATTTTCGGCTCGGGGTGGTCGCCGACGAACCGGCCGCGGCCGCGCAACTCGCGAAGCAGCGCGACTCCGAGCAGGAAGGCCATGCCGACCGCGGCGAGGTGGCCATGCGTCGCGCCGAGCTCGCTTTCGTCGAGGCGGTTGGGGTTGATGAGCGCGAAGGCGACCGGGAGCAGGCTCGCGCATTGGTGATGGTCGACGACGATGACTTCGAGCCCCGCAGCCTTCGCCTCCTCGAGCGCCTCGAACGCCTGGGCGCCGCAGTCGACCGTGACGGCGAGGCTCGCGCCGCGCTGCTTGAGCTCGACCAGCGCCTTGCCCGACGGCCCGTACCCTTCCATCAACCGGTCGGGAATGTAGACCATCGGATTCGCGCCGAGACGGCGGAGCAGCAGCACGAGCAGTGCCGCGCTGGTCGCCCCATCGACGTCGTAATCGCCGAAAATGGCGATCGTCTCGCCGCCCTCGACCGCGTCGGCGAGGCGCCTGGCGCCCTTGTCCATGTCCTTGAAGCACGACGGGTCGGGCAGGAAATCGCGGATCGTCGGGGCTCGGTGGCGAGCGAGATCCGAGCGCTCGACTCCGCGGGCGAGCAGCAGCTCGTCGACCAGGGCGTCGGGGGTCAGGCCGGGCTCGCCCGAGCGCCGCCAGCGCCATGGCTGTCCGCTTACCGACCGCTCAACGTTCAAGGCGAAACTCATGCCGGCGAAACTAGCAGCTGGGCTCGAAGTGCGCGCGCGGTTTCGGCTGGCAAAGCGGGGATTACGTGGGCTGAGAAGCCGCCGCCGCCGGCGACCCCGAAGGCAAGCGTAGAGGTGCCGAACCAGCGGCTGACAAAGGTTTCGGTGAGGTCGATGCTCTGAATCCGGGTCAGCGGCAGGATGACCGTCCGCCGACGCCACCAGCCGGTCCGGAAAAGTAGGCGGTCGCCGTCGAACGCGTAGAGAGTCCGCCGCCAGCCGCGCCAGCGGATCGCGACAAGGCCGAGCATCACCGCCGCCGCCGCGAAGGCGAAGTCCACTGTTCGGCCGGCGAGCGCGGCGAGCAGCAGCAGCGGCGCGATCCCGACCGCCAGGCTCCATACGTAGGCGGGCGAGACCCGTTGCCAAGCGACCGTTGGTGACAGCGGGCGCCAGCCGAGGGCCGCGAGAATCACGCTAATCTCCGGATCGCGGGCGAGCGGAGCGAGCACATGGTCGCCGCCGCCGCCTTCGTCGCTGGCGAGGCTTTGCAGCTTGAGGTCGCGCCAGCCGAACGTCGCGCGCACCGGCCCGGTGCCGATGATGGCCGCCTGCGCGCGCTTGGCGGGAAGGGTCATGTCGGTGCGCGTCAGCAGGCCGCGGCGGCGGCGCAGGCCGACGTGCGTCCGGTCGAGGCGGAAGCCGTGCTCGCGGAGCGCGGTCCGCAAGATACCGGTCGCGAGCCCGATCAGCACCAGCAGTGCTGCTCCGGCGAAGCCGGCGACGACGCGATGAGCGAGGATATAGTCGGCGATCGGGTCGCCGGCTTGCAGCAGTCCGAGCCAGAAGGAGCGGCTGAGCGGATCGAAGCCGAGCGCTTCGCCAAACGTTTGGGTCACGCCGATCAGCCCGGCGAACAGGGCCAGCGAGAAATTGAAGACGCCGGTCAGCAGCACGCGCGGCGGGGCCATCGCAAACACCGGGGCCTGCTCGGAATCCTCCGCCGGGACCGCCGCACCGCCGGCAGGCCGATGCGCGCGGACCCGGGCCCGCAACTCTTCGGCCCGCTCGAGCGGGATCGCGTGCAGGACGCCCTCGTCGGCGCCGATGCCGCCCGAGCCGCCGGTTTCGAATTTCACCTTGGCGACGCCGAGCGCCCTAGCCAACGGGCCCTGGCTGATGTCGACGTCCTGGATCCGGTCGAACGGGATTGAGCGGTGGGTGCGGCTGAAGATGCCGCTGTCGATCCGGATCTCGTCGGCTCCGACGCGGAACTCGAAACGCGTCCAGTAGAGGAACAGCCCGCCGGCGAGGAGCGCGAGGAGCGCGACCGCGGCGATCAATGCCGTGCCGAGCCGCCCCGACACCGCCAGATAGCCGATGAATGCGTAGCCGCCGGCCATGCCGCGCAGGCTGCCGCCGAGGCCGGACAGGAGGAACAAGGGGTGGAGGCGCTCGGACTGGCCGACCGCGCCGTCGTCAGCGTTCATCGGCGTTCGCGGTCACTCGAAGTCCGTCCGGATTTGTTCGCGGATGATGTCGCGGATGGCCGCCGCCCGCTCCGGCGCGAGGCCGGGGACGGTGACGATGCTGTTGCGGGTGCCGGCGGTGTGAACGATCAGGGTCGCGGTGCCGAACAGCTTGTCGAGCGGGCCGCGGGTGACGTCGAGATGCTGGACCCGGACGAAAGGGACGACGGTGTCGACATGGAACAGCCAGCCGCGCACCACCTGCAGCAACCGGTCGGTCAGTCCGTAGCGCAGACGGCGATAGATACGCTGCGGCGCGAACGCCACGACGATGACCGCGATCGTCAGCAGCGTGACGGTCGCCACGCCAAAGAAGGCCAACTCGGCCAGCACGATGCGGTCGAGCATCACGCCGACGATCACCAGCGCCACCCACAGGAGCGCCAGCCGGGCGCGCAGCACGTTGCGGTAGCCGGGCTCGACCGGCTGCAGCGAGGCCTCGCCGCTGTCGGTCAGTCCGTCCATCGGTGGTGCTCGGCGGTCACTCGGCGAACGGTGCCCGAGCTGGCGCGCATGACGATGCTCTCGGTGGTGATGCAATTCTTGCGGTGATGGACCCCTTCGAGCAGCGAGCCATCGGTGACCCCGGTCGCGGCGAAGATGCAGTCGCCCCGGGCCATGTCCTCGAGCGCGTAGATGCGGTCGAGGTCGTCGATCCCCCAGCGGCGCGCGCGCGCCACTTCATCGTCGTTGCGGAACTTGAGGCGGCCCTGGATCTGGCCGCCGACGCAGCGCAGCGCGGCCGCCGCGAGCACGCCTTCGGGAGCGCCGCCCGAGCCCATGTAGAGGTCAACGCCGGTATCGGGATCGGTGGTGTCGATTACCCCGGCAACGTCGCCGTCGGGGATCAGGCGGACGCCGCAGCCGAGGCCGCGCAGCTCGGCGATCAGCTCGGCGTGGCGCGGCCGGTCGAGCACGCAGACGTTGATCTCCGACGGGTCGACACCCTTCGCCGCGGCGACCGAGCGGATGTTTTCGGACGTGCCGCGGGCGAGATCGATCGTGCCGTCGGCATAGCCCGGCCCGATCGCCAGCTTGTCCATATAGACATCGGGCGCGTTCAGCAGGCAGCCCTGCTCGGCGATGGCGAGGACGGCGAGTGCGTTGGCCCCGGCCTTGGCGGTGATGCTGGTGCCCTCGAGGGGGTCTAGCGCGATGTCGATTTTTGGACCTGAATCCTGGGCGCTGCCGACGCGTTCGCCGATGAACAGCATTGGCGCCTCGTCGCGCTCGCCTTCGCCGATGACCACCGTGCCGTCCATCGGCAGCTCGTTGAGAGCAGCGCGCATCGCCTCGACGGCGGCATGGTCGGCGGCCTTCTCGTCGCCGCGGCCGATCAGTTTCGACGCCGCGATCGCCGCCGCCTCGGTGACCCGCACCATTTCCAGCACCAGCACCCGATCGAGGACGGAAGACGCGGTGACTCGGCGGTTCGGCATGACTTGGAAATTCCCTGTTTTGCTGTGCCGATGCGGATAGGCACGCTGCCCTGGCTTGTCGAGGAGGCCTATTTGGGGTGCCCGACCAATTCGAAGGTTCGAACCTCGCCAAGCCAGTTCGCGTCCGGCTAGCTTTCGGCCGCCTCGCGCTCGCAGCTGGCGATCTCGAGCAATAGCAGGCCGGTGACAACGAAGCTCAGCGCCAGCACCCAGGCGAAGCTCGCGACCAGCGTCGGGGTCGGCCCGAACAGAGTGACGACCAGCGTCCCGATCGAGATTCCGGCCAGCAACACGCAGCCAAGGATGAAGTCGGTCGCCGCCGCAATGCTGATCCATAGCTTGACCGATCCGTCGGTCAGCCGGCTGGCGACGAACAGGACGATGCTTCGCACCAGCAGCCAGGCCGTGACGATCGTTACCGTGGGTACGAAGCGGGCGACCGGATTGACGAGGAACAGCAGGCCGGCAAGCATCGTCACTCCTCCGGCCAACATCGCCGGAACGCGCGATTCTTTCCGCAAGCTGGCGGCCAAGATTTCGACGCCACCGGCAACGAATAGCAGCGCGCCGACGACCCTCGAGCCGGACAGTCGATCGAGGAGCGGCAGCAGCGCGGAACCGGCGCTGAGCAAGATGATGACCAGGCCGGCGCCGGCGATGAGGTTCGCGCGGGTTCGGGCGGGGAAGGTTTGTGGGTCCGTTCCGATCACTTGGCGCAGCCTTGGCAACCTCTTTGGCTGCGAACCAATGTCCTCGGCCTTGAGTTCCGTTGAGCTTGCGGGTCGCGCGGCAGGATCAGCCGGCGCGTCCGGCGAGCATCCGCTTCACGCCGCGTGCCGCCTGCCTTAGCCGCTGCTCGTTCTCGACCAGCGCGATGCGGACAAAACCTTCGCCTTCCTCGCCAAACCCAACTCCGGGCGAGACCGCGACATGCGCCTGGGTCAACAGCTGCTTGGCGAACGCCATCGAGCCGGCCTCGCGATACGCTTCGGGGATCGGCGCCCAGGCGAACATCGACGCCTGCGGCACCGGAATCTCCCAGCCGGCGCGGCCGAAGCATTCGACCAACACGTCGCGGCGCTTTTTGTAGAGCGCGCGGTTGAAGTCGACGATGTCCTGCGGGCCATTGAGCGCCGCGGTCGCGGCGGCCTGGACCGGCGTGAAAGCGCCATAATCGAGGTAGGATTTCACTCGGGCGAGCGCCTCGATCAGCCGCGCGTTGCCGACCGCGAAGCCGATCCGCCAGCCGGCCATCGAATAGGTCTTGGACATCGAGGTAAACTCGACCGCGACCTCCTTGGCGCCTTCGACCTGGAGGATCGAAGGCGTCGGAACGTCGCCGAAGTAAATCTCCGCGTAGGCGAGGTCGGAGATCAGGATCAGCTCATGCTCGCGGGCGAAGGCGACCAGCCGCTCGTAGAAGGCGAGGTCGGCGACATAAGCGGTCGGGTTCGACGGATAGCCGATCACCAGCACCTTGGGTCGCGGCACCGTGAATCGCATCGCAAGCCGCAGCCGCTCGAAGAAATCGTCGCCCGGAGCCGCCGGGATCGAGCGCACCGCCGCGCCGGCGATGATGAAACCGAAACTGTGGATCGGGTAACTGGGGTTGGGCGCGAGGACGACGTCGCCGGGCGCGGTGATCGCCTGGGCGAGGTTGGCGAGGCCTTCCTTGGAGCCCAGGGTAACGATGACCTCGGTGTCGGGGTCGACGGTCACTCCGAAGCGGCGCTGATAGTAAGCAGCCTGCGCCTTGCGGAGCCCGGGAATGCCGCGGCTGGCCGAGTAGCGGTGGGCGTTGGGCTTGGCGGCGACTTCGGCGAGCTTGTCGATTACATGCTTGGGAGGCGCGCCGTCGGGATTGCCCATGCCGAGGTCGATGATGTCCTCGCCGCGCGCCCGCGCCGCGGCCTTCATCGCATTGACCTCGGCGAAGACGTAGGGCGGCAGGCGCCGGATTCGGTAGAAGGTCTCGTCCATAACCGCGCTCATGACGGTGCGAACGCCCAAGTTCAATCGCGATAGGCCGGAAGCGACCAGCCGCGGGCTATGGCGAGGCCGCGCAGCGCGAACCCAGCGGCGGCCGCGATCAATGCCGCTGCCCAGAGGTCGACTCCCACCAGGCTAAGCCCGACGAGCAAGCCGGCCGATAGTGCGGCAGCGGTCACGTAAAGCTCGGGGCGCATCAGGATCGACGGTTCGCCGGCGAGCACGTCGCGGATGATGCCGCCGGCGCAGGCGGTCAGCACGCCCATTCCGAACGCCGGCACCGGCGCGACGCCGTAGCCGAGCGCCTTGGCCGCGCCATAGGTCGCAAAGGCGGCCAGTCCAGCCGCGTCGAACCACAGCAAGGCCGTTCCCGCGAACCAGCGGCGGCTGGCCAGCCACACCAGCACCGCGGCGGCAATGCAGATCAAAAGGGTCGCATTGGTATGGATCCAGAACACCGGGGCGCCGATCAACAGGTCGCGAAGCGTGCCTCCGCCGACCCCGGTGACGACGGCGAGAAAGATGAAGGTGACCAGCGTCTGCCGCTTTTCGGCCGCCAGCAGCGCGCCCGACACGGCGAACACCGCGATTCCGAAATAGTCGAACAGCTCGAGCGCGGCTGAGATGGGAATAGTCGGCTCCACGCTCCCTTTATAGCCCAACTTCCTCGTTCGTCCTGAGCGAAGCGCAGCGCAGTCGAAGGGCGCCGGCACGGACGGCCGAGGGACGCCCTTCGACTTCGCTCAGGACGAACGCGGTTGGGTTCGCCGCCCAGAGCGACTACATCGCAGCTATGGCGAAAGAGACAAAAAGCGGTTCGGCGGAAATGCCGAGCCTCGAGGACTGGCAGCATTGGACACTGGTGATGGGCCGGGCACAGCAGATGCTGATGCAGGCCTGGGCCGACGGGATGGAGAAGGGCGACGCCTTTAAAGGCTGGCCCGGAATGCCTGCAACCGGCGCGGCGAGCGCTTTTGGGTTCGGCATGCCGGGCTTTACCGGCTCGCCCGGTGAAGCCGGCCCCGGTGCGCCGACCGGGCCGGCCGCGCCGGTCGACCCGATGGCGCTGATGGCCGCCGGCGCCCAGGCCTGGGCCAAGGGGCTCGAGGACTGGGGCAAGATGCTCGGCGTCGATCCGGCTTCCAAGGCGGACGCCAAGGACCGGCGCTTCGCCGCTCCCGAGTGGCGCGACAACCCGCTGTTCGACACCATCCGCCAGACCTATCTCGCGCTCGCCGACAAGATGCTCGGCTCGGTCGACGAGATCGAAGGCGTCGATGCGGACGAGCGGCACAAGCTCAAGTTCGCGGTCCGCAACTTCGTCGATGCGATGAGCCCGTCCAACTTCGCGCTGACCAACCCGCAGGTGCTCAAGCGCACGATCGAGACGCGCGGCGAGAATTTGCTCAAGGGCCTCGCGAACATGCTCGAGGACATCGCCGCGGGTCAGCTGACCCAAAGCAAGCCCGGCGCGTTTGAGGTCGGCAAGAACCTTGCGACGACCCCCGGCAAGGTCGTCCACGAAACGCCGCTCTACCAGCTCATCCAGTACACTCCGGCGACCGATGAAGTGCTGGAAACTCCGCTGGTTGTGTTCCCGCCGTGGATCAACCGCTTCTACATCCTCGACCTCAGCCCGGAGAAGAGCTTCGTCAAATGGTGCGTCGATCAGGGCGTGACCTTGTTCATGGTCAGCTGGAAATCGGCCGACGACAGCATCGCCGACGCCACCCTCGATGATTATGTGCTCAAGGGCCAGATCGACGCGATCGACACCATCCGCGACATTCTGAACGTGAAGAGCGTCCACGCGATCGGCTATTGCGTCGCCGGGACGACGCTTGCCGCGGCGCTCGCCTACCTCCACGCCAAAAAGCAGCAGTCGAAGGTCAAATCCGCGACCTTCTTCACCGCCCAGGTCGATTTCGCCGAAGCGGGCGACTTGAAGCTGTTCCTCGGCCCCGAGACGATGGGGCTGCTCGAGCAATTGACGACCGAAAAGGGCTTTCTCGACGGCCGCTACATGGCCGCGACGTTCAATCTGCTGCGCGGCCGCGACCTTATCTGGAGCTATGTGGTCAACAATTACCTGCTCGGGCAGGAGCCGCCGCCGTTCGACCTGCTGCACTGGAACAGCGACACCACCAACCTGCCGGCCGGCTGGCACCGCAACTATCTCGAGACACTCTATCAAGGGAACAAGCTGGTCGAAGCCGGCGGCATCAGCGTTGCCGGGACCCCGGTGGACATCGATGCGGTCAAGACCCCGGCCTATGTCCAGGCGGGCCGCGAGGACCATATCGCGCCGCCGCAAAGCGTGTGGAAGGTCATGAATCATTTCAAGGGCGACAAGCGCTTCGTGCTCGCCGGCTCGGGCCATATCGCCGGGGTGGTCAACCCGCCGGCGGCCGGCAAATACCAATATTGGGTCAACGACCAGCCGTGCGACTCGCTCGAATCGTTCGTCGACGGCGCGACCGAGCATCAGGGCAGCTGGTGGCCCGATTGGATCGAATGGCTGAAGAAACAGGACCCCAAGACGGTCAAGGCGGTGGGCGCGCGCGTGCCCGGCAAGGGCAAGTATAAGGCAATCGAGGATGCGCCGGGGCGCTACGTCCGGGAGCGCTAGGCTCTGCTAGATAATCCCGCCGCCCAGCATCAGCCGGATAATGCCGACGACGACGACGAACAGGTTGAGGTTGCGCCCGACGTTGCTGTTAGAGGCCATGCCGACCGCGGCGCCGATCAGCGCCAGCGGAATGATCAGCCAGTTGGCCCAGCCGAGCAAGGGGAGGAAGGCGATCACCGCGAAGACCAGCGCGACAATGCCGATGATGAGTGAAGCGATGTTGAGCATGGATTGCGGCCTAGCAGCTATTGAGCGGTTTCCACAGGCGCGATGTGAACCAGCACCATATCGCCGCAGCGGACCGAGAGCGCGCCGACTGGCGGGCTGATCGGCCATTCGCCGCGGACGTCGTGGGTGACGAGCGCCTGAGTTGCCGGCCCGGTGGGCGGGATGGCGTCGAGCTCGATTGCAACTTGCACCGGATAGCTCTCCATCACCCGCATGTCGCGCCACTCGAAGCGATAGCCGCCGGTCGGCACCGTCACCTTGCCGGTGACGATCAAGGTCGGCCGGGCGTTGGGGCCCGGCATTGCATTGACCCACGCCGCCCAGTCGCTCGAACCGACGATCCCGCACTCCATTGCTCCTACCGGGCCTTGGGGGGTTCCGGCGGGCGCTACGGCGCACGAGCCGAGCGTCAGGGAACAAGCGAGCACCAGAAGCTTCATCATGCCCTGCCAATGCCGCGGAGGGGCGTCCGGTTCCCTATTCCGGCAGCTGCGGCGGGCGCGGCTTCCGGATGATCTCGAACACGTAGAGGGCCAGCGCGGTCCATATTGCACCGAAGGCGATCGCGTGTGCGCGGCCGAACGCTTCGCCGTACAGCCACACCGCGAGCAGGAACTGCAGCGTCGGGGCGAGGAACTGAAGCATTCCGAGCGTCGAATATGGCAGGCGCCGGGCGGCCGCGGTGAACAGCAGCAGCGGGATCGTCGACACCACCCCGGCGAGCAGCAAAAGCGCGGTCTCGCTGTCGGTCGCGCCGAAGCTGGGCTCGCCGGTGACGAGGCGCCAGGCGAGCCACGCGATCGCCAGCGGGACCAGCAAAGCGGTCTCGATCGCCAGCCCGGCGACGGCATCGACCAGTGCGATCTTGCGCAGCAGCCCGTAGGTCGCGAACGTCGCCGCCAGCGTCAGGCTGATCCACAATTGCTCGAGCGCGCCGCCGATCAATGCGAGAATTCCGGCGGCGGCAATCGCGATCGCGCTCCATTGCAGCCACGACAGGCGTTCCTTGAGGATGAATCGGCCGAGCAGGACGTTGACCAGCGGGTTGAGGTAATAGCCAAGGCTGCCGGCGAGGATGTGGCCGCTGGTGACTGCATAGACGTAGAGCAGCCAGTTGGTGGCGATCAGCGCCGACGTGACGAGCAGCAGGATCAGCGTCCGTCTCCGGCGGACCGCTTGGGCGACCTCGCTCCATCCGCGGCTGACGAACAGCAACAGGGCGAGGAACGGGAGCGACCACAGGATTCGGTGGGCGACGATGTCGACCGCGGCGACCGCGGCGATCGCCTTGAAGTAAATCGGCAGGATGCCCCACAGCCCGTAGGCGGCCACTCCGAAGACCATTCCGCGGCGGAATTCGTCGTGTGGCCGGGCCGGAGTCGCGCTGGCGTTCATTCGTCGCGCGCCTAGCCGCGCTTATTCGGAAGTGAAAGCTCGTGCTGAACACGGTGTTGGTTGAATCCGCGCGCCGGGACTGCCACCTTCGCGGGCGAACTGGTGAAAGGTGCCATGTCCTTGCGTTCCGCCTGTCTGCGTGTCGGCTGCCTGGCTGGCCTCGCTTTTGCCGCGGCTGGGTGCGCGAGCCTCAAGCCCAAGGACGACGCGCTCCGGCCCGCGGCCTCGGTGGTGGTCGAGCCGCCGCTAAAGTCCGAGGCGTGGATGCAGATCGCCACGGCGGCGGACGAGTCGCGGATCGCGCGCATCGGCCTGGCGTGGCAGTCGGCGCTGGCGGACGCCCAGCGGCGGTTCGCGGCCGAGATTCGCCGCGAAGGCGAACTGCTCGAACCGCGCGCCGCGCAGCCCCGCCCAGCGCCGACCCCGGGAAGCTATAACTGCCGGCTCATCAAGCTCGGCCGGACCACCGACAGGGGAGTGGCGTTCGAGCGCTTCAAGCCGTTTTTCTGCTACGTCCAGGTGGAGGACGAGCTGCTGACCATCGTCAAGCAGACCGGCAGCGAGCGCCCGGCGGGGCGGCTGTGGGAAGACGACATGGCCGACCGCCTGATTTTCCTCGGCAGCCTGGCGCTCGGCGACGAGCGGCAGCCGCTGGCCTATGGCGACGATCCTAGGCGCGACATGGCCGGCGTGTTCGAGCGCATCGCGCCGTTCCGCTGGCGGCTGGTGATCCCGTGGCCGCAGGGCACGTCGAAGCTCGACGTGTTCGAGCTGACGCCGGTCGCCGACCAACCCGAATGACGGGTGCGGGCGCGCTCGCCGACCCCGAGGAAGTCCGCGCGCATCTCGTCGCCGCAGCGGCATCCGGCGAGCCGATCACCTATTCCGAGCTGCTGAACCGGCTTGGCCACCACTTTTCGAGGCCCAAGATGCGGGCACTGTGCAAGGTGCTGGGAGCGGTCGACGAAGCCGGCGCGGACCGCGGCGAGCCCGAGCTTGCGGTGCTGGTCGTGCGCCAGTCGGATGGCCTCCCCGGGCAAGGCTGGTGGGTCGAGGGCGGCGCGTCCAGCCATGGCTACCAGGGGTTGTGGGAGGGCCCGGAAGCGAAACGGCTGGTGCAAAAGCTGCAGAGCCAGGCGTTCGACTATTGGCGGCACAGGAGCTAAGCGCCGCTCGCATGAGCGAAGCGCAGGCGAGGGTTTTCACCGTATCCGAGGACGACGACGGCATCCGCCTCGACCGCTGGTTCAAGCGCCATCTTCCCGAAGTCAGCTTCAACATCGTGTCGCGCTGGGCGCGAACGGGGCAGCTCCGCCTAAACGGCAAGCGCGCGGTGCCCGGCGACCGGCTCGAGGCCGGCCAGCTGATCCGCATGCCGCCCGCCGAGGCCGAGCTGGCGCGGGCCGCGCGGTCCAAACGCATCGCAGAACCGCTCACCGCCGAGGAGGCCGAGCAGGTGCGCGAGATGGTCATCTACCAAGATCCGCACGCCTTTGTGCTCGCCAAGCCGCCGGGACTGGCGACGCAGGGCGGGACCAGGACCCACCAGCATCTCGACCGGCTGCTCGACGGGCTGGCCGACGAGGCGGGCGCGCGGCCCAAGCTGGTCCACCGGCTCGACAAGGATACTTCGGGAGCCCTGCTGGTCGCCCGAAGCGCCCGCGCGGCTGGCCATTTCGCCAAGGCATTCTCCGGCCGCACCGCGCGCAAGGTCTATTGGGCGCTGATCGTCGGAGTGCCCTCTTTGGAAGAAGGGCTGATCGATCTGCCGCTGGCCAAGCAGCCCGGGACCGGCGGCGAGAAAATGCACATCAGCGAAGAGCATGGCCTCTCCGCCAAGACCCGCTGGCGGCAGATCGACCGCGCCGGCAACCGCGCCGCGTGGGTCGAGCTGCAGCCGCTCACCGGGCGGACGCACCAGCTGCGCGCGCACATGGCGGCGATCGGCCACCCGATCGTCGGCGACGCGAAATACGGCGGCGCCGAAGCGTTTCTCACCGGCGGCATCAGCCGCAAGCTTCACCTTCACGCGCGCCGCATTCGCATCGATGCGCCCGAAGGCGGAGCGATCGACGTCACCGCCGAGCTGCCGCCGCATTTCGCCGAGAGCCTTGCGACACTGGGCTTCGAACCAATGGCCGGCGACATGCTGCCGCTCGATCGGCCGGACCCGGCGAAATCGACCGAGGTCAAGCAGCGGCGCGCCTCTGCGGCGGCCAAGTCGCGGCGCCGCGAGCGCAAGGGCGAGCGCCGGGCGCGAGGGTCTCCGACGCGGACTCGGCAGCGATGAACCGGCTGGCGGTGTTCGACTGCGACGGAACCCTCGTCGACAGCGGTGCGACCATCTATCGCGCGGTGGCCGAGACGCTCACCCAGCATGGCATCGCCGTGCCATCGCCGAGCGATTGCCGCCGGGTGATCGGCCTTAGCCTCACCGAGGCGATTGCGGCGCTGGTGCCGGACTCCAGCGCGGCGGAGCATGCGCGGCTAACCGAGGCCTATAAGGCGAACTTCCTCCGGGCGCGGCTGGAAGGGCGCGTCGAAGAGCCGCTGTTTGATGGCGTCATCGAATTGCTCGACGCGCTCGAAGCCGACGGCTGGCTGCTCGCCGTCGCTACCGGCAAGTCGTCCCGCGGCCTCGGGGCTTGCCTGGAATGCCATGGCATGGCGGCGCGCTTCATTTCGCTCCAGACCGCCGACCGGCACCCGTCGAAACCGCACCCGTCGATGACCCTCCAGGCGATGGCCGACGCCGGCGCCGTGCCCGAGACTACGGTGGTCATCGGCGACACCTCCTTCGACATGGGCATGGCCCGAGCCGCCGGTGCGACCGGGATCGGCGCCGGCTGGGGCTATCATGACGCGCAAGTGCTGCTTGCGGGAGGCGCGGCGGCGGTCGCCGAACAACCGCGGGACGTCTTGCAGTGGATCGAAACGGCGAGGGACAGGGTCGATGGCTGACGAGGCACTGTGGCGACGCCGGTTCCTGATTTTCATGGCGGCGCGGCTGGTTGGAACCCTGACCTTCCTTGCCGGCGTCGCCATTGCCTATAGCGACATCCTTCGCGAGGGCGGCTGGCCGGCGCTGGGGGCGATCGTCGCCATCCTGGGTGCGATCGACGCGGTGTTCGCGCCGCGCCTGCTCAAGAAGCATTGGGAGCGCGAGGACCGCGGGTGAAGCGTTTCTGGAAGACCGCTGAGGCGGTTGCGGCAGGCGACGGTTGGGCAGTGCAGCTCGACTTCGCGCCGTTGCGCACTCCGGGCGGAGCGCTGCTTGACGTGCCGACCAAGCCGCTCGCCGAGGCGATTGCCGGCGAGTGGGCGGCGGCTGGCGACACCTTTGATCAGGGCGCGATGCCGCTCACCGGGATCGCCAATGTCGCCATCGACCGCGTTGCCTCCGATCGCACAGCGTTTGCCGCGGATATCGGCAAATATGCGCAAACCGATCTCGCTTGCTATCGCGCCGAGGGGCCGGCGACCCTGGTCGCCCGTCAGGGCGAAAGCTGGGATGCGCTGCTCGCCTGGGCGCGGCGGCGCTACGACGTCGATTTCGTCACCACCGCCGGCATCGTCCCGGTCGCGCAACCGCGGGCAACGGTCGATCGGCTGGCGCATGCGGTCGCCGAGCTCGACGCCTTCAGGCTGGCCGGACTGGCGCCGCTGGTGACCATCGGCGGCTCGCTGGCTGCAGCGCTGGCGGTGGTGGAGGGGGCGTACACTGCGGAGCAAGCCTGGGAGGCGGTCAGCATCGATGAGCGCTGGCAGCTCGAAAAATGGGGTGCCGACGGCGAAGCCGAGGCCGCGCTCGCCAACCGGCAACAGCAGTTTCTCGCCGGCGCGCGTTTCCTGGCTTTGCTCGGCGCCTAGTGCTGCGGTCCGATGAGGTCGCGCACGAACGGATCTAGTCCGCCTTGCCGCGCTCGCTTCAGCCGTTCCGCCTCCACGATTGCCTTCACCTGAGCCAAGCACTCGTCCGTATCGTTATTAACCAGCACATATTCGTATTCGGCCCAATGGTTGATCTCCTCATTGGCCCGCCGCATCCGGTCGACAATCACGTCTTCTGAATCGGTGCCACGCTCGCGCAGGCGCCGCTCAAGCTCGTCCATCGAGGGCGGCAGCAGGAAGATCGTCACGAGATGCTCGCGGAAATCCGGCTCGAGCTGGCGGGCGCCTTGCCAATCGATGTCGAACAAAATGTCGCGACCATCGCGGAGTGCCTGCTTCACGGGAGCTTTTGGAGTGCCGTAGCGATAGCCGAACACGTACGCCCATTCGACGAAGTCGCCCGCCGAGATCATTCGGTCGAACTCGGGGTCGTCGACGAAGTGGTAATCGACGTCATCGACTTCGCCCGGACGCAGTGGACGCGTCGTTGCCGAGATCGACATGGTGATCTCGGGCTCGGCATCGAGCAGCATGCGCGAGATCGTCGTCTTGCCGGCGCCGGATGGCGAGGACAGGACAATCAGCAGTCCGCGCCGACGGCGGTTCGGGCGGTCTGGAAAAGCGTCCATGTCCACTCTTGCTTCGGGTGAACCGTGGCCGTCAAGCGATGAATGGTGCGCTGCAGCATTTTTTCCTTGAAATGACGCGCTGCAATGCTTATTGTGCACTGCAGCAAATCAAGAGGAAACCAATATGGCTGACGAAAACAAGATTCAGGCTGACGCCGCCGCCCAGGCTCCTGCCAAGGTGGCCAAGGCTGTTGCCGACACCGTTGAGACTGTCGCGACCGAGACCGCCAAGACCGCCAAGCGCGAGCGTGCGGCCACCGCACGCCGTTCGACTCGGCGCACGAAGGCCCGCAAGGCCGCGAAGCCGATCCGCAAGGTTCGCGCTTCATCGAAGCGCCGCACGACCCGCACCGCCGCCCGCAAGCCCGCGGCGGCCGCTTCTAACCAGAGGACCCAAACCATGAACTTCACTCCCAACAACATTTTTCCGGGCCTTGACGCTTTCTCCGGCTCGGCTCCGTTCCAGTCGCTGTTCGCCGATGCCGGCGAGCGCAGCCAGCAGGCGGTCAAGCGTTCGCAGAAGGTCGCTCAGGAGCTGACCGACATCGCCCGCGCCAACGTCGAAGCCGTCGTCGAAGCGACCCGCGTCGCGACCGAAGGCGCCCGCTCGATCGGCCAGGACGCCGTTGCCCGCACCCGTGACGGTGCCGAGCAGGCGGCCGACGCCATTCGCTCGCTCGCGGAGGCCAAGTCGCCGACCGAGTTCGTGCAGCTCCAGAGCGAGCTCGCCCGCACTTCGTTCGACCGCATGGTCGCCGAGAGCTCGCGCCTGACCGAATCGATGGTCAAGCTGGCCGGCAAGGCGTTCCAGCCGCTGTCGAACCGCGCGACCGCCAATGCCGAGCGAATCAACAATATCGTTGCCTGATCCTCTCCCCTCCTAAGTCAGGTAACGCCGGCGGCCGCTCTTCCCCAAGAGCGGCCGCCTTTTTTTGCGTGCCCGGCCGGCTCGCTTGCAACTTGCGGCGGATTGAGCGCTTGCCATATTTAAGTTGGTTGGAGTGAGCATGCGCTGGACAGTAATGGCAAACGAGCCCGGCCAGGGCGACGGCATCGAGGACATCGAGACCGGCGTCGCCACCCGCACGCGCCCGCGGACCAAGAAGCCGTCCAACTACAAGGTGCTGATGCTCAACGACGATTACACTCCGATGGAGTTCGTCGTGCTGGTCCTGCAGCGCTTCTTCTCGATGAGCATAGAGGACGCCACCCGGGTGATGCTCCAGGTCCACCAACAGGGCATCGCGATCTGCGGCGTGTTCACCTACGAGGTCGCCGAGACCAAGGTCACTCAGGTGATCGATTTCGCCCGCGAGAACCAGCACCCGCTGCAGTGCACGTTGGAGAAGGCTTGAGCCCGACGGGGAGTTGCGCGCCCAACGCCGTTCGCTAAACCGCGGCGGTGGACAGCATCATTATTCAGGGCGGCAAGCGCCTCGAAGGCACGATCCCGATCTCCGGGGCCAAAAATGCCGCCTTGGCGCTGATGCCCTGCGCGCTGCTGACCGAAGACAAGCTTACGCTCAGCAACCTGCCGCGCCTCGCCGACGTCGACAGCTTCGGCCATTTGCTCAACCAGCTCGGCGTCTCGACCATGATCGAGGGCGTCCGCAAGGGCGAGTTTGGGCGGCGGATGACCCTCCAGGCGGCAGACATCGCATCGACCCTCGCCCCGTATGACATGGTCCGCAAAATGCGCGCGTCGATCCTCGTCCTCGGTCCCCTGCTTGCCCGCGCCGGAGAGGCGACGGTTTCGCTGCCGGGCGGCTGCGCGATTGGCGACCGCCCGATCGACCTTCACTTGCAGGCGCTCGAGGCCCTGGGGGCCGAGATCGAGCTTGCCGCCGGTTACGTGAAGGCGACCGCGCCGCGCGGCCGGCTGGCGGGCGGCGACTACAGCTTCCCGGTCGTGTCGGTCGGGGCGACCGAGAACGCCGTGATGGCGGCGGTGCTGGCGAGCGGCCGCTCGCAATTGTTCAACGCCGCCCGCGAGCCGGAAATCGGCGACCTGTGCAAACTGCTGGTGGCGATGGGCGCGCAAATCGAAGGCATCGGCTCGAGCCACCTGATCATCGACGGGGTCGAGCGGCTGCACGGCACCACCTACGCCGTCATGCCCGACCGCATCGAGGCCGGCAGCTATGCATGCGCCGCCGGCATCACCGGGGGCTCGATCGACCTGGTTGGGGCACGCCCCGATGACATGCTGGCGATCACCAATGGCCTCGCGCAATGCGGCCTCATCGTCGAATTCAACGACAATGGCATCAAGGTCAGCGCCGACGGCAAGCTGAAGCCGCTGGCCCTTAGCACCGCGCCGTTCCCGGGCTTTCCGACCGACATGCAAGCTCAGTTCATGGCCATGCTGAGCATCGCCGACGGCGACAGCTTCCTCGAGGAGACGATCTTCGAGAACCGCTACATGCACGTGCCCGAGCTGCGCCGGATGGGCGCCGACGTCGAGGTGCGGGGCCGCTCGGCGCTGGTCCACGGAGTAGCCGGCCTGACCGGGGCCAGCGTCATGGCGACCGATTTGCGCGCTTCGATGAGCCTGGTGCTCGCCGGCCTCGCCGCGGACGCCGAAACCGAAGTGCTGCGCGTCTATCACCTCGACCGCGGCTACGAGCGGCTCGAGGAGAAGTTGTCCGCGGTCGGAGCGACCATCGAACGGCGATCGAGCGCCTAAGCATGGTTCTCTCGCTCGACCGAGATGGAGCGCAGCTTTTCCCAAATCTAGTCACGGGTGACTCGCTTGGCGAACTCGAAGCGATATTGTCCCTATATCCTCGGTCCGCTGGCATCCGCATCTGCGGCGATCCGAACCTTCATGGCTGGATTTCGACCGGGAGCTCGCTCGGGCAACTAGCGCGTTCATTGATGGGTGTCGCCGCCCAGCCGGTTCGGGCAATTCTGTTCGACAAGAGCGATGATTCGAATTGGGCCCTCGGGTGGCATCAAGACCGGACCATCGCGGTTCGCGAGCGCATCGAGGTGGAGGGATACAACAATTGGACGCTGAAAGCAGGAACGCCGCATGTCGAGCCGCCGATCGCATTTCTGCAGCGGATGATCACGGCGCGGGTCCATCTGGACGATGTGGGCGCGGACAATGGGCCGCTACTGATTAAACTTGGGTCACACAGGCTCGGGCGACTGGCAGAGGACAAAATCGCCGTCTTGGTTGGCACTGGGACGTTTACCTGCCTGGCGAGCGCGGGCGACGTATGGCTGTACGCGACGCCGATACTACACTCGTCGGAAGCCTCTCGTCGGCCCGCCGGTCGGCGAGTTCTTCAAGTCGATTTTTCCACGGAGCAGCTTCCCGGAGGCCTGCAATGGGCAGGGATTGCGGGCCGCTAAAGCGCGTCGATTGCGTGCAAGCACACTCCGACCAGGCCGCCGACCAGGGTGCCGTTGATACGGATGTACTGGAGATCGCGGCCGACCGCGCTTTCGAGCCGAGCGGTAATCGTCCGCGCGTCCCAGCCGCGGATCGTTTCCGACACCAGCTTGACGATCGAGCCGCCGTAGCTTGCGGCGAGACCGGCGACGGCGCGGCGCGCGAACTGGTTGATCGCGGCGCGGATCCGCGGATCGCCTTCCAACGTCGTGCCCATCGAGCGCAACACCTCGCCGAGCTTGCCCGCCATTGCCGCGTCGGGGTTGCGGGCAGCGCGGATGATCGCCTCGCGCCCCTTTTGCCACAAAGTGTCGAGCCACAGGCTCACCGAGCGGTTGGCGAGCAGCTCTTCCTTCATCGCCTCGACGCGCGCGCGAGTCTCGGGATTGGTTTGAAGGTCGTTGGCGAGCTGGGCGAGCGCTTCCTCGATCTTGCCGCGGACCGGGTGCGCCGGGTCGGTCGACATCTCGACCGTGAGCTTGCGCAGGCCATCGACGATCGCGTCGGCGAGCTTGGTATCGAGCCCGGCCAGCCTGAGGACCCAGCTGGCGCGCTTGTGGACCATGTCGCGGATCAGGCTCTCGTTGGCGTCGAGCGCGCGCGCCATCCAGCGGATCGCCGCCTCGAGCATCGGCACGTGGCGGTCCTCGTTGATCGCCGAGGCGAGCGCGTGGCCGAGCAGCGGCGAGACTTCCATCGCCTTGAGGCGGGACGATATCGCGCTCTTGACGATGCCGCCCAAACGCTCGTCGTCGAGCCCCTCGAAAATGTCGGCGATCAGCCGCGAGGCGCCGTGGCGGATGCGGCTCCCTTCGCCTTCCGGAGCGCGCAGGAAGCGGCCGGCGGCGCCGGCGATGTCGATATTGCGCATCCGCCGGGCGACCACCGCCGCGATCAGGAAATTCTCCTTGAGGAACGAGGCGAGCGCTTCGGCGATCCGGTCCTTGTTGCGCGGGATGATCGCGGTGTGTGGGATCGGCAGGCCGAGCGGGTGGCGGAACAGAGCGGTGACGGCGAACCAGTCGGCGAGGCCGCCGACCATCGCCGCTTCGGCGAACGCCTTGACCCAGCCGAGCCACGGATAGGCGGGCTCGAACGCCCGGGTGACCGCGAACAGCGCCGCCATCGCCACCAGAAGGCCGGTGGCGGCGGCCTTCATCCCCGCTGTGCCGGGCTGGGCGGGGTTGAACCGGGCGAGGGCAGTCGAGTTCATCGCGCCGCCATAGCGGGCGGTGCCGACGGAATCACTCCGCCGGCACGGCCTCCGGCGGCTGCCGGGTGGCCTGGTCGCCGACTAGCCTGTGGAACTTGGCCGCAATCCATTTCTCAAGGTCGATCGCGATCGAAAAGAAAGCCGGCACAAGCAGCAAGGTAAGCACGGTCGAAAAGATCAGGCCGCCGATCACGGTCACGCCCATCGGCGCTCGCCAGCTGCCATCGCCGGTCAGCGAGATCGCGATCGGGACCATGCCCGCGACCATGGCGACGGTGGTCATGACGATCGGCTGCGCGCGCTTGTGCCCGGCTTCGACGATCGACTCGTTCTTGGGCATTCCGTGGTCCATCATCTCGACCGCGAAGTCGACCAGCAGGATCGAATTCTTGGCGACAATTCCGAACAGCATCAGGATCCCGATCAGCACCGGCAGCGAGACCGGGTTGTTGGTCAAGTGGAGGGCGATCGCTGCACCAAGCGGAGCGAGGAGCAGCGAACCCATGTTGACGAACGGCGACAGGAAGCGGCGGTAGAGCAGCACCAGAACCGCGAACACCAGCAGGACTCCGGACGCCAAGGCGATCGCGAAATAGTAGAGCAGCTCGGCCTGCCATTTGCTGTCGCCGAGCTCGAGCTTCTGCACTCCATCGGGCAGGTCCTTGACCGTCGGCAACTGGTCGATCTTCTTCCACGCGTCGCCCGACACCAGCCCCGGAGCGAGGTCGGCGCCGACCGTCAGTCGCCGGATCTGGTTGGTTCGCTGAACCGTCGTCGGGCCCGACCCGAAGCCAATTTCAGCCACTGCCTTCAACGGCACCGAGCCGCCGTTCGCGGTCGGCACGGGGAGATTCTCCAGGACCGCCAGGTCACGGCGGGAGCTTTCCGAAAGGGACACAGTGATGGGCACCTGGCGATCGGCAAGCGAGAATTTCGCGCTGTTCTGGGCAATATCGCCCAGCGTCGCGATCCGAATCGTCTGGCTCAGCGACTGGGTGGTAACTCCAAGATCGGCGGCGAGGTCGAACCGCGGCTTGATCGTGATCTCCGGACGCACCAGGTCGCCGAACGCGCGCGGAGCGCGAAGTTCGGGCAGCGCCGTCATTTCGTCGACGACTTTGTTGGCGGTCACCATCAGCAGCTCGGGATTGTCGCTTCCGAGATACAACACGATGTCCCGCCCGCCGCCGCCCGGCCCGCCGCCGCCCTGGCTCATGAAATTGACCTGGGCGTCCGCGATCGCTGCCAGCTTGGGCGTGAGGCTGCGCTCGAACTCGGTCGATGTAACCTCGCGGTCGTCCTTGAGGACGATGTTGAGGAACCCGGCGCCGACGTAAATTCGCTGGAACACCCGGTCGACCGACGGATCCTGCTCGATAATCTCTGACGCGCGATCGGCGACCGTCGCGGTTTGCTCGAGCGTCGTGCCGGGCGGCATGCCGATGCGCACCCGCGAGAAATCGAGGTTCAGCGGCGGTTGGAACGACATCGACAGGGTTGCGAACAGAATGCCCTGGACGATGAACGTGCCGATGCCGACTCCGACCATCCAGATGCGGTGGTCGCGGAACAGCGAAAGCAATGCGTGGAGAACGCCCGGCCGGCGTGCGCGATATTCTTCGGCGCGCCGCGTATCGATGCTCCAGCGAAGCACCTTAAGGTAATTCTTCATCGCCGGCCCGCCGGCATGTTCCTGCACTCCGCGGGCCTTGAGGAAATAGGCCGCGATCAGCGGCGTAATCATTCGCGCGACCAGCAGGCTCATCAGCACGGTGATGACCACCGTGTAGCCGAAGCTCTTGAAGAACTGGCCCGAAATGCCCGGCATCAGCGCGACCGGCAGGAACACTGCGACGATGGACATCGTCGTCGCGACCACCGCCAGACCGATTTCATCGGCGGCGTCCATCGCCGCCTGGTAGGCGGATTTTCCCATCCGCATGTGGCGGACGATGTTCTCGATTTCGACGATGGCGTCGTCGACCAGCACGCCGGCGACCAGGCTCAAAGCGAGCAGCGACAGGCCATTGAGAGTAATGCCCATCAGGCTCATGAACCAGAAGGCCGGGATCGCCGACAACGGGATGGCGAGCGCCGAGATCAGGGTCGCTCGAAGGTCGCGGAGAAACAGGAACACGACGAACACGGCGAGCACCGCGCCGACCACCAGGGCCTCGATCGCCGAGTGATATTGCGCCTTGGTATAGTCGACCTGGTTGATGATCTCGATGAAGCGGACTCGCGGGTCCTCCTTCTCGATCTTGCGCAGCTCGGCCCAGGCTTCGTCGTAGGCGGTGACTTCGGACGCGCCCTTTGAGCGCTGGACGTTGAAGCTGATCACCTGCCGCCCGTTCATCTTGGCGATGGTGCGCTGCTCCGAATAGGCGTCCTTGACCGCGCCCAGGTCGGCGAGCCGGACCGTTCGCCCGCCGGGGACGACAATCTGGGTCTGCGACAGGTCGTAGGCGGTGCGGGCGTTGCCCAGCACCCGGACCGATTGCTCGGAACCGGCGATCTCGGCCCGTCCGCCGGTGGCGTTGAGGTTGGTCTGGCGAAGCTGCTGGTTGACCTGCGCGGCGGTGATGCCCTGCGCCTGGAGCGCGGCGGGTTCGAGCACGATGCGGATGGTGCGGTCGACCCCGCCCTCGCGGGTGATCGCGGCAATGCCTTCGACGCTGAGCAGGCGCTTGCTGACGTTGTTGTCGACGTACCAGGAGAGCTGCTCGAGCGACATGTCGGTCGTTTCGGCGGCGACGAACAGGATCGGGTCGCCCGCGATGTCGACGCGGCTGATCTGCGGTTCCAGGATTCCGTCGGGTAGGTCGCTGCGAATCTGGGTGATTGCGTCCCGTACATCGTTGACCGCGCGGTCTGTCGGAGTGCCGATGTCGAACTGGACGAAGGTGCTGCTGAAACCCTCGCGAATCGAGCTGTTGATCTCGTCGACGCCGTTGACTGAGCGGATCGCCGCCTCGACCTTTTGCGTGATCTGGTTCTCCATCTCGGTCGGAGCAGCGCCTGGCTGCGAGATGCTGACTTGAGCCGCCGGGAAGTCGATGTCCGGGTTGTTGTTGACGTCCATGCCCATGAACGCGACGATTCCGGCCAGCAGCAGGCCGACGAACAGCACGATCGGCGGCACCGGGTTCTGGATGCACCAGGACGAGATGTTGCGAAAGTTCATAGGTCGTCAGCTTCCAATGAGTGTCAGCTCGCCGCCGCTTGGCGCCTGGGCGAGACCTTCTGGCCGGGATTGAGGAACGGGCCGGCCGACAGCACAACCGCTTCCTGGCCGCTCAGTCCTTCCATCACGGTCACGCCCGAATCGTCGACCGAGCCGATCCGCACATCGCGGCGCTCGACCTCGTTCTTGCCATTGATGATGTAGACGTAATTGCCTTTCTCGTCGCTGAGCACAGCGCTCTGCGGAAGCCGTGGAGCGGTGATTCCGCCGGCGCCGACCCGGGCTTCGGCGAAGCCGCCCGGCCGGATCGCCGGATCGTAGGGGATCGCGATCCGCACCTCGCCCTGGCGCGACTGCGGATCGATTACCGGGGACACCTGCCAGACCGAGCCGGTAAAGCTTCGGTCGAGCCCAATCGGCGTGACGCTAGCCGGCATTCCGGCCCGCACCATGGCGATATCCTGTTGCGGTACCTGGGCACGCATTTCCATGTCGCCGCCCGCGGCGAGGCGGAACAAAGCGCCCGCGCCAGCGCCGACGATCTGGCCGACCTCGACATTGCGGGCGAGCACCAGGCCGCTGGTCGGGGCTCGGATATCCAATCGTCCGACGCGAGCGCGCGTTGCGCCGAGCTGGGCCTGGGCGACCCGGACGCGGGCGGCAGCGGCATCGCGAGCCGCGCTTTTGCGGTCGACGTCCGCCTTGGAGACGAACCCGCGGGATACCAGCGCCTGGGCGCGGTCGAGCTCATTCTGTGCGAGCTCCGCGTCGGCGCGCGCGACCTGGACGCTGGCGGCCAGCTGGGCCGCTTCCTGGCTCTGCACGGACCGGTCGATGGTGGCGAGCACCTGGCCCTGCCGAACCCAGGTGCCGGCATCGACCAGCACTCGGGTGACCATGCCGCCCTCGCCTGCGACTCCGACCGGCTGGTCGCGGCGAGCGGCCAGGGCGCCGCTGGCGGTGACCGTACGAGCGACTTCCGTGCGGCCCGGGACGATGACGGTGACGGTCGGGACCTGTCCTCGGCCGCCATCGGCGCCGGCGGCTCCAGCCGCTCCCGGCTCCTCATCGCCGCCGCCCATCATCATTATGGCGAGGACAATCGCAACGATGGCGACGACGGCACCGATGATCGCCCAGCGCTTGCGCCGCGAACTATCGACCACGACCAGCGTGTCCGACGAATGAAAGGCCGTTTCCCGGTTCATGATCAAAATCTCTCGCCTCGTTCGCGAATCCAGCGGCCTCTTCGTGCCATAGCTGTGTTACCGCAATAACTCACTGGTCGCAACAACCTGATCGGGCCTGTGACGCTGGCCCTTGTCATTGCCACGCTTTTTCGACCAACGGCGGCACTTGCTCCGCAAAGGCGCGTTGGCGCATGTAATGATTCGGCGCGAATGTGGGGCGGCGACATTGAAAGGGGAAGCGGCATGATGGAAAATTATGGGATTTTCGGCTGGATCGTTATCGGCCTGCTGGCTGGCGGGCTTGCCAAGCTGCTCATGCCCGGGAAGGATCCCGGCGGTTGCATCATCACCATCCTGCTCGGCATCGCCGGCGCGTTGCTCGCCGGCTTCCTGGGCCGCGCGATCGGCTGGTACGGGCCGGAGGACCAGGGCGCGGGGTTCGTTGCCGCAGTCGTCGGCGCGTTCGTCATCCTGCTCATCTATCGGTTGATCCTGCGCCGCCGAGGCACCTGAACCAAAGCGGTCTCTCATCGTTCATGGAGTAGCCATGCGGCGCGGGCATGCTTCCCGCGCGCACCCCGCACCATGAGGATTGAAAGCATGAGAAACACCTTTTTGGCCGCGCTCGCGCTCGGCTCCGCGGCCGTCCCGGTCAGCGCATTCGCCCAGGCCACTGCCCAGTTCGCGCAGACGATCTCGGGAACCCGCCTCGACGTCAGCGCGACCGGGGAGGTCAGCCGCATCCCCGACGTCGCAATCATCACCGCTGGAGTCATGACCCGCTCGCAAAGCGCGACCGGTGCAATCGCCGAGAATGCGGCGCGGATGGAGCGGGTTCGCGATGCGCTGAAGCGCGCCGGAATTCCCGACCGCGACATCCAGACCACCAACCTCAGCCTCAATCCCGAATACCGCTATCAGGACAACCAGCCGCCGCAGCTGACAGGATACACCGCTTCCAACCAGGTCAACGTCCGCTTCCGCGACATCCGCAACACCGGGCGCATCCTCGACGCGCTGGTCGCCGAGGGAGCCAACCAGATCAACGGGCCCAATCTCACCATCGACAAGCCCGAAGCGGCGCTCGACGAAGCTCGGACGGCGGCGATTGCGGCCGGCCGCGCCCGCGCCGAGCTTTACGCCCGTGCGCTTGGAATGCGCGTCGTTCGGCTGCTTTCGGTCAGCGAGGGCAGCGGCTATTCGGTCCCGCCGCCCATGCCGATCATGCGCGCCGAGGCCCGCTCGGCAATGGCCGCGGACACCAAGATCGACCCCGGCGAGCAGCAGCTCCAGGCGACCGTAGCGATGAGCTTCGAGCTTCGCTGACGCTGCAAGCGCCAAGAGATAGGGCAATGACCAAGAAAAGAAGGCCGCGCGAGCGATGCCGCGCGGCCTGTCGAATTACGTATACGCGTCGCGGTTAGCGGACGGATCCCCGGCGAACCAGGTTAACCACCGCCAGGAGAATGATCGCTCCGAGAAGCGAATAAAGGATGGAGGTGAGGTCGAGCGGGTCTTGATTGATGGTGCCGCCGCCCAGGATCAGGCCGGCGATGACCGCGCCGACGATGCCGACGACGATGTTGAGGATAATTCCTTGTTGGCCGTCGGTGCGCATGATCAGGCTGGCAAGCCACCCGACAATACCCCCGACGATCAGCCAAATAATGAATTGCATGAGCGTTCCCTCCTGTTCGTAGCCACCAATTGGTACCCGGCGGCCTTCCGGCATCAAGACGCGTGATGCGCGCGTCTTGTTCCGGATTTAGAGGGCTGTGTCCAGTGGATTGGCGACGCACCGCCGCCAAAAACGGTGGAAAACTCCCGTTCGGTGAATCACTCTAACGGGAAGTTGGTCAATAACGCTGTTGGCGCTCGTAAACGTCGCGGTAATGCTTGATCCGGGTGACCCGCAGGCCCGGCATGCCGCTGCGGTCGACGGCGCGCTGCCAGCTGGTGAATTCCTCGAGGCTGAGCGAATAGCGCTGGCAGGCTTCGTCGACCGTTAGCAAACCGCCCGAGACGGCAGCGACAACCTCGGCCTTGCGGCGCACGACCCAACGGGTGGTGTGGGGCGGCGGCAGGCTGTCGAGCGTCAGGGGCTCGCCAAGAGGGCCGATGACCTGGGCCGGCCGAAACTTCTGATTCTCGAGCATTCGGGTCAAACCTGCTTAATCATTGTCGGTGGCAGCCGGCTTAAGCCCCGGCCATTGAAGATATTCTGAAGCGCGCTGGTTAATGTCGCGCTTATTACCGCCCATGCCGCATCTGCGCATCGCGGCCGCGGCGTCGCCAGCGAAGGTTCCGCGCAGAGCCTTCAAGGCCTCATCCCACCCTTCGCCGGCCGACAGATAGCAAGCGATCGCTTGCCGGCGTTCCGGGCTCGGCAAGGCGGAACAGGCCGCGAGCAGGTCCCGCAGCTCGGCCGCGGACAACGGATCGTCGCCGGCCGCTGAAAATTCCCCCTCGAGACGTGACAATTCGAGCCCTCTCCCGGCCAATCCTCCCTCGCGTCTAGCGGCGAGGCGTGAACTTCGGGTAAAGAGCCCGCCATGCCGGCCAGCTTCGATCTTCCGCGGTCCGCCGCGAACGCACGCATCGTCGTCGCCATGTCGGGCGGGGTCGACAGCTCCGTCGTGGCCGCGCTCGCCGCGCGCAGCGGTGCCGAGGTGATCGGCGTCACCCTCCAGCTCTACGACCATGGCGAGGCGGCGAAGCGGTCCGGCTCGTGCTGCGCCGGACAGGACATCTATGACGCGAAGACGGTCGCCGACCGGCTCGGCATCGCCCATTATGTGCTCGATTATGAAAGCCGCTTCCGCAGCGGCGTCATCGACCGTTTCGCCGACGATTATGCGCGCGGCCGGACGCCGGTGCCGTGCTCTCTGTGCAACCAGGGGGTCAAGTTCACCGACCTGATCGCCTTCGCCCGCGAGCTCGGCGCCGATTGCCTCGCGACCGGTCATTATGTGCGGCGCGTCGTCGGCGATGCCAATGGCGAGCGGCGCGTCGAGATGCACCGCGGTGCCGATTTGTCGCGCGACCAGAGCTACTTCCTCTACGGTACTACCCGCGAACAGCTCGACTATCTGCGCTTCCCGCTCGGCGATCTCGCCAAGAGCGAGGTCCGGCGGCTGGCCGAGGAGGCGGGGCTGGCGGTGGCGGCGAAGCCCGACAGCCAGGACATCTGCTTCGTCCCCGACGGCGATTACGCCGGTCTGGTCAAGCGGCTGCGCCCGGAAACGGCGGCTCCGGGCGACATCGTCGACCGCGACGGCCGAGTGCTCGGCCGGCACCGGGGAGTTGTCCATTTCACCGTCGGGCAGCGGCGCGGGATCGACATCGGCGGCCAGGACGAACCGCTCTATGTCGTTCGCATCGAGCCGGACACGCGGCGCCTCGTCGTCGGGCCGCGGCAGGCGCTCGCAGTCGAGGCGATGCGGGTCGAGGAATGGAACTGGATCGGGGAGCAGCAGCGCGAGGTCGAGGTCAAGGTGCGCTCGCTGGCGGCCCCGGTGCCGGCCGCGACCGACGGCGACTGGGTGCGGTTCGAACGGTCCGAATACGGCGTCGCGCCGGGCCAGTCCGCGGTCGTCTATGACGGGTCGCGGCTGCTCGGCGGCGGCTGGATCGCGGAGACGGAATCAGCGTTCCGCGAGGCGCCGCTCCTCGCCGCGATCGCGTAGAGCAGGGCGCCGGCAAGCGCGAGCAGGCCCAGCGTCCGCCACGCCGTCCAGTCGACCTGCAGCGACGCCCACGCGCACAGCGCGATGCCGGCCAATCCGACGGCGTATAGCCACCCGGGCACGACCCCGCGCTCGGGCGCGCGCGGCAAAGCGGCGATCGTCACCGCGTAGGTGATCAGCCGCGCGAGCACGCTGATCACCGCCAGCCAGACATAAGTCCCGACCAGCGCCAGCGCGGCCGCGAATACGGCCAGGAAAGCGATCGAGTTGGCAGGGGTGACGAAGCGCGGATGAACTCGCGCGAACCAGCGGGGGAGGTCGCCGCGCTCGCCGAGCGCACTGGTCACGCGCGAGGTCGAAGTCATGATGCCGTGCAGATTGCCGCTCAAGGAGGCGATTGCCGCCAGCGTCAGGATCGCCGCTCCAGTCGGCCCGGCAAGCCAGTTGCCGAGATCGATCAGCGGCGCCGCTTCGTCGGCCGCCCCGCCCGGAAGCGCACTGATGAAAGCCAGCTGGACGAGGAAATAGAGCAGGGTGGTGAGCGCGATGGTGATGAAGATCGCGCGCGGCAGCACCGTGCCCGGGCGCCTGGTCTCGCCCGCCGGAACGACTCCGTTTTCAAACCCGATGAACGCGTAGAAGACCAGCAGCACCCCGGCTTCGAGCTCGCTCAGCGGCGGCATCGGGCCCGGCGTCGGCCACGGGACGGTCAGTGCGAGCACCGCCAGCGCCGCAGCCAGCAGCGGCAGGGTCTTGAGCAGCGTCAACCCGCCGAGCAATGCAATCGCTCGCTTGACGCCGGCGATGTTGACCGCGGCAAGGATCGCGCAGACCGCCAGCAGCAGCGCCGCGCGGCCGAGGCCCTGGTCGGCACCCGTCCACCATCGCGCGACATAGGCAGTCAGCACATTGGCGTTGGCGGCGAACGCCGTGGTCCGGGCGACGTAATAGATCCAGCCGAGCTCGAAACCGACGAAACGGCCGAACACGGCGCCATATGCGGCCGGCCCGCCGCTGTGCGGGAAGGCCGCGGCGCTGCGCGCGAATGGGATGATGATCAGCAGCGACCCGGCGGCAACGAGCGGGAACAGCCACGGCGAGAAGCTGCCGAAATCCGCCGCCAGTATCGCCGGCATGGCGAAGATGCCGCCGCCGAGAACGCCGTTGAAGGACAGCAGGATCGAGCCGGGCAGGCCAATGCGGCGTTTGAGGCGCAGGCCGCTATTGGGCTCGCTCAAAGCTGGAAGGTCCCGACGATCACCGTCGCGCAATGACCGCCGAGGACGACCCGGTCGCCCGCCAGCCGGCAGTTCAGCACCCCGCTGCGGCGGCTGGCCTGGAGGGCGGTGAAACTGTCTCGCCCGAGGCGCTGCGCCCAGAACGGCACCAGTGCCGCGTGCGCGGATCCGGTCACCGGATCCTCGTCGATCCCGCAATAGGATACGAACACTCGGCTGACGATGTCCTGCTCGCGCCCCGGCGCGGTGACGATCGCCATCCGGTCGATGGATCGCAGGGCTTCGAAATTCGGCGCGACCGCACGCACCGCTGCTTCATCGGCCAACGGAATGATCGCCGCATCGTGGCCCTGCCCGAATAAAACCTCGTCCCCCGCGCCGATCGCGTCGAGCAGGGCAGGCGCCTCGACTTTCGTGACGACGTGCGCCGGCAGGTCGAGCGAATAATTGTTGCCCTGCCGCGTGACCGTCAGGATGCCCGAGCGGGTCGCGAAGCGGATTCGGTCGCCGCTGATCAGCACGTGCCCGGCCGCGAGCGTCGCGTGGCCGCATAGGTCGACCTCGACGGTCGGGGTAAACCAGCGCAGTTCATAATCCGCGTCGCCGCCGTCGGCCGGTATTGTGAAGGCCGTTTCCGAGAGGTTGTTCTCGGCGGCGATCGCCTGCATCACGCCGTCGTCGAGCCAGTGCTCCAACGGCATCACCGCGGCCGGATTGCCGGTGAACGGCGCTGCCGCGAACGCATCGACCTGGAAAAACGGAATGTCGGTCATGCCGATTTCTCCGTGAGTTCCGACGACAGCATCGTCTCGCGGTCGGTCTGACCCTCAGGGTCGACGTGAATCAGGATTTCCGTGCCAGGAAAGCGCTGCAGCAATTGCTCTTCCACTCGATCGAGGCGGTCGTGCGCTTCCTTTACAGTCCAGTCGGCGGGCACCCAGACGTGGAATTGCGCGAACTGGTGGGTGCCGCTGGTCCGGGTGCGCAAATCGTGAAGGCCGGCGAGCTCGGGATATTCGGCCGCCGCGGCGAGGAACCGGGCGCGTTCCTGCTCCGGCCATTCGCGGTCCATCAGCTGGTTGACGGCCAGGCGCGAGGCTCGCCAGCCGCTGAACAGCAGCCACAGCGCGATGCCGATTCCAAACACCGCGTCGGCGCCGCGGATGCCGATCGCCTGGTCGAGGACAAGCGCGGCGATCACCGCCGAGTTCAGCAGCAGGTCCGACTGGTAATGGACATTGTCGGTGCGGATCGCGACCGACCCGGTGCGCGCGATCACTCGCCGCTGGTAGGCGAGCAGAAGCACCGTCGCCGCCATCGCGAACAGCGAGACGCCGATGCCGAGCTCCATCTCCGCCGTCGCTCCGCCGTTGATCAGCCGGTCGACCGCGCGCCACGCGATCCACATCGCCGACACCCCGATCAGCGCGACCTGCCCGAGCGCGACCAGCGCCTCCGCCTTGCCATGGCCGAAGCGGTGCTCGCGGTCGGCGGGCTGGGCGGCGATGTAGATGCCGGCCAGGGTGGCGAGGCTGGCGACCAGGTCGAGCGCGGTGTCGGCGAGCGAGCCGAGCATCGCGGTGGAATCGGTGACGATCGCCGCCCACGTCTTGGCGACCAGCAGCACAATCGCGAGGGCGACACTGGCCAGCGCGGCGCGCGAAGCGAGCGAAGTCCGCTCGGCTCCGACCGCCTGCGTCATGGGTAGAGCAGCCCCTCGGTCCAGCCGTCTTCTTCGGCGACGAACAGGCGCCGCTCGTGCAGCCGGTGCGGGCGGTCGCTCCAGAACTCGATGCGCTCGGGTTTCAACCGGAACCCCGACCACCTCGGCGGGCGCGGCACCGGCTCCCCCTCGAACCGCGCGCACATCTCGGCGTAGCGCCGTTCGAACAGCTCCCTGCTCTCCAGCGGGCGCGACTGGTCGGAAGCCCAGGACCCGACCTGGGATTCGCGGCCGCGGCTGGCGAAATATTCGTCGGCTTCGGCGTCGCTCACCTGCTCGACCGGACCCTCGGCTCGGACTTGGCGGCGCAATGACTTCCAGTGGATCGCCAGTGCGCCATAGGGGTGCGCGCGCAGCTCGCGTCCCTTGCGGCTGTCGAGGTTGGTGAAAAACCCGAACCCGTTGGGGCCTGCTCGGCGCAGAAGCACGATCCTGACCGACGGCCGCCCCAGGTCATCGACCGAAGCGAAAGCCATCGCTTCGGGATCGTTCGGCTCCGCGGCGCGAGCTTGTGCAAACCACTCGTCGAACAAGGCGAAGGGGTCGCTCGTCATGCTGGCGTCGGCTTAGGCTTGGATCGAGCCGTGCCGCAACCCATCTGGAAACCTGCCATTCGATACGGCATGGGGAGCGCATGGACCTGTATCAGAGGCTCGGGATCAAGCGCGGGGCGAGCGAGGAAGAGGTCAAGAAGGCGTACCGAAGCCTCGCCAAGCAGCTTCATCCCGACCGCAACACCGACAATCCCAAGGCTGCGGAGCGGTTCGCGCAGGTGACCCAAGCCTATGACCTGTTGTCCGACAAGGACAAGCGTGCGCGCTACGACCGCGGCGAGATCGACGAGGACGGCAATCCCAAGATGCCGTTCGGAGCCGGCTTCGGCGGCGGGGCAGGGCCGCGGCCCGGCGGGCAGGGGGGAGGCTTCGAGGGATTTCCCGGCGGTTTCGAGGCCGGCAACACGGCCGATCTCAGCGACCTGTTCGAAGGGCTGTTCGGAGCCGCCAGCGCCGCCCGCGGGCGCCAGAGACAGGCCGGCCCCGGCAGCTTTCGCGGCCGCAGCCGGGCGCCGCAGAAGGGCGCCAATGTCAATTACCGCCTCAAGGTCCCGTTCGTCGATGCGGCGATGCTCGCACCGCAGCGCATCGTGCTGGCCGACGGCAAGACGATCGACTTGAAGCTGCCCAAGGGGCTCGAGGACGGCACCCGCATCCGGCTGGCCGGCAAGGGCGAGCCGGGGCCCGGCGGCCGCGGCGACGCGATCGTCACCGTCTCGATTGCTCCGCACCCGTTCTACACCCGCGCCGGGAGCGATATTCGCCTCAACCTGCCGGTGACGCTCAAGGAGGCGGTGCTGGGCGCCAAGGTCAAGGTGCCGACGCCCGACGGCCCGGTGATGCTGACCATTCCCAAGGGAACGACCTCCGGCAGGGTGCTGCGCCTCAAAGGCCGCGGCTTTACCGACAAGAACGGCAAGCGCGGCGACCAGCTGGTCACGGTCGCCGTCGACCTGCCGTCCGCGGACGCCGAGCTCGAAGCGTTCGCCGAGGGCTGGCAAGCCGGCGGCAACCCCCGTGCAGCGCTGGGAGTTTAACCCCGCTTAAGCCATGAAGAACTTCTCCCCCCAGTCACCGGAAGCCCGGCGCAAGCGTCTTGCCAGCATGGAGGCGGCGTTCGGCCACGAGGTGGTCGAGAAGCTGAAGCCCCGCCACCATGCGTACGAGGTGCTCAAGCGGGTCGCGGTCGGCGTCTACAACGACGGCTTCATCCACGCCGGCAACCTTGCTTTTCTCGCGCTGCTGGCGCTGTTCCCCTTTTTCATCCTCGCCGCTGCGATCGCTCATATCCTCGGCCAGACCGAGAGCGGCGCGCAAACCGTGGCGACGGTCTTGAGCCAGCTTCCTCCCGACGTCGCCAGCACATTGGCCGCGCCGGTCCGCGAGGTCCTGACCGCCCGCACCGGCCCCCTCCTGTGGCTCGGCGGGATCGTCGGCGCGTGGACCGCGGCGAGCTTCATCGAAACCATCCGCGACATCCTCAGGCGCGCCTACGGGGTGAGCTACAACGCCCCGTTCTGGGAATATCGCCTCGGCTCGATCGGAATGATCTTCGGCGCAGTGCTGCTGTTGATGTTCGCGTTTGCACTGAGCGTGGCGATGAGTTCGCTGCAGCACGCGATCGAGGCGTGGGTGCCGTTCGCGGACGACATCGTCAGCACGCTGGCAATCTACCGCGTCGTTCCCGCGGTGGCTTTGTTCGGCACCATCTACGCTTTGTTCTGGGCCCTGACCCCGTCGCGCTACCGCCGCAAGGAGTGCTTGAATTGGCCCGGCGCGCTGCTGATCACCTTGTGGTGGCTGCTGACGGTCGAGCTGTTGCCCAAAGCCGTCGGCATGGTCGGCGGTTACGACCTTACCTACGGCAGCCTCGCCAGCGTCATGATCGTGCTGATTTTCTTCTTCATGATCGGTCTGGGCGTCGTCGCCGGCGCCGAATTGAACGCGGCGCTGGCGGAAGTGCGGCCGACGGCGCTAAAGGGCGAGGTCTACAGCGGGCCGTTCAAGGATGAGCTCGAGGTAGAGGAGCCGCAGCCGGGCGAGGATGTGGTTGCCGAGCTCGGGACAGGGGGGCCACAGCTTTGACCAAGGGTTCGAGCGGATTGATGCACGGCAAGCGCGGCCTGATCATGGGCCTCGCCAACGACCGCTCGCTCGCCTGGGGCATCGCCAAGGCGCTTAGCGAGCACGGCGCCGAGCTCGCTTTCTCCTACCAGGGCGAAACCCTCGAGAAGCGGGTCCGCCCGCTTGCCGAGCAGCTCGGCTCGGACCTGCTGATCGACTGCGACGTGAGCAGCATGGCGGCGCTCGACAAAGCCTTTGCGCAGCTCAAGGAGCGCTGGGACCGGCTCGACTTCCTGGTCCACGCCATCGGCTTTTCCGACAAGAACGAGCTGCGCGGAAAGTTCGTCGACACCAGCCTCGACAATTTCCTGATGACGATGAACATCTCGGTCTACAGCTTCGTCGCCGTCGCCCAGCGCGCGCGGGCGATGATGGAGCGCGGCGGAGCGATGCTGACCCTAACCTATTACGGCGCCGAGAAGGTCATCCCGCACTCCAATGTCATGGGGGTCGCCAAGGCCGCGCTCGAAGCCAGCGTCCGATATATGGCGGAGGATTTCGGGCCCGAAGGCATCCGCGTCAACGCCGTCTCAGCCGGGCCGATCAAGACACTGGCGGCAAGCGGCATCGGCGACTTCCGCTACATCATGAAGTGGAACGAATATAATTCGCCGCTGCGCCGCAACGTGACGATCGAGGATGTCGGCGGAGCGGCGCTGTACCTGCTCTCCGACCTCGCCAGCGGAGTCACCGGTGAAATCCATCACGTCGACGCCGGCTATCATGTCGTGGGCATGAAAGCCGAGGACGCCCCGGACATCGCGACGGTCTAAGGATGGCGGAGCGGGTTGGCCGAAAGGTGCGCCTGTACGGGCGGGTGCAAGGTGTCTTCTACCGCCAGTGGACGCTCAACCAGGCGCGCAGCCTGGGCGTCGCCGGCTGGGTCCACAACGCCCGCGACGGCTCGGTCGAGGCGCATCTCGAGGGCGAGGAAAGCGCGGTTGCTGAGATGATCGCGCGGATGAAAGACGGGCCTGCGGGCGCCCATGTCGACGACCTGACGGTCGAGGAGGTCGCGCCGGAAGCGGTCGAAGGTTTCTCGGTGCGGCTTTAGCCCGCGAACGGGTCGCGGACCAAAATCGTGTCGTCGCGCTCGGGGCTGGTCGAGACAAGCGCCACCGGGCAGCGGATCAGCTCCTCGATCCGGCGGACATATTTGATCGCCCGCGCCGGCAAATCGGCCCAGCTGCGGGCGCCGCGGGTCGATCCCGGCCAGCCCTCGATATCCTCATAGACCGGCTCGACTTTCGCCTGGTCGAAGGCGTGCGGCGGCAAATAGTCATACTCCGCGCCGTCGATCCGGTAGCCGGTGCAAATTCGGACCGTCTCGAACTCGTCGAGCACGTCGAGTTTGGTCAGGGCGACCCCGGTGATGCCGGACACCGCGACCGCCTGGCGAACCAGGACCGCGTCGAACCAGCCGCAGCGGCGCTGGCGGCCGGTGACCGTGCCGAATTCGTGGCCACGTGTCCCAAGCCGCTGGCCGGTTTCGTCCTCGAGCTCGGTGGGGAACGGCCCCGAGCCGACCCGCGTCGTATAGGCCTTGACGATGCCGAGCACGAAGCCGGCGCTGTTGGGCCCGATGCCGCTGCCGGCGCCGGTCGTCCCCGCGACCGTGTTCGAAGAAGTGACGAACGGGTAGGTGCCGTGGTCGACGTCGAGCAGCACGCCCTGCGCGCCCTCGAACAGGATCTTGCTGCCGCGCCGTAGCGCCGCATCGAGGTCGCGCCACACCGGCCGGGCGAACGGCAGCACGAATTCGGCGATCGCGGCCAGATCGCGCCGCAGCCGCTCGCGGTCGACCGGCGGCTCCTTGAAGCCGGCGCGCAGCGCGTCGTGGTGGGCGCATAGCCGATCGAGCAGCGGGTCGAGCTCGTCGAGATGGGCGAGGTCGCAGACGCGGATCGCGCGGCGGCCGACCTTGTCCTCATAGGCCGGGCCGATGCCGCGGCGGGTGGTGCCGATCTTGCCGGCGCCCGACGCGTCCTCGCGAAGCGCATCGAGGTCGCGGTGGATGGGCAGGATCAGCGGGCAGGTCTCGGCGATCATCAGCACTTCGGGCGTGATGCTGACGCCCTGCGCCGCGACCCGCTCGATCTCGCTCTTGAGCGCCCACGGGTCGAGCACGACGCCGTTGCCGATCACCGACGGAGTGCCGCGGACGATCCCCGATGGCAGCAGCGACAATTTGTAGGTCTGGTCGCCGACCACCAGCGTGTGGCCGGCGTTGTGGCCGCCCTGGAAGCGCACCACCATGTCGGCGCGGCTGGCGAGCCAGTCGACGATCTTGCCCTTGCCCTCGTCGCCCCACTGCGCGCCGATGACGGTAACGTTGCCCAAGACAATTCCTCGCTTCCGGGAGCCCCGCGCGCTCCTACGGGGCGAGGGGCGGGGCGTCTAGGTGGCTGGTAAAGCCGGCACGGACCATCGTTCCGACCCGCGATCCCGGAGCGCGCCCGGGCGGGGTCTTAATTTGCCAGCGCCAGCAGCAGCGCCGAGAAGCCCAGCATTGCCAGCAACCCGGTGAAGGCGGGCTGATCGTGGACCGCTTCCGGGGCCATGGTTTCGACGACCAGCGCGATCAGGGCTCCGGCCGCGAACGCCTCCAACCAACCGCGCTCGACAGGTCCGCCGCTGAACAGCGCAAAACCGAGCACGGCCGCGGCGATCGAAACCAGCGTCGCGCCGGCCCACAGCAGCAGGACATAGCGGCGACTGCGCCCCGCGTCGCGCATGCCCGCAGCGCTGGACAAGCCCTCAGCGAAATTGGCCAGGGCAAAGGCGACGATCAGCGCGATTGGCGGAAGCTCCTTGGCGCCGCCCGCTGCCGCCGCGCCGATGATCATCGCTTCGGGCACGGCATCGAGCAACGAGCCGACCGCAATGGCCATGCCGCTGCCTGGCATTTCGCGTTCGTTTGGTTGGCGCACGCACTCGCCGCACCTCTTGCGCTTCTCCGCCGCCCAGCGCCGGAGCACGAGATTGATCAGGCTGAAAGCAGCTGCACCGGCGAGCGCCCCTGACACTGCAATGGACGCGGAGACCGCTCGGAGCGCGCCTGAGATCAGATAGAGCGAGGCGGCGGCGATCAGCAAGCCGACACCCACGGCGGTCACCGCAGCGATCACCCGGTGCCGCATCTGCAGCCACAAACCGGCCGCAGCTCCAACGATCAGGCCCGACGCGGACAGTAGGCCGTAAAGCCCGGCGGCCACCCATCCTGTCACCTGTCCACTCCGTCAGCGTGCAAGCGGATGATCACCCGACCCAGGCAGTGCCTTCCGGCGCTCCCCGTCCGAGCTTGTCCGGGAGCGGCTCGCCGCCGGGAGTGAACTCGAGCGACACCGAGTTGATGCAATAGCGTTCGCCGGTCGGTGGCGGTCCATCGGGAAAAACATGGCCCTGGTGGGCGCCGCAACGGGCGCAGACGATCTCGGTCCGGACCATGCCGTAGCTGGTGTCGCGGATGGTGCTGAGGTGGTCCTCCGAAAATGGCGCGGTAAAGCTCGGCCAACCGCTACCGCTTTCGAACTTGGCGCCGCCTTTGAACACCGGCAGTCCGCACAACCGGCAGGTGTACGCACCAGCCCGTTTCTCCTCGAGGAAAATGCCGCAGAACGCAGCTTCGGTGCCGTGCTCCAGAAGCACGTGGCGCTCGTCCTCGTTTAGGTCCGCTTCCAGCGCTCGGCGCTCGTCTT
Source organism: Sphingomicrobium sp. (assembly GCA_035512655.1). Classification (GTDB taxonomy): domain Bacteria; phylum Pseudomonadota; class Alphaproteobacteria; order Sphingomonadales; family Sphingomonadaceae; genus Sphingomicrobium. Next base: position 44,704 of record DATKDM010000014.1, on the reverse strand, counting down.
CGCTCGGCGGCGTCAGGTCGAATGTCGTTGTCATCAGGTCGTCCATGGCTTTTCTCCCGCCTTTAGCGCTCACTCAGCGAGCTCCGTGAGCGGCTTTCCTTTTTCGATGATGTATGTCGCCAGCTCGGCACCGCGGCCGGTGCCGACGTTCTTCGCCCTGTGGATGGCGCCGGCGGGTACGAACAACACGTCGCCGGCCTCGAGGACCACCGGCGGGCTCCCGTCGATCTGATATTCGAGAGTCCCTTCGAGGACATAGATGATCTCTTCGCCGGGGTGCTTGTGGCGGGTCGCGAAGCTGCCCGGCTCGAAATCTATGCGCGCCTGGAGCGTTTCTCGCCCGGCTATGCTCAAGTCATGACGCTGCAGGTCCGTGCGGGATGTTCCCGGCCAGTTTGGCCGTTGCCCTTGCGCCATCAGTACGCTGCCAGCGCACAATCCAGCCGCCGCCAGTGCCACCAACCTCTTACTCACTGGACTTCTCCTAGCGCCACTACGTTCTCAGCGAACCGATCTGAACGCGGTGCGCAATTCGTCCACGAGCGATTCCGGCTGCTCGAAGGCGGCGAAGTGCCCACCCTTGGGGACCGTGTTGTAGTGGATGAGCTTCGGATAGGTCCGTTCCGCCCAGCTGCGCGGCACCGGGTAGAGCTCCTCGGGGAACTGGCTCACTGCAATCGGGCTGCGAACCCCGATCGGCTCGAAGAAGTGAACGTTGTTGCGCTCGATGCCGAAGCCGGCCGAAGTCCGCGGGAGCGCCTCCCAATAGAGCCGAGCCGCGGAAATGGCCGTGTTGGTCAGCCAGGTGATGGTAATGTTGTCGAGCACGTCGTCGCGCGACAGTCCCTCGGTCTGGCCGTCGAAGGCACGCGCGATCATCCGGTAGCTGAGGATGTCGTGGTCGAGGAACCAGGCGGCGAGCCCGACCGGCGAATCCGCGATCCCGTACAAAGTCTGCGGGCGGTGCCCCATCTGCTGCGCATAGGCGAGCCCGTGGGTGAAGAAGAGATCGAGCCGCTCGAACGCGCGGCGTTCCTCGTCCGAAAGGCCGGCCGGCGGGCCGCTCCCGTCCCGCAATGCCTCAAAGATTTCCGGCGGCGCGGTGGACGGCATGTTGGTGTGGACCGCAATCAGTTCCGGAGGCGCCATCGCGCCAAGGATCTCGGTTATCAGCGCGCCCCAGTCGCCGCCCTGCGCGAGGAAGCGCGTGTACCCGAGCCGCTTCATCAGAGTCAGCCAGGCCTGGGCGATCCGCGGCGGGTTCCAGCCTGGCTCCGTCGGCCTGGCGGAGAAACCATAGCCCGGCATCGACGGAATGACGACGTGAAAGGCGTCTTCCGTATTTCCGCCGTGCGCGGTCGGGTCGGTCAGCGGTTCGATGATCTTCAGCTGCTCGATGACCGATCCGGGCCAGCCGTGCGTGACAATGATCGGCAGGGCATTTTCATGCTTCGATTTCACATGGATGAAATGCACGTCGAGCCCGTCGATATTCGTGATGAAGTTGGGCAGGGAGTTCAGCCGCGTCTCGACTTTGCGCCAGTTATATTCGGTCGCCCAATAGTCGGCGAGCTTCTGCATCGTCGCGAGCTGCACGCCTTGAGAATCGTCGGCGAGGGTTTCCCGGTCGGGCCATCGGGTCGCGGCGATGCGCCGCTTGAGGTCGGCCAGATCCTCATCCGAGGCATGAAACTCGAAAGGCCGGATCGCATCCTGGCCCGTCTCTTCCCGTGGCGACGCTCCGATGAAGGGGCGTTCCGCGACCGTCGCGTTGGAGTTTGCGGTCGAGGGCTCCGGTGCCTTTGTTTTTGCGCCGTCGGGCGCCGTCCGTGTCGTATCGGACATGGCCAGTCTCCTGATCTTCTATGCGGTTGTGACGCTTCCGGTACGCGGCAATCGGTCGCCGATAAGCGGTTGCGCAACGGGACTGGCGGCCCGCGGCGCAACTGCTCCCCAGCGCGCGAGTCGGTCAAGCGGAATGAGTGAACTCGACTAAACCAAATCGCCGATCATTGGCGGGCGGCCCGTCATATCGATTGTCGGCAAGTCCCTTTTGTCAGAAGCTCAGCGGCACCACCTCGCGCACGCCCGGCAAGTCGTGCAGCTTTTCCGCCAGTTCCGGCCCGATCGGATCGTCCACCGCGACCAGCGCGACCGCTTCGCCGCCCGCCGCCCGGCGACCGAGGTTGAAGGTGGCGATGTTGACCTGGGCGGCGCCGAGTGCGGTGCCGAGCGCGCCGATGAAGCCGGGCTCGTCGCTGTTGACGATGTAGATCATCTGGCCGGCGAGCTCGGCCTCGACCTCGACCCCGAAAATCTCGACCAGCCGCGCCGCTCTGTTGCCGAACAGCGTTCCGGCGACGCGCCGCTCGCCGTCCTCTGTGCCGACCGTCACCGCGAGCAGGGTATGATAATCGCCCTCGCGGTCGTGGCGGATCTCGCGCACGTCGAGCCCGCGCTCCTTGGCGAGATAGGGCGCGTTGACCATGTTCACCGTGTCCGAATAGGTGCCCATCAAGCCCGCCAGCACGGCACCGGTGATCGGCTTGATGTTGAGCTCCGCGGCCGCGCCTTCGACCTCGACGTCGATCGAGCGGACCTCGGTGCCGACGATCTGCCCGACCAGGCGCCCGAGCTTTTCCGCCAGCGCCATGTACGGCCTCAGCCGCGGCGCTTCCTCGGCCGACAGCGACGGCATGTTGACCGCGTTGGTGATGCCCCCGAGCAGCAGGTAATCGCTCATCTGCTCGGCGATCTGGATCGCGACATTGACCTGCGCCTCGCTGGTCGAGGCGCCGAGGTGCGGGGTACAGATGAGGCCCGGAGTCCCGAACAAAGGGTTGTCCTTGGCCGGCTCGTTGGAGAATACGTCGAGCGCGGCGCCGGCGACGTGGCCGCTGTCGAGCGCCTCTTTCAGCGCCTGCTCGTCGATCAGCCCGCCGCGCGCGCAATTAACGATCCGAACGCCGGGCCTGGTCTTGGTCAGGGCTTCGCGGTTCAGGATGCCGCGGGTCTGGTCGGTCAGCGGCGTGTGCAGCGATATGAAGTCGGCGCGGGCCAATAGCTCGTCCAGTTCGACCTTCTCGACGCCGAGGTCGAGCGCCCGTTCGGGGGTCAGGAACGGGTCGTAGGCGGCAACCTTCATCTTCAGGCCCTGGGCGCGGTCGGCGACGATCGAGCCGATGTTGCCGCAGCCGATCAGGCCGAGCGTCTTGCCCGACAGCTCGATGCCCATGAAGCGGTTCTTTTCCCAGCGGCCGGCCTGGGTCGAGACGTCCGCCGCCGGGATCTCGCGGGCGAGCGCGAACAGCATCGCGATCGCATGCTCGGCGGTGGTGATCGAATTGCCGAACGGGGTGTTCATGACGACGATGCCGCGGGCCGAGGCAGCGGCGACATCGATCGTGTCGACGCCGATGCCGGCGCGGCCGATGACCCTGAGGCGGGGCAAAGCAGCGTCGAGCACCGGCGGCGTCACTCGCGTCGAGCTGCGCACCGCGAGCCCGTCATAGCCGCCGATGATGGCTTGGAGCTCGTCGGGCGACAGGCCCGGCTTTTCGTCGACTTCGATGCCGCGCTCGCGGAAGATGGCGGCCGCGCGCGGGTCCATCGCATCGGCAATCAGCACTCGCACCGCGTCACTCATTGGCTCTGCTCCCCGTATTTGACCTGCTCAAAGGCCCAGTCGAGCCACGGGCCCAGGGCTTCGATGTCGGCGGTGTCGACGGTCGCTCCGCACCAGATGCGCAGGCCCGCGGGCGCGTCGCGATAGGCACCGATGTCGAATGCCGCCTCTTCGGCCTCGAGCAGCTTCACGATCGCCTTCTGCAGCGCGGTGTTGGCGCTTGCATCAGAACGGTCGGCGAATTGCAGGCACACCGACGTGTTCGAGCGGATTTCGGGCGAGGATGCGAGATGTTCGATCCAGGCGGTCTTCTGCACCCAGCGATCGAGCGCGGCGGCGTTGGCGTCGGCGCGGGCGATCAGCGCCGGGAGGCCGCCCGTTCGTTCCGCCCAGTCGAGCGCGACCAGCCAGTCTTCGACGGCGAGCATCGAGGGCGTGTTGATCGTCTCGCCCTTGAAGATGCCATCGATCATCTTGCCACCTTTGGTCAGCCGGAAAATCTTCGGCAGCGGCCGCGGCGCAGGCTCGCGCTCCAGGCGCTCGACCGCGCGGGGTGACAGGACCAGCATGCCGTGCCCGGCCTCGCCGCCCAGCGCCTTTTGCCAGCTGAACGTGCCGACATCGATCCTCGGCCAGTCGATGGCCTGGGCGAACGCCGCCGACGTCGCGTCGCAGATCGTCAGCCCGGTGCGGTCGGCGGCAATCCACTCACCGTCCGGCACGCGCACGCCGCTCGTCGTGCCGTTCCAGGTGAAGACCAGGTCGCTTGCCGGATCGATGCCGGTCAAATCCGGGATGCACCCGTAATCCGCGGTGCGCACGTCCGCGTCGAGTTTGAGCTGCTTGACCGCGTCGGTAACCCAACCGGCGCCGAAGCTCTCCCAAGCGAGCAAGGTCACCGGGCGAGCGCCGAGCAGCGACCACATCGCCAGCTCCATCGCTCCGGTGTCGGAGGCGGGGACGATGCCGAGGCGGTAATCGCTCGGCAGCTCGAGCAGCGCGCGGGTGCGCTCGATTGCTTCGCTCAGCCGCGCCTTGCCCCACTGCGACCGGTGCGAGCGGCCGAGCGAGCGCGTGTCGAGTTGGTCCACCGACCAGCCGGGCGGCTTGGCGCAGGGACCCGAAGAAAAGAAAGGGCGCGCCGGAAGCGCGGCAGGAAGATCACTCATTAACTCTCCTCACAGAGAGCACGCGCCGCGTTGGGACGGCGTGGCCCGCGACCGCTCTAGGGCGGGCCCGTCAAATGACAAGCCGCGCCTTGGTTAAAGATAGCGATTCCCGAGAGCGGCAGCGTCAATTCCCAGGCAAATTTCTGATCATTACGGAACATTAACAACGGTTCATCGCAGCGAGCGGACGGTTCGTCCCGGGAACGGGAACATATGGTTGAATTCGTTAACCCGGCGGGGTCAGGTTCGCTTTGCCAGCACGCGGGGGGCAACCCGGGTGAGTGGAAGTGGGGCTGGGGAGCTCCTTATTCGATGGACTAACGAACGCGCCTTGGCGCGCTCGCTATGGATTTGGAGCGAACACAGATGGCGCATGTTCAGGCCGCGACGCCCACATTGTCCTTTTTCAGGGATCGCGATCTCTTCATCCATGACGGCACCAAACTCCGCCGTTTTCGCCTCTCCGCTCCCGTTCAAGCCGTCTTCCTTATTGTCATGATCGGGCTGATCGCCTGGTCGGGCTATGCCGCAACGCGCATGATCACGTCGGGTCCGCAGGCATTTGCCCTGACCGATGCGACCGAGGCGCGGGCTCGCAAGATCGAGCAGCGCCAGGCCCTGATCGAGGCGATGCTCACCGGCCAGCAGATCGACGAGACGGCGATTGCCGCGGTTACCGCCGGCGGCCGGGTTACCGACAAGGGCCCGCTGGCACGCGTCGAAGACGCCCAGCTGGCGCAGGCGGCGCTAATCGCCCGGGCGATGGATGTTCGCTACCAGACCACCGCCGCGGAGCTTAAGAAGCTCGGCCTAGCGCCGTCGCGGGTGGCGGCGGTCGGCGGACCGTTCGACGCCGTCGGCAAGGCTGACCCGACCTTCAAGCAGCTGTTCACCAGCTGGAAGAAGCTCGATACCCTTCAGGACGGTGCGATTGCGGTACCGTCCGACAAGCCGGTCAAGACCGGCGCCTTCACCAGCGGTTACGGAGTTCGTTCGGACCCATTCGCCAGGCGCGCCGCGATGCACGCCGGAATCGACCTCGCCGGGACGGTCGGCACCGCCATCTACGCGACCGCCGACGGCGTCATCACGGACGCCGGTTACAACAGCGGCGGCTACGGCAATCTCATCAAGATCGACCACGGCCGCGGCATCGAAACCCGCTACGCCCATCTGTCCAAGATGACCGTCTCCACCGGCCAGCGCGTCAAGCGCGGCGATCTCATCGGCCGCATGGGCTCGACCGGCCGGTCGACCGGCAGCCACCTTCATTACGAGGTCCGCATCGACGGCCGCGCGGTGAACCCCGTCCCGTTCATGAAGTCGACCGACTATCTCGTCGCCATGCAGCGCAAGGCCAACGCCGCTCCAATGGACCAGGTCGCGCTTGGCGGACCGACCGCCGCCCGCCGCTAGGGTTGCCGCTTACCGGCCGTCTCCCTATCTCACTCATGTGAGCGCAGCCGACATCATCCTGACCGATAGCGCCGCCAAGCGCGTCGCGGCGATCGCCAAGCGCCAGTCGCGGCCGGCGATCCTGCGCCTCGCGGTCGATGGCGGCGGCTGTGCCGGTTTCACCTACAAGTTCGAGCTCGCCGAGGCGGCGCTGGCCGACGATACCGTCGCCGAGACTAGCGGCGTCAAGCTCGTCGTCGATCCGACCAGCCTCGACCTGGTGCGCGGCTCGGCGGTCGATTTCGTCGAAGACCTCGGCGGCGCGGCGTTCAAGGTGACCAACCCCAACGCGGCCTCCGGCTGCGGCTGCGGCTCGAGCTTTTCCGTCTGAGGTGAGGCTCACCACTTTCAACCTCAATGGAATCCGGGCGCGGCTCCCGCGCCTGCTCGAATGGCTCGATCGCGAGAGGCCCGACGTGGTTTGCTTGCAGGAGCTCAAATGCGCCGATGAATCGCTGCCGATCGCCGACATCGAGGCGGCCGGCTACGGCGCGGTCTGGCACGGACAGAAGGGCTTCAACGGCGTCGCGATTCTCGCCCGCGGCGACACGCCCAAGCTTCGCCGCACCGGGCTTCCCGGCGACCCGGACGACAGTCACAGCCGCTACATCGAGGCCGAGGTCGCGGATGTGGTCGTCGCCTCGCTCTATTTGCCCAACGGCAATCCGATCGGCACCGAGAAGTTCGACTACAAGCTCAAATGGATGGAGCGGCTCGGGGCCCACGCCCGCGAGTTGCTCGCCGACGAGCGGCCGACCGTGCTCGCCGGCGACTGGAACGTGGTGCCCGAAGACCGCGACGTGTTCTCGGTCCAGGCGACCGCCCACGATGCGCTGCTCCAGCCGGAAACCCGCGCCGCCTACCGGACGATCGTCCACCAGGGATGGACCGATGCGCTCCGCGCTCTGCACCCGGACGAGGAGCGGCTCTATACCTTTTGGGACTATACCGCCGGCTGCTGGCAGCGCGACGCCGGCTTTCGCATCGACCATCTGCTGTGCTCTCCCGAGGCTGCCGACCGGCTGCGCGGCGCCGGCGTCGACAAATGGGCGAGGGCGCAGGAGAAAGCCAGCGACCACGCGCCGACCTGGGTCGAGCTGGCCTAGCTAGAGCGCTTTCTCGAATATCCGGTAGACGTGGTTGACCTCGGCGCCCGGCAATTGGGCGATCGAGACCATTCCCTTATTGTCCTCGAGGATCCAGCCGAATTCGCCGTGGGTGGCGCCGTAATTCGCGACCGCGGCGCGGCGAATGGATTCGATCAGCATGAAGGCGAGCTGGGTCGCGATGCGGCTGTTGTGCAGCCGCGATGCGACTCCCATCAGCGGCACCCGTACCCGCCGCGTCCGCGGGCTGCGCAGTCGCCACAGGAGCTTTGCCCAGCCCAACGGGAACAAGCGGCCGTTCAAGTCGGCGATCAGCTCGTTGATATCGGGGAACGTCACCATGAACGCCACCGGCTCGCCATCGAGCTCGGCGATGCGGATCAGATCCTCGAACACGATCGGTTTCAGCTTCTTGCCAGCGTAGGCGATTTCCGCCTCGGTCAAGGGCACGAACCCCCAATTGCCCGCCCAGGCGTCGTTCAAAAGGTTGAGGATGATCCGTGCCTCGCCGTCGAAGCGGGCCTTGTCGACTTTGCGGATGCGGATCCTCGGGTTGTTCTCGCCCGCCGCAACCAGCCGGTCGGCGAGCGGATCGGACCAATTGGCGATATCGACCTGATAGGTAAGCAAGTCCCGGGCCTTGGCGTAGCCCGCCGCTTCGATCCAGCCGCGATACTCGGGGCGGTGGTGGCCCATCATCACTGTCGGCGGTTGGTCGAACCCGGCGATTTCCAGCCCCGGCTCGTCCCATATCGACAGGCTGATCGGCCCGAGCGCCCGGGTCATGCCCTGCTCGCGCAGCCATTGCTCGGCGATGGCGATCAGGGCCGCGGCCGCCTCCCCGTCGAGCGCTTCGAACATCCCCCACTGGCCGGTGCCTGGTCCCATATGGGCCTCGACGAGCTCGTCGATCTGGGCGCTGATCCGGCCCACAGCCCGCCCGCCGCGCTCCGCCAGCCACATCTGCGCGCGCGCATGGCCGAACCACGGGTTCTTTGCGGGATCGATGAGCGCGTGGACCTCGTCTTTCAGCGGCGGCACCCACGCCGGGTCGTCCTTGTAGACGGCCCAGGCGAGGTCGACGAACGCGCGCCGGTCGGTGGCCGAAACAACCGGCCGAACGCGCAATTCAGCCGGCATAAGAGGCTTCAGGCCTGGGCGTCGCGTCTGCGCGGATGGCCGGTGGCGACTCCGCCGGACAGGCGGGCGACCCACGGGTAGCGCTCCGCCACCTCGGGCGTGTAGCCGAGGTTGAACACGGTCGGGCTTTTGGCCGGCCGCTCGGGCCGGTCGTAAAAGGTGCCGAATACCCGGTCCCAGAAATAGTTGGTGATCCCGAAATTGCCGGACTCGTCGTGGAAGTGGTGGGCCATGTGGCGCTTTTTCATCTCGACGATCAGCGCCAGCTTCGGCTTGTAGGCGAGGTGCTGGATGCAGTGGACGAACTCATAGACCAAAGTCGTCACCAGCCCCGCCGCGAACGCCGCCGCGGCGCCGCCGATGCCGCCGATTGCATAGCCTATCGGTCCGCTGACGACGGCGATGGTCGGCAGCGTCGTGTGCAGCGCCCCGAACAGCACTTCCAGATGATTGGGGTCCTGGTGATGGTCGTAATGGATCCGCTTCCACGTCCGGGCCAGCAGCGGGACCTTGAACATCCACCGCGAATGAAGCACCCAGCGGTGCAGCGCGTACCACACCAACGGGTAAGCGATCACGGTCAGGCCGGCCGCGGCCAGCGTCTGCAGCGGGCCTGCCGGATAGACGAACCACACGCCCACCGACGCCGCCGCGAGGGCGATGTAGGCAAGGATCGCCGGATATTGGAAATAAGCGATCCACAGCTCCTTGAGCGTCATCCGGTCAAGGTAGTGCGAACGGTTCCAAATGCCTTTGGTCATAGTGTCAGTTGTCACGAAGTTTCCTTGAATGCCCCTTGAATGTCCATGCTTACATAGGTGGTTTGATTGCGGATGTGAGACTTTAATGCGGCGGTTTTGCGACATTTCGGCTGTTTGAGGCCACTGGCGGGCCCGTTGGGGGGCTATTCCTCGCTTCGGATCAGCACCGTTTCGCCGATCAGGAAGAACAGGACGAACGGGGCCCAGGCCGCGAGGAGGGGCGGGTAGGCGCCGACATTGCCCATCGCCAGGCTGAAATTATCGGCGACGAAATAAGCGAAGCCCAACGCCATGCCGACCGTGGCGCGGAGCAGCACCTGGCCGGAGCGCGCCAGGCCGAAGGCGGCGACCGCGGCCAGCAACGGCATCAGCAGGGTCGACAGCGGGCTCGAGATCTTGTGCCACAGCCCGGCGCGCGCCTCCTCGGTCGGGCGGCCGGCGCGCTCCATCTGCGCGATGCGCTCTTTCAAGGTGAAGAAATCGAGCAGGTCGGGGTCGACCTTGGCGAGGGTCAACCGCTCCGGCTCGACACCCTCGAGCGCCACCATTTGCGGCCGGCGCTCGACGACGTTCATCGCAGAATCGTAGATGCTGACATTGTCCAGCTGCCAGGCTCCTCCCGCCGGCCGCGCCCGCTCGGCGTCCATCACCCTTCGCAGCGTGCCGGATTCGCGATCGTAGATGGTGAGTCCAGTGGCGCGCAGTGCTTGCCCCTGACCGACGACCTGTCGGGCGCGGACCAGGTCGTCGCCGACCAGCACCCAGACGTTGGACAACAGGTCGCTTTGCGGCGGGATCGGGCGATAGTCGTTGTCGGTCCATGCGGTGACGGTGCGCGCGGACTTGACCACCACCGTCTCGTTGAAGGCGAAGGCGAGCCCGGCGATGCCGAGGCTGGCGACGATCAGCGGGGCGAGGATCTGGTGCGCGGAAATCCCCGCGGCCTTCATCGCGATCACCTCGCTGTGCTGGTTGAGGCCGGCAAAGGCGATTAGCGTGCCCAACAGCACCGAGAAGGGCAGGAAACGCGCGGTGAGCAGCGGAATGCGCAGCGCGACATATTGCCACAGCTCGGCGTCGCCATTGCCCGGGACGCGCAGGATCTTGCCCGATTCGCCGAGCAGGTCGAGGGTCATGAGGATGAGCACGAGCGCGACGAGCACCGCGAGGCTGCGGGTCAGGAACAGCTTGACGGTGTAAAACGCGATCCGCCGCGACGGGAAGAAATGCAGGTTGATCATGCCCGCTGCTGCCTCGGCAGGAGCGCGCGGATCGAGCTGCCGACCTTGGCGAACGCCCGCTCGAGGGCGCCGATCGGCTGTCCGCCGGGCTGGTGGGCAAGCACCCGGTACATCCACACGATCAGCGCGGACAGCAGCACCAGCGGCACCCACAAGGCGACGATCGGCTCGATCCGTCCCTGCGCCGCGGCCTGCTCGGCGTACTGATTGACCTTGTGATAGGCGACGACGATCACGATGCCGACGAAGATGCCGAGCGCCGAAGAGCTTCGCTTCGGCGGCACCGCGAGCGCGACCGCCAACAACGGCAGCATCAGCATCATCACCACTTCGACCAGCCGGAAGTGCAGGTTGGCCTGGGCGGCAAGCCGGTCAAGTCGCGCGTCGACTGCTTCGCCTTTGTGGCCCCCGATCCCGCTGCCATAACCCTCGGCGTACAGCTCGTTGATCGTCAGCTCGTCGTGCTCGTGACCGCGGCTTCGGAAGCTGTCGACTCGGGGCAAGGTGATCGGCAGGTCGTAACTGTCGAACGACAGCGCCCGCGGCGCCGCGAACTTGGGCGACTGCTGGACCAGCCGGCCATTGCGCAAGCGGAACAGGATCGTGTCGGGATCGTCGGTCGACAAGAAGCGGCCGGCTTGGGCGGTGGCGGCGACTGATGCCCCGGAAGCGTCGTCGATCTGGACGAAGATGCCGCGCAGCCGGGTGCCGCCGTTCTCGCTGCCGTCGATCCTGAGCGTCAGCCGCCGGCCGAGGCGGTTGAACTCGCCGACCTTGATCGACGCTCCGAGCGCTCCGGACCGGAGGTCGAACCTCAGCCCCTCGTAGCGGTAATCGGAATAGGGCTCGATGTAGCCGACGATGGCGAAATTGAGCATCATCAGCCCTGCGGCGTAGGCGTATGGCACGCGCAGCAACCGGCCGAAGCCGATGCCCATGCCGCGCATGGCATCGAGCTCCGACGAGAGGGCGAGCTTGCGAAACGCCAGCAGGATGCCGAGCAACAGCCCGATCGGGATGCCGAGCGCGAAATATTCCGGGAGCAGGTTGGCGAGCATTTGCCAGACCACGCTGACCGGGCCGCCCGAGGTTACGACGAAGTCGAACAGGCGCAGCATCTTGTCGAGCACCAGGAGCATGGCGGCGAGAATCAGCGTGCCGAGCAGCGGGACGGCGATGGATCGCGCCAGGTAGCGGTCGATTAAAGACAGGCGGCCCAAGTTTTGGTCGTCCCAACACCATGATTTGGCCGCAAAGCGAGCCGAGATTGCCACACGGGCGGTTCTGCCTTCGCGCTCGAGCGAAGGGGTGCCGCCCCAATCTGCCTAGAGCAAACGGTCGGTAAAATCATGTCGAAAGCGCCCCTGCCAGCCGCAACTCGGTCGCCGGCCGCGACGGTTGCGCGCGCGCGGGCGGCGATTGCCGGGCCAAAGCGGGCCGGCCCGCCATCCGATCGCACTAGTGAACGGGTGATGGCACGATCCAGGATCGCACTGCTGTCCAATCCCAAGTCGACCGGGAATCTCGCCCAGTTGCCGCGGATCCGGGCGTTTTGCTCCGAGCATCCGGACATATTCCACTATGAGGTGGAAAAAGCGGATCAGGTCGGCCGGGCGCTTCGGACGATTGCCCGGGTTCGTCCCAAGATGCTGGTCATCAACGGCGGCGACGGCACTGTCCAGGCGGCGCTGACCGAGCTCTACAACGGCGGACATTTCGGCGAGAACCCGCCGCCGGTCGCCGTGCTCCCAAGCGGCCGGACCAACCTCATCGCGCTGGACCTTGGCGCGCAGGGCGACCCCATCGCCGCGCTCGAGAAACTCCTGGCACTCGCGCAGGCCGACCTCACTCCACACATCGTCGCCCGGGAAATGATTGCGCTGCGCTGCGGCAACGGCGAGCAGACCCCGGTGATCGGCATGTTTCTGGGCGGTGCGGGCCTCGCGGACACGATGCTGTACTGCCGCGAGAAGATCTATCCGCTCGGGCTTCCCAACGGGATCAGCCACGCGATCACCGCGCTGGCCTTGCTCGCGCGAATGTTGCTGAGGTTGAAGTCGCGCTTCCTGCCGCCGCAGCCCCTGCCGCTATCGGTGTCGTGGCGCACCAGCCAGAGTCTGACCGGGCGCTTTTCGCTGCTGGCCGTGACGACCCTCGACAAGCTTTTGCTCTCGGGCGAGCTTGGCGGACGCCCGCGCCGATCGCTCAAGCTGGTCGCGATCGAGGAACGGCCGGCGTCGGTTCTGCAGGCCTTCTTCGCGACGCTGGCCGGCAAGCTCGGCCATTCGAAACTCCGCGGCGTCCATTTCGAAGAGAGCGACGAGATCAGCATCGAGGGCGAGAGCTCGAAGGTCATCCTCGACGGCGAAACCTTCCGGGCAGAGATCGGCCGGCCGATCTTCCTCAAGCTGGCCCAGCCGTTGTCGTTCGTCCGCATCGCCGCCTAAAAAGCCCCATGGACGAGCTCAAGCAGCTGGTCGCGGCGGAATTGGCGACGCCTGTCGACACGCGCGTTTCAAAGCTTGCGGCGGCGATTGCAGCCAAGCACCCGGGCGCGTCGCGGGCGGTGTTGTTCTACGGCTCGTGCCTGCGGGAAAAGCAGCTCGACGGGCAGATGCTCGATTTCTACCTGATCGTTTCCGATTACCGGGCGGCCTATTCGCGGCGCTGGCTGGCTGTCGCCAATCGCATGATCCCGCCCAACGTGTTCCACATTGCACAAGGCGGCCTCGCCGCGAAATATGCGGTGCTCGACGAGGCGGATTTTCGCCGGCTCAACGGGCCCGAAACGCGCAGCGTCTCGGTGTGGGCGAGGTTTGCGCAACCCTCGCGGTTGGTGTGGGCGGCCGATCCGCGCGCGCGCGACATGGTGGTCGAAGCGGTCGCGCGCGCGGCCCCGGCGCTGCTCGCCGCGGCCCGGCCGGCGGTTCCGGCGGACGCCGACCCACTGGCTCTGTGGCGGGGGGCGTTCGACCTCACCTACTCGGCCGAGCTGCGGGCCGAGCGGCAGGGCCGCGCCGCCTCGGTCGTCGACCTGGATCCGGAGCGCTATTTGCGCTTCACCGAGCCGGCGCTGGCCGCGGCCGCCGCGCTTGGAACAGGACGCCGGTCGAGTTGGGCGCGCCGCAGGCTTGAGGGCAAGGCGCTGTCCGTGCTGCGCCTCGCCAAGGCGAGCGCGACGTTTGCCGGCGGAGTCGATTACATCGCCTGGAAGATCAACCGCCACGCCGGCACCGAGATCCGCATCAAGCCGTGGCAGCGGCGGTGGCCGCTGCTTGCCGCCATCACCCTTTTGCCGCGACTCCTGAGGTCCGGAGCGGTGCGCTAGGCGGCTTCGACAGCGCCGACGACACCGAATTGGCAAGCGCTCCGACCGTGAACGGCTTGCGAAGCAGCTCGTAGCCGACGAGATGGTCGGTCTCGCCGTCGCCGACATATCCGGTGACGAACAATACGGCGAAGTCGCGGTCGGTGGTCTTCAAGTGGCGGATCAGCTCGGGCCCGGTCATTTCGGGCATGATGACGTCGCTAATGACGAGGTCGAAGTCCTGGCTCTCGAACAGCTGGATCGCCTCGGCACCGCTGGAGCAGGCGACGGGATCGTAATCCAAATCCTCGAGCGCGCCGACCGTCGCCGCGCGCACCCGGGGATCGTCTTCGACCAGCAGGATGCGGGCGCCCGGGACGTGCGCTTCGCCCTCGGACCGTTGCAGCGCCGGGTGCAGGCGCACGGCGGCTGCGGCGGCGGCGGACTCGGTGCGCGGCAGGTAAATGGAAACGGTGGTCCCCCGGGCGACTTCGCTCTCGATCCCGACCTCGCCGCCCGACTGGTGCGCGAAGCCGAAGATCTGGCTGAGGCCGAGGCCGGTGCCCTTGCCGACCGGCTTGGTGGTGAAGAACGGCTCGAACGCCCGCTCGCGGACCTCCGCCGTCATTCCGCAGCCGGTGTCGCTGACGCTGATCCGGACATATTCTCCCGGCTGAATGTCGCCGACCTCGTTGGCCTGCACCGTCACGTTGGCGGTGCTGATGCGCATCATTCCGGTGCCGTCCATCGCGTCGCGCGCGTTGACCGCCAAGTTGACGATGGCATTTTCGAGCTGGTGCGGGTCGACATAGGTCGGCCAGGTGTCCGGCGCGAGATCGACCTCGACTTGAATTCGCTCGCCCAATGTCCGGTCGAGCAAGTCCGACATGCCCTCTACCAGGTCCCGGCTGTCGACGCGCTCGGGAAGCAGCGGCTCCGAGCGGGCGAACGACAGCAGCCGCCGGGTCAAGGCGGCGGCGCGGGTCGCGCCCTCCATCGCATTGGTAAGGTGGGTCGTCACCTCGCGCTTGGGGCCGTTGAGGCGGCGGCGGGCAAGATCGATCCCGCCGACGACCACGGCGAGCATGTTGTTGAAATCGTGGGCGATGCCGCCGGTCAGCTGGCCGACGGCCTCCATCTTCTGGACCTGGCGCAGTTGCGCCTCGGCGAGCTGGCGCTCGACGGCCTCGGCGCGCAGGGCTTCGTTGGCCGTTTGCAACTCCTGGGTGCGCTCGTCGACGGCCTGCTCGAGCGCCTCGGCGCGGGCGGACTCGGATTCGGCGTGCCGGCGCGCGGCGGCGTTCTGGCGGATCGCCTGGACAGCCAGCAAAGCGAGGAAGATCGCCCCGAGGCCGACGATTACCCCGAGCCCGCTCAAATAGTCGGTGAGTCGCTCCGCCCGGGCGGAAAAGACCTGGCTCTGCTCGATCCGCTGGCGCAGCGATTGACGTTCGCTGTCGGCGATTTCATCGAGCTTTTTGGCGACGGCCGGACCGGTCGGGGAGAGGCCGGCGGCATAATAATATGAGGTGCCCCCCTGGCCCTGCCTCGCGGCGGCCGCCCGCGCAGCCAGCGCCAGTTCCGCCCCGCGGGTCGAATAGAGCTCCTGAAGCTCACTCACGCGCTGCCGTTGGGCGGGGCTGGTCCGGACCAGCCGCCGAAGCTGGTTGATCTGGTGCCCGGCGAGGCGCCACTGGCTGTAGTAGATGTTGCCGCTGGTGCTGACCTCCTCGTCGAGGACGAAGCGGCCCAAAGCGGCTTCCGCCCGGGACATGCTGGTGTCGACGCTGCGGACCACGAGCGCGACGTTATAGGCGCGCCGCTCCGCTTCGAGCGCCTGCTCGCGGGCGTCGTTGGACAAAGCGACGAGGACCACCATGGCGAGCAGCACCAGGGTCGCAATCAGCCCCCCGGCCGCCGCTCCGCCGCGGCGCCAGTCGAAATGCAGATCCTCCCCGGCCGGCGTCATGAGGGCAGTCTAAACCTCAATGGAGAGCCGCGAAAGGCGGCTTGTCGTCAATCGATGCAGCCCGTCGCACGTCCTGCAGCAGCGAACATGCCGAGCACCTCGCCAACTTGCTCGCTGCTGTGCTCGGAGCACAACGAGCAGCGCAGGAGGGTCATATTGGCCGGGGTCGCGGGCGGGCGGGCAAGGTTGACGTAGAGGCCGCGGTCCAGGAGCGCCTCCCACATTGCCGCGCCGGTCTCGAGGTCGGGCATCAAGACGGCGATGATCGCCGACTCCGGCTCGTTTGTCCCAAGCTGGAAGCCGAGCTGCTTGAGGCCGGCGTGCAGCCGCTTGGAATTCTCCCACAAATGGGCGCGCTTGTCGGCGGCATCCATCAGCTTGCGGATCGAGGTGGCGGCCGTCGCCACCACCGACGGCGGCAGCGAGGCGGTGAACACATAGGGCCGGCAGACCAGGCGCAGGATTTCGAACTTGGGATGGTTCGAGACGCAAAAGCCGCCGACCGTGCCGACCGACTTGGAGAAGGTGCCGATGATGAAGTCGACGTCGTCGATCACTCCCTGGGCTTCGGCGACGCCGCGGCCATGCTCGCCGATGAAGCCCATCGAATGCGCCTCGTCGACCAGCACCATCGCGCCGTTCTCCTTGGCGACGCGGACCATCTCGGTGAGCGGGGCGACGTCGCCGAGCATCGAATAGACGCCTTCCAGCACGACCAGCTTGCCCGCTTCTGCAGGGATGCGCTTGAGCCGGCTTTCGAGCGCCGCGACGTCGTTGTGGCGGAACGGCACGATCTGCGCGTTACCGAGCGCGCAGCCGTCGTAGATCGAGGCATGGCTGTCGATGTCGAGGACGACATAGTCCTCCTTGCCGGCCAGCGTCGAAATGACCCCGAGGTTCGCCTGGTAGCCGGTCGAGAAGACCATCGCATGGTCCATGGCGTAGAAGTCGCGCAGCGCCTGCTCGACCGCCCGGTGGCCCGAATAGGTGCCGTTCAGGACCCGGCTCCCGGTGGTTCCCGAGCCGAACTCGTCGAGCGCCTGTTTGCCGGCCGCGACGACGTCCGGGTCGAAGGTCATGCCCATGTAATTGTAGGTGCCGAGCAGGATCGTGCGCTTGCCGTTGCAGATCGCGACCGTCGGGCTCTCGACCCGCTCCATCACCAGGTTGAAGGGATCGGTGAGGCCGGTAGCGAGCAGATTCTCGCGCTGCTCGATCAGCGGGTCGAACTTGGAAAAGAGATCGGTCACCGATCGCTCTGCAGTTGGCCGACCGCGTCGATAAGCTGGCCGACGGTTTCGATCTCCGCCGCCCGGTTCATGCTGATCAATATGTCGAACTCGTCCTCGACCGAGGCGACGAAGTCCATCACCGTCAGGCTGTCCCATTCGAGGTCCTGCGCGAAGCGCGTTTCCTCGGTGACCGCGATGTCCTTCTTGTTGAACGGCCCGATCAGCGCGTGGATCTTGGCGGCGGTTTCGTCGCGGTCGGTCATGTGGCGGCTCGTCTAGTGGCGGGCATTCGCTTTCGCAACGCAATGGGGCGCGAATGCGGCGGTTCAGAGCCAGCCTTGCGCCCGGTACCATTGAGCCGTCGCGGCGAGGCCGTCGGCGGTCGCGATTTGCGGCTGCCAGAGATCGGACGGAACCGCGCGGCCCGGATCGCCCACCCAGTCGGGATGGCTGAAATAGGCGGCGCGGTCGGCGGTCAGCTTGGCCTTGTCGCCGCGAACCAGCCGGTCGGCCCGGGCCGCCAGGCGGAGCAGGCGCGGAGGGACCGGCAGGCTGATACCGCGGCGGCCGACGGCGGTGCCGAGCGCCCGCGCGAACTCCTTGTGGCTCCAGCCGCCGCGGCGGCCATCGTCGGGCTCGAAGAGCGATCCTTTCGCGGCGTCGGGTTCGGCGAGCGCGAGCAGCAGCCGCACGAGATCGTCGACATGGATCAGTGACAGCCGTCCGCTGGGCGGCAGCAGCACCAGGCCGCGCCGAGCCATTTTGAACAGCTCGAGCGTCTCCTTGTCGCCCGGTCCGTAGACCGCCGGCGGGCGAACGATCGCCCAGGACAAGCGCGAAGCTTCGACCAATTCCTCCGCTTTCGCCTTCGACGCGCCGTAGAGCGACAGCTTCGGCTCGCGCGCCGCAAGCGACGAGACGTGGACGAAGCGTTTCGTACCCGCGGCCGCACCGAGCATCGCCCGGGTGCCCTCAACGTTGCCGTGGTCGAAATCCGCGGCGGTGCGGCCGGTGATGACTCCGGCGACGTGGATCACGGCGTCGGCTCCGGCGACCAATTCTTCGAGGGCGGCCGCCTGGTCGAGCGCGCCGCGCACCCACTCGACGTTCCCGCGCGGCTCAACCCGGCGGCGGGCGAGAGCGCGCAGCTGGTGGCCATCGGCAACGGCGGCATCGAGCAGGCGCGATCCGACGAACCCCGTTCCGCCGGTGACCGCCAGCTTCATCGTGCCGCCCTCACAGCGGCGACCAGGGCCGCTCGCCCGCTGCCGCGTCGGCGGTCTCGCTGGCCGCCGAGCCGAGGCCGCCGACAATCACGTCGAGCAGCGCGGCGACGCCCTCCCCGGTCGGGGCGGAAATGGCGATCGCGTCGCCGCCGCTGGCTTTGTCCAGCGCCTTCTTGACCTTGGCCAGCTGCCGCGGAGTGACGAGATCGGCCCGGCTCAAGGCGAGGACCTCGGGCTTGCCGGCGAGGTCAGCGCCATAGGAATCGAGCTCGGCGCGGACCACTCGCCAGGCCGCCACCGGGTCGTCGCCGGCGGCATCGACCAGGTGCAGCAACAGTCGGCAGCGCTCGACATGGCCGAGGAACCGGTCGCCGATCCCGGCGCCCTCGGCGGCGCCCTCGATCAGGCCCGGGATGTCGGCGACAACGAACTCGCGCCCCTTGTGGCGGGCGACCCCGAGCTGCGGCCGAAGCGTCGTGAACGGATATTCGCCGACCTTGGCAGCGGCGTTGGTGGTCGCGTTGAGGAAGGTCGACTTGCCGGCGTTGGGCAGGCCGACAAGGCCGACGTCGGCGAGCAGCTTGAGCCTCAGCCAGACCCACATCTCCTCGCCCGGCCAGCCGGTGCCGTGCTGGCGCGGCGCCCGGTTGGTCGAGGTCTTGTAGCTGGCATTGCCGCGCCCGCCGTCGCCGCCCTTGAGCAAGCTTATCCGCTGGCCGACCTCGGTCAGGTCGGCGAGCAAGGTGCGGTCTTCGTCGTCGGCGAGGACCTGGGTGCCGACCGGGACTTTGACGACCAGTTCGTTGCCCCCGGCACCGGTCCGGTTGGCGCCGGCGCCGCCCTTGCCGCGCGGGGCGCGGAAATGCTGGGTGTAGCGAAAATCGATCAGCGTGTTGAGGCCAGGCACCGCTTCGAAGACGACGTCGCCGCCCTTGCCGCCGTCGCCGCCGTCGGGGCCGCCATACTCGATGAACTTCTCACGCCGGAAGCTGACCGCTCCGGGCCCACCGGCGCCGGAGCGGATGAAAATCTTGGCCTGGTCGAGGAAGTGCATGCCGGGCAGTTAAGCGGGGCAGCCGCGAATTGCCACCGCAGCATCAGGCGGCAAGCACCTCCTCGGCCTGGTCGGCGCGCGCGAGCTCGAGCGCAAACATGCGGGCCGGCGCCTCGGTCCCGCGAGCGCAGCTCATACGCGGGGCAACGATGCCGAGCGGCTCGAAGCCAAGCTTGTCGAGCACTCGGCCCGAGGCCGGATTGTCGAGAAAGTGGGAGGCCTGGAGCCGCGGCAGCCGGAGGGCCTGGGCGATATCGACGAGAGCCGCCGAGGCCTCGGTCGCGAAGCCGCGCCCCCAGAATGGCCGCGTGATCCAATAGCCCAATTCGACCGCGCCCGATGGCCTGCGCCCGAGCCCGCATGAGCCGATCAGGCGCGGTTCGCCGCCGGTCCGCTCGAGGACCAGGAACGACGGCAGCACCGGGTCGCGCGGCTGGGCGAGAAACGCCTCGGCGTCGCGCAGCCGATAGGGCCACGGCGCGGTCGCGAGGTTGCGGACGATCCGCTCGTCGGAGATCGCGGCGGCGAGCGCGGGCGCGTCCTCTGCCCAGCCGGGGCGAAGCAGCAGCCGTGCGGTCCTCGTGAACATCGTCCCTCTCCTTTCGCGCGGGCTCCCTAGCGAAGCCGCGTGACAGTTTCGGGAGAAGACAAAAAGAAAGGGAGGAGAGGGGCTTCCCTCTTCTCCCTTGTGGCTTTGATCCTATTGCTTGGATCTCGTCCGGGCCGCCCCTCGTGGGATCGGCCCCTTTATGACCGTTCCTATGTGTTTCCTTCCGTAGTCGGCATAATGTGGACGAACTTTCGCCCAAGCTTGCCGTCGCGGAAGGCGACCGAGCCGTCGGTAAGCGCAAAGAGGGTGTGGTCCTTGCCGATGCCGACGTTGTCGCCGGGGTGCCAGCGCGTGCCGCGCTGACGCACGATAATATTGCCGGCGCGGGCCGACTGGCCGCCGAACAATTTGACTCCGAGCCGCTTGCTCTCGCTGTCGCGGCCGTTGCGGGAACTGCCGCCTGCTTTTTTATGGGCCATCGGTACTACTTCGCTTTGGATGCTTTGGGTTTAGAAGCTTTCTTGGCGGCGCCCTTAGCAGGTGCAGCATTCTTTGTCGACGCCTTCGCGGCCGGCTTCGCGGCGGGCTTCTTGGCCGCCGGCTTCTCTTGCGCGGGCTTCTTGGCCGCCGGCGCTGATTTGGCCGCCTTGGCGGGGGCCTTGGCTGCCGTGGCGGCCTTCTTCGCGGGTGCCGCAGCCGGAGCGGCCTCGGTCTTTTCGGCCTTCGGCGCCTTCTTTTCCGCCTTGTGATCGCCGATCGCGACGATCCTCAGGATCGTGTGCTGCTGGCGATGGCCCTTCTTGCGGCGGTAGTTGTGGCGGCGGCGCTTCTTGAACACCGTGACCTTGTCGCCCTTGGCCTGGGCGATGATCTCGGCGGAAACCTTGAGCCCCTCGACCGATTTGAGGTCGGAGCCTTCGCCGGCGAGCAGCACGTCGGTGATGTCGATCCGCTGGCCGGCTTCCCCGGCGAGCTTCTCGACGACGATCTTGTCTCCGGGGGCGACGCGATATTGCTTGCCGCCTGAGCGCACGACTGCGAACATTGGCTCTTCTCTTCTCGTAAAAACCGGCTCCCGCGCGCGCTTGAGCGCCAAGGCACAGGGTCGCGCGGAAAGCGTGCCGCCTATGGCAGGGGCCTGAAACTGTCAACCGGAGGCGGCCCGCCAGCCGCTGTTGCACCGGCACCACATCCACAATCTATCGTCCGGTTAAGGGGCACTGGTATTGCCTCGGGCGCGGATTGCGACATGCTCGTGACTTGTGAGGGCGTGACGCGGCTTTGTGATCGGGTTTCGCCTTTTGCTTGGGGGATTTCGCCATGTCCAGATTTGCCGTTCGCTTCCTGATCCTGACCTCAATTTCGCCGCTCGCCTTATGGGCTCCGGCCCAGGCCCAGCAAAACCAGGACGCGGCCAGCGAGACCGTCCCGGACGCCGAGACTGCGGCTGCACAGGCTCCGGGCGAGGAAATTGTCGTCACCGGCACGCGCAGGACCGATCGAACCGTGGCGGATTCGCCGGTACCGGTCGATGTCATATCGGCCGAAAGCCTCAGTCAGTCCGGCCATACCGAGATCAACCGCGCGCTGACCCAGGAAGTACCGAGCTTCAACTTCCCGCAGCCGGCGATCACCGATGGCACCGACGTCATCCGGCCGGCGACCCTGCGCGGCCTGTCGCCCGACCAGACGCTGGTGCTGATCAACGGCAAGCGCCGGCATACCTCGGCATTGCTCAACATCAACGGCTCGGTCGGGCGCGGCTCGTCCGCGGTCGACATCAACCTCATTCCGACCATCGCCCTGTCGCGGGTCGAGGTGCTGCGCGACGGCGCCGCGGCGCAATATGGCTCGGACGCCATCGCCGGTGTGATCAACTTCCAGCTGCGCAGCGCGCGCTCCGGCGGCAAGGCCAGCGTCACCTACGGTCAATATTATACCCGCGTGAACAATATCGAGACCTACGACGGGGTTGCGGTCGGACCGGGCAACACGCCCGTCTTCTCGCCCGACGGCACCCTCCAGCTCGATTTGACCGGAAATGACCGCCGCCGCCGCGACGGCGAGACGCTGACCATCGCCGGTGCGATCGGACTTCCCATCGGCGCCGCGGGCCACGTCAACATCGCCGCCGAGTTCCAGGACCGCAACGATACCAACCGCACCGGGGCCGACCCGCGCCGTCAGTTCAACCTGATCGGCGGGGCGCTCGACCCACGCGAGCTGACCTTTAACCGCTTTAGCCATCGCTACGGCGACCCCGAGACTCGCGACACCAAGGTCTTCGCGAACGCCGAAATGCCTTTCGGCGACGGGGCCACCGAGGCCTACGCCTTTGCGAGCTACAACGACCGGCAGGGCGAGAGCGCGGGATTCTACCGCCGAGCCCTGGACGCGCGCAATAATCCCAATATCTATCCCGAAGGTTTCCTGCCGCTGATCACCACGGACACCGACGATTATGCGGGTACCCTCGGGGTGCGCGGCGAGATGGCGGGCTGGCGCTGGGATCTGTCGGGCCAATACGGCCGCGACCGGGTCGATTTCAGGATCGTCAACTCTCTCAACCGGTCGCTCGGCGACGATTCTCCGACGGAATTCGATTCGGGCGGACTGACCTATGGCCAGGCCCTGTTCAATCTCGACGTCAGCCGCGACTTGGCGCTGGCGATGGCCCAACGGACGACGCTGTCGCTGGGCGCTGAATATCGCCGCGAGTCCTTCGATATTCGCCCCGGCGAGCCGAACAGCTTCATCAGCGGTCCAGCCGGCGGCGCACCGGGCGCGCAGGTGTTCCCCGGCTTTACGCCGACCATCGCGGGCCAGCGCGTCGACCGCGTGAACAAGCGCAACAACAAGTCGCTCTATGTCGAAATCGACAGCGACTTCAGCGACAGGTTCAACATCCAGGCGGCGCTTCGCTATGAGGATTATTCGGACTTCGGAACCGACCTCAACTGGAAGCTGGCGTCGCGGGTTGAGCCGGTCGACGGGGTCGCACTCCGCGCGTCCGCCTCAACCGGCTTCCGGGCGCCGTCGCTCCAGCAGCAATTCTACGCGGCGCAAGCCACCAACAACGTCCCCGGCGTCGGCCTGCTCGACACAGTGACCTTGCCGGTCGACAACCCAGTGGCGCTGGCGCTCGGGTCGAGCCCGCTCGACGCCGAGCAATCGATGAGCCTGTCGGGCGGACTCGTGGTGAGCGCAATTCCGCGGCTCAACGTGACCGTCGATGCCTATCAGATCGACATCGACGACCGCATCGTCGTCACCGAAAACCTCGGAGCCTTTGGTACTGCCGACCAGCAGGCCGCGGTCAAGGCGATCCTGGCTGCCGCGGGCTTTCCAAGCGTCGCGGCCGCACGGTTCTTCGTCAATGGCGTCGACACCCGCACGCGGGGGCTCGACCTGGTCGCTACCTACCGGGCGCCGATGGCTGATCTTGGCCGGCTCAACCTGACCGGCGGTTTCAACCTCAACAAGACCAAGATCACCCGCAATGCCGCGGTCCCGGGCGCGCTTGCCACCATCCCCGGCCTGGTCCTGTTCAGCCGGCTCGAATCGCTGCGGCTGACTCGTGGACAGCCGCGCAACAAGATCAACGCGTCGGCCGATTACGACTACAACTGGTTCGGGGCGACGCTTCGCGCGACCCGCTACGGCAAGGTGCTCGCGGCGGGCTCCGACGAGTTCGGCGACGTCAATCTCAAGCCCAAGACAATCACCGACCTCGAGTTGCGCTTCAAGCCGATGGGTGACCGCTTCACCCTGGCCCTGGGTGGCAACAACATTTTCGACGTCTATCCGACCAATACTCCGCGCGGCCGGGCTATCGACCCCGCCACCGGACTCGAGCGCAACTACCCCGACACCAATTATTCGCTGCCCTTCTCGGCATTCTCGCCATTCGGTTTCAACGGGCGGTTTCTCTACGCGCGCTTGTCGGCGAATTTCTGAGGGCGGAGGGGGACTGCGGTCCCCCGAAGCTAATGCCGGTGCTCGCGCCGGAGCAGGTAGCGGCCTTCGTCGAACCGGTCGAACAGGCTGCCGATCGCCGGGTGGTCGATCGGCTCGTCGCTGTCGTCGGAAACCAAATTCTGCTGGCTGACGTAGGCGACATAGCTCGCTTCGCTGTTCTCGGCGAGCAGGTGGTAGAAGGGCTGGTCCTTCGACGGCCGCAGCGCCTCGGGGATCGCGTCGTACCACTCGTCGCTGTTGGCGAACTCCGGGTCGACGTCGAAGATCACGCCGCGGAAGTCGAGCAGCCGGTGGCGGACGACCTCGCCGATGGCGAAGCGCGCCAGCGGAATCGAGGAGAGATGGGCCGACATGGGGTTGAAACGATTGGCTGGCGACATAGGTGCAATCTAGTGATGCTTGCGTCCCACGCAAGGATCGCGAGGCTAGGCAAGGTAAAGAGGCGCTGCTAGAGCGCGCGTCCGACCGAGCCGGCTCACCCGGCCAGCGCCCGGGCCCCGCGGAGAGGTGGCTGAGTGGTCGAAAGCACCGCACTCGAAATGCGGCGTGGGCGCAAGCCTACCGTGGGTTCGAATCCCACCCTCTCCGCCACACAACAGGCAAGATAGTCTCCTCTGCGGACCGCCTCGGCCAAGCTCCGCAAACTGGCTGGATTTCGTAGCCCAAAGGGGCGTGGTAACTGCGTCGGCCAAGGACCAGCTCGGCTCATCGGGCCGACAAGGTCCAGGATGTCTCAGGAGCACCGATGCACGGTCCAGTTAGGTGCTCATGAGGCCGTAACAGGGAAAAGCGCGCGAAAGGCAGGTGGTAACAGGCCGTGGTCGCGGCTGATCGATCTTGTGCGGCGGGCAAAAGCCGGAGTTTTCAGCGCATTCTAACCCCTGAAAGCGATGCTTCCCTGTTAATCGCCTGAACAGGGGTCTTATTCTGCGGAAACAGGTACCTCGCTCGCCATTAACAGGTGATTTCTTCGTCAGAACAGGAGGCCAGGCCCGACCGATATTGGCGCGCTTCATCCAGAATGAGCGCCACTCGGATCAAAGGTCGTCAGAGTTGGGCAGACGCTATGTCCGTCGAACACTCCCAAATCCCATGGGGACAAAGCGCCCATGGCGGGCGTTCAAGCCCTCGATCAATCCTGGAAGCTGCCGGTTACCGAAAATGACCGGATAGACCTATTCCCCCGCGGCCTCGAATGTCGAGCTCTCTGGTGACGGCTAGGACGGGAGCAGCACGTCCCGCCATGCGATCGCGACAATCGGATCGAACGATGCTTCGAAATCGAGTAGCTGTCTGTTCCCCGGCGCATTCTCAACTGCGAGCCCTATCATTGCACGGGCGTCCTCTGATTGGCCGACGAGCCGGTAGCGTTCTGCCAGCGTCAGACACATCGCGGATTCGAAGATGCTCGGCGCTTGGAGTCCGGCCTTGACAGCGCGCTTCGCGAAATAGGTATCGACTAGATCGCGGTGGACCTCGATCGGCCATTTCTCGGTCTCGTCGACGATCGTGAACGCGACCAGCGATTCAATTGACGGCCTAGCTACAACCTCGGCATGTTGCTCCAGTATCTCCCGAAAGCGCGGCATGCGCTGCTCGGGCACCATATGGACATTGAATAGCCCGTATAGTGCGAACATCGCTGCCTGGTTCTGGGCACTCGCCTTGTCAATCAGCCGTTCTACGTCGCCGAGCATGGGCCTGAGGTCGGTAAGCGCGGCGTCCGGAGCGTTGGTGAGGACATTGGCGAGCTGAGACAAATGGCCTTCGAGACGCCGCCTCGCCTCGGAAGCATGGCGAAGTGGCTGCCACACCCAATATTGCGGGGCCATCTCGACAAACCGGATTCCAGCTTCTTCGCGCCGATAGTCGTAGGGCTCCTTGTCAACCTTGTGGCCCCGCGCCACGAACTCGCGGATCACATGTCGCGTCAACCTCGCTAGTCCCTGAAACGTGAGGACTGCGTGCCGATCGACGTAGGCGACTTCCCAATGGCCAAACGGATGGGTTATCGCATCAGGGAGCACTCGGAGATTATGAAGGTAGCGCGAGCGGACAGCATAGCCGCGCCGTAGCGCCTCATCGAGCTCGCACGCCGCTAAGGCGCGCGTTCCGGCTAGCGACGGGTCGCGGAAGTATTCCTTATTAATATGCGCTTTGACGAAAGCACGATAGCGGCGGCCCAGCGAGGTGTGTTCAGTTGAGGAGATTGCTTCGCGTACATTCTGCGCGGTGCGTGGCGACGCTTTACGCAGCGCCGCTTCGACCGGTATGCGTTTGCGCTCGTCCACATCGTTCCAACTGGTCGCGTAGCCGTCAAAATCCTGAGCGAGCGACTCGATCGCTGAGACCATCAGCGTGTAGGCCACCCCGAGGTCGTCAAGCAGCCGATGGACGCCCGAGACGTAGGTGCGGATCGCTCGCATCGCTGCGTTGAATGTCCTGCGCTCGAGCCCAAGCACTGCTTCAACGAACGCGGTGAACTCGGCGGTTTCCTCGGGCTTGAGCCAAATTTCGTTGGTGAAGGTCCGGTTTAGGAACTCTTTTGGCGGCTCGTAAGAGGCGAGGGTCGGCTTTCCACTCAAGAGACGTTCGACGAGTACAGCATCGGGCGCGACGATGGCGTCGAACCCGAAAGAAGCAATAGCGGCGAAATCCGAGAGAAAAGACTCGACGCCATGCGAGACAAGGACGCCAGGGCCGTCGGGCCCGTCTTCGATACGCTCGTCGATCTCATAGACCAGCGCGCGGCTGGAACGTAGCGAATTGGTGCCGAGCAAGGTGCCGGCTCCCGTGACTACCGCCTCGTCGCGCGGCAGATGGAGGTTGGCGTAGAGCACGCCACGCAAACGATTGGTGCGCCCTATGGCTCGCGTGAACAGCTTGCCGGTGTTGATCTGCAGCATCGTTGGCCCGGGTCCCGGAGATTATCTGTCCGCTTCATGATTGGCTGGATCTCTCCCCTGCCGATGGAGACAAGCCTTTGTACCACTCATAATCCCCGTGGTTGGCTCGAAAGTTATCTAGCCGGCATTCACGTGCCGATTGCAAGCCGCTCACCTGTGACAAAGTCGTGGAGGTGGCATACATCAGAAAACTCCCTGAAAAATCCATATAGTGAGCGCTCTTACCAACACCTGATTGTGAGCTGGGCAACCGAGCCATGACCGTTTTCGAAATTACCAAGGAGATGATCGAGCGCGTTGCGGACAAGCAGTTGCGTCAGATGCTCCACCGGTTGCTTGAGGCCGAGGCGCGGGCCCGCAGTATTCCGTTATCCGCGATCGAAGTAGGTGGGAACCAAACAGCTAGCGATGGCGGCGTCGACGGTTCGATCGCTTGGAATGGACTCCCCGACCCCGAAGGCTGGCTGCCGCGGCGCACTATCTACTTTCAGTCCAAGGCCGAGGTGATGGGGCCGGCAAAGCTCACCAAGGAAATGTGCCCTAAGGGCGTAGTCCGTCCGATCTTTGCCCAACTGGCCGCTGTCGGTGGTGCATATATCGTATTTTCGAAAGACGACCCATCCAAATCCGGCCAAGACGCGCGGCTCACTGCCATGCGCGCCGCGCTGACCAATGTGACGGGTGCCGATCGAATCGCGCTCGACTTCTACGGTGCCGATAAGATCGCGCGCTGGTCCAATCAACATCCGGGCGTCGCGTTGTGGTTGCTCGAGCAGATCGGTCGCCCACTGCGGGGATGGCGTGGTTATGGCGCCTGGTCGGCGCCCGAGAGCGCTGGCCAGTTATACCTGTTAGACGATACCGCGCGCGCGACGATCAACGGTCACGAGCTACCAATGCGTGGCGCCGTCGCAGCTATGCGCGAGGTGCTCTCCCGTCCAGGCGGGGTCGTGCGCTTGATCGGCCTGTCGGGCATGGGCAAGACACGCGTAGCCGAAGCCCTTTTCGACGCCCGCCTCGATGGCGGCACGGCCTTGCCGAACCAGCGGGCGGTCTATGGGGACGCTGGCCTCGATCTCGCCGTGAGCGCGGCTCTGATGGCGGAGCAAATCGCTGTCGCCGGCATCGAAACGGTGATCGTAGTCGACAACTGCACGCAGCGCGCCCATGGCCAACTCGCTGAGATCGTGCGGCGGGGGAACAGCCGGGCCAGCCTGCTGACGATCGATTATGACGTCTTAGGTGAGCAGCTCGCCGGCACGCTCGTGACGCTCGGTGGTAATAGCGAGGACATCCTGGACGCCGTGCTCAAGCAGCGCTTCCCCAGGCTGAGCGATGCCGAGCGCAGACATCTCGCCGCGTTTTCCGGCGGTAATGCCCGGATCGCCCTCAAGATTGCCGAGGCCGGCGGCAAAGACATCGACTTGTCCAAGCTAGAGGATAGCGAACTGCTCGAACGACTTTTCCAGACTGGACGTCAGCAGGCCAATGCAAAGTCGCGCGATTGTGCCGAGGCGGCGTCACTGGTTCATGCCTTCTACGTGGCGGCCGGCGACGGGCACGTCATCGAACATCCTGTGCTGGCTGGCCTAGCCGAGGTGACCGCGCAGCAGTTCTTCCGCACGATCGCGACCTTTCTCGACTGGGGCGTCGTGCAGCAGCGCGGGCCGCAGCGCGCGGTGATGCCGCCGCCGCTCGCCAATATGCTGGCCGCCCCCTGCATCCGCCGCAGCGATCCCGATGTGCTCGTAACGGCGTTTCGGAGCGGCCCGGTCCGCTTGTTCGCCTCCTTTGCGCGGCGCATCGGACAATTGCACGATGAGCCCGCCGCTGTGGCCATCGCCAAGCGGCTGTTCGCGGCAGGCGGCCCGCTCGGGCATCCGGTGGCGCTTGATCCTCAGATGCATCGCGCCTTCATCCACGCCGCCCCTGCATCGCCCGAAGCCGGGCTAAGCGCGATCGAAAGGGCATTGGCGAGTAGCGACCGCAACCGATTGCTCAAACCCGACGAACATCGCCGAGATCTGAGCCAGTTACTGGTCCACCTGGCGCACGAGCCGCATCTGTTCGGGCGCGCAATAGACGTGCTTATCGCCTTCACGCTCGCGGATCGTGACACCCGCGACGAGCTCAAGGCGCGCTCGCATCTCCTCGAGCGCTTCTGGCCCATCCTGTCATTTACCCTCGCGGATCAGGACACTCGGCTGGTCAGCATCGACCGAATGCTGGGCGATCCCGACGACCGCATCCGCGCGCTTGGTGTCGAAGCGCTCGATCACATGCTCGATGCCAATCATTTCAGTTCGTCGCTAAATCTCGAGTTCGGCGCCAAGACCCGGCTCAAGGAATGGCGACCTAACAATGGGGCCGGCTATCAGCCCTGGTTCGATGCTGCCTATGACCGGCTGATCACAATCGCCGACAGCGGGCGCGCCGAATCGGGGCGCACTCGCGACGTAATCGCTGAGCATTTTCGCGAGCATTACGACAGCTCGATGGACGACAAGACGCTCGACGCGATGCGCGCGGTCCGTGGTGCGGGCTACTGGGAGCATGGCTGGCGGGCGATCAACGACACGCTCCACTTCATCCAGAGGCGCTCTGCGACTGAGAATAAAGCAGGCGCGGCAAAGCTTGAAACACTGATCGCGCTCGAAAAAGCTTTCCGCCCTAAATCGCTCGAGGACCTCTTCGACACGTTCGTTCTTGGCGAGCCGTGGCGGCATTGGCACCCGAATGGCAGCGATCGCAAGGTACTGCGCAACGCCAGCACGCTGTCCCGGGCGGTCGGGCGCGCTATGATGCGCAATGAGGTGCCGCTGGCACCATATCTCGACCGTGCGGCCGCGGCCAACGGCGCCAACAGCATTTGGCCGTTTATGGTAGGCCTTGCGCAATCGACGAGCGATCTGGACGCACTTTGGGACGCGGCGTATGCGCGGTTCGTCGCCACCGATTGTGGCCATCCGGGGCTGTTGGGCGGGTTACTCGAGGGCGCCCGGGTTCGGCATCGCGACTGGGTCGAGCGTAAGCTCGACGCCATCGTCACCGATCCGGCGCTGAGCGAGCAACTCGTCACCTTGCACAACGCCGTGCCGCTCGACTCTGCTGCCGTCGGGCGGTTCAGTAGTGCCCTCTCACAAGGGGCCATTTCGATCGATCGCTTTTCGCAGCTCATGATGGGCAGCGTGACGAAACCGTTGCCGGGCGCCGTGCTTGCTCGCTTCCTCCGGGAATTGTTCGCGCATGATGAAGGGCTCATTCCGGCGCTGCAGATCCTCCACATGCGCTTCTACGGCGATCGCAGCGACGAGATGCCGATCGATGCGGACCTGATCGAAGTCGGCCGCGAGATGCTACGGGATGCGCGCATCTACACCCACGATTTCCGGCAGCAGGACCATGGCATCACCGAAATCGCCGAAGTTGTATTCAGGGCTGGCGACGACGCGGATTTGGGGCGCGCGATCTGCATCGCCATGCGTGACAATGCCGGCGACAACTACGTCAGCGATCGTGAATTTTGCGACCTGGCCACACTGATCATGACGCGATACCCGCTAATCGTTTACGATGAGATCGTCGAGAAATCGGCCAATGAGCATCTCATCGGGCGCTTCTTCGGCGAACTTGCCGATGACGATGACGAAAAGATGCTCGAGCCCGAGGCCGGCGTCGCAACGCTGCTCGAGTGGGTGGCGCAAGATCCGCAGGCGCGTGCGCTCAAAGTCGCCCATGTTGTGCGATACTTCGTCAAGGATGGCGAGAACGGAGAGCTGCGCTGGTCGGCGCTCGCTCTGGCACTGATCGACAGCGCCACCGACCCAGGTCCAGTGCTTCGTGCGTTCGAGCACAGGTTCTTCACGGGCGCCGGTTGGGGGCCATTTTCGCTCAGATTTGTCCGGCGGCGGCCGCTCGTCGCCGCGATGCTCCAACATGGCGACCCGCGCGCACGGGCTTGGGCACGCGAGGCCGGTCTGAGGCTCGAAGAGAGCATCAGGCGCTGGGACGAGATGGATCGCGACCGCGACAGCCGCTTCGAATAAGCACTCTACTGCGCCGTCGTCAGGAACAAGCCGGCTTTCCTCCGAAATCGCTCGCTTCCCCGTCCCAAAGGGTCGTTCCGGTAGCGGTCATAGCCAGTTATTCACTCGCAGAAGGCGTTCTGAAAGCTGATACGGAAGAGGTCGAATGTGGGACTAGGTGGGGTAATAATGATCTAGTGGCAGGACGTTGTGTAGCGAGGTTCGGAGGAGGCAGCCACAGCGTCCCCCGAATCTACGCCACTCCGGAGTTATGCACTAATCTGTCCGTCGGAGGTCAGTCCTTCAATCATTCGTCGCTGCGCCTTCCAACATAGTGGAATGCATCCCCTGATGAGGTCCTCGAGCCGAAGCCTCGTAGGTTGCCAGCCAGCCAAGATGTCGCGCTGGATTTGAGGGGAGAGAAACGCCAATCGCATCAGCCGAACCTCATACCGGGATAGTGGGATCGCATGGATGACTGGAAAACCTGAGCGATCCCGCCGCACCATGCGGTTCGCCGTTCGCAGACCTTGGATCAGAACTGCATCGCGTTGAGGCGCGTCGCAATGGACCGCATGGACCTTCGCGCGTCCACCGCGCGGTTGAAGGACGGCGGGGATGGTCCAGCGGATGAGTTCCGCGTTGGCTTCATCAGGAAACACCAATTCCCCGTTTGCTGCGACCGCTCGAACCTTGATCAGCAGTCGGCCCGGCAGGGCGAGCTCAATCGAATGCGGTGACAACTCAGCTCGAATCAGCAGGTCGGAAACGGCTTCGGTGGTCGCGGACATACGCATGAGTGCGGCACCGATCACTGCGTCGACATGCTGCGCCGGAAAGCGATTCAGAGCAGCAGCTGACCTTCGACCCTGTTGTAGCTGCGACGGAACATAGTAGCGGTAGGTTCGACCGCCACGGTTCTTCGAATGCGTCGGTGTCAGGCGATTGCCCTCGACGTCGAACAGCTTGCCAGCAAACGGGGACGACGCAGCCTTGCGGACTCGACGCTTTCGCTGGTGCCTAGAGAGCATTGATTGCACGCGGTCGAACGTCGACCGCTCGACGATGCCCTCGTGTTGACCAGAATAGCATTGACCCTTGTGGACGATCTCGCCGGCGTAGACGCGGTTCTGAAGCAGGTGGAACATCGCGCCGCGGCTGAATGGCTGGTCGCCAGTGGTCTTGCCTTTTGCACTCATCCGCGGCTTCGAGCGAATGCCGTCCCGCTGCAGCTCGTCGAGCAAGCGGTGCACCGAGCCGAGTGCCAGATAGCGCTCGAAGATGTGCCGGACCGTCGTGGCTTCCGCCTCATTGACCTGGAGCACGCGTGTGCCATTGGTCGGCAGGTCATAGCCGAGCGGCGCAAGGCCACCCATCCAAAGGCCCTTGGCCTTCGAGGCAGCGATCTTGTCGCGGATCCGTTCGCCGGTTACCTCGCGCTCGAACTGAGCGAACGACAGCAGCACGTTGAGCGTCAGCCGCCCCATGCTGCTGGTGGTGTTGAACGCCTGGGTGACGCTCACGAAGCTCACCTCCTTCGCATCGAACCGCTCCACGATTCGGGCGAAGTCCGCGAGGCTGCGGGTCAATCGATCGATCTTGTAGACCACGACCACGTCGACCAGACCGCGACCGACATCGACAAGGAGACGCTGCAAGGCAGGGCGGTCCGTCGACCCACCCGAGAACCCGCCGTCATCGTAGCGGGCGGGAACAGCGGCCCAGCCTTCGCCAGCCTGGCTGAGGACATAGGCTTCGCAGGACTCGCGCTGGGCATCGAGGCTGTTGAAGTGCTGGTCGAGACCCTCTTCGGAACTCTTGCGCGTGTAAATGGCGCAGCGCTTCATGGTCTCAAGCCGAAGAACCGCGGGCCGTTCCAGCGGGTGCCGGCAATCGCTGTCGCGGCCGCGGACAGGCTCTTGAAGGTGCGGCCGTTCCACTCGAACCCGTTGTCGATGACGGTGACCACCTGCTCCTCGCCGTTCCACGTTCTCCGCAGCGTCGCGCCGATGCCGAGGTCCTGACCTTCCGCGACCACCCGTCCTGTTCGCGCCAGGGTTTCACGGGTGTCCCGATCCAGCCCACCGAGCGCAACCGCCTGGATGCGCCAGGCAAGCAACAGGCGCAGCATCTCGGTCGAGCGAAACTTGGGCGGGGCGCCGAAGCGCTCCCGCCATTTGTCCCGCAGCGCATGAAGATCGAAATCGTCCAGCGCTGCGACCTCGGCTTCGAGATCCGAGATCACACCTGCACCGCCACAATGCGGTAGCGCCGAACGCCTTCGACTACCTCCGAAGAGATAAAGTGGCCTTTCTTCTTGAGTATGCCGGCGAGGGCACCGCGGACCGAGTGCTTCTGCCAGGCGGTCGCGCTTGCAAGCTCATCGATGCTCGCGCCGGTCGGCTGCCGAAGCAGTGTGACCAGAGCGTCCAGCTTTGAAATGCCCTCGACTTTGCTAGGGGCGGCCTTGGAAGTGCCGCGGCCGGTTTTCTTTGTGGATGAATTCTTGCTCATATTCGTGCCTTTCGTTGTGCAGAACCGACAATCCGGGCCGCTACTGGCACAAGCCCGCGTTGCGGGTGAGAACAAACCATGCTTCCTTCCACAGGGAAGTCCACCGTTTGTTTCGGCAATTCATTGACTTTTAGCGATGTTCGTGCTATGTTCTCGGCACATGAACCAGAGTGTCGCGGGGGCGCTACCCACTCGCTCGCTGACGGTTGTTTATCGGCCGATCGGCGATCTCCGTCCGGATCCTCGCAATGCGCGGACCCATCCCAAGCGGCAGATCGAACAGCTGTGCGCATCGCTGAGGCAGTTCGGGTTTACGAACCCGGTGCTGGTTGACGAGCAATCGGTGCTCATCGCCGGTCACGGGCGGCTGCGCGCGGCGCGCGAGATTGGCCTGGCGCAAGTGCCGACGATCGAGTTGGCCGGCCTTTCGGAAGTTCAGAAGAAGGCGTTGCGCCTCGCCGACAACAAGATCGCGCTCAATGCCGGATGGGACGTCGAAATCCTCCGCCTCGAGCTCGAAGAGATCGGGTCGCTCGAGGTCGACTTCGACCTATCCCTGACCGGATTTGCAAGCGGCGAAATCGACGTTGTGCTCAAGGCCGCCAACGATCCGGATGAAGAGGTCATTCCAGCAGTGCCGGTGGAGCCGGAGACGAAGCTCGGCGACATCTGGGTCCTGGGCGAGCACCGCATCGGCTGCGGGGACGGACGCGATGTCGCGTTCCTGCGTCGGATCGTGGGGGAGGGGGCGTCGATCGACGCCGCGTTCATGGACCCGCCTTACAATGTGAAGATCAACGGCCACGCCAATGCCAAGGGCCGGCACCGCGAGTTCGCGATGGCGTCGGGCGAGATGAGCGAGGCCGCGTTCCGGACGTTTCTCACCGAGACGCTTGGCGCCGCGGCAGCAGTTTCACGGCCTGGTGCAGTGCACTTCGTGTGCATGGACTGGCGCCACCTCGACGACGTTTCGGTCGTCGGTCAGGACGTTTACGACGACCTTCTCAACATCTGCGTTTGGAACAAGAGCAATGCCGGCATGGGCTTTCTCTATCGATCCAAACACGAGATGGTGTTCGTCTATCGCGTTGGCGACGCACCGCACGCCAACATGGTCGAGCTCGGCCGCCACGGACGCAACCGCACCAATGTCTGGGACTATCCTTCCGTCAACTCGATGGCCGGCAGCCGACGCGAGGACCTCGCCATGCACCCAACGGTCAAGCCCGTGGCCATGGTTGCCGACGCCTTCCAGGACGTGACCAGGCGCGGCGATCTCGTGTTCGACATGTTCCTGGGTTCTGGCACTTCGCTGATTGCCGCCGATCGCTGCGGACGCGCTTTTCGCGGGTGCGACATCGATCCGGCGTACGTCGACGTGGCCGTTGAGCGATGGGTGCAGATGACCGGCGGAGAACCCCAGCTGGAACGGCCCGAGTGAGCGGCCTGTTCGAGAAGGGCCGCAGTGGAAATCCCGCTGGTCGCCCCAAGGCGCGCCGGCCGCATGTTTCGGCTTTCGACATCGTATTCGACAAGACGCTGACGGTCAGCCAGAACGGCGTCGAGCGGGAACTCACGGTCGATGAGGCGCTGCAGCTCAAAACCTACCAGGCGGCGCTCAAGGGCAGCAGGATGGCGGTCCGGGCGGTGCTGAAGATGATCGAGAAGCGCGAAGTGGCGCTTGCCGCACAAGCTCCGAAGCCGGCGCCGCCCAAGTCGAACCCGTTTTCGCATATCTATGACTCCGACAGTGCTGATGAGGCGATGCGAATCCTCGGAATTGCCTCGATTCATGAAGACGGTTCGGGCGGATGGGCTGATGGCAAGTTGAAGCTTGAAACCTGGGCAGCACAGGCAGCGATCAGCCGACCCGGTCGCCGGCAATTGTCAGAGAAGAACATCGACGACGTGAAGCTGCTCACTAAGAATCCGGATAAGCTGAAATGGCCGAGAGGTCGTGCGCAATGAGCGTGGATTCAGAAGTGCGGCACGAGGAGATCGGCTATGGGCGACCTCCGACCGCCACTCGCTTTCAGAAAGGGCGCAGCGGCAACCCCAAAGGACGGCCCAGAAACCGCCGCCGCGACATCCCCTACGACGCCTTGCTCGGGCAGATGGTGACGATCCGGGAGGACGGCCGGGAGCGCCGGGTAACGGCCGCCGAGGCGTTCATTCTGCAGCTGACCAAGAAAGGTCTTGAGGGTGACAGTGCATCAGCCCGCTCGAGCTTAGCGGCGATCGAGAATGCCCGAGCCGCTCGGACAGCGCGGGGTGGTGACATACCGCTGATCCGCATTCGGTTCCGCATTTTTGGTCTCTGCTGCGCAGTCGAGGATCTTGGCATGGGATTGCTCGTGCATCCCACGGACGAGGAACGCGTTCGCCTCATGCTGAAACCGTGGATCGTTGAGGCGGCGCTGGCTCGCCTGGCGCCCGGCAGCCTGTCGATTGAAGAGCAGAACACGGTACTGGAAAGTACGAGAACGCCCGAGAAAGTGAGCTGGTCGGATTGGTGGACGGCCAAGACTTAAATGTCCGCTTTCGACCCAAAGCGGACATGGGAATCGGGCATTCCCCGCTCTGGGTTGACCACGCCGTGCTACAACGATTCGGCCGGCTGTGTTACAGGTTCGCGAAAGGGGGCCGGATGTTCACGGCGATTGTTGCCGACGATCATCATTTCGTCCGCCGCGGCCTGGTCGACATATTGGCGGGCCTTGGC
The DNA here is from genome assembly GCA_035512655.1 of Sphingomicrobium sp. Lineage (GTDB taxonomy): Bacteria > Pseudomonadota > Alphaproteobacteria > Sphingomonadales > Sphingomonadaceae > Sphingomicrobium. The sequence goes on along the minus strand of DATKDM010000014.1, from coordinate 8,724 downwards.
GAGGTCGAGATCGTCGCCGAAGCCGACAACGGCATTGCCGCCATCGCCCTCGTCAGGCAGCACCGGCCCGATCTTCTGCTTCTCGATGCGGCGATGCCGCTCGCGCGCGGTATCGAGGTGTTCGCCGAGGTGCGCCGCTGGAGCCCGGCCACGCGCGTCGTCGTCGTCACCGGCTTCACCGGAGCCGCGCTGCTGGCGGACTGGATGGCCGCGGGAGTCGACGGATTGCTTCTCAAGAGCTGTAGCGCCGAAGAGCTCCGCACCGGCTTCGAGACCGTCCTTGCAGGCGGCAATTATGTCGCCGCGGAAGTCGCCGATCGGATAGCCAGGGACGGCGAGCGGGCGGCGCTGACGGCGCGCGAGCGCGAGGTGCTGGCGCTGATCGCGACCGGCCACATGAACACCGCGATCGCCGAGCGGCTGTCGATCAGCGCCAAGACCGTCGAGAAGCATCGCGCCAGCCTGATGGCCAAGCTCGGGGTGCATTCGGTTTCGGGGCTGCTGGTCTATGCCTTGCAGGAAGGCCTGCTCGACGAGCACCGGCAGCTATGACCGCCGCGGCCCCGCCCTCGCCGTGAGAATGGGGTATCCAACCCATGGCCTAGCCGCACCGAACGGCGCAACCTGCCGGCCGGATGCAGGATAAAGGCGTGGTGACCCACCGGATGCGGCCATTACTGTTCGCTGTGCTGGCCCTTGTCCTGGCGGCCTGGGCGAGCGCGTCATCGGCTGCCGATAGCGTCGCGCGCCCGGTCATCGATCTTCACGTGGGCGATTTCCGCGTCGAGCCGGCCGCCGGCAAGGTCGGCGTGCTGTTCGACCAGTCGGGCAGCCTGGGGATCGAAGCGGTGCGCGCGCGGCTCGGCGAGTTCCGAACGGTCGAAACCAATCATGTGGATTTCGGTTGGGCCCACGACATCAAGGGCACGATCTGGGTGCACTATCGCGTCCGCAACGCCACCGCGAACGATGGCACCTGGATCATCAACTCGCACAAATATTGGCCGGACGAACTCGCCATCTACCGGGCCGAGCCGGAGGCGCCCGCGCACCTGCTGCTGCGATTTCCCGCCGAGGTTCAGGCGGAATATCTCTACGACGGGCCCTATATCGCAGCGGAGCTCGAGCTTGCGGCCGGCGAGATTGCGGACATCTACGTCGGGATAAGCGCCGACAAGACCGCCGCGCTGCTCACGGCTTTCGTGACCCCCGAACGTTACCGGGATGTCATTCGGCAGCGCGACGCGATCAACCTGACCGCGAACGGGGCCTGGATAGCGCTCATCCTGGTCGCGCTGATGATGGGGCGGGCGATCGGCTGGCCGTTGGCCCTCAGCTTCAGCGCCTACCAGGCCAGCGCGTTCATTCTGATACTGATCGGAGACAACTATTTCATGGGCCCGCTACGGACCATCCCGGGTCTCGTCACTCGCCTCGATGGCGCATTCTACGCGCTGACGCCTTTCTTCATGTTACTGTTCTGCCGGCAATTCTTCGACACCCGGCGCGAGTTCCCCACGATCGAACGGCTGGTGCGCTGGTTGCTGGGCGCCTTCATCGTCGTCACGCCATTACAGGTGACCTTCATTACCGACCGGATCCTGTCATGGGGGAACGTGTTGCTGATCGCGGCCGCGGTCGCTCTGTATGTCACGACCGCGGCCAAGGCGAAGCGAAGAAAAATGGTCGGCGCGACTCCGATGCTGATCGGGTCGCTGGTGATCGTCCTCGCAGCCGCCGTCGACGCCGCGGACAAAATCATGACCGGCCTGATTCACGTCGATACCGTCTACGAGTTCGCGCATCTGGCCTTCGTCGTCGAAGCGATTCTGTTCGCCGGCGCGATCGTCTATCGCTTCCTCAAATTGCGCGAGGAGCGCGACCGCTCGCTGCGCGTCGAGCTCGCCGGCACGCAGGAAAAGCTGCGCCTGTCGAAGGCGCTCGCCGAGAGCCAGCGCAAGTTCGGGGCGGCGCGCCGCCAGGCGGAGCGGCGCCGCGCCGAGTTCGCCTCGGTCACCCACGACTTGCGGCAGCCGCTTGTCTCGCTGCGCAAGGGCCTCGCCAAGGCAAAGGGGCTCGACCAGGGCAGCGCGGCCGAGATGCACGTGGCGTTCGACTATCTCGAGCGGCTGGCCAGGAACGGCATGCAGGAGAGCACGCCGGACGACGCCGAGGCCTGCGCCGAAGGCCGGGAGGAGGTCTTCCCGATCAGCGCCGTGCTCGACAACGTCGTCGCGATGTTCCGCCACGAGGCCGGCGCCAAGGGGCTTTCGCTGCGCTATTGCCCGTCGACCGCCAGCGTGCGCGCCGAGCCGATGGCGGTGATGCGGATCGCCAGCAACCTCACCGCCAACGCGATAAAGCACGGCGAGACGGGCGGGGTGCTGATCGGCTGCCGGATCGGGCGCGATCATATCGCGCTCGAGGTGCACGACACCGGGCCGGGCATGACCGCCGGCCAGCTCAGCGAGGTCATGGAGGCCTACCACAAAGGCGACGGCAGCGACGGTCACGGCCTCGGGCTGCACCTCGTGCGGACCGTGTGCCTGCAGCACAACCTGCCATTCACCGCCCGCTCGGTTCCGGAGCGCGGATCGTCGTTCAGGATCGAGATCCCGCGCGCCTGAGACGCCCGGCAAGCGGCAAATGGGTTATCTACCCCATACCGCGCTCCGCCCCCTTCGTGTCTGATTGAAATCGTCGGAAGACGGAATTTCAACACGATCCAGGAAGGAAACGACCATGCGAAAGTTGATTGCCACAGCCATGCTGGCGACGGGCGCGCTGTCCATATCGGGCTGCGTCGTGCCCGATCTGTCCGCCGTGATGACCCCGCCGGGCTCGCAGCCCGCTCCGCAACGTGCGGTGCTCGCCGACCTTAAGGTCGATGGCGACAAGCTGGCGCCTTCGACGATCTACGGGAACGGCACCCCCATGGTGACGGTGTGCGTCCGCAACGACACGACCTGGAACAAGGGCATCGGCCGCGCCGGCGGCAAATGGTACCAGGCCGATCCGGGCGGCACCGCCTGCCTCAACGGCGTCCCGCCGGGTCCAGGGCAATCCTTCGATCTGTACAAGGCCAAGGCGTTTGGCGTGATGACCAAGATGGGATCGCGCACGGTCGACCTGACCGGTCATGAGGGCGGCACGATCACCTACGCCTGGAGCGGCAGCTGACGTTGGGCACAAGCTTCTCGGGGCGAGGTGCGCGTCACCGCGTGCTCCTCGCCTCGGAAGCCGAATTGCAAGGGATCAGACTATGAAATTTTTCATGCCCACCTTATTGCTGTCGGCCCTCGCGATCTGCCCCATGCCGGCATTCGCCCAGCCCGCGGACAACAGTTTTCTCGCCGATGAAACGGACCTTCACGACAGTCCAGCGATCGATGGCGGCACGGAGAACGAGCAGGCGGACGACGACGAGCAAGGCCGCGACGGCGGCTCGCGCCAGCGGCCGCGGGCCTCCAAGGCGACCGGCGACACGCGCGGAGCGGCGCCCGCCGAGGCGGCGGCTCGCGCGGCCGCGGTCAATGCCGCCCGTTCGAACCGCGACGCCGGATTGAGGAATTTCGCCGGCGAGATGGCCGGCAGCCCCGACGCCGACCTTCGCCGGCTCGAGGGGAAAGGCGACGAGGCGCTCAAGGCGCGCGGCCGGTCGATATCGCCGGCCGGGCAGGCGCTCGACCAGGGCAAGGCGCCGATCGCCGCCGGCCGGATCGGCCCCGACGACGGCAAGGCGTTCGGCGCGGCGGCGAAGAGCGACGAGGCGGCGAAGCTCGCCCGAATGCGGGCCGCGCGCGAGGCAGCGGATGGGCGCGACGCCGCCAGGATTGCCCGCGGAGCGAGGACCACGCGCGGCGTCGGCGGCACCGCCGCGGGCGCCGCGGTCGGGGCACTCGCCGTGCTGCCGACGGTGATCGAGGTCACGACCGGCGCCGAAATCGGTCTCGAGCGCTATGTCTTCGACAGCGGCAAGGCGATCGTGACCGGCGACGCCGAGGCCATGGCCACCGCGAACCGGGAGCTCGGCCGGCGCGCGGTCCAAGTCGGCGAAAGCATCGCCGCGACCGCGCAAGACCCGGCGAGGATCGTCCGCAATGTCGAAGAGGCCGGAAAGGACCTGGCGCAAACCGGCGCCGATGCCGGCGCCGCGGTGTCGCAAGCGGTCAGCAACCCGGCGAAGATCGGCCGGGACGCAGCCAAAGCGGCCTGCTCGGTCGGCCGCTTTTTCACCGGGGGCAAATGCTAGGCCAGCCTAACGTCCGCTTTCCACCCAAAGCGAACACAAGCGCACTGCTCTGTCCGTGTCCACTAGTCTCCCGAAGGCACAGCGCTCCGGACGCAAAATTCCGCCATGCAGTGCCCTCCCCTGCCACTGCAATCGTCGCTTTGCCTAAGCTGGCGCCCCGCAGAACACCCGTTTGCTAGTGTCCGCTTTCGACCCATTGCGGACATTAGCGGATGTCCGTTCACGGCCCATAGCGGACGTTCCGAAGATCGCTTAAGCTCGCCGGATGATGAACGCGTCCGACCTTCCCTTTGTGTTAGCCGCTATTGCTATAGGGATACTTGTCACCGGAGTTACCTTCTTCATCTTAAGAGCGCTGAAGGTCAGATCGGGTGTCTTGAGAGTGCTTAGCGCGTCGGCATTTCCCGCGCTCCTGATCGCGATCATCGTCTATGTGGAAGTTTGGAACCCTGATCCTCACGGATTTGTGAGGCTTGGGCTTGGCTTCCTTGCACTGGTAAGCCTACCGATCACAATTCTGGCGACGGCGGTCCTCGTGCGGCGGTTTGCCTGATTGGCTGAAGTCGGCCCGAACGTCCGCTTTCGACCCATAGCGGACGCCAGCTTCAGCCTATCGCCAACCGTTTTGCTTCGCGGCTCTCTCCTGCGCGGCATCGAGTGGGTCGCCAGCGATCGCCGTATCTATGAGTCCTGCGAGGTTTGGGTCCATTCCGCGAGCCATTCGGTATTCGCTGTCCTGACCCTCCGGCGCCGCGAAAAAGCCCCGGACCCGCCAGCCGCCGTCGTCACGGCAGGCAAGCCCACTGGCCTCCTGTGAAGTAAAGCTGCGGCAGATGCCGCCGGCCTGATCGCGGAAAGTCACGCCGATTCGCACGTTCCCAGCCACGGGCGCACTAGCGAGTTGAGTATCGAGCGCCCTCTCGAGCGACATGGCCGCATACATGCCTCCGTCTTGTACTTTGAATGGAGCATTGCTCGGCGCGCGCAGAAGCAAGCCCAGAGCGAGGCCCAAGACCAGCGCTGCTGCCATCGCCATCCATGCGGGACGCGCGGCAGGTCGCCGAACCTCGCGCGAGCGAGGGGCCGCGCCGAAGTCGATGACACCCGCCTTTCGCGTTCGGACCGCAGCTGTGATCCGTTCTGAAATGGGCGTCTGCTCAACGCTTTCGAATGCCGTCCGAAGCCGCCCCGAAAGTGCCCGGTGCTGATCCGCAAGGCTCGCAAGCCGAGGATCGGCGGCGACCTTCGCCTCCATTTCCGACGCTTCGGGGCCGCTCAGCTCACCATCGAGCCATGCGAAGAATTTTTCATCATCAGCGGTCATGGTTCACCAAGCATGGCCAAAAGCGCGGTCCGCCCGCGAACGAGGCGGCTCGAAACGGTGCCGATCGGCAGTTCCAATATTTCGGCCGTTTCGCGATAGCCAAAGCCTTCGACCAGGATCAAGGCGACGACCTCGCGCTGTTCTTCGGGCAGGCGCTGCATGGCTGCCATAACCCGCTTCAGCTCTATGGCCGCGTGCACAGCTTCGCTCGGGTCGTGGCCGAGGGTCGCCGCCTCCACCTCCGGCGCCTCCGATTTCTCGCGGCGCGAGCGCGACCGAACCGTGTCGATCCACAGATTGCGCATGACCGTGTAGAGCCAGCTGTCGAGCCGCGAACCCGGCTGCCAACGATCTTTCGACCGAAGCGCGCGCTCGACCGTCATTTGCGCGAGATCGTCGGCGTCGCTCGGGCTTCTGGCGAGCGCATGCGCGAAGCGGCGCAGGCGCGGCAGAAGCGCTGCGACCTCGTCTTCGAACGCGGGTGGCTGGTTCATCGACCCTCATGCTGGATGAAACGGTGCTTCATCCTCGTTTCATCCGGGAACGCATAGAAAAAGGCTCATCAATGTCCAAATCCCTTTCCCACATTATAAGCGCCGCCATTGCAGCCCTGTTGTTCGCGACAAGCGCGGGCGCCCAGCTGCTGCCAGGCGTGTCGCTGCCGCCGCTTGGAGCGCCGCTTCCGGGGCCGATCGGCAATGTGCCGGTGGTTGGGCCGGTGGTGGAGCAAGTTCTCGGTACGCGCGAAGCACAGCAGGCGATCCGGCCCAATCTCAACAACGTTGCCGGCCTGCCCCGATCCATCGCCGAAGCGGGGGCACCGACATTGCTGGAGCTTCGGCGTCTTCGTCTGCAGCAGCTCATACGCGAAAACCGGAACCTGCTCGAAGCGGACGAGCGCGGCCAGCCCATCCGCAGAGGCGTGGTTGTCGTCGTCGATCCTGACCCGGTGTCGCTACAGCTTGCCGGCCGCGCCGGCTTTCGGCTGCTTGGCGTCATGAGGAGTGCAGAGCTCGGTATGCGTGTGGTCCAGCTCAACGTCCCGGCCGGAATGAGTGCGCAGACCGGATTGCGGCTGATCCAGCGTTTAGCGCCAAGACTGGTCGCCGATTTCGATCATGTGTTCGAGCCCGCAGGTGGTTCGCTGGCGCCGCTACACGCGTCGCTCGCCGCGAGCAGCGCATCTGCGAGAGGGCGGGTCGTCGGCATGATTGACGGCGGCGTGGCCGGTCATCCGTCGCTCGCAGGTGCAAGCATCGAGCAGAATGGCTTTGCTGGTACTCCTCAGCCGACTGGACACGGAACGGCGATCGCATCGTTGCTGGTCGGGCGACAAGGCCCCTTCAGCGGGGCGGCTCCGGGAGCACAGCTTTACGTTGCTGATGTCTATGGCGGCAGTAGCGCCGCCGGTTCCGCAACTTCCATCGTAAAGGCACTTGGCTGGCTTGTTGGAAAGCGTCCGCAGGTCATCAACGTGAGCCTCGTTGGGCCGGCAAACAGCGTCGTCGCTCGAGCCATACAAAGAGTGCAGGCGCGGGGCATCAACATCGTCGCCGCGGTCGGTAATGACGGACCCGCCGCACCGCCTCAATATCCGGCATCCTACGCCGGCGTCATCGCGGTGACGGGCGTTGACGCGCGGGGACGGGCACTTCCCGAAGCCGGCAGGGCAAATCACCTCGATTTTGCCGCCCCAGGGGCCGACATGGCCGCAGCGCTCCCCGGCAAGGGCTATGCACGGGTGCGCGGCACCAGCTTCGCCGCACCCCTCGCCGCAGGCCGACTGCTCATGACCGGCTCGGCTGCGGGTCTGGCGAGAGAGGCGCGACCGGGCCGTGGGAGAGTAGGCCGCGGGATCGTCTGCGGCGACTGCCGGATCGAACCTCGGAAGGTCGGCGCAAGATAAATCGAGAGCCGGGGGATGAACTCACACAGCGCTGTCGTTCGCAGTTCAGGAGCACCAATGCTCCCGAGATTTGAAAGGAGAACGACATGAGAATGCCAATCCTCATCGGCTCGGCCGCACTCGCACTCACTGCGGCGCCGGCGCAGGCGCGGCTGCTCGGCAACCTTGGCGGCACCGTCGGCGGTGCAGTCAACGGCGCGGTTGGAGGCACATTGAACAGCACCGGCTCGCTCGGCGGCGCCCTCAATGGCATCGGCAACCTTGGCGGCGGACTCAACGGCGGCCTGACCGGACCGGCATCGATCACCAACAGCGTCACTGGTCTCGCTTCCGGAAGCGGCAGTGTCTCCGGCTCCAAATCGGTTAACAGCCGCGACGGATCGGCGAGTGGCAATGTCGGGCTTGCAGGAACCGTGACCGGGACCGTCAACTCCGTCACCTCGGCGACCGCCGCGGGACAGGGCTTGGGGCTTAACGGCTCCGGGTCGGCTAATGGCTCGACCAGCCAGGGCGCAAGCTTTGGCCTGCAGGGCGTCGGCACCGACCAGGCGGCGGGGCTCGCCGGGCAGGTAATTGCGACCGCAAACGGAGCGGCGAACGCTGCCGCGGCGAACGCGTTTGCCGCGTCCGCTCAGGCAAGCGGTGCTGCTGCCGGAGCCGTAAACGGCGCAGGCAACGCGGGTTCACTGGCCGGCAACGCCGGTGGATCGGCCAACGGTTCGATCGGCGCGGCGTTCGGCATCGTGGGCAATACCGCGGCCATGCCCGCCGCCGGTACCCAGTCGACGGGCGAGGAGCAAAAGCAGCCTGCGCGCAGCCGAAAAGACCGCAGATAGGAGCTTCTACAGCTCCGTTGCTGCCCGTCGGCCCATCGACCTCACACGCCTGCTCCCAGCAAGCGAGTGGTCGAGTCTGGTCGGCGGGCGGCTTCGTTGGCGCGCTGTCCAGTCATTGCAGACATTAGCGGCTTACGTCCGTTTTCGACCCATTGCGGACATTAGCGTTGCAGGAGGTAAGACGACTTCATGCTCTCGTATTCGCAGAAGCCCAGCCGACCGGGGATGCACGACACGAACGCTCCGTTACCCATGCCAATGATTTCGTCGAGCGCTTCCCTCAAAGGCATCTCTCGTCCATCCAAGTCGCTCCCAGCGGCTAAGACGTAACAAGTGGCTGGAGCACCTCTCGTTCGCAGCAGGGCTTCCACAGGACCAGCGAAAGCGTCGCTGCCCGTTAGATGCT
>DATKDM010000013.1:0-85029 GCA_035512655.1 Sphingomicrobium sp. | reverse complement strand
TTGCCCTCGCGGGTGCGCTCGCCGACCCCGGCGAACACCGACACGCCGCCATGGCCCTTGGCGATGTTGTTGATCAGTTCCTGGATCAGCACCGTCTTGCCGACCCCGGCGCCGCCGAACAGGCCGATCTTGCCGCCGCGCGCGTAGGGCGCGAGCAGGTCGATGACCTTGATCCCGGTGACCAGGATCGAGCTTTCGGTCGATTGCTCGACAAAGGTCGGCGCCTCGGCGTGGATCGGCGAGAACAGGTCGCTGCCAATGGGGCCGCGCTCGTCGATCGGCTCGCCGATCACGTTCATGATCCGGCCGAGCGTCTTGGGGCCGACCGGAACCTCGATCTGCGAACCGGTGGAATTGACCGCCTGGCCACGGGTAAGGCCGTCGGTCGAATCCATGGCGATGGTGCGGACGACGTTCTCGCCCAGATGCTGCGCGACCTCGAGCACCAAGCGGTTGCCGCCATTGTCGGTCTCGAGTGCGGCGAGGATCGGCGGCAGCTCGCCTTCGAACGACACGTCGACGACCGCGCCGATCACCTGCGCGACGCGGCCGACGAGGTTGCTGGTCGCAGCGGGGGCCTGCGGCTTGGCGGGCGCTTTCGGCTTGGCGGCGGCGGCCGGCTTGCCGGTTTTGCGGGGCTTGGTCGGGGCGGCGGTGGCCATGGGTTTTTCCTTGCGTTTTTCGGTCAAGTTAGAGCGCTTCCGCGCCCGAGATGATTTCGACGAGTTCGGTGGTGATGGCGGCCTGGCGCTGGCGGTTGTAGCGGATCGACAGGCGGTTGATCATGTCGCCGGCGTTGCGCGTCGCATTGTCCATCGCGGTCATCTGCGAGCCGTAGAAGCCGGCCTGGTTTTCGAGCAAAGCGCGGTAGATCTGGACCGCGATGTTGCGCGGCAGCAGCGCTTCGAGGATCGCTTCCCCGTCGGGCTCATATTCGACGGCGACATTAGCCGCCGCTCCGATTTTCGCTTCGGCCGATGCCGGCTCGATCGGAATGACCTGATCGACCCGCGGCTCCTGCACCAGTGTCGACTTGAACTCCGCATAGGAGAGATGGACGACGTCGATGCCGTCGGTGTTGAAGCGATCGACGATGTCGGTCGCGATCGCCTGCGCGTCGGCATAGCCGGGCGTCTTCATCGCGGTCGTGTCGTGCTGGGCGATGATCGCCTTGGGGTAGAAGCGCTGGATGACCGGGCGGCCCTTGCGCCCGACGAGGTAGAACAGGACCTTCTTGCCGTCCGCGGCGATCGCGTCGGCCTTGCGCCGCGCGGCGCGGACGATGTTGCTGTTGAACGGGCCGGCCAGCCCGCGGTCGCCGGTGACGAGGACGATCAAATGGGTCTCGTCCTTGCCGGTGCCGGTGAGCAGCCTGGGGCTTTGCGGCCCGGCCACCACTCCCGAGGCGATCGATGCAACCACTTCGGCCATCCGCGTCGCGTAGGGCCGGCCGGCCAGCGCCGCCTGCTGGGCACGGCGCAGCTTGGCCGCCGCGACCATGTTCAGCGCCTTGGTGATCTTCTGCGTCGACTTGACCGAGCCGATGCGGATCTTGAGGGCTTTGAGGCTTGCCATCGAGCGTTAGGCGAACTGCTTGCCGAACTTGGTCAGTGCGTCCTTGAGCGCCTTGGTGGTGTCGTCGTCGAGCGCCTTGCTGTCGCGGATCGTCTTGAGAATGTCGGCGTGCTCGGCGCGCAAATAGCTGAGCATCGCCGCCTCGTAGCGGGTGACGTCCTTGACCTCGATCGGGTCGAGGAAACCCTGGGTGCCGGCGTAGATCGACGCGACCTGCTCCTCGACCGGCATAGGGTCGAACTGGCCTTGCTTGAGGAGCTCGGTGAGGCGCGCGCCGCGGGCGAGCAGCTTCTGGGTCGAGGCGTCGAGGTCGGAGCCGAACTGGGCGAACGCCGCCATCTCGCGATACTGGGCGAGCTCCAGCTTGATCGAGCCGGCGACCTTCTTCATCGCCTTGGTCTGGGCGGCCGAACCGACGCGGCTGACCGACAGGCCGACGTTGATCGCCGGGCGGATGCCCTGGAAGAACAGGTCGGTCTCGAGGAAGATCTGGCCGTCGGTGATCGAGATGACGTTGGTCGGGATGTAGGCGGACACGTCGCCGGCCTGGGTCTCGATGATCGGCAGTGCGGTCAGCGAGCCCGAGCCATTGTCCTCGTTCATCTTGGCGGCGCGCTCGAGCAGCCGGCTGTGCAGGTAGAAGACGTCGCCCGGATAGGCTTCGCGGCCGGGCGGGCGGCGCAGCAGCAGCGACATCTGGCGGTAGGCAACCGCCTGCTTGGACAGATCGTCATAGACGATCACCGCGTGCATTCCGTTGTCGCGGAAATATTCGCCCATCGCGCAGCCGGTGTAGGGCGCGAGGAACTGCAGCGGGGCGGGTTCCGAAGCGGTCGCGGCGACGACGATGGTGTAGTCCATGGCGCCGTTTTCCTCGAGCGCGCGGACGATCTGGGCGACGGTCGAGCGCTTCTGGCCGATGGCGACATAGATGCAGTAGAGCTTTTCGCTCTCCTTGCCCGACTTGTTGATGTCCTTCTGGTTGATGAAGGTGTCGAGCGCCACCGCGGTTTTGCCGGTCTGGCGGTCGCCGATGATCAGCTCGCGCTGGCCGCGGCCGATCGGGACCAGCGCATCGAGCGCCTTCAGGCCGGTCTGGACCGGCTCGTGCACCGAGCGGCGCGGGATGATGCCGGGCGCCTTCATTTCGACGCGGCGGCGTTCGGTGGCCTCGATTGGGCCCTTGCCGTCGATCGGGTTGCCGAGCGCGTCGACGACCCGGCCGAGCAGGCCCTTGCCGATCGGCACGTCGACGATGGTGCCGGTGCGCTTGACGGTCGAGCCTTCCTTGATCTCGGAGTCCGAGCCGAAGATGACGACGCCGACATTGTCGGCTTCGAGGTTGAGGGCCATGCCCTTCACGCCATTCTCGAACTCGACCATCTCGCCGGCCTGGACGTTGTCGAGGCCGTGGATGCGGGCGATGCCGTCGCCGACGGAAAGCGCGGTGCCAACCTCCGAGACTTCTGCGTCCGCATCGAAGTTCGCGATCTGGTCGCGGATGACGCGGGAGATTTCAGCGGCGCGGATGTCCATGAACTAGCCTTTCATCGCAGTCGCGAGTCGATTGAGTTTGGTGCGGATGGAAGCGTCGATCATCTCGCTTCCGAGCTTGACGACGATTCCGCCGAGGATGTCGGGGTCGACCGAGGCGTCGATGGAGACATCGCTCCCGGCGCGCCGCTTGAGCTGGGCTTTGAGCGCCTCGACCTGGTCGGCCTTGAGTGGGTGGGCGCTGACCACTTCGGCGCTGACCTCGCCGCGGTGCTCGGCGGCGATGCGGCGAAACGCGCGGATCACCTTCATGAGCTCGCTTTTGCGGCCGTTGCGGGCGAGCACGCCGAGAAAATTGGCGGTGAGCGGATCGAGCCCAAGCTCGGCCCCGAGCGCCGCGAACGCCTTGGCGGCGTCCTTGCGGCCGACCAGCGGGCTGGCGGTCAACTCCGCGAACTCGCGCGAATCGGCGAGCGCGGAAGCCAGTGCGTCGAGGCTCTTGCCGGCCGCGTCGATCTGCCGCTGGTCGCGGGCCAGACCGAACAAAGCGGCCGCATAGCGCCCTGCTAAGCTGGCTTGAATGCCGCCGGATATCTCCACGCGCCCAGAGCTCCAAACTTGGAAAAAAATGTGCCCCCATCGCAAAAATGGGGCGCATTTGCGGTCCGAAAACCGTGACGCCCCGATGGGTTGGCGCGCCACTAGCAGGGGGGCTGAAACGATGCAAGGCGGGGGCTCGACGTTTGAACGCAAGCCGCGGGATGCGTAGGGTGCGTTGGTGTCCTATTGAACCGGCATGCTGATGAAAACCATCGACGAGAACCGGGCCTGGGCGGCCTTTGAGCAACGCGACCGGACGTGGGACGGGCGCGTGATCGGGGCCGTCCGGACGACCGGCATCTATTGCAAGCCGAGCTGTCCGGCGCGGCGGCCCAAGCGCGAGAATGTCGAGTTCTTCCTCGACGCCGAAGCGGCGCGCGTCGCCGGATACCGGCCGTGCCTGCGCTGCAAGCCCGACGAGGTCGGTCGCGACCGGGCGGCGGTGGCTCGAGCGGTGCGGCTGATCGAGCAAGCGGAGGAGGTGTTGAGCCTCGCCGAGCTGGCTTCGGCGGTCGGCTACGCCCCGCACCACTTCCAGCGGCTGTTCACCCGCGACGTGGGCGTCTCCCCGGCGCAATATGCGCGCGGCCTGCGGGCTAAGCGGGCGACCATTGCGCTCGAGGAGAACCGGACCGTGACCGAGGCGATCTACGAAGCCGGCTATGCGGCACCGAGCCGTTTTTATGCGGATGCCAAGGAAAGGCTCGGAATGACTCCGTCGGCGTGGCGCGACGGCGGGCGCGGAGCGACGATCCGCTGGACCGTGGTGCCAAGTTCGCTTGGGCCGCTGCTGATCGCCGCTACCGACAAGGGCATTTGCCGGCTGACGTTCGAGGACGACGATCGCTCGCTCAGGCGGATCTTCCCCAATGCGACCCTGGTCGAGGACGACGGGTCGATGGGCGAGCTGGTGAAAGGCGCGCTGGCCGCGGTCGAGCGCCCGGCCGCGGCGCCGGAATTGCCGCTCGACGTCGCCGGGACCGCCTTCCAGGAAGCGGTGTGGCGCGAACTGCGCAAGATCCCCGCCGGTGAAACCCGCAGCTATGCCCAGATCGCCGCCGCGGTCGGCAAGCCGGGCGCGGTGCGCGCGGCGGGCTCGGCCAACGGCGCCAACCATGTCGCGGTGCTGATCCCGTGCCACCGCGTCGTGCGCAGCGACGGCAGCCTCGGCGGTTACGCCGGCGGCATTGAGCGCAAGCGCCGGCTGCTCGAGGCCGAGGGCCACCGCGACGTTTCACCGTTGTTGCCGCTGGTCGAATAGCGGCTTGCCCGGAACCGCTGTTCGCCGCACTAGGTGCGGGGAAACCGGGGGACGGGCAAATGGAACGCGCGCAAGAAGACGGGCCGGCGGCCAAGCCGACCTGGAAGCGGATCGTCGATTTCCCGTTGGTCACCATGCTGATCGCGGCCGCGCTGTTCGTGCTTGCGCTCACTGCCGCCGGCCTGGTCGTCAACCTGCTGCCGCCGATGGACGAGATCTCCGGCATGGCGGCCAAGGGCGCCATCGTCATGGCGCTGGCGCTGCTGGTCTACAAATTGGTCATCCGCCGGCTTGGTGAAAACCCGCGCGACGATTTGCGGATCGCCGACGCACCCAAGGGACTTGGCCTCGGCCTGCTGTCCGGGTTCCTGGTCTTCTCGCTGGTCGTCGGGGTCGCCGCGATCGCCGACGTCTATCGTCGGCGAGGGCGGGACCGGCGAGCTGCTCAAGGTGCTGATTGCTTTCACCATAGTGCCCGCATTCATGGAGGAGTTGGCGTTCCGCGGCATCCTGTTCCGCTGGCTCGAGGAGTTCGGCGGTAGCTGGTTCGCGCTGGCGTTGACCTCGGCTTTGTTCGGGCTCGGACATATCTTCAACCCCAACGCCACCGCGCTGTCGTCGTTCGCGATCGCCATCGAAACCGGCGTGCTACTGGGCGGAGCCTATATGCTGACCCGCAATTTGTGGATGGCGATTGGGCTTCACGCGGCGTGGAACTTCACCCAGGGGTGGATTTTCGACGTGCCGGTTTCGGGACTCGACCAGAACGGCATGGTCGAAGCCCAATTGTCTGGCCCCGAGATCCTGTCCGGCGGAGCGTTCGGACTCGAGGCATCGCTGTTCGCAATGGTCATCGCGACGGGAGCGGGCGTTGCGCTGGTCTGGCTGGCGGTGAGGCGCGGCCAGCTGGTGCGGCCGTGGTGGGTCAGGCGGCGGCTGGCCCGCGCCGAGGCGGATACGGTTCCCGGTTAGTCGCGCTCCTTGCCAGCTTTCCTCTCTTCCTCCTGCTTGGCGATTTCGGCGACCAGGGCACTGTAGGCGTCATCGACCTTGTTCGCCGCAAGCAGGTCGAACACCTGCCGGAGCGCCTTGGCGCTCTTCGACTCGTGCGGAGAGTGGACCAGCGGCGCAAGCACGCGGCGGGCGACCTGGCCGTCTTTTTCGGCCAACAGCTGCAGGGCAACCGTGAGCCGCAGGTCGGAGTCGTACGGCGCCTGAGTGAACGCCTGCTCGAGACCGATGATCGCCGGCTCCGGGATTGCCCCGCCTGCCTGGAAGTAGGTCAGATAATTGAGGTGCAGGACGCTGGGATGGGTCGGGTCGGCCTTGTGCGCCTTTGCAAACCATGACCGAGCCGTCGCATTTTGGCGCCGATCGCTCTTGCCGCGTTCGAGATAGATACGGCCCTTGAAGATCAACGCTTCGACCGCGTTCGGCCTCAGCGCCAAAGCGGCATCGGCGGCGCGCTCGGCGAGGTCGAGATTCTCGGCATCGAACTCCGCCTCGGTCAGCGCCAGCTGGACGGGAAAGCTTTGCGGGTGGTTTGCCGCAACCGCCCGCGCGTCCGCGGCGACGTCTTTGGCCTTTTTCCGTGTCACTCCGACCTTGGAGCGCATCCGCACATTCATGATGGCTTCCTCGTCGGGTCCCAGCCGGCGCAAGGCCACCGTCGGCGTGCGGTAGCCCGCCGGCCGTACCAGCGCTCCGGGCAGGTCGCCGTTGAGGTAGCGCTTGATCTCGCTTTCGAGCTTGCGGAGGTCACCGAAGGCCTGCTGCGCCGCATCGGTCGGCTCGGTGCCGGCGTTGATCAGTTGGAGGTAATTCTGGAGCTGGCCCTGCCGGCTTGGCTCGAAGGTCAAATAATGGGTCAGCAGCCAGCCGTGGCTGTAGCGACCGTAAACGTCTTCGAAACCCGGCCGGTTCGCGCTCTGAAGCATTCGTTGGACCGAAAAATTGAGCAGGCCCGAAAAGGCCGCCGACCTTGCCTGAGGAGCGTTCCCGAGGTGGAAGCTGCCATCATCCTTGAGATCGATCGTCGAATAGGCCTCGGCAAATCCTTCGCGATACCAGGCGGGGTAAGCGGCGGAGAAATGCCGGTACATGAAATGGTGCGAATATTCGTGGAACAGCACCGTTTGCGGGTCGAGGTCCGCGCGGCGATCGGCATTGGCCGCGCCCTTTTCACCGATCTCGCGGCGCGCCGGCGTGAATGCGACCGGGCCGCCGGCGCGCGGGATGTAGAAGCCGGCAACTCCCTGGCTTCCGGCGAGCCGGCCGATGTCGTTGATCTGACCGGTGCGGAAAACGGTGAGCCGCATCGAATCGCTGGTTTCCGGGCTGTACTTGATGTTCTGAAGCGAACGAAGCGCCATTTCGAACCGCTGGAGCTTTTCACTGAACCTTCGCGCGTCCGCGGCGGAAGTCTCGGAATAGACGATGAAATTGTCGGTCCTCGCTTCCCACCATTCGGCCCGAACCGCCGCGGGAAGCAACAGCAAGGCAAGCGCCGCCAGTATCCTGAGCATCATTACCCCAAGCCCCTGAAACTCCCGCACAAAAGACGTGTAGCGAAAGCGTCACGTGCGTCTAGAGGAAGCTGTACGGGTCGACGTCGACGGTCACCCGGACCTTGGCGCCCCATTCGATCGCCGCGAGCCAGTCGCGGATGACGTCCTGGACGTCGAGGCTGCGCGCAGCGTGGACGAGGATGCGCTGGCGATGGCGGCCGCGCAGCATCGCCAGCGGTGCGGGAGCGGGGCCGAACACCGCCATTCCCTCGACCCTGGGCGCGGCACTGCCGATGCGGCGCGCGACGGCTTCGGCTTCGGCCGAATCCTCGGCCGAGATGACGATCGCCGCGAGGCGCCCGAACGGCGGCATCGCCGCTTCGCGCCGGGCTTCGGTTTCGGCGGTGTAGAAGCCGGGCCCGTCGCCCGATACCAGCGCCGCGATCACCGGTGCCCCGGGGTCGTGGGTCTGGACGAGCACGCGGCCCGGCTTGTCGCCGCGCCCGGCGCGGCCGGCGACCTGCTGGATCTGCTGGAAGCTGCGCTCGGCGGCGCGCAAATCGCCCCCCGACAGGCCAAGGTCGGCGTCGACCACCCCGACCAGGGTCAAATTCGGGAAGTGATAGCCCTTGGTCACCAGCTGGGTGCCGACGACGATGTCGATCGCATTCGATTCCATCGCCGCGACGAATTCCGCGGCGCGCGCCGGCGACCAGATCGTGTCCGAAGTGACGATCGCGGTCCGCGCCTCGGGGAACAGCGCCGTAACCTCGTCGGCGATCCGCTCGACGCCCGGGCCGATGGGGACGAGGCTGTCCTCCTTGCCGCACTCGGGGCACGCTTTAGGCGGCGGCATCACGTGTCCGCAGTGATGGCAGGCCAAGCGGTGCATCAGCCGGTGCTCGACCATCCAGGCGGTGCAATTGGGGCATTGAAAGCGGTGGCCGCAGTGACGGCATAAAGTCAGCGGAGCGAAGCCCCGGCGATTGAGGAACAAGAGCGACTGCTCGCCCGCCTCGAGGTTGGAGCGCAGCTCCTCGACCAGGCTCGGCGCAAGCCAGCGGCCGCGCGGCGGCGGATCTTGGGTCATGTCGAGGGCGCGGATCTCGGGCAGCGTCGCGCCGGCGTAGCGGTGCCGCAAAGTGACTTCGCGGTAGCGGCCGATCTCGACCATGTGCCTGCTTTCGATCGCCGGGGTCGCCGACGACAGGACCACCGGCACGTCCTCGAACTTGCCCCGCATCACTGCGACGTCGCGGGCGTGATACTGGACGCCCTCCTCTTGCTTGAAGCTCGGCTCGTGGGCTTCGTCGACGACGATCAGGCCGAGCTTGGCGTAGGGGAGGAACAGGGCCGAGCGGGCGCCGACGGTGACTTTGGCTTCGCCGCTCGCGATCGCCCGCCACGCGCGCCGCCGCTGCGATGAGCGCAGGTCCGAATGCCAGGCGACGGGGGCGCAGCCGAAGCGGGCCTGGAAGCGCTTGAGGAAAGGCTCGGTGAGAGCGATTTCGGGCAGTAGGACCAGCGCCTGCTTATCCTGGCGAAGGCATTCGGCGACCGCTTCGAAATAGACCTCGGTCTTGCCCGATCCGGTCACCCCGTCGAGCAGCACCGGGTCGAAGCCATCGCCGATCGCTTGCGACAGGCTGGCGGCGGCGGCGCGCTGCTCGGAATTGAGCTCGGGCGGAGCGAAGTCGGGGTCGGGGCACTCGGGCGGACGGTCGGCCTCGACCGTGACGGGCTCGAGCGCGCCCGCGTGGACCAGGCCGCGCAGCACCGAGTCGCTGACCTCGGCGTGGTGCGCGAGTTCGCGGATCGTCCCCTGGCGCCCTTCCAGCGCGGCGAGCGCTTTCAACCGTTGCGGAGTCATGCGCTCGGGGACGCGGCCGGTCGCGCGGTATTCGGTCAGCTGGCGGCTGCCTTCGAGCGCGCTCGACGACGGCAGGATCATCCGCAGGACCGCGGCGAGCGGGCTCAGATAATAATCCGCGGTCCACTCAGCGAGCCGGCGCAGCGGCGCTGCGATCGGCGGCACGTCGAGCAAATGGGCGAGCGGGCGCAGGCGATTGTCGCCGACCTCGCCGGTCGGCAGCCGCTCGGGCTCCCACGCCACGCCGACCAGCTGCCGCGGGCCGAGCGGCGCGACGACCACCGAGCCAGGCTCGACCGTCATCCCGTCCGGCACGCGATAGTCGAGCGGGCCGAGGGCGGCGTTCAAGGTGACGACGCGGGCGCGGGGGACAGGCATGGCGCCGTCATTGCGAGGAGCGCAGCGACGAAGCAATCCAGTCATCCGCGGGATTGCTTCGCGACGCTCGCGATTCTTTCATAGAAAGTGGGAGGCTTCTGGTCGAAAATTTCACAAGCGGCGTGGAATTGTGGAAGATTGAGTGACGGGCTTTTTCGTCCAACTTGAAATAGCGCCAGCGCATGTCGTGGCGCAGTTCGCGATTGCAGCATGACGCAAATTTGAAGGACCTCGCGATGGACTTTGACTTCGATCCGGACGGGACACGCCTGCCAATCAAATTGGATGCCACCTCCAATGGAGAATTCGCGCCGATACCGCTCGAAAGCCATCTCCTTCGCGCAAACGCCCTTGCCGGCGAACGGGCCGCAAGCTTCGCGCGGCGGCTTAGCCTCGGCCGACGCGAGTTCCTGGTTTCTTCCTGCGGCGCAGCCGCGACCCTGCTCGCATTCAACGAAGCGCATGCGGCGGCAGGCCGCGCCGGCGGCTTCTTCGAATTAAGCGCCGAGGCGGCCACCGAACCGCAGCTCGCCGCGGCCGAGCTTGGTAAGGAAGAATGGATCTTCGACGTGCAGGGCCATTTCGTGAATCCCACCGGCGCATGGCTGAAGAAGATCCCCGCCGGAAATCGGCCGCTATCGGTGATGGAAAAGACGCAGTGCGATCTCGCGAAGGCACCGGGAGAGCTCAGCTACCTTCAGTGCCTCGGGCCGGATGAATTCATCAAGGACGTCTTTCTCGACTCCGATACCGACCTCATGGTCCTGTCCTTCGTTCCGTCGAAGCGCGAGCATGAGCCGCTGACCATCGAGGAGGCCGCGGCGACGCGCGAAATCGTCGAGAAGATGGAAGGCAGCAAGCGGTTGATGCTGCACGGGCGGGTCAACCCGAACCAGCCCGGCGACGTCGAAGACATGGACCGTCTCGCCGGCTTCGGGATCAGCGCATTCAAAACCTACACGCAATGGGGCCCGAGCGGGGAGGGCTTCTGGATGACCGACGATGTCGGCATCGCGTTCCTGGAGAAGGCGCGCAAGCTCGGTGTCCGCAATATTGCCATCCACAAGGGTTTCCCCTTCGGCCCCAAGAGCTACGAGCATTCCACCTGCCGCGACATCGGTCCGATCGCGAAGCGCTTTCCGGACTTGAACTTCCTTATCTATCATTCGGGCTATGTGGCGGGGCAGGCGGAAGGGCCTTACGATGCCAAGCGCCAGGACGGTGCGGACGCGCTGATTACTTCGCTCTTGGAAGCCGGCGTCGAGCGCAATGCCAACGTCTATGCCGAGCTCGGCTCCACTTGGCGTTTCGTTTCGATGCGCGATCCCACCAGCGCGGCGCACCTGCTCGGCAAGCTGTTCAAATATGTCGGAGAGGACAATGTGCTGTGGGGGACGGATTCAATTTGGTACGGCTCGCCGCAGGATCAGATACAGGCTTTCCGCACCTTTCAAATTTCAGAGCAGCTTCAAGAGGCGCACGGTTATCCGCGCATTACGCCTGAACTCCGGCGCAAAGTGTTCGGCCTCAACGCTGCCAAGCCCTACGGCCTTGACGTCAACCAGTTGCAACGGGAAAGCGCGTCGGATCGCGTCGCTGGGGCACGCCTGGCTTATGCCGACCGCCCTAATCCGCGTTTCACGACCTATGGACCGCGCAACCGTCGCGAGTTCCTGAATTTCCTGCAGATGAGTGGCGGACAGCCGTAACAAATGTGAGGGTCGAGGTGCCTACCGCCCGCGCTTCTTGCGGTGGGTGTCGAAGTCGAGGACGCTGTTGGCCTCGTCCTCCTCGAGCAGCCCGAGGCGGCGGGCGATTTCCTGATAGGCTTCGGCTTCGCCGCCGAGGTCGAGGCGGAAGCGGTCCTTGTCGAGTTTTTCGTTCGACTTCATGTCCCACAGGCGGCAGCCGTCGGGGCTGATCTCGTCGGCGAGGATGATCCGCGGATAGTCGTTTTCCCACACCCGCCCGAACTCGAGCTTGAAGTCGACGAGGCGGATGCCGATCGCCGCGAACATCCCGCACATGAAGTCGTTCACCCGGATCGCCATGTCGGCGATGTCGTTCATCTCGTCCTGGCTGGCCCAGCCGAAGCAGGCGATATGCTCGTCGGCGATGAGCGGGTCGCCGAGCGCGTCGTCCTTGTAAAAATATTCGATGATGGTGCGCGGCAGCTGGGTGCCTTCCTCGATCCCGAGGCGCTTCGACAGCGAGCCGGCGGCGACGTTGCGCACCACCACCTCGATCGGCACGATCTCGACCTGGCGGATCAGTTGCTCGCGCATGTTCAGGCGGCGGATGAAGTGGGTCGGCACGCCGATCGCTTTCAAGGCGACGAAGATATGCTCGGAAATGCGGTTGTTGAACACGCCTTTGCCGCTGATGGTGCCACGCTTCTGGGCGTTAAAGGCGGTCGCGTCGTCCTTGAAATATTGGATCAGGGTCCCCGGCTCCGGACCCTCATAGAGGATCTTGGCCTTGCCTTCGTAGATCTGTCGGCGGCGGACCATTTTTTGACGCTTCACTCCACGGGTAGGCGGGGAAGCGCGGGCTATAGGCGAGGAGCGCGGCGCGTGCAAAGCCGCGCTCCTCACCGGCGGCTGGGGGACTTCAGCCGCATTGGACGTTCGTGGATTTGCGTTCCCACGGAGCGCTCCACTGGATGCGGTGCAGCACCTCAAAGCTCCTGCCGATGCTCTCGCCGAGACGGTTGAGGCCGCGCTCGATGCCAGCATTGAGGTCGGCTCGGCCGGCCTGGTAGGTGCGATCAAAAATCTCGTCGATCATGACGTTTCTCCTTTGCGTTGCTCAGGGGTTCGCGGTCAGAGCGCGAGCGGGAAGCCGTCGACGCCATCGTCGTTGGCGGGCTTGAGCGTCCGCTCGACGATCGCCAGGCGGCGCTCGCTGTCGAGCCCGCGCCAGGCTCGGTGGACCATCGACGAGCGCGGGCTGCGCCCGTCGGCGGCGGTCAGCGCCGGGCCGTTCTCGACAAACAGCTGGCGGTTCAGTCCATAAGCCATTTCTTACCTGTCCTTTCGTCGATATGGTCCGCCGGCGGGGGGCTGGGGAGGGGAAGGACTTCCGCCGGCGGTGGACAATCATGTAGGTCCGGCGATTTCGTTGCGCCAATCAAACGCTCGACAGGATCGATAAGCTGGATTTATAGGGTCGGTGATTTCGCGCCTGCGCGGAAACAGAAAAGGAAATCCGATGCGACGGCTTCCCCCCTTGTCCGCGGTGCGCGCCTTCGAGGCCGCCGCCCGGACCGAGAATTTCACCGCCG
Source organism: Sphingomicrobium sp. (assembly GCA_035512655.1). Classification (GTDB taxonomy): domain Bacteria; phylum Pseudomonadota; class Alphaproteobacteria; order Sphingomonadales; family Sphingomonadaceae; genus Sphingomicrobium. The sequence continues at coordinate 72,061 of DATKDM010000013.1, read as the reverse complement.
CGGCAGCCGAGCTCGGGCTGACCCAGGCGGCGGTGTCGTATCAGGTGAAGGCGCTCGAGGAGCGGTTGGGCGCGGCGCTGTTTGTCCGCGAGCGCGGCCGGGCGCGGCTGACCCCGCTCGGCCAGCGGCTGTTACCGACCTTGAGCCAGGCGTTTGATTCGATCGAGGCGGCGTTCGCCAGCCACACGGCCGAGGATGAGTCGCTGCTGACGGTTACGACGACCCACACGTTCGCCAACACCTGGCTGGCGTGGCGGCTGGGCGGGTTCCAGATGGAGCATGCCGACCTAGCCGTGCGGATGACGACCAGCAACGCCATCGTCGACTTGCGCTCGGGCGAAGCCGACGTCGCCATTCGCGCCGGGGGCGGCGACTGGCCCGGGCTCGAGGTGCACAAGTTGATGGAATCGGACTTCACGCCGATGGCGAGCCCCGAGTGTATCGCCAAGTTCGAGCGTGACCTCGGCCGCAGGCTCGAGCCGGCCGACTTGCCGAACCTGCCGCTGATCGGCATCCAGGACGAATGGTGGACGCGCTGGTTCGGCGACGCCGGGGTGACGCTCGACAGCCATCGGCCGCGCGGCGGCATCCGTCTCGACAGCCAGGCCAACGAAGGCCATGCGGCGATGGCCGGCCAGGGCTTCGCGCTGCTGACCCCGTTTCTGTGGCGCGGCGACGTTGCGGCCCAGCGGCTGGTCCAGCCGTTCGAGCTGACCTCGACCGCGGGCTATGCCTATTGGCTTGCCTATCCGCCCGAGCGGCGCCTGGTGCCCAAGGTGAAACGCTTTCGGGAGTGGCTTCTGGAGGCGATCCGCGAGGCCGAGAACGGCGAATGGCATCAAATCTATGCCTAGTCGCGCCGACCAATTGCCGTTGCTGTTCCTAGCGAATTCCCATCCCATTCCTTTTAACATAGGTTAATACCCATGGACGACCTAGACCGCGTGCGCCTGATTGCCCTTGGACCGGGCGATCTCGACAAAATGGACGCGATGCTGGCCGTGTTTGGAGAGGCGTTCGACGAGGTCGAGACCTACGGCGCCGCTCGCCCGGGCGAGGCCTATTTGCGGCGGCTGCTGGGCAGCGAGCACTTCATCGCTTTGGCCGCCGTCAAGGGCTCGGCGGTGGTCGGCGGCCTGGCCGCCTACGAGCTTCAAAAGTTCGAGCGCGAGCGCAGCGAAATCTACATTTACGATCTGGCGGTCGCTGCGGCGCATCGCCGCACCGGCATCGCCACCGCACTCATCGAGGAACTCAAGGGAATCGCGGCGGCGCGAGGCGCCTGGGTGGTGTTCGTCCAGGCCGATCCGGTCGATGAGCCGGCGGTCGCGCTCTACACCCGGCTCGGCACCCGCGAGGACGTGCTGCATTTCGACATCGCGGTTGGTTGAGCCAGGCGCTGGTCCTCCGGCGAGCTGACCGAGGCAAAGAAAATGCGCGCGACCGTTGCCGGCCGCGCGCATTCGCTCAACGAGACGTCAGCCGGGCTTAGTAAGCGCGGCGAGCGACCACGTTACGCTTGATGTCGAGGTTGCTCACCTGACCGCGGTAGTTGACGCGGCAGCTGAAGCGAAGGTCGGCGACCTGGGAATTGCGGACGTAAGGGTTGTAAGCCTGGTTCGGATAGGCCTGGTTGCCATAGCCATAGGCCTGATTGCCATAGCCATAGCCCTGGTTGCCGTAGCCATAGGCCTGGTTACCGTAGGCACTGCGGTGGGTCAGGCCGGAATTGATCACTCCGGACACCTTGACGCCATTGCGCTGGCGCTGGACGCCCGTGATGCCGATGACCTGTGCCGAAGTGGCGGTGTTGTAGCCGTAACGCTGATTGTTATAGCGCGGATCGCCATAGGCCTGGCCATAGTTGCGGCTGGCATTGGCGCGATTGGTGTAGCTGACGCGCGCTTCGGCGGCACGGGCGCACTGGTCGACCGCGACGCGGTCATTGCCCTGGCCGTAGGCGCCGTAGCGCCCGCCACCGAGAACCGAATTGATCACCGCGCCGACGACTCCGCCGCTGTTGTAACCGCCGTTATAGCCGCCGTAGGGCGAATACTGAGCCGCCGCGGGAGCCGCTGCGCCCGCAGCCATGGCCAAACCGGCCGCGCCTGCCAAAATCTTTGAGAACGTTGTCATAATAATGATCCTTAAAAAAATGCCGAAAAACAACCGGCTTCGTTAGTAACAACGCAGCTACGGCCGTTGAGATGCATGATGGGTGAATGTGTTAGTCAGGAAAGTAAGTGCTTTGCGCAGTATTATTTATGAACACTTGCCTCGCGCTTAGTCTTTTTCTGTCAGGTTATTGAAGCACCGCCGGCGCAAGGAGTCGTGTCGCTGCCGCGCGATATGGGGCGATCATATGCAACGAGGCGGCACGCTCAACCGTTGGCCCCGTATGCGTAACAAGAAAATCTATCGCCAGCCGAGTTCGGTCACCGCCGAGGATGGCGAGGTTTTCGTCAAGGGCCCGGATCACGTCGATGTCGCGCTGAGCCCCGAGGCGGCGGAGGAAACCTCCAACCGGCTCCTCGAAGGATCGATGAAGGCGCGCGGACAGCGCCACCTCAGGCATTATCCGCACCATGCGAAATAGTTTCGACGGTTAGAGGCCCGGGCGGGCGCCCCAACGGGCATCGGGGCGCGCCGGAACGGCCGACGCTCGGACGCGGGGCTCCTCGCTATCGCCAGCGAATCTCGTCACCAGGCGACGCCCCTGCCACAGCTCGTGTATCGAACCGCGCGCTCGAACCGCGTCGATCGCCGCCGCGTCGCTGGGCGCATCGACCCAATCTGCGCTGCCGACGCGTCCGGCGCCGTCGAGGCGATAGATTCTGTACTGATGCACTAAGCGATCCTCACTGCGTTCCGCGTCATCCCCTGAGCAATACCCTAGGTATCCACAGGCCGTGAATTCAACCACATAAGCTAGGTTTCGAGATGGGACTGGTCCGATATGACGGTGATCTCGCGCCGCTTTCGCGGGGCGGGCGCGGTTGCTAGGGCGAGCCCATGCAATCCACCGCCGAGTCCGAAATCGACGTTCCGTTCGATGCCGCTTTATCCGAGCGCTACCTGGTCTATGCGCTGTCGACGATCACGGCGCGCTCGCTGCCCGACGTCCGCGATGGGTTGAAACCGGTCCATCGGCGATTGCTGTGGGCGATGCGGCTGCTGCGCCTCGACCCCGCGGCCGCGTTCAAGAAAAGCGCCCGGGTGGTGGGCGACGTCATCGGCAAATACCATCCGCACGGCGACCAGAGCGTCTATGACGCGATGGTCCGCCTCGCGCAGGATTTCGCGCTTCGCTACCCGCTGGTCGACGGACAGGGCAATTTCGGCAACATCGACGGCGATAATGCCGCCGCCTACCGCTACACCGAAGCGCGCCTGACCGCGGTTGCCAGCCAGCTGATGGCGGGGCTCGACGAAGGAACGGTCGATTTCCGGCCGACCTACAATGGCGAGGAAGAAGAGCCCGAGGTCTTCCCGGGGCTGTTTCCCAATCTGCTTGCCAACGGCGCCAGCGGGATTGCGGTCGGGATGGCGACGTCGATCCCGCCGCACAACGTGGCCGAGCTGATCGACGCGGCGGTCAGGCTGGTCGAGGAGGCAAGGACCAGCGACGCCGCGCTGGCGGAAATCGTTCGCGGGCCCGACTTCCCGACCGGCGGAGTGCTGGTCGACGGGCCAGACACGATCGCGGCCGCCTATGCGACCGGTCGCGGCAGCTTTCGCCTGCGCGCCTCGATCTCGGTCGAGCGCGAGAAAGGCGGCGCCTGGCACCTGCTGGTGAGCGAGGTGCCGTACGGCGTGCAGAAAGGCCGGCTGATCGAGCAGATCGCCGGGCTGATCGCCGACAAGAAGCTGCCGATCCTCGCCGATGTGCGCGACGAGAGCGACGAAAAGGTCCGCCTGGTGCTCGAGCCGCGGTCGCGCACCGTCGACCCGCAGCTACTGCTCGAGAGCCTCTACCGGCTAACCGACCTCGAGATTCGCTTTCCGCTCAATCTGAACGTGCTCGACGCCAACCGCACTCCGGGCGTGATGACCCTCAAGCAGGCGCTGACCGCGTGGCTGGTGTTCCAGATCGAGGTTCTGCTCAACCGCTCGCGGACCCGGATCGGCAAGATCGACGAGCGATTGGAACTGCTCGACGGCTTCCTGATCGCCTTCCTCAACCTCGACCGGGTAATCGCGATCATCCGCACCGAGGACGAGCCAAAACCGGTGATGATCGCTGAATTCGCACTCAATGAGCGGCAGGCGGAAGCGATCCTCAACATGCGCTTGCGGCAGTTGCGCCGCCTCGAGGAGATGGAGCTCGCCAAAGAGCGCGCGGCGCTGGCCAAGGAGCGCGAGAAGCTTCACGCGCTGATCGAAAGCCCGCGCAAGCAGCGCAACCGGCTCAAGAAGGACCTGGCGGCGGTGCGTGAGCGCTTCGGCGATGAGCGGCGAACGCGCATCGAGGAAGCCAGCGCGACGCGCGAAGTCGACTGGTCGGCGATGATCGAGAAGGAGCCGATCACGGTGCTGCTCTCGCAGCGCGGCTGGATCCGGGCGATGCGCGGACATCTGGCCAGCGAGGAGATCCACGCGCTCAAGTGGCGCGAGGGCGACGCGCCGTTCATCGATTTTCACGCTCAGACGACCGACCGGCTGGCGCTGTTTGCCGACAACGGCCGGGTCTACACGCTGGCCGGGGACAAGCTGCCCGGCGGGCGCGGCTTCGGCGAGCCGGTGCGGCTGCTGATCGACCTCGACGCCGACGTCGGGATCGTGGCGTTCATGGTCGCTCGGGCCGAGGCGCGGCTGCTGATCGCGTCGTCCGACGGGCGCGGGTTCGTCGCCCCTGGCGAGGCGACGCTGGCCGAGACGCGCAAGGGCAAGCAGCTGGTCAACTTGCGAGCGGGCGCCAAAGTCGCGGTGGCGAGCGAGATTCCGGAAGGCGCCGACGCGGTCGCGACGGTCGGCGAAAACCGCAAGCTGCTGGTGTTCCCATTGTCCGAGCTGCCGGAACTGGCCCGCGGGCAAGGCGTGATGCTGCAGCGCTTCCGCGACGGCGGGCTGGGCGACGCGATCGCCTTTTGCTTCGCCGACGGCCTCAGCTGGGCGCTCGGCGGCGAAAGCGGGCGGGTGCGCACCGAAAGCGACCTGACGCCGTGGCGGGCGGCGCGCGGCGCGGCGGGGCGAATGCCGCCGGTGGGCTTCCCGAGAAGCAATCGGTTTGGATGATTCATTTCTGCCCCACATGCCGGGGCAGGACCGTTAACCATCACAGATCAACAATTTGCGGCTTTTGGTTAAACCCGGAATTAACCTAGCGCACGTAGGGCGGGGCGGATGCGGGCTGCTACCAACCGTCTGCCGGAACCGGCGCGACCACGGCGGACAAGGAATTCCGCTGCACAACCGCATCTTGCGACCGCCGACGATACCGCCTTGCTCGGCGCGCTGCCGATCGCGGCCGCGGTCATCGCCCAGGGCGATGGCGGCGCCGTTCGAGTGCTGGCGCACAACAGCCGTTTTCGCGAAACGGTTGCCCAGTCGACTTGCGAAACGCTCGAATGGGATCAGGCCGACTGCCTGAAGACCGGCGCAATCGCCGAGCTCCTGACCAACTTCTTCGCCGGCACCGACACCATCGGCGAGCTCGATTTCCGCGATGGCGAGGGCATCTCCGCCCGCTACTTCCGGCTCAAGCTGGCGCCGTTGCCCCTGGCGCAAGGCGCGCGTCCGCGCTGCCTGCTGAGCCTTGTCGACCGGACCATCGAGGTGCAGGCCGAGCGGACTCTGCGCGCCGAGATGCTGCGCGACAGCCTGACCGGGCTGCCCAACCGCCTCGCCTTTACCGAAGCCATCGAGAAGGCCGGCGCCAAGGCTTCGCGCGACCTCGAGCATGCGGTGCTGGTCGTCGACATGCTGCGCTTTAGCCGGATCAACGAATCGATGGGCAGTCTTGCCGGGGACGAGCTGCTGATCACTTTCGCCCGGCGGCTGATCCTGGCGCTGCGGGGCGGTGACGTCCTCGCCCGCACCGGCGGCAACGAGTTCGGAGTATTGGTGTCGCTGCGCCGCGGGGTCGCCGATGCGCTCAAGGCTGCCGAGCGTGTCCAGCAGGTGATGAAGACGCCGTTCAAGCTGTCCGACCTCGAGATTCGCATCGAATGCGCGATCGGCGTCGCGCTGATGGATGCCCGCCAGGACCCCGAAGAGCTGTTCCGCAACGCCCAGTTCGCGGTCAAGCAGGCGAAACAAGTGGGCAAGCCGCGGGTGTACGAACCCAAGGAAGCGAGCCTCGCAAGGCGCCGCTTCTCGATCGAGACCGAGCTTCGCCGAGCGCTCGAGAAAGACCAGCTCAAGCTCTTCTACCAGCCGCTGATCAACCTGAAATCGGGCGAGGTCGCGGGTTTCGAGGCGCTCGCCCGCTGGACCCACGACGACCGCGGCGAGATCAGCCCGGCCGAGTTCATCCCGGTGGCGGAGGAAAGCGGGCTGATCCTGACGCTCGGCCGCTGGGCGATGGACAAGGCCACGCGGACGCTCGCCGACTGGGACCGCGAGGCCGGCGGCACGCTGCCTTTCTATGTTGCCGTCAACCTGTCGGCGATGCAGGTCGCGCGCGATGATATCGCCGGAGTGGTCGCGGGTGCGCTGAAATCGAGCGGCCTCACGGGCGAGCGGCTGACCCTCGAGCTGACCGAGAGCTCGATCGTCCAGGATCCGGGCCGCGCGACCCGCGTGTTCGAGGCTTTGAAAGCGCTCGACACGACCGTCGCGATGGACGATTTCGGCACCGGCTACTCGAGCCTCGCTTATCTCCAGCGGCTGCCGATCGACGTCCTCAAGATCGACCGCAGCTTCGTTTCCGGGATGATGGTCGATCCCGACAGCGTGGCGATCGTCCGGGCGGTGCTCAGCCTCGCCGAGGCGCTCGGCATGTCGACCACCGCCGAAGGGATCGAGACGGTCGAGCTGGCGACGACATTAGCGGCGCTCGGCTGCGCCAGCGGCCAGGGCTATTATTTCGCCAAGCCGCTCGAGCCCCAAGCGGCGATCGAATATTGGCGGTCGCGCAAGCGGTAAAAGTCAGCCATCAGTTATTATTTGTGATTGCGCCGATTTAACCTAGAGTTAACGGGCCGAGTCGTGACCAGTAGGGGGGTTGGTCATGCGTTTTCACCATTCGATCTGGGCGGCGATCGCCGCAACATCTCTTCTTTCTGCTTGCACCAGCTATCGTGGCGCCAACCGGTTGCACGATGCCAGTGACCTACGGAGTGTTCGCGCAGCGGACTATTATGGGGTGCAACAGATGTTTATCGATGACCTTAAACGGTTGGTCGACAAGCGAAAATTGGGTAACCGCCCTGACCAGGCCGCGATGGAGCCACTGCTAAACAGCGGCTTTTCTTTAATTCGGCTCTACTGCAATGAATATTTCAACGAAATGGGGCGCAACCAGCGCAATTCGGCAATCTTGCGCGACCTGATCAAGCCGCTGACGGATGCGGTGAATTTGGTGATCGGCCTCAAGCTCTTGAGCGATGCCGAAAACGTCAACGCGGACTTAGTCACCGGCTTCGCAGGATTTTCTTCGACCGCAGCTGCCGGATTAAGCATCTACGATCGGCACTTCCTGTTCGATAATGACAATATCGCAGCGGTTAGGACGATGACGATGAACGTGCTCGCCGAAAATCGCGCTGCCGTCTACAAGAATCCCCCCGACGATGTCGTTCTGGCGATTGGACAATTGCAGGAAAATGAGAACCTTTGCACGCCCTCGCAAATTCTGAGCAACGTTCGAGAGACGATTAAGAAAGGCGTTTTCGAGACCAAGACGACGGGCGGCAATCAAACGTCTGATCCAGCACCCGCGGAAACGGTAGAGCCGGAGGTCCCGGCATCCAAGGGCACGGTTCCAAGCGGCTCGGAAAGCCAAACGACTACACCCGCCTAATTGCGGCGCGCGAGGTCCTCTGCTCCTCCGAGAGATGGTCAGCGGCCTAGCACTTCTCGTCGTCGGCGGCCTGGAGTGCCTTGGGTTCGGCCTACTTCGCTGCCTCGCCCGCTAGGAGCCCGCGATGTTGCGGCCTAGCGGGCGCTCGCCGCGGCCAGGGCATCGGCGACGATGCGCTCGAACGCCTCGCCGTGCGGGAAGCCGGCTTCGACCCAGCGATCCTCGATTTCCCGCAGGGTCCGGGCGACGGCGGGACCCTCGGGCATTCCGCGCGCGATCAGCTTGCCGCCGCCGATCGGCAGCTTCGGCACCCGCCAGCCAGTGATTAAGGCCGCCTTGGCGGGCTCCCCGGCGAGCAGCAGCCGGTCGACCGCGCAGTCGGTGCCGACGCGGTAGGCGAGCGCCTCGGGATTTGCGCCGAGCTCACTGGCGACCGCGCAGCCGAGCCGCTTGCGGGCCTTGTTCGACAGCTTGAGCCGCGCCGCGACCTTCTCGGCTTGCAACGGGTCGGGCGGGAGCAGCGCCGCCAGCCGGCGGAGCGCGTCGGGCGCGGCCTGGGCTTCGCGCTCGGCTGCGATCGCGCGCTCCAGCGACGCGACGGCTGATGGCTCGATTTCGGGAAGCACCGGAGCCAGAATTTCGCGGTCGAGCATCAGCGTCACGGTCGGCGCCGGGTCCGGCAGGCCAAGCAGCTTCAACAGCTCGTCGGCGATCCGTTCACGCGACAAGGCCATCAGATCCTTGGCGCGGGCGGTGCAGGCGGCAAGCGCAGCTGCGTCCGGCTCGCCCGATCCGAAGCGGGCGTGGAAGCGGAAGAAGCGCAAGATCCTGAGATGGTCCTCGGCGATCCGCTCGAAGGCCTCGCCGATGAAGCGCACCCGCCGCGCCTCGAGATCGGCAAGCCCGCCGAAATAATCGAACAGCTCGCCGGTTTTCGGATCGGCGCTCAGCGCGTTCATCGTGAAGTCGCGCCGGGCCGCGTCCTCCATCCAGTCGTCGGTGAAGGCGATGGTCGCTCTGCGGCCGTCGGTCGAAACGTCGCGGCGCAAGCTGGTGATCTCGACCGGCTGGCCGTCGCTGACGGCGGTGACGGTGCCGTGGGCGATGCCGGTCGGGACCGCCTTGATGCCGGCGCGCTCGAGCCGTTCGACGACTTCCAAGGGCCGGATCCGAGTCGCCAGGTCGATATCGCTGACCGGCAGCCCGAGAAGGCCGTCGCGCACCGCTCCGCCGACGTAGCGCGTCAGGCCCTGATCGGCGCCGAGCGCTCTCAGGAGGCGCGCGACGCCGCGGCGGCGGCGCCATTTGGCGGCATCGAGGTTCACCTCCATTGCAGCCTGAGCGAAAGATTGACGAGCATTGCCGCGGTCGCCCCCCAGATGTTCCGGCCGTTCCAGTCGATACGGTAATAGTGGCGCATCCGGCCCTCGAACAGCACGCATTGGCGGTGCTGGTTGGCGGGCTCGAGCAGGAAGCCGAGCGGGGCTTCGAACCAGTCGGCGACTTCATGCTCGTGCGGCGCGAGCGGCAGGTCGGGAGCAATGACTGCGACTACCGGAGTGACCGCAAAGCCGGTGACCGTGCAATAGGGCTCGAGCGTCGCCACCAGCTCGACCTCGCCGGGATCGAGGCCGAGCTCCTCCCACGCCTCGCGCAGCGCGGCGGCGGTCGCATCCTCGTTCGCATCGATGCGACCGCCGGGAAATGCGACCTGGCCGGCGTGGGTCCGCATGCCGGGGTTGCGGACCGTCAGGATGACCCCGGGCTCCGGACGGTCGGTGATCGCGATCAGCACCGCCGCCGGGGCTGGGGACGCATTGGCCTCCCAATCGTCACCGGGGAGGAGCGGTTCGCCGGGCGCCCGGTCGAGTGCCGAGCGCAGCCGCTCGGCGAGGATCGTGGCGCTCGCCTTCATCGCGATTTCGAGGGCGAAGAAGGCGCCGTCGCTCCAGATCCCGGGCGGCTGGCGGCCCTCGGCAAGCGCGATCTCGGCGAGCTCGTAATAGACCGGGCGGGCGAGCTCGGCCTCGAGGCCGTGGCGGACCAGGACCCGGGGGCTCGGCCCATGCTCTTGGGTCACCAGCCGGAGCGGGTGCCGGGGCCCGAGGATGACCGCATCGCCGCTGTCGAGGCGAAGCGCGATTCGGCGCTGCTCGCCTGTCCCTTCGCTTTCCATTTCGACCGCCCGGAACGCCGTCGCCTCGACGTCGACCTCGAGCTTTTCGACCGGCGTGACGAGCATGTGGCGGCCGTCCGGCTCGCGCCGCAGGACGGTCGCGAACAGCCGCACCATCGCCGGTCGCCGGATCGGCGTCCCCTGATGGTACCAGGTGCCGTCGCGAGCGATGCGCATATCCGAATGACCGCAATGGGGCGGGTCCCATTGATCGACCGGCGGCAGGCGGCGCTCACCGATCAGCGTCTCGAGCTCGCCGAGGCTGATTCCTTGAAGCTCGATAGGCGGGCGGCGCTCGGGCATGGCGGCGATGTAGGTTAGCGGCGCGTCCATTGCGAGCGCGTGGGAGACGGTGTTAGGCGGCGGGGATGCGGCGACAGGATAGGACGGCGATCGTCACCGGGGCCGGCAAGCGCGTCGGGGCCGAGATCGTGCGCGCGCTGATCGCCGACGGGTGGGCCGTGGTGGCGCATGTCCGGCGCGACCAGGATCCGGTTCCCGAAGGCGCGGTCGCGGCGGCCGCCGATCTCACCGACCCGGGATGCGCGGAGCAGGTTTTCGCAGCCGCCGCTGGGCTGCCGCCGGTGCGGCTGCTGGTCAACAATGCCGCGCGCTTCGCATGGGATGGCATCGGCGCTTTCAGCGCAGCGGAGTTCGACGCGCACATGGCGGTCAACGTCCGTGCACCGCTGCTCCTGACAGAAGCCTTTGCGTTGGCGCACGATGGCGCCGCCGACGCGCTGGTGGTCAATCTCCTCGACGCGAAGCTGGCAGCGCCCAATCCCGATTTCCTCAGCTACACCGTGTCGAAGCAGGCGCTCGCCGGGCTGATCGAACTTTTCGCTCGGGCGCTTGCGCCCAAGGGCATCCGGGTCAATGGCGTGGCGCCGGCGCTGATGCTGCGTTCGGCCGGGCAGAGCGAGGAGAATTTTGCCGTCATGCAGCGCGCCAATCCATTGCGCCGCGCAGTCGAGCCGGGCGACGTTATCGCCGCCTTGCGCTATCTGATCGCGTCGCCCGCGGTGACCGGAGAAGTCCTGACCATCGACGGCGGCCAGCGCTTCTGGTCGCTGGACCGCGACGTGCAGTTCCTGGCGGCTAAATGACGGCCGGCGGACCGAAGCTTGACGGGCTCGTGCCGGACCAATTGCGGGTGCGCTCGAGTCGAATCCTGCTCGATTCGCTGGCGGTGCAGGCCGATATCGGATTTCACCCATACGAGGTTGGCAAGCCGCAAAGGCTCTTGGTCACGGTCGAAATATGGCTCGAGGACGTCACTCCGCCGGCGGACGACGATCCGGCCGCTGCCTGGGACTATGACTATTTGCGCACCGAGATCGAGGCGCTGGCGGGGGCGGGGCGCTATAACCTGCAGGAAACGCTGGCTCACGCGATCTTCCAGCGGTTCGCCGCGATGCGCGGCGTCAAGGCGCTTCGCGTGGCAACGACCAAGCCGGACATCTACGACGAAGCGCGCGGAGTCGGGGTTGAGATCACTTCATTCAGCTAAAACGGCCGCCTGCTTTCGCCGCATACCTTGCGGCCGTGGAACAAAATCCGTTGCGCGGCCTTTGAGCGGGTTATAAGGAGCGCGCTTGTGGCCGATGATATTTTGATACATCGGCGGAACCAGTCCACTACGCAGGACGCGCGTTCGGATCTATTGTCCGAACGTCTAGTCAGCGGCTTGTCGAGGAGCATTGCGGCTTAATGTCCTACGCTGAACGCAAACAGATGAGCAGCAATCGGACGGCGGCGATCGTCGTCGTCGCGCTGATCCACGTCGCGCTCGGATACGCATTGGTCACCGGGCTTGCCTATAACGTCGCCAAGCAGGCGATGGAGGATTTGAAAACTTTCGACGTCGAGGAAGAGCCGCCGCCCCCCGAGGAGCCGCCGCCCCCGCCGGAACAGCCCGACACTCCGCCGCCGCCGCAAGTCGCGGCGCCGCCGCCGCTTGTGCGGACCAATATCACGACTCCGCAAATTCAGACTACCCCCAATCCGCCGCCGTTCGTGCCGACTCCAATCGCGCCGCCGGCTCCGCCGGCTCCGCCGGCCGTGAGGAAGATCGAGCCGCAAAGCGTGTCCGGTAACCTTCAGGGCCTGATCCGCAGTGACGATTATCCATCGCGGGCAATCGAGAACGAAGAGCAGGGTACGGTTACCGTCGTGCTGCAAATCGGGACCAACGGGCGGGTGTCGGGCTGCAACGTCGCAAGCTCGAGCAGATCGAGGACGCTCGATTCGACGACCTGTCGAATCCTGCAAAGCCGGGCGAAGTTCACGCCTGCACGGGATAGCAGCGGCAATCCGACCACCGGAACTTTCAGGCAACGGATCACTTGGCGGCTGGAGTAGCCGTCGCGCGAAGCATCACAACATCAGAGGAAAGTAGACGATCATGGCAGCACCAGCACCAGTAGCGGAAAGCCCTTATGGCCTCATGGCGGCGCTCGAGGAGGGCGGCATCATCGCCTGGACCACCTTCGCGATCCTCGTGATCATGTCCCTGGGCACTTTTTACATCCTGTTCACAAAATTGATGCAACAGCAGAAGATCATGAGCCAGGGCCGCAAGGTGCGAGCCAGCTTCTGGAACTCACCCAACCTTCGCGATGCGTCGACCAAGCTCGAGGCCCGCAGTGCTTATCGGTCCATCGTCGACGACGCGCTGGTTGCGCAGGATCAGCACGGCAAGCTGACCGACCCCATCGACCAGCACGACTGGATGTCCAACAGCCTGGCGCGCAGCCAGGGTTCGATCGGCGCGCGCCTCGGCGAAGGCCTCGCGTTTCTCGCCACGGTCGGCTCGACGGCGCCGTTCATCGGCCTGTTCGGAACCGTGGTCGGCATCTACCGCGCGCTGATCAAGATCGGTGCGTCCGGTCAGGCGTCGATCGACACCGTTGCCGGTCCGGTCGGCGAAGCGCTGATCATGACCGCGCTCGGCCTGGTCGTCGCGGTTCCGGCGGTGCTTTCCTACAACTGGCTGGTCCGCCGCAACAAGTCGATCATGGAGGACCTCGCGGCCTTCACCAACGACTTGCACGGCTATTTGATGTCGAACGGCCAGGTGAAGCCGGCGATGGCCGGCGGCGGCAAGGGCGATGCCCGCGGCACCACACCGACCCGGTCAGCGACGGCACCCACCCAGCGTGGCAACGAACCGCTCCGTGCCGGCGACACGCGCACCGGCGCTCAGGCGAGCCCGACCACCGTCGGCGACGACCGGCCGTAAGCCATTGGGGGCGCCGGGCGGTATTCGCCGGGCGTCCCTTCGAATTTGCGTGAACCGAGCAGAAAGCGAACAGCATGGCAGTTAACGTTGGCCCCGGCGGCGACGAAGAAATGGAGACGATGTCGGACATCAACGTCGTGCCGCTCGTCGACGTGATGCTGGTGATGCTGATCATCTTCCTGATCGCCATTCCCGTCGTGCTGCAGTCGGTCCCGATCAAGCTGCCGGCGGTGCGCTTCCAGCCGACCACGACCAAGCCGGAAAACGTCAACTTGACTGTCCGGGGCGCTCCTGACGGCAATTGCGAGGTTTACTGGAACTTGACCCGTGTCGACAGCAAGGAGCTGCTCGACCGGGCCGTCCAGAAACTCGAGGAACAGATCGAAGCGGTCGGCGGGGTCGATAACATCACCGAAGAGAATATGCCCGAGGCGCACATCCGCGGCGACATCAACACCCCGTACAAATGTATCGGCGGGACCATCTACACCATGCAGCGCGCCGGCTTCGCGCGGGTCGGCTTCATTTCCGAGCCGCCCGCCGGCGGCGTCACCACGCGCTTGTAAAGATTAGGAGCACGCCGCCATGGCAATGCAAACCACCAGCGACAACGTCCAGGGCGAGCCGATCATGGATATCAACATGACGCCGTTGATCGACGTCCTGCTGGTCCTGTTGATCATGTTTATCATTACGATCCCGATCCAGACTCATGCCGTAAAGCTCGACCTGCCGCAGAGTCAGCCGGAATCCACGCCGCCGCCGGTCGACCCGATCAAGAACAAGGTGGTGATCACCACCGCGGGGGCCGTTTTGTGGAACGGAACGCCGGTCAACCTCGTCCAGCTGCGCCAGTACCTCGACGTTTCGCAGCAGATGAACCCGCTGCCCGAGCTGCACCTGCAGCCCGAGCCCACGGCGCGCTATGAACTGGTCGATCAGGTGCTGGCGATCACCAAGCAGGCGCAGGTCGAAAAGATGGGCTTTGTCGGCAACGAGGCCTACGCGAACTTCTAGGGCTCCGATCGAGCGCCGCGGCCAACCCACGCGCCTCCCGGCTGCGACGCTGCACCGCACTGGCGCTTGGAAAATCCTCATGCCATTGGGCCGCGCGTGAGCCAGTCGCCCGATTTCGCCGTTGTCATCCTCGCCGCCGGTCAGGGCACGCGCATGCGTTCCGACATGCACAAGGTATTGCACCCGATTGCCGGGCGGCCGCTGCTGCTTCACCTGCTCGACCGGGTCGACGGTCTCGGCGCCGAGAAACGCGTGGTGGTGGTCGGCAAGGGCCGCGAGCAGGTCGAGGCGGCGCTGGACGGGCGGGACACGTCGGTCGCTTACCAGGCGGCCCAAAAGGGCACCGCGCATGCCGTCCAGCAGGCGGCGGGTGCGCTTGACGGATACGACGGCGCAATCCTCATTCTCTACGCCGACACGCCGTTCGTCGAGGCCGGCACGTTGCAAAGGATGCTCGACCGACTCGGCGGCGACGACGGCCCCGGGGTGGTCGTGCTCGCTTCGCGCCCGGCCGATCCCGCGGCCTACGGCCGGATCATTCTCGGCGACGGCGATCACATTGCCAAGATGGTCGAGTATCGCGACGCGAGCGAGGAGGAGCGGGCGGTCCGCCTGTGCAACAGCGGCATGATGGCGCTTCGCGCGCGCGACCTGTTCCGCTGGCTGGCCAAGGTCGGCAACGACAATGCGGCGGGCGAGTATTACCTCCCCGATGTGGTCAACATCGCCGCCGCAGAAGGGCGCGACGCGGTCGTCATCGAGGGCGACCCGTACGAGACCGCCGGGGTCAACAGCCGCGCCGAGCTCGCGCACCTCGAGCTCGAATGGCAGCGCCGCCGGCGCGAACAGGCGCTCGAGGAGGGCGCGACGCTGATCGACCCGGAGAGCGTCTGGTTCGCTTATGACACCAAGCTCGGCCGCGACGTTACGGTCGAGCCGCATGTCGTGTTCGGGCCGATGGTCGAAGTCGCCGACGGCGCCAAGATCAAGGCGTTCAGCCATATCGAGGGGGCGATGATCGGCGCGCGGGCGAGCGTCGGGCCGTTCGCCCGCATCCGTCCGGGCACCTGGCTCGGCGATGATTCGCGGGTCGGCAATTTCGTCGAATTGAAGAAGGCGCTGGTCGGGCGCGGAGCCAAGGTCAATCATTTGAGCTATGTCGGCGACAGCGACGTCGGCGAGGGCGCCAATATCGGCGCCGGCACCATCACCTGCAATTACGACGGGTTCGACAAGCACCGGACGGTGATCGGCGCCGGCGCATTTATCGGCTCGAACAGCGCTTTGGTCGCGCCGGTGATCATCGGCGAGGGCGCCGTCGTCGGAGCCGGCTCGGTGATTACCGAGGATGTCGAGCCCCACAGCCTCGCCGTCGAACGCAACGAGCAGAAGGGCATCGCCGGCTGGGCGAAGCGGTTTCGAGCAGCGAAAGCGGCGAAGAAAGCCGCCAAATAATGTGCGGCATCGTCGGTATCGTCGGCAATTCGGACGTCGCCCAGCGGCTGTTCGATGGGCTCAAGCGGCTCGAATACCGAGGGTATGATTCGGCCGGGATCTGCACCGTCGAGGGCGGTGAGCTCAAGCGGCGGCGGGCCGAGGGCAAGCTCGAGAATCTGCAACGCGAGCTGGCGCGCGAGCCGCTCGGCGGAACGGTCGGCATCGCTCACACGCGCTGGGCGACGCATGGCGCTCCGACCGTCGGCAACGCGCATCCGCACATCGCCGGGGCGGTGGCGCTGGTCCACAACGGCATCATCGAGAACTTCAAGCCGTTGCGCGACGAGCTGATCGCCGACGGCCGCGAATTCGGGTCCGAAACCGACAGCGAAGTCGTCGCGCACCTGGTCGCTCGCGAAATTGAGCGCGGCTCTTCGCCCGAGGAGGCGGTGGCGGCGGTGCTGCCGCGGCTGCACGGGGCATTCGCGATCGTCTTCCTGTTCCGCGACCATCCCGGCCTGATCATCGGCGCGCGGATGGGGGCGCCGCTGACCGTCGGTTATGGGAAAAGCGAGAATTTCCTCGGCTCCGACGCGCTCGCACTGGCGCCGCTGACCCAGCGCATCGCCTATCTCGAAGAAGGCGACTGGGCCGTCGCCCGCCGCGACAAGGTCGAGATCTTCGACCGCGACAACCGGCCGGTCGAACGCGAGATCGTCGAATCGGGGGCGACGGCGGCGCCGATCGAGAAGGGCAATTACCGCCATTACATGCAGAAGGAGATCTTCGAGCAGCCGATCGTCGTCGCCCAGACCCTGCAAAGCTATGTCCGGCCGTTCGAAGGCGAGGTCGCGCTGCCGACAGCCGATCTCGACCTGGCGGCGATCAACCGGGTCACCATCGTCGCTTGCGGCACCAGTTACTACGCCGGGATGGTGGCCAAATATTGGTTCGAGCAATTCGCGCGTGTTCCCGTCGACATCGATGTCGCGTCCGAGTTCCGCTACCGCCAGCCGGTGCTTGAGCCGGGCGGGCTCGCTTTGTTCGTCAGCCAGTCGGGCGAGACCGCCGACACACTCGCCGCCTTGCGCCATGCGCGGGCCGAGCAACAGCGCATCGCGGTGGTGGTCAACGTGCCGACCAGCTCGATGGCGCGCGAAGCGGACCTGCTGCTGCCGACCCATGCCGGGCCCGAGATCGGGGTCGCTTCGACCAAGGCGTTCACCTGCCAGCTGGCGGTGCTCGCGGCGCTGGCCGCAAACCTCGCGCGGGCCAAGGGGCGATTGTCGCGCGACGAGGAGAAAGACATCGTCGCCCACCTCCAGCAGGCGCCGGCGGCGATCAACGCAGCGCTCGGCCACGACGACGAGATCGCGGCAATGGCGCATTTGATCGCGCCGGCCCGCGACGTGCTGTATATGGGACGCGGCCCCGACTATCCGATGGCGCTCGAGGGCGCGCTCAAATTGAAGGAAATCAGCTACATCCACGCCGAGGGCTATGCCGCCGGCGAGATGAAGCACGGGCCGATCGCGCTCATTGACGAAGACGTGCCGGTGATCGTCCTGGCGCCTTCCGGGCCCTTGTTCGAAAAGACCGTCAGCAACATGCAGGAGGTGCGCGCGCGCGGCGGCAAGATCGTCCTGATCAGCGACGCCAAAGGGCTTGCCGAAGCCGGCGAGGGCACCATGGCGACGATCGAAATGCCGGAGGTTCACCCGCTGATCGCGCCATTGGTCTATGCGGTGCCGGTGCAGCTTCTCGCATATCACGTCGCCGTCCTCAAAGGCACCGACGTCGACCAGCCCCGCAACCTCGCCAAGAGCGTGACGGTCGAGTGAGCGCAAGGCCGATGAAGCATATCGGCATCCTCGCCCACAGCTTCGAGGGGGCGACGCTCTGCTATCGCGAGTGCTGCCTGGAGGGCATCCGCAGGCTCGGGGCGCATCGCCATCCGGAAATCACGATGACCGGCGTTGCCATGCATGATTTGATGGACGCGTGGGAGCGCGGCGATCTTGCGACCCTGCGCGCCGCTTTTGGCAAGGACGTGCGCAAGCTGGCGGCTGCCGGCGCGGACTTTTTCCTGTGCCCGGACAATACCGCGCACATCGCGCTCGAATCGGCAGGCGAGCCGTTCCCAATTCCGGGGCTGCACATCGCCGAGGTGGTCGCCGAGCAGGCGCTCCGCGCCGGGCGCAAGAAGGTCGGCATCCTCGGCACCGAATGGACGATGAGCGGCCCCGTCTATCCGGGCGCCCTCGGGCGCCGGGGCATCGAGTGGGCCATCCCTGGCGATGCCGATCGAAAGCTGGTCCATGACGTCATCTTTGGCGAGCTGTGCCTTGGCGTTTTCACGGATGAATCGCGCGACGCCTATGTCCGGATTATCGAGCGACTGGCCGAGCAGGGCTGCGATTCGGTGGCGCTGGTCTGCACCGAGATCCCGCTGCTGATCACAGCGGATATTTCGCCGCTGCCGGTGTTCGATTCGACCCGGCTATTGGCGCGGGCGGCGGTCGAAGTCGCGATCGGCGAACGGCCGATGCCGCTGTGGCGCGGCGGGCCGGCCGGCTAGACCGCGGCCGCCGCCGCGCGCAGCTGCCGCAGGTGCTGGCTCAGCCGCTCGTAAAGGAAATCGATCACCGTGCGGACTCGCGGCGCGTTGCGGACGCGCTCGTGGGTCAGGAGCCAGAAGCTGCGGCTGTGGTCGGTTCGCGGCGGCAGGCAGCGGAGCAGGTCCGGCTCGGCATCGGCGACGACGCACGGCAGCACCGCAATTCCGAAGCCCGAGCGCACCCCCGACAGCAGGCCGGTCGACGACGCGTGGTGCATCGCCACCCGGTCCTCGAGCCCGATGCTCCGCAGCCAAGCTTCGTAATGGCGACACAGATTGCCGCCGCCGCCACCGATGATCGCGTGATTGCGCAAGTCCTCGACGTTGGCCGGAACCCCGTTGCGCGCCGCATAATCGCGGCTGCAGTAGAGCGTCCAATCGTCGTCGCACAGCCGCCGCCCGACCAGGCCGTTGCCCTTGGCGTTGGTGGTGCTGCGCATCGCGATGTCGGCTTCGCCGGCGCCGAGGTCGCGGATCGCCTGGGCGGTATCGAGCTCGATCATGATTTCCGGGTGGAGCTCGTGGAGCTCGCGAAGCAGCGGCGCCAGCAGTGTGATTGCAAAAATCTCTTCGGTGGTGATGCGGACGTTGCCGCCGAGATCACGCGTGCTCGCCGACGCGGCGCTGTCGAACTTGAGCGCTGCCGCCTCTACCGCTTCGGCGTGGACGAGAAGATTGGCGCCGGCCGCGGTCAGCGCGTAACCGGCCTGGCGCTTTTCGAACAAGACGAGCTTGAGCGCCTCCTCGAGCGCGCCGATGCGCCGAGCGACGGTCGTCTGGCTGACGCGCAGCGCGCGGCCCGCCGCGAGGGTGCTGCCGCCGCGGGCGACGGCGAGGAAATATCTGAGGTCGTTCCAGTCGGACATCGCGCCGTTCTGCATTATTGCAGAATGATAGCGCAACATCGTTGCTCACGTAAGTTGCGAAATGGGACTAATTGATCGGTCGCGCCGCGAAAGCGGTCCAACAGGAGGAAGCGACCATGAAAAGGGCAATCACTATCGCGCTGGCATCCGCGCTAATCACGACCGGAGCGATCAAGGCCGCTCCCGCGCTGGCGCAGGAGCCCGCCGCAGCCGAAATCAACGTCAGCCTGGTCCGCACGGCCGACCTCGACCTCGGCACCGCCGCGGGTCAGCGGAAGCTCGAACGGCGGCTCGCCAGTGCCGCGCGCGAAGTCTGCGGCACCGCCTCGGACGTCGACATCGAAGGCAAGAACGCCGTCCGCAAGTGCCGCGTCGAGACGCTCGCCAGTGGGCGCGCGCAACGCGACTCGCTCGTCGCGTCGAATGGCCAGGCGGTCATCGCGGTCACCGCCGCTCGCTGATCGAACTTGCCATGGAACGGCGCCGGTATCCCCAGCGGCGCCGTTCCGCTTGTCCGTGGCCGACAGCCGCTTTAGCCTAACTTAATGATCGAGGCGAAAGGCGGCTGTCATTGCGGCGCGGTGCGGTTCAGCGCGACGCTTCCCGGGCCGCCGGTTCCGGCGCTCGACTGCAATTGCTCGGTTTGCCGGATGACCGGCTTCCTGCACATCGTCGTTCCGCACGCCGAATTCGCGCTGGATTCCGGCGCGGAAGCCCTCACCAGCTATCGCTTCGGGACCGGCGCTGCCGAGCATTTGTTCTGTTCCAGGTGCGGGGTGAAGAGCTTCTACCAGCCGCGCTCGCACCCGGATTCGTGGAGCGTCAACGCGCATTGCCTCGACGAGCAGCCGGAGCTGATCATCGGAGGGTTCGATGGCGAAAACTGGGAAGAGGCCGCGGCGCGGCTCGACGCGCGGGACTAGCCCAGTTACGGCCCGGCCATGCACCGCCCGCTTCGACTGACGCTCGACCGCGCCGCGCTCCAGCATAATTGGCGGTGGCTGGCGGATCGCGCCGGGACCGCTTGCGGGGCGGCGATCAAGGCCGACGGCTATGGAATTGGCGCGCGCGAGGCGATGGCGGCCCTGTTCGAGGCCGGCTGCCGCGAGTTTTTCGTGTCGACCTGGGCGGAAGCCGAAGACCTTGGACCGGTGCCCGACGATGCTCGCCTGGCGGTGTTGCATGGAGTCGGCGAGGCGGACTCCGCGGCGGCGCTGAACTCGAGTGCGCGGCCGGTGCTCAACACCATCGAACAGGTCGCGCGGTGGAAGGAAATCGCGCCGGGCCGCCCGTGCGACGTGATGATCGACACCGGCATCAATCGCCTTGGGCTGCGGCCCGACGAGACCGGCTGCCTCGCTGGCCTCGGCATTGACACTTTGCACAGCCATCTGGCCTGCGCCGACGAGGACCATCCGCTCAACGCCACCCAGCTCGGGCGCTTTCGCGAGGTCGCGGCGGCGGTTCCGGCGAAGCGCTACAGCCTCGCCAACTCGGCCGGCATTTGCCTTGGCCGCGACTATGCGTTCGACCTGGTTCGGCCGGGGCTCGCGCTGTACGGCGGAGTCCCGCGGCGCGAGGCCGAGGGGAACATCCGCCAGGTCGCTCATGTCGAGGCCGTGGTCGTCCAGCGCCGCATCATCCACGCCGGCGAGAGCTGCGGCTATGGCGCGACCTTCGTCGCCGAGGCCGACACCGAAGCCGCAATCCTCAACATCGGCTATGCCGACGGCTATTTGCGCGGTTTCTCGTCGCGCGGCAGCGTCTTTACCGGCGAGCTCGCGCTGCCGGTCATCGGGCGCGTGTCGATGGACCTGATCGCGGTCGCCTGTGGTGCGGCGGCAGATCTCAAGGAAGGCGACTGGGTCGAGATCGACTACGACCTGCCCACCGCGGCGAAGCAGTCGGGCCACTCGCAATATGAGCTGCTGACGGTCCTAGGCGACCGGTTCGAGCGCCGCTGGCGCTGAGCCTTTCGGAGCCGGTGTCTTGGGCTTGTAGCGGCACAGGTCGACCACCGGGCACTTCCAGCACAACGGCAGCCGCGCCTTGCAGGTGTAGCGGCCGTGGAGGATCAGCCAGTGGTGCGCGTCGCGGCGGAACGGCTGCGGAGTGACCCTGTCGAGCTTGAGCTCCACTTCGAGCGGGGTCTCGCCCGGCGCGAGGCCGGTTCGGTTGCCGACCCGGAAGATGTGGGTATCGACCGCGAACGTCTCTTGCCCGAAAGCGGTGTTGAGGACGACGTTGGCGGTCTTGCGGCCGACACCGGCGAGCTTCTCCAAATCCTCGCGGGTGTTCGGCACCTCGCCGCCGTGGTCGCGGAGCAATGCCTCGGAGAGCGCGATGACGTTTTTGGCCTTGGTATTGAACAGGCCAATGGCCTTGATCGCATCGCGCAGCGCCTCCTCCCCGAGCGCGAGCATCTGCTGCGGGGTGCGGACTCGTCGGAACAGGTCGCGGGTGGCGAGATTGACGCTGACGTCGGTCGCCTGGGCGGACAGCACGACCGCGACCAGCAATGTGTAGGGATTGTGATACTCGAGCTCGGTGGCCGGCGCCGGATTGGCTTCCGCCAGGCGCCGGTAAAACTCGAAAACCTGGGCCTTGTTCACGTGACGCGAGTCAAAGCGAATCGATGACGTCGCGCATCGAGTAGAGCCCGGCCGGCTGGCCGACCAGGAACCGCGCGGCGGCGAGCGCTCCGCGGGCAAAAATCGCGCGGCTTTCGGCGCGGTGGGACAGGATCAGCCGCTCGTCGGGGCCGAGGAACTGCACGTCGTGGTCGCCGACGACGGTGCCGCCGCGCAGCGAGCTGAAGCCGATCGCCCCGGCCGTGCGCTTGAGCCCGGTGCCGTCGCGGCCGCGCTCGGCGCCGAGCTCGGTTCCGCGCCCGCGCGCTGCCGCCTCGCCCAGCGCCAGCGCAGTGCCCGACGGCGCATCCGCCTTCATGCGGTGGTGCGCGTCGAAGATCTCGATGTCCCATTCCGGCCCGAGCACGCGCCCGGCGCGCTCGACGAGGTCGACAAGCAGCGCTACCCCGAGCGAGGTGTTGGCAGCGCGCAGCACCGCGACCCGCTCGGCGGCGGCGGCAATCCGGTGGCCGGCAAGGTCGTCGAGCCCGGTGGTTCCGATCAGGATCGGGACGGACGCCGACAGCGCCCGGTCGAGGCTCGCCTGAAGCGCCGAGGGGGCCGAAAAATCGACCAGCACGTCGCCGTGATCCGGGTCGAGCACAAAAGCGGGATCTTCGGTGACCGCGGCGGCGATCGCCTGGCCCATGCGGCCGCCCGGCGCGAACAAAGTGAGGCGGATCGGCTGCTCTTTGGCGCGCATGGCCGGTGCTTAGCGGAGGCGTTCCTGAAGGGCCAGCGCGGCGGCCGGAGCGCGCACCTTGGCGCCGTTGATCATGAACAAATAGCCGTCGCGGCCGGCTTCCCGCCAGCGCCGGGCGCGCTCGGCAAAGGCCGTGAGCGAAGCCTCGTCATAGCCCGTCGGAATCTCCTCGCGCATGCGTTGGAGCCGTGCATAGCCGAAGCTCGCGGTGTCGGCGTCAATGCACGGAAATTCGTCGTCGTCGCCGAACACCACCGCGACGTCGTGCTCCCGGCACAGGTCGAAGAAGCGCGCGTCGCGGAAGCTGTCGTGACGCGGCTCGATCGCGTGGCGCAGCGCAATTCCGTCGAGATCACGCGGCAACAGCGCGAGGAAGGCGGCGATGTCGTCGCGATCGAACTGGCGCCGCGCCGCGAGCATCCACAGGATCGGCCCGAGCTTGGGGCCGAGCGCGGTCAAGCCCTGGACGAGGAAATTGCCGACGCCTTCGCCGGCGTCGGCCAGGCGCGGCCGGGTGACGCAAAAGCGCGAGCCCTTGATCGCGAATTGGAAGCCGTCGGGCACCGCCGCCGCCCACGCCGCCCAGCTTTTGGGGCTCTGGCGTCCGTAGAAAGTTGCATTGATCTCGAGCGCGCCGAACGTGCGGGCGGCAAATTCGAGCTCCTTCGCCTGCGCAAGCTTGGGCGGATAGAAAGTCCCCCGCCACGGCGGATAGGTCCACCCGCCGATGCCGACGCGGATTCGTTCCCTGGCGATCGATCAGCCTCCGGCGGCTGGCAGGTCGCTGTTGAAAATGTCCGCCGCGACCTTCCATTCGTCGCCAATCTTGCGCCACACGACGACATATTTGCCGGTATCGCTGATCGCGCCCTGGGCAGGCGTCGCGGCAAAGCGGTAGGTGCCTCGATCAAGCGCCATGTCGCCGGCTTTGGACATCACCAGCTGGTCGGTCTGGAACGTCAAATCGAAGCCCGGCATCTGCATCGAGCGGTTCCACCATTCGCCGATTGCCTGCCGCCCCACGGTCGCTTTCTCGTTCGCTGGCATCACCGCGCCGTCCTCGGCGTAGAGTTGCGCGATTCCGGCCGCATCCTTGTTCCGGATCAGCTCCAGCCAGCGCTGGTTGATGGCCCGGATCGCGCTTTCGTCCGCGGCCGTGTCCACCTGAGCGATTTCGCTCGCCGGGTCGCGATCCGCCCGGTTGCAGGCTGGCAGCAGTATCGCTGAGGCTGCCAACAACAACAGATATGGTGCCTTGGTCATTGTCCCCTCCGTTGCTTGAAAACGCACCGGGAATGCCGGGCGCAGCGGAAAATCGAGACAACCACGGCCCGCCGAGTCGCGCAAGCGGATGCGGTCGGTTAGTGGCGGCGTCATGGCCTCGCGGGGGATTCGCAACATCGTCATCCTGACCGGTGCCGGGGTGTCGGCGGAGAGCGGGCTTGCGACCTTTCGCGGGCCCGACGGGCTGTGGGAAGGGCACCGGGTCGAGGACGTTGCGACCCCGGAGGCATTTCGCCGCGATCCGGAGCGGGTCCACGGCTTTTACGACGCGCGCCGGGCGCGGCTCGGGAGCGTCGTGCCCAACGCCGCGCACGAGGCGCTTGCGTGGCTGGATGAGAAATGGCCGGGCGAGCTGTTGCTGATCACGCAGAACGTCGACGACCTGCATCAACGCGCGGGCTCCCGGCGGCTGCTGCACATGCACGGCAAGTTGAAGAGCGGCTGGTGCCTTGGCTGTGACGATCGCTTCGCGTGGGACGGGCCGATGGGGTTGGGCGCGGTCTGCGCGAGCTGCAGCAGTCCCGGCACGGTGCGGCCCGACATCGTCTGGTTCGGCGAGATGCCGTACGAGATGGAGCGCATCGACGATGCGCTTCGGGCTTGCGACCTGTTCGTTTCGATCGGTACTTCGGGCGCGGTCTATCCGGCCGCCGGCTTCGTCCAGACCGCGCGTTACTGCGGCGCGCAGACTTTGGAGATCAACCTCGAGCCGAGCCAGGGCAGCGTGTTTTTCCACGAGAGCCGTATTGGGAAAGCGGGCGAGCTGGTGCCGGCGTGGGTCGAGGAGGTATTGGCAGACTGTGCTCCTGCGTAGGCAGGAGCCCAGACTGGACCCCTGCCTTCGCAGGGGTACAGATCACTCCGCCCACTCCAGCCCGATGTCCCGGTAGAGCGAGCGGTCCTCGTCCCAGCGGGGGTTCACTTTCACGTGCAGGAACAAATGCACCTTGCGGCCGAGATGCTCGGCGATGGCTTCGCGGGCGGTCTGGCCGATCTGCTTCAGCCGCGCGCCGCCCTTGCCGAGGACGATCGCCTTCTGGCTGTCGCGGTCGACGAGGATCTGCTGGTGGATGACGGTCGAGCCGTCCTTGCGGTCTTCCCATTTCTCGGTCGCGACCACCGACGAATAAGGCAGCTCGGCGTGGAGCTGTTCGTAGATCTGCTCGCGGGTCAATTCCGCCGCGACCATGCGCTCGGTGGCGTCGGACAATTGGTCGGCGGGGAAGTGCCACGGCGCTTGCGGCATCGCCGCGGAGAGCGCGCGCTTGAGGTCGGCGACGCCGTCGCCGCTGGTGGCCGAGATCATGAATGTGTGTTGCGGGTCGAGCCGCTCGGACAATTGGCCGGCGAGCGCCAGCAAGTCCTCGCGCCTCGCGATATCGACCTTGTTGAGGACGATCATCAGCGGCTGCTTTGCGCCATCAAGCCCGGCGAGGATCGCTTCGGCCCGCTCGCCGAGCCGAGCCGCGGAGTCGATCACCAGCAGCACGAGGTCGGCGTCCTCGGCTCCGGCCCAGGCCGCCGCGACCATCGCCCGGTCGAGCCGTCGGCGGGGCGCGAAAATGCCGGGCGTGTCGACCAGCAGGACCTGCGCGTCGCCGTCGATGGCGATCCCCATCAGGCGCGCGCGGGTGGTCTGCGCCTTGGCGCTGACGATCGCGACCTTTTCGCCGACCAAGGCATTGACCAGGGTCGACTTGCCCGCGTTGGGGGCGCCGATCACGGCCACGAACCCGCAACGCTGGCTCATTGGAGCTGCTCCAACAGCGCGGTGGCGGCCGCGGTTTCCGCTTCCTGCTTGCTCGAGCCCTCGGCGGTGGCCTCGCCGGCGCCGTTGATGGCGACCCGGACGGTGAAGCGCGGCGCGTGATGGGCGCCGGTGCGGGCGACGATGTCATAGGCCGGGGTCTTGAGGCCGCGTGCGGCGGCGAGCTCCTGCAGCGCCGACTTGGCGTGGATCGGGGCCTGGCCCTGGCGGTCGAGGTGGGGCCCCCAGGCGCGGCGGATGAAGGTTTCCGCGGCGTCGAGCCCGCCATCGATGAAGAGCGCGCCGATCAAAGCTTCGACGACGTCGCCGACGACGTTCTCGCTGTTGGCGGCGCCGTCCTCGCGCGCTTGCTTGCCGAGCCGGATCAGGTTCGGAACGCCGAGCTCGCGGCCGATCTCGGCGCAGGTTTCGCGCGCGACCAGCGCATTGTGCCGGCGCGACAGCTGGCCTTCGGGCTCGGCAGCGAATCGCTCGTAAAGCCAGCGCCCCATGATCAGCCCGAGCACCCGGTCGCCGAGGAATTCGAGCCGCTCATAGCTGTCGCGGCCGAGGCTCGAATGCGTAAAGGCGCGCTCGAACAAGGCGATATCCCTGGGCTGGTGGCCAAGGTTCGAGGCGACGAAAGCGAGGACCTTGTCGCTCACTCGGGTTCGCCGGTGTAGCCGTTGCCGATGCGCTCGCCCCTGAGCGCGGTGAACCAGGTCCACGGCTTGAGGTAGGAAGCGCCGCCGTCTGTCGACCAGAAGGTGACCAGCGCCCGGCCGACGAGATTTTCGACCGGCACCAGGCCGATGCCCCCTTCGGCCGGCGAAAAGCGGCTGTCGAGGCTGTCGTCGCGGTTGTCGCCCATCATGAACAGGTGGCCCGGCGGGACCTTGATCGCCGGGACGTCGTCCGCCCGGGGGATATCGACCTGGTCTAGGACGGTGTAGCTCGGCCCGCCGGGCAGCGTCTCGCGATAGGCCGGGTAGAGGCAATAAGTGCCGCTTTCGACGCGTGAGATGAACGGGCTGGCCGGCGGCACGACCTTGCACGGGCTATTGGGGCTGATCGGCAATGCGAAGCGCCGCAGCGACTGGCGAGGCAGCGCTTGGCCGTTGAGAATGAGCATCCCGCCTCTGACTTCGATGGTGTCGCCGGGCAGGCCGATCACCCGCTTGACGAACTCGGCATCGCCGCCCGGCGGCCGGAACACGGCGACGTCGCCGCGCTCGGGCAGGTCGGAGAGGATGCGGCCGTCGAACGACGGGAAGGTGAACGGGAAGCTGTAGCGCGAATAGCCGTAGGGCCATTTGGCGACCAGCAGATAGTCGCCGACGTAGAGCGTCGGGAGCATCGATCCGGAGGGAATGCTGAACGGAGCGACGACGAAGCTGCGGAACGCCCAGGCGGCCAGCGCGAGCAGCAGCAGGAAGCGGATCAGTCCGCGGTTGCCCGCTCTCGCGCGTGGCGGCGCGGCGTTCGGGTCCTTGTGGCGGGTCCATAGCATGAGCCGGTGCTTCTTCAGGGCTGGCGGCTGGCCGTCAAGGGAGCGGGCAAGGCGGGGGTGGCATTTGAAGGGCCGCCGACTATGAGGCGCTTCCATGGCGTCCAAGCACTGGCAGGCAATCGACTCTCATCGCGGCAAGCGCCTCGACGAGCTGTTCGACGCCGAGCCGGACCGGTTGAGCCGATTGAGCTTCGAGGTCGCCGGGATCTACTTCGATTGGTCGAAGACCCACCTTGACGCCGAGCTGCTCGCGGCATTTGCGGCAGTTAGCGAGAAGCGGGGCTTCACCGCCGCGCGCGAGGCTCTTTTCGGCGGCGGGATCGTCAATCCGAGCGAGGGCCAGCCGGCAAGCCACGTCGCCGAGCGCGGCAGCGGATCACCCGACGCAGTCGACCTCGCCGCCGCCCGCCGCCAGCGGATGCGAGCGCTGATCGACGCAATCGAGGGGGGTGCATTCGGCGCAGTCACCGGTGTGCTGCACATCGGCATCGGTGGTTCGCTGCTCGGTCCCAAGCTGCTGGTCGATGCGCTCGGGCGTCGCGTCGCGGGCTACAAGGTGCGCTTTCTCTCGAACATCGACGGCGAGGCGTTCGACGAAGCGGTCGGCGACCTCGATCCGGCAACGACGCTCATCGTGGTCGCGTCCAAGACCTTCACGACGACGGAAACCCTGGCCAACATGGCGGCCGCGCTCAACTGGCTCGACGAGGCCGGCGTCGAGGACCCGGAGGGGCGGCTCATCGCGGTCACTGCTAGCCCCCAGGCCGCGGTCGCGGCGGGGATCGATGAGACCCGCGTGTTGCAGTTCGCGCCGGGCGTCGGCGGCCGCTATTCGCTGTGGAGCTCGGTCGGCGTGTCGGCGGCGCTGGCGCTGGGCTGGGATGTGTTCGAGGAGCTGCTCGAGGGCGCCGCAGAGATGGACCGCCATTTCCGCTTCGCCGAGGCGGCGCTGAACGTGCCGCTGGTGGCGGCCTTCGCCGACCGCTCGTACGTGCGCCAGGGCTGCCAGACCCGCGCCGTGTTCGCCTACGACGAGCGGCTGCGGCTGTTGCCCGACTATCTCCAGCAGCTCGAGATGGAATCGAACGGCAAGTCGGTGACCGCCGACGGCAAGCCGCTCGAGCAGCCGAGCGCGCCGGTGACCTGGGGCGGAACCGGCACCGACGCTCAGCACGCGGTGTTCCAGCTGCTGCACCAGGGCACGGTGCTCGCGCCGGTCGAATTCGTCACCGTGGCTCAAAGCGAGGACTCGCGGGACCTCGAACACCACCGGCTGCTGCTGCTCAACGCCTTTGCTCAGGGCGCCGCGCTGATGCAGGGGCGTGGCAGCGACGATCCGCAGCGCAACTATCCCGGCAACCGGCCGAGCGCGACGGTGCTGATCGAGCGGCTCGACGCGCGATCGCTCGGCGTCCTGATCGCCTTTTACGAGCACCGCACTTTCGCCAATGCGGTGCTGCTCGGCACCAACCCGTTCGACCAGTTCGGAGTCGAGCTTGGAAAAGAGATCGCGCGCGAGTTGGGCGATGCCGCGGACGGCGCGGAGCTCGACCCGTCGACCCGCGCGCTGGTCGAAAGGGCAGGCGTCTGATGGCCGATTTCGACCTGTTCGTGATAGGCGGGGGATCGGGCGGGGTGCGCGCGGCGCGGGTCGCGGCGGCGCATGGCGCCAAGGTCGCGATCGCCGAGGAGCATAAGATCGGCGGCACCTGCGTCATTCGCGGCTGCGTGCCCAAGAAGCTGCTCGTCTACGGCGCCCATTTTGCCGAGGACATCGACGACGCGGCGATGTTCGGCTGGGACCTCCCGCAAAAGCGGTTCGACTGGCCGACGCTGCGCGACAATGTGCTCGGAGAGGTAGCGCGGATCGAGGCGGCCTACACCGACACCCTCACCAACCACGACGTGACCATCTTCCTCGAGCGTGCCGAGCTTGCCGGTCCGAATTCGGTGCGGCTGGCATCGGGCAAGGCATTCAGCGCCGGCAAGATTCTGATCGCCACCGGGGCGCGGCCGCTGATGCCCGACATTCCCGGCATCGAGCATGCGATCAGCTCGAACGAAGTGTTCCACCTCGACCAGCTGCCCAAGCGCATCGTTATCGTCGGCGGCGGCTATATCGCCAATGAGTTCGCCGGCATTTTCCACCAGTTCGGGAGCCATGTGACGCTGGTCAATCGGACCGACACCATGCTCCGCGGCTACGACCAGCAGCTCGTTGACCGGCTGCTCCAGATCTCCGTGTCCAAGGGCATCCATTTCGAGTTCAACGTCACCTTCAAAAGCATCGAGCGGCGCGGCGACGACGCGCTTCGGCTGATGATGAACGGCTGCGACGACATGGATGCGAACCAGGTCCTGTTCGCGGTCGGCCGGCGGCCCAATGTCGAAGGGCTCGGCTGCGAAAAAGCCGGAGTCGAGCTCGGTGAAAGAGGCGAGATCAAGGTCGACGCGGACAATTGCACCAGCGTGCCGTCGATCTTCGCGGTCGGCGATGTCACCGACCGCGTCCAGCTTACCCCGGTCGCGATTCGAGAGGGCCAGGCGTTCGCCGACACGGTCTTCGGTGATACGCCGACGCGGGTCGATTACAATTGCATTCCGTCGGCGGTGTTCAGCCACCCGCCGCTGGCCGGGGTGGGCATGACGGAAGGCGTGGCGCGCAACACTTTGGGATCGGTCAAGGTCTTCACTTCCGACTTCCGGGCGATGAAAAATGTGATGGCCGGCCGCTCCGAGCGGTCGCTGTACAAGCTGGTTCTGGACGGCGAGACCGAACAGGTTGTCGGCGTCCACATGATCGGCCCCGACGCCCCCGAAATCCTGCAAGCGGCGGCAATCGCGGTGAAGGCCAAGCTCAAGAAGTCCGACTTCGATGCCGTCGTCGCGCTCCACCCGACGATGGCCGAAGAGCTGGTGCTGATGCGCTGACGCGCTTTATTGCGTGCGGTAAGCGGTCACTCGGGAGCCGTCGCCCCGGAGCAGCTCGAAGCCGGTGGCGACATTGCCGGCCACCGAATAAGTAAGCCGCTCCCCCGGAGCGTCCTCGAACGCGAATTGATTGGCGTCGATCGGGACGATGGCGAACTTTGGCCCGCCGCCTCGGCGAAACACCAGTCGGCCATTCTCGAGCGTCACCGTGCGCTCCCCGAACGTTCCGGCATAGGCGGCGAGCGGAAGCGCGGTCTGGACCGGATTGAGCTTGGCGGAAAGGACGGCCGCCGATGCTTCCAACGCCGCTTTTTGCTGCGGCGTGGCGGTCGCTGCGATGCGGCGCAGGGCATGGACCTGGGCGAGCTCGAGCGCCTTGCCGGCTTCGACCTTGGTGGTTGGAGCGATGCCGACGGCCTCCCAATCCTTGCCGGTCGAGACCAGCACCGCCCTGCCGACGGACACGCTCAACGTGAAACCGCCCGGAATCGGGAAGAACTCATTGCGAAAGCCGGCGCCGGCGGTGGTGTCGCCGATGATCTCGCCCAGCTTGTATCCGGCGACATGGCCGGTGAACTCCTCGGCCGCGCTGGCGGTCATGCCGCTGGTCAGGACGTAAAGCGGCTTGCCGACCATCCGCCCGGCCGGCAGAGTCGCCAGGCTGGACAAGCGGCTGACGCCTTCCGCGCCCATGTGGAAGGTGACGAGCGGCCGGTTCGCCTCGACGAAATGGCTGATCATGTACTGAACCGCGTCGGGGCTGCCGCCGCCGTTGTGGCGCAGGTCGATGATCGCCGCGTCGCCGTCGCGGAGGAAGCGCATGGCTCCATCATAGGCCTCGGCGCTCGTCGCGCCGGCCCAGACGAAACCATTGCTGTTGAGATAGCGGATGTTGCCGGGGAGCAGCTTCATCTCGACGATGCCGTGGTTCCCGCGTTGCGCGGTCCGGATATCCTCGGCGGTCGGCGGAGCATCGTCGGCGCCGGCGCCCGGAGGTTGTGCGGCCAGGCTTGCGGCGCCCGCCGGGTCGTACTGCAGCCCGAGGTGCTTGTCGGGCGTGACCGCAGCCAGATCGGCATTGATCCGCTGAACGAGTTCGGCGGGGTCCGAGACATTGTAGCGGCCCTCGGCGAGGCCTTTGGCCAAGGCCGCGTCGAGCTTTGGGCGAACTTCCGGCAGGACGTAATTGCGCGCGAGGGCGCGCCGGACTTCGGCCGCCGCCGCCTCGCCGTCGATGCGGGCAGTTGCCGGTGCCGGCTGCGCCCATGCTGCAATCGAAACCACTGGAGCGGCCGCGCCCAGCATCAAGCTTGCGATGATCAGTCTCATGTTCCGTTCACCCGACTTCGTTCGATAAGGCCGATTGAATATTCCTAATGGCTTCGAGGCAATGGATTTCCTTTGCATGGAGCGGTTGCCGAGACGGTTTTTTCGCGGCGATCCGAAGGCGAAACCGGCAACATGCCTTCACCGCTAAAATTTTTGTGCCCCTGGCCGCGCGATGGATTGCTTCGTCGCGGCACTCCCCGCAATGGTCGATCGGCATGCACGACGCGATCATCATTGGGGCGGGGCACAACGGGCTCACCTGCGCTTTCTACCTCGCCAGGAAGGGGTTGAAGGTCGCGGTGCTCGAGCGGTCGGCGACGGTCGGCGGAACGGCGGTCACCGACGAGTTCCTGCCGGGGTTCAAGAACTCAGCCGCCGCCTACACGGTCAGCCTGCTCAACCCCACGGTGATCCGCGACATGGCGCTCGAGCGGCACGGGCTGAAAGTGGTGCTTCGCAGAACCGACAATTTCCTTCCCGGCGACGGCGACTATCTGCTCGCCGGACGGCAAGGGCTGACGCGCAAGGAGATCGTCCGCCACGTCAATAGCGATGGCGATGCCTACGACCGCTATCTGGCCGAGCTTGGGGTCGTCGTTCCGATCATCCAGAAATGGCTGCTGCGGGCGCCGCCCGAGATTGGCGGCGGGGTCGGCGGCTGGCCCGGGATGCTGCAGCTGGCGCGCGATCTCGTCGGCCTGTCGCTGGCCGAAAAGCGCATCTTGCACGATTTTGCGACGCGCAGCGCCGGCGACATCCTCGACCGCCATTTCAAGGGTGACCTGGCCAAAGCCCTGTTCGGGTTCGACGGCGTGGTCGGCAATTTCGCGTCGCCCTACACGCCGGGGACCGCGTACGTTTTGCTCCACCATCTGTTCGGCGAGGCGGCGGGCGTGCCGGGGGCCTGGGGCCATGCGATCGGCGGCATGGGCTCGATCACCCAGGCGATGGCTCGAGCGGCGCGCGAGGCGGGCGCCGACATCCTGCTCAACACTCCGGTTGAGGAAGTGATCGTCGACAAGGGCCGGGCGGCGGGCGTTGTCGCGGGCGGGCGGGCGTGGCGCGCGCAGCAGGTGGTCGCCGGGGTCAACCCGAAGCTGCTGTTCGACAAGATGGTGCCGCCGGGCGCGGTCGAGCCCGAGGTCGAGCGAAGGATGCACCACTGGAAGTGCGAAAGCGCGACTTTCCGGATGAACGTCGCACTGGCCGAGCTGCCGAAGTTCACGGTGCTTCCAAAGCGGGGCCATCACCTCACCGCGGGGATCATCATGGCCCCGAGCCTGGCTTACATGGAGCGCGCCTTTGCCGACGCGAGCCGCGACGGATGGGCGAAACAACCGATCATCGAGATGCTGATCCCGTCGACTCTGGATCCCGGTCTTGCGCCCAAGGGCAAGCATGTCGCTTCGCTGTTCTGCCAGCATTTCCGGTTCGACCTCGGGCCCGGGCGCAGCTGGGACCACGAGCGCGAGCAAGCCGCCGACGCGATCGTCGCCACCGTCGATTCTCACGCGCCGGGCTTCGCCAAGTCGGTGCTTGGCCGGCAGATCCATTCCCCGCTCGACCTCGAGCGCCGCTTCGGCCTGATTGGCGGCGACATCTTCCACGGCAAGATGGGGCTCGACCAATTGTTCAGCGCCCGGCCGATGATCGGCGCGGCCGACTATCGGATGCCATTGAAGGGCCTGTACCTGTGCGGCTCGGGCGCGCACCCCGGAGGCGGGGTGACCGGGGCGCCGGGGCACAATGCGGCGCGCGCCGTGCTCGCCGACCGGCGGCCGTGGAAGCGCGGGCATTGACTCCACCGCTGGCTGGAATCCGGGTGCTCGACCTCAGCCGGGTGCTTGCGGGGCCGTGGTGCACGCAATTGCTCGCCGACCTTGGCGCCGACGTCATCAAGATCGAGCGGCCGGGGGCCGGCGACGACACGCGCCATTGGGGGCCGCCTTGGCACGGGGAAGGCGAGCGGCGGGTCGCAGCCTATTTCCTCAGCGCCAATCGCGGAAAGCGCTCGGCGGCGATCGATCTGGCGACCGAGGAAGGCGCGGGGCTGGTGCGGAAGCTCGCCGCGCAAAGCGACGTCGTCGTCGAGAACTTCAAGGTTGGCGCTCTCGCCCGGTTCGGGCTCGATGCCGCCGCGTTGCGCGCCGCCAACCCGAAGCTGATCGTCGCCTCGATCACCGGCTTCGGCCAGGACGGGCCTTATGCGGAACGCGCCGGCTACGACTTCATCATCCAGGGCATGGGCGGGCTGATGAGCATCACCGGCCATCCGGATAGCGAGCCTGGCGGCGGGCCGATGCGCGCCGGGGTCGCCATCGCCGATTTGTTCACCGGCATGTACAGTTGCGTCGCGATCCTTGCCGCGCTGCACCGGCGCGAAACGACCGGTGAAGGCGCGCACATCGACATGGCGCTGTTCGACACGCAATTGGCGATGCTCGCCAACCAGGCGTCGAACGCGCTTGTCTCGGGCGAGGAGCCGCCGCGGCAGGGCAACACCCACCCGAACATCGTGCCCTATCAGCCGTTCGAAGCGGCTGACCGGCCGATCATCATCGCCATCGGCAACGACCGCCAGTTCGCGCGGCTGGCGCAGATGTGCGGCCATCCCGAGTGGGCCGGGGACGAACGCTTCGCGACCAACGGCGCCCGCGTCGCCAATCGCGGCGAGATCGTCCGTTTGGTGGCGGACTGCATTCGATCTCGGACCGCGGCGGAATGGTTCGAGAAGCTCGATGCGGCGGGAATCCCCGCGGGCCCGATCAACCGCGTCGGCCAGGCGCTGGCGGATGTCCAGGCGCAGCACCGGGCGATGGTGCGCACCTTAGGCGGAATGCCGCTGGTCGGGTCACCGGTGCGGATCGACGGCGAGCGGGCGGATTCCGAGCGGCCGCCGCCGGCGCTCGGGGAGCATACCGAAGAGGTGCTGCGCGAACTGGGGCTGACCGGGGACGCGATCGACCGGTTGAAGCTCTCGAAGGCGGTCGGCTAGCGCCTAATCGGCCTTATCGGCCGTTTCGACCAGCAGATCGAGCTGGTTCTGGCAGCCCTTGGCGATCAGCAGCTCCGCCGCCGCGACGAGGTCGGCCGGCGGTGCGTTGACCATCGCGAACCGGATGGTGCTGCGGTCGCCGCTGCCGGCGAGCTCGAGCTCAAACTCGCGGTCGTTGGCGATCGGCAGCTGCGCCGGCCACGGCACGGTTGCATGGCCCGCGGCGAACTCGACCGCCTGTGCGGCGCCGCCGCCGCGGATGTTGAGCGTCGCCGCGCTGTCGGCATTGGGCCGCCACAGCTTGAGCTTGGCCGGTTCGGCGATGCAGATCGTGCCGGCCTGTGTCACGTCGACGTCCCACAGGCTGGGGGCGGAGGTGATCTCGCCGCTGCGCATCGCGCCGAAGCGCGAGCGGCGGCCGGCGGTCATCGCCAGCGACGAGCGGCCGGCGGTGGTGGCGGGGAACGTGCCGGGTCCGCGCAGGGTCCGCGACGCGCTCGGCCCGAGCAGAGTGACGGCGTCGCCGTTGCCGAGCTTGATGCTGGCGCTGTCCGGGAGCGCCTTGCCCGGCGGATAGACCTTGGCCGAGGGGCCGACCGAGCGGACGACGACGACCTTGGCCGCGGCCGCCGCGGGAACGACGACGGCCACGGCCGCGGTGAGAGCGATCCAGGCGAGCTTGCGCATTCGATTCCCCTCAGCTTGGTTCATTGGGCGTTGGCGACGTTGTATTTGACGGCTTCGTCGCGCGTCAGGCAGCGGCGGGTCGATTTATCGTCCGCTCCGTCGGCGACTGCTTTCTGTTGATACATGACGTCGGTCAGCAGCTTGCGCGAAATTCCCATTCGAATGAGGAAGTCATTGTCCTCGCTGGCGAGCAGTGCCGATTCCTGCTCGACCTCGCCGATCAGGCCGATCGTCTTGTCCGCGCCCTGGGCGATTTCGGCGCGGATCGCGTCCTTGTCGCCAAGGTGCGTGAACATGTGGACGACAAACAGGCCGCCCGCGTCGACGAAGCGGATCGGCCCGCCCATGAACATGAAGTTGCAGGCAGAAAAGCATGCCCAGCCGGCCGGGATGCGGGTCGGAATGCTGGCCTTGCGGATCAGCCGGCCTGCCTCGTTCCCGGCGCGCGCGTGGCCGCCAGCCGAGCGGATCCAGATCTCGTCGATCGGCGCATGTTCGGCCAGCGCCGCCTCGAGCCGCGCCGGGACATCCTCGTCCAGCGTGCCCTCGGCGCGCAGCACGCGCCGGCCGCTGTTCTCCTCGAAATTGAAGCGCATCTGGCGATAGGTCGACCAGTTGAGGTCGGTCGGGCAGGTCGGGTTGGCGGCGTCGGCCTGGGCCGCGGCCATGCTGCCGAGCAGCACCGAAGCGGCGGCGGCCAGGTGGAGACCGCGCCAGCAAAGGTCGGGCCAGCCAAGGTCGGGCCAGCGCATATCAGACTTTGGCGTAGCCGCTGGCGCCTGGGGCGCGGCACATGCGCTTGGGGACGGTAGTCTCCTCGCCGTCGACGATCACGACGTCGGTGACGGTCAGGCAATTGCCGCCGTCGGCGAGCTGTTCCGCGGCGGTGACCTTCGAAGTGCCGGAGACGTTGGCGCGGGTCTCGCTCTTCCACGCGACTTCGGTGCCGACGCCGCCGCGGATCGCGTCGTCGGTCGCCTTGGCGGCCTGCTGCTGCTCCTTGCAGTCGAGCAGCTTGAGGATTGCGTCGGACAGCAGCGAGCCGACTGGAAGCGACACTCCGACGATCGAGGTCGGCACGCCCGAACGGCCAAGCACATTGTTGGTGATGCCGCCCATGATGCCGCCGAAGATCGAGCGCTTGGTCTTCTTCGCGGGAGTATCGACGCACTGTGTGGAATCGTCCTGCGCCGCGGCCGCGTGGATCGGAACAATCGCGGCCGAGGGCGCCGTCAAAACGGCGGCAATGAGCAGTGCACGCAACATGGCCCGAGTCCCCTATTTCCCGTGTGCCGCTAAATACCGCTTATATTGCAAGGCGGTCAATCAAGCCTCCGCGAGCCGGACTGGCGACCGGCTAGCCTTGCAGCCCTCGCTCCATCCGCTCGATTCGCAAGCGGTGCGACTCGAGGAGCTGCAACAGCTCCCGCTTCTCGCTTTCGCGGTTGAGGACGATCCGAAGCGAGCGAGCGAGCGGAACCGCGATCTCCGCCAGCGCCTCGCGCTCGTCCTTGCCGGCAATGCTGCCGTCCGGCCGCGGCCCGATCAGCACCCAGCCGAGCGCCGTGCCACTGCCATCCTCGACCCGAAGACGCAACGGGAACAGGCGGTCGTCGGGATCGCATTGCAGGCGGACTTCGATATCCGCCGGCTGGAAGGTCAGGAGCCAGCGCTGCACTTCGGCATTCGAGATGCCGATCGCCTGCTTCACTTCGCGGTCGACCACGAATGCCGACCGGGTCGAGTGAACGCCCTGGTTCACCCGCGACAGGACTTCTTTGATGAAGCTCTCGGGGCTGGCGACGTCGCGGATGTCGCGCATGGCCTCGGGGAGTCCCTCGCGCAGCTCCAAAAGGTTCTTGTGGAACCGGCGCTCGGCCCAGGCCTGAACCCGCCCGTGCAAGGGGTGGATCATCATCGTCGCCATCACCGCCCCGATCATCGCCGCCGGAGTCTGGCTGTCGGGATAGATGTCCTGCATTTGCGTGATGATGCCCTCCATCAGGCCGGCGAAGGCGGCGCCGAGAATGAGCGTCACGATCGCGATGCTCGCGGTCCGGCTGATGATCGACTCGGCGTCGTAGAGCCGGTAGCGCAGAAGCGCGACGAGCAGGCCAAGCTGGAGCAGCAGAATGGCTAGGCCCAGCGACAAGCCGGCCAGCATCTCTACCTGCAGCTGCATGGCGAAGCTTCCGGTCGATGTCTTGAGCAGATCGCCGGCGATCGAAATGCTTCGGAACAGCGCATAGCCGGTGAAGCCGAGCAGCGCCCAGCGGATCTGTTGCCGAAGGTCGCTGAGCGGAGCCTGCCTCAGGCATTGGAGCAGCATCAGCACCGCGACGATCATGAAGCCGATGAACATCGCCTGGTAGCCCGGTCCCTCCAGGAACAGGAGCAAAGGCAGACAAGCGAGCAGCAGCACCAGCCGCCAAGACAGCTTGCCGTGGGGGAACAGCAGAATTCCGCAGAGCAGGAAGATGTTGCCGAGATCGTAGACCGCGACATTGATCCATCGCGGCACGCCGGCCGAAGCCAAATAGGTCGAGGACGGCTGCTCCGCCCCGATTGTCAGGAGGATGGCGAGTGAAAGGATGGAGCTGACCGCGTCGCGGGCATTGCGGCGATGCAGGATCCACGCTGCCCATAGCAGGAACGGATAGGAGACGACGTGCAGCAGGTCGACCAAGCTCAACAGCTTGGGCGAAATGCCCGCCGAGCGGGCCCCGGACTTGATATGCTGCTCCCCGGTCGTGACGGTCACTTCGCGCACCCGTCCGTCGGGCGAGCGCAAGGTCAGCGGCACTTCCGCTTGGTCGGTGCCGAACAGCAGATTGGCCATCGCGATGTAGCTTGGGTCCTCGCCGTGGCGGGCGAGGGCCTGGCTGGTCATCGGCATGACCTCTGGCATCGGCAGCCCGAAGACGGCGACGAT
The DNA here is from genome assembly GCA_035512655.1 of Sphingomicrobium sp. Taxonomy (GTDB): domain Bacteria; phylum Pseudomonadota; class Alphaproteobacteria; order Sphingomonadales; family Sphingomonadaceae; genus Sphingomicrobium. Next base: position 33,996 of record DATKDM010000013.1, on the reverse strand, counting down.
ATCGTCGCTGGGAACGATTCCGAGCGCCTTCGAGTAAGGGCCGACCGGGAATCGGATGCGGGTCGCGTCCTGTTGCGAAACCGCGAAGCCCGCGCGACTTCCGAGCATGAGCTGAGAATTGTTCTCCGGGCTCGAGTAGCGGTAATAGAGGCCCATCCCCGGTCCGATCAGGGCGAGCAGGAAAGCGGCCGCCCACAGCAGCGAGAACAATCGATACGAACGGGTTCCGAACGGCGGCACGGCCTCGGGAAGCCTGATGCGCCCCTTAAGCGCCGTGATCGCGCTTGGCATAGCCAGCTGCACTGCCACTGCCACCCCTCCGGCGCATTGCTGCCCGCCGCATCATGAGCCGCGCCGGGAGTGTGCGCAATCCACTATCCAGCCGGCGGGATTGGGCGATTGCCTGCGGTCAGGCGTCGGGCCCGCTGTCGCCGTCGGCCCGGCGGCGGTGGCGGTTCATCCCCTCGGTGAAGGAAGCGGCGAACAAGCCCGTCGGAAGGGCGATCAGGCTGACCCCGATGACGGCGATGAGCCCGCTGAAGAAGCGGCCGAGAGCGGTGACCGGGTAAACGTCTCCGTAGCCCACCGTCGTCAGGGTGATGATCGCCCACCACAACGCCCGCGGAATGCTTCCGAACTTGTCGGGCTGCGCCTCGGCTTCCGCCAGGTAAAGCAGCGAGCCGGAGATCAGGATGGCGATCGCAAGCAGGCCGACAATCAGTCCGAATTCATGGCGGCGATCATAGACTGCCATGCGGATATGGTCCCAAGCGCGAGAGGTTCGTCCAAGCTTCGCCAGCCGCAACATCCGCAGCAGCCGGAAAAAGCGCAGGACCAGCGACGGCCCGCCGCTGAGCGCGAACAAGGCGGGAAGGACTGCGAGCAAATCGATCACCGCGAGCGGAGTTATCATGTAGCGCAGGCGCGGCAGCCGCGAATTGGCGAACCGTGGATTGTCGACCGAAGTCCATACTCGCGCGCAATATTCGACCAGGAAGATGCCGCCGATCAGCAGCTCGAGGTCTATGAACAGCTGCTCGCGCCCGCCGCTGATCAGCGGCTCGGTTTCAAAGATGGCCGCGACGACGGCGACGATGATCAGGAAGACCAGCAGGCTGTTGACGGGCGACAGGCCCCGCTTCGGCCAGGCGGTAGGCTCCAGCTGCTCGAAGAGCCGCAACCGGAACGATCGCAACGACATCCGGAGCCCCCTCTAGCCGCATCCGCCGAATGCGAGCAGTGCCCGCTGCCGAACTTTACCGCAATCTTTTATGCAAGGCTCATGTCCGTGCGGAAAGGAAGCGGCAATTGGCGTCTGCGGTCGATTCGCTCTGCGCCGCCCGAAGCCGCTGCCCTTGAACGGATTTTGAGGACGGGGCACAACGCTCTCACCGGAGGTTAAGTGGCCAAGGTCTTTCTAAGCTACGCGCGCGAGGACGCTTCGGCCGCAAAGCAGCTGGCGGACTGCATCGGGCGCGCCGGTCATCAGGTGTGGTGGGACCGGCATATCCAGGGCGGCTCGCGGTTCGCTTCGGAAATCGACCGTGAGCTGAAAGGCTGCGAGGCGGTGGTGGTGCTGTGGACCCCGGCGTCGATCGATTCCGCCTGGGTGCAGGACGAGGCTGCCGAAGGCCGCGACACCGGTCGCCTGGTCCCGGTGACGCTGGGCGGCAGCCGCCCGCCGCTCGGATTTCGACAGTTCCACACCGTCGATCTCGGCTCGTGGATCGGGGATGGCGAACCCGACAATGTGGGCGACCTTATTGAGGCTATCGCCAAGACGGCGGGCAATGCGTCGGCCAAACAGCAAACGCCGGCCGAGGACAAGCCCGCCACGCGGGGGCCGTCCGTGTGCGTGCTTCCGTTCGTCAACATGAGTGGCGATCCGGAGCAGGAATATTTCAGCGATGGGATCACCGAGGACATCATCACCGACCTGTCGAAGGTGTCCGCGTTGCTGGTGATCGCGCGCAATACCGCCTTCACCTTCAAGGGGAAGGTGATGGACGTGAAGGAGGTGGCGCAGGCACTCGACGTCAGCCATGTGCTGGAAGGAAGCGTTCGCAAGGCCGGCGGCCGGGTCAGAATCACCGCCCAGATGATCGACGCTGCGACCGGCGGCCACGTCTGGGCCGACCGCTACGACCGCGACCTGACCGACATCTTCGCCATCCAGGACGAGATTTCCAAGGCCATCGTCGCCGCGCTGCGGGTGAAACTACTGCCAGGCGAGAAGAAGGCGATTGAGACTCGTGGCACCTCGAGTGTCGAGGCGTACAATCTTTATCTGATGGCACGCCGGCAATGGATTTCCGGCACCTTCGGAGACTTTCGGCGCGATGAAGCGATTGTCCGCATCTGCCGCCAGGCGACGGTTATCGACCCAAGCTACGCCCAGGCCTGGGCGTTAATGGCACTGGCGCAGGCCGAATTGCGCTTTTGGTACGGCAAGCAGGAAGACGCGATGCCCGCCGCGCAGCGGGCCTTGTCGCACGATCCCAATCTTGCCGAAGCTCGCTGCGTCACAGCGCGCTATTTCGAGGAGGAGGGCCAGCAGGCCAAAGCGAACGCGGAAATTGCAGAGGCGCTACGGCTTGATCCCGACTCATGGGAGGTGAACCGGGAGGCAGCGCGCATGATGTTCCGGGAAGGCCGAATTCGCGAGGCCATCCCATTCTTCGAGAAAGCAGCGTCGCTGATGGACACCGACTGGCACAACCCATCGATGCTGATGAGCTGCTATAATTCGCTGGACGACAATGAGAATTTGCATCGGGTCGCGCGATTGACCCTCGATCGCGTCCAAGCCGCATTGTCGCACGAACCAACCAACGGAGCCGCGATTGCGGTCGGCGCGTCGGCACTGGCGATGTTCGGCGAGAAGGATCGGGCAAGGGAATGGGTTCAACGCGGCTTGCTTCTCGATCCCGACAATCTGTCGATGCGCTATAATCTTGCCTGCGCGCTTGTCATGGAACTTGACGACAAAGAGGCTGCGCTCGACGCGCTGCAACCCTATTTCGACCTCGTCATGAGTTCGATCCACGTCAAGCACCTTGAAGCTGACCCCGACATGGACTCACTGCGCGATCATCCACGGTTCAAGGAGATGCTCGAGAAGACGCGACGGCGACTGAATGTCCCCAGCGCGGCGATGCAGAGCGAATAGCAGGGGGGCGCGCCTGCGGCCTAGCAGCGAGGAGAGGCGGGCGGCTCAGCTGTCGATCCGCTCCTCGCCGTAGCGGGACTTGATGAAGCGGCCCTGGGTCTCGAACGCGTTCATGTCGGCGCGGGCGAGCTTCTCGGAGATTTCGGCGATCGCGGCGCGGCCGGCGGCGAGGCCTTCGACCAGCCGCTCGTCAACGCTGATGCCGTCGCCGTCGGGCTCGTTGCGAAAGGCGTCGGGGACCTGGCGGTAGCGGTCGATCAGGCCCGGCAAATGGAGCGACATCAGCCGCCGCGCGTCCTGCGCGTTGGGGTCGAGCGCATCGACCCGCTCGAGCGTCTGCTTGAGCGACGGCAGCGCGGCGCTGATCGCGTCGAGCTCGGACTGGGCGGGCGCGGGCAGAGCGGCGCGGCTGCGGTAGATGTAGGAATCGAAACGCTGGACCATTTCGCCATTGGGCAGGTCGGCCGGGGGCGCCTTCGCCGACGAAACCTGGGCCGGCATGAAGGCGAGCAGCGCGGCAACGCCGATCGCGAGACCGACTGCGGCGAGAAATCCGAACATGCCGATCGGGGTGATCAGGCCGACAACGATGGTGATGACCGAAACCACGCCAATCCACACGCCGACGCGCGCCACGCGGCGCGTGAATTCCGAGTTCAGCCGTTGCCGCTCGCGCCGCGCGGCCTCTCGCGCCGGTCCGTCGCGAACGTCGAGCTGGCGCATGACCCGGTCGGCGGTGGTGACCGACCGGTCGACCTTCGCCGAGCTGGCGATCGCCGACTCCATGCCCTCGCGAGCGCGGGCGACGATCGCGTTGAGGCTCTCGACGCTCATTTGCTCTCGATGGGCGCGAACGGCGAGGCTTCGGCGGGGCCTTTGAGCTTGCCCTGCGAGACTCCTTCGGCGCGGGCGATATAGCCCTTGGACTTCTCGACCTCGGACCCGAGCGTTTCGACCGTCTGCTTCATGTTGCCGAGCGCCTCCAGCTTGAAGCGGTCGATCTGGTCCATCGTCTCGTAGATGTTCTGGAAGGCGCGCTGCAGGGTCTCCAGCGGGATCGTCGAGGATGCCGCCTGCTCGTGGATCGCGCCGGTCTGGGTGCGCAGCAGCTCGCCGGTCGAATCGATCATCCCGGCGGTGGTCGTGTTGAGCGCGCCGATCTGCTCGAGCACCAGGCGCTGGTTGGTCATCGCCTGGGCGACGGTGACCGCGGTGCGCAGCGCCGAAACCGTCGTCGTCGACGCTCGGTCGACGCCTTTGACCAGCTCGACATTGTTCTTCTTGACGAGGTCGAGCGCGAGATAGCCCTGCACCGTCACCGCCATTTGGGTCAGCAGGTCGGAGGTCCGCTGGCGCGTATAGAATAGCGCGGTTTCGCGGATTGCCTTGGCCTTGGCCGGCTCGCTCGCGTCGAGCTCGCTGGCCTTGTCCTCCAGGCTCTTGTCGAGGCTCTTGGAGATGTGGATCATCTGCTCGAGCTTGTGCATCGTCTTCCACAGGCCGGAGCGCTCGGTGTCGATCGCGGCATTGTCCATCAGCAGCTCGTCCTTGCCCGAGCCGAGCCGGGAGAGGATCGCGGCGATATGCGTCTGCGAGCTCTGGTACTGGCGGAAATAGCTTTTGATCTTGCCGCCGAACGGGATCAGCCCGAACAGCTTGCGGCCGGGGGTAAGCCGCCCGTGCTTGGCCGGGTCGAGCGACTCGACGGTCTTGCGAAGCTCGGTCAGATCGGCGCCGATGCCGGTGTCGGCGTCGATCGCTTTCACCGGCCGGTCGAGGAAGCGGTTGGACGCGCCCGCTGCTTCGGCGATCTCCTTTCGGCCCATCGCCGTCAGCGCATCGACCTTCTTGCCGAACTCGGGGCTGTTGCTGTCGAGCGCGGCCAGCTCGTCGACGAATTGGGTGACCTTGCGGTCGAGCTCGCTGACTTCCTCGGTCTTGAGCGGCACCAGGCCTGAAGCCTCGGCCGACGCCATCGGCTGCAAGGCTTCCGGCGGATCCAGCTTGAGCTTGGTCTCGGTCTTCGTTTCGGTTGCCGGTTCGCTGGCCATTTTCACTTCCTCTTACTGCCCTTCGCGAGCGTCGCGGGATTGACGGTGAACGGCTGACCCACGCCGCGCAAGAGGCTTTAGCTGTATTATAGGTGCAATACAGGCGTTCGCAAGGGCTTAGCCTTAATTCCTATGGTGAAGGGCGCTTAACCATGTGCCTGAACCGTTCGCTCACCCTGTTCGCGCTACATACTGCCCGATGCGCACCGAATGGCCGAGGTCCAACCGATGATTGCTTTCCTGAAACGCCTGTGGCGCGACCGGCGCGGCAACGCGCTGGTGATCACCGCGGCCGCGCTTCCGCTAGTGCTCGGTTCCGCCGGGCTGGCCAGCGACACCATCGAGTGGGCGCTGTGGAAGCGGCAGCTGCAACGCGCGGCCGATTCGGCGGCGATGGCCGGGGTGTACACGATCGCCCAGGACCAGGGGTCGCGGGCCAACATCACTCCCGCGGTCGACCGCGACCTCGCGATCAACAACCATGTCGGGATCACCACGACCCGGACGGCCGGGCAGCCGACTGCGGGGTCGTATACGGCCGACCCCTACGCCGTTCGTGTCTCGCTGTCGGTGCAGAAAGCGCTGAGCTTCTCGTCGTTCTTCCTGTCCGCCGCGCCGACCATCTCCGCGTCCGCCACGGCGACGATCGTCCCGTCCGGAGTTTATTGCGTCGTCAGCCTGATCAACACTGCATCGACCGGCATCACTGCAACCGGCAGCTCGACCGTCAACCTGGGCTGCGGGATGATCACCAACTCGACCTCGATGTCGGCGGCGATCGCCACTGGATCGACCAATGTCACGGCCAGCCCGATCGCGGCCGTCGGCGGCATCGCCGCGAGCGATAACTGGGGCTCGGGCACGGTCCTCCAGCCGTTTACAATGGCGCAGGAGGACCCGTTCGACGACGTCCCGCCGCCGACTTTCCCGACCGGCAACTGCGGCAATGTCAACGTCAACTCGAACGCGACCGCGACGCTCGATCCGGGCTGCTACGGTAACATGACGCTCAACGGCGATGTGACCCTGAACCCGGGAGTCTATGTCCTCGACGGGGGATCGCTCTCGATCGGTGCCCAGGCCACGGTTAGTTGCGCCTCGCCCGGCTGCACCTTCGTCCTCAGCAGCCGCACCGCCGACACCAATCCGAGCTCGATCGGCAACGTCGACATCAACGGCGGCGCCGAGGTCGATCTCGTCGCGTCGGAGACCGGCACCTACCAGGGCCTGATCATGTACCAGGACCGCCGGGCGCAAAGCGGCACCAGCGCCAGCCAGAACAACCACTTGAACGGCAATTCGGAATCGAGCTTCGTCGGGGCGTTTTACTTTCCCAGCCAGAACACGACATTCAACGGCACGGCGGGCATGACCACGACCTGCATGCAGCTCGTCGCCTACACGGTGACCTTTTCCGGCAACATGAACATCGACAACAACTGTCCAACAGGCTCCGGGGCGCAGGGCTTCCAAGGCAAGCAGGTGAGGCTGGTCGAATGATCAAGCGTCTTCGCTCCCTCGCGCGCGACGAGCGCGGCGCCTCGATCATCGAAATGGCGATGGTCACGCCGGTGCTTGCGACGCTGCTGATCGGCATGGTCGACATCAGCCGCGCCTATGCGGCCAAGCTGCAGCTCGAGCAGGCGGCCCAGCGGTCGATCGAGAAGGTGATGCAGTACCAGACCGGGGCCAGCACCTATTCGACACTGTACACCGAAGCCGCGGACGCGGCCGGCGTGCCGGTTACTGACGTCACCGTCGATTACTGGCTCGAATGCAACGGCGCCCGAGCCGCCAATTACACCGACAGCTGCTCATCCGGCCAGACTTATGCACGCTATATCAGCGTCGCGGTCGACAAGGATTTCCAGCCGATGTTCGGAACGCGTTTTTTCCCGGGAGCGAATCCCGACGGCACTTTCACCATCACCGGTGAAGCCGGGCTGCGCACGCAATGAGCCGATTCAGGATCCTCAGGCGCAGCGAGCGCGGAGCGGCGGCGATGGAATTCGCGCTGGCGGTGCCGGTACTGATCATGCTCATCTGGGGCATTTTCCAGGTCGGCCTATTGTTCTGGGCGAGCGCCGGGATGCAGCATGCGCTGGGCGAAGGCGCGCGCTTCGCGACCTTGTGCATCAATCCCAGCCCGACGTGCGCAAACCCCACGGACGCCCAAATCCAGGCGAGAATTTCCTCCTCGGTGTGGGGCACCAACAACGGGGCCTTTACGGTTTCGCCGCCGACCAGCGGGGCCGGGTTCAAGACCCTGACCGTGTCCTATACCGCGCCGACCAACTTCCTGTTCATGAGCGGCCCGACGGTGACACTGTCGCAGAGCAAGAAAGTCTATATCGCGGTCTAAGCCGGCTCAGCCGAGGCCCGTGAAATCGGGCTTCCGCTTTTCGAAAAACGCGGCGATCGCTTCCTTTACCTCGGCCGATGTGAGCCGCTCGGAAAAGTGGCCGTTCTCGAGCTCGAAGCGCTCGAGAATCTCGTCACGGCTGCCGTGACGGAGCAGCCGTTGGGTGAGGCGCAACGCCTCGACAGGCTTGGCGAGCAGCGCCGCGACGGTTCCGGCCAGCGCCGCCGCGAGACCGCCGCTTGGCACGATTTTGCTGACGAGGCCCCACTCGTGCGCTTCCTCCGGGCCGAATGCCTCGGCCAGCAGCAGGTAGCGGGCGGCCCGGCGGCGGCCGGCGAGGCGCGGCAGCAGCAGCGAGCTTGCCGCTTCCGGGACCAGGCCCAAATCGACGAACGGCAGCGAGAAGCGCGTGCCTTCCTCGGCCAGCACCAGGTCGCAATGGAGAAGCATGGTCGTGCCGATCCCGATCGCGTTGCCGTGCACCGCGGCGATCAATGGCAGCTGGTTGGCGGCGAGCGCGCGCAGCAGGCGCCAGACCGCGATCTCCTCGCCGTCGCGCGGCAGGGCGGCCATGAAATCGGCAAGGTCGTTGCCGGCGGTGAAGTCCTCGCCCTCGCCGCGGACTGTGATCAGCCGCAGCGAGCGATCGTCCTGGGCCTGCTCGATCGCGTCGGCGAGCGCCGCATACATGGCGACGGTAATGGCGTTGCGCCGCTCGGGCCGGGCGAGCGTAATCGCCAGCACCCCGCCGCCGCTCTCGATCCGCACATGCTCGCTCATCGGTGCTCCTTCCGCCGAATCGGATGACTGTCTTTGTCTCACCGGCTATGGCCCGGCAAATCAACCGGAGCCGAGGCCCAATATCCCATGAAATTTTTCGCCGACACCGCCGAAATTGCCGAGATTCGCAACCTTGCCGCCACCGGATTGCTCGACGGGGTGACGACCAACCCGAGCCTGGTCAACAAGTCGGGGCGAGATTTCATCGAGGTGCTGAAGGAAATCGCCGGCGTTTGCCCAGGCCCGGTTTCGGCCGAAGTCGTCGCTCTCGACTACGAAGGCATGATGCGCGAGGCCGAGACGCTTCGGAAGCTCGCCAAGAACATCGCCATCAAGGTGCCGCTGACCCCCGACGGCCTCAAGGCCTGCAAGGCGCTGACCGGCGACGGGACGATGGTCAACGTGACCCTGTGCTTTTCGGCCGCCCAGGCGCTGCTTGCGGCCAAAGCCGGCGCGAGCTTCATCTCGCCGTTCGTCGGGCGCCACGACGACGTCGGCTTCGACGGCATGCAGCTGATCGCCGACATCCGCATGATCTATGACAATTACGATTTTGCCACGCAGATCCTGGTCGCCAGCGTGCGGCACCCGATCCATGTGATCGAGGCGGCCAAGCTCGGGGCCGACGTGATGACCGCTCCGCCCAAGATCATCCACCAATTGTTCAAGCACCCGCTGACCGACGCGGGTATCGCCGGTTTCCTCAAGGACTGGGAAGCGAGCGGCCAGAAGATCGGCTAGCCCCGTCGGCCGGCCTCAAGTCCGCCGCGCGTTAACCAATTATCCTATTGTTCTTGCTCCAACTTTGGAGGACGCTTGCATGCGTTGAACGGGGCAACGTGAGTCGCAGGCGGGAATCGGCGGACGGGCCGCCCCTGCTTCGCCTCACGGCAGGAGGGGGCAATGGCGTACAGTGGCTTCTATGTGTTCGGAGACAGCCTGGTCGATGCCGGCAACGCGCTGAAGCTTGCGCAATTCTACGGCGACCTCACCTTCAGCGACCTTCCCGACGGGGCGCCGGACGCCGAGCTCGGCTATTTCCAGGGCCGCTTTTCCAACGGCTACACCTTTGCCGACTTGCTTGCGAACAAGACGATCGGGACCGTTACCGAGCCGGTGTTCCCTTACGGCTATGAGGACCCGTGGTTTGGCATCCCGATCGCGCCGTGGGCGTCGGACCCGAATGGAATCAACCTCAATTTCGCGTATGGCGGAGCGCAAATCCGCCAGGGCGACGAAGCGGTTCCCGACCTCGACGGGCAGACCGACGCCTTTCGCGATGCGGTCGACGGCGACGCCGACCCCAACGCCCTTTACCTGGTCACGGTCGGCGGAAACGATGTCCGCACCCTGGCCCCGAGCGGCAGTGCGCCGGTGCCGCAGGACGAGGCTTATATTGCGCTCGACAAGGCGGCCGAGAAGCTGCTGACCGAACTCAGCCAGCTGGTCGAAATCGGCGTCGAGTATATCCTGATCACCGGAGTTCCGGACGTTGGGCTGATTCCGAAATACGATCGCGACGGCAATCTGGTCCTCGACGCGACCGAGTTGCAGCGCAGCGAGGCCGCGACCGAATATTCGATCTACCTCGACACGCTGATCCGGACCGAGGTCGTGCCGGCGCTGCAGGCGATGGGTGCCACTGTCACCTACGTGCCCCTGATGGATTATGTCGATGCGTCGGGGACTCTCGTCACCGGAGCGCTCAATGCGAACCTGCCGACGATCGCGGCGCTGCACGGCCTGACGACCGACGAGCTGTCGGACAATTTGCTGCAGCACCAGGACCTGCTGTTCTTCGACCAGATTCATCCCAACGCGCAGGCTAATGCGCTGCTCGGCGCCTACATTTACGCGCAGCTCACCGGAACTCCGTGGATCGAAACGCTGCCGCTGACCGGCGCCGACGTCGATTACCTGTTGGGCGCGAGCATCACGGTGGCGGGAGAGGTCGACCAGCTGGTCGTGTCGCTGGTCGCCGGCACAACCTACACATTGGAGATGCTCGGCATGAGCTCCTTGGGCACGCCTGGCAGCCTTGGCGACCCGGCGCTGCAGCTGCTTGGGCCGAGCGGGAGCCTGTTCGCCTCAAATGCCGACGACGGCGCCGGATTCGACGCGACTTTGACGTTTATCGCCGCGACGACCGGCAATTACACCGTCGAGCTGTCCGGCACCGGGACGCTGACGGGATCCTATTTCCTGCAGGCTGCCGTGGTGAGCGGCGCGGCGATGGAAGCGGGCAACACCTACACGATTTCGAATGCCTTGACCGTCGTGCTCGAGGGCGTCGGCGGCTTTGGCCAGGACGTCGTCAAGGCCGGCGTCAGCTACGCGCTCAGCGCCGGCAGCGAGATCGAGGTTCTTCAAACCACCAACAACAAGGGCAAGGCGGCGATCAACCTGACGGGCAACGAGTTCGGCCAGGCGATCATCGGCAATTCGGGAAGCAATATCCTCGAGGGCAAGGGCGGCGCCGATGTCTTCACCGGCGGGGCCGGCAAGGATGTTTTCGTGCTGAGCAACTCCGCGGTCACCAGCCCGGGATCGGGGAATATAGACCGGATCACGGATTATGGTCGCGGCGATGTGGTCGATGTTTCGCAAATCCTGAGCGTAGCGGCGGGCACGAACGTCATCTCGGCGGGCTATTTGCGAGTCACGACCAGCGGCAAGATCCAGGTCGACCTCGACGGCGGCGGCGATGAATGGGTGACGCTGAGCACGATCAACGGCACGGCGGCAGTCACAGTGCGCTACCTGTCCGGTGGAACGGTCACGAACACGTCGGTCAACCGGGTCACGGAAACGCAATTGAAGTCGGCGAGCGCGGCCAACACCAATATCGCGCTGGCCGGCGCAGTTGCCGCCGCCGGGCTGATGTCGGCTCCGGCCGCCGCGGAAACCATTGCCACTGCCCAGGACAGTTTCGTCGTTGCCGGCGCCACGGCGGGGGGCCGCGCAACCGGTGTAACCATCGAGAGCCGCGACGACGCGGCCCGCTTGGCTCTGACCGGGGAAAACAAGGAATCTGTCGTTGATGGCCTTGATGCCACGTTCGTGCAGGTCGCGGACGTGCACCGCGCGTCGGATTTCGGTTCGGTCGGTGGTGATGCGCCCCTAGTGTCGCCGACCGAGCTATTGTCCGCCACCGACGCGCCGGAGCACAGCGAGATCGTTGCCGAGGCGGTCGCGATGCTGTCGGCGGAAATGCTGCTGGCGCTGCGACCGGATGCCGGCATCGCGGCTGAAGCGAAAGCGACGGCCGAGGTTGGCCGTGTTCTCGCCGACGCACTGTCCGGAGGCGGCGGCGAGGTTGGACAGAGGATCGATGCGCTGCTCGACGCCTTGGCGGGACGGGACGTCGCTCCTCTGGCCGCGATCGAGTCAATCGCGAGCGTCGCGGCAATTGCGTCCTGGACCATCGGCCACACGGAGCTCGCGCTTTCGGCGAACCACGCGTTCAGCGCCGAGGCGATCGTTCTTCACCAGGATGCGCAGCTGCCGGCATGATCGCAGGCGGTCGCGCAGAGGACGAATCGCCGTTGATGTGATACTGGGGGCTAGGAGGTGCCGCTTATGAATGGGTTGCTCTTCGCTTCGGCGCTTGCGTTGACATTTTCTCCCGCCGATGGCGGCCACGATCACGGTCCGCAACTGGGTCAAGTCTCCTTCCAGTCGACCTGCAATGCGCCCGCGCAGGCGGAGCTGATGACCGGGCTCGGTTGGCTTCATTCGTTCGAATACGCACCGGCCGAGCAGGCGTTCGCCGCGGCGGCCGAGGCTGACCCGACCTGCGGGATCGCTTATTGGGGCGTCGCCAAGAGCAATTATCATCCGCTGTGGGCGGCACCTTCGCCGGCCGAGCTCGAAAAGGCCGGCGCGGCGCTTGCCAAGGCCAAGGCAGCCGGAGCCCGAAGCGAGCGCGAGCGGGAATATATCGCGGCGCTGGAAAGCTTCTATCGCGATGCGGCGACGGTTGATCACAAGACCAGGGCGCACGCTTACGCGGCCGCTCTGGGCGAATTGTCCAAACGCTATCCCGACGACCGCGAAGCCGCTCTGTTTCACGCGCTACAGCTGGTCGCGGTGGGGATGATGGACCAGGACCCGAACTACGCCCGCGAGAAGGAAGCCGCGGCGATCCTCAACCGGCTGCTTCCAGAGGCGCCCAATCACCCGGGGGTCGCGCATTATCTCATTCACGGGTTCGACTATCCGTCGCTCGCGAGCCTCGGGCTCGAGGCGGCGCGGCGCTACGCGAGCATCGCCCCGGCCTCGGCCCATGCGCAGCACATGCCGTCGCACATCTTCGTCCGGCTCGGCCTGTGGGACGAGGCGATCAGCTCCAACCTCGCCTCGGAGGCGGCGGCGCAGGCCCTCGCAAAGCGGCAAGGCCTCGCCGATTCATCGAGCGAGCGGCTGCATGCCATGGATTACCTCGCTTATGCCTATCTTCAGACCGGGCAGGACTCGAAGGCCAGCCAGGTTCTCGCCAATTTGACCGCGATCAAACGCGCTGATCCGCCGATTTTCTCGGTCGCCTATGCGGCAACCGCGATCCCCGCGCGGATGTTGCTCGAGCGGCGGTTGTGGAGCGAAGCCGCGACGCTCGAACTGCCCGACAATGTCCGCACACTCGCGCCGCTCGCCAACTTCCAGTGGGCCGAGGCGCATGTCCACTTTGCTCGCGCCGTCGGGGCTGCACGCAGCGGCAAAGCGGCCGTCGCCCGCGAGGAGGCGGCAAAGCTAAGCGCGATCGAGCAAGCGATGTCGATTCCGCCCGGCACCTACGATTGGCGCAAGCAGGTGACGATCGAGCGGCAGGTCGCCGAAGCCTGGCTCGCGCATGCCGAGGGCCGCAAAGACGATGCCGAGCGGTTGATGCGCGCTGCCGCCGATCTCGACGATGCAACCGAGAAGCACCCGGTGACCCCCGGCGCCGTGCTCCCCGCCCGCGAGCAGCTCGGCGAGCTGCTCGTCGAGCTTGGCCGGCCCGCCGATGCGGTGAAGGAGTATGAGGCATCCCTGAAGCGGGCCCCGCGCCGGCTGGCCGGCCTTTACGGCGCCGCGCGGGCGGCGAAGCTTGCCGGCAATGCCGCCGACGCGAGCCGCTATTATGCCGCCTTGCTCGAAGTCGCCGGCAATGGCGACAGCACCCGCGCCGAACTGCGCGAGGCGCGGGCACATGTCGCCCAACATGCGGCAAGATAAGCGCCCAAATCCTCCGTCCGCTGGGTTGTAGGAAATTAACCGTCTCCGGGTTACACTCGGGGGCTATGGGACGGGTGATCCAGTTCGAGGAACGGGCGGTCGCGCACCTGCGCGAGCGGCTCGGCGTGATCGAGGAAGCCAACCAGGATTTGATCGCTTTTGCGCGCGGCCATTCGGGCGCGGTGTCGTCGATCCACGCCGCGGTGCTGGCCGCGCTCGAAGCCGACAGCATCGAGGCGCTGCTCCATGTCGTCACCCAGGAATGGCCGCTGATCCTCGGCATCGACGCAGTCGCGCTGGCGCTGGTCGTCGGCGACCGCGGGTTCCGCGCCGACGGCAACGGCGTGCAGATGGTCGAACCGCAAATTCTCCAGCGCGCGATCGAACAGGTCGATGGTGTGGAAATGCGCACGGTCGAACGCGGGCATCCGTTGTTCGGCCCGGCCTGCGACCTGATCCGCGCCGAGGCGCTGATCCGGATCGACTGCGAGCCGCCGCTGCCGACCGGCCTCATTGCCCTTGGGCAGCGGACGACGCAAAGCCTCGACGCCCGCCACGGCTCGGAATTGCTGATGTTCCTTGGCCGCAGCCTTGGCGCTATGCTGCGCCGGTGGCTGATCGATCCTCCCCGCCCGACGAGCTGAACGAAGAGCGCAGCGACGGGCATCCGGCGCGGGCCCTGGCGGCGCGCTGGGGCGGCTATCTCCAGCACGACCGCCGGCGCTCGCCGCACACGGTGCGCGCCTATGTCGCGACCGCGCATCGCTTCGTCGACTTCTTGGGCCGTTACCGGGGCGAGCAGATCGGGCGCTTTGCGCTGCTCGCGCTGACCGCATCCGACCTTCGTGCGTTTCTCGCCGACCGGCGCGCCAGCGGACTTGGCGCATCGTCCGCGGCGCGCGAACTGTCGGCGGTGCGGTCGTTCCTCAATTACGCGGCTGATCAGGCTGGCCAAACCGCCCAGGTTCCGCGAACCCGCGCGCCCAAGCGGCCACGGACCCTGCCGCGGCCGGCCTCGCCCGAAGACGCGATGGGCCTCGCGCACGAAACCGCGTCGGGGGCATCGGTCGAATGGATCGGGGCGCGCGACCTCGCCATCCTGCTGCTGTTGTACGGCGCCGGCCTACGGGTCGCGGAAGCGCTGTCGCTGACCGCGCGGGTGCTGCCGATCGGGGCATCGATCCGGGTCACCGGCAAGCGGTCGAAGACGCGCGTCGTGCCGATCGTGCCGGCGGTTGCCCAAGCCATCGAGGATTATGTCCGGCAATGCCCGTTTCCGCTCAGCGGCGACGTGCAGCTGTTCGTCGGAGCGCGCGGCGGGCCTTTGAACGGCGACCTCGTGCGGCGGGCAGTGCGGGCGGCGCGCACCCGGCTGGGGCTGCCTGACAGCCTGACCCCGCACGCGCTGCGCCACAGCTTTGCGACGCACCTGCTGGCCCGCGGGGCCGATCTTCGCGCGCTCCAGGAGCTGCTTGGCCACGCCAGCCTGTCGTCGACCCAGATCTACACCGCGGTCGATGCGGCGCGACTGCTCGATGTCTATCGCCACGCGCATCCGCGTGCTTAGCCTATTTGGCGAAATTGGTTATTTTATATCAATCCAAATCGGATTGTTTCTCCGGATCTTCGGGCTCTCGGTGGGTCCACAGCCGCCACAGGTAACCGCCGGCGAGCACGACCAGGATAGCGTTGGACGCCGGTCCGATCATCCGCTCGATCTCGGTCACATTCTCCTGCAGCTTGTAACCGGCGCCGGCGAGGATTGTCGTCCAGATACCGGTGCCGAGCAGCGAGGCGATGAAGAAGCTCTTGAACCGCATCTGCAGCAGGCCGGCCGGGACCGACACCAGCGAGCGGACCGTGGGCAGCAGCCGGCCGAAGAAGACGAAGAACGTTCCGTGCCGGGCAAACCAGCGCTCGGCCCGCTCGACCTCGGGCCAGGTGATCGTCAGCCAGCGGCCGTAGCGGCTGATCAGCGGCTTCAACCGGTGAACACCAAGCGCGCGCGCGGCCAAGTACCAGACGGTGTTGCCGAGCATCGCCCCGGCGGTTCCCGATGCGACCACGGGAATGAATGCAAGTTCCCCCTTGGCGGCGGCCATGCCGGCAATCGACATGATCACTTCCGACGGGATCGGCGGAAAGATGGTCTCGAGAAACATCAGGAAGGCGACCCCGAGGTAACCCGATTGCTCGATCATCCGGACTACCCAGTCGCTCATGCTGGGAGTTTGTCCCATCGATCTCGATGCAATTCTGTTCCGCCACTGCCTGCGTCGAGGTCAGCCCACCTTATGTCCGGTGCAGAACTCGGTACGCGGTTCCGGGCTCGCCAAACTGCGGCTACTTCTATGGAAGTTAGAATGCGGTACGTGACCTCTTCGTCCTTTGGCAGGCCGCAATCGTTGCGAGGAGCATGAACAAAGAACCAAATTGAAGCCGTTTCGTCGGGACATTGGCGTACCAGATAAGGTGCGCCCTTTGCTTTGACTGTTTTAACTTCAATCGAGAATTCCCGGCCCTGCGGGCTGATCACGCACAGATCACACTGGCGCGCATTGATGTTTGCGGGCTTTACCAAATACCCTCGCTCTTCCAGTTTTCGCGCAACCCATAGCTCACCTATCGCACCGCTGGATCGCGCAATTACGGCCTTTAAAAGTTCGGGATGTTCGTACATCCATCGAAATTTATCTTCTGAAGGATTCATATCCCCTTCAGCCTTTGCTCGATCGAGTCCCAGATCCGCGCCGGCGTGTCGGTGCCGTTGAACGCGTCGAGCGCGACGATCCCGGTCGGCGAGGTGACGTTGATCTCGGTCAGCATGCCGCCGATCACGTCGATGCCGACAAAGACGAGGCCGCGGCGCTTCAATTCCGGGGCGAGGGCGGCGCAGATTTCAAGATCGCGGTCAGATAGCGCGGTCGCTTCGGCGCTGCCGCCGGCGGCTAGGTTCGAGCGGATCTCGCCGGCAGCCGGCCGGCGGTTGATCGCTCCGGCGACTTCGCCGTCGACGAGGATGATGCGCTTGTCGCCGTCGGCGATGGCGGGAAGGAAGGCCTGGGCGATGTACGGCTCGGGCCAGGTGCGGGCGAACAGCTCGGCCATCGGAACGAGGTTCTGTCCGTCGCGGCCGATCCGGAACACCGCCGCGCCGGCGTTGCCGTGGAGGGGTTTCAAGACGATCTCGCCGTGAGCCGAGTGGAAGCGCTTGAGCTCGTCCATCGAGCGGGTGATGAGGGTGGGCGGCATGAATCGCGCAAAATCGAGCACGAACAGCTTTTCCGGGCAGTCGCGGACGGACTTCGGGTCGTTGACGACCAGGGTCTCGCCGGCGATCCGCTCGAGCAAATAGGTCGCGGTGATGTAGGCGATGTCGAACGGCGGGTCCTGGCGCATCAGAACCACATCGACGTCCGCCGCGAGGTCTAGCGTCACCGCCTCGCCAAGCGCGAAATGGTCGCCCTCGACGCGCTGCACTGTCACTGGGTTGGCCCGGGCGCGGACCCGGCCGTCGTCATAGGTCAGGTCGCCGGCGAGATAGTGGAACAGCGTGTGGCCGCGCGCCTGCGCGCCGAGCATCAGCGCGAAGGTCGAATCCCCGGCGACGCCGACGCCAGCGAGCGGGTCCATCTGCACTGCGACGCGAAGCGGCATGGCCGCGCGCCTAGGCGAGCTGCCCCTTTTTGTCACGCTGCGCATGGTCACCCTAGCCAGATGTTGGCCAGGTGGCGGGGGAAGCGGCGCGGGACGATGAAGATCGCATCGATGCGCAGCTCGTCGCCGTCGCGCATGTAGCGCTGCGCAAGCTGCTCGGCGGCGACCGCGACGCGCCGCAACCGGTAGGCGTCGAGCGAGAAGGCGGCGGCGGCATCGGTCGCGCGCGCCTTGACCTCGACGAACGCCAGCGTCCGGCCGCGCCGCGCGACGATGTCGACTTCGCCGCCGGGAACCCGGGCGCGGCGCGCGAGGATCCGCCAGCCGTGCAACCGAAGCCACAGCGCCGCGATCGTCTCGGCGCCGCGGCCGCGCTTCTCCGCGGCGTGGCGGTTCATTTCGTGGCCCGTCGCAAGGCGCGCGCGTAGGCGCGCTTTTTCGGCACGCCCAGCCGTTCGGCGACCTCGGTCGCGGCCCGCGATGGCGACAGGCGGGTGAGGGCCTCATCGAGAACGGCGTCGATGTCCGCGTCGCTCGCGGCTTCGGCGGCAAGGGGTGGGCCGACGACGATCACGATTTCGCCTTTGGGGGCACCGGCGAGGTAGCGTGCCGAAAGCTCGGCCAGCGTCCCGGTCACGCATTCCTCGTGCAGCTTGGTGATCTCGCGCGCGACCGCTGCTTCGCGCTGGCCGAGCCCATGCGCGAGGGCGGCAAGCGTATCCGCAAGCCGCGGTCCGCTCTCGTAGAGCACGAGCGTGGCGCGCACGTTGGCGATCTCGGCGATGGCGTCCGCGCGGGCCTTGGCCTTGGCCGGCAGGAAGCCGACGAACAGGAAGCGGTCGGTGGGTAGCCCGGCCAGGGTCAAAGCCGCGATCGCCGCACACGGTCCCGGCACGGTGTGGACGGCCTGGCCGGCGGCGCGGGCGGCGCGGACCAGTTTGTAGCCAGGGTCGGAGATCAACGGAGTGCCGGCATCGCAGATCAGCGCGATCGCCTCGCCGCCCAGCCGGGCGACGATCGCGTCGCGATCTGCCGCGCTCGAATGGTCGTGGTAGGTGAACATCGGCGCTCGGGCGCCGGCGTGGGCGAGCAATTTTGCACTAACTCGCTTGTCCTCGGCGAGGATTCGGTCGGCGCGGCGCAGGGTGTCGGCGGCGCGCGGCGACAAGTCGGCCAAATTGCCGATCGGCGTCGCGACCACATAGAGTCCGGGGGGCAGAGGTTCGTCCATTGCTTTGCCCAAGCATCGCATCTTCGCCGCTCGAGCCGCAAGCGACGCCTGGGAGCCCCGCGGAGAATCTCCTTCACAAACGCTCGAAAAAGGAGCAATCTCTCGTGATTATCGGGACTTGAGGGGGTCCGTGTGATGCTCACAGCAGTCGTCCTTGCCGCGCTCTTCCAAAGCGCCGCAATCAACAGCCAGCGCGACAGCTATATTGACTGCCTGAACCAGGCCGTTGACAGCGCCAAGACGCAAAAGATGCCCGCCGAGGCCCTTGAGGCGCATCTTCGGCTTACCTGTGCTTCGGTTGAAGCGAGCTTTGAAAAGGTGCTCATTGCGTTCGACCTGAAGAACAAGGTGCCGCGCAAGCAGGCGGCAGCCGACGCGCAGGTCCAAGTCGACGATTTCGTCACCAGCAAGGTCGACCGGTACCGGATGCTGGCCGCAAACCAGTAGCACGTCTCAACCAGCCGCGACCTCGCCGAGGATCCGGTCGAGCACCAGCCGCCCCTTCGCGGTCGCCGTGACGCGGCTGCCGTTGCGCTCCAGGTGGCCGCTGCCGGCCAGCCGGTCCACGGCCGGCCAGTCGACGATGGCCTCGAGCCCGAAGCGGCCGGCAATCGCGCCGGCGTCGATCCCCTCGGCGAGTCGAAGCCCCATCACCAGCGCTTCGTCGGCGGCCTGAACCGCGGTCAGCGGCTCCTCTTCGGCGATTCCGTGGCCGTGGCGGGCGAGGCTCGACAGGAAATTTTCGGGCTTGCGGTGGCGGACGGTGCGCCGCCCGAGACGGCGGCCGTGAGCGCCGGGGCCGACGCCGGCATAATCGCCATAGCGCCAGTAAGCGAGGTTGTGGCGGCTCTCCTCGCCAGCCCGCGCGTGGTTGCTGATCTCGTAGGCGGGGAGGCCGGCGGCGGCGCTGCGCTCGGCGGTCAGTTCGTAAAGCGCGGCGGCACGATCGGGATCGAGCATTTCGAGCTGGCCGGCCGCTTCGAGCGCGGCGAATCGGGTGCCCGGCTCGATCGTCAACTGGTAGAGCGAGAGGTGGCCGGTGCCGAGCGCCAGCGCCTGGTCGAGGGCCGCGCTCCACGTGGCTTCGGTGTCTTCGGGCAGAGCATAGATCAAGTCGAAGCTGACCCGTTCGAAATGTTGCTGGGCGATGGCCAGCGCGTCGAGCCCTTCGCGTGCCGTGTGGGCGCGGCCGAGGTAGGCGAGGCGGCGGTCGTCGAAGCATTGCAGACCGAGCGAGAGGCGGTTGACGCCGGCCGCCGCGAGGTCGGCGAAGCGCGCGGCCTCGACCGAATTGGGGTTGGCTTCGAGGGTGATCTCGATCGCATCGATCGCGGGCCAATGCCCGAGCGCACTGGCAATCACGGCCGCGGCGGTCCCGGGCTCCATCAGCGACGGCGTGCCGCCGCCGAAGAAAATCGAACCGAGGCGGCGGCCGGGCAGCATGCGCGCTTCGTGACTCAAGTCGGCGAGCAGTGCTGCGCGCCAGTCGTCCTGGTCGATGCTTGTGCGGACATGGCTGTTGAAGTCGCAATAGGGGCATTTGCTGACGCAAAACGGCCAATGGACGTAGAGCGCGAGGGCGTCCCCCTCCCGCAAGCGGGAGGGGCTAGGGGAGGGCTTGTCCTCCACGATAGAAACGAACGAGGACACAGTCCCTCCCCCGACCCCTCCCGCCAGCGGGAGGGGAGTAGTCAACGAAGTGCCTCCACCAGCTTCTCGAAGGCGCGCGCGCGGTGGCTGATCCGGTGCTTTTCGGCCGGCTCCATCTCGCCGAAAGTCTGGTCGAAGCCGGCCGGTACGAACATTGGATCGTAGCCGAAGCCCTGGTCCCCGCGCGGAGGCCAGACCAGCGTCCCGTCGACGCGGCCCTCGAAGCTCTCGATCTGGCCGTCATTGGGCCACGCCAGCGACAGAGCGCAAGCAAAGTGGGCGTCGCGGCTGGCGTCCGGTCCAGCTTCCTCGAGCCGCGTCCAGACCTGTTCCATTGCCCGCAGCCAGTCGCGCTTGCCGCCCTCGTCCTCGGCCCAGCGCGCCGAAAAGATGCCGGGCAGCCCGCCCAGCGCATCGACCGCGAGGCCGCTGTCGTCGGCGAGCGCCGGCAGGCCCGCCAGGTCGGCCGCTTCGCGCGCTTTCAAATCGGCGTTGTCGACGAAGCTGTTGCCGATCTCCTCGGGCTCGGGAAGGCCGAGCTCTTCGGCGCCGACGCAGCTCAGGCCGAATGGCTCCATCAGCTCGGCGATCTCGCGCAGCTTGCCGGGGTTGTGGGTCGCGATGACCAGTCGTTCGCCGAGTTTCCTCATTGCGCGACCGCCTTCAGCTGCGCCTCGAAGATCGCCGAGCAGCCGATGCGGGCGAGGCGAAGCAGCCGCAGCAACCCCTCCTCGTCATAGCATTCGCCCTCCGCGGTGACTTGCGCCTCGACAATCGAGCCGTCGGCGGTCAAAACGAAATTGCCGTCGCAGCCGGCGCCGCTGTCTTCGACATAGTCGAGGTCGAGGACCGCGGCGCCGTTGTGGATTCCGCAGCTGACCGCCGCCACCTGGCCGCGGATCGGGTCGGCTGCGAGGCTCTTGGCGGCGAGCAGTTTGTCGACCGCGATGCGCAGCGCCACCCAGGCGCCCGAAATCGCCGCGGTGCGGGTGCCGCCGTCGGCCTGGATGACGTCGCAGTCGACGATCACCTGGCGCTCGCCGAGGGCCTTGAGGTCAACCACCGCGCGCAAGGACCGTCCGATCAGGCGCTGGATCTCCTGCGTCCGGCCCGACTGCTTGCCACGGGCGGCCTCGCGGTTGCCGCGGGTGTGCGTCGCCCTCGGCAGCATGCCATATTCGGCCGTCACCCAGCCCTGGCCCTTGCCGCGCAGGAAGGGTGGCACCTTGTCCTCGACCGAGGCGGTGACCAGCACCCGCGTGTCGCCGAAGCTCACCAGGCATGAGCCTTCGGCGTGGCGGGTGAAGCCCGGCTCGAAGCGAAGCTCGCGCATCTGGTCGGGGGCGCGTCCGCTGGGGCGCATTCGAGACTCCTGGGGTTAGGGTGGGTGTGCGGGCTCACTAGACCGGGCGGCGAGGCAATCCTAGATGCGCGGTGGATGACCCAGCCGATTGGCGAACTTAGCGACCGGATGCGGTCGATTTTCGGCCTGGTGGTCGACGCCTATCTCGAACGCGGCCAACCGGTCGGCTCGAAGGCGCTGGCGGCCAGCGTCAACCTGTCGCCGGCGTCGATTCGCGGCGTGATGCAGGAGCTCGAGGAGCGCGGCCTGCTGACCCATCCGCATACGTCTGCGGGCCGGGTGCCGACCGAAAGCGGGCTGAGGCTGTTCGTCGACGGGATCATGCAGGCCTCGCTGCCCGACGCGCGCGAGCGGGCGGCGATCGAGGCGCAGATCGACCGCGACCAACCCATCGAGCAGGCGCTGGCGGCGGCGTCGGCGGCGCTGTCCGGCCTGTCGTCGTGCGCCGGCGTGGTGATGGCGCCGAAGCGCGAACTGCGGTTGAAGCAGCTCAATTTCGTCGCATTGGAACCGGGGAGGGCGCTGGTCGTGCTGGTCGGAGCGGACGGCAGCGTCGAGAACCGCATCGTCCCGGTCGATCCGGGGACCGGCCCGGCGGCGCTCAACGAGGTCGCGAATTTCGTCAATGCGCGCTTGTCGGGAATGACGCTTGCCGAGGCAGAGGCGCGGCTTCGCGCCGAGATCGGTCAGCACAAGGAAGCGCTCGACCGCGCCGCCGCCGAGCTGATCGCGACCGGGCTCGCCGCGTGGAGCGAGGATCATGCCCGCCGCCCGGTACTGATCGTCCGCGGCCAGGCGAACCTGATCGACGAGCGCGCCGGCGAGGATCTGGAACGCGTGCGTCGGTTGCTCGACGAGCTCGAGGACCGCCAGGAGATCGTCCGGCTGCTGGAAGGCGCGCGCGACGCGCCCGGCTGCCGGATCTTTATCGGCTCGGAGAACCGGATGTTCGCTTTGTCGGGCTCGTCGGTGATCGCCGCGCCCTATCGCGGGAGCCAGGGGCAGGTGGTCGGCGTTGTCGGAGTGATCGGCCCGACGCGGTTGAACTATGCGCGGGTGGTCCCCATGGTGGATTTCACGGCCAAGGCCCTAACGAGATTGATGACATGAAGCCCGGAACGACCGACGACGAGAAGCTCCACGAGGAAGCGGAGGAAATCCGCAAGGAAACCGCGGAAGCGGCGCCCGAGCTTGCCGAGCACGACCGGCTGGCGGAGCTGGAAAAGGCGCTCGAGGAAGCCAACAGCAAGGCGCTCTATGCCGCCGCCGAGACCCAGAACGTGCGTCGCCGGCTCGAGGCCGAGAAGGTCCAGGCCGCGGCCTATGCGGCGACCGCGTTCGCCCGCGACATGCTGGCGATCAAGGACCATCTCGACCGGGCGCTGGCGGCGGTGTCCGAGGAGCTTCGCGCCGACCAGACGGCGGCCAACTTCCTCGCCGGGATCGAGGCGACCGCGCGCGAGCTGGAGGCCGCCTTCGCGCGCCAGGGCATCACCCGCATCGAGTCGATCGGCGCCAAGCTCGACCCGCACCGCCACCAGGCGATGATGGAGATCCCGACCGAAAACGCCGAGCCCGGCACCATCGTCGACGAAATGCAGGCGGGCTACATGCTCAAGGACCGGCTGCTGCGGCCGGCGCTGGTGGGAGTGGCGAAGGAGCCCGACTGACCGGCCCGGTCAGAAGGGGAAATACATCTGAATGGCGAATACTCCGACGACCCAGGTAATAAGGTTGAGCGGAATCCCGATCTTGACGAAATCCAGATAATTGTAGCCGCCCAATTGATAGACGATGACGTTGGTCTGGTAGCCGAAAGGAGTCGCGAAGGCGGCGCTCCCGGCGAGCATGATCGCGACCAGGAACGGTCGCGGGCTGACCGCGAAAGCCTCACCCATCGACACCGCGATCGGAGTGAACAGCACCGCGACGGTGGCGTTCGACAGGATTTCGGTCGCGAACAGCGTCGTTCCATACAGGATGATCAGCGCTACCAGCGGGCTCATGCCGTCCATCGAGCCGATCAAAAGGGCGGTCGCGGCCCCCGCCAGCCCGGTTGCGTCCAGGGCGATGCCCAGCACCACCATTCCGGCGATCAGCATCAGCACCTCGGGCCTCAAGCCGCCATAGGCTTCGTTCGGAGTGATCACCCGCAACAGGATCAGCAGCACCGCTCCGGCAAAGGCGCAGGCGGCGATCGGCGCCACGTTCATCGCGGCGAGCGTCACGACGCCGACGAACACCAGCGAAGAAGTCACCGCCGCCCACGGCCGCAGCCCGACTTGCTTGGCAAAGGGCTCCGCCGACCCGATCAGTCCACCCGCCAGCCCGGGCTCGCGGAAATTCTCAGCGGAATGGGCGGCTTCGCCCGTGGTCATCTTTTCGTCGCCGTCGCCGGAATTGACCAGTCGGGTGCTGAACAACAGCAGATAGAGACCGCCGGCGGCCGCCACCATAAGGCCCGCGGGCGTGATCTCGAAGATGCCGAACCGCGGCTGGCCCGCAACTGACGCCATGTCATTGACGAGGAGGTTGGTCGACGTGCCGATCAAAGTGCAACAGCCGCCGAGCACCGCCGCGTAAGACAGAGGGATCAGATAGCTTTTGGGCGAGCGGCCAAGCGATTTGGCGACGTCCCGAACGACCGGAGCACTGAGCACCACGATCGGCGTGTTGTTGAGGAAAGCCGACGCGACCCCGCCGAGGCCGATCAGGATCCACAGGCCTGCCGTTCCGATTAGCTTGCACAGCGCAACTATTTTTTGGATGGCGGTGTCGAGCAGCCCCGAAAGCTCCATCGCGTAAGCAATGACGAACAGCGAAGCGAGCGCGATGATCGCCGGGCTCGCGAATGCCGCCTGCACTTCCACTGGCCGGATAACCCCGGTCATCATCAGGAATGCGGCGCCGGAAAGCGCGACGACGTCCGATCGCACCTTGTCCCAGATCAGCGCTGCGACGACCGCCGCCAGCACCAGGAGGGTGAGCACCTGTTCAAAGGTCATCGGCCCACTTTCGCTCCCGCGCTGCCTGATCCCCTCTATGGTCACTTTTGCAGGGCGGGCCAAGCGCCTTCGAGGCTCGCACTACCGCCGGACTATGCTATGGTTGCGCTCAATGGAAAAATTGCGGTCATATCCGCTGCCGCCCGCGAGGGTTAACCTCCTGGCAGCGCTGGCGTTGCTTGCTGCCTGCCAGCCCGAGCCGCAGGATTCGGGCAATACCCAGAACGTCGAAGAGCCGACGCTCAACCTTCCCGCCGTGCCGCGTCCGCAGCCTCCGCTGGACCGCGCAGGCCTGTTCGCCGCGGTCGCCCAGGCGGCAAGCGCGGAGGCGTCGGGGGCGGACGACACGGAGGCGCAAAGGGCGCTCGACGGCAGGCAGTTCGAGCTCAGGATCCGGTTCGGCTGCAAAGGTCCGTCGAGCGCGCTTCGCGAGGAGTGGCTCGGCTGGTCTTTCGACCGCGAGAGCCGCACCTTGAGAGTGCGCGCGAGGCCGACGCTTTCGGCCGAGGAAAATCTCGTGCTCGAGCTCGGCGGTGATCAATTCGAGGCGGTAGAGGGATTCTGGATCCCGCGCCCGTGGCTGCTAACACCGGCTTGCCCAGCGACCGCGGCCGTCAGTTCCAAACCCGCCGCTCCGGCCGCCGACGGAGCCTTGGCTAAAGCAGCTGCGGAGCCGGCGCCGGCGCGCGCGGCTGCTGTCCCGGATGAGCCGATCACCGAGCCGGTGCCGAAGTGGCCGCGAACCGGCATCGCGCAGTTTTACACCGAGACCGACTCTCGCACCGGGCGCCGAGATATGAGGCCATATGAGGCGGTGAAAACGCTGGAAAAAGACCAGCCGATCGGCTCGCAGGGTTTCAATCTCGTCCTTTCGGGTCGCTTGAAGGCGCTGCCCGACAAGGGGGTCATCGCCTGCGTGGCCAAGGGTGCCGACAGCCCGCCCGAATGCATCGTGTCAGCCGATTTCGACCGGGTCTGGATCGAGCGGCCGGACAGTCGCGAGCTGATCGCCGAATGGGGCGGCGGGTGAGGGACGAGCGCGCTTAGCGAAGGGCTCATTCAGCGGAGAGGTTGACCTCGGGCTCGACAGATTCCCCGCCGACCTCGAAACTGAGCAGCCAAATCGCCGCGACCAGCGCCAGGGTCGCCAAGATGCTGGCAATCGACACCGCCCGGACACTCGTGACGTTCACCGACTTGACCTTGTGGGTGTCGAGCCTCGCGAACACCGCGCGCGCCCGCCGCTCGGCGACAACGAAGATCATCACGGCGATCAGCAGAAAACCGGTAGCGATGAGTTTCGCGACCCAAGGCGGCTCTAGCCGGGCGAACAGCGCGTTGAAGGCGAGGCCGATGCCGATCCCGGCGTAGCCCGTCCGGAGCCAGCCGGCGAACGTCCGTTCATTGGCGAGCACCGTCCGGTCCTCGGCAAAATCCGTCCGGACATGCGCGAGCTCGGTTTTGTCGTCGTCAGCCATGGTTACCGCCTGATTGGATGTCCAAAGAACGCCGGCGCTTGGGAAGCGTTCAGTCGCGCGCCTCAATGGACCTCGTGGCGGTGCGTCTCGGCCTTGGACGCAAGACTGAATCGCGGCTCGGTGGCGACGGCGCCGAGCAATTTCCCGGCGGCATGGCGGCCGACTTCGGGGCCGTGCTTGAAGCCGTGGCCCGAGCCGCCGCCGACCAGCAGCACGTTGGCGAGCACAGGGTGGAAATCGATCAGGAAATCGCCGTTCGAGCTGTTTTCGTATTGGCAGACGCGCGCCTCGGTCAGCGGCGCGCCCCGGAGCAGCGGGAAGCGGCGGTCGCGAAAAGCGATGATCTCGGCCAGCGCCGCCTCGCTCGGCCGCCGGTCCTGCGTGTCGGGATCGACGACGGCTCCGTGCGCATCGTGGGCGAACTTGACCCCGCGGCCCTCGAGGTCGGGGAAGCCGTAGTAGATGTCGCCGCCGTTGAAGTCGGCCCAGCCAGGCATCGCCCCAGGCAGGAACCGCCGGTCTCCGGCGGGCGGAGCGAAGAAGAACACTTCCTGGCGGGTCGCGACGATGCGGCGGTCGAGCAGGTCGGGGAACAGTTTCGCCAGCCACGGCCCGAGCGCGAACACGAATCGGTCGGCGGCGATCCGCTCGCCTGAAATGAGAGTGACCGCATCGAGGCTGGCAGCGGATGACGGCGGCACCGCCGAGCCGCGAAGATAGGTGCCGCCGTCCCGCACGAACCGTTCGACCAATGTCTGCACCGAGCGGCGCGCCATCAGTCCGCCGAAGCCGGGCTCGAAAATGCCGGCCTGGATGCCGGTGAAATCGATCATCGGGAAACGCCGCGCCAATTCGTTCGGGGTCAGCCGCTCGCTGGGCAGGCCGAGCTGGCGGTGCGCTTCCAAGGACTCATCCAGATAGGGCTCGAGCGTTGGGAAGAAGAACAGGACGCCGTGAGGAATGAAAATCGGCAGTCCGGCGACGGCACTCAGCTCTTTCCATTGCGCGAGACTATCGAGCGCCATGCGGGTGTAGATCGAGTCCTTGCCGTACGCGGCGCGGGTCATGCGGGACTCGCCGCCGGACGAGGCGCGGCTGTGCGCCGGGCCATGCGCGTCGATCAGGGTGACCCGATGCCCGGCCGCCAAGAGGTGATGCGCGGTCCAGGCGCCGAAGACGCCAGCGCCGATCACCGCGACGTGGCTTGCCGAGCCGAGCGGTGCCGCCTTGAGGATGGCCGGCGACAAGGCGGCGCCGCCCGCTCCTAGGACCGAAGCCTTGAGCAGCGAGCGGCGGGTCAGCGAAGGAAGCGGCGCACCCGATGCATCGCCGCTTCCTCGCTTCATCAGTTCAGCCGATCAACCGCGCTCTGGTTCCGGGGCTGGTGGCGGCGGCGGAGGCGGCGGCAACGGGCAAACATCGGTCGCCAAAATCACCGAGCCATCCGCGCAGGTCTGAGTCGCGGGAGGCGGCGGTGGCGGGGGTGGCGGCGGTGGAGGCGGCGGCGGGGGTGGCGGTGCCGCCCCGAAAGCCTGCCGCACCGTCAAACCGATCGTCCGCGGCGTGCCGACGTTGTAGCCGAGCCGCGCCCGCCCGCCGCGCTCGCGGTCGAACGACAGCAGCGGGTTCTCGTCGAAGATGTTGTTGGCGTAAACAACCACGTCCAGCCCGCTATCAAACTTGAGCCCAGCCGACAGGTTGACCAGATTGTAGCTGGGCAACTTCAGATCGACCGTCGTGACCTCGGCGCCAGTCATGCCGTTGAACGGCAGTCCATGCCCGAATGAGCGGGGATTATTCTCCTGGTCCGCCGGCTGCGTGTAGCGGTTGCCGACATGCTGGAAACTACCCGAAACGTACCAGTCGGCAGATGAGTTGAAGCGTTGTCCGTAAGTGGCGGTTGCCGCCATCTGGAACTTGGGAACCGTCGGCAGGCGGTTGCCTTCGCGAATGCCGGTGCTGGTCGCAAGCGGCTCGGGGAGGGTCGAGTCAAACTCGGCCTCGATCAGGCTTCCGGCCACGGACAAATCGAGACCCGGCATCGGGCTTGCCGAGAATTCCGCTTCGATACCCTTGGTATGCGCCTTGGGCACGTTGAACACGATGCGCGAGGAGCAGCTGCCGGCATCAAGCGTGACCTGCAGATTTTTGATTCGGGTATAGAATGCGGCGGCGTTGAAGGTCATTCCGGCAAACTGATGCTTTACGCCGGCTTCGTAGTTCCACAGCGTTTCATCGTCATAGGCCTGGAACCCGCCGAACAGCGCCTCATCCTCGTCCGTGCATAGCGGCAAGTTGAGCGGATCGTTGACGCCGCCCAAACGGAATCCCTTGGCGGCCTGGAGGTTGATGCTCAGGTTGCGATTGGGCTCGTAGGTGGCGATCACCCGCGGGCTGAACCCGTTGGATTTCGACTCGTCGCCAATTCGCGTGTCTCCGTTCGAGAACAGTCCTCCGGAAATGAAGTCGCGGGTTTCCTTGAAGTCGTAATAGCGCCCGCCCCCGGTCAGCTTGAACTGGCCGAAGTCATAGCTCGCCTCGCCGAACACCGCCTTCTGATTGATGTCGTACGGAAGGTCAGCGTTATACGGTGAGTCCGGCCCAAAGCCGTTGGCGACCGCCGCCGACGTGCCGGCGCCCAGCGTCGCGTCGGTGACGGCATCGTAGCCCGGAGTTGGAAGCCGTTGGGCGTAGACGCGTTCGACATCCGAATAGAAGACACCGAACACCCATTGCAACGGGCCCGCCCCGGTCGACGATAGGCGAAGCTCCTGCGACCATTGCTTGAGATCGGTCGTGTCGCGAAGGTTGGACGGCAGGTTGACGCCGGCATTGGAGTAGCCGAGGTCGACCGACACCGAACCCGTCAGTGCCGACGCGTCGCGGCTGACGAGAATGTCGCGGTTGATGTAGCTGGTGATCGAAGTCAGCTCGACAGCACCGAATGCAAAGCTGCCGGTGAGATCCGCCAGCAGCGTGTCGTCCTTGAACTTCTCCCGCAGCAGCAGATACTGCTCGCGCTCGTCAAACACGAGCGGCGGCGTCGTGAACGGGTTGGCGTAGAGGTTGAAAAACTCCTGGCGGTTGAAACCGTCGGCACGGACTTGCTGGTAAACGACGCGGGGCGTGATCTTGATATCGGGCGTCGGCTCGAACAGCAGCGAAATACGCGTTCCGACCCGTGAGCCGTCATTGATGTTCTTGCCGTCCGCCGGTCCAAGCGCGTCGATGAAACCGGCATAGCGAGTGCCATAGCCGACCACCCGAAGCGCCGCCGTGTCGCCAAGGGGAACGTTGATCGCTCCCTTCAGATGGTAACCGATGTCGCCCTCGTCGACGATGTTCATATTGGCTTCGACCAGGCCTTCGGTGATGCCGAGCTGGGGCTGGTTAGTGATGTAGCGCAATGTTCCGCCGACCGATCCCGAGCCGAACAAGGTGCCCTGCGGGCCGCGCAGCGTCTCGACGCGGTTCAAGTCGAACAGGTCGAAATCGGGCGTGAACAGCGACAGCGAAACGACCGATTCGTCGAGGTAGACGCCGACCTGTTCCTTGACGCCCGGCTGGTCGCGGACGATCTGGCCGGCCGACACGCCGCGGACCGAGACCTGGCTCTGGCCCGGGCCGAGGTTCTGAACCGCCAGTCCGGCGACGTTGCGGCTGATTTCCTCGATCGTCGATGCGTTCGCTCGCTGGATGTCTTCCTCGGTCTGCGCATTGATCGAGAAGGGGACGTCCTGGACGCGCGTCGCCCGTTTGGTCGCGGTGACGACGATCTCGTCCCCGCCGGTCTGCGCATCCTCGGGAGCGTTGGCTGTCTGCGCGACGTCCTCTTGCGTGGTTTGGGCGAAGCCCGGAGTGGCAAGAGCGATGGCAGAGGTGCTGATCAAAAGCAGAGTTGAAATGCGCATGGTGAATTCCCCAAGTTACATGTCGCTGGGGTGCATATGCCTGAAATCGCGATGCCAGCGAAGAGAGAGCGGTTGCGGGCGTCGCTTTCCCACTGCGTCTGTTGCAGGATTGTTACAGCATGTGTTTCAGTCGCGGAGGCCCTAGGCCCTCGGCGCGGCGAACCAATTCCGCTCGGCGCGAACGGCCAGCTGCGCGAGATCGCCCGGGGGCTCGACCCGCTCGCGCAGACGGTGCCGGCTAAGCCGGAGTGAAGGGCAGAAGCGTGCTTGGCGGGCAGTTGGCCAACCGATAACCGCGCCGTCCCAGGAACGAATGCCGGACGATCTCGGCCTGCTGCTCCAGCCCGTAGCGCTTGAACGGCCGGCCCTCTTCGACCGAATAGCCGTACCGGCAAAACGGGTGCCGCATTAGCGGAAGATAAAACCGGCCCTGGGTTTGCGACTGCCAGACGTGCGTCATCTCATGGATGAACAGCCCCTGGCGGTGCAGCGGCTCGGCGGCGAAGTCGTCCGACCACAGGTGCCCATGCGGATGGAAGTGGATGTTGCCGGTCGGCGCCATCGCCGCGCTTTTCGGCTGGAACGGCCACCATTTGCGCTTCACCATCCGGACCTTCGAATAATCGACCGCGTCGCCGAAAACCGAGCGGGCGAGGGAGATTTCGCCGGGAGTGAGGGAACGGGCGCCGCGCATTACCGCCGACACTTAGGGCGGCCGCGCGCGGCGGCAAGTACCGGCCATTTGCGGCCCTTGCTCGGAACCGGCGTCGTCGCTAGGGCAAGGCAAAAGCCAACGGAGGAAAGCGAGCATGAGCGAGACTGCCGATCGGGTAAAGAAGATCGTCGTCGAACATCTCGGAGTCGACGCGGAAAAGGTCAGCGAGGAAGCCAGCTTCATCGACGACCTGGGGGCCGACAGCCTCGACATCGTCGAGCTGGTCATGGCGTTCGAGGAAGAGTTTGGGGTCGAGATCCCGGACGATGCCGCGGAAAAGATCTCAACGGTCAAGGACGCGATCGACTATATCGACCAGAACAAGGCCTAGTCTCGTCTTTGCGTTCGTCCTGGGCCTGGCGCAGGGCTGCACTTTTTCTTTGTTGGGCGCTTAACCAAACAGTAGAGGGCTTCGGTCAGCCCCGGGTCAGATCCGGGGTTGAACGGGTGTGAGCCCGTTTTTGCGTTGGAGTGACGAGGATGCGCCGTGTCGTAGTGACAGGTCTGGGGCTGGTGACGCCGCTCGGCGGCGACGTCGAGACCAGCTGGAAGAACATCCTCGCTTCGCGCAGCGGCGCGGGGCCGATCACCCGGTTCGACGCCAGCGACCAGAAGTGCCGCATCGCCTGCGAGGTCAAGCCGGCGGACCATGAATATGGCTTCGATCCCGCCAGGCGGATCGACCACAAGGTCCAGCGCCAGGTCGACCCATTCATCATTTACGGCCTCGACGCGGCCGGCCAGGCGATCGAGGATGCGGGCCTGGAAGACATGCCCGACGAGATGCGGCTGCGCGCCGGCGTCTCCATTGGCTCGGGTATCGGCGGCCTGCCGGGGATCGAATCCGAAAGCCTGGTGCTGCACGAGAAGGGCCCCGGCCGGGTCAGCCCGCACTTCGTCCACGGCCGGCTGATCAACCTGATCTCGGGGCAGGTGTCGATCAAATATGGGCTGATGGGCCCCAACCATGCGGTCGTCACCGCTTGTTCGACCGGCGCCCATTCGATCGGCGACGCGGCTCGGATGATCAAGGACGACGACGCCGACATCATGCTCGCCGGAGGCGCCGAGGCGACCATCTGCCCGATCGGCATTGCCGGCTTCGCGCAGGCGCGGGCGCTGTCGACGAATTTCAACGACCAGCCCGAAAAAGCCAGCCGCCCTTACGACCGCGACCGCGACGGCTTCGTCATGGGCGAAGGCGCGGGAGTCGTCGTCCTCGAGGAATATGAGCACGCCAAGAAGCGCGGCGCCAAGATCTACGCCGAGGTCATCGGCTACGGGCTGTCGGGCGACGCCTATCACGTTACCGCGCCGCATCCCGAAGGCTCGGGCGCCTACCGCTCGATGGAGATGGCGCTCAAGAAGTCCGGCCTCACCCCGTCGGACATTGATTATATCAACGCCCACGGCACCTCGACGCCGATGGGCGACGAGCTCGAGCTGGGGGCGGTGCGCAAGCTGTTCGGCAACGCCATCGGAACGCTGTCGATGAGCTCGACCAAGTCGGCGATCGGCCATCTGCTCGGCGGCGCCGGGGCGGTCGAGAGCATCTTCTGCATCCTTGCCTTGCGCGACCAGATCGTCCCGCCGACGCTCAACCTCGACAATCCCAGCGACGGCTGCGCGGGCGTCGACCTCGTCCCGCACAAGGCCAGGGAGCGCTCCGTCAAGGCAGTGCTCAACAACAGCTTCGGCTTCGGCGGCACCAACGCCAGCCTGGTCATGAAGGTGGCGGACTAATGGTCCGACACCCCGGCGAAGGCCGGGGCCTAGCAGGTCAAGGACTAGGCTCCTGCCTTCGCAGGAGCACAAGTTGAAGAAGCTCATCGCACTTGCCGTATTGGCCCTGTTCGCGGCGCTGATCGCGATCTGGTTCCTGTGGTGGAGCCCGGGCCCCAGGCCGGGGCCGCACACCGTCATCGTCGAGGAAGGCGCGAGCCTGGCTTCGGTCGCTGGCCAGCTCGAGGAGCAGGGCGCGATCCCCGGCAATGCGAAGACCTTTCGCGCGATGGCGCGGCTGCTCGGCTCGGGTGATCCGATCCAGGCGGGCGAGTTCGAGATCCCCAAGGGAGCCGGCGGCTCGACCGTGCTCGACCTGCTCCAGCACGGCCGGCCGGTACAGCGCCTGCTCACCGTCACCGAGGGCATGCCGTCGGTCATCGTGCAGGAAAAGCTCGCCGCCGTTCGCTATCTCGCGGGGGCCGCGCCGCTGCCGCCCGAAGGGTCGGTGCTGCCCGACACCTACGGCTACCAGCGGGGCGAAACCCGCGCCGCGGTGCTGCAGCGGATGCAGGCGGCGATGACGAAGACGCTCGATGCGCTGTGGGCAAAGCGCAAGCCGACCTGCCCGGTCAATTCGAAAGACGAAGCGGTGATCCTCGCCTCGATCGTCGAGAAGGAGACCGCCAAGCCGTCCGAGCGGCGCACGGTCGCCGGGGTTTACTGCAACCGCCTGCGAATCGGCATGAAGCTCGATGCCGATCCCACCGTCATTTACCCGATCACCAAGGGCAAGCCGCTCGGCCGGCGCATCCTGCGCTCCGAGCTCAACACCGACACCGGCTACAACACCTACCGGAAACCGGGCTTGCCGGCCGGCCCGATCGCCAACCCAGGCCGTGATAGCATCGCCGCGGTGCTCGACCCTGCTCTGACCAAGGCAATCTTTTTCGTCGCCGACGGCACCGGCGGCCACGTGTTCGCCGAAACATTCGAGCAGCACCAGGCCAACGTCGAGAAATGGTACGCGATCCGCCGCGCCCGCGGAGAGATGTAGTGCGGGCGAGCGCGCGTCCCGGATGACCGCTTTCGGCCAAAGCGGACAGTTTTGGTATTTCTGAGGGCGTGGGGCCGAGGGTTTGAACTTTAGCGCTCTGCATGTTGTCTTCGTGCAACACCGACCCGGAAACTCAATGGAGAGGTGTCGGGGCTGATCGGCGGATTTGCCCCTGAATCGAATACAGAATGGCCGTCCAAATCGGCTTTGGGCGGATCATCTTTCAGGCGACTCTGAAAGCCCGGGGCTCGTTAAGTGCAATCTCGCGCAATAGCGCGTTGCTTTTCCCCAAGCCGCGCGATAAGCCTCCCCCTGATCCGCAACCGCGGTAAGTACAGGGGATTATTGCATGACGACTTCTCATCGGCGTATCGCCCTTCTCGCTGGCGCCTCTCTCGCCGCATTGGGCCTGTCGGCCCCGGCTCTGGCCGCTCCGCACGACACTTTGCCGGACGGCGTCTATCCTGGCGATGACACGACCGTCGACACGGTCGAGATCTGCGACATCGCCGGCGTGGACCCCTGCTTCTACGGCGTCATCGACACGGTCGACCCCGCGCTCGCAGTCGTGACCAGCACCGCCAACGGACAGATTTACCAGCACGACACGGCCGCGACCGTCGACCTGCTA
>DATKDM010000012.1:0-105356 GCA_035512655.1 Sphingomicrobium sp. | reverse complement strand
GTTTCACAACAGCCCAACCCGTTTAACAGGTCGCGCTTCACTTACCAATTCTTAAACGTGAGTGCGAACCGGCAGTTAGCTCCGACTGCCAGCGTAAGGCACATCGCAATGTCCGCTTCGGGTGGAAAGCGGACATTAGGTTTTCGCTGAATCTGCTTGGTTGCGGTACTCGAAGACGCTGTCTCAAATTCAGAATTCACTGCTTACGTTCGTGCATTTCCCTGTTCTGCCGCGCAGGGAATTCGAGGCAAAAGTGGCGAAAAATCGCGGCTGCTTCTGGCCGCGAGAAGCCTCCTGGAAACCTCAGAACGATAAATTTCCCTGTAAGCGTCTCCGATTCAGGGAATTGCGTCCGGAGACTTATGCTCTACGGACTGGCTGCACCTCCACCCTTTCACCGACTAGTTGCCGTTTTACCTCGAAACCCGTTCGAGCAGCCGGTCGATCGCGGCCACGGCTTCGGGCTCCGTCAGCTCGGGCGGATGGCCGACCCCCGGCACCGTCACCAGCTCGGCGTCGGGATGGTCCGCGAGCATGGCCTGCGCCGTCGCCGGCGCCAGCAGGTCGCTATGCTCGCCGCGCAGGATCAGCAACGGTGCGTGGACGAGCTGCCGGTAGAGCGGCCACATGTCCACCGCGGCGGCTCCTCCTCCACTCTGGTTGAACGGTTCGGCGATCGCCATGTCATAATCGAAGACGATGGCCCCGTTGGCCTCCCGGCACAGGCGCCGGGCGACGCACAGCCAATCCTCGCGGCCGTGTGACGCCGGCAGGTTGCGGTTGAGCGCGGCGATATATTCCGCCGCCTCGTCCCAGTCGCGAAAACGCTTCGATTTTCCGACGTAGCCGCGAATCCGTTCGATACCGCTCGGGTCGAGCTCGGGGCCGACATCGTTGAGAACGGCAGCGGCGATCCGCTGCGGCTGGTGGCGCGCGACGAGCATGGTCACCAGGCCGCCCAGCGAGGTCCCGACGAACACCGCCCGGCCGATTCCGAGCTCGTCGAGCAACTGGAGGATGTCGGCGGCGTAGGTGACCGGCAGATATCGCGCCGGCTGCGGATCGCGATCGCTCATGCCGCGGCCGCGAAAGTCCGGGGCAATGACCCGGAACCGACCGGCATAATGTTCCGCGAATTTCTCGAAGTCGCGCGAGTTGCGGGTCAGGCCGTGCAGGCACAGCAGCAGCGGCCGGGCATTGCCTCCGGGATAGTCACGGTAGAACAGTTGAAGGCCGTCGCGGCTGGTCCAGTAACGTCCTGCCCAGGCGGCTGCCGCGCTGCCGCCGGGCGTCGACGGATCATCAGCCATTTATTTCGCGCCGAGGCCGTGGCGAAGCAAGCGGCTGGTGATCGCCGCCACTTCTTCCGGGTCGCTCGAGCCCCACACCGCGAAACGCAGGCCGAGAAAAACGTTGGCGCCCATCGTCGCCCAGGCGATGACTTCGTGGGCGAGCGGCGACTCGTCCTCGCGCAACTCACCGTTCGCGGCCGCTTCGGCAAGCCGCCCGGCGATCCGCTCGGCGATGGTTTCATAATGGGTGCGGAAACCCTCGGGATCGACGAACTCCGCCTCGTCGATGATCCGGTAGACCTGTTTATGTTCGGCGGCGAAACGCAGGAAAGCGGCCAGCGCTCGGCGCTCGCGTTCGAGGCCGTCGCCGGCGCCGCTCAGCGCCGGGGCGACGTATTCGCCGACCTGAGCGGACATATCGCGGACCAGCCCCTGGAACACTTCCTCCTTGCTGTCGAAATAGGTGTAGAAAGTGCCGAGCGCGACCTTGGCGCGGCGGGTGATGCCGACGATCGACGCGTCGGAAAAACCGTACTCGCCAAATTCCTCGAGCGCGGCAGTCAGGATCTTGCGCAGGGTCTTTTCGCCTCGCGCAGTGCGCGGCGCCTTGGCGCTTGGCGGAGCGGCCGGCGCGGCCGATCCGGCGCTGCCACTCTTCGCCCGGGGCTTGGGCGGACGGCCGTCCGCGGGTGGAGCATTTTCGATCAACATTCCCCCTTGTCCATATCCACGGATCATGTAAAGTTGAAACCCGGTTCATGTTTCGATAACGGTTCGGCGAATGGGGATCAATCGCTGAAAACCGGGTGAACGAGATAGGGAGGGACGAAATGGCAAAATCGTTTGGCGCTCGCAGCGCGTTGCTTGGATCGATCGCGTCGGCAGCACTGGCGCTGTCGCAGCCGGCGTTCGCACAGGACGCGGCCACCGCCGAACCGGTCCTGCCCGCGGATGTCGGAACGGCGGACGAGTCGGCCGCGGCAAGCGACTCCGAAATCGTCGTCACCGCGCGGCGCCGCGACGAGTTGCTCCAGGACGTTCCAATCGCGGTCACGGCCTATTCCGGCGAGCAACTCAATCGTCAAGGAGCGCTCGACCTCAGCGACATCGGCGACACGACACCGAACGTGACCCTGGAAACCTCGCGCGGGACCAACAGCACGCTTACCGCCTTTATTCGCGGTGTCGGCCAGCAGGATCCGGTCGCGGGTTTCGAGCAGGGCGTCGGGATATACATCGACGATATTTACCTCAACCGTCCGCAGCTTGCGCTGCTCGATATCTACGACGTCGAACGCATCGAAGTTTTGCGCGGACCGCAAGGCACGCTTTACGGGCGCAACACGATCGGTGGTGCGATCAAATACGTGACGCGGCGGCTGGCCGACGTCCCGGCAGCGAGCGTTCGCGTCAACCTCGGAACTTACGAGCAATTCGATTTGGTGGTGAGCGCCTCGGCGCCGCTGACGGAAGGCCTGAGGGTCGGTGCGGCCGTTGCCCGGCTGAGCCGCGGCGGGTTCGGCAAGAACCTCACCACTGGCGATGAGAATTACAACAAGGACGTAATCGCCGGCCGTGGATCGCTGGAGTTCGAGCCTTCCGACGCGGTCTTTTTCCGCCTGTCTGGCGACTATACCTGGGACGACAGCAATCCGCGCGGTGGCCACCGCCTGCTTCCGAGCCGCTTCACGCTGGCGCCCGTGCTCGATGACGAATTTGACACCAGAGGCGGTCTTGATGATCCCAAGCAGAAGATAAAGGGAGGCGGCATCGCCGGCCGCCTCGAGCTCGGCCTCGGATCGGGTCTATTGGTCCGCTCGATTACGGCATACCGCAAGGACAGCTCATACGGTCCGATCGACTTCGATGCCTTGCCCACCGTGGACGTCGATGTGGCGGGCCTGTACCAAAACTCGCAATTCAGCCAGGAGGTCCAGCTCCTGGTCGAACGGGGACCGCTGAACGGCCTCTTGGGGGCTTACTATCTGAACGCGGATGCGCGCACCGCGTTTGACGTTCGCGCCTACACCACGGGGACCCTTCTCGCGCTTGACGGCCTGACGCTTGGCACCGACAGCGAAATCGGCACGAAAACATGGGCTGTCTTCGGCGATTTCACTTACGATTTCACCGATCAGTGGAGCGTTTCCGCTGGGGCGAGATACACAGAGGACCGGCGCACGGGCGATATCGTCCGCAAGACCTACGTCCTCGGCGGATCGCCCACCTTTGGCGGGTCCGCTCCGTTCGATGAAGGCATTGCGATCGCGACAACTTCCGACTTCCACGAGAAGCGCAAGGACACGGCCTTCACGCCGCGCGCCTCGATCTCGTTCAAGCCGAACGCCAATCACAACCTCTACGCCAGCTATTCGCGCGGGTTCAAAGGCGGGGGATTCGATCCTCGCGGGCAGACATCGCAGGCGCCGGTCCAGACGCCGGAAGGCATCTTCGATTACATGGCCTTCGAGCCGGAGACGGTCGACAGCTATGAGCTAGGCTGGAAGGGCAACGCGCTCGAGCGCCGTTTCAACTGGGCCGCTGCCGCCTTTTACGCGGATTATAAGGATGTGCAGATCCCAGCATCCGTTCCGTGCACTGTAAGCGGCATCGCGAGCTTCTGCGGCCTTACGTCAAACGCCGGCAAAGCCGTCTTCAAGGGCATCGAGCTTGAAAGTTCGCTCCGTGCGGGTGACGACATGCTCGCCGCCGGCGACCGATTCACTCTTTCGGGGACGCTTGGTTACCTCAACGCCAAGTTCAAGGAGTATGTGAGCGTCGTCGCCTTCGAGCCGGACGGGACGCCGATTTTTCCGGCGGAGGAACGGGATGTTGCAGATTTCCGAGAGGTTCAAAACACGCCCAAGTGGACGGCGAGTGGAACGCTCGATTACGACGTGCCGGTTGGCAATGGCCGGCTGAACTTCAACACGACGCTTTCATATCGCAGCAAGAGCCGGCAGTTCGAACACGCCATTCCCGGTCTCGATCAGGGCGGCTTTGCGCTTTGGGACGCGAACCTGGTTTGGCGCGCGCCCGGCAACCGCTGGACGCTGGGCCTGCATGGGAAGAACCTCACCAACAGGAGGTACATCCTGGGCGGCTACAACTTCTTCAACCAGAACCCATTCACCGGGGAGTTCATTCTCACCAACGGCCAGCCCGGGCTCTCGTCGGCAGTCGGTCTCGAAGGAATCCTGACTGGCTATTACGGCAGTCCACGCC
Source organism: Sphingomicrobium sp. (assembly GCA_035512655.1). Taxonomy (GTDB): domain Bacteria; phylum Pseudomonadota; class Alphaproteobacteria; order Sphingomonadales; family Sphingomonadaceae; genus Sphingomicrobium. The sequence goes on along the minus strand of DATKDM010000012.1, from coordinate 100,839 downwards.
AGGTCTTCGTCTCGGCCGGAATGCGGTTCTGACGCCGCGAGGTTTGCGGAGATGAACGGTTTCGCGGAACGACGCTGGACGTCGCGGGACGGCCTTACCCTCTTTGCCAGGGACTATGCCGCGGCGAGCGGCCCGCCACGGCTGCCGGTTATTTGCCTTCACGGGCTCACTCGCAACAGCAAGGACTTTGAGGATTTGGCGCCATTCCTGGCGAATGGTGGCCGGCGCGTTCTTGTCCCCGATGTTCGCGGCAGGGGCATGTCGGACAATGACCCGAATTCGCGCAATTACGCGCCGCCGGTCTATGCGCGGGATGTCCTGCGCCTGATGGACCTGCTCGGCATTGCTCGAGCGGTTTTCGTGGGCACTTCGATGGGCGGCATCATCACGATGATCCTCGCCGGTATTGCCCGGAAGCGCATTGCCGCGGCCGTCTTGAACGACGTCGGTCCTGAAGTGGCGCCTGAAGGCCTCGAGCGGATCAAGTCCTATGCCGGCAAACCCGTGAGCATTCGCGATTGGGACGAAGCTGTCGCTTATGTTCGGCGTATCAACGCGGTCGGTTTCCCCGCCTTTTCCGACGAGGACTGGCGCAGGCTCGCGAGGCGCACGTTCCGGGAGCAGGCCGATGGCACTCCGGCGCTCGACTACGATCCAGCGATTGCCGCACCGCTGGCCGCCGGAAATATCAAGGCGGGGTCGCTGCTTGCATGGCTGCTTTTTCGCCGTCTCGCCCGCGCCCGCCCGACGCTGGTCATACGTGGCGGCAACTCGGACATATTAAGCTCGAAGACCGCCACGAAAATGCAAGCCAGAGCGCCCCGCACTGTGCTCGTCGAGGTGCCGGGTGTCGGCCATGCGCCGACGCTGGACGAGCCGGAGGCGCGCAACGCCATCGAGCAATTCCTCGAATCAGTACCATAGGGCCGGAAGCTAAGATGTCCGCACGCATAGCCGGAACGGAACCCCCGGCGTGCCGCCCGCTTTGAGTCTTGATGGCAATTGAACCTTCCTACCGTCCCGATCCCCAAATCCTCAGCCTCGGCTCCGATTTCTACGATCCGGTTGAGCCGGCGGTCTTCCCCAAGGCCGTTCCGAGGTTCGTCAACCGCCGCTGGGCCGAGCGGATCGGCCTCGGCGAACTCGACGGCGGCGCCTGGGAAGCGCATTTCTGCCGGTTCGAGCCGCTGCCCGGCAACCTCGTGGGGCCACTCGCGTTGCGGTATCACGGGCATCAGTTCCGAGTGTACAATCCGGACATCGGCGACGGCCGCGGATTCCTGTTCGCCCAGCTGCGCGATGGCCAAAACCGCCTTCTCGACCTCGGCACCAAGGGATCGGGGACCACCCCCTATAGCCGCACCGCCGACGGGCGGCTGACGCTCAAGGGCGGCGTTCGCGAAGTGCTCGCCACCGAAATGCTCGAGGCTTTGGGCGTCAACACGTCCAAAAGCTTCGCCCTGTTCGAGACTGGCGAAGATTTGGTCCGCGGCGACGAGCCCTCGCCGACCCGGTCGTCGGTCCTGACCCGCCTCGGCCATGGCCACATCCGCATCGGCAGCTTCCAGCGCTTCGCCTTCTTCGGCGAGGCCGAGAATATCGCCAAGCTCGTCCTTTATTGCCTCGCCAATTTGTTCAACGAGGAGCCGGCAAAGGACGCGGGCGAAAACGCGCTGCGCCTGTTCGACCGGGTGTCGAGCGCAACCGCCGAGCTCGCGGCCAGCTACATGGCGGCCGGCTTCGTCCACGGCGTCCTCAATAGCGACAATATCGCGATCACCGGCGAGAGCTTCGATTACGGCCCGTGGCGCTTCACGCCCGAATGGGACCCGGCGTTCACCGCCGCTTATTTCGATTACCACGGCCTCTATGCGTTCGGCCACCAGCCCGAGGCGATCCACTGGGACCTGGCGCAGCTGGCCGGCTGCCTGACGATCGTCGCCGAAGCCGCGCCACTGTCCGAGGCGCTCGGCGCCTGGAGCGGGCGCTTTGAGCAGGCGCTGGTCGCGGCGCCGCTCAAGCGGCTCGGCGTGACGCTGCTCGGCGCCGAGGAAGATAAAGCGCTGGCCGAAGCGCTCGTCGCGGCGCTGCAATCGCGCGAAGCCGAGATCGACCGGTTGTTCTTCGACTGGCGAGGCGGCCGCGACCCGGGCGCAGAGCGCTACCCGTCCGAGCCGTTTAGAGCGCTCGCGGCCGCGCTGGAAGGCCGCGGACGGCCGGTCGCCCACCCCTATTGGGCCGATCCTGGGCCATGCTCGATGCACATCGAGGAAGTCGAGAGCATCTGGGCGGCGATCGCCGAGCGCGACGACTGGGGCCCGTTCGAAGCCAAGGTTGCCGCGATCCGCCGGATGGGCGAGGCAATGGCGGCGGACATGCCGACACCGGCTTGACGCCGCCGCCAAGTTCGTGGAGCGCGCGGGGGCAATGGCGAAAACCGCAACGGCCCAAAAGCTGGTCTCCAACGATCCCGCAACCGGCGCCGAAGTCTGGTCCGGCGAGGTTGGCGACGCGAGCGCGGAAGTCGCCGCGGCGCGATCGGGCGCGGGTGCCTGGGCGGCGCATTCGCTGGCCTTCCGGACGGAGTCGGTGCGGCGCTTCGCCAATGTCGTGCGCCGGCGCGAGGCCGAATTCGCGACATTGATCTCGCGCGAGACCGGCAAGCCCTTCTGGGAGTCGCGGACCGAAGTGGCGGCGGTGGTCAACAAGGTCCAGATTTCGATCGACGCTTATTCCGAGCGCACTCCGCAGCGGAAACTCGAGGCCGCGCTCGGCGACAAGGTCGCCGTCCGCCACAAGCCGCACGGCGTGCTGGCGGTGCTCGGCCCCTACAACTTTCCCGCCCACCTGCCCAACGGCCACATCGTCCCGGCGCTGATCGCCGGCAATTCGGTGGTCTTCAAGCCGTCCGAGAAGGCCCCCGCGTCCGGCGCGTTCCTGGTCGAATGCTTTCACCAGGCCGGGATTCCCGAGGATGTCGTCCGGCTGCTGATCGGCGGTCCCGACCAGGGCCGGGCCTTGGCCGCCGAGCCGGGCATCGACGGGTTGCTGTTCACTGGCTCGGCGCGCGCCGGCAAGTCGCTTCACCAGCAGTTCGCCGACACCCCGCACAAAATCCTCGCGCTCGAGCTCGGCGGCAACAACCCGCTGGTGGTGTGGGACGCCAAGGATCTGGAGGCGGCGGCGACGATCGTCGTCCAGTCGGCCTATCTCTCGGCCGGCCAGCGCTGCACCGCGGCTCGGCGGCTGATCGTCGAGGAGGGCAAGGAAGGCCCGCTGCTCGAGGCGGTGCAGCGGCTGATCGACCGGATCATCGTCGATGAGCCGTTCGCCGACCCGCAGCCGTTCATGGGGCCGTTGATCGACCTCGCCGCGGCCGACCAGTTGCAGGAGAAGTGGCTGGGCCTGATGATGAAGGGGGGAAAGCCGCTGCGCCGGCTCGATCGCCCGTTCGAGGAGCGGCCCTATCTCACCCCGGCGATGATCGATGTCACGGATATCGCCGATCGCCCCGACGAGGAGCTGTTCGGACCGGTGCTGCAGGTCATCCGGGTCAAGGACTTCGACGCCGCGATCGACGAGGCGAACGCCACCCGTTTCGGGCTTGCCGCGAGCCTCGTCGGCGGCGACCCCGAACTCTACGACCGGTTCTGGGCCAACGTCCGCTCCGGCGTGATCAACTGGAACAAGCCGACCAACGGGGCGCCCTCGAACGCACCATTCGGCGGCGTCGGACTTTCGGGCAACCACCGCCCGAGCGCCTATTACGCGGCCGATTACTGCGCCTATCCGGTGACCAGCAGCGAGGCGGCCGTCATCCGCGCCGCGATCGGCGAAGGGGTTCGCGACCCCAACGCTCCGAAAACAAACTAACGCCGCCTGCCCTCCCCGACAGGCGGCGCCCCCGCACTAGCTGCGCATTTCGGGCAGGTACATGTCGTCGGTGGAGTCGCTGAACTTGGTGATCCGGCTGTCGAACTTGAGACGCACCTTGCCGGTCGCTCCGTGGCGCTGCTTGGCGACGATCAGCTCCGCCCGCCCGTAGGCGCGCTCCATGTCTTCCTTCCACTTTGAGAAGTCCGGATGGTCGTCGGTGGGCTGCTTGGATGCCAAGTAATAGTCCTCGCGATAGATGAACAGGACGATGTCGGCGTCCTGCTCGATCGACCCCGATTCGCGCAGGTCGGAGAGCTGCGGGCGCTTGTCCTCCCGGCTCTCGACCGCGCGGCTCAGCTGCGACAGGCCGACCACCGGCAGGTCGAGCTCCTTGGCGAGCTGCTTCAATCCGCGGCTGATCTCGGAAATTTCCTGGACCCGATTCTCGTTGCTGTTCTTGCCCGTCCCCTGGAGCAGCTGCAGGTAATCGACGATGACCATGCCGATGCCCTTCTGGCGCTTCAAACGCCGGGCGCGGGCGCGGAGCGCGGCGATGGTCAGGCCGGGCGTGTCGTCGATGTATAGCGGCAGGCTCTGAAGCTCGCCGGCGGCGCGCGCGAGCTCGCGAAACTCCTGCTTGCTGATCCGCCCCATGCGCAGATTCTCGGAGCTGATCCCCGACTGCTCGGCGAGAATCCGGGTGGCCAACTGGTCGGCCGACATTTCGAGGCTGAACAAAGCGACCCCGGCGCCGGCGCCCTTGCCGGGCTCGATGCCTTCCGCCTGCTCGCGCATGTGACGGTCGGCGGCGGCGAACGCGATGTTGGTCGCCAGCGCGCTCTTGCCCATGCCCGGGCGCCCGGCGATGATGATCAGGTCGGAGTGGTGGAAGCCGCCGGTCTTCGAGTTGAGACTGTCGAGCCCGGTCGTGATCCCCGACAGATGGCCGCCGCTGTTCAAGGCCCGCTCGGCCATGTCGATCGCGAGTTTGGTCGCTTCGCCGAACGACTTCGCCTTGCCCTCGGCGCCGCCTTCTTCGGCGACCTTGTAAAGCTCGGTTTCGGCCTTCTCGATCTGGGCCAGCGGGGCGACTTCCTCGCTGGTGTCGAGCGCGCTCTCGACGAGGTCGCGGCCGACCCCGATCAGCGCCCGCAACAGCGCCAGGTCGTAAACCTGCGCGGCGAAATCGCGCGCTCCGATGACCGCCGCGCCCGACCCGGTCAATTGCGCCAGATAGGCCGGGCCGCCGACCTCCTTGATGCCCTCGTCGGCCTCGAACAGCGGCCGCAGGGTCACCGGGTTGGCGATCATGTTGCGGTCGGTGAGCCTGAGGATCGCCTCGTAGATGCGGCCGTGCAGCGGCTCGAAGAAATGGTGCGGCTGGAGGCGGGTCTGAACGTCCTCGACCAGCCGGTTGTCGATCATCAGAGCGCCGAGGAGCGCGGCTTCCGCCTCGACGTTCTGGGGGAGGGCCGGGCTTCCGGCGGTCGACGCCGGCTCGGCAATTCGGAGGATGTCGGCCATGGGCACGTTCTACGGCAACCAACCCGTTGCTCCAAACGAGAACGAAAGAGCATTGCTGTGGATTGCCTGTGAGCAAATTTTCCCCGTCATTCCGGCGAAAGCGGGAATCCCTCGGCGCCGAAGCATCCACAGAAAAGAAGCGGGCTCCTTTTCGGCTAATTGAAGGGCTGCGGCCCACCCGTTACGCCCACCGCCATGACCATCCAATCCGACCGCTGGATTCGCGAGCAGGCGAAGAAACATGCGATGATCGAGCCGTTCGTCGAGGCCCAGCGTGCCGACGGCTGCATCAGCTACGGCTTGTCGTCCTACGGCTACGATGCGCGGGTCGCCGACGATTTCAAGATTTTCACCAACGTCGACAGCGCGGTGGTCGACCCTAAGAATTTCGCCGCTAACAGCTTCGTCGACCGCAAGACCGACGTCTGCATCATCCCGCCCAACAGCTTCGCGCTCGCCCGCACCGTCGAATATTTCCGGGTGCCGCGCGACGTGCTCGTCATCTGCCTCGGGAAATCGACCTATGCCCGGTGCGGAATCATCGTCAATGTCACACCGCTGGAGCCCGGCTGGGAGGGCCATGTGACGTTGGAATTCTCCAACACCACGCCGCTTCCGGCCAAGGTCTACGCCAACGAAGGCGCGTGCCAGTTCCTGTTCCTGAAAGGCGATGAGCCGTGCGAGGTCAGCTACGCCGACCGCGCCGGCAAATATATGGGCCAGCGCGGCGTTACGCTCCCCAAGCTGTAAGGCGCGGCCGCTTAGCTGAGCGGGATCGCCGGCCGCTCGCCGTCGCTTCCCGTGGGGTCGCACGCCAGCAAGTGGCGGCCCTTGTGGATCAGGTCGACCCAGCCGGCGAACGCATGGCCGAACGACTCGACGATCTTGCGCAGGCCCTCGTCGGCGATGCTTCCGTCTTCAGCGAACTTGTCGTCGGACACGCCGCCGAAATAGGCCTCGGGCTGCTGCATCATCGGCATGTCGAGGAACACCGCCGACTGGCGCAGATGGTGGTTGGCGCCAAAACCACCGATGCCGCCGGGAGAGGCGGTCGCCACCGCCGCCGGCTTTTTCGCCCACACGCTCTGCCCGTAGGGCCGCGAACCGACGTCGATCGCATTCTTGAGCGGTCCCGGCATCGAACGGTTATACTCGGGGGTGACGAACAGCACGCCCTGGCTGCCCGCGATCTCGTCGCGAAAGCGCGTCCAGGCCTCCGGCGGATCCTCGTCGAGGTCGGGGTCGTAGAGCGGCAGGTCGGCGATCTCGACCAGGCGGCAATCGAGGCCGGTGGGGATCGCGGCGCACATCGCGCGGGCGACCTTTCGGTTCAGCGAACCTTCGCGGATGCTGCCGACGACGACAGCGACTTTATAGCGGGTCATGACAACCCAATGCACAAGGCCGCGGGAGGTTGTTCAGCGCTTGCCGCGGCCCTGGTGCCGGATGTTCGCCGGCCGGCCACGGCGAGGTCCCGCGCGGACGCGGTCCGAGCGGCTCCTGCTGCCGCCGCCGTACGATCCCTCGGGCAACTCGAACCGCAACGATCCGGACACCGGATTGGCCTCGGCCAGGCGCAGGGTCAGCTTCTGGCCGACGCGGTAGGTCTCGCCGCTATGCTCACCGACCAGCCGCCGCGCCGCCTCGTCGTAGCGGAAATATTCCTGGCCGAGGGTCTGGGCGAGGACCAGCCCGTCGCCGCCGAGGTCGGTGACGGTGGCGAAAAAGCCGAACGGCTGCACGCCGGTGATCCGGCATTCGACCAATTGCCCGACGCGGTCGGCGAGGAAGGCGGCGACATAGCGGTCGACGGTGTCGCGCTCGGCCTCCATCGCGCGCCGCTCGAGCATCGAGATCGCCTCGCCGATCGCCTCGAACTTGCCGTCCTCGTCCGCCGGCAGCCCGCCATCGCCGAGGCGATAGGCGCTGACCAGCGCGCGGTGAACCAGCAAATCGGCGTAGCGGCGAATCGGCGAAGTGAAGTGCGCGTAGGTCGCCAGCGCGAGGCCGAAATGGCCGAGCCGCTCGGGCCCGTAGCGCGCCTGCATCTGGGTCCGCAGGATCTGCTCCATGATCTCGGTGCGGGCGTCATCCTCGCGGACTTCTGTTTCCCGGCGAAAGCCGGAATCCAGCTTTTCTTTGCCTGGGCCCCGGCCTTCGCCGGGGCGGCTGATGGATCGCGGGCGATCGATCAGCCGGTTGAAGGTCGCCGGCTTGATCACCTGGCCGAGCGCGAACTCGATCCCGAAGGTCGCGAGATAGTCCTTCAATGCAACCAGCTTCTCGCGGCTCGGGGCTTCGTGGACACGGTACATCACCGGCGCCTTCTTCGCCTCGATCGCGCGCGCCGCGGCGACATTGGCGGCGATCATGAAGTCCTCGACCAGCCGGTGGGCGTCGAGCCGGTCGCGCGGCGCAACCGACAGGATGCGGCCCTTTTCGTCCAGCACCACCCGGCGTTCGGGGATGTCGAGCTCGAGCGGCTCGCGCTTGGTGCGGTTGGCGAGCAGCGCCCGCCAGCACGCCCACAACGGTTTCAGCGCGGTCTCGACGAGATGGTGCGGGACTGCGCCCTCGACCTCCGGCATCGAACAGGGGGAAGAGGAGACGTCGATCGCTTCCTCGTCAGAGCCCCTCCCCTTGATGGGGAGGGGTTGGGGTGGGGTGGCCTCTCCGAAAGAGGCGGCGCCGTCTCCACCACCACCCCCACCCTGCCCTCCCCCATCCAGGGGGAGGGTTCTGTCTGCCGCATCCACCGCCGCCTGGGCATCCTCGTAGGCAATGTTTGCTGCAACGCAAATCTTCGCGCGCGTGAAACGCCAGTTTCTGAGCGTGCCGTCGCGAGCGATCTTGAGATGGCACGCCATCGCCGCGCGGACCTCGCCTTGCTTCAGCGAGCAGATGTCTGCCGACAGTTCTTCGGGCAGCATCGGCACCACCCGGTCGGGGAAATAGACGCTGTTGCCGCGCGCTCGCGCTTCCTTGTCGAGTTCCGAACCGGGCCGCACGTAGAAGCTGACGTCGGCGATGGCGACGATCGCCTTCCAGCCGCCGGCGTTGCCGGGGTCGTCGTCCGCGGCCGCCCAGATGGCGTCGTCATGGTCGCGGGCATCGGCGGGGTCGATCGCGACGATCGGCAAATGGGTGAGGTCCTCGCGCTCGCCGATCGGCAACCGGGAGACCCGGTGCGCCTCGTCGATCGCCTCGTCGCGAAATTCGTGGCGAAGTCCGTGCTTGTGGATCGCGATCAGGCTGAAGCTGCGCGGCGCGAACGGGTCGCCGAGCACGGCGTCGACCCGCGCCGTCACCCGCGGTCCGCGGCCCGAGACTTCGCACAGCACCAGGTCGCCGGCCTGCGCGTCCTTGAGCTCGCTGACGCTAAGCTCGCGCCGCTCCTTTTTCTCGACCGGGGTCAGCCAGTACCGCTCGCCTTCCTTGCGGATCACTCCGAGCACCAGCTCCGCCGACTTGGCGAGCGTCTTCATCGGGTGGGCGATGAAGCCGGCCCCGCGCTCCTCGGTGCGTGCGAGCACCCGGTCGCCGATGCCGAGCGCGCCGCGGCGCCCGCGCTCCATGATCCGCAGCCTAGGCGGCGGGGTCTCCGCGTGCCACTGCTCGGGAACGCCCCACACCGTGCCGCTGTCGTCGGCCTCGACGATCCTCAGCACCGTGACCCTGGGAACCCCACCCGACTTGTGGAACGCGCGGCCCGGAGCGCTATCGATCATGCCGTCGTCGGCCATGTCCTTGAGCAAGGTCTTGAGCGCCACCTTGTCCTGCCCCGACAGCCCGAACGCGCGCGCAATCTCGCGCTTGCCGGCCGGCTGGTCCGACGTCGCGATGAAATCGAGGATCTGCTTCTTCGACGGCAGGCCGGATGAGCGCTTGCGGGGCATGGATCGCCTAACCGCCGTCATGCTGAACTTGTTTCAGCATCCATCCCGGCGATCGCTTCGCCCTTCACGAAAATGGACCCTGAAACAAGTTCAGGGTGACGGCTTTTGTGGCGCCGCCCACGGCTTGAACGCCCCGCCCGGCACCGCCGAGGCGACCGGGCTTTCATAGCCGTCGGCGCTGACTGATGACACTCCGAACACCCAGTCGTCGACGCGGATACCCTTGAGAACGGCTTTGCAAGGCGGGCGAGTCCATTCGCTACTCCATGGCATAGTCCCACCGGAATGCTCGGCAAGTGGGCATTCGTTCGGTCTGCTGACCGATCGCATTTGCTGCCACTGGTTGGAATCCGTGCGCCGCCAGCGGACAACATAGGTCTCCGCGCTAACACCTTGGGGCCACGTCACCGTCGTATCGGTACTCACCGCGCCCTCCACCGTCGGCTCGGGCGGCGGCGGGGCGCTGGCGAGCGCGGCGAGGGCGGCGACGTTGAGCCTGGTCACCTTGGCGAGATAGGCAAAGTCCATCTTGTCGACGGTGTCGCCATATTCGATGCCATTCTCGACCCGCAGATCCTGGTGCTGGTAATTGTAATTCTCGACCGCGACCGTCAGGCGCACCGCCGGGTAGCCGGCGTTGAGGAACTCGCTGTGGTCGCCGCCGCGGCCGAAGCGGTCGTTGCGCCAGATCGGGCGCACGTCGAGGCCGATCGACGGCAGCCGCTCGGCGAGGCTGTCGAGGAAGCGCGACAGGTTGCGCGACGGTGCGTCATTATCGCCGCCGAGGCTGCGGATCTGGGCCGCGAGTTCGTCATGCCCCTGCCACCGCGGCCCTTCCGAAAAGACCCGGACATGATCGACGTCGCACACCCCGTCGGAGCCGCAGCTGTTGCCGATGATGTCGTTGTTCAAATTGGCGATGACGTTCCAGCCCCGGGCCTTGGCATAGTCGGCCATGATCTTGCCACCGAGCAGCCCCTGCTCCTCGCCCGGCAGCAGCGCATAGACGATCGTTCCCGGAAACTTGTGGCGCGACAGCACGCGGGCTGCTTCCAGCACCGCGGCCGAACCGGAGCCGTCGTCATTGGCGCCGGGGGCGTCTGAAGTCGCGTTCATGACGTCGCTGACCCGGCTGTCGATATGGGCGGTGATGATCACCACGTCGTTGGTCCGCTGCGTCCCGCGCTGGACCGCGAACACGTTGGTCACTCGCGTCGGGGCCGGTACGCGCCGGCCGGTGACGACTTCGCTGGCGCGGCCGACATCGAGACAGCCGCCGCATGCAGCCGAGTAACGGCGCAGCTCGGCCTCGCTCCAGGTCAGCGCGGCGCCGATGCCGCGCTTGGGGTCGGTCTGCGAAGACAAGGTATGCCGCGTGCCGAAGCTGACCAGCTTCTCGACATGCGCGCGAAGCGAATCCGCGCTGACCGGCTGGACGATGGCGCGCAGCCGCGCGTCCGGAGCCGCCGCAGACGCGGCAGGCTGCGCCGAAGCGACGGCGCCGATCAGCAGCAGGCACGGGAGGGCGGCCAAGACATGCATCGAATGTCTCCTCTTCGCCGACGCCAACTGGCATTTGCGGCGCCTCGGGTCTAGTGGAGCCGCAACCCCCAGACTCAGACACGAGGACGCGTTCCCATGTTGCGTGACATCGACCATTATATCGGCGGCGAAAGCTATTCCTCCGAAGGCCGGACCGGCGAAGTGTTCGACCCCAACCAGGGCGCGGTGCAGGCGCGGGTGCGGCTTGGCACCGCCGCCGACCTCGAGCGCGCGATGGAGTCGGCGCGCGCCGCCCAGCCCGCCTGGGCGGCGACCAATCCGCAACGCCGCGCCCGCGTGATGTTCAACTACAAGGCGCTGGTCGAGGCGCGGATCGACGAACTGGCCGAGATCCTGTCGTCCGAGCACGGCAAGGTCATCGCCGACTCCAAAGGCGACATCCAGCGCGGCCTCGAGGTAATCGAGTTCGCCTGCGGCATCCCGCATGCCTTGAAGGGCGAATATACCGTCGGCGCCGGTCCCGGCATCGACGTCTATTCGATGCGCCAGCCGCTCGGCATTGTCGCCGGAATCACCCCGTTCAACTTCCCGGCGATGATCCCGATGTGGATGTTCGGGGTCGCGATCGCCTGCGGCAACGCGTTCATCCTCAAGCCTTCCGAGCGCGACCCGACGGTGCCGGTCAGGCTCGCCGAGCTGATGAAGGAAGCCGGGCTTCCCGACGGCATCCTCAACGTCGTCCACGGCGACAAGGAGATGGTCGACGCGATCCTCGACCATGACGACGTCAAGGCGATCAGTTTTGTCGGCTCGTCCGACATCGCCCACTACATCTACTCGCGCGGCACCGCGAACGGCAAGCGCGTGCAGGCGTTCGGCGGCGCCAAGAACCACGGCATCGTCATGCCCGACGCCGACCTCGACCAGGTCGTCAACGATCTTGCCGGCGCCGCCTTCGGCTCGGCCGGCGAGCGCTGCATGGCGCTTCCGGTCGTCGTCCCGGTCGGCGACAAGACCGCCGACGCGCTGCGCGAGAAACTCGTTCCAGCGATCTCCGCCCTGCGGGTTGGCATTTCGACCGATGCCGACGCCCATTACGGCCCGGTGGTCAACGCCGCGCACAAGGAGCGCGTCGAAAATTACATCCAGATGTGCGCCGACGAGGGCGGCGAGCTGGTCGTCGACGGCCGCGGCTTCATGCTCCAGGGCCACGAGCAGGGCTATTTCATCGGCCCGACCTTCTTCGACCATGTGAAGCCGCACTTCCAAAGCTACCAGGAGGAGATTTTCGGCCCCGTCCTGCAAATGGTCCGCGCCGCCAGCTTCGACGAGGCGGTGCGGCTGCCATCGGAGCACCAGTACGGCAACGGAGTCGCCATCTTCACCCGCAACGGCCATGCGGCGCGCGAGTTCGCTGCCCGGGTCAACGTCGGCATGGTCGGGGTGAACGTGCCGATCCCGGTGCCGGTCGCCTATCACAGCTTCGGCGGCTGGAAGCGCTCGGGCTTCGGCGACATCAACCAGCACGGCATGGAGGGCGTCCGCTTCTGGACCAAGACCAAGACGGTCACCCAGCGCTGGCCCGACGGTTTTGCCGAAGCGCCCAACAAGGATGCCTTCGTCATCCCGACGATGGGGTGAGCTTTCGAGACACCACGCACCAATTTTGGCAATCGCGCGTTGAGCGCGGATGAAACTTGCTCCCTCGACCCTGCGAATCGTCGCTTTCGCGCTCGCGCTCGCGGCCTGCGGTGGCTCCGACCCGGTGGCCGACGAGGCCGAAAACACGGCGGGCCTTCCCTCCGATGCCAATGTCGCGGGAGCCCAGGACGGCACTCCGAGCGCCGACGGGTCCGCGCCTGCGAACGTGGCAACGGCGCCGGCCACCGCAGCTCCGGTTTCGGCCGCCGCGATCCCCGCCGCGCTTCACGGCCGCTGGGGGATGACGCCTGCCGACTGCACCTCGACCCGCGGCGACGCCAAGGGACTGCTGGTGGTCAGCGCGGACCGGCTGACCTTCTATGAATCGCGGGCGATACCGGCGCGCAACGTCGAGGCGTCCGACGATTCCATCCGCGCCGATTTCGATTTCGTCGGCGAAGGTCAAACCTGGACCAAATACCAGGCACTTGCGCTCCAGGACGACCGGCTGGTGCGCACCGAGAGCAGCCCGATGGCGAGCTTCACTTATGTGCGCTGCGGTTAGGCTACTGGGCGAAGGGCTGGCCGAGGAGCGAGCCGCAAGCTAGACGCGCCGGGCCATGTCCCAGTTCGACCTCACAGACGACCAGCGCCAGATCCAGGAAATGGCGGTCAAGTTCACCGCCGACGCGATTCTCCCGCAAGCCGCCGAGTGGGACGAGAAGCATATCTTCCCGCGCGACACGATCCGCGAGGCGGCGCAACTGGGCTTCGGAGCGATCTACGTCAGCGAGGAATCGGGCGGCATCGGCCTCGGCCGGCTCGAGGCGGCGCTGATCATGGAAGCGATGGCCTACGGCTGCCCGTCGACCAGCGCCTTCATCTCGATCCACAACATGGCCGCGTGGATGATCGACCGCTACGGCGGGCCAGAGGTCAAGGCGAAATACCTGCCGGCGATGATCGGGATGGAGCGGATGGGCAGCTATTGCCTGACCGAGCCGTCGTCGGGCTCGGACGCCGCCGCGCTCAAGACCAAGGCGGTGCTGGACGGCGACCATTATGTCGTCTCGGGCTCCAAGGCCTTTATTTCGGGGGCCGGCGAGAACGAGATCTACGTGACCATGGTCCGCACCGGCGAGGACGGTCCCAAGGGCATCTCGTGCCTGGTGATCGAGAAGGACATGAAGGGGGTTAGCTTCGGCGCCCAGGAGAAGAAGCTCGGCTGGCACTCGCAGCCCACCGCGCAGGTCAATTTCGACGAGGTGCGGGTGCCGGTCGCCAATCGTGTCGGCGCCGAGGGCGAGGGTTTCCGCATCGCCATGGCCGGGCTCGACGGCGGCCGCCTCAACATCGGCGCTTGCTCGCTGGGCGGCGCCCAGCGCTGCCTCGACGAAGCGGTCGCCTACACCAAGGAGCGCAAGCAGTTCGACACCCCGATCGCCGACTTCCAGGCGACCCAGTTCACCCTCGCGGACATGGAGACCGAGCTCCAGGCGGCGCGCTATCTGCTCTACGTGGCGGCGGCGAAAGTCACCGCCAACGCGCCCGACAAGACCCGCTTCGCGGCGATGGCCAAGCGCCTCGCGACCGACACGGGGTCGTCGGTCGTCGACCGCGCACTGCAGCTCCACGGCGGCTACGGCTATTTGATGGACTATCCGATCGAGCGCTTCTGGCGTGACCTCCGCGTCCACTCGATCCTCGAGGGCACCAACCAGATCATGCGGGTGATCGTCAGCCGGGACCTGCTGCGCCAATGAGCGATCAGCTCGGCGCCGATGTCCTGATCTCGGTCGAGGGCGCCGTCGCGCGCCTGCGCCTCAACCGCCCGCGCGCGATCCACGCGCTGACCCGCGAGATGTGCGACGCCATGTCGGAAGCGCTGCTCGGCTGGCGCAACGACCCGCGCATCGAGGCGGTGATCATCGACCATGCCGAAGGCCGCGGCTTTTGCGCCGGCGGCGACGTGGTGATGATCGCTCAGAGTGGGGCGGTCGACGGCAAAGACGCGCGCGCCTTCTTCCACAGCGAGTACCGGCTCAATCACTTGCTGTTCACTTACCCCAAGCCGACCGTCGCGGTGATGGACGGCATCACGATGGGCGGCGGCGTCGGCATTGCGCTGCCGTGCACCCATCGCATCGCCACCGAGAACACGCGCCTCGCCATGCCGGAGACCGCGATCGGCCTGTTCCCCGACGTCGGCGGCGGCTGGTATTTGTCCCGGCTGCCCGGCCGCGTCGGCCAGTTCATGGTCCTGACCGGCGCCCGGCTCGACGGCGCCGAATGCCATTATCTCGGGCTTGCCAGCCATTATATCCCGCAGTCCGCGCTCGAGGAGCTGATCGAGCGGATCACCAGGATGCCGGACCGCATCAGCGGCGTCCTGGGCGCCGCGTCAACGTCCGCGCCGGATTCGAAGATCGCCGGCAATGTCGCGCCGATCATGCGCAATTTCGCCTCGGACCGGCTCGAAGACATCGAGGCCGCGCTCGAAGCCGACGACAGCGATTGGGCGCAATCGGAACTGGCGACGATCCGGACCAAGAGCCCGCTGTCGTGCAAGGTGTCGCTGCGGGTGCTCGCGCAAGGCGCGGAGCGCGACAGCTTCGCGGACGAGATGGCGGCGGAATATGCGCTCGCATCGCGGGTCGTCCAAACCCACGATTTCCTCGAAGGAGTGCGGGCGCTGCTGATCGACAAGGACAACCAGCCCAAATGGGACCCGCCGTCGCAGGCAGGGGTCACCGACGAAATGCTCGACGCATTGTTCAAGCCCCTGCCCGAGGGCCAGCGCTGGACACCCTTCCCGGAGGCCGCAGAATGACCGACGCCACCACCATCCTCGTCGAGCAGCGCGAAGCGGTGACTCTCGTCACCCTCAATCGCCCGCAGGCGCTGAACGCGCTCAACAACCAGGTCCTGGCCGAGCTGATCGCGGCGTTCGCGGCCTATGACGCGGATCCCTCGCAGCGCTGCCTGGTCCTCACCGGATCCGAAAAGGCGTTCGCCGCCGGGGCGGACATCAAGGAAATGCAGGGCCAGGGTTTCGCCGACATGTATTCGGCCGATTTCTTCGGCGGTTGGGAGCGGGTCACCGCGACCCGCAAGCCGTGGCTGGCGGCGGTTGCCGGCTTCGCGCTCGGTGGCGGCTGCGAGGTGGCGATGATGGCCGACTTCATCATCGCCGCCGACACGGCCAAGTTCGGCCAGCCAGAAATCAAGCTTGGGGTGACTCCGGGCATGGGCGGCTCGCAGCGGCTGACCCGCGCGATCGGCAAGGCCAAGGCGATGGAGATGTGCCTGACCGGCCGGATGATGGACGCCGCCGAGGCCGAGCGTTCCGGCCTGGTCGCAAAGGTCGTCCCGGCGGCCGAGCTTCTCGACGAGGCGCTGAAAACCGCCGCTCAGATCGCGTCGATGGCGCCGCTCGCCGCGATCGCCGTCAAGGAGATGGTCAACGCCGCGTTCGAAATGCCGCTGGCGCAGGGCATTCGCTTCGAGCGGCGGCTGTTCCACGGGCTGTTCGGGACCGACGACCAGAAGGAAGGGATGACCGCCTTCGTCGAAAAGCGCCCGGGGAATTGGAAGGGACGTTAGGTCCCGCACAGGAGTAGGGTATGCCACTGTAATGACGACTGCCACGAAACTGGTCGTTGCAGCACTTATGCTGGCAGCGAGTAACGCCGCCGCAAAGGATAACAAAGTTGTTGCCGATGCAAATCAAAAGGTGCGCGAATTTTACGGCGTGCCACTCAACCTCAAACTCTGGGACCTCAAGAAGCTGCGGTCGACATCGGAACTTGGTTGGGAGATGGGCGAAGGAGACGTTTATCCCACGGCGAAGATAGTCGTGAACGATAGCGTGACACTTAACGCGTCGTTCGGCAGCGACGGCGGGCTATATATGCTCGAAACGTCGAGTTCAGGTGCTGTCGGCCCGCATGGAACATTCGTCGGTTCGACGTTGGAGCAGGTTAAGAAAACCTGGCCATCGGGTAGGCTGATATGGGGCGTAAATCACGGAAACCGTTACGTGACCTTCAGTACCTCTACGGGAATCTATTACCAATTCTCGCCAGCGGATCTTGCGCCCGAAGCCTGGGCTGATTTCTCCAAGGACTATGAAGTCGATCCCTCGATAAAGGCAATTACCATCAGATTCGCTGCGATAGACGAGGGACAATGATGGCGAAAATCGCATTCATCGGGCTTGGCCACATGGGCGGCGGGATGGCTCCCAACCTCGCCAAGGCCGGGCACGAGGTGCGCGCGTTCGACCTTGCCGAAGACGCCCTCAAGCGCGCCGTCGACAAGGGCTGCGCCGCGGCTGCGTCCGCCGCCGACGCGTGCAAGGACGCCGATGCGGTCGTCACCATGCTTCCGGCCGGAAAGCATGTCGCGCAAGTCTATCGCAGCTCGGTGTTCGCAGCGGTTCCCAAGACCACGATTCTGATCGATTGCTCGACGATCGACATCGCCACCGCGCGCACGGTCGAGGAGGAGGCCGCCGCGCAAGGGCTGACGATGGTCGACGCCCCAGTTTCCGGCGGCATTGCCGCCGCCGAGGCGGGCACGCTGACCTTCATGGTTGGCGGCTCGGACGACGGCTTCGCCAAGGCCCAGCCGATCCTCGAGAAAATGGGCAAGGCGGTGATCCACGCCGGCCCCGCCGGGTCCGGCCAGGCGGCGAAGATTTGCAACAACATGCTGCTTGGGGCGACGATGATCGCGACCTGCGAGACTTTCGTCCTCGCCGATAAGCTCGGGCTGGACCTGCAGACCTTCTTCGACATCGCCTCCAAGGCGTCGGGCCAGAGCTGGTCGATGACCAGCTATTGCCCGGTTCCGGGAGTTGGCCCCGAAACCCCCGCCGACCGCGGCTACGAGGGAGGATTCGCCGCCGCTTTGATGCTCAAGGACCTGCAGCTGGCAATGGCGGCGGCTGAGGAAGCCGGCGCCTACACGCCGATGGGCGGCGAGGCCGAGGAACTGTACCGGCGCTTCGCCGATTTGGGCGGTGGCGGGAAAGACTTTTCCGGAATCATCAAGATGATCGACGACAGCTGGACGTCGCCCGAACAGGACAAGGGATAAGGAAAGAAATATGCGCAATGCCCTGCTCGCCGCCGCCGCCGCCGCCGTCATTTTGCTGTCCAGCTGCCGCGAATCCGCCGACCCGGCGGCGAACAATGCGGCAGCTGCGAACCGGCCGGTCTTTCCGGTCACGGACGACGATCCGGCGGCAACGCCCCCTGCTCCCGCGACCAAGGAAGCGGCGCTCGAGCTGATGCACGAGCGGCACGAGGGCATGGAGGACATCGGCGACGCATTCAAAGTGCTCGGCCGCGAGATGAAGGCCGATGCTCCGAACCTCGAGGCGGTGCGCACGTCGGCGGCGACCGTCGCGCGGCTCGCTCCCGAAGTTTCGTCCTGGTTCCCGCCGGGCACCGGCCCCGACGTCGGCAAGACCCGAGCCAAGGCGGAGATCTGGCAGAAGCCCGAGGATTTCGCCGCCAAGACCCGCGCCTTCCAGGCGGCGGCGCCGGCGTTCGACGCGACCGCCAGGGCCGGCGACGTCGCTGCGATCAAGGCGAGCTTCGGCGAGATCGGCAAGACCTGCAAGGCTTGCCACGACTCCTATCGTGCCCCGGAGGACGACCATTAGTCGGAGCACAACGGCGCCTCGCCAGCGCGTTTGGGACCTTCCGATCCGATTGTTCCATTGGCTGGCCACCGCGCTGATCGCGTTCAGCTGGTGGTCGGCCAAGAACGATCAGATCGACTGGCACATCTGGTCGGGCATCGCGATCCTGACGTTATTGATCTTCCGCCTGCTGTGGGGCTTTTTCGGAAGCTCCACGGCGCGATTTGGCAATTTCATCCGCGGCCCTCGCGCGGTCTTCCGATACCTGCGCGACAGCGGCAGCTGGCGCGCGGCGGGCCATACGCCGCTCGGCGCGTTGGGCGTCATCGCCTTGCTCGCCGCAATCGCGGTGCAGGTCTCGCTAGGCCTCGTCTCGGTCGACGCGGACGGCCTCAACCAAGGCCCGCTTGCCCACCTCATCAGCCTCGACGTTTCCGAAGATGCGCGCGACCTCCACGAGGATTTCTTCAACATTCTGCTTGGCTTGATCGGGCTGCACATCGCCGCGGTGCTGTTCTACCGCCTGGCGATGGGCAAGAAGCTCACCCGACCGATGATTGTCGGGAGAGGTGTTCTCGACCCCGGAGTCGAGCCGATGCGTCCGGCTCGGACCTGGGTGGCGGTCGTCTGCCTGCTCGTCGCGCTGGCGATCACCCGCTGGATCGTCGCCGGCGCGCCGCTGCCCGGCACTTGATCGCGGCCTTGATTGGTAGGGGGCGCGGGACCACATCGCGAACATGCTGATCCGCACCGAACATACGCCCAACCCGGCGACTCGCAAATTTCTTCCCGGCCAGACGGTGATGGAAGCGGGCAGCCGCGACTTTGCCGACGCTCAACAGGCCGAGGCTTCGCCGCTGGCGTCGGCATTGTTCGCCACGGGCAGCGTCGAAGGCGTATTCTTCGGCAGCGACTTCATTTCGGTCACCGCCGCACCCGGCGCTTCGTGGGATGAGCTCGAGCCCGACGTCGTCGGTACTTTGCTCGATCATTTCGTCAGCGGCGCACCACTGTTCAACGCCGGCAGCGCGGCCGGCATCGAGGTTGCCGCGGCGGATTTCGACGAAGACCCGGAAGATGCCGAAATCATCGCCCAAATCCGCGAGCTCATCGAAACCCGAGTCCGGCCGGCGGTCGCGCAGGACGGCGGCGACATCATCTACCGGGGCTATAAGGACGGCCGCCTGTACCTCGCGATGCAGGGCGCCTGCCACGGCTGCCCGTCCTCGGAGATCACCCTCAAGCGCGGCATAGAGAATTTGATCCGCCATTATGTTCCGGAGGTCGAGGCGGTCGAGGCCGTCTGACGCGCGGCACTATTTTCCTTGCCCCTGCGGCGAGCCTGTGGCCCACTCGCGAAGGTTAACAGGGACATGACGATGATCCTTGCGATCGACACTTCGACAGCGGCCTGCACCGCGGCCCTGTTCGACTCGTCGGGAAACTGCCTCGCGCAGCGCGACGAGCTGATCGGCCGCGGGCATGCCGAGCGCCTGGTACCGATGATCGAGGAGCTGCTCGACGGGCGGACCGCCAAGCGCATCCTGGTCGGAGTCGGCCCGGGCAGTTTCACCGGCATCCGGGTTGGGATCGCCGCCGCGCAGGGCCTCGCAATCGGCTGGGAAGCGGAGATTGGCGGCATGTCATCGCTGGCGCTGCTGGCGGCCAGCGTGCCACCCGCCGGCCCGGTCGCCGCGGCCATGGCCGGCGGCCATGGCGAACTGTTCGTCCGGCAGTTCGAGGGCCGGCCGCTGGAACCGTCGACGCCGGTGCTCAACCTTTCACCCGAAGAGGCCGCGGCGCGAATTTCGGCGGAGCGGGTGGTGGGCCCGGGCGCAGCCGAGCTGATCGCGGCGCGGCGCTCGGGCGAGGCGATCGAGGGCTGGCCGAGCGCGGCGGACGCGCTGAAGCTGCCCGAGGCTTTGCGCACCCTGCCGCCGCGACCGCTCTATGCCCGCGAGCCCGACGCGCGCGCGCTCGAGACGGTGCGATGAGCACCCTGCCGTCCGCCGACGCGATCCGGCTCGTGCGCGGCCGTTCGGCCGATCTCGCCTCTGTCATGGGAATCATGAACGCGGCGTTCGAGCCCTGCTTCGGCGAGGCGTGGACCCGATCGCAGTGCGCCGGGATCCTGCCGATGACCGGCGTGTCGCTGATGCTTGCCCGCGACCACGGCCGCGAGCAGCCGCTCGGCTTCGCGCTGTTCCGAACGGTCGCCGGAGAGGCCGAACTGTTGCTGCTCGCCGTCGCGCCCGACCACCAGCGGCGCGGCATCGGCCGCCTGCTCCTCGAAGAGTTCATCGGCTGCGCGCGCGATTGCGGTGCAAGCCGGGTCCATCTCGAGGTCCGGGACGGCAATCCGGCGGTGCAAATGTACCAAATTGCGGGATTCGCGCTCGCCGGCCGCCGGCCCCGTTATTACCGGGGAACCGATGGCCGCCAATACGACGCACTGACGTTCGCCCGCACATTGTAGATCGTACCTTGCGGCAACTGTCGGCGCATCTATTGCACCAAGAAGAGCGCCGATCTATTGCTGCCAAACCCGTAGTGCCTCTGCTCAGCACTAGGTCCAACCTGGGAAAATCACGATGCTCGATAATGAAGGTGCCGAAGACACACTGCTCGCTCTGACCGCAGACATCGTCGCTGCACATGTCAGCAACAATAGCGTTTCAGTGAATGACTTGCCGAGTCTAATCCAGAACGTCCACACCGCCCTCAGCACGATTTCCGACAGCCGATCCGCGCCGGAGGTCAAGCTTGAGCCGAAAGTTCCGATCCGCTCTTCGATCAAACCCGACTACATCGTCTGTCTCGAGGACGGGAAAAGGTTGAAGATGCTGAAGCGGCATTTGATGACCCATTATCAAATGACGCCCGACCAGTACCGGCAGAAGTGGGGCCTTAACGCCGACTATCCGATGGTCGCGCCCAACTATGCCGAGCAGCGCCGAGCGCTGGCCAAGTCGATCGGACTTGGCACCAAGCGCCGCAAGACCCGCGGCGCAGCGAAGAAATAGGTAATTCCTCCCCGGAACGGGGAGGTGGCAGCGCGAAGCGATGACGGAGGGGGCCCTCCGCGTGATACGGCGCCCCCTCCACCATCCTGCGGATGGTCCCCTCCCCGTTTCGGGGAGGATATCTTTGACCGGCTGCACTTGTGTGCTTAACTAGGGCGCATGCACCGCACCATCGACATCGAAGCCCTGTGTGCCGACAAGGGGCTGCGGATCACCGAGCAGCGCCGGACCATCGCCCGCATCCTGTCCGAGGCCGAGGACCACCCCGATGTCGAGACGCTGCATGAGCGCGCGGCCGCGATCGATCCCAAAATCTCGATCGCCACGGTGTACCGCACCGTACGCCTGTTCGAGGAAGCGGGCATTCTCGAACGCCACGAGTTCGGCGATGGCCGCTCGCGCTACGAAGCCGCTTCGGACGCCCATCACGATCATCTGATCGACGTCGAGACCGGCAACGTCATCGAATTCGTCGACGAGGATTTGGAGGAGCTCCAAAAGAGGATTGCCGAGAAGCTCGGCTTCCGCCTCGTCGATCATCGCATGGAGCTGTACGGCGTCGCCCTCAACCGCGGCCGCTAAGGGCCGCAGCTCAATGCTCCGCGCAAGCCTGCGTGTCGGTGGGCTTCTCCTGCTGTTCCTCGCCTGCCTGGGCCCGCACCTGCTCGAAAAAGCGCTGACCGGCCGTTCGCGATGGCCGCGCAAGTTCCTCGCGGCCGCCGCATGGATTATCGGCGCGCGCGTCCGCATCGTCGGCGAGCCCGTCCGACCGCACAGCCTGCTCATCTGCAACCACGTTAGCTGGATCGATGTCCTGGTGGTCGCCGGCGCCACCGGCTGCCGGTTCGTCTCCAAGGACGAGCTCGGCCATCCGCTGGTGCACTGGATGGCCGACCAGAACGACACTTTATACGTTCGCCGAAGCCACCGTCGCGGCAGCGCCGACCAGGCGACCGCGATCGCGGGCGCGCTGCAGCGGCCGCAGCCGCTCGCCTTGTTTCCGGAAGGAACGACCGGGCCAGGCGACGACTTGCTGCCGTTCCGCTCGACGCTGCTCGCCGCGGTGGCTCCGCCGCCTGATGCAGTCGAGGTGCGGCCGGTGGCGATCGATTACGGTCCCGCCGCGCCTGAAATCGGCTGGCATGGCGAAACCGGGAAGGACAATGTGCTGCGCATTCTCGCGCGGAGGGGCGGCTTGCCCGTCGTCGTCCACCTCCTTCCAGCCCTCGAGCGAAGCGCGGACCGCAAGCAATTGGCGAGCGCGGCCCGCGCCCGGATCTCCGAAGCGCTGGCCGCTTCAAGTTCCTCGACAGCTGGCCTATAGGCCGCCTCGCACATGACTCCGGCTCCCAAAACCTTCCGCATCAAATCGTTCGGCTGCCAAATGAACGTCTACGACGGCGAGCGCATGGCCGAATTGCTCGGCGACACCGGCCTCGCTGCCGCCGCCGACGGCGACGACGCCGACCTGGTTGTGCTCAACACCTGCCATATCCGCGAGAAGGCGGCCGAAAAGGCCTATTCGGACGTCGGCCGGTTGCGGCGCGCCGACGGCTCCCGGCCGGTGATCGCGCTGGCCGGCTGCGTCGCCCAGGCCGAGGGCGCCGAAGCCAAGGCGCGCTCGAACATGATCGACATCGTCGTCGGGCCGCAATCCTATCACCGCTTGCCGGCAATGGTCGCCGCGGCCGCGCTCGGCGCCCGCCCGGTCGACACCGACATGCCGGCGCTGTCCAAGTTCGAAGCGCTTCCGCGGCGGCGGAGCGCAGCTCCCAGCGCGTTCCTCACCGTCCAGGAAGGCTGCGACAAGTTCTGCACCTATTGCGTAGTGCCGTACACCCGCGGCGCCGAGATTTCCCGGCCGTGGCGCGACATCGTCGCCGAAGCGCACGCGCTCATCGCAGGCGGCGCTCGCGAGATCGTGCTGCTCGGCCAGAACGTCAACGCGTGGCACGGCGAGGACAGTTTCGGCCGGACCGCCGGGCTCGACGGGCTGATCCGCGCCTTGTCGAGGATCGATGGGCTCGAGCGCATTCGCTACACCACCAGCCACCCGGCCGACATGAGCGACGGGCTGATCGCCGCGCATGGCGAGATCGACAAATTGATGCCTTACCTCCATCTGCCGGTGCAGTCGGGCAGCGACCGCATTTTGAAAGCGATGAATCGCAGCTATTCGACGGAGACCTATTTGCGAACGATCGAAAAAGTGTGCGCTGCGCGCCCAGACATCGCCATCTCAGGCGATTTCATTGTCGGCTTTCCCGGCGAGAGCGACGCGGACTTCGAGGCGACGCTCGGAATCGTCGACGCCGTCGGTTACGCGTCCGCCTATTCGTTCAAGTACAGCCCGCGACCCGGAACGCCGGGAGCGACAATGGCCAATCCGGTCGCACGGGAAGCGATGGACGAACGGCTGCAGCGCCTCCAGGCCCGCGTCGCCGAGCACCAGCTGGCGTTCAACCGCGCGTCGGTCGGCAAGCAAGCGCGCGTCCTCGTCGAGCGCAAGGGCAGGCGCGCCGGACAGATGATCGGCCGAAGCCCGTGGATGCAATCGGTGCATTTCGAAACCGGCGCGGCACCCGGCGACTTGGTTGACGTCACACTGATCGCCGCCGGCCCCAACAGCATGGCCGGCGCTATCCGCGCCGCGAAAGCCGCCTGATGGCCCGCCGCGAGCTCGCCGAGGTACCTAATCGCGCGCGCCTCGAGCTCGAGTTCGACCAGCCGTACCTGTTGGGACCGCTGTTCGGCGACTACGACCGCCACCTGATCACCATCGAGCAGCGCCTGGGAGTGCACATCGCGGCGCGCGGCAACCGGGTCCAGATCGAAGGCGAAGCGGACGCCGCAGCCCGCGCCCGCGACGTTCTGGTCGGCCTCTACAACCGCCTCGACCAGGGGCACGACGTCGACGCCGCCGCGGTCGAGTCGGTGATCGCCATGGCCGCCCAGCCGAACCTCGACGGAATCATCGAGGACGAGGTGGCGTCGCCGCCGCAGGTGATGATCCGCACGCGCAAGAAGACCATCGTCCCGCGCTCGACCGTCCAGACCGCCTACATGCAGGCGCTGGCCCGCGACGACATGATCTTCGCGCTCGGTCCGGCCGGCACCGGCAAGACCTATCTCGCCGTCGCCCAGGCGGTGTCGCAGCTGATTGCCGGAAGCGTCGACCGGCTGATCCTGTCGCGCCCGGCGGTCGAGGCCGGCGAGCGCCTCGGCTTCCTGCCCGGCGACATGAAGGACAAGGTCGATCCGTACCTGCGGCCGCTCTACGACGCGCTGTACGACATGCTCCCCACCGAGCAGGTCGAGCGGCGCATCGCTTCGGGAGAAATCGAGATCGCGCCGCTGGCTTTCATGCGCGGCCGCACCTTGAACGACGCGTTCATCATCCTCGACGAGGCTCAGAACACGACCCCGCTGCAGATGAAGATGTTCCTGACCCGCTTCGGGATGCGCAGCCGAATGGTGGTGTGCGGCGACCCGACCCAGGTCGACCTTCCGGATCCCGGCAAGTCGGGCCTCGCCGACGCGGTCTCGCGCCTGTCCGACATCAAGACGATCGCCGTCATCCGCTTCACCTCCGCCGACGTCGTCCGCCATCCGCTGGTCGGCCGCATAGTCGAGGCCTATGAGGGACCCGGCGCATGATGCTGGAAATCGCTCTCGACGCCGATGCGGAGTGGGACAGTAGCACCGACTGGGAGCGTCTGGCGCGCGAGGCCACGACATCGGCGGTTGCCGAAAGCGCGTTCCCGCAACTGGTAAGCGGCCCCCGCAAGGCCGAGCTTTCCATCCGGCTGGCTGGCGATGAAGAAGTTCGTGCGCTCAATGCCCACTGGCGGGGCAAGGACCAGCCGACCAATGTACTGTCCTTCCCGATGGCCGAACTGTACGAGCTCGAGCAGGCGGAGGATGAGGGGCCGGAGCTGATGATCGGCGACGTCATCCTGGCGCGAGGGGTCTGCGCTGCCGAGGCGGCCGACAAAGGCGTCAGCATCGCGGACCACGCGACCCACCTGGTCGTGCACGGGACTCTGCACCTGTTGGGCTACGGCCATGACGATGACCAATCCGCGGCGGACATGGAGAAGCGCGAAACCCGCGCGCTGGCCCGGCTCGGCATCGCCGACCCTTACGGGAATCGATGATGGCGACTGATCCCGAAGACGGCAGCTCGAGACTGTGGCGCGGCATGCGCGCACTGATTTTCGGCGACGACGGCGAGACCACGCTGCGCGACCAGATCGAGGAGGCGATCGACGAAGCGGAAACCGCGCACCCGGTCTCCGGCGACCTCAGCCCTCACGAGCGGCAGATGCTGCGCAACTTGATGCAGTTTGGCGACCGCACCGCGGGGGACATCTGCGTCACTCGCGGCGAGATCATCGCGGTGCCCTCGACGATCAGCTTCGACGCGCTGATCCACGCCTTCGCCGAAGCCGGACACAGCCGGCTGCCGATCTACAACGAAAGCCTCGATGAAGTCGTCGGCATGTACCACATCAAGGACGTCTTCATCGCCAGCGTCGATGAGACCCGCGACCGCTCGCTTGGCGCGCTGATGCGCACGCCGCTGTTCGTCCCCGAATCGATGGGCGTCATCGACCTGCTGGCGCGAATGCGCGCCGACCATATCCACCTCGCCATCGTCGTCGACGAATTCGGCGGCACCGAAGGGCTCGTCACCATCGAGGACGTCGTCGAGGAAATCGTCGGCGAGATCGAGGACGAGCATGACGAGGAAGCCGACGGCATGCTGACCATGCTCGAAGACGGATTGTGGGAGGCCGACGCCCGGCTCGAGCTTGAGGAACTGACCCAGACCGTCGATGCCCGGCTGACCGCCGAGGAAGATGAGATCGACACTTTGGGCGGGCTCACTTTCCTGCTCGCCGGGCGGATCCTGCAGCCGGGCGAATCGGTCGTCCATCCGTCGGGCTGGCGCCTTGAGTGCGTCGAAGCCGACGGCCGGCGGATTCGCCGGGTCCGCCTCCACTCGCCCGAGGCGGCGGCCTGAAGGTGCGCACCGACCTTGCCCAGATAAGCACCCGTTTCGGAGTGCTGCTGGGATTGGCACTCGGCGCCGTTTCCGCGTTCGCCTTCGAGCCGGTCGGGTGGTGGCCGCTGCTGCCGGTCGCGTTTGTCGGCCTGTGCGAACTGCTGCTCCGCGCCGGCTCGTTGCGCCGGGCGCTGGCGATCGGTTGGGCCTTCGGCTTCGCGCAGTTCCTCGTCTCGCTGAACTGGATCGCGACGGCCTTCACCTACCAGTCGCAAATGCCCGCCTGGCTAGGCTGGGTTGGGGTCGTGCTGGTGGCGCTCTATCTCGCAATCTACCCGGCGCTGGCCGCCGGGCTCGCCTGGCGCCTGGGAAAAGGCCGTCATGTGGCGCTATTGCTCGCCCTGACCGGCGCCTGGGCGGTCACCGAGTGGCTCCGCGCCGGCATCCTCACCGGCTTTGCCTGGAACCCGGCGGCGGTGGTCCTGGCCGACACCCCGCTGGTCCAGTCGAGCGCGTTGATCGGCACCTATGGCTTGTCGATGCTGGTCGTGCTGTTCGGCGGCGCGGTGTGGCTCGAGGCTCACCGCAAATATCTCGCCGGAGTCGTCATCGTCGGGCTCGGGCTGCTGCTTTGGAGCCTGCCCGGCTCGCGGGTTCCGGAGACACCGATCGCGGTCAAGTCGGTGCGGATCGTCCAGCCGAATATCGGGCAGCAGGACAAATGGCGGCCGGGGTTCAGCGATGAAGCGGCGCGGCGCCTCGCCGCATTGTCCGCTCCTCGCCATCCCGACGCCGGCCCGCGGCTTCTGTTCTGGCCCGAGGCGGCGGTCACCGATCCGCTCGATGACGCCCGCGCCGGCGTGCACCAGGCGATGGCCAAATTCGAGCGGACCCGCGCCGCCTCTTTGCTCCAACCGGCCGAATATCTGCTGACCGGAGGGATCGCGTTCCACTCCAGCGACCTGCGCCGCGTCGACGGCGCCACCAACAGCGTGGTCATCCTCGATCCGGGCGGCAACATCGCCGGCCGCTACGACAAGGCGCACCTCGTGCCCTTCGGCGAGTATCTGCCGATGCGGCCGCTGCTGTCGTCGCTCGGACTGTCGCGGCTCGCGCCCGGCGACGTCGATTTCACCGCCGGGCCCGGGCCGCGGACGTTGGCGATCCCCGGCTGGGGCCGGGTCGGGGTCCAGATCTGCTACGAAATCATCTTCTCGGGCGATGTCGTCGACCCGAACAACCGCCCCGATTTCATCTTCAACCCGTCGAACGACGCATGGTTCGGCCGCTGGGGGCCCCCGCAGCACCTTGCCCAGGCGCGGCTCCGCGCCGCCGAGGAAGGGCTGCCGGTGCTGCGCGCGACGCCGACCGGCATCAGCGCCATCATCGATGCCCGCGGCACGGTACTGGAGTCGCTGGAGTGGCGCACGGCAGGCGTCATCGACAGCGTACTGCCGCCCGCGGCGATCGGCCCGACGCCATTCGCCAAGGCGGGGAACTGGATTCCGCTGCTGATCGCCTTTGCCTTCCTCATCGCCGCCATTGCCCTGCCCGGAGGCGAGCGCTATCGGCGCGCATAAGGATTTCCTTATATCGTTAGAGCCGGCGCCCGCGCCCCGACCGTCAGGACCCACTCGCCCAATGCGCAGCAATTACCTCTTCACGTCCGAATCCGTTTCCGAAGGCCATCCCGACAAGGTCGCCGACCAGATCAGCGACGCGATTGTCGACCTGTTCCTGTCCAAGGACCCGGAAGCCCGGGTCGCTTGCGAGACCCTGGTGACGACCCAGCGGATCGTCGTCAGCGGCGAAATCCGCTGCCAGGGCGCGTACGACGAGCAGCTCTACCCCGACACCCATGGCTGGGCGCCCGGCGCCCGCGACGAGATCGAGCAGGTCGTCCGCCACACCATCAAGCGCATCGGCTACGAGCAGGCCGGCTTCCACTGGCAAACGGCGAGCTTCGAGAATCACCTGCATGGCCAGTCGGCGCACATCGCGAAGGGCGTCGATGCCTCCGGTAACAAGGATGAAGGCGCGGGCGACCAGGGGATCATGTTCGGATTTGCGGTCGACGAGACTCCCGAGCTGATGCCGGCGACGCTCTATTACAGCCACAAGATCCTCGAGCGCATGGCCGCCGACCGCCACTCGGGCGCGGCGCCGTTCCTCGAGCCGGATGCGAAAAGCCAGGTCACTTTGCGCTACGCCGAGGGGAAGCCGGTCGCCGCGACGGCGATCGTCGTCTCGACCCAGCATGCCAAGGGCTATGACGAGGGCGCCAAGGAGGCCGAGCTCCATTCCTACGTGAAGTCAGTGGTCGCCGAGGTCCTGCCGGCCGAGCTGTTGACCGGCGAAACGGTCTACCACATCAATCCGACCGGCAGCTTCGAGATCGGCGGACCCGACGGCGATGCCGGGCTCACCGGCCGCAAGATCATCGTCGACACCTATGGCGGCGCCGCCCCGCACGGCGGCGGCGCCTTTTCGGGCAAGGACCCGACCAAGGTCGACCGCTCGGCCGCTTACGCCGCACGCTACCTGGCCAAGAACATCGTCGCCGCCGGACTGGCGCGGCGCTGCACCATCCAGCTCGCATATGCGATCGGCGTCAGCGAGCCGCTGTCGCTCTACGTCGACACCCACGGCACCGGCCGCGTCGCCGACGAAGTGCTGGAGGCCGCGATCGGGCGCATCACCAAATTGGGCGGGCTGACGCCGCGCGGCATCCGCACCCACCTGAAGCTCAACAAGCCGATTTACGAGCCGGCCGCCGCCTACGGACACTTTGGGCGCAAGGCGCAAGGCGATTTCTTCCCTTGGGAAAAGCTCGACCTCGTCGAGGACCTGAAAGCCGCGGTCGGCTAGGCTTCGCGGCAGCGCACCCAGTGGCGTTTGCCGTGCCGCCACAGCGACCCGTCGTAATAATCGCCGTTGCGATTCGTGCGCATCCGCAGCTCGTGGCGAACCGCGTTCTTGTCGACCAGGTCGAGACGGGCTTCGTTCGGCTCCAGCCATGACTGGGCGAGCGTTACGGGAACATCGCGGCCGTTGTCGCTGAGCCGCGCCGACACCACTGCCGACACGGCGGTGTGGCTGATTACCAGCGCAACTTCGATCGGGCGCGAACCCGCCGTGCGGCAAACCAGGCCGCCGGTGGCGCTGGCGGGCGAGGCCGCGAACAACGCCAAGGGCAACGCGAAGATCATCTTTCTCATCGAGCGACTGTGCATCCGGCTTGCTGAACGGACGCTTGAGCGCTTAGCGCCGCACCGATGACTGCGCACAAGGCCGGCGACCCGACCACCCTCAACCGCCTCTACGGCCGGTCGAGCGGGCATAAGCTGCGCCCCGCCCAGCAGCAGCTGATCGACACGCTGTTGCCGGCCATTGCCGTCCCGGCCGACGGCGAGATCACGTCGCCACTGCTGTTCGGCGACGCCAAGGGCCATGAGCGCCCGCTGCACCTCGAAATCGGGTTTGGCTCGGGCGAGCATCTCGCGGCGCGCGCCGACTTGCTCCCGGATCACGGCTTCATCGGCTGCGAACCGTTCCTCAACGGCGTCGCGACCGCGCTCGGCCATGTCCGCGACCGGCACCTCGCCAACGTCCGGATCTATCGCGGCGACGCGCTCGACGTCCTTCGCCGGCTGCCCGATGGCGCGCTGAGCTTCGTCTACCTGCTCCACCCGGACCCGTGGCCCAAGGCACGGCATGCCAAGCGGAGGATGATCAACGACGGTCCGCTCGACCTCATCGCCGCGAAGCTACGCGCCGGCGGCGAGTTCAGGCTCGGCACCGACGACCCGACCTACTGCCGCTGGGCGATGATGATCATGAGCCGCCGCCGCGATTTCGAATGGCTGGCGGAGCGGCCGGCCGACTTTGTCGAGCGGCCCGGCAGCTGGCCGGAGACCCGCTACGAAGCGAAAGCCCGCAAGGCCGGGCGGCAGGTCTGGTATTTCCGCTATCGAACAACTGCTCGCGTCGATGATCGCCTGGCGGACTGAAATAGCCCGCTAGCGCGCCGGCTCGAGCCGGAGCAGCTTGCCACCGCTGTTGCCGTCCTGGAGCAGATAGATTTCTCCGCGCGGCCCTTGCTCGACCTCGCGGATGCGCGCGCCCATGGCCCAATGATCGGCCTTGCGGGCGTTGGCGCCGTCGATGTCGGCGCGGATCAGTGCCTCCCCGACGAGCGCGCCGAAAATGGCGTCTCCCTTCCAGTCGGGAAACAGGTCGCCCGAATAGATAATCAGCCCGGCCGGAGCGATCGACGGGTTCCACCACAGTTTCGGAGCGGCGAACTCGGGCCGGGTCGAATGGTCTGGAATTTGGCCGCCGCCGTAATGGCTGCCGTTGGAAACGATCGGCCAGCCGTAGTTGCGGCCCGCCTCGATCAGATTGAACTCGTCGCCGCCCTCGGGACCCATTTCCGTCGCCCAGAGCCTGCCGTCGGGGGCGAACGCGAGCCCAAGGACGTTGCGATGGCCCACGGTATGGAATTGCGCGGCGATCCCGCCCCGGTCGGCGAACGGACCGCCGGCGACCGGCTGTCCTTCCGCGGCCAAATGCAGCACCTTGCCGAGGTCGCCTTCGAATTGCTGCGCCGGCTCCATCTTCTGCCGGTCCCCGGACGAGACGAACATCGTCCCATCCGGCGCAAAGGCAATGCGATGGCCGAAGTGGCCGTTGCCGGTGACCTTCGGCGATTGCCTCCAGATGACCTTGAAATCCTCGATCCGCGGCGTGCCCTCACCGAGGATCAGCCGGCCGTAGCCAAGCGCGGCGCCGCTGGTGCCGTTCGCTCCCGCCTCGGCAAAGCTCAAATAGACCCGCTGGTTGCCGGCAAACCCCGGATGGGCGACAACGTCCCCAAGCCCGCCTTGCCCCGCGACCTTGACCTGCGGCACCCCGCTGACCGCCTGCCGAGTGCCATCGGCGGTATTGACCAGCCACAGCTTCCCTTCCTTCTCGGTGACCAGCGCCGCGGCGGTCAGCGGAACGCCGCTTCCGGGCAGGAAATCCATTGCCCACGGAGTCGTGAACTGGGCGACCTCGGTGATCCGGAACGGCGGTTCGCCGCTTGGCTGCGCCGATGTCGACGACGGCGTCGCGCCGCAAGCCGCGACTGTCATCAGCGCCATGGCTTGCATCAAGCGGAGGGTCATTCGCTAAATCCTTATCATTCTTGTGCCGGCACCCGTACCGGTGCACTTGTCAGGCACCCAGATGCACCCATGCAGCATACTCTCGCTGGCGACGGCGGTTCCAGCGAACCGCATCGCGCAGGCCGACGCCAAGGCGGCGGCTCGCGGCGCGTTCGGCGGCAAAAAGGCGCTGTTCGACCGCTTGTCGGGCGTGTTCGACAATGCCGGCATCGCCAAGCGGCACATCGTCGCGCCGCAAGCCTGGTACGAGAGCCCGCACGGATGGAGCGACCGCAGCGCGGTCTATCTCCAAGCCGCCGAAGACCTG
Organism: Sphingomicrobium sp.; assembly: GCA_035512655.1. GTDB lineage: Bacteria > Pseudomonadota > Alphaproteobacteria > Sphingomonadales > Sphingomonadaceae > Sphingomicrobium. Next base: position 69,243 of record DATKDM010000012.1, on the reverse strand, counting down.
TTCGAGGAAGCGGCGTCGGCGGCGATCGCTGGGGCCGGGCTGACGGCAGACCAGATTGACGGAGTCGTCACCGTGTCGACGACCGGCATCGCCACCCCCAGCCTCGAAGCCCGGGTCGGTCCCCGGCTCGGGCTGCGCGGCGATGTCCGCCGGGTGCCCGTCTTCGGACTTGGCTGCGCCGGCGGCGTCAACGGCCTTGCGCTAACCGGCAAGCTCGCCGCCGCCGATCCGGGCAGCCATTGGCTGTTCGTGACCGTCGAAACCTGCTCGATCTCGATCCGGCTCGATAGCGACGATCCGGCGGCGGTGGTCGCGACCGCGCTGTTCGGCGACGGTGCCGCCGCGGCGGTCGTTGGCAATGGCAAGGCGGGCATCGCGACGATCGCCGGCTCGGCTGAAAAACTGTGGCCCGACACGCTTCGGATCATGGGCTGGGACATCGAGGATCCGGGCCTTGCCGTCGTGTTCGACCGGGCGATCCCGCCGTTCATCGAGCGCGAGCTGGCGACGGCGGTGGGCGAGCTGCTGAGCGCGCTCCGGGTCGACCGCGAGTCCATCGACCGCTTCTGCTGCCATCCCGGCGGGGTCAAGGTGATCGCCGCGATCGAGACCGCGCTCGAGCTTCCCCAGGGCGAGCTCAACCTCGAGCGCGAGGTGCTTCGCGACTACGGCAATATGAGCGCTCCGACGGTTCTCTTCGTGCTCGACCGGCTGATCGCGCGCGGCTTGCCGAAGCGCGTCCTGATGACCGCGTTCGGGCCCGGCTTCACCTGCGCCGGCCTGCTGCTCGAGGCAGCCTGATCGGCACCATGACCTGGGCGGCGATCGCCATCCTCGCCTTCGTCACGCTGCAGCGGCTGGTCGAGCTTCGCCTCGCGAACCGCAACACCAGGCGTTTGCTCGCCGAGGGCGCGGTCGAGCATTCGCCCGGGCATTATCCATTCATCGTCGGCCAACACATCATGTGGCTTGCGGCGCTGTGGTGGTGGGCGCCGGGGCGGGACATCAACCTCATCCTGCTCGCGCTGTTCGCACTGCTTCAGCTCGGGCGGGTGTGGGTGATCGCGACGCTCGGGAGCCGTTGGACGACGCGGATCATCGTCCAGCCCGGAGCGCCGCGGCTGCGCTCGGGCCTCTATCGCTACCTCGATCATCCCAATTACGCGATCGTCACCGCGGAAATCGCGGTCTTGCCGCTGGTCTTCGGGCTGGTCGAGATCGCGGTGGCGTTCAGCCTGCTCAACGCTATCATCCTGTGGGTCCGCATCCGCGCCGAGAACAAAGCCCTGGAGAGTCTCCGCCAATGAAGCTCGCTCTCCTTGCCGCCGCCGCGATCCTCGCCACCACAGGCTGCGCGACTCCGCTTGCGCCGCCGCAACCGACGTTCTTCGACAACCTTGCGGCGCTGTGCGGCCAGGCGTTCGAGGGCCGCATCGCCAGTCCCCCGGTAGCGACCGATGCCGCGTTTGCCGGCAAGCGCCTTGTGATGCACGTCCGCCAATGCTCTCCCGACAAGATCCGGATCCCGTTTCACGTCGGCGACGACCGCTCGCGCACCTGGGTCGTGACCCGCACGGCCAGCGGCTATCGACTCAAGCACGATCACCGGCACGAGGATGGCAGCGAGGACGTGCTCACCCAATATGGCGGCGACACCGCCACCGAGGGCACGGCTCAGCGGCAGGAATTCCCGGTCGACCAGTTCTCGAAGGATCTGTTCAACCGCAACGACGCGGCGGTTTCGACCACCAATGTGTGGGCGATGGAAGTCGTGCCAAAGCAGCTCTTCGCCTACGAATTGCGTCGTGAGAACCGCTTCTTCCGGGTCGAGTTCGACCTCGCGCGACCGGTTCCAGCACCGCCGCCGCCGTGGGGCGCAACGGAGTGAAAGCCGCGATAGGCCTGCTATTTCTGGCGGGCTGGTCCGGCCCGGTGCTCGCCTGCGATTGCATTCGACTCGATCCCAAAGGGAGCCGCTTCGAGTCTGATCTCGACCGGATCGCCGAATATTACCCCGTTGCCGCCGAAGGCGTGCTCGAGAAGGAGGGACCGTACGCTTGGCGGTTCTCTCCGACGCGCGAATATCGCGGGCGGGGCAAGCGCTCCTATCCGATCACGCTAATCAGCGACTGCACGCTCGGCCCGCAGGAACTGGCGGCGCTGGTCGGGAAGCCGGTTTTTGTCCTGCTTGTCGAAGGACCGGGCGATCACCAGGGCAACTACGAAATCAGCCGCTGCGTCAATTTGCTCGGTGCCGATATCGAAAATGCACTCCGCGCTCGTTTCATGGGGGCATGTACGCCGCGCTGACGCTTGCGCGGAATGGCGCACCCGCCTATATCGGCCGCCTCTCCTCGACATCGCTAGCGACGTTGAGGCTGGCCTCCCCCCGGAGGCCGGTCGCAGAGCTGTTTTGGAAAACAACGACCCGATGATCGACGCCGCCGCGCTGACCGCATTTATCGAGCCCGAGGTGGAAGCCCTCGGCTTCCGCCCGGTGCGCGTGGCGATGATCGGCGGCACGTCCGACCCGACGCTGCAGGTGATGGCCGAACGGCCAGACACCCGGCAGCTCGAGCTTGGCGATTGCGAGACAATCTCCCGCCGGCTGTCGGAGGTTCTCGATGCGCTGGAAGCGGAAGGGCGCGACCCGATCGAGGGCGCCTACCGGCTCGAGGTCAGCTCGCCGGGCATCGACCGGCCGCTGACCCGCCGCTCCGATTATTCGGACTGGGCCGGGCACGAGGCGCGCCTCAAGCTCGTCGAGCCGATCGACGGCGCCCGGCAGGTGTCGGGGCGCATCGAGGGTATCGACGGCGACACGGTCCGCATTTCGACCACCAAAGAGCTTCGCGAAATCCCATTCTCCGCCATCGCGTCGGCCAAGCTGTTGCTGACCGACGCGCTCATTGCTGCCACCGCCCCGCTCGTTGCCGACGGGGCCGATCTCATCAAGATGGAAGGTTAGACACCCATGGCTACCGCCGCACCCGCGACCGCGGGCCCCGCCGCCAACAAGGCCGAACTGCTCGCCATCGCCGACGCCGTCGCGCGCGAGAAACTGATCGACCGCGGCATCGTCATCGAGGCGATGGAGGACGCCATCCAGCGCGCCGCCCGCGCCCGCTACGGCGCCGAGAATGACATCCGCGCCAAGCTCGACCCGGTAACCGGCGACCTCAGGCTGTGGCGCGTCGTCGAAGTGGTCGAGGAGGTCGACGACTATTTCAAGCAGGTCGATTTGAAGGGCGCCCAGAAGCTTAAGTCCGATGCCGCGGTCGGCGATTTCATCGTCGATCCGCTGCCGCCGATCGAATTCGGGCGGATCGCCGCGCAGGCCGCCAAGCAGGTCATCTTCCAGAAAGTCCGCGACGCCGAGCGCGAGCGGCAGTTCGAGGAGTTCAAGGACCGCGCCAGCGAGGTCATCACCGGGGTCGTCAAGCGCGTCGAGTTCGGCCACGTCGTCGTCGACCTGGGCCGCGCCGAGGGAGTCATCCGCCGCGACCAGCAGATTCCGCGCGAAATGGTGCGCGTCGGCGACCGCATCCGCAGCCTGATCCTGTCGGTCCGCCGCGAGGCGCGCGGCCCGCAGATCTTCCTGTCGCGCGCCCACCCCGATTTCATGAAGAAACTGTTCGCCCAGGAAGTGCCCGAAATCTACGACGGTATCATCGAGATCAAGGCCGCGGCCCGCGACCCGGGCAGCCGGGCCAAGATCGGCGTCATCAGCCACGACAGCTCGATCGACCCGGTTGGCGCCTGCGTCGGCATGAAGGGCAGCCGAGTCCAGGCGGTGGTCCAGGAGCTGCAGGGCGAGAAGATCGACATCATTCCGTGGAGCGAGGATTTGGCGACATTCGTCGTCAACGGGCTCCAGCCGGCGACCGTCAGCCGGGTCGTGATCGACGAAGAGGAAGCGCGCATCGAGGTGGTCGTGCCCGACGACCAGTTGAGCCTCGCCATCGGCCGCCGCGGCCAGAACGTCCGGCTCGCCAGCCAGCTGACCAATTCGCAGATCGACATTTTGACCGAAGCCGACGCCTCCGAAAAGCGCCAGCGCGAGTTCGTCGAGCGCTCGGAGATGTTCCAGACCGAGCTCGACGTCGACGAAACGCTGGCCCAGCTGCTGGTCGCCGAGGGCTTCACCACGTTGGAGGAGGTCGCCTACGTCAACGCCGAGGAGATCAGCGCGATCGACGGCTTCGACGAGGATCTCGCCGCCGAGCTGCAGAGCCGTGCCGCCGAGGCCCTCGAGCGGCGCGAAGCGGCGTCGCGCGAAGAGCGCCGCAAGCTGGGCGTCGAGGATGCGCTCGCCGAGTTGCCGCACCTGACCGAACAGATGCTGGTCACGCTCGGCAAGGCAAACATCCGCACTCTCGACGACCTCGCCGACCTCGCCACCGACGAGCTGATCCAGAAGAAGCGGCCCGAGCAACGCCGCCAGCGCGAGCCGAGCAACCGGCCCGAGGACAAGGGCGGGATCCTGCACGAATACGGCCTCTCCGAAGAGCAGGGCAACGAGATCATCATGGCCGCGCGCGCGCACTGGTTCGAGGACGAGGATGCCGCGCCGGCGACCAAAGGGGAGGACGCAGTTGCGGAATCCCCCAAATGAGTCCGGCGAACGCCTGATCGATAAGACCGACGCGCATGTCCCGGAGCGGACGTGCGTCCTCACGCGCAGCAAGGGCACGCGTGACAGCCTGATCCGGCTGGCGCTCCGGCCGGACGGCCAGGTCGGGCCCGACGTGCGCGCCCGGGCGCCGGGGCGGGGGGCGTGGATTTCGGTTGGCCGCGCCGAGCTCGATGCGGCCAACGCCAAGGGCAAGCTCAAGGCTGCGCTCGCCCGTGCGTTCAAGGCCGCCGACCTCAAGGTGCCGCCCGATCTCGGCGAGCAGATCGAACGCGCGCTGCGCCAGGCGGCGCTCGACCGGCTGGGCCTCGAGGCCCGCGGCGGAACGCTGTTGAGCGGCGCCGACCGGATCGAGGCGGCCGCCCGCGCCGGCAAGGTCCACTTGCTGATCCACGCCGCCGATGCCGGCGAGGACGGCCAAAGATCGCTCGACCAGGCGCTAAGAGCCGGAGGGCGTGCCGGCGGCGGTCAGGCGCGTGGTCTTATATTCCCCGAGGAGCGCTCTATCTTGTCGATGGCCTTGGGACGCGAAAATGTGGTACATGTCGCGCTGACCGATCCCGCCGCCGCGTCGCGCGTGTCTCGCGCGCTTGCCCGGTGGCGCGCTTTCACTGACCCCCGTACCGGGCTAGACGGCGGCGTTCCCGCCTCGGCCCCCGGCTCGGCTGACGAAATTGACGAAGGACAAGAATGACCGACCAGACCGACAAGCCTAAGCTGGGTACCCGGCCGCCGCTGGGCATCAAGCGCACGGTCGAGACCGGCAAGGTGAAGCAGAGCTTCAGCCACGGCCGCTCGAACACGGTCGTCGTCGAGGTCAAGAAGCGCCGCATCCTCGGCAAGCCGGGCGAACCGCCGCCGCCGGCCGAGGCGCCCAAGCCGGCGCCCGCGGCCGAAGCTCCCAAGCCGGCGGCGCCCGCTCGTCCGGCTCCGGCGCCCGCGAAACGCGCTCCTGCGGACGACATTACGTCACGCCGTGAGGTCCAGGAGAAGCTGCTGCGCGAAGCCGACGAGGCGCGCATGGCCGCGCTCGAGGAGGCCCGCCGCCGCGACGATCGGGTCAAGGTCGAGCAAACCGAGGACGAAAAGCGCCGCGCCGAGGACAATCGGCGCGCCGAGGATGAAGCTGCCGAGGAGGCGCGCAAGGTCGACATCGAGCCCCAGCCCGAGGCCGTCCCGCCGCCAGAGCCAATCGTCGAGGAGCGCGCCGCCGACCGCGAGGAAGGCGAGGAGCGCGAATTCCGCCGCCCCGGCGGGCCGGCGCCGAAGCGCCCCGAGCCGGCGCGGCCGCCGCGCAACCGCGAGGATCGCCGCCATTCGGGCAAGCTGACCGTAACCCGCGCGCTGTCCGGCGAGGACGACAGCCGCGCCCGCAGCCTTGCCGCGCTGCGCCGCGCCCGCGAAAAGGAAAAGCGCCACCACCAGCAGGCCGGGCCGGCCGCCAAGCAGGTGCGCGACGTCGTCGTCCCCGAAGCGATCACCGTCCAGGATCTCGCCAACCGGATGGCCGAGCGCGCCGCCGATCTGGTCAAGGCATTGTTTAAGATGGGCATGCCGGTGACGGTCACCCAGACCATCGACCAGGACACCGCCGAGCTGCTGGTCACCGAGTTCGGCCACACCATCAAGCGGGTCAGCGAAGGCGATATCGAGATCGGCATCGGCGACGTCGAGGACGCGCCCGAGAGCCTTCAGTCGCGCCCGCCGGTGGTGACCATCATGGGCCACGTCGATCACGGCAAGACGTCGCTGCTCGACGCCATTCGCGGCGCCGACGTCGTGTCGGGCGAAGCCGGCGGCATCACCCAGCACATCGGCGCCTATCAGGTCACTTTGCCGGACAAGTCGAAGGTCACGTTCCTCGACACACCGGGCCACGAGGCGTTCACCGAGATGCGCGCCCGCGGCGCCAACGTCACCGACATCGTCGTGCTGGTCGTCGCCGCGGATGACGGCCTGAAACCGCAGACGGTCGAAGCGATCAACCACACCCGCGCTGCCGGCGTGCCGATGATCGTCGCCATCAACAAGATCGACAAGCCCGGCGCCAAGGCCCAGCGGGTCCGCGAGGAACTCCTCCAGCACGAGGTGATCGTCGAGGCGATGGGCGGCGAGGTCCAGGACGTCGAAGTCTCGGCGATCGAGAAGACCAATCTCGACAAATTGCTCGAAGCGATCGCGCTCCAGGCCGAGATTCTCGAGCTTAAGGCGAACCCCGAGCGCGCCGCCGAAGGCACGGTGATCGAAGCCAAGCTCGACAAGGGCCGCGGGCCGCTCGCGACCGTGCTCATCCAGCGCGGGACGCTTAAGGTCGGCGAGGTCTTCGTCGCCGGCGCGTCGAGCGGCAAGGTCCGCGCGATGATCGACGACAAGGGCCGCCAGGTGAAGGAAGCCGGGCCCTCGGTTCCGGTCGAGGTCCTCGGCCTGTCGGCGGTCCCTGCGGCCGGCGAGCCGTTCACGGTCGTCGAGAATGACGCCCGCGCACGCGAAGTCGCCGCCTACCGCCAGGGCCTGCTCGACCGCAAGCGCACGACCACCGCCCCGGTCAGCCTAGAAAACATGTTCGCCACACGGGCATCGACGACCATGGAATTCCCGCTGGTCGTCAAGGCCGACGTCCACGGCTCGATCGAGGCGATCGTCCATGCGCTCAACCGGCTGTCGACCGACGAGATCAAGGTCCGCGTCCTGCATTCCGGAGTCGGCGCGATCACCGAAAGCGACGTCACTTTGGCCGGCGCCAGCGGAGCGCCGATCATCGGCTTCAACGTTCGCCCCAACGCCAAGGCGCGCGAGATCGCCGAGCGCAGCAAAGTCGAGCTTCGCTACTACGACGTGATCTATCATCTGACCGACTGGGCCAAGGGCGCGATGGCCGGCGAACTCGGCCCCGAGATCATCGAGACGGTCGTCGGCCGCGCCGAGGTCAAGGAAGTCTTCCCGGCCGGCAAGAAAGACAAGGCCGCCGGCCTGCTGGTCCTCGAGGGTGTTATCCGCAAGGGCTTGCACGCACGGCTCACGCGCGAGGACGTCATCGTCAGCAAGACCACCATCTCGTCGCTGCGCCGCTTCAAGGACGATGCCGCCGAGGTTCGCGCCGGAATGGAATGCGGCGCGCTGCTCGCCGACACCAACGACATCCAGCCGGGCGATCATCTCGAAGTGTTCGAGACCGAGGAACGCGCCCGGACGCTGTAGTTGATGCGCAAGGTTGAAACCCCCGAGGGCCGCTCGGTCCGCCTGCTCCGCGTCGGCGAGCAGGTGCGCCACGCGCTGTCGGCGATCCTGATGCGCGGCGACGTGCACGACGAGACGCTCGCCTCGCACCTCGTCAGCGTCACCGAAGTCCGCATGTCGCCCGACCTGCGCCATGCCACGGTGTTCGTGAAGCCGCTGCTCGGCCAGGACGAGGATGTCGTATTGAAGGCGCTGCGGACCCACACCGCTTTCTTCCAGAAGGAAGTGGCCCAGCGGATGACCACCAAATATGCGGCGAAGATCAAATTCCTCGCCGACGAAAGCTTCGACGAGGGCGGCCGCATCGACCGGCTGCTGCGCGATCCCAAGGTCGCGCGGGACATCGGCAAGGAATGAAGCCGCTCGACGCGCCGATGACCGGCGACGGTTGCCGCGCCGAGCGGCTGGCCGAGGTGCACCGCGACCTGCTCCGCGCCGCCTGCGCCGAGGATCCGGACATCTGGGAAATCTACTACATCAGCTACGCGCCCGAGCAGTTCGACGCGAGCTTCGACGCGCTGCTTGAGCGGCCGTGGATTCCGTTCGCTTTGTACGACGGCGACGCGTTCGTCGGGATGAGCTGCTACATCAACATCGACGACGACCGGCAAGCGCTCGAGATCGGCAGCACTTACTACCGTCCAGCGTTTCGCGGCACCGGCTTCAACCGGCGCTGCAAGGACATGATGCTGCGCCGCGCGTTCGACTGCGGCTACCGCCGGGTCGAGTTCCGGGTCGACGGCCGCAACGCGTGCAGCCAGGCGGCGATGACCAGGCTAGGAGCCGTCCGCGAGGGCGTCTTGCGCGCCGACCGCATCACCTGGAACGGCCACGTCCGCGACACGGTGCTGTTTTCGATCCTCAAGGACGAATACGTTTCCTAATGCCGAGCTGCGATCTGCTCGATTCGAACCCTGACCACAGCTCGAACGAAATTCCTGACACGCACCGTGGAAGACTCGGCCTCACGCCGCGGCAAGGTGCATTCTGTTTCGACCGGCTCTCTTGGCCTCATAAAGCGCGGCGTCAGCGGCAGCAAACATGTTGTCGGGATCGTACGCCCGCTGGTTGTTGGAGGCTGCCATGCCGGCCGACGCGCTGACGCGTATGAGCTGGCCGTTCCACAGGATTGAGCTCGTCAGACGCGACAGGCAGGCCGCGACCCGTTTGCTCAGTTGCTTTCCGACCGAGTCACGCAAGAGGACTGCGAATTCGTCGCCACCGATGCGGGCGATCATCACCGCGTCGGGAAAGCAGTCCGCAAGTCTAGCCGCAACGGCCTTGAGGCAGGCATCGCCGGCGGCATGGCCATTTTTGTCATTCATCCGCTTGAAGTCGTCGACGTCGAACAGCACAAGCGAGCCCACTGGAAAGGCGGCGCGCGCCGCGGGCGAGGCGTCGAGGAAGCGGCCTTGAAAGACACTGCGGCTGGCAAGGCCCGTGAGGGCATCATGCTCGGCCGACTTGCGCAGGGCCTCCAGATTTTCGCGCTCCCGGGTGACGTCTTGCTTAAGCCCGTAAAGGTGGGTCGGACGCCCTCTGCTACTGACCAAGCCGACCGTGAGTCGCATCCAGCGCTGGCCGCCATCGGCTGGGAATATTCTCGCGTCCATCGTGAAACCCTGGTGCCGTGCGATCGCTTCAGCACGGAGGCGCTCCATCTCCATGCGCGACTCCTCACCGTAGAGCGCCAGCGCATCTTCACGCTGGATCCTGATGCTTCGAGGAAGGCCGAAGACATCGAATACAGCATCGGTCCAGGTGATCATGTTCGTGTCGAGATCGCACTCCCACGCGCCGGCGCAGGCAAGGGCTGCTCCGCGCTCCAGCAGCTTTCCCGGGTCGGAGGAAACGGGTTCGATGGGAAACGCTCTGCGCAACATCGCATGCAGCGTTTGAATTCGCCAACTGGCCGGTGCGATCAAAGCCGGGACGATTGTCTTCAGTCGGGCGCGGAGCGGGGCATCGTCAGCCGCGATAATGAAAGCCATGGCAGCCTCATTGTTGACTGGACTTGTCCGGGGCGCCGAACTCAGGCGAGGCTTGCCCGCGATCATGTGCTGGCAGGAAATGCTTGCCGAGGTCTTGGGCTTGCGTCCGGAATGGACCGAAAGCCGCCTTGCCCCAAACGCTCAGGTCGATGGCGATGGCCGGCCTGACGCGACCGCGCTAACAATCCCGCGATGGCCAAGCTCTATTTCTACTTCGCAGCGATGAACGCGGGGAAGTCGACGACCCTGCTGCAGGCGGACTTCAACTATCGCGAGCGCGGCATGGCGACGATGCTGTGGACCGCCGCGCACGACGACCGCTCCGGCGCCGGGACGATCGGCTCGCGCATCGCCTTGTCGGCTCCGGCCCACAGCTATTCGCCCGGCATCGACCTCTTCGAAGCGGTCGCCGATGAGCTCAAGCGCCGCAAGCTCGACTGCATCCTGGTCGACGAGGCGCAATTTTTGACCCGCGACCATGTCCTCCAGCTGTGCCGATTGAGCGACGAGCTCGGCCTGCCGGTGCTGTGCTACGGCCTCCGCACCGACTTCCTCGGCCAATTATTCGAGGGCAGCGCGGCGCTGCTCGCGCTGGCCGACGTGCTCATCGAGCTCAAAGCGGTGTGCGAGTGCGGCCGCAAGGCGACCATGAACCTGCGCGTCGACGCCGAGGGCCATGCCGTCGCTTTCGGCGCGCAGACCGAGATCGGCGGCAACGACCGCTACATCGCCATGTGCCGGCGCCACTTCTTCGAGCGCTTGCGCGAAAGCGAAGCGCGCCAGCTGAGCCTCGGCCTTCCGCGCACTTCGTGACTGCCGACGGCTCCTAAGGTTGCGGCAGCGGCGGCCGGGCGTCATGCTGCCATGCACAAGGGGGAGTCGCAAATGAGGGGACGTCGGCTGCTTGCGGGCCTGCTGGGCGCCGCCGTTGTGGCGGGCGGCGCCGTGGAGGCGTCGGCCCAATCCATCCCGCCGCCCCGACCCAGGGTCGCGCCAGAGCCCGTCTTCGGCATCGTCCGCGTGCAGATCGATCCCGGTGTCGGCGAACAGGAAGCGGAACTCCGCCAGCTGCTCGCCGCTTATCCGTTCGTTCGGATCGGCGGGCCGGCCGACTATCTGCTCACCACCCTGCCGGATTTCCCGCTCGACATCGCCCTCGTCGACCTGCGCCAGCCGCGCGAGCATTGGGACGAGTTGGACGAGGCATTCCAGCGCAAGGAGCCCGAGCCGCGCCGCTTTGCGATCGGCAATCTGCGCTCGGAGGATACCGCCGGGCGGCTGGGCCACGTCCTCGTCGCCGCGTCGCGGTTGCGGGCAATCCTCGATCGATCGCTGAACGATACCCAGGGCATTGAAACCTGCCTGCTGGTCCGGGAACCGCTGGGCGGCTTCGGGGACAGACCGGCGAAATGCACTTCGCTCGGCGGGACTGCGCCCCACTTTTTGCATTTGGATGACGTGGCTGGGCTCCAGGTCACCAACCGGTCCGGCGGCGACCGATATGTCAGCGCCCTGGCCGCGGATGGCATGCTCAGGCTCGACTGGTTCGGAATGGAGGAGAACCCGCCGGTGATAAAGCTGGCGCCGGGGGAAGCGGCCGATTTCCCGCCGGTCCTCGCCGCCCTTCGCAACTCGGACGATCCGCGCGTGGTGCTGCTCGTTTCTAGCCGCCCGTTCGCAATCGGCGACTTGGTCCATCCCGCCCCGCTTGGACCGCCGGACGGCTGTCAGCCCGGAGTGCCCGCGCAACCCTGCGATCCAGTCTTGTCGGGAGTTGCGATCAACGACGACCTGGCGGCGCGCTCGTTCCAGTTGATCGTGCCCGAGGAGCCGCGGCCGGCAATGGGCCACGGCACAGACGTGATCGCCGGAATGGCAGTCTGGGCCGCCCAATTCTACTCGGTGCTGCCTTATTCGAAGGAGGAGATCGAGGCCGACTCGAAATTGCCCGAAGACGAAAAGCAGTTCCTGCGATGGCGGAGCTACGAGGAGCGACAGCACCGCTGCGGGGGCACGCTGATCGGCCCCAATCTGGTGCTGACGGCGGCTCATTGCGTCGCCAAGGGGCAATATGCCGGCGCGGGCCTGGCGAAGCTGCTCAATGACCGGCGCGTACGCCTCGGCACGCGCAAGCTCGGCGCTGGAGGACAAAGCTTCGGCATCGCCGGGGTCGCCGTCCACGCCGGCTATGTGCCCGGCCGCACCCATCACGACCTCGCGCTGCTCCTGCTGCAGCCCGACCGCGGCTCGGGCAACGTTCGCCAACGGCCGATTGCGGTCGCCGCCCGGCCGTTGCCGGGCGCGGTCGATGCGTTGGCGTTCGGCTGGGGCCTGACCGGCGCCGTCGCGCCGAGCGGCAATATCATGATGAGCATCGACCGGCGCATCCAGGACAACCCGGACGTGCTGCAATATGGCGAGATGACCTCGGTCACACTCGACACGTGCCGCCGCAAGCTGGCCAACCGGGTCGCTCCGGGCATGGTCTGCATGTACTCGAAGGCGGCGCTCGCCGGGTCGCCCAGCGCCGACGGGGTGTTCACCTGCCGCGGCGACAGCGGCGGGCCGCTGGTACGCAAGGCTGGCGGGCGCGAGCTGTTGGTCGGTGTGGTCAGCTGGTCGATGGGCTGCGGCTACAAGGATTACCCCTCGGTATTCACCGATGCGGGAAGCTATGCGCAATGGATCGCCGCGGCGCGCGCTGCGCTGAAGCCCGGAATGGCGATTCGCCCGGCCGATCCGGCGCGCCCCAATCTGGAGGCGCGCCGGCCCTAGGCGTCGGTCGTCGCTTTGTCAGTGATCGGTCGAACCGTGGTCCGTCGAGCCCTGCTCGGTGACGTTGTCGGCCGCATTGTCGGCGTTCGTCGTCGTATTGTCGGTTGCCGTATTTTCATCGGCGGACAGCACGGTGTTTTCCTCGGCCGTGACGCCGGCATTTTCGGCCGCGACATCCGCATTGGCCGCCGGCTCTTCGCGATTGCATGCGCCCAGCGACGCACCGGCCACCACCATGATCGCTCCAACGAGAATCTTCATCATGCTCCCCTCCTCAACGGCGTTTTGCCGCGCGGGCATTAAACGAAATGCAATGTGCGCAACAGCGATTTGAATCGGGTTTCCTCGTGCAAGGGTGCGAGGAACGGGTCGCTGAGCAAATAGACAAGCCCGGAATCCTGTTCGCGAAGCGCTCGGTCGAGCGTGTCGAGGGATTCGCTCTTCTTGTTCCACTGAGCGAGTATCTGGGCTTGCTGGTAGAGCCCATTATCGCCTTCTTCGCGAACCAGTTCGTCGAACGCCTCGCGCGCGCCGTCCGGGTCGCGGCGGCGGATGGCGACGATGGCCCGGCCGGGTATCGACAAGAGGCCGATCCTCTCGTTGGCGAATTCGATCGCTGCCTCGTCCATTCGGCCGAGCATCAGCAGCGCGTTGCCGATGTCACCGTGCGCCCCGCTCAGCTTCGGGTTGAGATCCAGCGCTCGGCGCGCCGATCTGATCGCTCGGGGATAATCGGCGCTGGCGAAGTGGATCCGTCCCTCGGTCTTGACCAGCCCGGCATTGATCGGATCCAGCGACTGCGCTTGCTCGATCACCGGGAAAGCGCGATCGAATTGCCGGCGTCGAGCGCGATAGAGGGCGTAGAGGCTCAGCACGTCAGCATTGCCGTCGCCGAGGTCGTGCGCTTTTTGGTAGGGGATTTCGGCGGCGCCGATGTCCAGCATCCCGTAGAACAGGGCGTAGCCCAGCGCGACATAGCCGTCGGCGAAGCTGTCGGCGCTGCGGATCGCAGCCCTGGCCTCCGCAACAGCCTGCCGGTACAGGCGGCGGCGCTCGTCGGCCTGGGCATATTGGTTGGCGATGACCGACAGCGAGCGTGATCGCGCGGCGCGTGCCGCGGCATAGTCGGGATCGCGGCGGACGGCGTTGGCGAATTGGGCGAGTGCGCCGCGGTCGCTTGCCTCGTCGTGCTGGGATACGAACAATTCCTTGCCGCGCAGGTAGAAATCGAATGCGGCGACGTCGCTGGTGCCGCCGCTTCGCTCCCTTGGTTCGTCGCCGCCGCCCAACTCGGCCGACAATGCGGCGCTGACCGCATCGGCGATGTCGCTCTGCAATTGCAGCAGGTTGTTCACCGGCCGGTCGAAGCTGTTCGACCATTTGCTGAAGCCGGACTCGCCGTCGATCAGCTCGACCGCGATCCGTACCTGCCCGGGGACCGCTCGCACATTGCCGTCGAGAAGGTTGGCGACGCGGAGCTTGCCGGCGATTGCGCGGCTGCTTTCCGAGCGATCGCGAAATGCATTGGACGAGGCCTGGCCGACGACGCGCAACAGCGGATTGCGCGACAATTTGGCGCGCAGCTCCGCGGCCATTCCGTCCGACAGATATTGCTGGCCGGAGTCCCCGCTTAGGTTCTGGAAGGGAAGCACGGCGACGCTGTTGGCGCGGGCGTCCTCCGGCGCGAGCAGGAACCGCCAGGTGGCGAATCCACCGACGGCAACGGCGGCGGCACCTCCCGCCGCAAGCGCGGCCCGCCGGTCCAGCCGAATCCGTGACGGTGGCGGAACGGGGACGGTCCGCGCCGTTTCGAATGCTCCCCTGCCGATCGTGTCGAAAACGGCCTTCAGCGCCCGCTGCATGGCGGGATTGCCGGCCTTGATGCCGCTCGTGGAAACATCCAGGCACTGGAATTGCCGGAAGCCCAGGGGCGGCTCGCTGCCGTCGATCGAAATCGGCACCAGGAGATGCCGGTCTCGCGCCCAACTCGCTTCGTCCTGCACCCAGTGCGAGGTCTTCGAGTTTGCCGACCACAGCACGACGACGGCTCCGGCCTTTTCCAATGCGTCGCTGATCTCGCTGCCGAACCGCTCGCCGCCCGGGATCAGACCGTCCCACCAGACGCGCAACCCCGAGCGTTCGAGCAGGTCGATGACCGCCCGCGCCGCTTTCTCATCGGCGCGCGCGTAGCTGACGAAGACATAGTCAGCGCTCGGGCTTTTTTCGCCGCCGTCGCCGCCTTGCCGATCCATAGCCAGCCTACCCCTTGGAGCGACCGTAAACGCGGTTCCCGGACTTGTCATTACGCGCGCGCCACTGCCGGCTGGCCGATGGTCAAGGAGAGGCCCCCGGTCTATCGCTCGCGGCATGGCTCTCCACGGCTGGATCATCCTCGACAAGCCGGTCGGGCTCGGCTCGACGCAGGCGGTCGCGGCGGTCAAGCGACTGCTCAGGGAAGCCGGCGAGCCGAAGACCAAGGTCGGTCATGGCGGAACCCTCGACCCGCTGGCCAGCGGGGTGCTGCCGATCGCGCTCGGCGAAGCGACCAAATTGGCCGGCCACATGCTCGGCGCGACCAAGACCTACGAGTTCACCATCCGCTTCGGCGAAGAGACGGACACGCTCGACACCGAGGGGCAAGCCGTCGAGCGCAGCGACCACCGCCCGACGATCGAGGACGTCAACGCGGTGCTGCCGCGCTTCACCGGCCGGATCGAGCAGGTCCCGCCGGCCTATTCGGCGCTGAAAATCGGCGGCAAGCCCGCCTATCAGCGCGCCCGGGCCGGCGAAGAGCTGGAAATGAAAGCACGCGCGGTAACCGTTCACTCCCTCCGCGTCTCCGCGCCTCCGCGTGAACAGGATGATCTCACGCGGAGACGCGGAGGCGCGGAGGAGTTGGAGACAATTACTGTCGAGACCACGGTTTCGAAGGGCACGTATATCCGCTCGCTTGCGCGAGATTTGGCCAGGGCGCTCGGCACCGTTGGACATGTGACCATGCTGCGCCGCACGCGGGCGGGGCCGTTCACCCTCGAACAGGCTATTTCGCTGGACTTTCTGAACCAAGCCGCTAAGGCGCGGCGACTGACGGAGACGGTAGTTCCGCTAACCGCGGCGCTGGACGACATCCCGGCCCTCCCCGTCACTCCCGGCCAAGCCCAGCTGCTCCGTCATGGACAGAAGCTTGCCGGTTTCCCGGCGACGCCGGGGCTTCAGCTTGCCACCGACGAGGATCGTCCGGTTGCGCTGGTCGAAGCTTCGGCAAGCGGCCTTCGGGTCGTTCGCGGGTTCAACCTTTGAATGTGAGGAGTTTGACGATGTCGATTACTGCCGACCGCAAGGCCGAACTGATCAAGGAACATGGCCGCGGCTCCGACGACACCGGCTCGCCCGAGGTCCAGGTCGCGATCATCACCAGCCGAATCAACACGCTGACCGAGCATTTCAAGACGCACGCGAAGGACAACCATTCGCGCCGCGGCCTGCTGATGATGGTCAACAAGCGGCGCTCGCTGCTCGATTATCTCCGCCGCGAGGATGAGAAGCGTTACACCGATCTCATCGCCAAGCTGGGTCTGCGCAAATAATTTCAAAGGGCGCCTGCGGGCGCCCTTCGTTCAAGGAATCTCCGCAATTCGGCGGGGCGTCCGAGGGGCCGTTAGAGTGCCCCGAACCGCAGCAGGCCGGCTCGCCTGCACCAGATGAACCCGCCGGCATCCGGCCCGCGGGTGAAGGAAAATCAATGTTCAATATGAAAACCGTAGAAACCGAGCTTGGTGGAAAGACCCTCAAGCTCGAAACCGGCCGCGTTGCCCGCCAGGCCGACGGCGCCGTCCTCGCCACTCTCGGCGAAACCGTGGTGCTGTGCGCAGTCACCGCCGCCAAGTCGGTCAAGCCGGGCCAGGACTTCTTCCCGCTGACCGTCCACTACCAGGAAAAATTCTCGGCCGCGGGACGTATCCCCGGCGGCTTCTTCAAGCGTGAGCGTGGAGCGACCGAAAAGGAGACTCTCACCAGCCGCCTGATCGACCGGCCGCTGCGCCCGTTGTTCCCCGAGGGCTTCTACAATGAAGTGCTCGTGATCGCGCAGGTGCTGTCCTACGATGGCGAGAACGAGCCCGACATCGTCGCGATGATCGCCGCGTCCGCAGCGCTGACGATCAGCGGCGTGCCTTTCATGGGCCCGATCGGCGGAGCCCGCGTCGGCTTCATCGACGGCGAATATGTCCTCAACCCATCGAGCGCGCAGATCGCCGAAAGCGACCTCGATCTGATCGTCGCCGGCACTCCCAACGCGGTGATGATGGTCGAGTCCGAAGCCAAGGAGCTGAGCGAGGAGCAGATGCTCGGCGCGGTCATGTTCGGCCACAAAGCCAGCCAGAAGGTGTGCGCGGCGATCATCAGCCTCGCCGAGCAGGCAGCCAAGGACCCATGGGAGCTCGACAAGATCGACGACAAGGCGGCGAGCATGGCCAAGCTTCGCGACGTCATCGGCGACGACCTTACGCAAGCCTACAAGATCACCGACAAGCAGGCCCGCCAGACCGCGATCAGCGACGCTCGCACCAAAGCGCGCGAAGCGTTCGCCGACCTCGAAGAAACGGACCCGGCGCAGTATCTCGCCACCTTGAAATTGGTGAAGAAGCTCGAGGCCGACATCGTCCGCGGCGCGATCCTCAAGGACGGCCGCCGCATCGACGACCGCGACACCAAGACCGTCCGCCCGATCGAGTGCATGGTGGGTTTCCTGCCCCGCACCCACGGCTCGGCCCTGTTCACCCGCGGCGAGACCCAGGCGATCGTCACCACGACGCTCGGCACCAAGGAATCCGAGCAAATGATCGACGGGCTCGAGGGCCTCTCCTACTCGCCGTTCATGCTGCACTATAACTTCCCGCCCTATTCGGTCGGCGAAGTCGGCCGCTTCGGCGCTCCGTCGCGGCGCGAGACCGGCCACGGCAAGCTCGCCTGGCGCGCGATCCACCCGATGCTGCCGAGCGCGGAAGAGTTTCCGTACACGATCCGCGTATTGTCCGACATCACCGAGTCCAACGGCTCGTCGTCAATGGCCACGGTGTGCGGCGGCAGCCTCGCGCTGATGGACGCCGGCGTGCCGCTTAAGTCGCCGGTGGCCGGCATCGCCATGGGCCTGATCCTCGAAGGCAAGGACTTCGCGGTGATCAGCGACATCCTCGGTGACGAGGATCATTTGGGCGACATGGACTTCAAGGTAGCGGGCACCGCCAACGGCGTCACCGCGCTGCAAATGGACATCAAGGTCGCCGGCATTACCGAGGAGATCATGCAGGTCGCTTTGGGCCAGGCCAAGGAAGGCCGCGAGCATATCCTGGGTGAGATGGCGAAAGCGCTCGACCACACCCGCGAGGAGCTTTCCGCCCACGCCCCGCGCATCGAGACCATGTCGATCCCCAAAGACAAGATCCGCGAAGTGATCGGTACCGGCGGCAAGGTGATCCGCGAGATCGTCGCCGAGACCGGCGCCAAGGTCGACATCGACGACGACGGGACGATCAAGATCGCCTCGTCCGACCCGGCCAAGATCGAGGCCGCGCGCAACTGGATCCACGGTATCGTCGCGGAGCCGGAGCCTGGCACGATCTACACCGGCAAGGTCGCCAACATCGTCGACTTCGGCGCGTTCGTGACCTTCATGCCCGGCAAGGACGGGCTGGTGCACGTGTCCGAGATCAAGAACGAGCGGGTCGAAAACGTCCGCGACGTCCTGTCCGAAGGCCAGGAGGTCAAGGTCAAGCTCCTGGAAGTCGACCAGCGCGGCAAGGTCCGCCTGTCGATGCGCGTTGTCGACCAGGAAACCGGCGCCGAGCTCGAGGACACCCGTCCTCCGCGCGAGCCACGCGAAGGCGGTGACCGTGGCCCGCGCGGCGACCGCGATCGCGGCCCGAGGCGCGACGGCGGCGGCGGCCGTGACCGGGGACCGCGTCGTGATGGCGGCGGCGGTGGCCGGGATCGTGATCGCGGCCCGCGTCGCGAAGGCGGCGACCGCGACCGCGGCCCGCGTTCCGAGCGCAGCGGTGACGACGGCGACAAGGGCCCAGCCCCCGAGTTCGCCCCGGCGTTCCTAAACCGCGACGACGACTAAGCGACATCAGCCGACAGAAAAGCCCCCGTCGCGAGCATATCGCGGCGGGGGTTTTTGCATCCTGATTAGGGGCTGGTGGAGCTGAGGGGAATCGAACCCCTGACCTCTGCAGTGCGATTGCAGCGCTCTCCCATCTGAGCTACAGCCCCGCGCCCCAGCCTCCCGCGCCTTCAGCCCGATGGGATCGGGCTTGTCGCGGTCGAGGTCGAGCCCGATGGGATCGGGCTCGCGAGGCGGGTGAGATAGCCGCGCTTGGCTCCCCTTGCAACGCTCGCCGCATGGCTGTTTCGATTGGTCGATTAACCCCTCCAAGCGCCCTTACGAGCCGGAACGCCTGCCCCCGAACATTCGTTTTTTCCAATAGTAGCTGCCGGCAGCCTGCCAGGCGGCCCAGGCAACATTGGAGGAAAACAGATGGCATACGACCGGTATGACACCCGCCGCGGCTCGCCCGAGCAGTCGCGACATTCGGACGACCGTTTCCGCGATCGCGATCGGGAGGGGCGCGAGGGGCGCGAGCGCGGCTCCCGCGATGAGCGCGGCTTTTTCGAGCGCGCGGGAGAGCAGATTTCATCGTGGTTCGGCGACGACGAGGACGACCGCCACGGCCGCCAGTTGGGCCGCCAGGGCGACCGGATGGGCGGATTCGATCGCGACCCCGGCCGCGGCTTTGGCCAGGACCAGGACCGCGCCCGCGAGCGCTCCAGCCGCTCCGATCGCCCGGACAGCAACTGGGACCGCGACCAATACCGCCGCACCAGCTTCGCCGGCTCGTCCGAGCGCTCGCAGCACGACCCGCACTACCAGCAGTGGCGCCAGCGCCAGATCGAGGAGCTCGACCGCGACTATGAAGAGTACCGCCGCGAGCACCAGTCGAAGTTCGAGAACGACTTCGGCAGCTGGCGTTCGAGCCGCCAGACCAAGCGCCAGATGCTCGGCCAGATCCGCGAGCATATGGACGTCGTCGGCAAGGACGAAGAGCATGTCGGCAAGGTCGACCGCGTCGCCGGCGACCGGATCATCCTCACCAAGTCCGACCCCGAATCGGGCGGCGTCCATCATTCGCTGAGCTGCAGCGAGATCGACTGCATCGAAGGCGACCGGGTGGTCCTCGGCATCAACGCCGCCGAGGCGCGGAACCGCTGGCGCGACGAAAACCGCGAGCGGGCGCTGTTCGAGCGCGAGGACCAGGGCGAGGCCGGTCCCCACATGCTCGATCGCAGCTTCTCGGGCACCTACCGCTAGGCGCTTTGCGCCAAGCCCCTTCCGGAGGGCACATCGGGCCCGGTCGCACTTCCCCTCGCGGCCGGGCCCTTTCTTGTCCGCACCGCCGCGCCTATCGGCTGCTCGACAAGAGGAGATTTCGCTATGCCCAGCGCCTGGCACCTGAAGAGCCGCCCGCAAGGCCTGCCGACCGCCGATAATTTCGAGCTGAAGGCGCTCGACTTGCCGCCGCTCGACGACGGCATGGTGCGCATCGCCAACCGCTGGCTGTCGGTCGATCCGTACATGCGCGGCCGGATGAACGACGTGAAAAGCTACGTCCCGCCGTTCGCCCTCGAAGCGCCGATGGAAGGCGGAGCGGTTGGCGAGATCGTCGAATCGCGGTCCGGCGCGTTCAAGCCCGGCGAACTCGTGGTGCACATGGCCGGATGGCGCGACGAGGCGGTGCTCGCCGATTCGGCGGTCACCCGTATTCCCGATCTCGGCGTCGAGCCGCAGGCGTTCCTCGGCAACCTCGGCCTCACCGGCGGCACCGCCTACTTCGGCCTGCTCGATGCCGCTTCGGCAAAGGACGGCGACATCGTCTTTGTCTCGGCCGCCGCCGGGGCGGTCGGCTCGGCGGTCGTCCAGATCGCCAAGGCCAAAGGGATGAACGTCATCGGCTCCGCGCGCGGCGCCGCCAAGTGCGATTTCGTCCGCTCGCTGGGCGCCGACGCGGTCGTCGATTACACCGCCGGGCCGCTGGTCAAATCACTCGCCGCGGCAGCGCCGGACGGGATCGACGTCTATTTCGACAATGTCGGCGGCGACCATCTCGACGCCGCGCTGGCGGTGGCGCGCCGCAATGCCCGCTTCGCGATCTGCGGGATGATAGAGGCCTACAACAGCGGCCAGCCGACGGCGCTGCGCTACATCATGCGGATCATCGCCATGCGCATCCGGCTGCAGGGCTTCATCTACACCGACTATGTGCCGCGCCTGGCCGAATTTTACCGCGACATGGGCGGCTGGATCGCCGGCGGCGAGGTCAAGTCCCGCGACACCGTCGTTGAGGGGCTGGACCGCATGCCGGAAGCCTTCCTCGGCCTGTTCGAGGGCGCCAACACCGGCAAGATGCTGGTCAAGCTCTGAGCGCAGCCATGCCGGGGGCATGGTGAGCACGGAGCTTTAGAACGTGCAGGAGGAGGGGTCGCCGGTCTCGAGTCCGCGGCGGAGCGCCGCCTGGCGCTGCGCGGCAGTGCCGTGGGTGAAGCTCTCCGGCACCACCCGCCCCTGCATCTGCTTCTGCAGCGTGTCGTCGCCGATCGCCTCGGCCGCGCGCATGCCTTCCTCAAGATCGCCGGGTTCGAGCCGCGAGCCCTGGGCGTCGCGCGCGTTGGCGGCCCAAACACCCGCGTAGCAGTCGGCCTGAAGCTCAACCGCGACCTGGATTTGATTGCCCTCGGTCCGGCCCGCGCTTGCCTGCGCCCGCTGCGCGCGATCCAGCGTGCCGTCCAGATTCTGGATGTGGTGGCCGACTTCATGGGCGATGACGTAAATCTGGGCGAAGTCGCCGGGCGCCTCGAAGCGCCGGCTCAACTCGTCGAAAAACTCCGGATCGATGTAGATGCGCTGGTCGGTCGGGCAGTAAAACGGTCCCATCGCTGCCTGCGCGACCCCGCAGCCCGACTGGTCGGTGTTGGAATAAGCCACCATTTCGGGCGCCTGATAGGTCCGGCCAGCGCGCTGAAACAGCTCACCCCAGACTTGCTCCGTCAACAGCAGGGTATTGGAAAGCACCCTGCGATCCTCTTGGCTCAGCGTCGACTGGCCTGCCGGCGCGGTCTGGCTCGAGCCGCCGCCACCAAGGATTCCGCCGCCGCCGCCAAGCGAGGTCAGCGCGCAATAGCCGAGCAACAGAATGAGCACTCCGACGATCCCGAACTTGCTCGCGACCAGCGGCAGCAGGCAGCCGAGCATGTTGCCGCCGCCGCCGCCGAAACCCAGGCCGCCGCCGCGGCCGGTGCGGTCGATGAAGTTGTCGCTGCCGTCGTCGCCGAGCCGCATGAACCTGCCTCCAATTGAGCCCTTCCAATGCGCGAGCGCCACGGCGGTTGCAAATCGCTCGCACCAGGGCAAGGAGCGCGGCGGAAGGAATTGCGATGATTCTTAAAGGCAAGGTTGCGCTGGTCACCGGATCGACGTCGGGCATCGGCCTGGCGATTGCCCGGGCGCTGGCCGCCGAAGGTGCGACGGTGATGCTCAACGGGTTCGGCGACGCCGAGGAGATCGAGCGCCTGGCCGCGGAGCTTGGCGCATTTCACGACGGCGCCGATTTGTCCGACCCGGCGGCGATCGAGGCGATGCTGGCGCGCTGCTCCGCCGAGCTCGGGCCGCCCGACGTGCTGGTCAACAATGCCGGCATCCAGCACGTGTCGCCGGTCGAAAGCTTCCCGCCCGATAAATGGGACGCGATCATCGCCATCAACCTGTCGGCGGCGTTCCACACCATCCGGCTCGCGCTCCCGGCGATGCGCGACAAAAAATGGGGCCGCATCATCAACACCGCCTCGGCGCACAGCCTCGTCGCCAGCCCCAACAAGTCGGCCTATGTCGCCGCCAAGCACGGCATCGCCGGCCTGACCAAGACCGTCGCGCTGGAAGCCGCGCGCGACGGGGTGACCGTCAACTGCATTTCGCCCGGCTATGTCTGGACAACGTTGGTCGAGAACCAGATCCCCGACACGATGAAGGCCCGCGGCCTGACCCGCGAGCAGGTGATGAACGATGTCCTGCTCGCCGCCCAGCCGACCAAGCGGTTCGTGACTCCCGAGCAAGTCGCGGCGCTGGCGGTCTTCCTGTGCCGCGACGAAGCCGCCTCGATCACCGGCGCCAACCTCAGCATGGACGGCGGCTGGACGGCGCAATGATGCTGGCGGAAGCGGAGAGCTAGAACATTCCCCAATAGGTCCGCGACAGCGGGACCTTCATTACGCGCCCATGCTTGGCGATAGCGGCCTGAACGTCGGGCCGCGCAATGGCTTGCCGAAGTCGCTCCTCGAGAGTTTTCTTGGCCGCGGGCAGGTCAGGGCCGGCGGTAAAGTCTTGGAGAGCCTGAAGCATGTCCTCCGGGTCGTCGCCGTTGAGTCGTTTGATGACCGCTGCGGCGGCGCCATCAATATCGTTGGCGCAGAGTAATGCGCGAGTGAGAGCTGCCGGATTGTCCTTTTCCCCGGCCTTTAATTTTGCGAGCCAGGGCTGGGCCGCCTGCAAGTTGCCCGCGAACGAGTTGCCGCAGGCTGCGCCTTCCCACATCCACATTTCCCCATAAGGACTGGCGATGCCCGCATGCTTGGTGGCGAGCATTGCCGCGTAGTCCGCTGCACCCTTGTAATCGCCGGCGTCGGCCATGATGCCGACGCTATTGATGGCCATGCTGATCAACCGTGGATTTTCGGAGAGCCCGATCGACAGCAGCTTCTGCATTAAAGCAACTGCTTCCTTCTCCCGCCTCAAGTCGACCAGCGCGTACGCGGCCTCGTTGACGATCCAGAACCCTTCTTCGCCACGCTCCTTCACCCACTCCAGATCATGGGCTTTCGGGAGGATCAGCTGGAGCGCCTCCGAGCTCTTGCCGACCGATCGTAAGAACTGCGCCCTGTACAGCAGGGATTCGAGATCGTCGGAATTCGCAAGCACCGCGCTTTCGGTTGCTTCGTCCGATGCGGCAATTGACTGCGCGAGACGCTCGTTGGGATCGCCGGAATCGCGCAGCACCTCCCATTTGTTGGAAATGAGGCTTTGCAGAACAGCGTTCGTGGTTCGAACCGAGAAGACCAGCTGCTTTGCTCCGGCCACATCGCCCTTCGCCATCAGTCCTTCGGCCGCCTGCATCCGCAGGTTGTCGGCGAGTTCGAGCTTGTGTACCCCGGGCCAACCGAGATTGAGCAGAACCTGGGCCGACTGGGCGATGCGCGGCCTGTCTTTCGCCATAAAGAAAGGCTGACGGAAGCGGTTGACCGTATCGCTTGCAAGAAAAGCTAGAAAGCGATCCCGGTCCGTCACAGACGTGATCGATCGGTCAGCGAATTCCAGCTCGTCAAGCGCCCGCTCCGAGTCAACGTCCCCCGCCAGCAGGAAAGCGAAATAATGCAGGTTGGGCTCCCCCGGCGCAGCTCTCGTGAGCTCCGTCGCCTGAACGTAAGCCTCCTTTGTCTGTCCGGAGCCGGTCAACGCGAGCATGCGCAACCGATCGATGTGCATTTTGGTCTCACCAGAGTAATGGCTGCTCCGCCTCACCACCTCGAGATGCGCCAACAGTAGCTGCGCATAGGACTTGTCCTTGAACAGCCGCTCTTGGTCGATGTCGCTGATAGCCCGGAGCGACTCCTCGATGTCGGCCACTGCGATCGGCGGTTTTGGCTGTTGAGCTGCAATCGCCGGAAAGGCCGCTGCGGCTGCTCCGGCGACCACAAGCGCGGTTAGGATACGCATGAACTCTCCCCCTCGAGAAATGGTATGATGTCCGAGCCGCCTGCGGCAGACAAGTAGCCAATGCTGGCCGTTGTTGGACGGCCGTCACCGCGCTACTTGCCAGTTGATGCGTTCAACAATCGCTTTGCTGCTTTTAGTGGCCATTCCCGCCTGTTCGATGGTGCGCCTTGGCGGGACCGTCATTCCGGCGCCGGCGAGCGATTGGCGCCTGGTCGCGACGCTCGACGACCGCGAGCGGCTGCGCGACTGGCGCGATGCGTTTGTCGCCGGCCTGAAAGCCGCACGCGCAGCGGGTCACGGCGATGCGATCGCTCGCGAAGGCGCGTTGCTGGTGCCCGATGCGGCGCTTAGCGGCGGTGCAGTCCCCAATGGCGACTACCGCTGCCGGGTGATCAAGCTCGGGGCCAAGTCGCCCGGGCTGCTCGACTATGTCTCCTATCCTCCGTTCTCCTGCCGAATCCGCGCCGAGGGCGATCTCCAGACCTTTGGCAAGCTGACCGGCTCGCAGCGCCATGTCGGAGTGATCTTTCCCGGCGACGCCCTTCGCCAGGTGTTCCTCGGCACGCTGGTGCTTGGCGATGAGCAACGCGCGCTGCAATATGGCCGCGACCGCGAGCGCGACGTGGCCGGATTTGTCGAGCACATCGGCCCCAGCCGCTGGCGGATGCTGATGCCGCGGCCGCATTTCGAATCGCAGATCGATGTGCTCGAACTGGTTCCCGTTGGTTAGGATGTGCAAAAGATGACCAAAAAGCTGATACTGCTCGCCCTTGCCGCCATGACCCTGCCCACCGCTTCACCCGCCGCCGAGCTCACCGACGCGATCCGCGCCGACATGCCTACGCTGATGGCGCTGTATCGCGACCTGCACGCCAACCCCGAGCTGTCGATGCAGGAGGCGCGCACTCCGGCCAAGCTCGCTCCGGAACTGAAGAAACTCGGTTTCACGGTAACCGAAAAGGTCGGCAAGACCGGCGTCGTCGCGGTGATGAAGAATGGCGCGGGCCCGGTGCTGATGCTGCGCGCCGACATGGACGGGCTCCCGGTGGCCGAGCAGACCGGGCTGGCGTTCGCCTCCAAGGTCCGCGCCATCGCCCGCTCGGGCGTCGAGTCGGGCGTCATGCACGCCTGCGGCCACGATACGCACATGAGCGCATTCATCGGCACCGCGCGGCGGCTGGTGGCGATGAAGGACCAATGGTCGGGGACGCTGGTGATGATCCTGCAACCGGGCGAGGAAACCGGCGAGGGCGCCCAGGCGATGCTCGACGACGGGCTTTACACGCGCTTTCCGAAGCCAACCCACGTGCTCGCCTTCCACGACGCCGCGGCGCTTCCGGCCGGGGTCATCGGAGTGACGCCCGGATACGCGCTCGCCAATGTCGACAGCGTCGACATCACCGTCCGGGGAGTCGGCGGGCACGGCGCTTACCCGCAAACCACCAAGGACCCGATCGTCCTCGCCGCGCGGATCGTCACCACCCTGCAGACCCTGGTCAGCCGCGAGAACGACCCGTCGCAGCCGGCGGTGGTCACGGTCGGCAGCTTCCAGGCTGGAGCCAAGCACAACATCATCTCCGACGAGGCGCGGCTGCAGCTGACGGTGCGCAGCTATACGCCCGAGGTCCGCAAGCTGCTGCTCGACGGAATCCAGCGGATCACCCGCGGCGAGGCAATCGCGGCGGGCATGCCCGAGGACCGGATGCCGGTCGTCACCATCCGCGAGGCCGAGTACACGCCGGCCACTTTCAACACCGAGAAATTGTCCAACCGGGCGCTCGAGCTGTTCACCGCGAATTTCGGGCCTGAGCGCACGATCAAGACCCCGGCGGTGATGGGCGGCGAGGATTTCGGCCGCTTCTGGCTGGCCGACAAGTCGATCGAAAGCCTGATCTTCTGGGTCGGCGGAACGCCGCTCGACAAATGGCGGGCGGCGGGCGGCGACGCGTCGAAGCTGCCCTCGCTGCACAGCCCGTTCTGGGCGCCCGACGCCGACACCGTGATCGCCACCGCGACCGAGGCGCTGACGCTGACCGCTCTCGACGTCTTGAAGAAGGGTTAGACGCTCGCCAAAGATCCTCTGGACATGTTGCAGATAGGGCGCTGGCGTGTGAACCTCCGCCAATGCACACGCTCTTCTTCGTCAGTGCCCTCATCATTTTGATGCCCGTGGCTCAACAATCCGAGCAGCTAGCCGCCGCTCGTGAGCAGCAGTGGCTATACAGGGATACGCTAGGCAGTGGGCAGCTGGAGCCCACAGCGGTGTTTCTGTCGTGGGACTATTCCGCTGTAGTTTTTAGCGCCACATGCGACCGCCGCACGCGCGAACTGGTGCTCCGCTCTGCACTGGAAACTGGCCCCGGCGCGCCAGCGGTAAAACCCTTGGAAATCGGCTTTGGAGAGTCGACCGTACTCTTGCGAACGATCGTAAGCGACGGCTTCCTTGAAGGGCGAACGCAAGTCACTGAGGAGCTTGCGACCATCCTTCGCTCGGACAGCGACCTGGAAGTTACCATTCCGAATGAAATGGGCGAGCCGTTCTATGTCGGGCGCGGAGAGCCGCTTCGGAGACTGGGTCTCGCATGCGGTAACTGAATGTCCGCTTCCCACCGATTGCGGAAATTGGTCTCGATGGGGCGTGACTAGCTGCTCGCCTCATCGAGCAGCGCGAGCTGGCCGGGCGTCAGCTCCAGGGTCAGCGCAGCAACCAGCTCGCGCAGCTGCTCGAGGCTGGTTGCGCTGGCGATAGGGGCGGTGATCCCGGGCTGCGCCATCGTCCAGGCGAGCGCGACCGTCGCCAAAGCCGCGCCGGTCTCGGCCGCAACCTCGTCGAGCGCGGCGAGCACGCGGATTCCCTTGCCTTCCAGATACTCGGCATTGCGCAGGCCGCGGACCGATTTGCCGAGGTCGACCTTTGAGCGATACTTGCCGGTGAGGAAGCCGTTGGCGAGACTGTAATATGGGAACACCGCCAGCCGTTCGCGCAAGGCGACGTCGCGTAGCGGCCCCTCGAACTTCTCGCGCTCGACGAGGTTGTACCAGTTCTGCAGCGCGGCGGGCCTGGCAAGGCCGTGGCCGGCGCTGACCGCGAGCGCCTCCTCGACCCGTGGCGCGGTGAAGTTGCTGAGGCCGACCTCGCGGATCTTGCCGGCGCGCTTGAGCGCGTCGAACGCCCCGAGGCTGTCGGCGAGCGGCACGCTTTCGTCGTCCTTGTGCTGGTAATAAAGGTCGATGCAGTCGACGCCGAGCCGCTGCAGCGAGGCGTCGCAGGCTGCGGCGATGGTCTCCGGCGCCAGCCCGGCCATGAAGCCGACCTTGGTCGCGATCACCGCCTTGCCGCGCTGGCCGCCGCGCTTGAGCCAGCGGCCGATGACCGCCTCGCTCTCGCCGCCCGAATGGCCCGGCGCCCAGGCCGAATAGACGTCGGCGGTGTCGATCATCGTGCCGCCGCACTCGAAAAAGTGGTCGAGCACCGCGAAGCTCGCGTCTTCGTCGGCGGTCCAGCCGAACACGTTGCCGCCGAGCGCCAGCGGCGCGATCTCCAGCTGGCTATCGCCGATCCGCCTTTTGTCCATGCGCACCTCCTCGCCGCCCATGGCGGAAAACCGCCGTTTGCGGAAGCATTCAGCATTTCTTTGTAAAGTTTAGCGACAGTACCGGCCATGTCGGACCCGTTTACACATGGCGTGCCGTGGAAGGCCTGATCTCCTTCTGGAGCTACGCGCTCGCCGCGTCGATGTTCGTCGCGCTGCTGATCTGGCGGATCGGTGTCGGAGTGAGCCAGGCCGGACACCGGCTGCTGCTTGCGGCCTTCGCGCTGACCGCCTGCTGGGCGTGGCTGTCGGCGATCGACGTCGGCCACCCGCTGGTCAGCTTCGCGGAAACCGCCCGCAATTTGGTCTGGGTGTCGCTGCTCTACAGCCTGTCGGCGACCGGCGATGCCCGGCAGCACGGGCTGCGACTGGTCTACGGCGCGGTGTCGGCGGTGTTCGGCCTGCAGCTCGTCGCCGACACATTGTCGCTGCTGGTCGACAGCGGCCCGCTCACCGAAACCGCGACCTTGCTGCGGATCACCGGGGCGGCCGGTTCGCTGGTCCTCGTCCACAACCTCTACGGACAAGCGGCACCAGCGAGCCGCTCGACGATCCGCTTCGCGATGCTCGGGCTGGCGCTGATCTGGATCTACGACCTCAACCTCTACACCATCGCCTATCTCGGGGCCGGGACCGGAGCCGCGCTGCTCGACTGGCGGGGCGCCGCGGTCGCGCTGACCGGCCCCTTGTTCGCGCTCGGCGCCAAGCAGGAGGACGGCTGGCGGATCCGGCTGTCGCGGGCGGCGACCTTCCAGTCGCTGTCGCTGCTTGCGATCTGCGCTTATTTCGCGGTCATGACGGTCCTCGCGACCGCACTTCGCGGTTCGGGCTGGGATTGGTCGGGGAGCCTGCTGGTCGCGCTTCTCGCGGTGATGACCGTCGCCGCGATGGTGCTGTTGCCCAGCGCCAGCGCGCGCAGCTGGGCGAAGGTCAAGCTCGCCAAGCATTTGTTCGAGCACCGCTACGACTATCGCACCGAATGGCTACGCTTCACCGAGACGGTCGGCCGCGCCGGCACCGATGCGCCGCCGCTCGGTGAGCGCGTCATCAAGGCTTTCGCCGACATCATCGACGCTCCGGGCGGGCTGTTGCTGGTCGCGGATTCGGCCGGCGCCGTCTCGACCGGCGCGGCTTGGAACTGGCCGGGGCGCAACCCCCCGGTCGGCGAGCTCGAGAGCGCCGGGAATTTCTGGACGAGCGTCGAAAGCTCTGGCCGGGTCCTCGAGCTCGACGCCTACCGGGCGCGCTGGGGCCACGCCAAGGACCTAGTCATCAACATTCCCGATTGGATTGCCGCGGACCCCTGCGCGTGGGCCGGCGTGCCGCTGATCCACAACGACCGGTTGTTCGGACTGATCCTGCTGGCAGCCCCCGATTATCGCCGCGCGCTCGACTGGGAAGATTTCGACCTGCTGCGCACCGCCGGCCGTCAGGCGGCGAGCTCGCTGGCCGAGGCTCACGGGCAGGAAGCGCTGTCGAACGCGCAGCGGTTCGAGGACTTTAACCGCCGCTTCGCTTTCATCCTCCACGACATCAAGAATCTGGTCAGCCAGCTGTCGCTTTTGTCGCGCAACGCCGAGCGCCACGCCGACAACCAGGAATTCCGTTTCGACATGATCGCGACCCTCAAAAGCTCGGTCGGCAAGATGAACGACCTCCTCGCCCGGCTGTCGCCGCAGGCCGCGCCGCGGGCGGTGCACAGCGAGCCCTGTGAGCTGCGGCCGATCCTGTCCTCGGCGATTGCCGCCAACCGCCGCAACCACGATGTCCGGCTGCTCGGCAACGCGTCGTTGAGCGCCGTCGTCGACCCCGCCGGGCTCGAGCAGGCGGTCGGGCACCTGGTCCAGAACGCCGTCGAAGCCAGTCCCGCCAGAGAACCGGTCATCGTCCGCGTCGCGCAGCGCGGCGGATCGGTGCTGGTGACCATTGCCGACCACGGCTGCGGGATGGACGGCGACTTCGTCCGCAACCGCCTGTTCCAACCGTTCGCCTCGACCAAGCCCGACGGCTTCGGCATCGGCTCGTTCGAGGCCCGCTCGCTGATTGCCGGGATGGGCGGCCGCATCGCGGTCGACAGCCGGCCTGGCCACGGCACCACCTTCACCATCATGCTCGCCGCCGGCCCGGCGAGCGTCGCAATCCGGAAAAGAGCATGAGCAATCCCACCGACCTTCCCGTCCTGCTCGTCGTCGAGGACGACGAAGGGCTGCAGCGCCAGTTGAAATGGGCCTACGACGGCTATCGGGTGGTCGTCGCCGGCGACCGCGCCTCGGCGATCGAGGCGCTAAGGGTGCACGAACCGGCGGTGGTCACGCTCGACCTCGGCCTGCCGCCCGACCCCGACGGCACCGAGGAGGGCTTCGCGACCCTGACCGAGATGGTGCGGCTGAAGCCCGACACCAAGGTCATCGTCGCCTCGGGACACGGGGCCCGCGAGAGCGCGCTGAAAGCGATCGCCTGCGGAGCCTATGACTTCTATCGCAAGCCGGTTGACATCGACGAGCTCGGGCTGATCGTCGCGCGCGCCTTCCACCTCCACGAGATTGAAGCTGAAAACCGGCGCTTCGAGACCAACGGCGGCCCGGCCGTGCTTGGATCGATGATCAGCGCCGCGCCCGAAATGCTCAAGGTGGCCAAGACCATCGAGCGGGTCGCGACCGCGGGCGTTTCCGTGATGCTGCTGGGCGCGAGCGGCACCGGCAAGGAGCTGCTCGCCCGCGCGGTTCACGAGAAAAGCGGCCGCAGCGAAGGTCCGTTCGTCGCCATCAACTGCGCCGCGATCCCCGAGAATTTGCTCGAGTCCGAGCTGTTTGGTTACGAGCGCGGCGCGTTTACCGGTGCGGTCAAGGCCAACGTCGGCAAGATCGAGCTCGCCGAGGGCGGCACTTTGTTCCTCGACGAGGTCGGCGACATCCCGCTGGCGCTGCAGGTCAAGCTGCTCCGCTTCCTCCAGGAGCGGGTGATCGAGCGCATCGGCGGCCGCCAGCCGATCCCGGTCGACACGCGGATTGTCTGCGCCACGCACCAGGACCTCGAAGCGATGATCGCCGAGGGGCGCTTTCGCGAGGACCTCTACTACCGCCTCGCCGAGGTGGTGGTGAAGATCCCGTCGCTGGCCGAGCGGTCGGGGGATTCGGTGCTGCTGGCGCGCCATTTCGTCAATCTGTTCGCGCGCGAGATGAACCCCAAGGTCCAGGGCCTGTCGCCCGACGCGCTCGCGGCGATCGACGGTTATCCCTGGCCCGGCAACGTCCGCGAGCTCGAGAACCGCATCAAGCGCGCGGTGATCATGACCGACGGCCGGATGATCGGCGCCGACGACCTCGACTTGCCGTGCGGCACCGACGAGGCGCCGGCGACCATCAACCTGCGCGCCGCCCGCGAAGTCGCCGACCGCCGCGCAATCCGCCAGGCGATGAGCCGCACCGAGAACAACATTTCGGGCGCCGCCAAGCTGCTCGGCATCAGCCGCCCAACGCTTTATGATCTGCTCAAGCAGTACCAGCTAACGGCGAACTAGCGCGTCAAAGTCTCTGCCCGCTCAGCCACCTCGAGCCAGCGGTGCTCGGCGGCGTCTTTTTCGGCGCGGTGGCGGGCGAGGCGGTCGGTGAGCTCGGCGAAGCGCTTCGGGTCGGCCACGAACAGGTCGGGGTTGTGGAGCGCCTCCTCGTCGGCGGCGATCGCGGCCTCGAGGCGCGCGATATCCGCCGGCAGCCGGTCAAGGTCGCGCTGGTCCTGGTAGGTCAATTTGCGCAGTCCTCCCCCCTCGGGGGAGGTGGCGCGAAGCGCCGGAGGGGGACTTGCTTCGTTCTGCGCCCCCACCGTCGGCCTGCGGCCGCCACCTCCCCCGGCGGGGGAGGATTTTGCCACTCGCCGCTTCGCCCAATCCTCGTAGCCGCCCGCAACCACGTCGACCCGGCCGGAGCCGTCGAGGCCGAGCGTCACGGTCACCGTGCGGTCGAGGAAGTCGCGGTCGTGGCTGACGATCAGCACCGTTCCCTCATAGTCGGCGATCACCTCCTGCAGCAGGTCGAGAGTCTCGAGGTCGAGGTCGTTGGTCGGCTCGTCGAGCACCAGCAAATTGGCCCGCCGCGCGAACTCGCGGGCCAGCAGCAGCCGCGAACGCTCGCCGCCGGACAGCGAGGCGATCGGCGCCTCGGTCAGCGAGGGGTCGAACAGGAACTCCTTCAGATAGCCCTTGATGTGCCGCTTGTGGCCGCGAACGTCGATCCAGTCGCCGCCGTGGGCGAGGATGTCGCGGACGGTCTTGCCCGGCTCCATCAGCTTGCGCTGCTGGTCGATGACGATGCCGGACAGCGTCTTGGCCAGAGTCACCCTGCCGCTGTCGGGCTTCAGCTCGCCGGTGAGCAGCTTGAGCAGGGTCGTCTTGCCGGCGCCGTTAGGCCCGACGATGCCGATCCGGTCACCGCGCTGAATGCGCAGCGTGAAGTCGCCGATGATCGTTCGTCCCTCATAGCTTTTCGACACATGCTCGGCGTCGATCACGGTCTTCGAGCGGACATCGTCCTTGCCGAGTGCCAGCTTGGCCGTTCCGGCCGTGCCGAGCATCGCCGCCCGCTGCGCGCGCATCTCGCCGAGCTTGGCCAGCCGCCCCTGGTTGCGGCCGCGGCGGGCGGTGACTCCGCGCTGCAGCCAATGCAGCTCGAGCTTCAATTTGGCGTCGAGCTTTTCCGCCGCCCGCGCTTCCTCGGCATAGACCGCCTCGGTCCATGCCTCGAAGCCGCCAAAGCCGATCTCGGCGCGGCGCAATTGCCCGCGATCGAGCCACAAGCAGCTTTTGGTCAGCCGGGCGAGGAAGGTGCGGTCGTGGCTGATGGCGATGAACGCGCCGGTGAAGCGGTTGAGCCAGCTTTCGAACCACTCGATGCCGGCGAGGTCGAGGTGGTTCGTGGGCTCGTCGAGCAGCAGCAGGCCGGGCTCCTGGCCAAGCGCGCGGGCGATGGCGGCGCGGCGCCGCTCGCCGCCGCTGGCGGTCGCGACCGGGCGGTCGAGATCGACCCCGAGCTGGTCGGCGATCGCCGCGGCCTGGTGCGGCTCGGGGGCGTCGGCGCCGTGCAGCACCCAGTCGGACAGCGTCGCAAAGCCCGTTACATCCGGGTCCTGCTCAAGAAGGACCACCTTGGTTCCAGGAACGATGGTCCTGCGCCCCTCATCGGTGTCGATCAGGCCGGCGAGGCATTTCAGCAGGGTGGTCTTGCCAACCCCGTTGCGGCCGATCAGCGCCAGCCGGTCGCGGGCGCCGATATGAACGTCGAGGCCGCGGAACAGCCACCCTTCGCCCTGGTGCAGGCCGAGCCCTTCGAAGGAGAGGATTGGAGCGGCCATGGCGACCCCGCGCCCCTAGTCGATCGATGCTGCCGCGTCACGTTGCCCAGCGCGGCCAGCCTGAACCGGGCCGGGCGCAACCATTCATAGCGCATTCAATGCCTTCTGTTACAAAGATGGCCAATTGAGATTCGATGTGAGCCTGTTTCGCACCCTTCTTGCCGCGCTGCTTGGCGCCGGCCTCGCCGCCAGCCCCGCGCTGGCCGACCCGCCGCGCGACCAGGATCGCGCGTTCGAGGCGGCCCGCGAAGGCCGCTCGATGCCGCTCCCCAAGATCGAGCGCAAGGTGATGCCGTTCATGGGCGGCGCCGATTATCTCGGGCCTGAACTGAACGGCGGCACCTATCGGCTGAAGTTCATGCGCGGCGGCCGGGTGATCTGGGTCGATGTCGACGCCGCCACCGGCCGAATCCTGCGCCGCTCGAAGCCGTAGGCTGCGGCCGCGCGCCGCGCCGATTGACATTTTCGCCGGTATCCTCATCAGCCGTTGCGCCATGCCGATGACAAGGGTGACGGAAGGCGGGTCGTTCCCGTTCCGCAACCGATCCGCTAGATGCGGGTTGACGGCAGGCAACGGCTAGGAGCCCCAAGAGACATGCGCGTTTTGATCGTCGAGGACGAACCCAATCTCGGGCGCCAGCTCCGCTCAACGCTCGAGGGCGCCGGCTATGCCGTTGATCTCGCCACCGACGGCGAGGATGGCCATTACCTCGGCTCCACCGAGAGCTACGACGCGGTGATCCTCGATCTGGGCCTGCCCGAAGTCGACGGCCTGACCGTGCTCGACCGCTGGCGCAAGGAAGGCAAAAGGATGCCGGTGCTGGTCCTGACCGCCCGCGACAGCTGGTCGGACAAGGTCGCCGGGCTCGACGCCGGGGCCGACGACTATCTCGCCAAGCCGTTCCAGACCGAGGAGCTGATCGCTCGGCTGCGGGCGCTGATCCGCCGCGCGAGCGGCAATGCGTCATCGGAGCTGAATGCCGGCGACATCCGCCTCGACACCCGCTCCGGCAAGGTCACCAAGGCCGGCGAGCCGGTCAAATTGACCGCGCAGGAGTATAAATTGCTGTCCTACCTGATGCACCACAAGGGCAAGGTAGTTAGCCGCACCGAGCTTATCGAACATATATACGATCAGGATTTCGACCGCGATTCCAATACCATCGAGGTGTTCGTGACGCGCATTCGCAAGAAATTGGGGGCGGAAGTCATCACCACCATCCGCGGTCTCGGCTACAGCCTCGAGGACGACCCCGCTTGAACGACCTGGCCGCCGCGACCACGGCGGCGGCTGCGGTGCCCGGCCGCCGCGGCATCGGCTCGCTGACCCGCCGGATGACCGGCGTTGCGGCGCTGTGGATCACATTGCTGCTGCTGCTCGGCGGCTTCGCGCTCGACCGGGTGCTGTCCCAGTCGATCGAGCGCAACTTCGACGAGCAGCTCGAATATGTGCTCAACGCGATGATCGCCGCCTCCGAAATCGGGCCCGACGAAGAGGTCCGGTTCAACCGGCCGCCCGCCGACCAGCGCTTCATCGAGCCCTATTCCGGAGTCTATTTCCAGATCAGCGGCGCCGGCGCCGACACCTTCCCTTCGCGCTCTCTGTGGGACCGGCGACTACGCGTCGCCAGCCGGCATAACGACGTCGACGTCCACACCTACGACAGCCGGGAGTTTTCCGGCGAGCCGTTGCGGATCGCCGAGCGCGACGCGATCCTGCCGGGCTCCGAAGTGCGCTGGCGCTTCCAGGTCGCCCAGTCGCGCGAGATCATCGACCAGCAGATTCGCGAGCTGCGCTCGACGCTGACGTGGAGCTTTGCGTTGCTCGGCGCCGGGCTGCTGGTGCTGGCCGGCCTGCAGACGGTTTACGGGCTGTGGCCGCTGCGCCGCGTGCGCCGCGAGGTCGCGCTCATTCGGTCGGGCGAGAAAACCCGCATCAGCCAGGAATTCCCGTCCGAGATTCGCCCGCTCACCGAAGAGATCAACCAGCTTCTCGCGCACAGCGAAGCGCAGGCGGAAGAAGCGCGCCGTCACGCCGGTAATCTGGCGCACGCGCTCAAGACTCCGCTGACCGTCATCACCAACGCCGCCACCGCGCAGACCGCGGATCTCGCCGACACCGTGTGCCGCGAGGCGCTGGTGATGCGCCGCCAGGTCGATCACCATCTCGCCCGCGCCCGGGCGATCGGCCGCCGCGCCTCGGCCCAGGCGCGGGCAGTGGTGTGGACCAGCCTCGAGGCGGTCCAGCGGGCGCTCGATCGGCTGTACGAGAACGTCACCGTCGACATCGCCGGCGACCGCCATGCCCAGGTTCGGGTCGAACGGCAGGATTTGGACGAGATGATCGGCAACCTCGTCGAGAATGCCGCCAAGTACGGCGGCGGCCGGGTGTTCGTGACGGTCGAGCCGTGCGGCGGGATGGTCGATGTGCTGGTCGAAGACGACGGCCCGGGAATCCCGGCGGCGGATCGCGGCTCGCTGTTCACGCGCGGCGCCCGGCTCGACACCACCGGCAAGCCCGGCACCGGGCTCGGCCTCGCCATCGTTCGCGACGTCGCCCAGATCTATGGCGGCAAGATCACGCTCGAGCAGAGCGAGGACCTGGGCGGCTTGCTCGCCCGGTTGACCTTGCCCGCGGGCTAGGAATGAACCCCGGCTCCGGCTAGTCACCCGAGCCGTGACCGCCACCGTTCATCCGCTGAGTCCGCCGCGCGAGCCGTCGCTCGATGCGATGATGGCGCTTGTTGCCGCCGACATGAACGGCGTCAATGCCGTCATCCTCGACCGCATGCAGAGCAACGTCGCGCTGATCCCCGAGCTCGCCGGCCATCTCATCGCCGGCGGCGGCAAGCGGATGCGGCCGATGCTGACCCTCGCTTGCGCCAACCTGCTCGGCTATTCGGGCAGCCGCCACCGCAAGCTGGCTGCGGCGGTCGAGTTCATCCACACCGCGACTTTGCTTCACGACGATGTCGTCGATGGCTCCGGAACGCGCCGCGGCAAGCGCACCGCGAACCTCATCTGGGGCAATTCCGCCAGCGTCCTGGTCGGCGATTTCCTGTTCAGCCGGGCATTCGAGCTGATGGTCGAGGACGGCAGCCTGAAGGTGTTGCGCATTTTGAGCCAGGCCTCCGCGGTCATCGCCGAAGGTGAGGTCGAGCAGCTGACCGCGCAGCGCCGGATCGATACCGGCGAGGAGCAATATCTGCATATCATCGGCGCCAAGACCGCCGCTTTGTTCGCGGCCGCATGTCGCATTGCGCCGGTGGTCGCCGAAGCTGGCGAGGAAGCCGAAGTCGCGCTCGAGAGCTACGGCCGCAACCTCGGCATCGCTTTCCAGCTGATCGACGACGTGATCGACTATGCGTCGGACGCCGCAACCATGGGAAAAGGGGTCGGCGACGACTTCCGCGACGGCAAAATGACCCTGCCGCTGATCCTGGCTTATGCGCGCGGTTCGGCGGGCGAACGCACCTTCTGGGAAGCCGCGGTGGCCGGAGAGCGGATTTCCGACGAAGACCTCGCGCGCGCGATCGCGCTGATGAAGTCGAGCGAAGCGCTGTCCGGGACCGTCGAGCGGGCGCGGCATTACGGCCGGCGCGCCATCGACGCACTCGGCCCGTTCCCGGCCGGCAAGGCCAAGGCGGCGTTAACCGAAGCCGTCGAGTTCGCCGTCGCTCGTGCTTATTGAGGCGGACTTGATTCCGCTCAACCGCCCTGCCACCTCTGCGCGATGACCGTCGCCCGCATCTCCGAGATTGATCGCCGAACCACCCAGTCGGGCAAGGCCAACGCCGGCTGCTGGCTGCTCGAGTTCGAGCGCGAGGACCCGCTTCGGCCCGACCCGCTGACTGGGTGGGCCGGCTCGAGCGACACCAAGCCGCAGGTGCGGCTGAACTTCGACACCAAGGAGACGGCGATCGCCTACGCCAAGCGGCGCGGCTTCGACTATCATTTGATCCCCGCCGGCCCCGTCAGGCTCAAGATCCAGGCCTACGCCGACAACTTCCGTTAGGCCGCGCTTGCGGTCCTTTCTTGCACTTCATCCATAGTGGAGGCACATTGCCCCTGCCGAGCTAGGGGGTAAGCTGCAATTCGCGGACGTGAGGCTGGTCATCGGCACCAGGCCCGAAGCGATCAAGCTTGCCCCGGTAGCGCGAGCGCTGGCGGAGCGCGGCTTGCGGCCGACGCTGATCCTCACCGGACAGCACGATCTCGATCCCGCCGACCATGATCTGGCTGCCTATCCGGCCGCTCGGCTCCGCTGCCCGGGCTCGGAGGATCCGCACTCCCACGTCAAGAGCGTCACTGCAGCGGTCCGGGCGCAGCTCCGCCGGCGTCCGGACCTGCTGGTCGTGCAGGGGACACGTCGAGCGCTCTCGGCGGCGCGCTCGCCGCATTCACCGCCGCGATCCCGGTCGCCCACGTCGAAGCGGGCTTGCGCAGCCACGATCCCCTCATGCCGTGGCCCGAAGAGGAATATCGCACGGCGATCGATGCGCACGCCGACCTTTTGTTCGCGCCGACCAAGCTCGCTGCCGCCAATTTGCGCGCCGAACGCGTCGCCGGCTCGATCATGGTCACCGGCAACACCGGCATTGACGCAGCGATCAAGACGCAGGCGGAGCTGCCGCCGCCCAGTTTGCGCGATCGCGGCCAGCCGCGGCTGCTCGTCACCTGCCACCGCCGCGAAAATTGGGGCGAGGGCTTGAGCTCCGTCGCCCAGGCACTGCGCCAGCTGGCCGACGAGGGCACCGCCGCGATCGAGGTATTGCTGCATCCCAACCCGCACGTTGCGAAGACAGCCAAACGGCTGCTCGGCGGCTGCTCATCGATCACCCTCCTGCCGCCCTGCAGCCACCGGGAGCTGCTTACCAGGATGCGCGAATGCGACCTGATGCTCAGCGATTCCGGCGGTGTTCAGGAGGAAGCACCGGCGCTCGGCGTGCCATTGCTGGTGCTGCGCGAGAAGACCGAGCGGCCCGAAGCGCTGTGGACCGGCAACATGCGGCTGATTGGCACGGACAATAAGAGAATCGTCGATGCCGTCCGCAATCTGCTCGGTGATCCGGCCGCTTTGGCGGCAATGGCGCAGCCCTGCCTGCCCTATGGCGACGGCCGTGCCGCATACCGGATCGCCGCGCTGATCGAACAATGGCTGGTCGCCCGCGGCGCCAAGCTCCCGGTTCGGCAGCCCGCGCCAGCCAGGGCCGCCCGAAGCCAATAGCTTTGGCCAGTTTGGACCATTCTTACCGATAGTTAGCTGCCGGTTAACCATGCTCTTTAGCCGTGCCTTCGCCTTGTCCTGCGACAAGCGGGGCGATGAAAAGTTCCTTTATCCGCTGCCGGACCGGCGCCCTCGCCGCAGCCCTCGCCACCGTGATCTCGGCAACGCCCGCAATTGCCCAGAGCGCGGCGTGGCAGCCGGCCGCCACCAGCAGCCTCGCCAAGACCGAGGCAATCCTCGGGACGCAGAGCCGCCTCGCCTCGATCCTCGCCGTCCAGCAGGGTCTGCCCGCGCCGAAGCCGCTGCAGCCCGCCTCGCTCAGCGCCACTACGCCGACCTATGCAGTGCTTCGTGAAGCGCGGCGGTTCAGCGCCGGCGCGACCAGCGGGCGACCCGACGTGTTCGGCAGTGTCGCTTTGTCGGTCGGCCGGACGCCGCTCGACAGGCGCTGGCGCGCGGTTGCCCGCCAGCGCGTGGTTGGCGCGCCCGCCTCCTACGCCGCCTCGCTTCGTGGCCGCGACGCGATGGCGCGCGTCGAAGCCGTCAACCGCTACGTCAACGCGCGGGTGCAGTTTGTCGATGATTCGCGCCAGTATCGGCGCGAGGATTTCTGGTCCGCCGCCAGCGACACGCTGCGCCGCGGCCGCGGCGATTGCGAGGATTATGCGATCGCCAAGTTGCAGATGCTCCGCGCCGCCGGATTCTCCGATCGCGACCTGTACCTGGTTGTCGCCAAGGATTTGGTCCGGCGCTCCGATCACGCGCTGCTGGTGGTTCGCGCCGCGGGTCGCATGCTGGTGCTCGACAATGGCACCGACGTGATCCTCGATGCCGACGACGCCAGCGACTATCGCCCGGTGCTCACCTTCGCCGCCAACGGCGCCTGGACGCACGGCTACCGGCGCCGGATGCCTGATTTGACGATTGCCGCGGCGACGATCGCGCCGCTGACCCCATCCGGGCCCGCCGCTCCGGCCGACTAGCGCTCGCGCAGAGCTTCGCTGCGGGCTTTCAGGACCGGTTTCAGCAGATAGCTGAGGATGCTCTTGCGGCCGGTGATGATCTGAGTATCGGTCATCATTCCCGGCGTGATCGGGAGCCTCCGCCCCGCCGATTCCACATAGCTCCTGTCGGTTTCGACAATGACGTTGAAATAGGCTTCCTTTTCGACCTCGTCGTAGATCGAATCGGCCGACACCTGGACGACTCGGCCGTCGAGCCCGCCGTAGGTCGAAAAGTCGTAAGCGGTGATCTTCACCAATGCCCGGTCGCCGACCTTGATGAAGGCGATGTCGCTCGGCTTGACGCGTGTCTCGACCAGCAGCTTGTCGCCCATCGGGATGATTTCCATCACCTTCTGGCCGGCCTGGACGAAGCCGCCGATGGTCGTCACCTGGAGGTCGTTGACGACCCCCTCGACCGGCGAACGCAATTCCATCCGGCCGAGCCGGCCGCGGGCCCCGCGCAGCGATTGCTGGTTGACCGCGAGCTTGGCCTCGATCTGGCTGCGTTCGTTCAATGCCTCTTGGCGGAAGCTGAAGCCGGCCTCGCTGGCCTGCGCCTGCGCCTCACGCACCGCGGCCATCGCGCGCGACTGCTGTTCGCGAGCGGCGGCGATCCGGCCCTGGAGATCGTTCACTTCGCGCCGCGCGTCGAGCAGGTCCGTTTGCGGGACAATATTCTTCGCCGCGAGCGGCTCGAGCATCGCGATCTGCCGCTGGGCCAGCGCCAGGCTGCCCTGCAGGCTGCTGATCGTCGCCTGCGCCTCGGACACCTCGCGGCGGCGCTGCTCTGCGCTCGCGTTGAGCGCGGCAATTCGGCTGCGAAGCGCCGACTCGCGCACCGCGCGCAGCTGCGCTTCGTCGGCGCAATCGGCACCGGTGCAGTTGGTCGAGGTTCGCGTGCCCTCGGCGGCGAGGCGCGCCGAGCGCGCCGACAGCGCCTCGGTCTCCGCCTGGATCTGGCCGAGTTCGGAGGCGCTCTGGGTATCGTCGAGGCGGGCGAGCAGCTGGCCGCGGCGGACCCGCTGGCCCGAGCGCACCATCAGCTCTTCAACCGTCGCGGGCTCTACGGCCTGGATCAGCTGCGCCTTGCTCGACGGGATCACCTTGCCTTGGCCGCTGGTAACCTCGTCGACCTGGGCCAGCATCGCCCAGAGGATAAAAATCGCGAAGCCGATCGCCGAGGCGACGATGATCAGCCGCGAGCCGGTCAACGGCTGCCGGTGGCGCCCGAGTGGCCCCATGAACGGGAGGGTTGCCATGACTACGCTTTACTCCAGCAGGCCGTTCAGCGCGAGGCTACGACAGGCGCCGCGGTGGCCGCAACGTCAACGGCGGGTGCGGCGGCGCGCGCCTTCTGCTCGGCGAGCGCGCGGGCGGTGGCTTTGCTGACCTCGTCCGGGCCCGGGATGTTGAGAGTCCAGCCCTTGGTGACGTCGAGCAGGCCGCCGACGTCGTTCTCGGCGCGGGCGATCGGCGGTCCGGCCTGGGCGAGGGTGACGGCCAGCTCCGTTTCGCCGGGCCCGAGCGGGCCGCGCAGCGGCGAACGAAGCGACAACGGATCCTGCGGCTCGCCAACATAGCGGCCGGTGAAGGACGCGCGCTGGCCCCAGGCGCCGGGCCAGCGGTAGAAGATGTGCGCTCCCAATTGTGTGATCTTGGTCAGCAGCGGCGCCCAGCGCGGGGCGACGTAATTGGCGTGATAATGGGTCGCCGAGCCGACCGAAGCCTCGACGTAACCGACCAGCGCCGCCTCGGCGACCGCTTTGGCCTCGCGCCAGGCCCCCGGCGCCGGGGCGCGGTATAGCGAGCCGTCGCACACAAAGCTGAACTGGCAGACCGGCGAACGCGAGCCCTGATAGACGACCCCGCACACTGATTTCGGGAATGCCGGGTGGCGCATCCGGTTGAGGACCACCTGGGCAACCGCGCGGCGGCCGGCGGCGGGCTCGAACCCGGCCTCGTAATACACCGCCTGGGTCAGGCACAGCAGCGCGCGGCGCTGGTCGAGGCCGTCGCCGCCGATGGCGAACGGCCGCGCCGGCTGGACCGGCGACGAGCTGAACGGCAGCGACGCATTGATCAGTTTCGCCTGGTCGCCGATGGCGCGAGCTTCGCTCGGCGAAGCGCTGGTCGCGGCGACCAGCGCGGCGGCGTCTGCCGGCGGCAGCTCGACCGAGACCGTGGCATCCAGCGCCGGCGCCCGAAACGCGATCAGGACGGCGGCCGTCGCCGCGATAAAGACAATGGCGAAGGCGATGGCCTCGACCCGAAGTTCGGCGAGCCGAGCCGAAAACCGGCGCCGCAGGATGGTGAGGGCAGTCATGACTTCGCTTCTTTATTGGGCGCTTTGCTCAAGTGGCCGAGAACCTGGTCGCGCGGCCCGTCGGCGATGATCCGGCCGGCGTCGATGACGATCAGGCGGTCGAGGATCGACAGCATGTTGTGGCGGTGGGTCGCGACAACCAGCGTCTGGTCAGGCGCCAGCGCGGTCTTCAGATGCTCGATGAAATAGAGCTCGGTCTGGGTGTCCATCGCGCCGCTCGGCTCATCGAGGAACAGCAGCTTGCTCGGCGACACCAGCGCCCGGGCGAGGACCAGCAGCGAGCGCTGTCCGCCCGACAGGCGCGAGCCGCGCTCGCCAACCGGCAGGTCGAAGCCGGCCGCATCGCGCGACAGGAAGATGTCGGCCCCGGACCGGACGACGGCATCGACCAGCTGGTTGTCGGTGGCCTGGGCGGCGCCGAGCATCAAATTGTCGCGGACCGAGCCGCTGAACAGCTCCGAATCCTGGCCGACGAAGCGGAACGCCTCGCGCAGCTGGTGCGGGTGGAACTGGCGGCTGTCGAGGCCGTCGATGCTGTACGTGCCGCCGGTCGGCTCGTAGAGCCCGCACAGCACGCGCCCCAGCGTCGACTTGCCCGACGCCACCCGGCCGATGATGCCGATCCGCTCGCCCGGACGGATGGCGAGGTCGAGCCCGGTCAAGGCGTCGCGGGCCGCCTGCGGATAGCGGAAGTCGAGATCCGTGAGCTTGATGTGGCCGGCGCGAATCTCGGGCATGATGCTGCGCATCGACGACTGCCGCTCGTCGGCGACTTCCATCATCTCCTGCAGCGAATCGAGCGTCGCGAACGCCTGCCGGCCGCGGGTGAAGAGGAACGCCAGTTGGCCGATCGGCTGGGTCGCACGGCCGGCAAGCATGATGATGGCGATGATCGCGCCCATCGTCATATTGCCTTGGTTGAACTGGTAGAAGCCGCCGATCAGAAGGCCGACGCTGATCATCTGCTGCGACACGCCGGCGAGGTTGACGGCGACCGCGGTCAGCCGGCGCATGCGCTCCTGGGTCGTCGCCGACATACCCGAATAGCGGCGCCAGCGGCCGAGCATCTGGCCCTCGGCGCGCGCCGACTTCAAAGTCTCGGCGCCGGCAATCGACTCGACGAGCAGCGAATTCTGGAGGCTCGAATCGGCCTGGGCATCGACCGCCGCGCTGGCCATCGTCCTCTGCAGGCTGATCCCGGCGATGAGCATCAGCACGATGCCAATGATCGGCACTACAACCAGCCACCCGGCAAGCACCGTGATGAGGATCAGGAACAGGAACAGGAAGAAGACATCGACGACCAGGACCACCGTGGTCGAGGCGAAGAAGTCGCGGACCAGCTCGTATTCGGAGACCCGCCGGGCCAGCGCGCCGGTGCTGCCCTGGCGCGCCGCCATCGGCAGGTTCATCACTTTTTCGAAGAGCTTCTGGGCGAGCTTGGCGTCGAGCTTGCGGCCGATCTCGTCGATCAGCTGCGCGCGCGCCAGGCGGAGGATGAAATCGAACACCAGCGCCAGCCCGACGCCGGCGGCCAGCACCCACAGCGTCGACACCGCCTTGTTCGGGATCACCCGGTCATAAACGTTCATCGTGAACAGCGGCATTGCCAGAGCGAGCATATTGACGATCAGCGCGGCGAGGACGACCGGCCAGAACTCGCGCCGGACCTTCCACACTTCGGACCAGAACCAGTGCGTCCGCCGCGCCTTGTCCCACGGCCGCTCGCCTTCGCGCTCCTTGGCCGGATCGGCCTCGACGACCACGGCGCGGCCGGTAAACACGGTCTCGATTTCGGCCAGCGGCACCCACAGGGGCTCGGCGATGCCCGGCGCGTGGATCAGCCCGTCGCCATCGCGCATTTCGAGCAGGACCGCGGCCCGGTCATCCTCCAGCTCGAGGATCGCCGGCAGCTTGCGCGCCGGCCAGCCCTTCAAATTGCGGGTGACGGGATCGCCGCGCATCCCGACCTGGTCGAGCGCCGGCTCGACCTGGTGGAACGGCAGCGTCCCCTGTTCGGAAAGCGCGAGCCCAGCGCGCAGAAGTACCGGCGAAGACGGCCGGTCCGCCTCCCGCGCGAGGTAGGTCAGGCAGTCGAGGACGGGGTCAATCTCACGCGACGGCTGGGCGTCAAGCCAATGCATGAAACTCACTACCCGTCCCCAATGTTATTGACCGCCAGCCGGCGCCGGGGGTCCCATGCGAGGCAGCGGATAGCTGTTCTCGTCGCGGTCCGCGGGCGGGATGGGGTTGACGCGGAAGCGCGCGCGCTCGTCGCCGTACCCGGAAGTGGGCATCGCCACTCCGAGGCAATCGATCAAACGGTTGCTCGCCGCCAGCACGCGATATTGCGCATACAGCTTCGCGAGCCGGGCGGTTTCCGTCTGGGCCTGGACATTGTTGCGCGTGTTTTGCGCATCCAGCACGTCGAGCAGCGACCGGCGGCCGATGTTGAACTGCTCGCGGTAGGACAGCAGCAGGTCGTCGGTGATGCGGCCCTGGGTCTCCAGTTCGGATGCCAGGCGGCTC
The DNA here is from genome assembly GCA_035512655.1 of Sphingomicrobium sp. Taxonomy (GTDB): domain Bacteria; phylum Pseudomonadota; class Alphaproteobacteria; order Sphingomonadales; family Sphingomonadaceae; genus Sphingomicrobium. The sequence goes on along the minus strand of DATKDM010000012.1, from coordinate 24,767 downwards.
TGGTTCTGGAACCGGTTCCAGGCGGTCCGAGTGTCCTCCTCGGCGCGGCGAGTCTGTTCGAACAGCCGCGCATGGACTTCATCGGCCCGATGGCGCTGCTCGCGGACATTGGCTTCCTTGGTGCCGCCATTGTACAGGTTCCAGCGCAGGACGACGTTGGCCTGGAGGTCGGTCGTGCGGCCGGCAAAGCCGTCGATGTCGTGCCCGGCGCGGGCACGGCCCTCGAGGTTCACCCGCGGCCCGATCTCCGCGCGCGCGGCCCGGATATCCTCGCGGGCGGTGTTGAGGTCGGCCAGGGCTTCCTGGATGCGCGGGTTGTTCTGCCTGGCCAATGCCTCCGCCTCTTCGAGGGTGGCAGGCTGGCACTGCGACAGGTCGGGCGGCATCGACACGCTGTCGATGGGCAGGCCGGTCAATGTCCGAAAGGTGATCGAGGCATTTTCCAGGTCTTCGCGAGCTTCGGTTACCCGGGCGCGCGCTGACTGGAGACGCTCTTCGGCCTGCTGCTGGTCGGCGACGCTGATCGAGCCCTGCGAGACGCCTTCGCGCAGATCTCCGGCGAGGCGCTCATGGAACGTCGCATTGTCTTCGGCGATCGCGACCAGGCGCTGCTGGAGAAGATAGTCGATGTAGGTGCGGGCGACGTTGACCGCGACGAACTCCGAACGCTCCTCGACGCGCGCCGCGGCGGCATCGGTGCGGGACGCCTGGCGGCGGATTTCCGCCTCGCGCCCACCGCTGTTGAACAGCAGCTGGTCGACGATCAGTTCGCCTTCGATCGGCCACAGGGTTTCATCGGCGATGCCAATGCTGCGGCGGGTCGGATTGCGCAGGTTGCGGACACCGGCCGAACCTTCGACCGATACGCGCGGATACCACAGCCCCTGGGCCTGGACCCGCTCTTCCCGTGTAGCTTCCGTGTTGGCGACCGCCTGACGGATCTCCGGGTTGGTGGCGAGCGCCGCCTGAACTGCATCGCGCAGTTCGACAGCGTAAGCCGGTGAAGTGCAAAGCAGCACCGCTCCGGGGACGATCATCGTCCAGTGCTTCCTTTTCATAATTCCCCCTTCTGGTCTTCAGTTCGGGTCCCCACCGTCCACCAGTGGAGACCCTCTTCGCTCAAATAAACTCAGGCTGCGGGCTGAACCGCGTCAGGATGAAGCACCATGTCGTCCATCGTGCGCGTGAATTGACCGCCTGAAAAGCCGCCAAATCCGCCCGTGTCCCAACCTGATACCGCTCCAGCGCCGTGGCTTGCCAGCGCCGCGAGGGCTTCCGGCGACCCGTGGTTCGCCGCCGCGTCGAGGATCGCGTCGATGCTGGGTCCATCGCCGCCGGCGAGCGCATCTGCGAGCACCCTGCCGACTTCGCTGGTCCCCTTCGCCGCGCCGTCAACGCCGTTCTCGTTCGCGGCCGCCAGCATGTCCGCCGATGGCATGGCGATCGATTCGCTGGTGAAGCTGGTGTCCGCGGGAGCCGACTGCTCGGTGCCCTCGGACAGCGCCGACGGCGCCTGGGCGTCCTCGCTGCCGCCGTCGGTCAGCGAATGCTGCGCGGAGACATCCGATTGTGTCGCGGAAGACTCGCTTGCGGGCTGATCGTCGACGGACTCCTGGGTTTCGCCCGAGAGTGCACTGCGGCTCGAATCCCCGCTATCCAAGGCCATGGCCTCGTCCGCGGTGCGGCCGACAACCATTGAGTCGAGCATCCCGTCGTAATCGCGTGCCGCGAAGCCGTTCGCCGCGGCCGCCGAACTGGCGCCCAGCCCCGCCGCCGCAATCGCCCCCAGCAACACGCTGTTGTTGTTGGCGGCGCTCATCGTGCGCTGCTGTTCGGTGCTGTCCGAGGCCATCAGCGACAGCGACGACGTATCCCCGAGCGGCTCCTGGCTGACCATCATTGTCGTTGCCGCAAGCGGCGCCGGCGTGCCCGCCGGGTCGATCGTGATGTTGATCGCATCGACCATCGTCACGGTGTCGCCGTCGGCGTCGGTGATGTTGAGGTCGTAGCTCAGTTCGATCGGCTCGCCGCTGTCGACCTCGCCGATCGAGAAGACGCCGAGATCGAAGGCGTCCGTGGTCGACAAATTCCCTACCGGGCCAATGCCTGTCGCCAGCGACGTGACCGCCACCGCATTGAAGTCAGTGCCGGTTTCGATACCGTACCGGTCGCCTTCCTGAATACCGGTGAAGATCACCGATCCGTCAGCCTGCAACTGCGCGTAGACACCATAAGCAATCGGTGTCCAAACGCCGATCGCACCGATAGCGACGGTCACGGACGTTTCACCGACATCGAAGCCATCGACGGTCACATGGGTGATCTGGACGATGGTCGAATCCGAGAAACCGTCGCCCGGAATGTCGTCCGGACTTCCGGCGTCGGTCACCGTCGTGTTGAGCGCATAGACCCGGAACGCAACCGTCTGGCTCTGATCACCCTGCACCTGCGGGATGAGCTGCAGGAAGCTGTCCGTGCCGACATGACCGTCGTAGCTGAAGCCCGACGGGAAGGTGGCGAGGGTGTCGGTTGGATCGTCCTCAAGGTTGGTGACGAAGTCGATACGTATCGTTTCGCCCACATTCATCGACTGGTTGGCCGCACCGACCGTAGTGGAGCTGGTGTTGATTGTCGCATTCGCTCCATTTGCGGACGCTGTCAGCAAGAGATCGACCGTCGTGAGCGGGTCGTCAGCACCGACGCCGCGGACATCGACGTTACCCGCCTTCGAGCTCGTCAGATTATTGAACGTCACCCCGGCGCCGTTGTCGATGGTACCGGACATGGTCACCGTATAGGTGCCGTCGCCCTGGTTGATCGCGACGGTGAACACGAGCTCACCATCGATGCCGTCCGTGCTGTTCGTCCGGCCCTCCAGAGTTTGGCCATCGTCCGACAGCCAATATTCGATGACGTCTTCATCAGAAGTGAGACCGGAGTCATCGCCGTTGGTGATGTTGGCGAACGTCACCAGTCCCGGCCCGTCTGTTCCAAAGTCGGTGATGACTTCGCCGTCATCGTCGAGATCGGCGGTTTCGCTCGCCCCGATCTCATTGTTGAGGCCTTCCGTAATCGCGTCCGGCTGGATCGCTTGCGGACCGTCGTCTTCGATCGCGAACACGCCGTCGCTCAAGTCGATCGTCGCCGTGTCGAAATCGCCGTCGGAGTCGGTGACGGTCTGTTCGAGCAACAACGTTTCGGCAGCGGCGCTCAGCGATGACGTATCGTCGGAGTCGGCCGCGTTCGCATGCCAGACGTTTAGTGACTGCGTGAACGTTACCTGGCCGGAGGCATTCACCGAGATGGTGAAATAGACAGCTCCATCAACGGTGAGACGCCCGGTGATTGAACCGTCGGCTTCGGTGAAGAGCAAGATCTCTTCGCCCTGGCCATAGCCGTCGCCGTCGCCGTCGCCAGCGTCGATGTCGGTATTGTCGAGCGCGTAAAGTCCCGAACCCGAACCCTCTGCCGCGAGCACCAGATCATAGCTGACGACGCCAGGCCCATCGGCGCCATAATCGACCGCCTGGAAGTTGTTGGCAAAGCCGACCGTTACGGTCGCCAAGCCGGCCGGGTCGCTGTCGCCGTCGGTTTCTTCGCCGACCGGCCGCGTTTCATCGAGGGTCAGCGTCGGCACAACCACTTGCCCGTCGACTTCGGCATTCGGACCGTCATCGAGGAACACCAGATTGTCGCCGATCGGCGCCGAAGCCGACGTGCTGTCGCCATCGCCGTCGGTGATGGTGACAGTCGCGTTGATCAGCCCGTCAAGATCCAGCGCATCGTTGTGATCCGGTCCCGGAGGGCCGTCATCCAGATGCTCCAGCGGAACTTCCTGGGTCAGCGTGACCGTGCCGTCGGTGTTGATGTCGATTGTGAATGCGACCTGCGTGCCGCCGTCCTGATATTGGCCCTGAATCGTGTTCGCATCGATCTGCACGAGAGTGATCGCAAAATCTCCGATCGCCGTCTGCAGGCCGCTCGGCTCTGGAGAACCGCCGACAATCGACAGGCTATAAACGGTCGAATTGACCGCCGCTGGACCGTCGGCTCCGAACAGCTTGGTCGCATCGATCACCGGATCGACACTGGTGTCGGAGATCGGGAAGCCGGCCGGAGTGCCCGCGTCCGTCTCGTCCAAATCCACACTGCCGCCGGCCGCGACATCTTCCAACACCGGCGTATCGTCGTCGACGTTGATCGTGATCGTCGCCGGCTCCACATCGCCGTCGGCATCCTCGACTTCGACTCCGATCGAGAACACGTAATTATTCTCGTTGTCGCCAGCGAGGTGATCGATCGGGTTGTTCTGAACGACGTTGAAGGCGCCGGTGTCGGTGTCGAGCGTGATGGTCAGGACCACCGTCGCGCCCTGCAGGACCTGCAGTGTGCCCGCGTTGACCAGATTGACAGAAAAGCCCGCCGGGAGCGTGTTGACGCCGGTGAAGTTGTAATCGAGGTCGCCATCGCCGCCCGTGCCGGCCAGCTGGCCTGGCAGGCCCGCGGAGTCGACGTCGTCGCCGTCACCGCCCGGGTTGCCGTCGGTGAGCGCATCATCGTCAAGCCGAACGAGCGCCGGATCCGGCAGATTCGGCGCCGCATCGCCAATGTTGATGGTCAGCGTCGCAGTCGTGCTGTCGCCATCCGCATCCGTCAACGTGTAGGTGAAGACGTCCTGGGCGTCGCCCGGCGCGCCATCGGAGCGGGTGTAGGTGTAGTTGCCGTCGGCATCGATCTCAAGCGTGCCGAACTCGCCAGCGATCTCGAGCACGCCGGCTGAGAAGGTGGTATCCGTGCCGCCAAAGCCGCTGATCGCGGTGATCGTGGCCGGAGTGTCTACCCCCGTCTGATCGGCATTCGCGGCACCGGCGTTCGTACCAACCCCGGTGATGACATTACCGGTCGCGGTGCTGCCGCCTCCGGCAATTTCATCGACGTCGTTGGTCGCGGTGGGCACATCGTCGACCACCGTCACGCTGAACGAACTCGTCGCCTCGTCACCGTCGCTGTCGGTCACCTGGAACTGGACGCCGCTCAGCAGGTCCGTGTTCTCATTGTTGCCAACGTCGGCATGCTGGACCGGCTCCAGCAACTGAGCGCTGTAGCTGTAGGTCACCTCGCCCGCGCCGGGCCCTGCCACCGCGCCCGTGATCGAGATGATTATCACGGTCGTGCCGTTGGCCGTACCGACCAGCTGGCCGGAACCGTTGAGCGCAAACGTCACCGGGTTGCCGTCGAGGTCCACCAGCTGGCCATCCAGCGCCGGGCTGTCGAGCAGCTCGATGGAATCAACCAGCGGCGCGTCCGGAACGTCGTCGCCGAAGTCGACGACCACTTGGCCGCTGTCGGTCGCGCTCTCGGTCGAGTCGGTTTCGCCGGGGTCCGCCTGCAGCGGGTTGGCGTCGACATTTGCGCCGGCCAGGCCGTCCTCGTCGACAATCAAATTTTCAGGCGTTCCAATCTGAGGCTCTGAATCATCCTGCAGGTTGATCGTCACCGTCGCGACCGACGGATCGCTGTCACCGTCGAGGATCTGATAATCGAAGGTGACGACGCCTTCTTCGCCCGGAGCGGGCGTGTAGGTGAAGGTACCGTCGCCATTATAGACGAGGATGCCGGCACCGCTGAGCGTACCGCCAACATAGGATACATCATCGACGCTGACGCCGTCCGCGCCTTCTTCGTCGTTGGCCAAGACGTCAACGGTGATGGGATTATCTTCGCCGACCTGATTGCCGACATCATCGTTGGCGGTCGGGCCGTCGTCTTCGAACACCAGGTTGGCGCCGATGTTGATGGTGTCATCGACCGGATCGCCGTCGCCGTCGGTCGCGGTGACCGTCAGCTGGATCGAGGTCGCGTTGGGGCTGACCGGATCGTCGGGATCGGTCGCGTCGGGATGATCGAGCGCCCGTTGCTGGTCGAGAGTGACGACGCCCGTCACCGAATTGACGCTTACGGTAAAGGCGACCACGCCGCCGACTCCGCCGACGCGGCCTTCGACCACGCCGCCGTCGTTGAACAGGAAGATGCTCTGGCCGGTCGCGACATCGACCAAGCCGCTGTCGGTGCCGTCGACGACGGTGACCGCGTAGCTCGTCGTGCCCGCGCCGTCGGCGCCGTACTGGACGTCGAAGAGGCCAGAGAAGTCGCCGGTGGCGTCGGTCGTCAGATCCGTCTCGTCGACGGTCAGGGTCGGCGCGGAGACGTCCTCGCGGCCGATGGTCGGGGTGTCGTCGTCGACGTTGATGACCAGCGTGCCGGGGGCTGAATCGCCGTCCGCGTCGGTGACCGTGTAGTTGATCGTGAAGCTGAGATTATTCTCGTCGCCGCCGGCCGGATGGTCGATCGGCGCATTCTGAGTGACCGTGTACGCGCCGGTCGCGGCATTGATGGTGATCGTCAGGACGGTGGTGCCGCCCTGCTGAACGAGGATCGATCCGTCCGGGCCATTCACATAAGTGAAGCCCGCGGGCGCGCCGGTGGTCAGCAGGTCGAACGTCAGGGCGCCGTCGCCGCCGGAGCCGCTCAGTGTGCCGTTGAGATTCTCGGCATCGATATCATCGCCAACGCCGCCCGGGTTGCCGTCGGCTCCCGGGACCGCGTCGTCGTCCGTGCGGACGACGGGATTCGGGTCCGTTTCCGGAAACAGGTCGGGATTGGTGATCGTCAAGGTGGCGGTCGACGTATCGCCGTCGCCGTCGGTCAGCGTGTAGGTGAATACATCGACTCCGCCGCCGCCCGCATTGGGATTGACGGTGTAGGTGTAATTGCCCTGCGCATCGATGACGAGCACGCCGTGCGTGCCGTTGACGGTCAGCACGCCCTCGCCGAACGTCGAATCGCTGCCGCCCGCGCCGCTGACCGAGGTCAGCGTGGCGTCGTCCGCGCCGACCGTGTCGGCGGCGTTGATGTCGGTGTCGCCGACGTCGCCGGGGGCTGCGTCGGTAATGACGTTGCCCGTGGCAACGCCATCGACGCTGGCATCGGTGTCGTTGCGCGCCGTTGGCACGTCGTCGATGATGTTGATGGTGAGCGTCGCGGTCGCGGTATCGCCGTCATTGTCGGTGACCGTGACGGAGAAATCGTCGTGCGTGGCGTTGCCCGACGTGTTGTCGGTCAGCGTATAGCTGTAGCCGATCGCGCTGTCGCTGATGCTGGTGATGGTCAGCGTCCCATGGGCGCCCTCGAAGACCTGGCCGACGCCAGTGACGGCAACGCCGTTGATAGTCACGACGGAGGGATCGTCGGGCGAATTGACCAGGATCGTCCCGGTCGTCGTTTCACTGTTCGCCGCTGAGTTGGACCCGGGCGGCTCGTCCGGAAGATTCCCGTCGCGGGCCGGAAGTCCGGCTTCGTCGACGCTGTCAACCGCCGCGACCGAGGCCGGCTGACCGTCGGGCTGAACGAAGATTTCGGGCTCTTCGTCGATGAACTGGCCGACATCCTCGAAGATCGGCGGCGTGTAGTCGAGCTCTGTCGGCGGAATCAGGTCGCCGAGCGGAACGCCAGGATCGAGCGGAGGTACGTCGACGGCAAAGTTGCCGCCGCTGCTATCCGGCGTTCCGGACGCGGGCTTGGGTTCGGCATCGATCAGCAGCGCGGCGAGGTTGGTCGCGGGCACTTCAACACCGCCGAGTACCAGCTGCGGCACGAAAACGGCACCGTCGACGATGACCATCTGGCTGCCGTCGGGCAGGTTGATGACGAGGTTGCGACCGACGACAAGGATGTCGGAGAGCTGCACTCCAGGAGGAAGCGTGACGACTCCGTCGGGTCCCGGGATGATCTGCTGGGCGTCGGCTTTGATTTCCTCGAGCTCGCGGCCGATGTCGATCGTCAGGGTCGCGGTGTCGCGCGCGCCGGCGCTATCAGCAATGGTGTAGCGGAACACGTCGCGGCCGCCGTTCGGCGCGTCTTCGTTGGGCTCGTAGCTATAGCTGCCGCTGCTGTTCATCGTGAGGTCGCCGAAGCGGCCCCCTACCTGAAGGCTTCCGCCCTCTCCCGAATCGCTTCCGCCGGCGCCTTCGAGGGCGACGACCTGGCCGGGACCGTTGGCGACCAGGTCCGCTCCTGCGGCCCCGGTGATGGTGCCTGCACCGGTGATGGTGTTGCCGGTGGCCGGGCCGCTGCTGCCGGCTGCCAAGGCGTCCGCATCGTCGCGCGCGTCGGGAGCTCCCGCCGCCTGATTGCTGACCGAGCTCGCATCGTCGTATCGCATAACCTACCCCTATCTTCCCGCCGCCTTGCGGCCGGCCGCTTCAGCTGTTGCTGAGTCCCCCGTTTCCCGACCAACCCCGCGTAACGAGACTGGTTAACATTCGAGAATCGGCACCTCGCGTAGTTCAACACAAGACACCGAATTAGACTTTTGGCAAGCTCGCGGGTCTAAACCCCGCCGCTGATCGGCAGCATTACAGAATCGTGACGAGGCTATAATCTGGTTAACGTCCTTAGTAATCTATGTAAGTGACCAAGCAGAACTTACGATCAGTTGCAGCTATCTATTGGGAATTGGGGATATTCCTTAGCCAACTGGCAGTATTAAGCACGGTTTTGTATCCTTATTTGCTCAACAGTCCGCGGTGCACGATTTAGCGGCTGCGGTTACCGACAGGTTAACACTTATTTAATACCGCGCCTGTTGCCTTGGCGGCGCGCTCGGCCAAAGTGTTGGTGCTCCACGAAAATTTGAATTGCGGAATCCCAAAACGGGACTCTAGCGGGTCCGTAATGCCCTTCGGGCTGCCAGCGACTCGGGAGCAATCGCCCGGTTCGAAGCGCTCAAAAAGCCGAGTCGCAACCTGCGGCAAACTCACGGTTTCCGTTCATCGGCCGGCGATGGCTGTGGTGACCCCTACGGGACTCGAACCCGTGTTTTCGCCGTGAGAGGGCGACGTCCTGGACCGCTAGACGAAGGGGCCATCGCTTCGAGAGCGGGCCATATGTGGGCTTGGGCTAGCCTAGTCAATCAATCGACCTTCAGGCGCAGGAAGCCCATCGCGCCGATCGGATTGTGCCCGCCATAGAAGGGCGCAAGCCCGTCGGGAACGAAGTTCACGGCGAGCAGGCCGCCGAGCCCGAGCGAGAGGTGACCGGCCAGCGGCACGTCGCGGACGACGCCCGCCGACAGCTTGCCGACCTGAAAGGCCGGGCCATGCTCGGCTTCGTCGAGAAGCTCGCGGTTCTCGGTCAGCTCGCCGCGCCCGAACAGGGTCCAGCCGCGGCGCTTCAACGAGGCCTCGGCGACATAAGCGTCGTCGTGCAGCCAATCGCCGTGATGATCCTTGATGGATTTGCGACCCCAGGCGAGCGTGCCCGCCAGCTTCCAGCCGGGCGCGATTTCGCGGGCGTAGAGGGCGCTCGCCGACCAGCGGGTCTGGTCGACTCCTGGCTCCAATTGCTCGGGCTCGACGAAACGGCCCCAGCTCCCCTGCAGCGCGAGCTCGGCGGTCGGATTCCACGACAGGCGCGCGGCGGTCGAGTCGAGCGGCTCGGTCTCAATGTTCCAGCGATGCTGGTCGGGCTCGCGCCCGTTGAAGCGGCTGAATTCAAGCTTGATCCGGTCGAGCACCAAACCGCCGGTCAGCACGCCGAAGCTGATGTGGGTAGAATCCAGCCAGTGATGGGTGATCGGCGCTTCGGGCGAATCGAGGATCGCTTCGCGGTGCATGAACGCTGGCGGGCCGAACGCCGGTTCGCCGGGCAGTCCCGCATAGAGGAACAGGCTGCTCTTCGGTCCCAGGTTCTGCGACACCGACCCCGACAGCTCCATGAAGAAATCGTGCGGGTGCTGGCGGTCGATCAGGTGATCGACGCCGTCGGCCGTCTCGCCGCTGGCGAGCAGCAGCGGATAGCCGCGCTTGCCCATCAGCGGGTCGGGGCTGAGCATCGCCTTCAGTTGGAACGTGCCGTTGCCGAGCGGCCGCTGGGCCATCCCCATCAGCATGCCGGAGGCGAACGCCTTGTCGTCGCCGCGGCGCCCGGATTGGTGGTCATAGACGAGGTTGAGCACGCCGTGGGCCATCAAGTTCCAGGCGCCGCTGGTGGCCATGAAGCCCATGTGTTCGGAAGCGTCGGGTTGCCACGCGGTCCCGGATGATTCGCGGGTCATCGGATAAGGGCCGAGCGCACCGGTCATGACCGCGTGGCCTGTATGGTCCGCCGGAGCGGCCGCGGCGCTATCCTCAGCCCCCTGATTCATTTGCGAATGGTCCATCTGCGAATGGTCCATTTGCGTATGGTCCGGATCCGGCTGGACGTGCGTCGGCTCGGGAGGCGCAACCTGTTCGGCCGGGGCGTTCTCTGGCGGCGTCTTCGCCGCGAGCGGTGGGGCGTGGTCGGCGTGCTGGGCAGTCGCCGGCGTCGGCGACGCAAGGGCCGCCAGCGAAACGGCGCCAACCGCGAGTAGCAATCTGGTATTCACGAAGGTCTCCGGAACTTGGCCGCAGCCGCGTCGGCTTGCGGGCTTAAACTGGCGTGGAAATGGAAGCGCCGAGCGAGCGACGCTTGACCGTGGGCGCGAAATAGGATCCACGAGATTGACGGGCAATGACCGGGATCAGTGACACGCTTTGAGCTCGCGCTTGAGCAGCCAGTAGTTGACCGGCCAGGCGGCTATGAACCCGGCGGGAATAGCAAACGCCAGCCCGCGCCAGAACATCCAACTCGCCACCGACGGCGCGGCCATGCCGCCCATTTGATAGTCGACGTAGTTCATCACAAGCTCCATCACCCCGATCGAGATCACCTCGCCGATCCAGATGATGCGCAGCGCCTCGAGCATGCCGACCCCCTGGTTTTTCATCACCGGCAACAGGCCGAGAGTCATTCCCGACAGATAAGCGAGCCCGGTCGCCAGAATGATCGTCTGCCACACCGGAAGGCCGAGCGTGACGCCGATCGCCAGCCCGGCGACCTCGCCGATCACGCAACCTGTAAGGCAATGCAGCGTCGCCTGCGCAGACGTCCGCCAGGCACCCCCTGCGGAGTGGCCGTGCGCGTGGCCATGGCGATGGTCGCCATCGTTTTGGACATTGACATGATCGGTCACCAGCGACTCCTGTTCATTACCCGTAGGGGGTATGCACGTATACCCTACACGGGTATATTGCAAGTGCCCTCCTAAAGCGTTACATTCGCCCGCATGGAACGCATGAACCAAGCCAAGTTGCGCAATCGGCTCAGCCGCGTCGAAGGCCAGGTCCGCGGCATCGCCAAAATGATCGACGAGGGCCGATACTGTATCGATATCCTGACCCAGCTTCAGGCGGCGCGGTCGGCGCTCGCCCGGGTCGAAAGCGAGATGCTGAGCGATCATCTTCAGCACTGCATCGAGTCGGCGATCGTCGGCGGAGATGCGAACGAGCAAAGGCAAAAGGCAGAGGAACTGATCGCCCTGCTCGAACGGAGCGCGCGCTAGCCGCGCTGGCTCAGGTCTTGCGCTCGCGCTCGCTTAGGTAGCGCATCAACTCGGCAAGGGTCGACTCCATCTGGTCCTGCATCTGGCTGACCAGCTCGTTCTCGCGCATGCCGAGATGATCGAGCGGCTTGGAATAGCTGTCGGAAAAGGCCTTGAGGTCGTCGCGGTCGAGGAATCCGCGGGCGACCAGCCGGGCGACGATGACCAGCAGGCCGTTCGTGTTGGCAATCGTGCCGGCGACCAGCGCCTCGTCGACCATCGACAATCTTTTGCCGTTGTCGACCTCGTCATCGTCGACTTCATCATCGGGCGTCGTGTTCATGCCGGCCATGTTGGGGCGATGTTCAAGCCTCGACAAGGCTTGTCGTCAATGAATTGCGCCAAGGCCGCCCAAACCGACGCCTTTTGCGCATACGGCAGCGTATTGGCCGCACTCGACGAGGGCAGCTCGACAAGGGCCAGCCGGCTTGGCGCTCCGAGCAGCTTGCGGCCGATGGCGGCGGCCTTGGAGCCGTTAAATGCCAGCACCTGCAGCTGCGGGAAATCGCCCAACAGCGCATTGACCGGATTGTGATCGGGCGAACGGATCGCCTGGTCGAGGCTGCCGCGGCGGCTGGCCGAAGCGATCACGTCCCACAGGCCGATGCGTCGGACCGCCAATCGCCGCAGGCGCTCGTCGTAATCCAGTGCCTGCAGCTCCTCGCCGATCGCCTGGCCCAGCAAACGCCAGAACTGGTTGGTCGGATGCGCGTAATAGCGGCCAGCGGCCAGCGACGCATCCCCGGGAAGGCTGCCGAGGATGAACAGCCGGGCATCGGCGCGGGCGATCGGCGGCAGTCCGGATTTGATGCTGTCCATCACCATGAGAAACGACTGTGCTTTGCCTTTGCTGCAGTGGCCGCTTAGGCATTGCCCGGTGCAGCCCAGCGACCTTCGCATCGCCCTGGTTTCGGGGAATTACAATTATGTGCGCGACGGCGCCAACCAGGCGCTGAACCGACTCGTCGATTATCTGCTGCGGCAAGGCGCCAAGGTCCGCATCTATTCGCCGACGGTCGCCGATCCCGCTTTCAAGCCGACCGGGGAAATCGTCAGCGTCCCGTCGGTCGCGATCCCGTTGCGGCCGGAATACCGCCTGCCGATCGCTTTGACCGGCCGCATCCGCCGCGACCTCGCCGAATTTGAGCCCAACATCGTCCACATCGCCAGCCCCGACATCGTCGCTCACCGCGCGGTCAGCTGGGCGCGGCGGCGCGACGTCGCCGCGATTGCGTCGATCCACACGCGCTTCGAGACCTATCTCTCTTATTACCACCTCGAAATGCTCGAGCCGGCGGCGCGCGCGATCATGCGGCGGCTCTATCGCCGCTGCGACGCGATCGTCGCGCCGGCCGAATCCACCGCAGCGGTGCTGCGCGCCCAGCGGATGAACCGCGACATCTCGATCTGGACCCGCGGCGTCGACCGCGAACAGTTCCACCCGGGGCGCCGGGACATGGCCTGGCGGCGAAGCGTCGGCATTGCGGACGACGCGCTGGTCATCGTGTTCCTCGGCCGGCTGGTGATGGAAAAAGGCCTCGACGTGTTTGCCGACGCGGTTGACGCGCTCACCGAGCGCCCGGTCGGGCATTGCGTGCTGGTGATCGGCGATGGACCGGCGCGGGGCTGGTTTGAGGAGCGCCTGCCCAAGGCGATCTTTACCGGCCAGCTGGTCGGCGACGCGCTTGCCCGCAGCCTCGCCAGCAGCGACGTGTTCCTCAACCCGTCGATCACCGAGACGTTCGGCAACGTCACTTTGGAAGCGATGGCGTGCGGGCTGCCGGTGGTCGCGGCCGTCGCCACCGGCGCGACCAGCCTGGTCCGCGACGGCGAAACCGGGGTGCTGGTCGAGCCGACCGACGTCGACGCGTTCGGCGACGCGCTCGAGGCCTACGCGCGGGAACCGGAGCTGCGCCGCCGCCACGGCGAGGCCGGGCTGGCCTACGCCCAGACGATGGACTGGGACCGGATCAATGCGGCCGTGGTCCGCACCTATTTGCGGGTGATCGAAAAACGCGCCCGGATGGCCCGGATGAACCGCCGGTAGCGCCAAATGTGGATCCCCGATCCAGTCGGGGATGACAACTTTATGGGCTCGTCACTTCACCCGTTCGATGCGCTGCGCGGCTTCGTCGAGGATGGTGGCGATTTCGTGCAGCAGCTCCTCGTCGATGCCGTCGCGGCCGATGCGATGGCTGAGCGCGTTCATCAGATTGCCAACCGCGCGGCCGATCGACGGCCCGCCCGAGCTGCGTTCGCGCGGCCCGAATTCCTCCTCGAGGCGCTCGAACAGGGCTTCGACTTCCTCGGCGTTTTCCTCGAGATGCTTGCGGCCTTCGTCGGTTACCTGAAACGGCTTGCGCGGCCCCTTCTCTTTCGCTTCCTCGATCAGGCCCATGTCCTGAAGCAGCGTCAGCGTCGGGTAGATGACGCCGGGGCTCGGAGCATATTCGCCGTGGGTCAGCTCCTCGAGCGCGCGGATCAGGTCGTAGCCGTGGCGCGGTTCGTCGGCGATCAGCTTCAGCAGGACCAGACGAAGCTCGCCCGATCCGAACATCCGCCGCCGTCCCCGGCGGCCACGTCCGCGGCCCGGCGGGCCGTCGCCGAAATCGAAATGGAACGGGCTCCAGTCCCCGCCCCACCCGCGCCCGCCGCGCATCGCGAACAAGCCTTCGGGAATATTGAATTCGAACCGCCCGCGCGGTCCGCAGCCATGCCGATGCCTATGTGCCATATGATCGCTCCTTCGATGTGTCTGAGATATATCTTAGATGCATCGGGAGCAAGAGCATTCGTGCATTTTCCCGCGCTCCCATTATGAGCGGCGGTGATGCCCGACCTGTTCGCCGACCAGCAGCCCACGCGCGTCGCCGATACGCCCGCGGCCAATGCCCCGCTCGCCGACCGGCTGCGGCCGAAGAGACTCGAGGAAGTCGTCGGCCAGGAGCATCTGACCGGCGCCGATGGAGCGATCGGGCGGATGGTCGCGGCCGGCAAATTGTCGTCGATGGTCCTGTGGGGACCGCCGGGCACCGGCAAGACGACAATCGCCCGGCTGCTAGCCGATGCCGTAGGCATGCGCTTCGTCGCGATTTCGGCGGTGTTTTCCGGGGTCGCCGACCTAAAGAAGCTGTTCGCCGAGGCGCGCCAAATGGCCAGGGCTGACCAGCGCACCTTGCTGTTCGTCGACGAGATTCACCGCTTCAATCGCGCCCAGCAGGACGGATTCCTGCCCTACGTCGAGGACGGCACCGTCACCCTCGTCGGGGCGACGACCGAAAATCCGAGCTTCGAGCTCAACGCCGCCTTGCTGTCGCGGTGCCAGGTGCTGATCCTGCGCCGGCTCGACCATCAGGCGCTCGAGACCCTGATCGCGCGGGCCGAGGCCGAAACCGGGCGGCGGCTGCCGGTCACCGACGAGGCGCGCGCGGCCCTGATCGCCAGCGCCGACGGCGACGGCCGGTTCCTGCTCAACCAGGCCGAAACCCTGTTCGACGTCGAGCTCGACGGGCCGCTCGATGCGGCCGGACTGTCGGCGCTGCTGCACCGCCGGGTCGCGGTCTACGACAAGGACCGCGAGGGCCATTACAATCTGATCTCCGCGCTGCACAAAAGCCTGCGCGGCTCGGATCCGCAATCGGCGCTCTACTATCTCGCGCGGATGCTCGTTGCCGGGGAAGAACCGCTGTATCTGTTGCGGCGGCTGACTCGCTTCGCGTCCGAGGACGTCGGCCTCGCCGACCCTCAGGCGCTGGTGCAATGCATCGCCGCCAAGGATTCGTATGACTTCCTCGGTTCGCCCGAGGGCGAGTTGGCGATCGTCCAGGCGTGCCTCTATCTCGCCACCGCGCCCAAATCTAATGCTGCGTATGTCGCCCAAAAGGCCGCATGGAGAAGCGCGAACGAGACCGGCTCGCTAATGCCGCCGGCGCACATCCTCAACGCCCCAACCAAACTGATGAAGGACATCGGCTATGGTAAGGGATATGCCTACGACCATGACGCCGAGGAAGGATTTTCCGGCCAGGAATACTGGCCCGAGGACATGCAGCCGCAAACCTACTACCGGCCCACCGACCGCGGTTTCGAAGCGAAAGTCGCCGAACGCATTGCATATTGGGATGAGATGCGGCTGAAGCGATCCAGGACCGACCAACCGAGCTGAACAGCGGAGGACTGACATGTACCGAAGCGATACGCCGACTGCTTACTGGCGCGACCAGCTGATCGAATGGGGACCGCGGGTGATTTTGGCGATCCTGATCCTCGTCGCCACGCACTTTATCGCCAAGATGGTGCAATGGGGCGTGGCCAAGGCGATCGACAAGGTCCCGGTGCTCAAACGCCATCCGCAGGCCGGCGGTGAGTCGGTCGGAATCGAGCTTGGCCGCCTCGCTTACTGGCTGGTGTGGCTGGTCGGGCTGATCGCCGCGCTCCAGCCGCTCGGCCTGTCGGGCGTGCTGACGCCGGTCACCAGCCTGACCAATGAAGTGTTCGCTTTCCTGCCGCGGTTGCTCGGCGCCGGCCTGTTCTTCTTCGCCGGACTGATCCTGGCGCGGATCGTCCGCCACGTCGTCGAGGCGGCGCTGGGCGCGCTCAATATCGAGCGATTGCTGGGGCGGGCCGGGATCAGCATCGGCGAGCCGCCGCTCGCGGTCGACGAGACCGGCGTGGCGGCGGAAGGCACGGCGCCGGCCCGCAGCTCGATCGCTAAGGCGGTCGGAGTTGTCGTCGCCGCGACGATCATCATCTTCGCCGCGATCGGCGCACTCCAGATCCTGCAGATTTCGGCGATCTCCGACCCGGCGACGGCGATGCTTAACTCGATCGCGCTGGCGATCCCGCGAGTGATCGCGGCGCTGGTCTGGCTGGCGATCGCTTTCCTGATCGGCCGTTGGGTCAAGACGCTGATCGAGACGGTGCTGCCGAGCCTTGGGTTCGACGACAGCGTTCGCGCGCTCGGGATCATGCCGGTGACTTCCAGCCCGTCGCGGGTGGTCGGCGCGATCGCGATGACTGCAATTCTGCTCGCCGCGGCAATTGAAGCGGCGCGGCAATTGGGCGGCGACAGTGTCGCGGCTTTGCTGTTCCAGATCACCGAACTCGGCGGCAAGGTGATCTTCGGCACGGTGATCATTGTCGCCGGGCTGTTCCTGGCGCGCATCCTTGCCTCGCTGGTCGGCAGCTCGACGGGCGAAGCGGGCTACGCCCAGACGGTCGTCAAATATGCGATCATCGCCTTGTTCACCGCGATCGGCCTGACCTTTATGGGACTTGCCGACCAGATCGTGATGATGGCGTTCGGGCTGATCCTGGGTTCCGCCGCGGTAGCGACGGCGCTCGCGTTCGGCCTTGGCGGGCGCGACGCGGCGGCGCGGGTCCTCGAGCAGTGGGCTGAGGACCAGGCGCCGCCGACCCGCATGCCGCCGCCGCGCCTGCGCAATTCGCCGCCACCCGAGCCGGACGACGACGACGGCCTGCCGCCGCTGGTGTGATCGGCCGATTTTCGGCCTACGTCGGCATCGACTGGTCGGGAGCTAAGGGCCGGCGGCACAAGGGCATCGCGATCGCCGAAGCGCGGGGCGACGCGGCGCCGCGCTTGATCCGCCCGGGCCATGCCTGGTCGCGCGAGGAAGTGCTCGCCTGGCTGCTCAAGCGCGCGGCCGCCGAGCCGACTTTGTTCGGCTTCGACTTCAGCTTCGCGCCGCCGATCCTCGAGCGCGGCGAGTATCTCCCCGGCGAGCCCGGCGTGCCGGGAACCGCGCGCGAGTTCTGGGCCTATGTCGAGGGACGCTGCGACGACGAGGATCTCGGCGCTGCGAGCTTCCTCGAGCAGGCCCACCGCAAGCACTTCTATTTCGGCATCGCCGATGGCGCGAAGGCGCCGTTCATGCGCTTTCGCCAGTGCGACCAGGCGCTGAACGCGCAGGGCGGCCGCAAGACCGCTAGCGCCTATGACGCGATCGGCGCCGCCCAGGTCGCCAAGGCGAGCTTCTCGGGCATGCGCCTGCTCCACCGGATCGACGGCAAGGTCGCGATCTGGCCGATGGACCCGCTGCCGTCGAGCGGCAGCGCGGTGGTCGAGATCTACACCCGCATTTACCTCCGCCGAGCCGGCCTGTCGGGGAGCAAGCTGCGCAGCCGCGCCGAGCTGAACCGGGCGCTCGCCGGCCTCGGCAGCCCACCCGCGCGGTTGCGCTTCGAGCCCAACGACCACCAGACCGACGCGCTGATCACCGCGGCTGGAATGCGCGCGCTGGCCGCCGATCCCCGCGCCTTCGCTCCGCCCGGGCTGACCCCCGAAATCGCGCGCCGCGAAGGCTGGACGTTCGGCGTGCTCTAGCGTGGCAGCGCGTAACTCTGCCCGCGCTCGATCTGGTCAATGGCCTTAAGATTTTCGATACGGATTATGTCCGGGATCAAAAAGGCGTCGACGATCCACCAAATGCCGAGCGCCAACCAGCCTAAAAATAGTGGGGCCCAACCGAGCAACAGCAATAACAATTGCCCAACTCCCGTCCCGACGCGACCGAGATAGAAGCGGTGCGCGCCGAATCCACCGAGGAAGAACCACAGCAAATAAGCCGCCCCGGTTGATTTCCGGTTCGCCTCGAACAGAAGCTGTTGCTTCAAATTGTCGTCCATATTCCCCCAATTCAAGCGACAGCATGGGCGTCAATAGCCACGGCGGCAAGCCGAGCGAGAAACTAACACACAAGTGGTTGACGCTGGACGTCGGTCGTCCGTTGACGCAAACGGCGCACGGAAGCCGGATTAGCTCAGTTGGTAGAGCAGCGGTTTTGTAAACCGAAGGTCGCGGGTTCGAATCCTGCATCCGGCACCAGACCTTCACACCTCGAGCTCGACCCACATCGGCGCGTGGTCGCTGGTCTTTTCCCACGCCCGCGGGGTGCGGTCGACGCCGGCGGCCTTAAGCTTGGGCGCGAGGGCGGGGCTCAGGAGCGCATGGTCGATGCGGATGCCGGAGTCGCGCTGGAACGCGTTCCGCCAGTAGGGCCAGAATGTGTAGTTCCGCTCGTCTGGGTGGAGCGCGCGAACGGCGTCGGTCCAGCCTTGTCCGACCAACTCCGCAAACTTCGCCCTGGCCTCGGGCGAGAACAGCGCGTCCTTCGCCCAGCGCTCGGGCTTGTAGACATCTTGGTCGGTGGGGATGACGTTGAAGTCGCCGATCAGGAGCGCCGGGACGCCGCTGTCGAGCAGGCCCTGGGCGTGCGCATCGATCCGGTCCATCCACTTGAGCTTGTAGTCGAATTTGGGCCCCGGCCACGGGTTGCCGTTGGGCAGATACAGGCAGCCGATCAGAAGCCCGCACACCGCCGCCTCGAGGTAGCGGCTTTGGCTGTCATGCGGATCGCCGGGAAGGCCGCGGCACGTCTCGACCGGCTCGCCGACCCGGCTCAGGATCGCGACCCCGTTCCAGCTTTTCTGGCCGTGCCAGATGCTGGCATAGCCGGCGCGCTCAAGCTCGTTTTGGGGAAAGCGCTCGTCCGGGCATTTGAGCTCCTGCAGGCAGGCGATGTCGGGCTCGAACTCGCCCAGCCAGCGCAGCAGCACCTCGAGCCGGGAGGTGATCCCGTTGATATTATAGCTGGCGACTCGCAGCCGTCGCTTGTCCACAGACTTTTCCACAGCTTTTTTGGGCAATGCTGTTTTTTTGGCCATGCGGTCAGGAACTACTCTGGCGAGGGATCGTTCTAACCCCGTGCTTCAAATCTTTCGGGATGCGAAGCATGGGGAACCCCGCCAACTTCGGTTGGTGGGGTTTACCATTTCCGGGGCTAGAGGTCGCCAGTCCCCGCCCCGGCCAGCGACAACTCCCGCGACCGGTCTGCCAACGGATACTTATTCCCGTTCGCGCAGTTGAACAGCAGCACGGTTTCGTCCGCCCCAACGAGGCCCCGCTCCAGCGCCAGGCGCCAGCCGGCGACGACCGCGCCGCCTTCGGGGCACAGCAGCATCCCATCATCGCGCGCGACGTCGTCGACCGCCTCGACGATCGCCTGCTCCTCGACGGCCAGCGCCGCTCCGCCGCTGGCGCGCACCGCCCGCAGAATCAGGAAGTCGCCGACCGCCCGCGGCACGCGGATGCCGGTGGCGATCGTTGCCGCGCCTTCCCAGCGCTCGGCGAATTCCTCGCCGGCCTCGAACGCGCGGACGATCGGCGCGCAGCCGGCCGCCTGGATGGCGAACATCCGCGGCCGCCTGGGCCCGATCAGGCCGACCGCTTCCAGTTCGTCGAACGCCTTCCACATGCCGATCAGGCCGGTGCCGCCGCCGGTCGGGTAGAAGATCGCGTCCGGCAGTTCCCAGCCGAGCTGTTCGGCGAGCTCGAGGCCCATGACTTTCTTGCCCTCGAGCCGGTAGGGCTCCTTGAGCGTCGAGCAGTCGAACCAGCGGCCTTGCTCGGCGCCCTCGGCGACCAGCCGGCCGCACTCGTCGATCTGGCCGTCGGCGACGTAGACGTTGGCTCCGTAAGCGGCGGTTTCGCGGACGTTGATCGCGGGCGTTTCGGCCGGGCAGATGACCAAAGTCTCGATCCCGGCCCGGGCGCCATAGGCGGCGAGCGCCGCGCCGGCATTGCCGTTGGTCGGGATGGCCATGCGGGCGGCCCCGAAATGCTTGGCCATCGTCACCGCCACTGCCAGCCCGCGGGCCTTGAACGACCCGGTCGGCAACCGCCCCTCGTCCTTGACCAGCAGCTGCGTCGCGGTGGCGCGGCCGGCGGTGCGCGGCAGCGCCAATATCGGCGTCTCCGGCTCGCCAAGGCTGACGGGCGGGACGCCTTCCGGAAGCGGCAGCAGCTCGCGCCATTTCCACATCGTCGGCTCGCGAGCCGCCAGCGCTTCGCGGGTCAGGGTCTCGCGCGCCTTCGCGAGATCGTAGCGGACGAGCAGCGGCTTGCCGACACGCGACAGCCCATGAGATTGTCCCGCCTCATACCGCTCCCCGGTCAGCGAGCATTCGAGGTGGGTGACGAACATCGGCGACGCTAGCAGTCGATGCAGTCGCCGGGCGCCTGGCGCTCGACCTGGATTGTCGAATGAGCAATGCGGAACCGCGTGAGCAGCAGCTCGCGCGCGCGGCCGAGCAGCTGGTCGGTCGATTCGACAGCTGGAGCGACGAGGTGCGCGGTCAGCGCGGTCTCGGTGGTGCTGAGCGGCCAGACGTGGAGGTCGTGGACCGCGACCACGCCGTCCAGCGAGGCGAGCTCGGCCTCGACCTCGTCGAGCTCGATCCCGGCCGGGACCCCGGCCAGAGACATCCACACCGATTCCTTGAGCAATGCGATGCTGCTCCAGAAGATCACCGCGGCGATCGCCAGGCTCATCACCGGGTCGATCCACTGCTGGCCGGTGGTGAGGATCAGGAATCCGGAGACGACGACGGCGGCCGAGACCGCTGCGTCGGCGCTCATGTGCAGGAAGGCGCCGCGGATGTTGATGTCATGCTTTCGGCCGCGCGCGAACAGCAAAGCAGTGGCGCCGTTGATGACGATGCCAATGGCGGCGACGGCCATCACCGTGGCGCCGTCGGCCGGTGACGGATCGAACAGGCGCCGGATCGCTTCGGCGGCGATCGCGCCGATCGCCACCAGCAGCAGCAAGGCGTTGATCAACGCCGCCAGGATCGACGCCTTCTTGAACCCGTAGGTAAAACGCCGCGAAGCCGATCGCCGCGCCATCATCGCTCCGGCCCAGGCGACGACCAGCCCGAGCACGTCGGACAAATTGTGACCGGCGTCGGCGAGCAGCGCCATCGACCCGGCGATGAATCCGTAGATCGTCTCGACGACGACGAAGCCGAGGTTGAGCGTGATACCGATCGCAAAGGCGCGCCCGAAATCGGAGCTCGCGTGGTCGTGAGAGTGGCCGGCGCCCATCACGGCGGCCCTAGCCACCACGGCGGTCGATAACAAACGTGCGCGAAGCGGCGATCGCCTAAAAGCTGAAGCGGGCGCTCAGGCGGATGTCGCGGCCGGGCATCGGCACGAAACCCTTGGTGAACGAGGCGTGGCGCCGCGCATCGACATCGAAGATGTTGTTCGCCGACAACACGACCACGGTCTCGCGCGCCTTGCCCCACGGACGCCAGGCCAGAGATGCGTTGACCAAAGTGTGTCCGTCGGTGGGCGTTTCGAAGTCGGCAACCCGATCCTGGTCGGCGACCCACTCGACTTCCACGCGGCCATCGATCTTGTCGGATTGGGCTTCGAGCCCGCCAAGCAGGCGCAGCGGCGGAATCCGCGGGACCGGCCCCGCGCCCTTGACGGTCGCGCGAACATAATCGGCGACGACATCGCCGACGAAGCGGAACTCGCCCGCCTCGAAAAGCGGCGCGGAGACCTCGGCTTCGAACCCGTAATAGGTCGCGTCGCGCTGAAAATATTGGAACACCGGCAGCTCGTCCTGCTCCTCGCCGCTCGCGGTTTCGAAGATGAAGTCGTCGAACCAGTTGACGAAGCCGGTGAGGTTCAGCTCGAGCGTGCGCCGGTCGACCCGAAAATAGGCTTCCGCTCCGACGCTGCTCTCCTTCTTAAGGTTGGGGTTGCCGATCTCGAACGCCTGGGTGGCGATGTGCGGACCGTTCGAGAACAGCTCTTCCGCCGAAGGCGCCCGCTCGGTACGCGACAGATTGACTCCGACTTCGACGTGCTCGGCCAGCGCGTAGGACGCACCCAGCGCCGCCGAGACAGCGGTGAAGTTCCGTTCCACATCGATGCTTTGCGACTCCGCGTGAGTGCGCTCAACGCGAGCAGCCGCTTCGACCCCGATTTCGCCAAGCTCGAATTCCTGAAGCGTGAACAGCCCCAGCTGGCTGGTCGTGTTCGGGGGCAGGAAGGCTTCGGCCCCCACCGCCTCGAAATCGCGATGGAAATATTGCGCACCGCTGGCACCGCGCCAGGCATTGCGGTCGCGTTGCACCAGCTCGAGGCGGCCCTCGATTCCGCGGGACTTGAAGACGGTGCCGACCTCCTCGCCCTCGAATTCGGTGTGCTCGTAGTCGGCGGCGCCGACCCGCAGGCGGATTCCTTCCAGAAAGCCGGCATCGAACTTGTACTCGCCGCGAAGGTCGCCGCGGACCTGGCGGAGGCTGATCGACACCGGCGCTTCGCCGTGGCCTTCCTCCTCTTCTTCCTCCTCCTCGCCTTCCTCGCCCTCGTGGTGATGTTCGGCGCCGGGGCGCATCGGCACGCCATAGTCGCTGTCGAAGACGCTGACCGACGCGCCGATGTTGAAATTGTCGCGGATCAGCGCCGCGCCCAGGCTGGCGCTTTTCTGCTCGGTCGCGCTGTTGGGGATTTCGCCGCGCAGATTGGCCAGCTCCAGCGCCTCCGCCGACTCTTCCTCATGGCCTTCCTCAAGTTCTTCCTCGGCGATCTCGAGCTGCTCGGCGCGAAGTTCCGGAGACAGGATGTAGCCGCCGACGCGCAGGTCGTCGGACGTCCGGTAGCTGCCGTCGATGTGCAGGACGAGACCGCCGTTGCCGACAGAGAAGTCGGCGGCGGCACCGATTGAGCGCTCATCAGCGGCGGAGCTCAGGCCGCCCGTCACATCGACGTGCGAGCCACCCTCGGGCACCACGCGCGGAATGCGGCGATCGATCACGTTGACCGCGCCGCCGATCGCCTGGCCACCGAACAACAGGACGGCGGGCCCGCGAAGCACCTCGATGCGCTCGGCGGTCAAAGGATCAATCGTCACCGCATGGTCGGCAGACGTGTTCGAAACGTCGATCGACCCAATCCCGTCGGTCAGCACCCGGATGCGCTCGCCCTGGAACCCGCGCAGCACCGGCCGCGATGCACCCGGCGAGAAAGAGGTGGCCGAAACTCCGGCCTGCTTGGCCAGCGTGTCGCCAAGCTGCGGCCGCATTTCCCGCTGAAGCTCGGTCCCGCTCATCACCGACTTGCCCGCCAAAAGGTCGAGCTCGCGCACCAGGTGACCGGTGACGATGATCTCCTCGCCGCCATGATGATGGGTGTGGGGGTCGACGTGCTGGGCCGGCGCAGCAGCCGGTTCGGGCTCGGACCCGGCGGGAGCAGTCTCCTGCGCCAGCGCAGGCGATGCCAACAGACAGGAAGAGGCGAGCAGGTAAATGAAGCGATTCAAGACGGACTCCGCGAAAGATTTCGCGGCGCTTTAGACGATACATTATAACACGCCAATGAACCCGGTCTCGGCCTGCGCGATCTTTGAGGCGCTTCGTCGCTCGGCTGCTGCCAACGCAGCGGCCCGGGAGTCACCTCCCGGACCGCCTGCCGCTTCGGCTGGGGAGCTGCGAGCGGCTATCTCAAAAGGTCGGTGCGCCTAGAGATCGATGCCCGCGGCGATCGCTTCCAATTTGCGCACGCGTTCGCGCAGGTCGGCAATCTCGATGCGGCCGGTAGCCGGCGGCAGAGCCTTGTCGGCATTGCCATGGGTCAGCTCGAAGCGCTTGAGCTCCAGCCAGCCCTGCCAGCCCTTGAGCCCTGCCCAGCTCGCCGTGCCGGCTGTGGCAAGCACTCCGGCTGCCACCAAACCGATTGACAGCGGGTCCATCATTTCTCCTCCCGCAGCGCGTCGATCTCGCGCGCCAGCTCGTGGTTGGGGGTTGCAAGATGATCGTCGATGGCCATCAGCCGGCGGTCGGTCGCGTCGAGCTCGGTGCGCATCGCGTGGACCGAGGGGCGCGCTTTCGAGCCGACGTCCGCCATGCGGTCGAACTCGCTGCGGTTGCTTCCGCCTTGAGCACTGTCGACTTCGCGCTTGCGCTGGATCGTGAAGTAGATTCCGAGCGCGGCGTAGGTGACCAGCGCCACTTCCCAGCTGATCAGGAACACCGCGGCGACAAAGCCGATGCGGATAAAGGTCGGATCGATCCCGAACTTGTCGCCCAGCGTCGAGCAGACTCCGACCAGCTTGGCGTCGCGGCGATTGAGCGAATAGCGATATTTCTTCCGGGCCATTGCCCTTCCCCTTTTCTACTGAACGTTGGCCGCGAGATTGGCTTTCCTGGCGGCTTTCATGGCTTCGAGTTCGGCGTCGACCTTTTCGCCGGCTTTGAGGTCGGCGATTTCTTCTTCGAGGCTTTTGGGCCCGGTCATGCCGAGCGCGTCGGCCCTGCCTTCGGCAAAATCGGCGCGGCGCTCGAGCAGCTCGAACCTCGAAAAAGCATCCTCGGTGCGGTTGCCGCTGACGATCTCGCGCGTCTTGGCCCGGGTCACCGCGCTCTCGAACCGGGCGGCGATCGCATTCTGCCGGGCGCGCGCCTCGCGCAACTTGGCCTGGAGCTTGGCGATGTCCGC
>DATKDM010000011.1:0-28855 GCA_035512655.1 Sphingomicrobium sp. | reverse complement strand
GCGGACATCGCCAAGCTCCAGGCCAAGTTGCGCGAGGCGCGCGCCCGGCAGAATGCGATCGCCGCCCGGTTCGAGAGCGCGGTGACCCGGGCCAAGACGCGCGAGATCGTCAGCGGCAACCGCACCGAGGATGCTTTTTCGCGGTTCGAGCTGCTCGAGCGCCGCGCCGATTTCGCCGAAGGCAGGGCCGACGCGCTCGGCATGACCGGCCCCAAAAGCCTCGAAGAAGAAATCGCCGACTTGAAAGCCGGCGAGAAAGTCGACGCCGAACTCGAAGCCATGAAAGCCGCACTGGCGGCAAAGGGGAAGTAATTCGTTATGGAAGATGTGCTGATTCCGCTGATTGTCGTCCCAATCCTGTTTATCGGCCTGCCGTGGCTGATCTTTCACTACATCACCAAATGGAAGCAGTCGGCGACGCTCACCCAGTCTGACGAGAAGTTGCTCGATGAGCTCCACGATGCCGCGCGGCGGCTTGACGACCGTCTCTGCTCGATCGAGCGCATCATGACCGCCGAGAATCCGAACTGGCGGCAGCAATGCCTGCCGGGACGCACGGAATCTCAACGGCTGCTGGCGGACGGAGAGTAGGATGGCCAGCGAGCACGACCGTTACCGGCTGACCGAGCAGCCCCCCAGCCGCACCCGATTCTATCGCGACAAGCGCAACGGCAAGTTCCTTGGCGTTTGCGCCGGGATCGCCGATTACACCGGGTTCGACGTCAATCTGATCCGCATTTGCATGATCGCGGCGATCATCATGGGCAGCGGCGCCCCGCTCCTGCTCTACTTCATCGCGGCGTTCATGACTCCGGACAAGCCGAGGGAATTCGCCCTTACGGACACGGAGGAAAAGCAGTTCTGGCAGGGCGTTCGGGCATCGCCCGCGCGCAGCGCCCGGGACATCCGCTCGCGATTCAAGGACATCGACCGGCGGCTGGCCGACATCGAGAGCTATGTGACGACAGAGAACCGCTCGCTCGCTCAGGAAATCGACGAGTTGCGCTAAGAGGGGAAGGCAATGGAAATCGACTTTGGGTCACTGATCCCGGTTGCGGCTATTATGGCAGGGGTGGCGTTCGCGTGGATTGGACTCAAGCACAAGGAGTTGAAGCTGCGGGCGCGCACCTTGGAACGGGAGGCCGGCGAGCAGGATGAAGAGAAGCGCAAGCTCCTCGCCAGGCTGGCGGTGCTCGAACGGATTGCGACCGACCGCGGGGTCCAGACAGCCGAACAGATCGAAGCGTTGCGGGACCAGCCGCGCGTTCCGGCTAATGAAAAAGTAGGAACTATCTGATGAATGAAAATCTCGCGACGATCGCTGAGCTGTTTCCGTTGATCGCCGTGATCGTCAGCGTCAGCGTCGGCGGCTGGGTGATCACGACCTGGCTCAGGATAAAGAACGGCTATCCGCTCGAGTCCTCGTGGGGCCAGCCGATCCACCCGAAAGTCGACAAGGAAACAATGGAGCGGATCAAGCTGCTGACATCGGAAAACGCGCAACTTCGAGCGGAGCTCGGCTCGGTCAAGGACCGGCTCGAGACCGTCGAGCGAATCGTTACCGATCAGCCGTCCCACCTTGCGCGCGAAATCGAAGCTCTGGCGACCGACCGCAACGTCGGCCGCGGAGGCAGGGCGTGATGGGTCCCGGCGAAGCGATTATCGCGCTTATCGTCGTCGGCCTGCCGATCATCGTGCTCGGCTATCTATTCCACCGCTGGTTCAAGCTGAAGGAAAAGAAGTTGGACGTCGAAGCCGGCCTCGCTGTTGAAAAAGCCGCCCAATACGCCGCCAGCAACGCCCAGCTCGAGGCAAGGGTGCGCATCCTGGAGAAGATCGTCACCGACGGCGGCATGCAGACTGCCGCACAGATCGAGGCGCTGCGCGAGCAGCCGGATCAGCTAGAGTTGGATCGGAGTTCCCATGGGCCGGTATGAAATGATCGTCGCGATCGTCGCGATCGTGATGTTCGCGACGGTATTGAAAGCCCGCTACGGCTATCAACGCCGCCGCCATCGAGGCGAAGTCGAGGGCAGCGACAGCGGCGAAGCCGCCCGGCTGCGCGAGGAAGTCAAACAGCTCAAGGAGCGGATTCACGTGCTCGAGCGGATCACCACCGATCGCGAGAACAGCCTGTCGCGCGAGATCGAAGAGCTGCGCGAGAGATAGGGGCGAAAAAATGGATTGGGGAGGACCGGAATTCGTCATCGCGATCATCGCGATCTCAACCTTTGGGTGGCTCGCGTCGACCTGGATCCGCGTCCGGCACGGCTACCCGGTCGAGAACGAATGGTGCGGTATGAGCGAGCATCCGGACTCGGGGCGAAAGATTGAGCTGCTGAACGGCGAGAACGAGCGCCTCAAAGGGCAGATCGGTCGGCTCGAGGAGCGGCTGAGGGTGCTCGAGCGAATTGCCACAGAGCCGTCGCGCCGCCTGGCTGAGGACATCGACAAGCTTGGCGACCGCTAGATGACATCGGCGACCCCGGGCCCTATCTCGTTACCGTGGCCGATCTCCCTCCCCTCAACGACGTTCTCGAGGATTATGAGCTGCTCGACAGCGAGGACCGCTATCGGCTGCTGATCGACCTCGGGCACAAGCTCGAGCCGATGCCCGACGCGCTCAAGACCGATGCGACCAAGGTGCGCGGATGCGCGGCGTCGGTGTGGGTCTATCCCCAGCGCACCCCAGACGGCCGCCTGCACTTCCTCGCCGACAGCAACGCCGCGATCACCAAGGGCATCGTCGCGCTGGTCCTTGCCGCGGTCCAGGACAAGCCGGCGGACGAAGTCGCTCGGATGGACGTCGCCGCGGCGCTGACGCCGTTCGACCTGTCGCGGCAGCTGAGCGCCAACCGCACCCAGGGAATCCCGAGCATGATTGCCCTGGTGCGCGAAACGGCGCGGCGGCTGGCGGCGTGAGCGACGACGCGGCATCGCCGGGCAGCGACAGCGAACGGTTCGACCCCGCGCGGTTCTTCGAGCTCGCGCGCCGGGTCGGCCACGGCCGCGCGCTTGGCATGCAATTCGGCGATTCGGGCGGCAATTGGACCGAGCTGACGCTGCCCTGGCGCGAGGAACTGGTGGGAGTGCCGGAAACCGGTATCCTCGCATCCGGCGCGATCGTCAGCCTGATCGACACCGCCAGCGGCACGGCGGTGTGGGCGGCGCTGGGTAAGTTCATTCCGCTCGCCACGATCGACCTCAGGATCGATTATCTGCGCCCCGCTTTTCGTGGCGAGAGCGTCTACGCGCGCTGCGAGTGCACCAAGCTCACCCGCCAGATCGCCTTTACCCGCGGCACCGCGCATGTCGGCGATCCCGACCGGCCGATCGCCTACAGCTCGGGCACGTTCATGATCAACGGTTGAAGACGATCTACGGGCTAGCGGGACTTGACCTCGCGCCGTTCCTCGACCCGTCGAAGCACGTCGAACGCCGCCTTGACCTGCTGGAAGCGCAGCGCCGCGCCCTCGTCGCCTGGTCTCAGGTCGGGATGGTTGGCCTTGGCCAGACGCCGGTAGGCGGTTTTGACCGCGCCGAAATCGGCATCGCTGTCGAGCTCGAGCGCATCCAGCGCCCGCATCTCATCGCGGCTGCGGCTGCCGTCGCCGGGCCCGCCCCATTGCCAGTGCCCGGCCTGGCGGAAAGCGGACGCCTGGGCCGTTTCATCCGTTTCGCGGGCGGCGGCCGTCTCGGCGTCGAGGCCCTCGAAATAATCCCAGTTGCGATTGTACTCGGCGGCGTGGGCCTCGCAGAAATACCAGCGCTCCGGACTGTTGGGCGATTTCGGCGCCGGCCGGTCGCCGGCCGCGTCGCAGCCGTCGCGATCGCAGGTCCGGACCCGCGTCGCCTCGCGCGACTTGCCGTACGGCCGCCAGCGCGGAAAGCCCCAGTCGTTGGATCTCTTATGGCCTGCCATACATCCTACCTAAGTTACCTCAAACGTCATTGCGAGCACTGCGAAGCAACCCAGTCCCTGTCCCCGGGCTGGCGTCGTAGCCGGGCTCGGGGGTTCCTTCGCAATGACGAGGGAAATTGTGCCAGAGGGCCTGTAAGCCGGGTTCTGTCCACCCCTTGCGGGGATGGGCGACCATTCCTCTAGGGGGCGGATTGCTCCGCCCCTCCAGCGACCAACCCGGGCGGCGGGCCGAAACAAGCCCCAAGGCCGAAGCCCCTCGCCGCCCCTATTCGGTCTTGCACCCGGTGGGGTTTACCGTGCCGGAGACGTTGCCGCCGCCGCGGTGCGCTCTTGCCGCACCCTTTCGCCTTGACCTGCCCGAAGACAGGCAGCCTGCTTTCTGTGGCACTCTCCCTGAGCCCTGCCGAGGCAGAACCCGCCGGGCGTTACCCGGCACCGTCGTTCCGTGGAGCCCGGACTTTCCTCGCCGGGGACAAGTCCCCGCCGCGGCCGCCCGGCCCTCTGGCCGTGCCAATATAGGTGAAAGCCGCGGCTTTATCGAGTCAGGGGTCTAGACAGGCAAATTGCTGAATTGTCTGCTTTGGGTGGAAAGCGAACATAAGCGACCCGCCTCGCCTGGATAAGGCCTTGGACTCGAACTCCGAGTCCGAACCTCAGGCCGATATCGCCGTCGACCGGTCTTCCGCGAGCAGGGCGTAGCCCACCGAATCCACCCACGCTTCGGCACGATAGTCGTAGAAGGCCGAACGATAATAAGCTTCAAGCCGAAACCCGATCCGCTCCAGCAGCGCCCGCGAAGCCACATTGTCTGCCTGCGTGACGGCAACGACCCGGTGAAGCGCTCGGCTCGAGAACATCACGTCCAGCAGGTGCGTCAGCGCCTCCGTCGCATAGCCCGCCCGCCAATAGCCGGGATGGAGGCTGTACCCGATTTCCGCCTGCCGCTCCTCCGGTCGGTCGGTGCAGATGCCCACGTCTCCGATGATGGTGCCGTCATGCAGCTCGATGACGAAGCCGTGCCACCCCGGATCGGAGTCCGCCATGGCCTCCATCTCGCGGTATAGCGCCCGCAGTTCCTCGAGCGTGCGGCGGGAGCGCCCATGCCCCACGATCTCGTGGATCGTGTGGAGCGTCTCCGCATCCGAGCTCCGGAGCGGCCGGAGCCGCAGGCGTTCAGTCTTCATGCGACCAATCTGACGCGACACAGCATTGATCGCAACGCCGGTCCGATCCGATGTCCGCGATAGGTGGAAAGCAGACGTGAGACCCCCCGAGCGGTGAATGCCGAAACGAGGAACTGGCAGCCTAGCGCCATGTCCGCAATGGGTCGAAAGCGGACATCGCGGGTCACGCCGGGGCTACGCAGGTTCAGATCACTGCGGGCGCGGGAGCAACAGGGCGAGCAGCTTGGCCCGGCATTCGCCGTCGATGATGCCGTCGATGAGGTCGGGGCGGAAGCGGCGCTGGAATGCGATCACCGCCTTTTTCTCGTCGGTCACGTCATAGCCGAAGCGTTCGAGCGCGAGGAGGAAGCCGGCGTCGGTCCAGAACGGGTCGATGAGATCGCGGGTCGGGCTCGGCAGCGCCAGCCGCCGCCGCGACAGCGCATCCCACGGAAACAGCTCGCCCGGGTCCTCCTTGCGCGCCGGAGCGACATCGGAATGGCCAACGACGTCGCCGCGGCTGATCGCGTACCGCTCCTTGATCGAGGCGACGAGCGGGATCAGCGCGGCGATCTGCTCGTCGGGAAACGGCCGATAGCCGAACTCGTGGCCAGGATTGACGATTTCGATGCCGACGCTGGCCGAATTGACGTCGGTGATGCCGCGCCACCGCGACTTTCCCGAGTGCCAGGCGCGCATCGTCTCATCGACCAGCGCGAAAATCCGGCCATTCTCGTCGACCAGATAATGCGCCGAAACCTTCGATTGCGGCGACGTCAGCCGGTCGAGCGCCTGCTCGGCGTCGGGCATGCCGGTGTAATGGAGCACGATCATCGATACGGGCAGCGCCCGCTCGTCGAAGTTCGGGGAGGGCCGGTCGATCATCTCCATGCGCACAATGGCGCACGAGCCGGCGCGGTCGGTCAAGCCCCGGCGGCTGCCCGGCGGTCTTGTCCCACGCGCTTTTCGACCGGCGCGTCATCGCCAACCAGCCGATAGAGACCGCGCGCGGCGGTGTCGGCGGTGAGCTTGCGGGTTTGCCCGATCACGGTTTCGCCGGCGCCGAGCATCAGCCAGCCGTCCGGAGCCATGGCCGAAGCCAGCCGCTCGAACGCCAGGGTGCGCTTTTCGGCGCACAAATAGAGCAGCACGTTGCGGCACAGGACAATGTCGAAATCGCCCGGATGCGGTGGCGGCTCGAGCAGATTATGGACCCGGAAGCGGACCGGCTTGCGCAGTGCCTCGACGGCGCGCCAGCCCGTTTCGCATTCCTCGAACCAGCGGATCATCTGGTTGATTCCGAGGCCGCGTTGAACCTCGAACTGGGTGTAAATACCGCTTCGGGCGCGGTCGATCACCGCGCCCGATACATCGGTGGCGAGGATGTCGATGGTCCACCCGCTCCACGCCGGTTCATTTTCGGCGAACAGCATCGCCAGGCTATAGGCTTCCTGGCCGGTCGAGCAGCCGGCCGACCAGATGCGAATCCGGCGGCTCGTGGCGCGCCGCCTGGCGAGCGCCGGCAAAGCATGGCCGCTCAACAGGTCGAACGGCGTCCGGTCGCGGAAAAAATAGGTCTCATTGTTGAGTAGCGCCTCGACGACCTGGTTGGACAGGCTCGGCTCGCGGCCCATCACCAGGATGGTGATCAGCTCGTCGAGGCTGGCGATCCCACGCTCACGAAGCAGCGAGGCAAGCGCGGTTTCGATTCGCCAACGGCGGCTCATCGTCAGCTGCTGACCAGTCCGCGCTTCGAGCAAGCTGGCGAGAATGCGGCTGGAGCTGTCGCTTACCTGCATGGCGGCTCGTCGGCGGTACGCGAGGCAATTCGTCGCGCGAGCTTGTCCGGCGGCATCACTGCCGAGGCGAGGCCCGCCTCGAGCACTGCGCGGGGCATGCCCCACACTGCGCAACTGGCCGCGTCCTGCGCCAGGATCGAGCCACCGCACGCAACCAGTCGCCCGGCGCCTTCGACACCGTCGCGGCCCATCCCGGTCAAGACAACTCCTAGTGCGGTCGCGCCGAACACCGCTCCGACCGAGGCCAGCATCGGATCGAGCGAGGGCAGGCAGCCGCTGGGCGACGGACCGGCGGTGAGACGCACGACATGGGTGCCGCCAACGACCTCGACCGTGAGATGGGCGTCACCGGGCGCGACGATGACGCGATCGGGAAGCAGCGGCATGCCGCTTACGCCGACCAGCACTTCGCGCTGGGCGACCACGGCAAGCTGGCGTGCGAAGACGCTCATGAACGGCGCCGGAAGATGCTGCGTAACCAGGATCGGCACGCCGATCCGCTTCGGGAGATTTTGGAACAGGGTGCCAAGCGCGTGGATTCCTCCGGTCGAGGCGCCGATCGCGAGGATCTCGATCGGATCGGCCGGCATCGATCTCAACGCAGCGTCATGCCCCGGCTTGGGGCGCGAGCAGGTCGCCACAGCCTCGTGGTCGGC
This sequence comes from Sphingomicrobium sp., assembly GCA_035512655.1. GTDB lineage: Bacteria > Pseudomonadota > Alphaproteobacteria > Sphingomonadales > Sphingomonadaceae > Sphingomicrobium. The sequence goes on along the minus strand of DATKDM010000011.1, from coordinate 21,315 downwards.
ATGCCCCAACGCCTTGAGCTTGCGCAGCAGGATCTCCGAGAAGCGGCCGTTGAAACGGCTGGTGCCAGGTTTTGGAAGCGTATCCGCCGCGCCGAGGGCAAGCGCGGCGACGGTCTGCTCGGCGCCCTCTTCGGCCAGCGACGAGACGATCATGATCCGCGCGCCGCCGGCCGCCGCGATGATCCGCGGGATCGACTTGAGGCCGCCCGCCCCGGGCATCTCCAGGTCGAGCAGGATGACGTCGACCGAAACCGCCTGCAGCGCCTCGATCGAATCCTCGGCGGTTCCGGCTACGGCGACGATCTCAAAGTCGTCGTCGCTTTCGATCATCCGCGACAGGACGGCCCGAGCGATCATCGAATCGTCGACGATCATCAGCCGGATCCGTCGGCGAGTGTTACGCGGTGGTGCCTGGCGGTCCCGCGATCTGGCGAGCGCCCGCTCCATTTCGGCTAGCTCAGGCGACGCCGACGAGCTGAAGCTTGATGTGAAGCGTCTCGCGGTCGAACGGCTTCATCACATATTCGTCGGCACCGGCTTCGAGCGCGGCGCGGATGTGGGCCATGTCATTCTCGGTGGTGCAGAAAACCACCTTGGGCTGGTCGTTGTGACCGCGCTGGCGGAGCAGCTTGAGGAATTCCATCCCGCTCATTACCGGCATGTTCCAGTCGAGCAGCACGACGTCGGGCATCTTGGCTTCGCAGCGCGACAGGGCCTCGCGGCCGTCGCCGGCCTCCTCGACCTCGAACTCCAGCGTCTCGAGGATGTGACGGGCGACCTTGCGGATCACCTTGGAATCATCGACGATCAGACAGCTCTTCATTTCCGGCATTCCCGCGTTGATTGACAGCTCGTGTAAACGGCAAGGGTAACGAAGAGCTTAAGCCGCAATCTTAAGCAGCGCGTGCTTCGGCACCGCAAATCAGGGCGGCGACATCGACCACCAGCAACGGCCCGGACTCGGTTTCGACCATGCCGGCCGATACCCGTTCCCAGCCCGCTCCCATCGCGGCTCGAACCGGGGCCGGATCGGACAGCGCCTCGACCACGTCTTCGACGACGTCGACGATCAGCGCGTAATGGTGGCCGTCGAGCTCGACGACGGCGGCCTCGCGGATCCCGTCCGAGCAATCGGTCGCGCCAAGCTCCAGCGAGCGCCTGCAATCGATCACCGTCAGCACCCGGCTGCGCAGCGCCGACAGGCCGGCGACGTGCGGGGCGGCGCGCGGCACCGGGATCAAGGTATCCAGCTCGACCACAGATTCGACCGCGTCGGCGCGCAGCGCGACCCGCTCGCCGGCGAGGGTGACCACGAGGAGCAGTTCGTTCATCGGCGCCGGCCCCTTGCCCCGGACTTCAGCGCCACCAGCAAAGCGGCGCGGTCATAGCGATAGATGCTGGAATCCTTGGCTCCAGCCGCCTCGGGCTCGGCGCGGAGGCGGATGGTGCGGGCGGCGGCGCCCTTGGCGATTTTCGCTCCGGCGGAGGCGATCACCAGGTCCGCCTCGACGTCGTCGGACGGGCCGACGACTCGATAGCCGGCAGCTTCGACGATCGGGCGGAGCATGTTCTGGATCCACGGATCGTCGCTCGGCAACCGGCAGACCGGCTGCTCGTCGCGCGGCCGCGCGACCGGGCCGGCATGGTTGGCGAACAGCCAGTGGGCGTCGATCAACTCGGCCGGCTCGCCGGCGATCAGGGTCACTCCGCTGATCTCGCCGGGTTGCTCGGAGTCGATGACGTCATTTGCCAACAGAGCCAGGTCGATGACCTCCTTGAAGCAATAGGCGACTTCGCGGCTGCCGTCGTTGAGGCGGAACAGCCGCACCTTGTCGGCGGGCATTTCGGAGTCGCCGACACCGGCGAGCGGGAGGATTGATTCGCCTAGCTGGACTCGCAGCTGGCCGGCGCCCGGCCTGATCGCGCCCGCGGCGACTTCCTCGATGCGGTCGACGATCGACAGCCGAAGCGCGCGGCGAGCTCCGTCGAGGCCGCGGAACAGGATGACTTGAGGCGCTTGCGGCGCCGCCGCGACAGCCGGACCCTCGGCGATCCGGGCGGTGCGCTCCTGCGCTTCGAGCCGGACTCCGCCGACCTCGGCGAGCCCGGCCGGGTCGAACAGCAGGATCGGGCTGCCGTCGTCGGCAAGCGTCGTTCCGGCATAGAGGCCGGTCGCCATGACCGCGGGCGCAGCCGGCTTCACGACCAGCTCCTCGTGATCGTGGATGCGGTCGACGGCGAGCGCGTAGACATCGCCGCCGGCGGGGCGCAGCACGACCAATGTCCGCTCTTTGTCCTTCAGCGGGCTGTCGAGGCCGAGAATGTCCGCCAGCGCGACTTGCGGAACCCGGCGGCCGCGGATTGTCGCGACGCCAGCGCCGCCGATGCGCTCGAGCTTCACCGACTCGCCGTTGGCGCGGACGATCTCGTCGATCGCCGACCGCGGGATAGCGAAATGCTGGCTGCCGATCGACACCGTCAGCGCCGGGATGATGGTCAGGGTCAGCGGAACGCGCAGGGTCATGCGGGTGCCGATGCCCGGCTTGCTGTCAACCTCGACGATGCCGCCGATGCGCTCGACGTTCGAGCGCACGACGTCCATACCGACGCCGCGCCCGGAGATCGCGGTAACTTCGCGGGCGGTCGACAGGCCGGCCTCGAAAATCAGCGCCAGTTGCTCGCGCGGCGCAAGCAGGACCGCTTCCGCCTTGGTGACCGAGCCGGAAGCAATCGCTTTTTCGACCAGTTTCTTCCCGTCGATGCCGCGCCCGTCGTCCTGGATGTCGATCAGGATCTGGTTGCCGGACTGGCGCGCCGAGACGCACAGGATGCCGATCTCGCGCTTGCCGGCCTTGAGCCGCTCGGCCGGCTTTTCGATGCCGTGGTCGACGGCGTTGCGGATGATGTGGGTCAGCGGATCGCGGATCATCTCGATCATTTCGCGGTCGAGCTCGACGTCGCCGCCCTCGATGTCGACCAGCACCTGCTTGCCGAGCTCCGCCGACAGGTCGCGGACCATCCGCGGCAGCGCGACGAACAAATTCTCGATCCGCTGCATGCGGGTGCGGGTAATCGCGTCGCGCATCTCGGCGATGATCGACGAGAGGCGCTCGAAGGCGCCATCGATGGGAACGTCGGTCGGCGATTCGCGAAGGCGCCGGGCAAGCTCGTTGCGGGCCAGCACCATGTCGGAAACACCGCTCATGACGCGGTCCAGAAGCTCGACCGACAATCGAATAGTCCGCGGCGCGGCGATCTTGCCCTGGGCCTCGGCGATCGTCGCGGCGACCGGCGCGGCGGTGCCTTCGGCGCCCTGCTCCAAGGCGTCGATCAGCGCGCCGTCGTCGCCGGCCGGCATTTCGGCGCCGCCTTCGATCGCCGCGATCATCTCGCCGATGCGGTCGATGATGGCGAGGACCGCGCTGACCAGCGGGCCGTCGGCCTGGCGGCGGCCGGCGCGAACGTCGGCTAGCGCATCCTCGGCGGCATGGCTCAGCGCCTCGAGGCGCGGAAAATCGAAAAAGCCGCAATTGCCTTTGACGGTGTGGACGAAGCGGAAAATGGAATCGAGCCGAGCGCGGTCGTCGGGCGCCGTTTCCCAGGCGACAATCTCACCGCCCAGCGCCTCGAGCATCTCCCGGCACTCCGCCGTGAAATCGGCAATCAGATCGTCCATCGCCGCGCAAGGCCCCCAACCGCTGTTCGGGATGCTTATGCAGCGCAGGTGTTAACGCGGCGTTATCCCTGTCCGGATCTAGGCCTCGCGGGGAAGCGCCGCGCCGATCATCAGCACCGCTTCGCTGGGGTCGGACAGCCGGATCGACCCGCCGACCTCGGCGGCCAGGCTGTGGGCCAGCCAGGCACCGGCCGAGCGCGGCTCGACCGATCCCGCGGATGCACCCAGAAGCAACGTCTCGCGAAGCGTCGGATCGAGCAGGATGCGCGGTCCTTCGGCGCGGATCACCAGCTCGAGCAGGCCATCGGAAGTTTCGGCGCCGACGTCGAGCCGCCCGCCGCGGACCAGCGCGTCGCCGGCCAGCAGCGCGAGATTGAGGAGCAGCTTGATGGCGCCCTTGGGCAGCTTGTCGCCTGGGACCATCCAGCCAACCTCGATGCGCCGCTCGCGCCCGAACACGCCCTCGAGCGCAACCTGCGCCTCGTGGGTGTTGATGCTGTCGCCAAAGCCCCCGCCCGCGCCGAACGCGAGGCGGAAGAACTTGAGCTTGTTGGCCGACGCGCGCGCGCTCTCCTCGAGCAGCTCGAGACATTTCTCTCGCATCTGCGGGTCCTGCTCGTCGGCCATCAGCTCGATGCCGTTGTTGAGCGCGCCCACCGGCGACATCAGGTCATGGCACAGCCGCGAGCAAAGCAGGCTGGCGAGGTCGACCGCGTTCATGGCTGCGGGTGATGCGGCATCGGCGGTATCAGCGCAAGCGAGGCTGCCTTGAACCGCTCCCTATTAAACCCATATCGGTCGGACATGGCCGGGGGGCAGCAGATCATCGACATCGTTCTCGGACCGGACCACGCCGGCTGGCGCCTGGATCGCGCGCTTGCGGCGGCGGTTCCGACGCTGTCGCGCGAGCGGTTGAAAGCCCTGATCCGAAGCGGGGCGTTGACTCCGCCGGTTCGCGATCCCGCCACTAAAGTGGGCGGACACGAGCGCTTCCAGCTGACGGTTCCCGAGCCGCAACCGGCGCACAACGAAGCCCAGGACATCCCTTTGACTATCGTCTTCGAGGACGAGCATTTGCTGGTTATCGACAAGCCGGCCGGGCTGGTCGTCCACCCCGCCGCCGGCAACCGCGACCGAACCCTGGTCAACGCCCTGCTCCACCACTGCGGAGCGAGCCTGTCGGGCATCGGCGGCGTGGCGCGGCCGGGGATCGTCCACCGTATCGACAAGGACACCTCGGGCCTGCTGGTGGTCGCAAAGAGCGACGTCGCGCACGAGGGACTCGCCAGGCAATTCGCCGCGCACAGCATCGACCGCCGCTATCTCGCGATCGTCTCGGGAGTGCCGACGAGCGCCGGCGGGACGATCGATGCGCCGCTCGCCCGCTCGAGCGCCAACCGCAAGAAGATGGCGGTGGTCAAGGCCAGGGACGATGGCGGCCGCGGCAAGCGCGCGGTCACCCATTGGAAACGGCTCGCCGTGCTGCGCGACGCGGCACTGGTCGAATGCCGGCTCGAAACCGGGCGCACCCACCAGGTCCGGGTGCATATGGCGTCGATCGGCCATCCGCTGGTCGGCGATCCGACTTACGGCGGGTCCGAAAAGACACATCGTATTTTATTGAAAAAGTTGGGTTTCAACAGGCAAGCGCTGCACGCGGCCAGGCTCGGGTTCACGCATCCCGTCACCCGCCGCCGCTTATCCTTCGAGAGCGGCATGCCACCCGACTTGCAGGAACTGTTCACTGCGCTTGGTGTATAGGAATGGACACGCTAGGGCGGATTCAAGCCGCCCGGCCCAGGGAGAAGACGAAGTAATGGCACAGCAGAAGGGCATCGTCTCGATCCCGTCGTCCGGCGGGGAGGCCGGGCTCAATCGCTACTTAAGCGAAATCAAGAAGTTCCCGATCCTCGCTCCCGAGGAAGAGTATATGCTCGCCAAAAGGTGGCGCGAGCATGGCGATACCGACGCCGCGGCGAAGCTCGTCAACTCGCACCTGCGGCTCGTCGCCAAGATCGCCATGGGCTATCGCGGCTACGGGCTCCCGGTTAGCGAGCTGATCTCCGAAGGCAACATCGGGCTGATGCAGGGCGTCAAGAAATTCGAGCCCGACCGCGGTTTTCGCCTCGCGACCTACGCGATGTGGTGGATCCGCGCCTCGATCCAGGAATTCATCCTGCGCTCGTGGAGCCTGGTCAAGATGGGCACGACCGCCGCGCAGAAGAAATTATTCTTCAACCTGCGGCGGATGAAGAACCAGATCGACGCGTTCGAGGAAGGCGATTTGAAACCCGCGGACGTGACCAAGATCGCGACCGACCTTGGCGTCACCGAGGACGAGGTGGTGTCGATGAACCGCCGCATGGCGATGGGCGGCGACACGTCGCTGAACGCGCCGCTGCGGGACAGCGAGGGCGAGAGCCAGTGGCAGGATTTCCTGGTCGACACCGGCCCGCTCCAGGACGAGCGCATCGCCGAGGACGAGGAAAGCCGGGTCCGCCACGACCTGCTGATGGACGCGCTCGAATCGCTGAACGACCGCGAGAAGCACATTTTGATGGAGCGGCGCCTGACCGACGAGCCCAAGACCCTGGAGGAATTGAGCCAGGTCTATGATGTCAGCCGCGAACGCATCCGCCAGATCGAGGTCCGCGCGTTCGAGAAGCTGCAGGCGGCGCTGCTCCGGCTCGCGGGGGAAAAAAAACTGCTCCCCGCCGCTTAAATCCACTGCGTCATTGCGAGTATAGCGAAGCAATCCAGTTTCCTTGTCTTCGCTGGATTGACGCGTCGCCTTCGGCTCCTTGCAATGACGCCACCCCCTTGCCTTCCGCCGAAAACCATCAGACGGTGATCGTTTCGAAGAGCGCGCAAGCTGCGCCTTCAGGCGACTCGCGCGCCCGACAACGGGACGAGAGGAGAGTCGCATGGGCGCTGTAACCAATGGCGGGCAAATCACTGGCACTCGAGTCATCGCGCTGGTCGGACCGGCCGGCGCGGGAAAGACCAGCCTCGCCGAGGCAATGCTGTTCGCGGCCGGGGCCACCGACCGGCTCGGTTCGACGGCCAACGGCTCGAGCATCGGCGACAGCAGCCCGGAAGCCCGATCGCGCGGCGGCTCGACCGAGCTCAACCTCTATAATTTCGACTATCTCGGCGACTCGTTCGCGATCATCGACAGCCCCGGCTCGGTCGGCTTCGCCGCCGATGGCGCGCGCGCCGTCGCCCTTGCCGACATGGCGATCATGGTCGTCGACCCGGACCCGGCGCGGGCGCCGCTGGCCGCGCCGGCATTGCGGATGCTCGACGAGCTTGGAGTCCCGCACCTGATCTTCGTCAACCGGATCGACCAGGCCCACGGCCGGATCCGCGACCTCCTGACCGCCCTCCAGCCGATGAGCGTGTCGCCGCTCATCGCCCGCCAGATCCCGATCCGCGAAGGCGATAAGGTCACAGGCTTCGTCGACCTCGCCCTCGAGCGGGCGTTCCACTACCGGCCGGGGAAGGATTCCGAGCAGATCGAGATGCCGGCGGACATCCAGCAGCGCGAGACGGAGGCGCGCAGCCACATGCTCGAGCAGCTTGCCGACCATGACGACGAGCTCCTCGAGCAGCTCCTGATGGATGAAACGCCGAGCCAGGACCGGATTCTCGAGGACCTGGCGCGCGAGACCGGGGAAAGCCTCGGGGTGCCGGTATTGTTCGGCTCGGCAAGCAGCGCCTGGGGCGTCGGCCGGCTGTTGAAGGCGGTCCGCCACGAGGCCCCGGCACCGTCCGCGGCGGCGCGGCGGCTGTCGGTTGCGGAGCCCGCGCTTTACGCCTTCAAGATCAATCATGGCGGCTCGGTCGGCCGGCTGGCGCTGGCGAGAGCCCTCGGCGGGCAAATTTCGGAAGGCACCGATCTCAAGGGCGCCGACGGCAGTTCGGCGCGCCTCGGCGCACTGTTCCGGTTGCAGGGCGACAAGACCCAGAAGATCGCCGATGCCCGCGAAGGCGATGTCGTCGCCGTCGCCAAGATCGACACCGTCAAGGCCGGCGAGTGGATCGGCACGGGCAAGCTGCCGCCGCCGATCGAAACCGAGTTCCCCTCGCGCAACTTCGCGCTGGCGATCGAGCCCGCCGACCGCAAGGACGACGTCCGCTTGTCGGGAGCGCTGCAGCGGCTGCTGGAGGAAGATTGCGCCCTGGTGCTCGAGCATGACGAGGCCAGTCACGAGATGCGCCTGAAAGGCGTCAACGATGAGCATCTGAACACTGTGCTGGCGCGCCTCAAGCGGCGCTACGGAGTCGAGGTGAAATCGCACCCCCCGACCATCGGCTATCGCGAATCGATCCGCCGCTCGGTCACCCAGAAAGGCCGCCACAAGAAGCAGTCGGGCGGCCATGGCCAGTTCGGCGATGTCGTTATCGAGTTGAAGCCGCTGCCACGCGGCGAGGGATTCCACTTCCACGACAAGATCACCGGCGGGGCGGTTCCGCGCCAGTGGATCCCGGCGGTCGAGCATGGCGTCAAGGACGCGATGCAAAAAGGGCCGCTCGGCTTCCCGGTGGTCGATGTCGCGGTGACCCTGGTCGATGGCAGCTACCACAGCGTCGACAGCTCCGAACTGGCGTTCCGCATGGCAGGGCGGATCGCGATGCACGAAGCGCTCGCGGCGGCCAGCCCGCACCTGCTCGAGCCGGTGCAGCGGCTGACGGTGGTCTGTCCGTCCAGCGCGACGAGCCGGATCACTTCGGCGATCGCCAGCCGCCGCGGCCAGATGCTGGGGATGGTGCCGCGCGACGGCTGGACCGGTTGGGACCGGGTCGACGCGCTGATTCCCGAGGCGGAGCTTGGCGGGCTCGAGGCCGAGCTCCGGTCGCAGAGCCATGGCCTGGCCACCTACGAAGCCGAGTTCGACCACCTCGCCGAATTGAACGGCACGCTGGCCGACCGGATCGTCCAGCAGCGAATGCCCGAGCCGGCCTAGGACCGCTCGGGAAAAAGGCGGCGACACGGTTAGGGCTTTGCCCTAGCTCTCGCGCGCATGAGGCATTGGTTCGAGGACCGGCACTTCCGTTCGCTCCTCAAGAACACGAGCTATCTCGGAATCTCGCGTGCCGTCGCAGCGGTCGCCTCAATTGCCGCGTTCGCCTTCACCGCCCGCGCGCTCGGGGTCACGCTGTTCGGCATTTTGATCCTCATCCACAGCTACGCGCAGGCGGCGAGCGGGATCACCAAGTTCCAGTCGTGGCAGCTGATCATCCGCTACGGTGGCGGCGTTTTTCGCGGAGAGACGGCCGAATTCAAGGCCGCGACCGGATTTGCATTCGGGCTCGATGTGACAAGCGCGGTGGTCGGAACCATCGCCGCGATCGCGCTCCTGCCGCTAATCGGCGCCTGGTTCGGGATCTCCGAGAACTACCTCGCCATCGCCATGCTCTATTGCCTGGTGCTGCCGACCATGGCCGCGGCCACTCCGACGGGGGTCCTGCGCGCGCTCGACCGATTCGACCTGATCAGCTGGCAATCCACTGTCGATCCGATCGCGCGGGCAATTCTGGCCGGCATCGCCTTTGCCGCCGACGCTCCGTTCGAAGCCTATGTCGCGATCTGGTTTGGCACCAATCTCGGCGGCGACCTCTTGCAATGGTTTTTGGCCTGGCGGGAGCTGCGCCGGCGTGACCTGCTGACGGGCATCGAGCCGACGCTTCGCCCGACAACCCTCCCCAATGCGTGGCGCTTTGCGATCCACGTCAACCTCACATCGTCGCTGTGGACGGCGTGGGGACCGATCGCGCGGTTGCTGGTGGGGGGATTGCTTGGCCCGGCCGCTGCCGCCCTTTATCGGGTCGCGTCAAGCCTGGCGGACAGCGCTCAGAGGCCGGCGGACCTCCTCGCCCGCGCTTATTATCCCGAGATCGTCCGGATGGACCTTCGCACCAAGCGCCCCTGGAAGATGACTCTGCGCGGTGCGGTTCTGGCGAGTTTTATCGGGCTTCTTGCCGTGCTGATCATGGTGCTTGGCGGCCGGCCGCTGATCGAGCTGATCTTCGGGGCCGAGTTCCTCCCGGCTTATCCGGTGCTGATGGTCCTGATCATTGCCCCGTTGCTGGGCATGATCAGTTTCCCGCTGCCGTCGATGCTCTACGCGTTGGACCGGCCGGAAGCTCCCTTGTGGGCGCGGCTCGCCGGAACGATCTCCTATTTCATCATTGTCGCGCCAATGGCGTCGCAATTCGGGCTGATTGGAGCGGCCGCCTCGTTTGTGGTCGCATACGCAGTGATGGTCGCCGTGCTCATGCTCCAGACCTGGCGCGAGTACCGACGCATTCGAACGGCCGGGCCGGATTGACCCGTTGAGCGCGCCTGTCAGGCGTTATCCGCGGCAATGCGGTCGGCGGTTCGAAGGGCAAGGGCAACGATCGTCAGGGTGGGGTTGGCCCATCCGCTCGTTGGAAACAGCGAGCTTCCGGCGACAAAGAGATTGGCAATGCCGTGCACGCGGCCCCATCGATCGGTCACGCCGCGTTTGGGGTCATCGGCCATGCGCGTCGTCCCCATGTGATGATAGCCGCCGATTGGATGCGCGCTGATCAACGGGTCGGTTGTCCATTGCGCCTGTCCAGACCGCAACCATTCCGCGGCCTCGACCGTGCCCAGGCCAGTTCGCCGCGCTTCTCGACCAAGCCCGTCGACAAGCGCCGCGACGCTTTCGACGTCCTGTCGCGTCAGCCGCCAGTCCAGGCTGATCCGCGGCATCCCGCTCGCATCGGTCTCGCTCGTCAATGTTACGCGACTGTCGGGGTTTGGCGCTTGCTCGGCACGAATTAGCAGCGCAAGCTCCTTGGTCCCGGTCAAGCATTGGGTCGCAGCATAGCTCGAGGAAAGCGGCTTCACGGTCCGTCCCAGCCGACGAGAGAGCCGCCACAGCGCCCGTCCCCGATCGGTTGGCGCGGTTTTGTGCTTGACGAAATCGTACGCCCTGCTTCCCATCGGTTTGCGACCTGAAAACGGTGGCCGGGCGGCGATGGTCAAGCCGCTGTTCAACGCGCTCTCGCGCCGCTGGGCATCCTCGGAAAGCGTGATCAGCGGCGCCATCTCGACGCCGTTGTTCTTTTTCGCCCGAAATGAGTTCAGAATGCGCCATCGCGGTGCCCCGACAATCCGGCCGCCCCGGGCGTGCGGATGCTCCATGAAAAATCGCCCCACGAGATCGTGGGCGTTTCCAAGTCCCGCGGCGGCAACCGAGTTCGACGCCAGCAGGATGCGCGGGTTTTCGAGCCCACCGGCCGCGAGAACGTAAACACGGGCCTTCGCACGATGTGTCCTGCCGGCCGGCGATCGGACCTCCAGATGATCGACGCTGGTGACATCCGGCGACGGCACGATCGCTCGAACCGTTGCATGAATTGCGACCTGACAACGAAAGTGCTCGATGAGATCACGATTCCTCGCGGCGCCGAACCGGTCGAACTCGCGATCGAACCACCAGTGGCGGACGGAAAGCTCCCGCCCGTTGAGCAAATCGAGCAGCCTGGGCGCAGCTCCGGCCTCGGTGCTGCCGATGCCGAAAAAGCCGCGCGCCGCTTTATACCAGGGCTGCAATTCCTTCGCCGTCATCGGCCAGCCCGAAAACGGAACCCACGGCCGGTGCGCCAGGTCGATCGCATCGAGCTCGGCGCACCGGCCGCCCCAGATGGCGGTGGTTCCGCCGAAAAAGCGGAGCCGGGACCGATCCAGGTCATAATATGGCTCACCGATATTGGTGCCGCGATTCAAAGCGGCGGTGTCCGGCTCGAAATCCAGACCGCCGCTTTCCAGCAGCAGCACCCTCAAACCCTTTTCGAGCAGGCTCCGGGCGAGAGTATGGCCGGCAGCGCCCGCGCCGATGATCGCGACGTCCGCTTGCAGGTCTTTCGGGGCTTCCTCGCGCAAATCGATCAGCACGTCGAAACTCTATCCGTTGAAAGCAGGCGCCGGTTCGGGCCGACGATGTGGGCGAGCAAACATGGCGGCGCCTTAGCCGAGCGAATCGACGACCGCCACGGGTTGCCAGTCGCCGTGGCCGTGCTGCCGAGAGAAATCGGGCGGAAACGGCTCGCCGGAGTGGATCCCGCCGGTCACGAACACACAGTCGAAGCCCATCCGCGCTGCGCCCAGCACGTCCGTCTGAAGCGAATCGCCGATCGCCAGCACTTCGCTCGCCCGTGGCTCACCGGCGAGGCGCAGCGCATGCTCGTAGATCGCGGCATGCGGCTTGCCGTACCAGGCGACGCGGCCGCCGAGCGCCTCGTAAATGTCGGCCAGCGCCCCGGCGCACACCTCGGGAACGCCGCCGCGGATCACCAGTCGGTCGGGGTTGAGGCAGTGCATGACAGTTCCGCGAGCCGCCCACCCGGTCAATTGCGCGGTATAATCCTTAGGCTCGGGCCGCTGCTCCTCGAGCCCGGTACAGGCGAGATCGGTGAATTCGCGACCGCCTGCGATCTCGACGCCCTTGCCTTCGAGGACCGCGCGGTCCGCGGCCGTGCCGAGGAAGCCGACCGGCCGGCCGAGCTGGTTCAGCGCGGCGATCCCGGCCTCGCCGCTGGTCGCGATGCCGTCCCATGCGTCGCTCGTCAGGCCGATCCGCCCGAGCTGCTGCTCGACCGCCTCGACGGTGCGCGGCGCGTTGGTGATGAGGACCACCGCCCGGCCCTCCCGCCGCCAGCCGCGGAGGCGGTCGGCGGCTCCCGGATACAGGTTCACCCCGTTATGGACGCAGCCCCAGATGTCGCACAGGATCAGCCGGTAGCGGGGGTCGAGCCCGTCGAAAAAGCTCACACCGGCTGCGGCGGCGACCTGGGCACCGCGTCGACCGGCTCACCCTCATGCGGCTCGGCGGCGGAAATGACTTGCGCCGCGACAAGGTCGCCAATCACGTTCAAAGTCGTCCGACACATGTCGAGGAAGCGGTCGACGCCGAGTACCAAAGCGATCGCCTCGGGGCGGATGCCGACCATCGCCAGGATCAGCGCGACCACCGGCAGCGATCCTGCAGGCACGCCGGCCGTGCCGATGCCGCCGAGGATGCAGACCAGCATCACCATGACCTGCTGCCAGATGGTCAGCTCGATGCCGAAGAACTGGGCGAGGAAGATCACCGTCACGCCCTCGAACATCGCGGTGCCGTTCTGGTTGGCGGTGGCGCCAATGGTGAGGACGAAGCGCGCCACCCGGCGCGGCAACCCCAGCTTCTCGTCGGCGACCCGAAGCGCGGTCGGCAGGGTCGCGTTCGACGAGGCGGTGGAGAAAGCCATCAGGCTCGCCTCCTGGGTCTGCTTGAAAAAGTCGATCGGGTTCTTCTTGCCGAGGGTCGCCAGCAGCACCGGGAAGACGATGAACATCTGGATGGCGAGCGCGAGCAACACCACGCCGACATAGGCGGACAAGCGGATCAGCAGGTCCCAGCCGAACAGCGCTGCGAGGTTGAACATGAAGCAGGCAACGGCGATTGGAGCCAGGCGGATGACGATCATGATCAGCCGCATGGTGACGTCGAACAGGCCCTCGAAACCGCGTTTCAGCGAGCGGGCGGCCGGTGTGTCGGTCAGCAGCAGGCCGATCCCGAAGAACAGCGCGAAGAACATCACCGACAGGATGGCGCTGTTGCTCCCCATCACCTCGACGAGGTTGTTGGGGATGATGGTGACGAAGGCGTCGATTCCGGTCGGCTGCTCGCGGCCGGTCTGGACGATTTCGCCAGCGCGCCCTTCCTGGGCGGCAAGCATCGCGGCGGCGGCGTCGCGATCGACCCCGGCTCCAGGCTGAAGCAAATTGACCACGGCGAGGCTGATCGCGACGGCGATCGACGACACGACAATTGTATAGGCAAGCGTCCTCAGGCCAACCCGTTTCAGCGAGCGAACTTCCCCCATTTCGGAAATGCCGACGACCAGCGCCGAAAACAGCAAGGGAATCACCAGCATGAACAGCAGGCGCAGGAAGACCTGGCCGATCGGCTGGGTGATGTAGGTGGTCACGACCTCCACCCAGGCAGCGTCGCGTTGGGCGGTGTAGACGATCAGGCCGGCGACGAGGCCGACGAGGAAGCCGATCAGCATCTGCCACTGGAGCTCGAGCCCGCGCTTTTTCGGCTGTTCGGCCATGTTCATCCCCTCTTCCTGCCGTTTCGATTCGCCGTGGCGGCGAGAACAGTCAAGCGGCCCCTTGTTAAATCAGGCAGTCCGACCGAACGGGTCATCGATTGATGGCGGCGGGACGGTGAACCACTTCGGCCCCGCCGCGGTCATGTAAAAGCAATCCTCGAGGCGGATCCCGAACTTGCCGGGAAGGTAGATGCCGGGCTCGTTCGAAAAGCACATGCCGGGCGCGAGCGGGGTCGTTTCGCCCTGGACGAGGTTGACCGGCTCGTGCCCTTCCATGCCGATGCCGTGCCCGGTGCGGTGCGATGTGCCGGGGAGCTTGTAGCCAGGCCCGTAGCCCCAGCTTTCGTAGGTCCGCCGGACGGCATCGTCGACGCTGCCGGCGGGAGCGCCGAGTTTCGCCGCGGCCATCGCGATGTCCTGCCCGCGCCGCATCTGGGTCCACACCTTGCGCTGTTCGGGCGTCGGCGTGGCGCCGAAAACGAACGTGCGCGAAATGTCCGACTGGTAGCCGTGCACCTCGCAGCCGCAGTCGAGCAGCACGACTTCGCCGCGCCGGACGTGCTGTGGCTTGCCCGAGCCGTGCGGGTAGGCGCTCGCTTCGCCGAGCAGGATCAGGCCCCACGGCTTCGAGCCGCCGAGCGCCGTGACGGCAGCGGCAAACAATTTCTCGATGTCTCCCGGAGTCATGCCTTCGCGGATCGCCGGAAAGATGCGGTCATAGGCGGCGATGGTGACGTCCGCGGCCGCCTGCATCAAAGCGAGCTCGGCCGGCGATTTGATCATCCGGCTGGTCCGGACGACCGGATTGGCGTTGACCGCGTTGACCTTGCCCAACGCTTTCAACAGCCGGTCGAGGATGAAGAAGCGGTTGGTCTCCTCGAAGCCGACCGGCTGGCCGGCGATGCCCCGCTCGCGCAGGAAATCGGCGACCAGCTTCAGCGGCTCCTCATGCTCCTGCCAGACGCGGACCTCGGCGGGCACCTGAAGGCTTTCTTCGATCGACGGTTTCTCGAAGAACGGAGTGACGATGATCGGCTCGCCCTCGGCGGGGATGACCGCGGCGGTCAGGCGCTCGGAGCGCCACCACTGGACGCCGGTATAATAGTCGAGGCTGGCGCCCGGCTCGACGAGGATCGCGCCGATGCCGTGGCGCCGCATCAGCGCGCGCGCCTTGGCCAGGCGCGCCAACCGCTCGGCGCGGCCGATCGGCGGCGGCAGCTTCAGGGGTGCTTGCTCGGCGATCGCGGCGACCGATGCGCCGAGGCGAGTGCCGCCGATCACGGTCACACCCGCGGCCGCGGCGCCCGTCGCGAGAAAGGCCCGGCGTGGCAGCCTGATACGTGTCATGAAAAGAACCCCCGGGAAGCGGTTTCAACCGATATGTTGCACGTTCACGGCCAATCGGCCAGCAGCGCCCGGTGAACGATTCTCCCGTCTCTGCGAGCGGCCAGGCGAAGGCCGGGGCGGCCGCCTCCCGCCTTCCCGGGCACCGCGAGATGACTGCGCTGCTGGCCGGGTTGATGGCGCTGAACGCGTTCGCGATCGACGCGATGATCCCGGCCCTGCCGGCGATCGGGGAGTCGCTCGCGGTTACCCAGGCCAATCATCGCCAGCTGGTGGTGGTCGCCTACATGATCGGCTTCGGCTCGACGCAGTTGCTGTGGGGGCCGCTCGCCGACCGCTTCGGCCGCAAGCCGGTCCTCGCCATCGGCATCGCCCTCTACGCGGGATTCGCGTTGCTGTGCGCGATTGCCGGCAACTTCACGCTGTTGATCGCCGCCCGCGCGCTCCAGGGGGCATCGGCGGCGGTCACCCGGGTACTGGTCGTGGCGATGGTCCGCGATTTGTTCGAGGGCGAAGCGATGGCGCGGATGATGAGCCTGGTGTTCATGGTGTTCATGTTGGTGCCGGTGCTGGCGCCGACCATCGGACAGGCCATCCTGCTGTTCGCTCCGTGGCGGGCGATCTTCCTCGTGCTTGCCGGCTACGGCCTCGCGATGCTGGCCTGGTCATGGATTCGGCTGCCCGAAACGCTGCACCCCGAGTTTCGCCGTTCGCTCGCCTGGCGCGACATCGCCGGCGCGGCGTGGGCGACGATCCGGGAGCCGCAGTCGCGCGGCTACACGCTCGCTCTCGCCGTCACCTTCGGCGCACTGGTCGCCTACATCTCGTCGGTCCAGCAGATCGTGTTCGACGCGTTCGGGGCGCCGGGCGCGATCGGGCTGGTGTTCGCGGCCGTCGCGGCGCCGATGGCGCTCGGCTCGTGGGCGAATTCAAGGTTCGTCGGGCACTTCGGGCTGAGGCTGGTCGGCCATAGCGGCGCGGTCGGCTTCGCGCTCGTCACCGCGATCCACGCCGCCATCGGCGCGGCCGGCGCAGAGACGCTCGTCCTGTTCGTCATCTTCCAGGGGCTGGCGATGGCCTGCTTCGCCTTCACCTCGTCGAACATCGGCACGCTGGCGATGGAGCATATGGGGCCGATCGCCGGCACCGCCTCGTCGGTCCAGGGGGTCGTCGGCACCATCGGTGGAGCGCTGATCGGGCTCGCGATCGGCCAGGCGTTCGACGGCACCGCGCAACCGTTCCTGTGGGGCACGGCGGGCTGCGCCGCTTTGTCGCTGGGAATCGTGCTCTTGACCGAGCCCAAGCGCCTGTTCGCCGGGGTCGACCCGAAAAACGGCGCGCACCCGGTCCAGCCCGCACCGACCCCGGAGATTTAAGCGCCCTCGCCCTTCTGTCGCTGCCCCCTCTCCCGCGCGCGGGAGCGGGTTGGGGAGGTTCCTAGGCCTCGACGTCCTCGATATCGTCGGCGCCGATCATCAGCGCCTCGGCAACCTCGTCGGTGCGGCCGCGGATCGCATTCTCGATCCGCTGCGCAACCTCGGAATGCTCCTTCAAATAGGCTTTGGCGTTCTCGCGGCCCTGGCCGATGCGCACCGAGTCATAGCTGAACCAGGCGCCCGACTTTTCGATCAGCCCGGCCTTGACGCCAAGGTCGAGGATCTCGCCGACTTTGGAGATGCCCTCGCCGTACATGATGTCGAACTCGACCTGCTTGAACGGCGGCGCGACCTTGTTCTTGACCACTTTCACCCGGGTCGCGTTGCCGACGATGTCGTCGCGGTCCTTGATCTGGCCGGTGCGGCGAATATCGAGGCGCACCGAAGCGTAGAATTTGAGCGCATTGCCGCCGGTCGTCGTCTCGGGGTTGCCGTACATCACGCCAATCTTCATCCGCAGCTGGTTGATGAAGATGACCGTGCAGCGCGAGCGGCTGATCGATCCCGTCCACTTGCGCAGCGACTGGCTCATCAGGCGCGCCTGGAGGCCGACGTGGCTGTCGCCCATCTCGCCTTCGATCTCGGCCCGCGGCACCAGCGCGGCGACCGAATCGATCACCAGCACGTCGATCGCATTCGAGCGCACCAGCGTATCGACGATCTCGAGCGCCTGCTCGCCGGTGTCTGGCTGCGAGACGATCAATTCGTCGATGTCGACCCCGAGCTTCTTGGCATAGGCCGGGTCGAGCGCATGCTCGGCATCGACGAAGGCGGCGCTTCCGCCGACCTTTTGCGCTTCGGCGATCGCGTGCAGCGCGAGCGTCGTCTTGCCCGAGCTTTCCGGACCGTAGATTTCGATGACGCGCCCGCGCGGCAGCCCGCCGACGCCAAGCGCGATGTCGAGGCCGAGGCTGCCGGTGGAGACCGTGTCGATCTCCATCTTCTCGCGGCTGCCGAGTTTCATCGCCGAGCCCTTGCCGAATGCCCGGTCGATCTGAGCGAGCGCCGCCTCCAGCGCCTTCTGCCTGTCCATATTGCCCGAATCCAAACCCGCTGCGACGACCTTGAGCTGCGCTGCCATGACCCCTGTCTCCTCGTCAATGCGGCGGCCCGAGCCCCGCCTTGTGGAAGAGTTTGCGTATACGCTTTGTTCTCGAAGAACAATAGGGGAACATCAGGTTTGTAAAAATAAAGTCGCGATCTAGCGGATTACCTTGCCAGCCTTGATCACTCCGTCGACATGCTCGAGCTCGGTCACATCCTTCAGCGGGTCGCCGCGCACCGCGACGAGGTCGCCCCAGGTTCCCGGCCGGAGCGATCCGACCTCGCCGGCCTTGCCGAGCGCTTGAGCGGCGTCGCTAGTTGCCGCCTGGATCGCCTGCATCGGCGTCATCCCATGGCGCACCATGTACGCAAACTGCCTGCCGCCGAGACCGTAAGGATAGACCCCGGCGTCGGTGCCGAAGGAAATCCGCGCCCCCGCCTTGACCGCGGCTGCGAAGCCGCGCCGCTGGATGTCGGTCGTCTCCCGGTTCTTGCGCAAATACTCGGCCGGCCAGCCTTCCCTGGTGCCGAATTCCTCGATCCAGTCGCCGTTGTAGACGTCCATGTCGAGCCACACGCCAGCGGCCTTGGCCAACGCGATGCCCTCGGCGTCGAGAAAACTGGCGTGCTCGATGGTGCGCGCTCCGGCCCGGATCGCCGCCTTGATGCCCTCGGCGCCGTGGGCGTGGGCGATGCAATAGCTGCCGCTCCGCTTCGCCTCGTCGCACGCCGCCTTCATCTGCGCGGGCGACAGCTCGAGCGCGCCCGGCACGCTGCCGATGGCGAGCACCGCCCCGGTGGCGATCAGCTTGATGAAGTCGGCGCCGCTGGCGAGGATGTGGCGGACCCGCTCGCGAGCCTCATCCGCAGTGCGGACTTCGCCGACTCGGAACTCGGCCGGCACCGGCGCGCCTGGGGACGAACCTCCGAGCGACCCGCCGCCGCCGGGGATGGTGATATAGGCTCCGGCGACGAACATCCGGGGACCCTCGATCGAGCCGCGGGCAATCGCGTCGCGCAAGGCGACGTCCGTCAGGCCGCGATAGACGCCGACGTCGCGAACCGTCGTAAAGCCGGCACGAAGCATGATCCGCGCTGCTTCGACGCCCTTGAGGATGGTCTCGGCCTCGCCGTGCTTGAGCGGCTCGGCGGGGTCGCTCGATTGCCCGAAGCCGTCGGCGACGTGGGTGTGCAGGTCGATCAATCCCGGCAGGACGGTGAACCCGGACCAGTCGACGATGTCGCGGTCGTTCGGGGACGGTCGCCACGGCGAGACGGACGCGATCCGGCCGTCGACAATGCGGATGCGCTGGTCGGACAGCACCGCCGCGGAGGCGGGATCGATCAGCCGCCCGGCATGGACATCGATCGTCTGCGCGCCGGCCTGAACTGCAACAAGTGCAGCCGCGAGCGACAGTGCGCGCAATCCGTTTCTCATCCTCCCCCCTTGGCAGCCGACCTTACGCCGGAGTGATCGCGGCTGCTCCGGTGGTGTCGCCCTCATCGGTTCCGGGCCGCTTGTCGAACACCTCGTCGATGATCCCGAACTCCTTGGCCTCGTCGGCCTCCATGAACTTGTCGCGGTCCATCGCTTTTTCGATCGCCTCGATCTTCTGGCCGGTATATTTGGCGTAGAGCGAATTGAGGCGCGAGCGCATGCGCAGGATCTCGCGCGCCTGGATCTCGATGTCGGCGGCCATGCCCTGCGCCCCGCCCGAGGGCTGGTGGACCATGATCCGGCTGTTGGTCAGCCCGATCCGCATCCCGGGCTCGCCGGCGGCGAGCAGGAAGCTGCCCATCGACGCCGCCTGGCCGATGCACACGGTGCCGATCTTGGGGCGGACGTATTGCATGGTGTCATGGATCGCGAGGCCCGCCGTCACCACCCCGCCAGGCGAGTTGATGTACATGAAGATGTCCTTCTTCGGGTTCTCGGACTCAAGGAAGAGCAATTGGGCGGTGACCAGCGAAGCCATATGGTCCTCGATCGGGCCGGTGATGAAAATGATCCGCTCGCGCAGCAGCCGCGAGTAAATGTCGAAGCTGCGCTCGCCGCGGTTCGACTGCTCGATGACGATGGGGACGAGCTGCGAGACGATGTCGGAATGATCCATGATTATGACCGGGTCCTTGTGGGCTTGGAGCGGCCTACATCGGGCCGAACGGCGGGCGGTTCAAGCGGGTCTTCACCGTTCGTGCCGAGCGAAGTCGAGGCGCGCCCCTCGACTGCGCTCGGGGCGAACGGAAGAGTTTCGGCGGCTGAGAGTCCCGGCTGGGCGAGATAGGCGAGGCGGCGCATCTCGCGGCGGCCGCGGGTGACGGTGTCGAGGATGAGGCCGGCGAACATGCACAGCACGGCGATGATGGTCATTCCGGTGACGAGGATGGCGGTCGGCAGGCGCGGCACCAGCCCGGTTTCGAGGTAAGTGACAATGAGCGGGACCGACAGGAGCAAGGCGGCGATCAGAAGCAGCGCGCCGATCGCACCGAAGAACAAAGCGGGCCGTTCGACCCGGTAAAGGGTGGCGATGGTCTTCAAGATGCGCCAGCCGTCGGAAAAGGTCGAGAGTTTCGACGCCGAGCCTTCGGGCCGCGCCCGGTAGGCGGTCTCGACCTCGCCGACCGGCATCTTCAATTCGAGGGCGTGGACGCTGATCTCGGCCTCGATCTCGAATCCCGAAGACAGCACCGGGAAGCTCTTGACGAAACGGCGCGAAAAAACCCGGTAGCCGGAGAAAATGTCGGTGAAGCTTCGGCCGAACAGGCGGGCGAGAAGGCCGGTGAACAGGCGGTTGCCGAGCAGATGGCCGCCGCGATAGGCATGCTTGGCCTCATGGCGGCGGGTGCCGACGACCATGTCGAGCTGCTCGCAAAGCAGCATCTCGACCATCGCCGGGGCCGCATCGGGGTCGTAGGTCAGATCGCCGTCGGCCATCACATAGACGTCGGCATCGACGTCGGCGAACATGCGCCGGACGACGTGGCCCTTGCCCTGCTGCCGCTCGGAGCGGACGATCGCGCCGGCAGCGGCGGCCGCCTCGCGGGTGCGGTCGCGGCTGTTGTTGTCGTAGACGTAGATGGCGGTGCCGGGCAGAGCGCGCTTAAAGCCGGCGACGGTGTCGGCGATCGCCGCCTCCTCATTATAGCAGGGGAGGAGCACGGCGATGCGTGATTGCGGTGCGGCCATCGATCCCCCTTATCCGTCACTCCCGCGAAAGCGGGAGTCGAGTTGCCGAGAGCCGTATAGCTGGGTTCCCGCTTATGCGGGAATGACGATTATTTTGCCTTCTTGGCCGCCGGTTTCCTGGCGGCGGGCTTCTTCGCTGCGGGCTTCTGGGCTGCGGACTTCTTCGCCGCGGGTTTCTGGGCGGCGGGCTTTTTCACCGCGGGCGGGCCCTTTTTGGCGGCCGCCTTGGCGGCGGCCCCCTCGGCCTTGCTCGGGACAGGCTTGTTCGCGGGCTCGCTCTTTTTCGGCTTGGCCGGCCTGGGCGCTGCGTCCCTGGCCTCGCCGACCGCGGCCTTCTTCGCCGCCGGCCGGCCCTTTTGGGCCGCGGCCTTGCCCTTGGCCGGCTTGGCGGCGGGCAGGTCGGGGCCGCAGCCGGGGCCATGGACATGGCCCTCCTCGCTCTCGAGGTCGGCCTCGAGCTCCTCGCGGGTCGCGGTGCGGTCGCTGATCTCCGCCTTGGA
>DATKDM010000010.1:0-177595 GCA_035512655.1 Sphingomicrobium sp. | reverse complement strand
GATGTCTGTCCGCTGCCGCCGCCGCCGCCACCGCCGCCGCTGCCCGAGCCAGAGCGCGGATAGAGGCTCTGCGGAGCGGTTCCCGAACCGCGGCGCGAAGGCAAATCAAGAAAGAAGAGGGAAGCAATTCCCTCTTCTTTTTTGTGTCTCCGACTTTGTCCGTATTGCGCGCTCTCCGCTCAGAGCGGATCATTGCAGCCGGGTGACGTTCGCCTAAGGCGCGCCGATTAACTCCGCCCGCACATAGCCGACGCGGCGGCTGGCGCCGCCGTAGCCCCAGGCCCAGCCGAGGCTGTTGTCGAGCATCGCGAACCGGTCGCCGGGCTCGAGCTCGAGCAGCGCGTCGGCCTGGTCGGATGGGCCCGAGCGCAGGATTGCCGGACGGGCGACGGCCCGCTCGAGCGGTTCGGCATAGTGGGAGGCGATGACCTGGTGCGCGAGCGCGGCATCGGCGAGGTCGGGTCGGTAGGCGTGGGTGGCGGGATCAGGCGGGTCGGACGGGCCGGTGAGCGCGAAGCCCTTAGCGCTGGTGGGCGAAGGCCGCCTGGCCGATGATCGGCCGGTGGGCCGCGCCGGTGTCGCCGCCGTCGCGGAGGTTGCTCTTGAAGCCTTCAAGGAACTCTGCCCCGTTGCTGGTCCGGACCACGAACACGTTGCGGCGGTCGTCCTGGTCGCGTTCGCGGCGGAGATAGCCGAGTGCGCCAAGCGTGTTCAAGGCGCGAGTGACGACGGGCTTGGAGACACCGAGGATCTTGGCGAGCCCGCGGACGGTGTGCGGCCCCGGCGTCAGATAGACCAGCATCAGCAGCGCCATCTGGCGGTTGGTGAGGTCCGGTTCGCCCGAACGGACGTAGGCGATCAGCGCCTTCATCCAGCCAGTTAGCGATACCTCGCTCATTGTAGATCATCTCCATCGCGTCGCGTGCTTGCGAACTAAACCGGTAAGGAGGCGAAATGTTGCAGCCAAGCGACCGGAAAAACGGGAAAAATGCGCGAATCGCCGCGAAGGATCGTCGGATCAGCCGGCCGGGAAGCGGCGGATCAGCATGTGAAAGGCGGCGCGCAGGCCGAGCGCATCGCCGCCCTTGGGCCGCCCCGGTTTTGCCTTTGGACGCCAGGCGAACGTGTCGAGATGGGCCCAGGCGATCTCTTTCGGAACGAAGCGGCCAAGGAACAAGGCGGCGGTGATGCAGCCCGCCATGGACGAGCCCGTGGCGTTGGCGAGATCGGCGACGTCGCTTTTCAGCATCTCGTCATAGCCGTCCCACAGCGGCATCCGCCACAGCGGGTCGTCGGCCTCGCCGGCGGCGGCTTCGAGGCCTTCGAGCAGCTCGTCGCGGTTGGCGAACAGCGCCGGAAGGTCGGGCCCGAGCGCGACCCGGGCGGCGCCGGTCAGGGTCGCGAAGTCGAGGATCAGCTCGGGCCGGGACTTTTCGCCATCGCCCTCCGCCGCCCGGACGAGCGCGTCGGCGAGGATCAGCCGCCCCTCGGCGTCGGTGTTGTCAATCTCGACCGTAAGCCCCTTGCGGGACTTGACGATGTCGCCGGGTCGGAGCGCGGCGGCGGAGACGGCGTTCTCGACCGCCGGGATCAGCAGATGGAGCCGGACCGGCAGCCGCTCGGCGGCAATGAGGCCGAACAGGGCCAGCGCGTGCGCGGCGCCGCCCATGTCCTTTTTCATCAGCCGCATGCCGCTGGCGTTCTTGAGGTCGAGGCCGCCGCTGTCGAAGCAGACGCCCTTGCCGACGATGGCGACGCGCGGGTGCTTGGGATTGCCCCACTCGGCCTCGATCAGCCGCGGGGCGCGCTCGCGTGACGCCGCTCGGCCGACCGCGGCGACGAGCGGATAGCCTTGCTCGAGCGCATCGCCCGAAATGACCTTGACCTCGGCGTCGATTCGCCCGGCCAAGTCGCGAACCGCCTGTTCGAGTTCGGCGGGACCGAGATGGCTGGCCGGCGTGTCGACCAGGTCGCGGACCAAGGCGGTTGCCTGCGCGACCCGAACCGTCCGGTCGATGGCGGCCGCCTCGCCGGTAAGGAGGATGCGCGGGCCGCGCTCGGTGTCCTTCCTGGAGCGATAATCGTCGAACCGGTGCTGGGCGAGCAGCCAGCCAAGCGCCGCCTTGCCCGGCTCGCCCTGGGCCAGCTTGTAGGTGCCTTCGGGCAGGGTCTCGGCGAGCTTGGCGAGGCACCACGGCGACAGCGACGAGACGTTGGCGACCGCGCCAACCACCTCGAAGCCGCCGCTGCTCGGCAGCATCACGCTCGCATAGCCGGTCTTGCCGTCGAAGCGGTGCGCGTCGAGCAATGCGCGGTCCTCGGCGCTGCGGCCTTTGACCCAGTCGCCGAAGCTGGCTTTGTCGACGAGGTGGATGGCGCGTGCCGGCTGGCCGCGGTCGGCGGCAAGGAGGGGGGTGAAATCGGTCATTGCCCGAGCCCTAGCGAATGCCCGGCGCGGGCGACAGAGGGACTAGTGAGCCGGCCTGCCAAGCTGTCCGCGAAGCGCGCCCCCGGGGAAGGGAGCATTGTGGACATTGTAGTAGTAATTGCTCGGCTTGCTGATGAGCGCCGCCAGCTGCCGCGAAGTCGCGTCGGCACAGCCTGAGCTGGTGCCGAGCGGCGGTGCCGGGAAGGGTATGGCGACCGGACCGGACCGTCCCGCCGGCGCCAAATGGATATGGGCCGCGGTCGGGGTTTCGATGCCGGCGAGGGTCAAGTCGTAGCAGACCCGCTTTTGACCGGGATTGACGTACAGCGTGAGGGTGCCGGTCCCGTCGAGGTCGCCGAGGTCGCAGGCAGTGCCCGCGGCGTTGCACTCGGCCTCGCCGGTCAGCTCGATGGTAAACACCCGTGCGCCTTCGCGGACGTGGCCGGCCCAGGCAGACGACCCAATCAGCGCCGCCGATGCGCCGAGCGCCAGGAGAAGTTGAGTCTTGGGTTTCATGGCAGCTACTCCGTGCCAATCGTCCCCGCCCCCAAGCACCTCATAGCACGCCCGCGGTTCATTTTCGAGTTACCGGGGGACTCCGAACAGGTCGTGCTCGTCGCTGTCCTCGATCAGCACGGTGGCGATGTCGCCGGGCTTGAGGTGCCCCGCATCGCGAAGATGGACCTCGCCGTCGATCTCGGGGGCGTCGGCCTTGGAGCGGCCGGTCGCTCCGCCGGTTTCCCCGTCAACCGAATCAACAAGCACTTTCAATGACTTACCGACTTTCGCGAGCAATTTGGCAGCGGATATGCGCGCCGACAGCGCCATGATCCGCTCGAACCGCTCCTGCTTGACCTCTTCCGGGACCGGATCGGGGAGCGCGTTGGCAGCGGCGCCCTCGACCGGCTCGAAGCGGAATGCGCCGACGCGGTCGAGCTGGGCCTCCTCGAGCCAGTCGAGCAGATACTGGAAGTCTTGTTCGGTCTCGCCCGGGAAACCGACCACGAACGACGAGCGGATCGCGATGTCGGGCACTTGGCCTCGCCATTCGAGAATGCGCTGCAGCACCCGCGCGTCGTTGGCCGGGCGCCGCATCGCCCGCAGGATTTTGGGGCTGGCATGCTGGAACGGGATGTCGAGGTAGGGGAGCACCAGCCCCTCGGCCATCAGCGGGATCAGGCGGTCGACGTGCGGGTAAGGATAGACGTAGTGCAGCCGCACCCAGGCTCCCAATGCGCCGAGCTCGCGGGCGAGGTCGGTCATGTGGGCGCGAACCATCCTTGGTTCGCTATCTGGGCGGCCTCTCCACGGCCACGCTGCGTGCCTGAGGTCGACTCCATAGGCCGAGGTGTCCTGGCTGATCACCAGCAGCTCGCGGGTGCCGGCGGCGACGAGCTTTTCCGCCTCGCGCAGGATTGCGTCGGGCCGGCGGCTGGCGAGGTCGCCGCGAAGCGACGGGATGATGCAGAACGCACAGCGGTGGTTGCAGCCCTCGGAGATCTTCACATAGCTGTAGTGGCGCGGGGTGAGCTTGAGCCCGGCTTCCGGCACCAGGTCGAGGAACGCGTTGGGCACCGGCGGCGCCGCTTCGTGGACCGCGGCGACGACGGCTTCATATTGCTGCGGGCCGGTCACCGCGAGCACTTGCGGGAAGCGCGCCCGGATCAGCTCCGCGTCCTTGCCCAGGCACCCCGTGACGACGACCCGGCCGTTCTCGGCGATCGCTTCGCCAATCGCTTCCAGGCTCTCGGCCTTGGCGCTGTCGAGGAAGCCGCAGGTGTTGACCAGCACCACGTCGGCCCCGGCATAGTCGGGCGACATGTCGTAGCCGTCGGCGCGCAGCTTGGTCATGATCCGCTCGCTGTCGACCAACGCCTTGGGACAGCCGAGCGAAACCAGGCCCACGCGCGGGGCTCGAGGAAGAGTTATCACGTTCATCGGAAGGGCGGGGCCTTTAACCCAGAAATCGGGCTAAAGCGAGGCGATTCCCTCCGCCCGGCACCCCCTCACCCCCGCTCCGGCACCGTCCACAGATAGATCATGCTGCCGTCGATGTTCTGCTCCGCTTCGGGTTCCCAGTCGCCCATCCGGAACATGTGGCTGACGATCCGCGTGCCCGGCTTGAGTTCGCCCAGCAGCTTGGGGCGCAGTTTTTCGTTGAGGCTGTCGAGCAGATAGAGCGTGACCACGGTCGCATCGCTGAAGTCGGCCTCGAACAGGTCGCCGCTGCGGATGGTGACGAGGTCGCCGACCTTCTCCTTTGCGATGTTGGCGTTGGCCTCGGCGATCCGTTCCGGGTCGATTTCGATGCCGACCGCGCGGATGCCGTGCTCGCGCGCCGCGGTGATCGGGATCCGCCCGTCGCCCGAGCCGAGATCGTAGAGCACGTCGCCTTTGCCGACCTTGGCCATCTTGAGCATCGCGTCGACCACCGGCTGCGGCGTCGGCACGTAGATGACGTCGGGCTTCTTGCCGTCCGCGTCGGCGGTGGCCGCGTCCGCCTCTGCATTCGCCTCGAGCGCTTCGCCGGACGGCCGCGTGTCCGCCTCGGTGGTCGCGGGGTCGGCCCGGTTGCAGGCAGTGGCCAAAGTGACTGAAGCCAGCAAAGCACCAACGATGACGGCTCTCATTGCACGATCTCCTTTTGCGGCGGAGCGGTGGGGGACAGGCGGATCCAGTAAGACAGCAGCGCTCCGACCGCGAGCAAGGCGACGCCGGCCAGCGCGCTCAAGCCGGTGTAGGCGATGCTCGAGTAAAGGAGGTAGGCGCTGGTCCCGCAAAAAATGATCGGCAGGAGCGGGTACAGCGGCACCCGGAAGGGGCGCTCGATGCCCGGATCGCGGGCTCGAAGGACGAACAGCGCCACTCCGACGCCGAGCATGAACAGCCAGAACACCGGCGCGGTAAACTCGACCGCGTTCTGGAAACCGTTGCGCGACTGGCCGCCGAGGATCACCAGGACCAGCGCCACGGCGCCCTGGACGAGAAGCGCGTTGCCGGGCGTTTCGCGGCCCGCGTCCCAGCGCCCCAGCCAGCGCAGCCGTTCGACCCCGCGCCCCATCGCATAGGCGGTGCGCGCGCCGGTGAAGATGGTCGCATTGGCCGAGGTCAGCGCCGCGACCGCCACGGCGAGGCTGATGACGATCGCGCCGCCGTCGCCGAACGCGGCGCGCATGGTGTCCGCCGTCACCGTTTCGCTTGACGCCATGCCGCCGAGCCCGAGCACGCGCAAATAGGCCGCGTTGACCAGCAGATAGAGCAAGGTGACAAGGGCCAAGCTGGCGACCAGCACCCTGGGGATCCGGCGCGGGGCATCGCGCAGCTCGGCGGTGACGTAGACCGCCTCGCTCCAGCCGCCGAAGGTCAGCAGGACGAACACCATCACCAGCCCAAGCTGCGACCCCGCACCCGCCACCGGCGCCGCCGCGAGTTCGGAGGCGGGCTCCGCCAGCCACAGCCCGGCGACGATGATCAGCACCAGCCCGCCGACCTCCAGCGTCGTCAGCCAGACCTGGGTGCCGGCGCCCAGCCGGACTCCGGCCCAGTTGATTGCGGTCAGCAGCACAACCACCGACGCGGCATAGATGGTCGGCGCCAGCGGGCCGACCGGGGCGACCTGCGCAAAATAATCTTCGAACACGAACGCCAGCAGGGCCAGCGACCCGGTCTGGATTACCGACAGCCGCGCCCAGGCGTAGATGAAGCCGGTGCGCTCGCCGAAGGCGCGGCGGAGATAGCTGTAGTCGCCGCCGGGGCCGGGATAGGCCGCGGCGAGCTCGGCGTAGCACAGGGCGCCGACGATCGAGAGCAGCCCGCCGGCCAGCCAGGCGAGCATGAACATCATCGAATCGCCCGAGTTGGCGGCGACCAGCGACGGCGTCCGAAAGATGCCGGCGCCGATGACGATGCCGATGCACAGGGCAATCGCGTGGCGAAAGCCGAGCGTCGCGCGCGGCACCGGGCCGCCCTTGGGTGCGGCTGCCGTCATGGGCCCGGACCGCATATCCTCAACTGGCATTGGAGGAAAACAAGGCCGGCACGGCCCGGGTTTCGATCGCGGGCAGGCCGTTCCCTTGGCAGCGTCTGCGAAAGAGGGCGGGGCGCAGGAGCCTAGCTCGTGCTGTCGATGATCTCGAGCAGCCGGTCGCCGGCCCTAAGCTTGCGGAACGCCGGGTCGCGGGGGTTGTGAGGCTGGCCGTCGCGAATCAGGCGCACCGCCTGGCCGGTGCAGATCTCGTCGGGCGAAAGGCCGACTTCATGCGGCTCGACGAGCCGTTCGCGAAGCATCACCTGGCCTTCGCTGGTGGCGAGGTCGGCGAGATATTCAGTCCGGTGCGGCCCCTGGAGCGAGCTGGCCATCAGCAGCCCGCCGAAGCTCACCGGGTTGACGACCGTGTCCGCGCCGGCCTGATGGGCGATATCCTCGTTGTCGCTAATCCGGATAGTGACGCTAATCTTCACCCTCGGCGCGAGCTTGCGGGCGGTGAGAACGATCAGGATCGCGCTGTCGTCGCGGCCGGCGGAGATCAGCAGCGCCGACGCCCGGTCGATGTGAGCGGCGCGGAGGATCTCGTCGCGGCTGGCATCGCCTTGAAGGACGGCGACGCCGCATTCGGCAGCCCGCTCGAGCGCCTCCTCGCCGGGGTCGATGACGACGATCCGTCGCGGATCGACGCCGCGGGCGATCAACTCTTCGAGCGCCTTGCCGTTCATGATCCCATGGCCGGCGAAAATGATATGGTCGCGCAAATTCTTTTGAATCACTCGCATGATCCACCTGTTCCAGCTTCGCTTGATAACGAATGTGTAGGCCGTTCCGGCCAGGATGAGGATGAAGAATATTCGGATCGGCGTCACCACCAGTGCGTCGAACAGCCGCGCCCGGTCGGTCACCGGGACAATGTCGCCGTAGCCGGTCGTGGTCGCGCTGATCATCGTGAAATAGATGATGTCGCTGAAGCTGATGTGGCCGTCGTGACTATCCGTGAAAGCGTCGCGCTCGATCCAGTGGACGGCGATGATGAAGACGAGGAGCCCGAACAGCAGCGCCATCCGGATCGCCACCTGTGCCCACGGATTGAGGGTGGACTTTCGCTTCAGCGCCGGTTCGACCTTGGGTGCCATTCCAGGCGCTTGGTGGCACAATCCGTTGCCGGTGGCGAGATGTCGCGGCTGGCCATGCCGTGGAGCGCTGGCTAAGAGGCGCGCGCCTCTGGCGGCGGTCCTTTAAAAAGTTCGGGATGAGCAGGGAGTAAGCGGATGCGCATTGCGATGATTGGCACCGGCTATGTGGGGCTGGTGTCCGGCGCCTGCTTTGCCGACTTCGGGCACCAGGTGACCTGCGTCGACAAGGACGCCGACAAGATCGCGGCGCTCAATGCCGGCAAGATGCCGATCTGGGAGCCGGGGCTCGAAGCGCTGGTCATTGCAAATGCAAAACACGGGCGGCTGCAGTTCACCACCGACCTCGCCAGCGGAGTCGAAGATGCCGAGGCCGTGTTCATCGCCGTTGGCACGCCCGCCCGGCGGGGCGACGGCCACGCCGATCTGACCTTTGTCTATGCCGCGGTGCAAGAGCTTGCCCACGTCGTCTCCCGACCGCCGGTGATCATCACCAAGTCGACCGTTCCGGTGGGGACGGGAGACCGGATCGTCGAGATTCTCGCCGAGGAGGGCATCACCGACGTCTCGGTCGCTTCCAATCCCGAATTCCTCCGCGAAGGGGCGGCGATTCGCGACTTCAAGATCCCCGACCGGATCGTCGTCGGCGCCGAGGACGAGCGCGCCCGCGAAGTGCTGCGCGAGATCTACCGGCCGCTGTTCCTCAACGAGGCGCCGATGCTGTTCACCTCGCGGCGCTCGGCCGAGCTGATCAAATATGCGGCCAACGCCTTTCTTGCGGTCAAGATCAGCTTCATCAACGAGATCGCCGATTTGTGCGAAGCGGTCGGCGCCGACGTCCAGGATGTCGCGCGCGGAATCGGCCTCGACAACCGCATCGGCGCCAAGTTCCTGCATGCCGGGCCGGGATATGGGGGAAGCTGCTTTCCCAAGGACACGCTGGCGCTGCTGCGGACCGCGGACGAGGCCGGGGTCGACCAGCGCATCGTCGGCACGGTGGTCGAGGTCAACGAGCGGCGCAAGACGGCGATGGCGCAGCGGGTCGCGGCCGCCCTCGGCGGCAGCCTGGCCGGCAAGCACGTCGCGGTGCTCGGCCTGGCGTTCAAGCCGAACACCGACGACATGCGCGACGCCCCGTCGATTCCGCTGATCGCGGGCCTGCTCGAAGGCGGGGCGACGGTCGCTGCCTTCGATCCGGTCGCCAACGGCCAGGCGCGGCCGTTGATGCCCGACGTCGAGTTGGCGGCGGACGCCTTTGCCGCCGTCCGCGGCGCCGACGCGCTGGTCATCGTCACCGAATGGGACGAGTTTCGGGCGCTCGATCTCGCCGAGCTGGCCGCGGCGATGCGCGGCAACATCCTGGTCGATCTGCGGAATGTCTACGATAGCTCGGAAGCGGAACGCGCCGGCCTGGAATATTTCGGAATCGGCCGCGGTCAATTGAGCCGGGTGCGGAACGTCCGGGCGAACTGAGACTTATCGCACCGCAACCTGTTTGCCGTTGCAGCCTATGGGAGCGGATCAGCAAGGGATGCGACACGAGCCGACCGCCAAGCTGACGCAACGGTCGCTGTTCACCCGGCGGCGGTTCCAGTTCGCCGGCGCGCTGGTGGTTGCCGGGCTGTTGCCGTTCATGCTGCGCGGCACCGTCCTGCCGGGCTTGTTCGCCGAGCCGGCGAGCTTCAACGCCCTCATCGGCAACAGCGTGGCGATCGCCATCGCCTTCTGGATGCGGCTGTCGATCGAAACCTACCCCGGCATCCGCTCGACCTATGTCATTCTTCCGGCCGCGCTGACCGGCCACGGCATTGTCGTCGTCGCGTTCCTGCTTACCCGCATGCCGTACGACCGGCTTGCCCTGTCCGCCGGGTTCGGGCTGCACGTGCTGTGGAACTACATCGTCTATTTCTATGCCGAGCGGCGAATCCAGCGGCGGATCGCGATCGTTCCGTTTGGCGACGTTTCGCTTCTCCACGAGATCGACAATGTCGAATGGCAGACGCTGACCAGGCCGCGGCTCGAGGACACCGCCGGCTGCCACGCGATGGTCGCCGATTTCGCCGCCGATTTGCCCGACGAGTGGGAAGCGTTTCTCGCCGACGCGGCGCTCGCCGGCCGCATCGTCTACCAGGTCAAGCAATTGTCGGAATCGCTCACCGGGCGGGTCCAGCTCCACCATTTGTCCGAGAACAGCTTCGGCTCGCTGCTCCCGGCCCGCGGCTATTTTCACCTGAAGAGCCTGGTGGACTTCCTCGTCGCGGTGGCGCTGCTGCCGGTGGCGCTGCCGGTGCTGGCCGCGGTTGCGCTCGCCATCCGTCTCGAGGGGCCGGGGCCGGTGCTGTTCCGTCAGGCGCGCATCGGTTACGCCGGCGCGCGCATCACCGTGTACAAGTTCCGGACGATGCGCGCCGTTTCGGTCGAGGACGAACGGCGCGGGGCGATGACCGGCATGGACGACGACCGGATCACCCGGATCGGCGCTTTCTTGCGGCGGACCCGCCTCGACGAGCTGCCGCAGATCTTCAACATCCTCAAATGGGAGATGAGCTGGAGCGGCCCGCGCCCCGAAGCCGAGGTGCTGTCGATCTGGTACACCAGCGAGCTGCCCTTCTATCGTTACCGCCATGTCGTGAAGCCGGGCATTTCGGGATGGGCGCAGGTCAACCAGGGCCATGTCGCCGAGGTCGCGGAGGTCGACCACAAGCTCCAGTACGACTTCTATTACATCAAATATTTCTCGCCCTGGCTCGACTTGCTGATCCTGTTCCGGACGGTCAAGACGGTGCTCACCGGGTTCGGGTCGCGGTGATTCGGTCGGCCCAGGAGTGGGTCGGCACATTTGCTGCCGGGCGCGGCGGACCATTGCCACGAGCCCGGCTCAGCCGTTCCAGCATCGGGTAGAGCAGCCGCCGTTCGTTGTCCGTGCGGGCGCTCAATTGTCCGCGGACAACCTCCGACGCGCGGCAATAGCCCGGCCAATCCTGGTCGATCGCGGCCATCGTCCACCGACCGACATGGGCGGCGGAGCAATGCAGCATCCGCATTTCATCGGCCTGTAGATCGTTGAGCACGGCCGCATCCTGGAGCCCGACGCCGGCAATCAGGTGGCGGTAGATCTTGCCCCACAATGTGCGCCGGCTAAGGCTCGCCTGGCTGATCCGCCACCGCGCGGCGGCGTAGCGTTCCCGGTCTGCGAGCGATCCGCAGGTAAGCTCCTCCAGGACCCGCATCGCCAAGGCGAGACTGGCGTGCGCATCGCGCAGCTGGGCCAGCAACGCTGCAGCCGCGTCAGCCGGGTCTGGCGGAGCGCTGATTGCCGAATCGGCGGTGGGTAGGACCACGTGAAAGCTCCCCGCGTGAGAGCCTCATTGCGTAAATTCCCCTCTTTAACCGCCGGTTGAGCATACATCCGAAATGGAACCGGAGACCGCGGTGGCGAGCAGGCCGGTCGGCCACGCCTCCTGCTGGTCGGGAAGGGGCACCTGCGACGGGCCCGGCCCGCCATTCTCCCCGGCGCTTTCGGCGATGGCGCCGACCCGAGCCGTTGGGCGGAAGTTCGCCAAGTTCGCTCCTCAACGCGCGCGCGCGAGTCCGGTAAGCGGATACTCACGAGCCTTCGTCCTCGCCATCGTCGACGTCAATGCAACAGTCGCCGGCCCCTTCGATGCCGTCCAGGCCGCCGTCGAGCCGGATGGCGGCGTCGCTTTCGCTGGCGTCGTCATCGAGGCCGGGAGCAAGCATGCGCTCGATCCACTTGCCGAAGCGCTCCGGGCGGCGGGCGCGCAGCAGGAACATGGTCAGCCGCTCGTCATACTCGCGCCATTCGCCGACCTGCTCGCCGCGATGGAAGACGGGACGGGCAACGCCGTTCAATGCCCGGCCGAGCGCCGCCTGCTCGAGCCGGCTCAGCGAATAATCGAGCGCCGCATCCCACGCCCTGCGGAACGCCGCCCCGCACGGACGGCGGCGAAGATTGTAGGCCGCGCTGTCCGACATGCCGACCCGCCGGCACGCCTCCTCGACGCAGCCACTCTCGGCCAGCGCCTCGATGAAGGCGATCTGCTTCTCGGCGGTCCAGCCGTCGTGCCGGGGACGGAGTGGGTTAAGAGGGGTCTCGGTTCGTGCGAATCGTGTTCTATGAACCATATTGGAACATAATTGGGTAGGAAAGCAGGAATCGTCGATTGCCTAACTGCCGATCGATGTTAATCTGCGCCCTGCTCGGTCACTGGAGATCAGGCATGACCAGTCCGCCGTCGAGTGCGCACCTCCGTGACGCGGAAAACCCTATTTCGCGTTGGTGCCCGCGTTCGATTAAACGCCTCGTGATAAGCGTGCTCAGTATCTTCGTGGTCATGCTGGCAGGCCCCGCAGCCGCGGCTTCCGTCCAGTCGACGAGCGAAGACCAGCGGCCGGTTCCGACTATCTGCGAAGAAGCGATCAGCCAGGAATCGGACCCGATCATGCTCGTAAATCTCCATGCAGGACAATGTAAGGACTATGACGCTGTGTCGGCTGACCGCCAGATGTTCCTCCTCGACACCGTTCACGACAAGTACGCACAAAGCAGCCGGCAAACTCATGCCATTCGTCCCGGTCCACCGCCCGTCGCCAGTTCCGAAATTGAGAGGCGGCGTATCACCGACCCCACCAGCGGTAAGTCGCGCGTAGGCTTAATTCCGTACCCTCCACCCGAAGATGCTCTGCCGGGACGATGGACCTACGAGTTTCTCGTGAACCGAGTCCCGCCCAGCCGACGGCAGATTGTGCTCAACGAACTCGGCACCTTTGTCC
Source organism: Sphingomicrobium sp. (assembly GCA_035512655.1). Taxonomy (GTDB): domain Bacteria; phylum Pseudomonadota; class Alphaproteobacteria; order Sphingomonadales; family Sphingomonadaceae; genus Sphingomicrobium. The sequence goes on along the minus strand of DATKDM010000010.1, from coordinate 165,252 downwards.
TCTCCAGAATGTATAGTTTGGAGCCAAGCAAGGAGGAGCGGACGGACGAGGAACCATACGTCTTCAATGGCGATTATCGCGCTCGGTACGTGTGTGTTTTCGACTTGACTGTCCAAGAGGTTCTAGCCGGAATTTACATCGAGAAGTGGCTCAAGCAGACGGTCGGTAGTCCAAAGAGGTTATGGGCCGAGTGCTCGATCAACACCGATGAGAACTGGCACCCGACGCGAGAGCCCTCAAACCTCTTTCAACCGATAGCCCTGGAAACGACATCGGACCTTTATCTCTTCAGCGTAGAAGTGCGCCCACAATGGGGGGGAGGGGGGAATATAGATCATTTCGAAGGCAGGATCTTTGACCTTACGCGATGCGCCCACCTTGATGCATGCTACGCCCGCGTCATGGCGCGTTTCACCTCGGAGTTGACTGCTGCGTTCGCAGCGCCGCCGCTAGGTGCCCGCCGAGAAACAAGGCCCCGCCCACCGGGACAACTGCGGTTCAAACGAGCGTTCCAATTAAGCAACGTCCTGCGCGGCTTCCGCGGACCGTACTACGAGCTCTCAACTTACTCGCTTTTCGCGTGGCAGGGCCCGAACGAAAACTTCATTGGTGGGGATCACCGCACAATGGCACGCCTATTTGCGAACGATGTTAAGTTTAAGCAACATGTCTTTCTGCAAGTAAGCCAAGGCCTTCAAGTCTCGGTTGGCGCTGACGGCAACTACGAGGAACCAAAGCCTCAGCAATATGAAGCTTACAACAGAGCTGTCGAAATCGCAGTTCGGTTAGCGGTCGCCCGCACAACACGCGCTCTTAATGGGAAAGTTGTTAACAACGTCGGGATCATAATTCGTTGAAGAGGATGAGCCGATGCCGGTAAGTAAGATCCGGGATATACTCGGGATATTCTATCTTGGAACCACTGGCGTCTTAGGTGCCTACATAATCCTTTTCCAAGAGACGATGTTGCTGCCGATTGCGGCAAAAGATGCCACGAGCGCCTTCCAGATCATCATTCCAACCTTCGTCGCACAGCTCACACTTATATTCCGATGGATCGCAGATCCGCCTACCAACCACGACGCTGCGACTTCGTTTCCGTCTTGGGCTATTCTCGGACCTCCCTTTCTCGTCCTTCTCATTCTCGGCGCCACCATAGCGTTGCTCATCACTGACGCCGGCAGCCAAATGGCAGGCGGCCAAATTTTCAAGAACTCGGTGACGTTCTGTGTGAGTTTGCTCGGAGCAACATCAGTCATCATCATTGCCCGCGTTTTCGGAAGCGGCACTGACTGAATCTGGGTTCCTGGTGAACACACCAAGCGTAGCTCATGCATCAATCGCGTCCCCATCCACCGCCGCCGCGCTGTTCTGGATGAACGCGAACCGCTGCGCCGGATCACGCCCCATCAGGCGCTCGATGAGGTCCTTGACCGGCTGGCGGTCCTGATATTCCGCCGGCAGGGTGACGCGCAGCAGTGAGCGGGTCGCCACTGCCCGGCTCCTTCCTCGCCCGCTGCTTCGCGGGGAGAGGGGCAAAGTTCCGCTGCCCCGGTGGCGGCAACGAGGCGGCGGGCCCCCTCCACCATTCCGTCTGCGCGGAATGGTCCCTGCGATGCTCGTCTGTCCCCCGGACAGACTGCGCGTCTCGGTCCCTGCTCCGGGGAGGAGCTAGCCAGGCGTTCACTCCGCCGGCGGGGCCTGGGTCTGGACGGCGATGAAGGCGATGACGTCGCGGCGGTCGCCGGCGTCGTGAATGCCGGTGAAGATCATCTTGTTGCCGGGCAGGAACTCCTTCGGATTGTCCAACCAGCGCTCCAGATTGGCGGTGTCCCAGACGAAGTCGGCGTCTTTCACCGCCGGGGAGTAGTTGAAGCCCTCCCTGGACCCGACCTGACGGCCAAACAGACCCCACAGATTGGGACCCGTCAGGCTCGGGCCGCCTTCGGCAAGCGAGTGGCAGCCCTGACAGCCTGCGAACCTGGACCGGCCATTGGCGAGATCCGCCGAGTTATAGGGGGCGGCGAGGGCGGCCAGAGCCAGCCGTGCCTGCTCGTCTGAGATACCCTTGTCGGCAGCCGCCGCGGCCGGTGCCGCCGGCAGGCCCGACGCAACGGCCTCGGGCGGAGGTTCAGTGATCGTCGGCGCGCTGGAATTCTCGCATGACGCGAGCGCTGCGGCAGACGCGAACAACAGCAAGTGGCGATGCATGATGGTTCTTTCGGTCAGGCGATGCCGGAGGAGCCCCTTCATCTGAGCTGACCTCCATTAAAGGATTTCGCCGCTCGAATGGTTCCGACCGCCCCCTTTCTGCCCGGTCACATGTTACGCATGTGTTGTTCTCCCGGAGAACACTCAGACCTCGTCAGGAAAAACACATGCTGGATCGCCGCACAGCCATGTTTGCTGTCCCGCTGCGGGAGCGCTCATCGCAGCGGCTGCCTGTTCACGCCGGACCGGGGACAGCGACGGCACCGGCCGCGACAGTGACTCAAATCCAGACCTCCTGGGGAGCGTCATGGTCGACCTGGTCGCGCCGCCGTTCGTGCATGCCCATGAGCAGGTGGCCACAGGCGCGCCCAAGGTCGTCAAATTCAGAATGACCACGGAGAACAGAACAATCGTCGTCGACGAGGCGGGCACGACGTTTCAAGCGATGACGTTCGACGGCTCGATGCCGGGGCCGACGATGGTCGTCCACCAAGGCGATTTCGTGGAACTCACGCTGGTCAATCCGCCGACAAGCACGCTTCCCCACAACATCGACTTCCACGCCGCCACCGGCGCGCTGGGAGGGGCGGCGCTGACGCTTATCAATCCCGGCGAGCAAGTCACGTTGCAGTTCAAGGCCACGCGCACCGGCGTGTTCGTCTATCACTGCGCGCCCGAGGGCATGGTCGCCTGGCACGTCGTGTCGGGCATGAGCGGCGTTCTGATGGTCCTGCCGCGCGACGGGCTGACCGATCCCGAGGGGAGAAGACTGACCTATGACAAAGTCTGGACCGTCGGCGAGTTCGACCTCTACGTCCCCAAGGACGGCGCCGGCGGCTTCAAGACCTACCCGAATGTTATGGACGCTTACGCCGACACGATGGAGGCCATGCGGAGCCTCGTGCCGACGCACATCATCTTCAACGGCGCCCACGGCGCCCTCACCGGAGACCGTGCGCTCAAGGCAAAGGTCGGCGAGACCGTGCTGATCATTCATTCCCAGGCGAACCGGGACACGCGCCCGCACTTGATCGGCGGGCACGGCGACTGGGTCTGGGAGACCGGCAAGTTCGCCAACCCTCCCCAGCGAGACCTCGAAACATGGTTCGTCCGCGGCGGTTCTGCCGGCGCCGCGCTCTACAAGTTCCGGCAGCCTGGCCTCTACGTCTACCTTAACCACAATTTGATCGAGGCGACGATGCTGGGTGCGGCCGCGCACGTTCAGGTTGAAGGGAAGTGGAACAACACCCTGATGATGCAGACCAGACCCCCGGGACCGATTCAGGCGTAGGGTGGCCGGCGCGACCCCATCATGCATCGATCGCAAGCACACTAGCCGTGCAGCCCCCGGCTACACGTCTATTGAGCACCTTTGCCACTTAGCCCCCGGGCTAAGCATCAATGGCGCTTTCATCCACCGCCGCCGCCGAGTTTTGAATGAAGGCGAACCGTTGCGCCGGGTCGCGGCCCATCAGGCGCTCGACGAGGTCTTTCACCGGCTGCCGGTCCTGATACTCCGCCGGCAGGGTCACCCGCAGCAGCGAGCGCGTCGCCGGGTCCATGGTCGTCGCCTTCAACTGCGCCGGCATCATCTCGCCGAGGCCCTTGAAGCGCGACACGTCGACCTTTTTGCCCTTGAACTCTGATGCTTCCAGCTCGGCGCGGTGGGCGTCGTCGCGGGCGTAGAGCGTCTTGGCGCCGGCGGTCAGCCGGTACAGCGGAGGCTGTGCCAAGAATAAGTGCCCGCGGCGGACGAGCTCGGGCATTTCCTGGAAGAAAAAGGTCATCAGCAGGGTCGCGATATGGGCGCCGTCGACGTCGGCGTCGGTCATGATGATGATCCGCTCATAACGCAGCGCGTCCTCGGCGAACTGGTCGCGGGTGCCGCAGCCCAGCGCCTGGCTCAAATCGGCGATCTCGCTGTTGGCGCGGATCTTGTCGGCGGTGGCGGACGCGACGTTGAGGATCTTGCCGCGAATGGGGAGGATCGCCTGGGTCTTGCGGTCGCGGGCCTGCTTGGCGGAGCCGCCGGCGCTGTCGCCTTCGACGATGAACAATTCGGTGCCCTTGGCGTCGTCGTTGGCGCAGTCGGTGAGCTTGCCAGGCAGGCGCAGCTTGCGCGCGCTGGTCGCCGTCTTGCGCTTGACCTCGCGCTCGGCGCGGCGCTTCAGGCGCTCGTCCATGCGCTCGATGATCGTGCCGAGCAGCGCCCGTCCGCGGTCCATGTTGTCGGCGAGGAAATGGTCGAAATGGTCGCGCACCGCCGCCTCGACGAAGCGCGCCGCCTCGAGGCTGGTCAGGCGGTCCTTGGTCTGGCTCTGGAAATGCGGATTGCGGATGAAGATCGACAGCATCAGCTCGACGCCGCTCATCGCATCTTCGGCGGTGATGTCCTTGGCCCGCTTGTTGCCGACGAGCTCGCCGAACGCGCGGATGCCCTTGGTCAGAGCGGCGCGGAGCCCAGCCTCATGGGTGCCGCCGTCGGGCGTCGGGATCGTGTTGCAATAATAGCTTTCGGAGCCGTCGGACCACAACGGCCAGGCGACCGCCCATTCGGCCGAGCCCTGGCCGCCTGGGAACTCCTGGCGGCCGGTGAACGGCTGCGCGGTCACGCATTCGCGGGTCCCGAGCTGCTCGGCCAGGTGGTCGGCAAGGCCGCCGGGGAACTGGAACACGGCGGCTTCGGGCACGTCGCTGGACGCCAGCGAAGGATCGCAGCGCCAGCGGATCTCGACCCCGGCGAACAGATAGGCCTTGGAGCGGGCGAGGCGGTGAAGCCGCTCCGGGTCGAACTTCGCGCCGGCGCCGAAGATCTCGGTGTCGGGGACGAAGCTGACCAGGGTCCCGCGGCGGTTGGGGGCCGGGCCGACGGTCTCCAGCGGACCGAGCGCGAGCCCGCGCGCGAAGCGCTGGCGGTAGAGCGTCTTGTCGCGCGCCACTTCGACCAATGTTTCGCTCGACAGCGCATTGACGACGCTGACCCCGACGCCGTGGAGGCCGCCGCTGGTCGAATAGACTTTGTCGTCGAACTTGCCGCCCGAGTGGAGGGTGGTGAGGATGACCTCGAGCGCCGACTGGGCCGGGTATTTGGGGTGGGCGTCGACCGGGATGCCGCGGCCGTTGTCGGTGACCGTCAGCCGCCCCGCGGCCCCGGCTTCGGCTTCGAGCGTGACTTCGATACGGGTGGCGTGGCCGGCGACCGCCTCGTCCATCGCATTGTCGATGACCTCGGCGGCGAGATGATGCAACGCCCGGGCGTCGGTCCCGCCGATGTACATGCCGGGCCGGCGGCGGACCGGCTCGAGCCCCTCGAGCACCTCGATCGAGGCAGCGTCGTAGCTGTCCGGCGAGGTCGAGGCGGCGGTGGAGAAGAGGTCGGCCATGCACTACTGATATAGGGCGCCGATTCTCGGCGTGCCAAGCGCCGAGCCTTGTCTGTCCACAGCTTCTGTGTTATAACATCTGTATGAACAAGCCGCTGAAATTGATTCCGATCGGAAACTCGACGGGCGCAATCTTCCCCAAGGAGTTGCTGCAGGACCTGGGCGTCACGCAAGGCGATGCCTTGTTTCCGGTGCGGACTCCAAATGGAATTGAGCTACGCCGCGCCGACCCGGAGTTCGTGGAGGAGATGCGGCTGGCGCGGGAAATCATGCGTAAGGATCGGGCGATCCTGCGTGAACTCGCGAAGTGACGGAATGGCGCTGGCTGCGCTCCGATACGGCTGAAGCAATTCACGAGGAGCAGCTCGCAGAACTGGGCGGACCCGGGGGTGTTCGGGATGCCGGCGCACTCCTATCGGCATTGGCGCGCCCAGAGAACTTAGCAGCATATGGCGATCCCGACGCGGCAGCACTCGCCGCGGCCTACGCTTTTGGTATCGCGAAGAACCATCCATTCGTCGATGGAAATAAGCGCACAGCTTGGGTGGTCGCGCGACTTTTCCTCGCAAAGCATGGAATCGGGCTTCGGTTCGAGGAGGGAGATGCTGTTATCGTAATGCTCTCGCTTGCCGCCGGCGAGATCACCGAAGACGAACTGGCCGACTGGTTCCGGGAGCGGATCAGCGCCGCCTAGCGCGGTGCTCGAACAGCGCATCAAGGCCGTAGCGACCGGATCCGCGCAGGCCGAAGTAGAGGCCGAGGAAAATGAGGATGGCGGCGGGCCAGATGGCGGGGACGGGATCGTTCCAGTGGACCATCCACACCGCGACGGTGAAGTTGAAGGCGGTAATCAGCCCGAACCAGCGGGTGAAGAGCCCGAGGATGAAGGCGATCCCGGCCGCGAACTGGGCGTAGACCGACAGCGGCGCCATGAGCTCGGGATAGACGAAGCCGAACTGGGTCAGGAACTTCTCAAACTCGTCCATGCGCGCGGCGCTGAACACATTGTCGTGGCTCTGGTAGATGAGGAATGCGCCGGTCGCCCAGCGCAGCAGGAGCAGGCCGACATCCGCGAGCCCGGCGTTGCCTGTTAGGAACAGCAGGTCTTTGCGTCGCGCCATGGAGATCCCCTTTTGCGGTGCGAGGGTAGACCAGCCGCGCGCGACCGCCAGAGCGGTTCGACGAACGGTCGCAAAACGTCACCGAGCCGCGTTTGGAAACTCTTGAAAACGGCAGTTTCCTACCCAGATTTTTCGCTGCCGGGCGCCTGACGGGTCTGGCGAAAGACTATGGTCGCTCAAAGGAGGACATGACATGCGCAGCGCTTTCGACTTCGCGCCGTTCCGGCGCTCCACCGTCGGCTTCGACCGGCTGTTCGACATGCTCGAGAACAGCAATGCGAGCCAGGCCGGCGAGAACTACCCGCCGTTCGACCTCATCAAGCTCGGCGACAACCAGTATCGAATCGAGCTCGCGGTCGCCGGCTTCAAGCCCGACGAGATCGACATCATTGCCCAGCAGAACGTGCTGATCGTCACCGGGCGCAAGACTGACGAGTCCGAGGACAAGGGCTCCGACTTCATCTACCGGGGCATCGCCAATCGCTCGTTCGAGCGCCGCTTCGCGCTCGCCGACCATATCCAGGTCAAGGGCGCGGACCTGAAGGACGGGCTGCTGGCGATCGAGCTGGTCCGCGAGATCCCCGAGGCGATGAAGCCGAGGAAGATCGACATCGGCGGCGGCTCCGGGCAGCGGCAGGAGCGATCCGCCATCGGCGGCGGCGAGCAGCCCGCTTCCCGTCAGACCGTCGACGCCGACGCCCAGGACGGCTGACCGCCTAGCTGATCGCAAAAAAAGCCCCGGGAGCGATCCCGGGGCTATTTTTTTGGGAGGCGCGAGAAACTACCAGGCACGCGCGGAGTTGAAATCCTTCCAGTCGCGGCGCGACAGCGAGAACCCGCCTAGCGAACCCGTGGCCCGCCGAACGGGAGCGGCGGCGGCGGGCGACGGTCGCGGCGCGGCAGCTGGGCCTGATAGGCGACCCCGCAATGCTCGACGCAATAGGGAAAGCCGGGGTTCGCGGGATTCCCGCAAAAATGGAAGTCGGGCTCGCCGGGATGGCCGAGCGGCCATTTGCAGATGCGGTCGTTGAGGTCGAGCAGGCTGGTCTTGTCGGCAACCTCGGCGCTTGGCTTGGCTGGCACCAGCCGGCGCGGCGGAGCCGGGGGGATCGGCGCCTGGGTGTCGCCGGGGCCCTGGCGGACGAAGCCGCCCGGCCCGATCGAGCGATACTGCATTCCTTCAGGCTGGGTCCGCTGCGGAGTGCGCGTCGGGGGCGGGGCGTCGTCGTCCGCGGGGGTTGCAGGAGCAGCGCGCCGGGACGAGGCATCGGCTCGGGCTGCCGGCTTGGCGGCGGCCTTCTTGTCCTTTTCCTCGCCCGGCTTGACCGGCGACGGGCGCGCGTCGAGGCCCAGCCGGTGCGCCTTGCCGATGACGGCGTTGCGGCTGACCCCGCCAAGCTCGTCGGCGATCTGGCTCGCGGTCGCGCCGGCGGCCCACATTTTCTTCAGCCGCTCGATGCGCTCGTCGGTCCAGGACATGAGGGAGATACTCCGGATTGGGTCGCGTGCCTTCGGCTTGCGGCGGGTGCCGACAGCCGATAGGCGAGCGACCGGTGAACAGCCAGCCCCAGAAGAGCCCCGATGGCCGGCCTCCGCCATGGCTGAGCAACGAGCCTGGCGTTCCGGTCCTGAGCGGCGTCAACTGGGTCGGCCTCAAGACCCTCTATATCAAGGAGGTGCGGCGCTTCTTCAAGGTCCAGACCCAGACGGTGTGGGCGCCGGCGGTGACGACTCTGCTTTACCTCGTCATTTTCACCGTCGCGCTCGGCCGGGCGGGGCGAACCGTGATGGGCGTCGATTTCGCCGACTTCATCGCCCCCGGGCTGATCGTCATGGCGATGCTCCAGAACGCGTTCGCCAATGCGAGCTTTTCGCTGCTGGTCGGCAAGATGCAGGGGAATATCGTCGATTATTTGCTCCCCCCGCTGTCGGTCGGCGAGCTGATCGCCGGGCTGGTCGGAGCCGCCGTCACGCGCGCGTTCCTGGTCGGCTTTGCGGTCTGGCTGGCGATGCTGGCGTGGCCCGGCGTGTCGGTCACGGTGCGCGAGCCGCTGTGGCTGCTGTGGTTCGCGCTGATGGGCGCGCTGATGCTGTCGTTCCTCGGCCTGATAACGTCGATCTGGGCGGACAAGTTCGACCATGCCGCGGCGGTCACCAATTTCGTCGTCACTCCGCTGTCGCTGCTGTCGGGGACCTTCTATTCGATCCAGCAGCTGCCGCCGCTGTTCCAGGCGATCAGCCACGCCAACCCGTTCTTCTACGTCATCTCGGGCTTCCGCTTCGGCTTCCTCGGGCTCACCGATTCGCCGCTGCTGCTCGGCGCCGCCATATTGTTGGCTCTCAACATCGCGCTGTGGGCCGCCTGTTACGCGCTTCTGAAAAGCGGTTGGAAGATCAAGAACTGAGCCGTTACTGACGTTTAACGAGTTAAGCTTGTTGAACGGCCGATAACCGCGGCGTTCAGCATCGACTCAAGCGACTGGATGCATATTCGCCAGCATCAACTGCTCACAAGGAGAGCCAAGATGCGTACTCTTTTCATTACTCTCGCTGCCGGCGCTTCGGCTCTCGCCGTCGCGACCCCGGCTGCGGCCCAATATTACCCGCAGCAGCAGCCGCGGGGCTACGGTTATGCACAGCCCCAGGGCTACGCCTACGGTTACGGCCATAATTACAATCGCTTTGGCCATGTCCGCGCGATGCAGATGCGGATCGACCGTCTCCAGCGTGAAATCCATCGTCTCGGGCAGTACCGGATGATCTCGCGCAACGAGCATCGCAACCTGCAGCAAAATGCGCGTCAAATCGAGCGCAGCCTGCGGCGCAATGCGCGCGACGGCCGCGGCTTGACCGTTCGCGAGATGTACAACACCGACCGGCGAATTGCCCGGCTCGAGCAGAAGATCGCTCGGGACGTTCGTGACGGCCGGCGGTACGGCTTCCGCTGGTAACCACACCGCTTCCCTCTTGGGGTAGCCAATAAGTGAAGGCGCGCAGGGGCAACCTTGCGCGCCTTTTCCTTTGCCCCGGCGCTGGCTATAGGCTCGCGCCAGGCGGCGGGGACCGCCCGCAAGTACCGATCAGAGATCAAGGACTCGCCCAGCATGGCCATCACTCCGCTCATGCCCGTTTATCCGCGCTCGCCGGTCCGGCCGGTGCGCGGCGAGGGCGCTTATTTGTACGGCGAGAAGGGCGAGAAATATCTCGATTTCGCGGCGGGCATCGCCGTCAACCTGCTCGGTCACGGCCATCCGAGCCTGACCCGGGCGATCCAGGAGCAGGCGGCGACTCTGATTCACGTGTCGAACCTGTACGGGAGCCCGCAGGGCGAGGCATTGGCCCAGCGGCTGGTCGACCTGACGTTCGCCGACACGGTGTTCTTCACCAATTCGGGAGCCGAAGCGGTCGAGTGCGCGATCAAAACCGCGCGCCGCTATCACCATGCCAAGGGCAACGCCCACAAGCACGACCTGATCACCTTCTCCAGCGCCTTCCACGGGCGGACGATGGCGACCATCAGCGCCACCGACCAGACCAAGATGATCGACGGTTTCGCGCCGCTGCTGCCGGGCTTCAAGGTGGTTCCGTTCGACGATCTCGAGGCGGCGCTGGCGGCCGTCGATGAGAACAGCGCCGGCTTCCTCCTCGAGCCGGTCCAGGGCGAGGGCGGGATTCGGCCGGCAAGCACCGCATTCATGCAAGGCCTGCGCGCGATTTGCGACGAGCGCGACCTGATGCTGGTGCTCGACGAAGTGCAGTGCGGGGTCGCGCGCACCGGCACGCTCTACGCCTACGAGCAATACGGCATCGAGCCGGACATATTGGCGACCGCCAAGGGCATCGGCGGCGGCTTTCCGATGGGCGCCTGCCTGGCGACCGATAATGCGGCGAGCGGAATGGTGATCGGCACCCACGGCTCGACCTTCGGCGGCAACCCGCTGGCGATGGCCGCGGGCCAAGCGGTGCTCGACGTCGTCGCCAACGACGAGTTCCTCGCCCGCGTCCGCCAGTCGGGCGAGCGGCTCCGTTCGGCGCTCGAGCAGATGATTCCCAACCACGATCATCTGTTCGAAGGGGTGCGCGGAATGGGGCTGATGCTGGGCATCAAGATGAAGAGCGACAGCCGGGCGTTCGTGAATTACCTGCGCACCCGCGGCCTGCTGACGGTCGCCGCGGGCGACAATGTGATGCGCGTGCTGCCGCCGCTCAACATCGAGGAAAGCCACATCCGCGAATTCGTCGAGACGCTGTCGGCGGCCGCCGCCGATTATGAGGTTCCCGCAGCGGCCGCTTGAATTGGCTCCTCCCTGTCGCGAAGCGATGGGGAGGGGGACCCCCCGAAGGGTGGTGGAGGGGTTCTTTGCAGGAGGCATTACCCCTCCACCATCGAATCTTCGTTCGATGGTCCCCCTCCCCACGAGCTTCGCTCGCAGGGAGGAGCATGGGCCGGTTGAGCCATCTCCTCACGCCTCCTATCTAGCCCCGATGCGGACAATCGAACTTGGCACCGACGTTGCGCTCGGCGTCACTATTCCGGCGCGCAATGCGCGTGGGCGGGTGGCGCGCATCGGGCCGGTGCTCGGGCAAGTGCTCGCCAACCACGGCTACCCGCCGGTCATCGAGCAATTGCTCGCCGAGGCGTTGGTCCTGACGGCGCTGCTCGGCTCGCTGCTCAAGGACCCGGCCGGGCAAACCACCGTCCAGGCGCAAACCGACAACGGCATCGTCGACCTTTTGGTCTGTGACTATCTCGGCGGGGAGCTGCGCGGCTATGTCCGCCACGATTCCGACCGGTTGGTCGAGGCGGGCCCCAACCCGTCGCTGTTCGCTCTGTTCGGCAAGGGCTATCTCGCAATCACCTTCGATCAGCCGGCGATCGACGAGCGCTACCAGGGGATCGTCCCGCTGGAGGGCAGCAGCCTCGCCGAGGCGGCGCAAAGCTATTTCACCCAGTCCGAGCAGATACCGAGCGTTGTCCGGCTCGCGGCTGCGAAGCGGGCGGACGGCTGGAGCGCCGGCGGCCTGCTGTTCCAGCATTTGCCCGAGGGCGAGGAGGGCCGCGACCGGCTGCACACGCGGCTCGACCATCCCGACTGGCCGCACGTCGCGGTCCTCGCCGGGTCCGTACGGCCGGCCGAGCTTACCGACCCGAGCCTGCCGCTCGACGATCTCGTCTGGCGGCTGTTTCACGAAGAGGATGAGGTGCGCACCCTCGAGCCGCTGCTGCTGGCCCGGGGCTGCCGTTGCAACCCCGACTATGTGCGCTCGGTGATTGCCCGGTTTCCGGCCGACGAGCGCCAGGCGATGGTCGGGGAAGACGGCTTGATTCGAGTCGATTGTGCGTTTTGCTCGCAATCTTTCCCGATTGCTCTCGGTGAGATTTCCTAAGCCGAGGTCCAGGATCCGCGAAGGGCTTTCCGAATCTTAAGAAATTCGCCATAATAGGGCCGTCTATGGGACGTGTGCCGAGAGTTTCAGCTGTCTGTGCCGGTGGGGCAGCGCTTCTGCTGCTGCTAATGGCTGCTGCGCGCCCCGGGGCGCTCGACCAGGCCCGCCCGGGCCTGTGGGAGATCAGCGGGATGCCGAACGCCGGCTCTGCGGTGCGCCAGTGCGTGGCGAACACCGCCGTGCTCGCCCGAGTCGAGCATCAGGGCCACAACTGCAAGCAGGTCGTGCTCAGCGACAGCGGGACTTCGACGGTGATCGATTACACCTGCGCCAACGGCGGTTTCGGACGAAGCAAGCTGACCTTGCTGACCCCGCGGTCGCTGCGCATCGAAACGCAGGGAATTTCCGCCAATTACCCGTTCCATTACGTGATTCAGGCTCGCCGCGTCGGAAACTGCCCCGCCCATTAAGCGGGCGTTTAGCCATTCCGTTCTAAACCGTTCGAGTGCCGGATTTGGCACGCTTTCCTCCCGATCGGACCTGTGCGTCCGATACCTGGGCCGCCCCTCCTCGGATGGGCGGCCCTTCTTTTGCCGCGGAAGGCGCCCGCCCCTCCTCGGACGGGCGGCCCTTCTTTTGTCGGTGGCGGGGCATTAGGGGCGCGGCATGATGGGCAATGCGAGCGTCGATGCGAAAAAAGCCGTCGTCCTGCTTTCGGGCGGGCTCGATTCGATGCTCTGCGCGGCGCTTGCGCGCGAGGCGGGGTTCGAAGTGCTGGCCCTGACCGTCGATTACGGCCAGCGTCACCGGGTCGAGCTGGACGCCGCGCGGGCGATCGCCGCCGAGCTCGCCGACGTCCACCTCGTCGTGCCGCTCGATCTTACGCTGTTCGGCGGTTCGGCGCTGACCGCCGACATACCGGTGCCGAAGGACCGCTTCGGCGGCGGCATTCCCGCGACCTATGTGCCGGCGCGCAACACGATCTTCCTGAGCCTGGCGCTGGCCTGGGCCGAGGCGGCCGGAGCGCGCGACCTGTTCATCGGCGTCAACGCGCTCGACTATTCGGGCTATCCCGATTGCCGGCCGGAGTTCGTGGCGGCGTTCGAGGCGCTCGCCAACCGCGCCACACGCGCCGGGGTCGAGGGGGAGGGGATATTGGTCCACGCGCCTCTCCAGCACATGACCAAGGCCGACATCGCGCGCGAAGCGCAGCGCCTCGGGTTAGACGCGGCATTGAGCCACAGCTGCTACGATCCGGCGCCCGGCGGTGGCCACTGCGGCCATTGCGACGCCTGCCTGCTTCGCGCCAAGGGGTTCGCCGACGCCGGGCTGCCCGACCCGACGCGCTACGCGTAAGCGGCCTGCCGGCTCACTGAGTGCCAGCAATGACCAGCGCAAAAAAAGGGGCCGCCGGGATTACCCCGACAGCCCCTTTAACGCATTGCGGCGCTTGCCAAATTTGGCAAAGCGCCGGCAAATTACATCGCGTTGTTCGTCGCGTCCACGGCATCGTCCGTAGCGTTCATGGTCATGTTCGCGTCGGTCGCCATGTTGGCGTCGAGATTGGTCGTTGCGTCGATACCCGTCGTGTCGTTGGCGACGATGTTCTCGACCTCGATAGTGTCAACGTTCATGGTGTTGTCAGCGGGTTCGTTGCTGCTGCAAGCAGAAACCGCCAAGGCCGCACCGGCGACCAGAATAAGAGCACGCATTCAAAACTCCCTAGATTATCCGATCTGGAGCGGAAATCGCCGCTGCCCAAATCCCGCGCACAATAGGCTGAAGCGATGACCGCCTTCAACCCACTTTGTCAGACTTCTCTAACTCATTGATAAAACTATTGAAATTTTGCTTCAGCGCGGCATCGACGCGCGTCATGGCCAATTCTTTGCCCAATGCCGACAGGCTGGTGACGCCGAATTCGGCGATCCCGCAGGGAACAATTCCGCCGAAATGCGTGAGGTCGGGGGAGACGTTGATCGAAAAGCCGTGGAGCGTCACCCAGCGCTTTACGCGCAAGCCAAGCGCCGCGATTTTCGCTTCGCCGGGGCCCTCGCCGACCCAGATGCCGATGCGATCCGGAGCGCGATGGGCCTGCACGCCGAGATCGGCCAGCGCGGCGATGATCCAGCCTTCGAGCGCATGGACCAGGCGCCGGACATCGCGGCCGCGGGCCAAGAGGTCGAGCATCACATAGCCGACGCGCTGGCCCGGGCCATGGTAGGTGTAGCGTCCGCCGCGGCCGGCATCGTGAACCGGAAAATTGCGCGGGTTGGTGAGTTCGGCGGGATCGGAGCTGGTGCCGGCGGTGAACAAAGGCGGGTGCTCGAGCAGCCAGACGCACTCCCGCGCCGTGCCGGCCCGAATCGCCGCCGCGCGTGCCTCCATGAAGGCGAGCGCCTCGCGGTAGGGGACCGGCCCGTCGCTGATTCGCCATTCGATTTCGGATCTTGGCTCGGCGACGTCTTCCATGGGCGGCCAGCCAATGGCGGTGCATTGCCCACGCGGCAAGCACGATTGCGCATGGTTCAAGGTCCGCATAAGCACTCCGCAACCAAGGGGAGGGCGGTCGATGGCTGTATTATCGATTTCAAAGGCGTGGGACGAGACTCGGGACATTTTGGCTCGCAACGGCAAGTTGTTGACCACAGTCGCCGCGGCCATGATCCTGCTGCCGCAGGTCGTGGTCGGGGTCGTGACCGGGCAGGCGGCCGACACATCTAGCCCCGGACTCTCAGCCGGCGTCCTGATGCTGATCGCCGGCCTGATTGGGGTGGTCGGCCAGCTGGCGATCGCCCGGCTCGCGCTTGGGACCAAGGTCAGTGTTGCTGAATCGATCGGCCACGGGCTCCGCCGAGCGCCGGCCTTCATTGGCTCGCTGTTGCTCATTCTGCTTGGGGTCATCGCCTTTTTCCTCGTCGCGGGGGCAATTTTGATCGGCCTTGGCGCAATCGATGGAACGGTCACCGAGCCCCGGCCGCGCGACGTTGTCATCATCCTGCTGGTTCTGTTCATCCCGATGCTGATCATCGCGGTGCGCCTGTTCCCGACCGTTCCCGTCGCCACCACCGAGGACCAGGGGCCGGTGGGGATCCTGACTCGAAGCTGGGCGCTGACTCGCGGTCACTTCTGGCGCCTGCTGGGCTTCATCGCGATATTCATTATCGCCGCTTTGGTCACCGCTGCGGCGGTCGGCGCGGTCGGCGGTGCGATCATCGCCTTGCTGTTCGGAATCCCGGAACCGTTCACTCTTGGAGCGCTGGTGATTGCCTTGCTGATGGGCCTGGTCCAGGCGGCGCTGGTCCTGGTCTATGTGGTCATGATCGCCCGGATCTACGTTCAGCTCGCTGGCGACGGCGCGGCCGAGGCCAGCGTTCCCACCACCGGCAGCTGAGGCGCGCAGTCGAGGGGCAGGATGCCGAGCAGCCGCGGGTCGGGGAAGCGCTCGATCGCGCGCTTGTAAGCGGTGAAGCCGGCGCGGCGGTAGGCGGCGAGCGCTGCCGGATGGTCGAGCGTGCAGGTATGGACGTGGACGCGGGTTACGCCTTCGCGCCAGGCAAGGTGCAGCGCTTCGGCCATCAGCCAGCGGCCGTGACCCTGGCCGGCGAGCTCCGGAACCAGTCCAACAAAGGCGATCTCGCACTCGCCTTCGACTCGAAAGTCCAGCTCCAGCAAGCCGACTTCGCCGAGGCGATCATCGACGACAGGATAAAATGCCACCTCGGGATGGTGGATAATGGCCGCAAGCTCGGCATCGTCCAGCTGCAGCCGCGAGAACCATAGCCAGCGCGAGCCGACGAGCCGGAACAAACGGCGGTAATCCGCAAGGTCTGGCGCCTCGATCGTCCAGAACGATAGCGGCGAGGCTAGAGAAACGGACTTGGGTGGCCGCGAGCGCATCTCGAGATAGGTGACGACCGCTGCGATCTCGCCGTCGGCAACGGGGTCGTACGCCATCAGCTCCTCCCTGCGGCCCCGGACTTGATCCGGGGTCGTGGGGAGGGGGACCAGCGCAGCTGGTGGAGGGGTGAAAATGCCGCGCAACACCCCTCCACCATGCAGTCTTCGCTGCATGGTTCCCCTCCCCAGCGGAGCTGGGGAGGAACTATTTCCATTTCGCCAGCGGCGGCAGGCTCATCAGGATCGCGTCGATGTTGCCGCCGGTTTTCAGCCCGAACAGCGTGCCGCGGTCGTAGAGCAGGTTGAACTCGACGTAGCGGCCGCGAAATTCGAGCAGCTGCTGGCGGTCTTCATCGGTGAAGGGCGTGTCCATCCGCTGCCTGACGATCTTGGGAAAGACGTCGAGGAGCGCCTCGCCGACATCGCGGGTGAAGGCGAAATGCGCGTCGAAATGGCCCTCGAGATGGTCGTAGAAGATGCCGCCGACGCCGCGCGGAACGCCGCGGTGGGGGATGAAGAAATACTCCTCCGCCCACTTCGCGAAGCGCGGATAGAAGGTCGGGTCGTGCGCGGCGCAGGCGGCGCGCAGCCGGGCGTGGAAGTCGTCCGTGTCCGCTGGACAGGGGATGGCGGGGTTGAGGTCGGCGCCGCCGCCGAACCAGCGCTTGGTGGTGGTGATGAAGCGGGTGTTCATGTGCACCGCAGGCACGTGCGGGTTGGCCATGTGGGCGACAAGGCTGATGCCGGTGGCGAAGAAGCTCGGATCGTCCTCGGCGCCGGGGATGGTGGCCGCGAACTCCGGCGAGAAACTGCCGCCGACGGTCGAGACGTTGACACCGACCTTTTCGAACACGGTGCCGGCCATCTGCCCGCGAACGCCCCCCCCTCCATCGCTGGCGCCGCCGGGCCCGCCGTCGGCATCGGTCCGCTCCCACGGCGTATAAGTGAAGGCGGCGTCGCTCCCCGCCTCGCGCTCGATCTCCTCGAAGGTCGCGCAGATGCGGCCGCGGAGCGTCTCGAACCAGTCGCGGGCGGCTTGCTGTTGGTCGTCGAGGGGAAGCATGGCGCGCATTTAGCGCGGCAGTTTCGAGAAAGTCAGCATGACGCCCAAAGAAACATCGGCTAGTCTGCGACATCACGGTCATGGCTTGGGGGGCTGCCATGCTGATCGCTCTGCTGGTTCCGCTTGGCGTCGCGACGCTGGTGTTCACCGTAATTCTGCTGCGCTCGGCGATTGCGGAACGCGCCAAACCAAGCGCTGAAGGCGTGGCTCTGGGAGCTATCACCAACTTCTTCGATACGCTTGGCATCGGCTCGTTCGCCCCGACCATGGCCTGGTTCAAATTCCGCAACATGGTCCCCGACCGGCTGATTCCCTCGACGATGCTGGTCGGCCATTCGCTGCCCTCCATCCAGCAGGGTTTCATTTTCCTGATCCTCCTCGGCCTGCTGGTCGATCCGGTGCTGATCGTCGGCTGCGCGATCGCGCTCATGCTGGGCGGGCTGGTCGGGGCGCCGCTGGTGGCCCGCACCAAGGTGTGGCGAATTCAGCTCATCGTCGCCATCGCGCTGCTGATCGCCGCAATCCTCTATACGATGAGCAACCTCGAGCTCATGCCGGCCGGCGGCACTGCCACGAGCTTGCCCTTAGGGCTGACGATACTTGCGATTTCGGCCAATTTCGTCATGGGCGTGTTGCTGAATTTCGGCATCGGACATTACGCACCGAGCCTCGTCATGCTCAGCCTGATGGGCCTCGATCCGAGACTTGCATTTCCGATCATGGCGACCGCCGGCGCCCTCACGATTGCCGGCGCGGGAACCCGTCATGTGCTCATCGGTAACGTCGACTTGCGGGTCGCGACGGGCATTGTGATCGGAGGTATTCCCGCCGTTTTCGCAGCGGCCTTCATCGTCAAGGAAATGCCTCTCGAAGCCTTGCGCTGGCTGGTGGCCGTCGTCGTCCTTTACGCCGCCGGCGTCATGCTGCACGCCGCCTTGAGGGGTTGGCGAGAGAACCGTGCGCCGACCCCCGTCCCGGTAGCAGCGGCGGAGTAACGAAACCGCCTCTTCACATCGCCGAAACGCCCCGCTAAGGCGCGCCAATCGTCTCCGGGGGCTCCAGAGACGGTTTCGCCAGGGTGCTTGTCCGGCACAGGGGCAAACTCGCGTCACAAGGGTTTAAATGGCCACGCTGGAACAGTCCGCAGAGGGTTCCGAGACCGTCCCCGCAAATGGTGGCGACGGCGTTCGGCGGCGCGACTTCATCAATGTCGCCGCGGTCAGCTTCGTCGGGGTCGGCGCCGTGGCCGCAACGCTGCCGTTGATCATCCAGATGAACCCGTCGGCCGACGTGCTGGCGCTCGCCTCGACCGAGATCGACATCTCAAAAATCCAGCCGGGCCAGGCGATCAAGTCGGTGTGGCGCAAGCAGCCGGTGTTCGTCCGCAACCTGACGCCGCAGGAAATCCAGGCCGCCAACGCGACGCCGTTGAGCGCCCTGCGCGATCCCGAGACGCTCGCCCAGCGGACCAAGCCCGGCAAGCAGAACTGGCTCATCACGCTTGGCGTCTGCACCCATCTCGGATGCGTCCCGCTGGGCGTCGGCGAGGGCGAGAACAAGGGCCCGTTCGGCGGCTACTTCTGCCCGTGCCACGGCTCCGCCTACGACACCGCCGCGCGCATCCGTACGGGGCCGGCGCCGACCAACCTGCTGGTGCCGGAATATCAATTCCTGTCCGACACCGTGGTCCAGATCGGCTGAGGGGGATCACCGCCAGATGAGCTTCTCCTGGGCAAAGCCTTACGAACCCAAGTCGCAGTTCATGCGCTGGCTCGACGACCGGCTGCCGCTGCCGCGCCTCGTCTATGGCGCCATCGGCGGGGGCTATCCGGTGCCGCGCAACCTCAATTACTGGTGGAACTTCGGCGTCCTCGCCGGCGTGTTCCTGACCATCCAGATCGTTACCGGAATCGTTTTGGCGATGCATTTTTACGCCTCGGCCGACGGCGCCTTCAATTCGGTCGAGCACATCATGCGCAACGTCAACGCGGGTTGGCTGCTGCGCTACGCCCACGCCAACGGCGCGAGCTTCTTCTTCATCGTCACCTACATCCACATTTTCCGCGGGCTCTATTACGGAAGCTACAAGGCGCCGCGCGAGCTGGTGTGGATGCTCGGCCTGGTCATCTACCTGCTGATGATGGCTACCGCCTTCATGGGCTATGTGCTGCCGTGGGGGCAGATGAGCTATTGGGGCGCGCAGGTCATCACCAGCTTCTTCTCGGCATTTCCGCTGGTTGGCGAGCCGGTCCGCGTGTGGCTGCTCGGCGGCTATGCGCCCGACCAGGCGGCGCTGACTCGCTTCTTCTCGCTGCACTATTTGCTGCCGTTCGTCATCGCCGCAGTGGTCATCCTCCACATCTGGGCGCTGCACATCCCGGGATCGAGCAATCCGACCGGGGTCGACGTCAAGGAGGAGAAAGACACCTTGCCGTTCCACCCGTTCTACACCGCCAAGGACGGCTGGTTCGCGGGCCTGGTGCTGATCCTGTTCGCACTGGTCCTGTATTTCGCCCCCAACGCGCTCGGCCACCCGGAGAATTACATTCCGGCCAACCCGCTGGCGACGCCCGCGCACATCGTCCCGGAGTGGTATTTCTGGCCGTTCTACGCGATCCTGCGCGCGTTCACGATCGACTTCCTACTGCCGGCCAAGCTGTGGGGCGTGCTGGCGATGTTCGCCTCGATCCTGCTGCTGTTTTTCCTGCCCTGGCTGGACAAGTCGCCGGTTCGCTCGGGCTCCTATCGGCCGCTGTTCAAGCGCTTCTTCTGGATCCTGATGCTCGACATCGTCGTCCTCGGCTGGGCCGGTGGCGAGGCGGCAACGCCGGTGGTCGTCGCCGTCAGCCAGATCGCCACGGCATATTACTTCCTGCATTTCCTGGTCATCCTGCCGCTGATCGCGAAGTTCGAGCGGCCGCTGCCGCTGCCCGACTCGATCTCGACCTCGGTCCTCCACGGCGAGAAGCAGGAGGCGGCGCCGATCGGCGTGTCGCCGCCCGCTCGACCGGCCGCGGAATAGGGGAGCGTCATGGTCCGGCTCATCGCATTCTTCGTCGGTATCGGCTTTGCCGGAGTGCTCCTGATCTCGCTGATCTCGACAATCTCGCAAACCATCAGCTCGCCGCCCGAAGCGACGGCCGAGGAGGAGTTCCACAGGCACCCGAAGCACGTTTCGCTGCCCAGTGACGGGCCGTTCGGCAAGTTCGACCGCCGGCAGCTGCAGCGCGGCTTCCAGGTCTACAAGGAGGTTTGCGCGGCCTGCCATGGCTTGAGCCTGGTCGCCTTTCGCGATCTCTACGACCTTGGCTATGAAGAGGCCGAAGTGAAGGCGATCGCCGACCAGTGGGCGATCGAGGTGCCGTGGGTGAACCCCGACACCGGCGAGCCGGCGACCCGCAAGGCGATCCCGTCGGACACTTTCCCAAGCCCTTATGCGAACGAGACCGCGGCGCGGGCGGCGAACAACAATGCGCTGCCGCCCGACCTGTCGCTGATCACCAAGGCGCGCGAGGGCGGGGCGGCCTATACCTACTCGCTGCTGACCGGGTACCAGCGACAGCCGGCGCGGCTGGTGAAGGAGTTCCCGGCCGCCAAGACCCCGACCGGGCTGCATTACAATCCCTATTTCGCCAATCTCAACATCGCCATGCCGCCGCCGTTCGCCAGCGCCGGCCAGGTGACGTATGCGCCGGGCAATCCGGCGCCGACGATCGACCAGATGGCCAAGGACGTCTCGGCCTTCCTCGTGTGGGCGGCCGAGCCCAAGCTCGAGAACCGCCACAAGTCGGGCATCGCGGTGGTGATCTTCCTGCTGGTCGGCACCGTGCTCGGCTATCTTGCCTACCGGCAGCTGTGGGCGGAGGCGAAGCGCAAGGTGCGCCCAACCGGGGCGCTTGACCCCAAGAACCAGGCCAAGAGCCGGTGCGCGAAAGCGAAGCAGGGCATAGCGGGTTAGGTTCCCGCGGTTATCCCGCGATTAGAGAGGGTTAATTCAGCGGCGGTTCACTGCCGAAAGTCCAGAATGCGCGCAACTCCGGGGTTTAGGAGAATTGACATGCGTATTCCTAATTTTCGTTTTGTAGCGCTCGCGCTAGCGACCGGCGCCGCTCTTGGCGGCTGTGCCACCTACAGCCCGTACGGATATGGCAGCGGCGTGTCCGTCAGTGTCGGCTCCGGCTACGGCAGCTACGGTTCTGGCCGCTACGGCTATTACGACCCGTTTCATGACCCCTATTACATGGGGTATCGCTCGGCCTACGGCTCGCGCTTCGGCGGCTGGTACGGCTCGCCCTATGGCGGCTGGTACAACGACTTCTATTATCCGGGCACGGGCATCTACATCTACGACCGTTACCGCCAGCGCCGGGTGTGGAACGACGCGATGCGCAAATACTGGTCGAGCCGGCGCGAGCGCCTCGAAGCCAGCGGCGTGACCAACCCCGCCGTCACCCGCGGCGGCACCACCGTTCGCCCGCAGACGGTTCAGGAGCGGCCGGCGCGGACCCGCACTCCCCGAGTGACCCGCGTCGAGCGCAGCACGCGCGCGGCCTCGACCGAGCGGGCTCGGACCACCCAGGCTGAACGGCGCGCCGAGCGGGCCGCCGAACGCGCTGCCGAACGGGAAGCCCGCCGCGCCGCCCGCGACGACGACTAAAGGCTCGGACGGGGGGGCCTAGCGGGCCTCCTCCGGCCGCCGCCGCATCATCACGATCGACGTGAAGCGCATCACGTCGACATTGTCTTGGTTGGAAACGGTGGTCTGCGTTCGAATGACGCCGATGTGCGGCTTCGACCGGGACGGGATGGTTTCGACGATCTTGCCGCGCACCGTCAGCCGATCGCCGGGATAAACCGGTTTCAGCCAGCGCAGTTCATCGACGCCCGGTGAGCCGAGGCCCGCTTGCTCGTCGTCGACGACAAAGCGGGCGACCACCGCCATGGTCATCGCGCAGGTATGCCAGCCGCTCGCCGAGAGGCGCCCGAAGTGGGTCTTGGCCGCTTCCTCGTCGGACAGATGGAATGGCTGCGGGTCGTATTTGCGCGCGAACTCGAGCACTTCCTCGCGCGTCACGTCATAGTGACCGAACACGGTTTCGGCGCCGAGCTCGGCGTCTTCGAAATATTTCATGCGCTGCGCCGCAGCTTTCCTTCTCCCGCCGGCCGGAAGGTCTCTAGAACCGGTGACCGACGCGCAGGCCGATGGTCCGCGGCCGAGTGACGGAGGTGTAGATTTTCGGACCGATCGCCGTGCCGCCGCCCGGATCGCCGCACACGGTCTCGACGCAATTGATGCCTTTGGTGATCTGGCCGCGCTTGTCGAACAGGTTTTTGACGTAGAGGTCAAAGGTCCACGGGCCGGTGGCAACGCCAGTGTTGAGATCGACCAGCGAGTAGGCTTTCATGTTGCGGTAGATGTTGTTGATTTCGGTTCGCAGGTCGCGGCGGCGGCTGCCTTCATAGGTTGCGACAGCCTGGACGTGCGCGCGAAGGGCGCTGGTGGGTTGCCACTCGTAGCGCAGGCGGGTGTTGGCCTTGAGCCGCGCGGTCAGCGGCAGCCGAATGCCCTTCGGAGCGAGCAGAGCGTTTTCCTCGGGGATGCTATCGCCATCGAGGTCGATATCGAGGTCGCAATCGAAATTCTCGTTTGCGATCAGGCAGAAATCGTTGCGCATTTTCGCATTGTTGTAGGCGGCGCCCGAGCTCCAGGTCAGCCCGGCCATCGGGCGAAGCAGCAGATCCGCCTCCACGCCCCAGATGCGGGCATTGCCGGCGTTGCGGATTTCGGTGAGGCCGTTGGCGCCGAGGAACGATAGCTGGATGTCGTCCCAATTTTGGAGATAACCGGCGAAGTTGAGGTGCGAGCCCGAGCCGAAGCTGATCTTGGCGCCCGCTTCATAATTGGTCAGGAAATCGGGCTTGTAGGGCGGGAGCGTACCGCGCCGGTTAATGCCGCCAGGGCGGAAGCCGCGTGACCAGGTCGTATATAACAACACGTCGTCATTGGGCTTCCAGGTCGCATTCAGCCGGTGAACGAAGCCGCTGTCTTTCGTGCGCTTGTCAAGGTTGGTGCACGGGGAGCCGTCGACTTCGGCCGGGCCGAAGCAGGCAGCTTCGCCGGTGCGGCTGCTGTAGCCCGCGCTGAACCCGAAGAACCCAACGAGGGAGTTGTCGAACTTGTAATACCGCCCGCCCGCGGTGACCGTGAACTGGGGCGAGATGTCGTACGTGAGCTCGCCGAACACCGCATAGTCGCGGTCGACCCGAAATTGCTTGGTCAGCCAGATGTTGCTCTCGGTTCCGGTCACCGTGAACGCGTCGGTGATATCGTCGATGATGTAGTCTTGCTGGATGTTGTGCGTCTGGCGCTGAAAGAACAGGCCGCCGACCAAGCGGATCGGGCGATCCGCCGGCGAGGTGAACCTGAGCTCATGCGACTGCTTGGTGAAGCTGTCGTCCGACTGGATATACTGGTTCGGATTTACGAGGAACCCGTCATTGTCGTACCAGTAGGTACCGTAGCCGTAGAGCGCGTCGTAGAAGTAGCTGTAGTCGGAATAATCGAACTCCCCGTCGATTTGCCGCTTCATGTACGCACCGGCATAAGTGACGTCGAAATTGGCCAGCCTGCCTTCAACGGTCAGCGATGCTTGCCACCATTTGTCGACAAAGCGCTCCGGGTTGAATTGCATCGTCTCGAGATCGCCCAAGCCGCTTTCCTCGGCGAACGAACCGTTGCTCTTCTGCCGCTGGGCAATAATCTGGGGAGTTACTGTCCAAGAGTCGTCGAGCTGGATCCGGAGCGCGGCGCGCGCGCCGAGCGTATAGACGTCGTTGTAATTGTCTTCGGCGAACTCATCATTGTCCATAACGATGCCGCTCGAGGGGAAGGTGAGCGCGCCCGGGATATTGTCGATGTAGCCGCCGTCGCGCCGGTACCAGCCGACGACGCGCGCAGCCATGTTGCTGCTGACCGGCAGGTTGACGAAGCCTTCGCCGGTGAAGCCGAAGTCGCCGTGGGCGACCTTGTTCACCTCGAAGTTCGCGGCACCATAGGTGCCGCTGAGATCCGGCTTGTTGGTGATGATGCGCACCGTTCCCGCCTGGCTCGATGCACCGTAGAGCGTGCCCTGGGGGCCGGCGAGTGCCTCAACCCGGGCGATGTCGAAAACGTGAAGGTCGAGCGCGCCGGTAATGGTCGTGATCGGCTGCTCGTCGAGATAGGTCCCGACGCTCGGCAGCGAGGCCGAGTGGTTGGCGTTCTCGCCGCTCGCGACACCGCGGAAATAGACGTTGGCGGAGCCCGGGCCGGACGATTTGTACGACAGCGACGGGACCAGCTTGGCGTAATCGTCGAACGAGTCGACCTGTAGGTCGTCGAGCGTCTTGGTGGTGATCGCGGTGATCGCGATCGGAACGTCCTGGAGGTTCTCGGCCCGGCGCTGGGCGGTGACGATGATATCCTGCTCGTCGTTGCTGCGCTGCGCGTTGGCCTCGGTCCCCGTGGCTTCGCCGGACGAGGTATCCTGCGCCAACGCAGTTCCGGGAAATACCAGTACGGTCGAAGCGAGCAGCGTGGCCGCGGCGCGGCGGCTCCAGTGAGGCGATCCCATCTTATTCCCCCGATCATTCTGCCTGCGCAACACTGTGCTCATGACAATTTCGCGTCAATCGCTTTGTCAGTCCGTGCGAAGAAATGACGCAATCTATGGCTTTGGTGCATCATCCCAATGGTCGAGCGCCGGGCCCAGCGCTTGTCTTAGCGGCCCGAGCCACGCCTCGAACCGCCGCCACTGCTCCAATCCCTCGCTGCTGATCGGCCGGCGGACCTGCTCCGAGCTCGCGGTTCGAACCGGGCGCTTGCTCTCGTGGAAGTTGAGGCAGGCTTCGTCGAACGGCAGCTTAAGGTCGTCCAGCAGCCGCCGGATTTCCGCTTCCGGATCGGCGACCAGCTCCTCGTGGATTACCCGGCGAACTGCCCCCGGCATGACGCCTTCGAAGTGCGCCATCAACCGCACATAGTCGCGGTAATAGCTGCCGACCGTCTCGAGCGAGTAGGAAAAGGCCTGGCCGCGCGCATAATGCTGCTTGAAGTTGGAAAAGCAGCAGGCCAGCGGATGCCGCCGCGCGTCGATGATGCGGGCGTTGGGCAGGATCAGCCGGATGAAGCCGGCGTGGGTCCAGTTGTTGGGCATCTTGTCGATGAAAAAGGGCTTGCCGCCGGTGCGCTGGATGCGGGTTCGGTCGAGATATTCCTGGCCGAGCGCGCGCAACTCCTCGGGCGTAAGCTCGGCGAGAACCGCGGGGTAGCGCGTGTTCCTGCCGCGTTCGTCGTCGCCGCGCCCGGCGCGCTGCGACAAAGCGATGATGTCGGGCAGCTCCATCGTTCCTTCGACCAACGGGTGGCTGGCGAGGATTTGCTCGAGCAGGGTCGAGCCGGCGCGCGGCATGCCGAGAATGAAGATCGGGTCGGGGGCAGGGCAGCCGGCGCCCGCGCGCTCGGCGAGGAAATCGCGGGTGAACAGCGTTTCGCATGCCTCGACGTGGGCGGTGATCACGGTCGGGTCGTAGTGCAGCTGGGCGGCGCGGATTCGGTTGCCTTGCGAGTATGAAGCGAAAGCGGCTTCATCCTCGTGCCGGTCCTCGAGCGCCTTGCCCAACGCGAACTGCAGGTGCAGCCGGTCGTCTTCGCCGAGCGCCTCGTCAGCGAGTGCATCGCGCATCGCCGCGACATCGTCGTCTGAAAAGCGCACCGTCTTCAGATTGGCGAGGCTCCACCAGGCTTCGCCGAGGCTCGGAGTGATTTCGATCGCCCGCCGGTACGCGGCGATCGCCTCGGCCTGCTCGCCGACCGTTTTCAGAATGTGGCCGAGGCTCATCCACACCTTGGGCTGCGCGGGATGGCGCGACAGCACGTCGCGGTAGAGGCCGATCGCCTCGTCATAGCCGCCAAGGCGGCCGAGCGCGGCGGCGCGCAAGTTGCGCTGGGCATCGCCCTCGGCCCCCAGGCGCTCGATCTGGTCGAGCTCGGCCAGCGCTTCCGCCGCCCGGTGCTGCCGGTGGAGGATGGTGGCGAGATTGGCGCGCGCCGCCGCCCAGCCGGGGGCGAGCTCGATCGCGCGGCGAAGCAGATTCTCGGCATCCACCCGCCGGCCGAGGCGGGCGGCGAGCTCGGCCATCATCCGGATTGCGGCGACATCGGTCGGCCGGCGCTTGAGCACCGGTCGCAGAATCGATTCCGCGGTGGGCAGGTCGTTCTCGACCAGGGCACGGCCGGCGCCGATCAGCTCGGGATCGTGGACCGAAGCGGCGATCGCGGCGAGCTCGGCATCGTTCGCGGCCTCGTCCTCGCCGCTGCGGCGCAGCGCCTCGCCGAGCAGCCGGAACGCGTCGGCGTTGGCAGGAACCGAGGCGAGGATTTCGCGAGCCTGCTCGGCCGCCAGCCGCGGGTCGCTGCCGAGCAGCCGGCGCCCATGGGCGAGCGCGGCGGCAACATTCGGTGCGGTTTGGGGATTGAACGCCCTGTCCATGGTGCAATTGCCTAGCCTCTTCGCGACGCCGACAACAAGGGAGCGGTGGTGGCTGACGCTGTCGGCGCTCGCCGGGCTGTGGCTGGCGATGCTGTTGCTCGGCGCCGGGGAGGCCGATCGTGTCGTCCTGCTGACGCTTTATGCCGGGGACGAGCCTTGGCTGGCGCTGGCGGCACTGGGCTTCACCTACCTCGGCAATTGGCCGACACTGGTTACGGTTACGCTCCTCGGCGCCGCCTGGCTCGCCTATCGCGACAAGCGCCGCGACGCGCTGCTGCTGCTGATCGCAAGCTTTTCGGGACGGGCGCTGGTGGTCCTCCAAAAAGCCTGGCTCGCGCGGCTTCGGCCCGAAGAGAATCTGCGCCTCGTCGAGGTCCATTACCAGTCGTTCCCGAGCGGGCACGCGGCCAATTCGATGATCGTCTATCTGACGATCGCGTTGCTTGCGTTCGACGACCCGGTGCACCGCCGCCGGGCGGCCGTGGCGGCGCTGTTGCTCAGCTTCCTAATCGGATTGAGCCGGCCGATGCTCGGGGTCCACTGGCCGAGCGATGTGGTCGCCGGCTGGTCGTTCGGATTGTTCTGGACCCTGCTGATCCTGGGCCTAAGCTGGCGCTTGGAAAGGAGAGCAGGATGAGCACTCGCAAACCCTTCACTCTGATCGCCGCCGCGATCTTCGCGCTAATGATGCTTGGTCATGTCTACCGGATCGCGACCGACTTCCAGATCATCGTTGGCAGTCATTCGGTGCCGATGTCGGTGAGCTGGCTGGCGCTCGTCGTCACGGGAATCCTTGCGGTGATGCTGTACCGGGAAAGTCAGTCCTAGGTTTGGAATGGCCCCCAGATCAGGTCCGGGGCTTTTCGCTTCGCTCAGACGTTGAATCGGAACAGCAGCACGTCGCCGTCCTGAACGACATAATCCTTGCCTTCGGAGCGCATCTTGCCGGCGTCCTTGGCGCCCGCCTCGCCGCCGCAGGCGATGAAATCCTCAAAAGCGATGGTTTCGGAGCGAATGAACCCGCGCTCGAAGTCGGTGTGGATCTCACCCGCGGCCTGCGGCGCCTTGGCGCCTTTCGGAACCGTCCAGGCGCGCGCTTCCTTGGGCCCGGCGGTGAAAAAGGTGATCAATCCCAGGAGTTGGTAGCCGGCGCGGATGACGCGGGTCAGGCCGGTTTCCTCAAGCCCGAGATCGGCCAGAAACGCCGCTCGGTCGGCCGCATCGAGAGTCGCGATCTCGGCCTCGATCGCGGCCGAGATCACTACCGCTCCGGCGCCTTCGGCGGCAGCTTTCTCGAATACGCGCGCGGATAGCGCATTGCCGTCGGCGGCATCGGCCTCGTCGACGTTGCACACGTACAGCACCGGCTTGGCCGTCAGCAGCTGCGCGCGGTCGAGCGCTTTGCGCTCCTCGGGATCCTTTGGCCTGGTCAGCCGCGCCGGCTTCGATGCCCGCAGCAGCTCGAGCGCCTGGCCGAGCACCGCGGCCTCGATTTTCGCCTCCTTGTCCCCTTGCTGCGCCTTCTTGACGAGGTTGGGGACGCGCCGTTCGAGGCTGTCGAGGTCGGCGAGCATTAGCTCGGTTTCGACGGTTTCCGCGTCGGCGATCGGGTCGACCCGGCCCTCGACATGGGTGACGTCGCCGCCTTCGAAGCAGCGCAGCACGTGGACGATCGCGTCGACCTCGCGGATGTTGGCGAGGAACTGGTTGCCGAGGCCCTCGCCTTGGCTGGCGCCGCGGACCAGCCCGGCGATGTCGACGAACTCGATCTGGGTGTCGATGGTTTGCGCCGACTTGGCGATCGCCGCGATGGCGTGCAGCCGCTCGTCGGGCACCGCGACGCGGCCGACGTTCGGCTCGATGGTGCAAAACGGATAGTTCGCCGCCTGCGCCGTCGCGGTCTCGGTCAGCGCATTGAAAAGCGTCGATTTTCCGACATTCGGCAAGCCGACGATGCCGCAGCGAAAGCCCATGATTGTTCCTAGATGGCGGGAGCTTGGCGGCGCTTAGCCCGACATCAGGCGAAATTGAAGCTGACGCTGAGCCGCTCGCCCTTGCCGGTGGCGGCGCGGACTTCGTGGCGGAGCCAGCTTTCCCACATCAGCAGCAGGCCGGGCCGGGGTTCAACGGTGACGAAGGTCTGCAATTCCTCCGGTGCGTCGGCGCGCCGTAGCGGCGCGGCCATCATCATTGCCAGGCGCGGGTCCTCGAAGCCGATGGGACCAGAATTGGGCGGCACTTCGACGTAGAGCGTGCCCGACAGGATGCTGTGGGGATGGATGTGTCCACTATGTCGTCCACCGCTTTGCAACAGGTTTACCCACAGGCTGTCGAGGCGCGGCTTGCGGTCGAGGTCGAACGCGCATTCGCTGGCGAAGGCGGCAGCGTGGCGGACGAGCAGCTTGCGCAGGTCGCCGAAGGCCGGATCGCGGGTCGGCAGGTCGTTCAGCGAGGCGTAGCTGGTGTAGCCCGGATAGTGATGCTCGCGGCTCCAGCGGCGGCCGGCGCTATCGTCCCGCGCCAGCGAGCGGATCGAATGAGCAAGCTCGGCGAGGAGATCGGCCGAACCCAGCTCGGCCTCATAGAGGCGCGTCGTGAACAGGTTGCGGGTGGGCATCGCGCCGCTTTGCGGTGGCGATGCGGCCTGTGCAAGGCCGCGATGGACAGTCGCACGGACGCCGATTAGCGTCTGGGCTTCCGGGAGAGACGCCTCACATGAAAATTTGCTGGAAAACTCGACTGATCGCGGCTGCCCTCGTGGGAGCGGCGCCAATCCTGATCGCGCGCCCGGCGGCGGCGGCCTCGGAGGCGCCCTTGCTGCCGGTCAAGGCCGACCCCATCACCGGAAAGATCATCGCCACGCTGCCCAAGCCCGATGCCGACGGCGTTTCCGGGCGCTTCATCTATCTGACCCAGCTCGAAACCGGGCTCGGCTCCGCGCCGATCGGCCTCGACCGCGCCGCGCCGGGCAATTCGCGCATCCTCGTCTTCCGCCGCATCGGCAAGAAGGTCGCGGCCGAGATCGAGAACCCGAAGTTCGTCGCCAGCACCGGCACTGCCGACGAGCAGAAGGCCGTCCGCGAGTCGTTCGCCGGCTCGACCATCTGGATGGGCGAAGTCGCGGACAGCCGCGGCGACGGCTCGTTCACCGTCGACCTCGCCAGCTTCCTCGCCCGGGACGACCTTGGCGTGACGCAGGCGGTGAAGCGCGGCGGCGGCGGCGATTTCAAGTTCGTCGCGGACCTGAGTGCCGCCGACCCGAATTTCGTGAAGCTCTTCCCGCGCAACGCCGAATTTGCGGCGCGCCTGACCTTCCGGTCGGACGAGCCCACGGCCGAGGTGACCAACGTCATCCCCGGCAGCGACAGCTTCAGCCTCGTCCTGCGCCACTCGCTGATCGCGCTGCCCGAGCCCGGCTATATTCCGCGCCGCGACCCGTTCGGCTACACGCTCGCGCGCCAGCAAGTCGATTTTTCGGCTCCGCTGGGATCGTCCCTGGTGCGCGACGTCGCGACCCGGTTTCGGCTCGAGAAAGTCGATCCGGCGGCGCCGCGCTCCCCGGTCAAGAAGCCGATCGTCTTTTACATCGACACGGGTGCACCCGAGCCGGTGCGGATCGCGCTTCGCGAGGGCGTCAGCTGGTGGAACCAGGCATTCGACGCGGCCGGGTTCGTCGATGGCTTTCGCACCGAGCTGCTGCCCGCGGGCGCCGATCCGCTCGATGTCCGCTACAATGTCGTCAACTGGGTCAACCGGGCGACCCGCGGCTGGTCCTACGGTGCGCCGATCGACGACCCCCGCACCGGGGAGATCATCAAGGGCTCGGTTCTGCTCGGTTCGCTGCGCGCGCACCAGGACATGCTGATCTTCCAGGCGCTGGTCGGCGCCGGCCTCACCGGAACCGGCGATCCCGACGACCCGATCGGCGCGACCCTGGCGCGGATCCGCCAGCTTGGAGCGCACGAAGTCGGTCACGCCATCGGCCTCAACCACAATATGGCGGCGAGCAGCCAGGGCCGCTTTTCGGTGATGGACTATCCCGCCCCGCGCGTGACGCTCCAGAACGGGGTGCCGTCGCTCAGCGACGCCTATGGGGCCGGGCTTGGCCCGTGGGACCGCTGGGTGGTCAAATGGCTTTACGGCGCCCGCACCGACGCGGAAGCCGTGCCCATGCTCGCCGAGGCGCGCGCGGAAGGGCTGCGCTTCGTCGCCGACGCGGATTCGCGGCCGGTCGGATCGGCCAACCCGCAAGGCGCCATCTGGGACGATTTTTCGGACCCGGTCACCGAACTCGGCCGGATGCTGGAGGTGCGCCGAGTCGCGCTCGAGCGGTTCGGCCGCGCCGCAATCCCCGCCGGAGAGTCGCTGTCGCACCTGCGGCGCGCGTTCGTGCCAATCTGGCTTCTTCACCGCTACCAGGTGGAAGCCGCCGCGAAACCGCTCGGCGGCGTCATTTTCCCTTATGCCCTGAACTCAGAGGGATTGCTGCCGCAGGCGGTCCCCGGCCAGGCCCAGCAGTCGGCACTTTATGCCTTGCTCGACACGCTGAGCCCGGCTGCGCTGACCGTGCCGCCGCACCTGCAGCTGCTGCTGTCGTCGGGCTTTGGCGGCAATTCCGACCGGCAGACGGACATCGAGATCCTGCCGACTGCCGGAGGGCCGGTGTTCGATCCGCTGAAAGCGACCGAGGTCGGCGCCGTGCACACGCTCAACGCGCTGCTCAGCCCGGAGCGGCTCAACCGGCTGGAAATCCAGCACTCCGCCGACGCGAGCGTGCCGTCGCCGTCGCGGGTGGTCGAAATGCTGATCGAGCTGACGTTCGGCCGGGCGGACAGCGAGGCCGGGCGCCGCATCGCGACAACGGCGGCGCTGGCGCTGGCCCGCGTGGAGCGCAATGCGGCGCTGTCGCCGACTCTGGCGCTGGCGCTGTCGGCGAGGCTCGAGCGGCTCGGCGAACGCCTGCGCAAGGGCCGCGGCCGCGAACCGCAGTCCGACTGGAGCCGGGGGCTCGGCGCGCTGCTCCTCGACCGCGAGGCGCTCGACAAGGCGATCGCCGACCCGGCGCGGCTGCCGCGGGTCCCGCCGGGCATGCCGATCGGCTAGCTAGGCCTGCAAACGCAGCGCGACTTCGCTCATGAAGCGGGCATCGTCGCCCTGGGCGAGCCAGCCGGCCTCCGCGGCGAGGGCGGCCAGCAGGTCCGACAGCGCATCCATCTCGGACTTGGCGTAATTGCCGAGCACGTGCGGAGTGACCTTCTCCTGCTGGCCCGGGCCGGGGTGGCCGATGCCGATCCGGACCCGCCGGAACTCGGGGCCGAGATGGGCATCGATCGAGCGCAGGCCGTTGTGGCCGGCGGTGCCGCCGCCGACTTTCACCTTGACCTTCATCGGGGCGAGATCGAGCTCGTCGTGAAAGACGGTCAGAGCGTCGAGGTCGAGCTTGTAGAAGCGCAGCGCCTCGGCGACCGCCTCGCCACTGCGGTTCATGTACAGCTGGGGCTTGAGCAGCAGGATTCGGTGCTTGCCGACACGCCCTTCGCGAAGCTCGCTTCGGAATGTCTTTTTAGGGGGCGAGAAATCGTGCGCCTCGGCGATCACGTCAGCGGCCATGAAGCCGACGTTATGGCGGTGGAGCGCATAGCCCGCGCCGGGATTTCCGAGGCCCGCCCAGATTTGCATCTCGGCCTCCTAGCGTTTTGCCAAGCCAAAAAGAAACCGCTCGCCCCCAAGGGTAAGGGCGAGCGGTCGGTTACGTTGCAAGAGGAAGGCAATCAGCCCTTGTCGCTGCCCTTGTCGCTGTCCTTGTCGCGACTCTCGCCTTCGGCTCCGGCGCCGGCTCCCGCTTCGCCTTCGCCCTCGCCCTCGACTTCGCCTTCCTCGGCGCCTTCGATGTCCTCACCTTCCTCGGCGGCCGCCGCAGCTGCCGCGTCGGCTTCTTCGGCCTTGACCGCCGACGGAGCGACGATCGTCGCGACGGTGAAGTCGCGGTCGTCGATGGTCGACTTGGCGCTTCCCGGCAAAGTGACCGCCGAGATGTGGATCGCATCGCCGATGTCGAGGCCGGCGAGGCTGACGTGGATCTCGTCGGGGATTTCCGACGCGTCGCAGATCAGCTCGAGCTCGTGGCGAACGACGTTGAGCACGCCGCCGCGCTTGATGCCCGGCGATTCCTCTTCGTCGTCGAAGCGCACCGGCACGTTGACCGTGACCTGGCTGTGCTCGCCGATGCGCAGGAAATCGACGTGGATCGGGCGGCTGCTGACGGGATGGAACTGGACGTCCTTGGGCAGCGTCCGGTGCGGCTCGCCGCCGGCGTCGACCATCACCACCGTGTTCATGAAGTGGCCGCTCGACAGCATCCTGGCGAGAAGCTTCTCCTCGACATGGACCGCTACCGGCTCCTTTTTGTCGCCGTAGATCACGGCGGGTACCCGTCCGTCGCGCCGCAATGCACGGGAGGCTCCCTTGCCAGCCCGTTCGCGCGCTTCAGCGGGCAGCGTCAGCTGTTCGCTCATCGTTTGTTCTCCAGATAAAAAACCCCGCCACGCCTCCAGGGATGACCATGGCCGGGGGCTCGCGCCCTAGTCGAGAGGCGATGCAAAAGCAAGATTGCGAGGCGAAAGGCAGCTGGTGGCGCCGCAAAGTGGTTCTTGGTGCGCCAATGTCCGCTTTCGACCCATTGCGGACATTCGCGTCGCCTGCGAAACGTTCGCCTCGGAAAATCGGAGGCGAGGATGGATCGGCTAGTTACGTTTTGCTGGCTCGCCCTTGCGGCAATTCATGCATCACCCGCGGCCGTTCTAGTTAAACCTGGGCTGACGGACACACTGTACGGCGTCTCTCCGACCGGCGCGACCGGCATGATTGTCATCCACCGAGGGGTATTGTTCCTCGCCATTGTTGTTGTGGCTTGTTTCGCGGCGTTCGTGCCCGAAGCCCGAAAGGCAGCCACTCTGTTGGTAGGCATTAGCGTAATTGGCTTCTTGCTGGTCTACATCAGCGCGGGCGCCCCGGGAGGGCCGCTTCGCACCATTGCACTGGTGGACGCACTGGCTCTGCTGCCTCTCGCCTACGTCACATGGAGGGCTTGGCGAGCCACTGACTAGAGCGTTGCTCTGTTCGCCAATCTAAAACCGATTGGACTCTGGCGTCCGCTTTCCACGCAATGCGGACATTAGCTCCCGAGCGTCAATTGATGCGGGCGGACCGTATCCCGTATTGGGCGAGCTTCGCCTGGACGCTGTCCGGTCCGGCGAGGTGGCCGGTGC
Organism: Sphingomicrobium sp.; assembly: GCA_035512655.1. Taxonomy (GTDB): domain Bacteria; phylum Pseudomonadota; class Alphaproteobacteria; order Sphingomonadales; family Sphingomonadaceae; genus Sphingomicrobium. Next base: position 131,388 of record DATKDM010000010.1, on the reverse strand, counting down.
CGACGGCGACGAACACCGTCCCGGGGCGCTGCAGGCGATTGGCGATCCAGCTCGCCCAGTGGCGGTTGCGCTGGGTGAACAGGACGTCGTAGCTGCCCGGCGAGTTGGACCGCATCTGGTCGAGCATCGTCGCGAAAATCTCCGAATCGCCGCGGTTCCACGCCGCCTGCATCTGGCCCATCACGATCGCGAGGTTGCCGACCGAGCTCAAATCCTGCGCCGGAGCGGCGGTGTGCGCAGGCTGGGCGGGAAGGCGCCCGAACATGCCGAGCTGGAAGTCGAAACTCTCCAGGCCGGTGATCGGCTTACCCGATTGTTCGGCCGCTCGGCGGAGGATCATGTCGGCGCCGTTGTCGACATGCATGCCGCGCGCCCGGCCGGCCGAGATCGCCATCCGGGTCGAGGCGAGGAATGAAGCGGGTGGAGCGGCCGGGTGAACGCGATGCCGCGAAGGCTCCGGCGATATTCCCGGCGGCTGGACCAGGTCCGGCACGATCGTCTCCAGCACCAGCTCGTCGGACGCCGTGAAGGCGGTCCAAACCTCGTCGTTGAACCAGGCCGACTTGCCGTCGAGCGCGTGGAAGGTCCCGAACAGAAAAATGACTGTGTCGTGGTCGTTGACCACCCAGATCGCCGGATCGGCGTCAGGGATGGCGGGCGGCGGCGTGGCGGCGGGCGCAACCGATGCGACTGCGATTGCGGCGGCGATCAGTAGATTGCCCATGCCAAGGTCTCCCAACACCGGACCGGCGCTGAGGAATGCGATGACGGATGAGCACTGACCCATCTTTGCCGTCGGCGCGGAAAGGCCCACGCTCGCTCAACCGTGCATCGTGCCCCCCAGCCCGATACCCGGCCATTATGGTCACCGAGAGATTAATAAAAGTCTAGCGGAAAGCCGCGGCGAGTGAATTTTTCTCATTGCGGATCAGTAACAAAGCCGCCGCGAGGCTGAAGAAAATTCACTGGATCCGATTGACCCGGTAGCCGTCTTTCTGAAGCATCGCGATGACCGAATCCGCGCCGGCGAGATGGCCCGCTCCAACCGCGATGAACACCGATCCGGGCGTGTCCAGGCGCCGTTTGATCCACCCGGACCAATTGACGTTTCGCCGTCGTAACAGTGCTTCGCGAAGCTCGGGCGAACCCGACAGATCCTCGTTGAAGGTGGCGCCGATCGCCGCGACATCGCCGCGCGCCCAGGCGCTCAGCATCTCATGGAACTGGTCGCGCATCTCGGTGGGCGATTCGATCGCACCTTCGAGAAGGGCGCGCTGGGCGGATTCGGGCAGGGTGTCGAACAGGCTCAACTGCTCGGTGTTGGTCTCGAGCTGGCCGACCGGCTTGCTCGCCTGAGTAAAGGCCTTGCGAAGCACATGCTCGACGCCCTCCTCGCCGACCAGGCCGAGATCCTTGAACTGGGTGCCGAGCAGCATGAACGCGGCCGCCCAGGTTTCCATGCGGTCGTAGGCGGAGCGCGGAATGCCGGTCTTGGCGATCGCCGTCTCGAGGAGCGGGCGCTTGTGCGCGGGCACCCGGGTGGCGAGCGGCGGCAGCCCCGAGCCGAAGCCCAGCCGGGCGAGCTCGCCGGCCAGCGACTGGGGATTGGCGGTATCGACAATGGTCTCGACGATCAGGCTCTGCGAACCGGCGACGGCCTTGTCGAAGGCCGGCGTGCGCCACGGATAATCCTTGGGCAGAAGGTGGATGGTGCCGAACAAATAGATGGTCGTGTCGTGGTCCGCGACCTGCCACATCGCGGGGCGGCCGGTCGCCGCGGCGGGCTGCGCCGTCGTCGCGCAGCTGGCCAGCGCGGCAAGGCCGAGCATCGCCAGTCCGCGCCGCAGGAATCTCTTCAACATGAAACACACCTTTCGTCGCGGAAGTCCTTGAGTTGGGGCCATGTAGGAAGCCTGAACGGCAGCGTCCACTTGCCCGCCCCGGATCGATGCGCCAAACCGCGCGCGAACCGATGCGCGAGATGGGGCAGTTCGCTTGAGCCTAAGTTTTCAGGACCTGATCCTCACGCTCCACCGCTATTGGAGCGCGCAGGGCTGCGTGCTGCTCCAGCCCTACGATCTGGAGATGGGAGCGGGGACGTTCCACCCGGCGACGGTGTTGCGCGCGCTCGGCCCGAGCCCGTGGAAATGCGCTTTCGTCCAGCCGTGCCGGCGCCCGACCGACGGCCGCTACGGAGCCAACCCCAACCGGCTGGGCCATTACTACCAGTATCAGGTGATGCTGAAGCCGAGCCCGCCGGACATCCAGCAACTGTATCTCGGCAGCCTCGCCGCGATCGGCATCGATTTCCTGAAGCACGACATCCGCTTCGTCGAGGACGATTGGGAAAGCCCGACGCTCGGCGCCTGGGGGCTCGGCTGGGAGGTGTGGTGCGACGGCATGGAGGTCACCCAGTTCACTTACTTCCAGCAGGTCGGCGGGTTCGACTGCAAGCCGGTCGCGGGCGAGCTCACCTACGGGCTCGAACGGCTGGCGATGTACATCCAAGGCGTCGACAACGTCTTCGACCTCAAGTTCAACGATGCGGAAGCCGGGGGCGCGGCCGTGACCTACGGCGACGTGTTCCTCGAGAACGAGAAGCAGATGTCGGCGTGGAATTTCGAGGTTGCCGACACCGAGGCTTTGTTCGACCTGTTCAAGAAGGCCGCGGCGGAATGCGAGAACTGCCTCAACCGCGATGAGCCGCTGGCGATCCCCGCCTACGAGCAGGCGATCAAGGCCAGCCATTTGTTCAACACGCTCCAGGCGCGCGGAGTGATTTCGGTCGCCGAGCGCCAGGCGTACATCGGCCGCATCCGCGACCTCGCCAAAGCCGCGTGCGGCGCATGGCTAGAATCACAGAGTACCTCTGCCCCGTTTGCGGGAGAGCTAGCGCCTGCGCCGCGCAGTTCCGTTTTTCCAACCCCGACTCCCGTAGGGGGGAGCGGGGCTGTAATTGCCGACTTCCTGCTTGAATTGCTGTCCGAGGAAATCCCGGCGCGAATGCAGGCACCGGCACGCAACGACCTGGCGAAAATGTTCGTCAAAGAGCTCGCGAAAGCTGGGCTCGAACACGACAGCATCGAGGTCCATTCAACGCCACGGCGACTAGTGCTAGTCGTCCGCGGTCTACCCCTTGAGACGCAACCAAGCCGAAAGGAATTGAAGGGTCCGCGTGTCGATGCTCCCCCCAGCGCAATTGACGGTTTCCTGCGCCAAACCGGTTTTAAACGCGAACAGCTCGAAGAACGTGATGGCGGCTTTTACGCGGTGTTTGAAAAGGCAGCACAGCCAACCGCGACTATTCTACGGCGGATCGCAGAAGTACTGATACTTCAATTCCCTTGGCCTAAATCAATGCGTTGGGGACCTGGATCGAGCTCGACGGAGTCGCTGAAGTGGATTCGACCCCTCCATAACGTGCTTGCAATACTAGGAGCGGAGCCAATCGGCATCGATGTCAGCTATTTCTCAAACGTGGACGCAAACAAGAAGGGACAGACAAGAATCGAACACGTTTTCACGGGGGTGGCGAGTGAAATTGCGACCCCCGGCCACCAATTCCATCATCCGACAACTGTTACGATCGGCGGGGTTGGCGATTACGCAGAAAAAATGCGCGCTTGCCACGTGATTGTCGACCAGGATGAGCGCGAGCGGATGATCCGCGAGGGGGCGGAGAAAGCAGCCGCGGACGCAGGACTGAAATTGCTGTGCGATGAGGGCCTTGTGGTTGAGAACGCTGGCATGACGGAATGGCCGGTGGCGCTGCTCGGCCGGTTCGACGCCAGCTATCTCGACGTGCCGCGCGAAGTAATCGTGCTGACCATGCGGACTAACCAGAAATATTTCGCCTGCACCAATTCCGAGGGTGAGCTGGCGCCGGCGTTTGTGTGCATCGCCAACATCGACGCCAACGACGGCGGCGCGGCGATCGTCGAGGGCAATTGCCGGGTGCTCGCCGCGCGTCTCGCGGATGCCCGTTTCTTTTGGGAGCAGGATCTCAAGACTCGGCTCGAGGATCAGGCGAAGAAGCTCGACGGGATCGTCTTCCACGACAAGTTGGGTACCGTTGCACGAAGAGTTGAGCGTCTTGTGGAGTGCGCTGAAGGATTCTGCGCTCACAACACTGTGCCCAAGCAGATAGCTAAATCCGTGCTACTTGTCGCTCAGTTGGCGAAGGCCGACCTGGTTACAGGGATGGTTGGTGAATTCCCGGAGCTTCAGGGCATCATTGGTGGCCATTTGGCGCGGCATGAACGGTTCAATAAGCGCGTCTCAAATGCGATTGCCGACCAATATACGGCGCGGAGTTCTGACCCGGTCGCTGTAACTTTTAATGTTGTAGATCGCATTGAGCTCGTCACGACCTTTTTTGCTGCAAATGAACGCCCTACCGGATCTAAAGACCCGTTTGGACTTAGACGGGCTGCCCTTTCGTTGGTGAGACTAATCATCGAGTCTGGCCTACGTACTGATCTGAAAGCATTCATCGATTTCGTCATTAATGTACTTCTCTCCCAAGTTATGACAGCCGTGCAAGACGAAATCGAGAAGAGGTATGGTGAGGGCCCCAAAGACGTTGAATCGGAGTTGAAGTTCCGCGCTGCTGAAGGCATCGCGGTATACAAGGGTATTTCGTTTGAAATGCCCGAGACCATTCGGAAGGGACTGGCACTCTTTGGGGACGTCCGCCCTAACCAGGAAAAAATCGTCAATGACGTGTTTTCCTTTATCATTGACCGCCTCAAAGTGCAGCAGCGCGAGGCGGGGGTTCGGCATGATTTGATCGACGCCGTGTTCGCGCTCGGCGAGGACGACATTGTGCGGTTGCTGGCGCGCGTGAAGGCGCTGCAGGAGTTCGTCGAAACCGGGGACGGCGCCGACCTGCTGGTCGCGTACAAGCGCGCAGCGAACATCCTCAAGCGCGAGAATTGGACGGCGCCCGCGATCATGAGCTCGGCCGATGAGCAGGGCATTCCGCAGACCGGCGAGGAGGACCCGCTAGTGCTGGTCGAGGAGCCGGGAATGGCCGAAGCGGTCGCCGAGATGGCGTCGGGGAGCGCCGGGGCGTCGGATCCGCACGAGCAGGCGCTGGTCGCGGCGCTCGAGGCCGCGGAGCCGAAGGCGTCCGCCGCTCTCGAGGCCGAGGATTTTACCGCGGCGATGGCGGCGCTGGCATCACTGAGGAAGCCGATCGACGCCTTCTTCGACCATGTCACGGTCAACGATCCGGACGCGGCCAAGCGCAAGCGGCGGCTGAACATGCTGCTGAGCTTCCGCGACGCGGTTCACCAGGTCGCCGATTTCTCGAAGATCGAGGGCTAAAAAAACACCGTTCGTCCTGAGCGAAGTCGAAGGGCGCTGCTCGGACGTTGGTCCAGGCGCCCTTCGACTGCGCGCTTCGCGCTACGCTCAGGACGAGCGGTTTAGGCCTGCGCAGATATTCTAAAGCGGCTTATCGTCGGCGGGGTTGCGGCGATCCTTGATCGCGGCGGCGCGGAGCGAATCTTGCTCGCGCCATTCCTTTTCGCGCCTATCCCACTGCTCGCGGGCATCGCGGTGCTCGCGCTCGATCGCCTCGCGGCTCTCGACCTCGTCGCGGTAGCGGGTTTTCCACTTGCGGCGGCCGCCGGCGGTCAGAAACCCGCCGACCAGCAGGCCGAGGATGAAGATTAGGGCGACGATGACCCATTGGTCGGACGTGAACGTGAGCATCGGATGCCTCTCCCCATGTTGTCAGTACGTGGGGATATAGCGCGCAAAACGGCGCCTGCGTTCCAAATTTGAAAAAACTAACCCTTGAGCAGGCTGTCGTTGATCGAGCAGGCGGCCGGGCCGAGGATGACGATGAACAGCGTCGGCAGGATGAACAGGATCAGCGGCACGGTCATGATCGCCGGCAGCCGCGCCGCCTTTTCCTCGGCGCGCATCATCCGCGCGTTGCGGAACTCGGCCGACAGCACCCGCAGCGCGGAGGCGAGCGGGGTGCCGTACTTCTCGGTCTGGATCATGGTCGTGACGACCCCGCGGATCGCGTCGAGATCGACGCGGTTGGCGAGGTTTTCAAACGCCTGGCGTCGCTCGTTCAGGAAGCCGAGCTCGATCGCCGTCAGGCCGAACTCGTCGCCCAGTTCGGGATAGGCCTTGCCGAGCTCCTTGGCGACGCGGTTGAAGGCGGCGTCGACAGTGAGGCCCGCCTCGGCGCAGATGACGAGGAGGTCGAGCGCGTCGGGAAGACCCTTACGGACCGCGTGGCTGCGCTTGGTGACCTTGTTCTTGAGCCAGATGTCGGGCGCCTTGTAGGAGCCGACGAGAATGCCCGCGACGGTCATGTAGCGGCGCCACCACGACCAGTCGGGGAAGTAGTCCATCCCGTAGATCACGACCACCGCGGTGACGCCCAGCACCACCGGCAGCACAAAGCGCGCCAGGATGACGAAGAAGGCGAGGTCCTTGGTCCGGATGCCGGCCTGCATCAGCCGCAGCTGGGTCTTCTTGAGCTGGTCGTCCTGAAGCATCTTGAAGCTCGACAGGATCGACCGCACCCGGTCGGCGGCTTCGTTGCGGTTGGTCAGCTTCTTGCGCTTGTTGGTCGAGGCGACGATGCCGGCCTTCAGCTGCTCGCGGCGGTCGTTGAGCGCCTTGATGCGGCGCGCCATTGGGTCGCGCACGGTAGTCGCCGCGTAGATCGCGATGAGCACGGCGAAGGTCGCGACGGCGCTGAGCATCGTCGCAATCCAGATGACGTCGAAACCGAGAAGGGTGGGGCCTGCCGCCTGCATTTCAAATATATCCCCGTCAGATCTCGAAGTTGACCATTTTGGCCATGATGAAGCCGCCGATGCTCATCCACACCAGGCCGCCCAGACCGGCGACGATCAGCCGCTGGTCGACGAAGAAGCCGCCCATATATTCTGGGTTGATCATCCACACGAGCGCGAACACCACGAACGGCAGCGAGCCGACGATGTAGGCCGAGGCCTTCGACTCCGCGCTCATCGCCCGGATCTTCAGCTTCATCTGCGCGCGCTTCCTCAGCACGTCGGCGAGATTGGAGAGCGTCTCGGCGAGGTTGCCGCCGGTCTCGCGCTGGATCGCCAAAGTGATCACGAAGAACTGGAACTCGGCGGTGCCGAGGCGGTCGGCGGTCTCCTGGAGCGCCACTTCCATGGTCCGACCGATCTTCATCTTGTCGGCCACCGCCCGGAATTCGATCCCGACCGGTCCCGGGATTTCCTGGGCGACGATACCCAGCGTTTCGGTGATCGGCAGGCCCGAGCGCAATCCGCGCACCATCAGCTCGATGGCGTCGGGGAAATTGGAATTGAACTTGTTGATGCGGCGCTTGATCAGCTTGCCGACGATGAAATACGGGCCGCCGACGCCGACGAACGCGCCGGCGAACAAAGCGAGCAGGAACGGTGCCCCGCGCAGCATCAGGAGCGCGGCGATGCCCACCGCGATTCCGAGCGAGATGAGGCTGTATTTGGCAAGGCTGATGTCCTTGCCGGTCATCTCGAGGCGGCGGCGCAGGAGCGCCGGCTTGGGGATCAGCGACGAAGCGAAGCCTTCGATGCGGGTTGCGCGCTGGGCGAACAGCTTGCGGATTTGCGCCTGTGCCTGGCCGGTGATGACGTCGCCGTGCCGTTCCTTGATCATTTCCACGCGCCGCTTGAGCGTCTTCGACGCCGACGGCCCGCGGTACACCTTGGCGATCAGCATGAGTGCTGCGCCGGCGACTACGAACAGGATTACGGTATAGAACATTCGTCAGTCCCTTCGAAGCGGCAGGCGGGGGATCACTCCCCGAAAGCTCACCGCAATCCCGTTAGGCGGCCTTTGCCTTGGGCTTGGCCAGCATCGACTTCAGATTGTCGACCAGCGACTTGGCGCCGACGGCTTTCGAAGCACCCTCGGCCCCTTCCTCGGTGGCATGGCTGAGAACCATGCCGGCCAGCGTGTTGAATGGTGCCGAAATCTTTCCGGTCGCGACCTCGGCAAGCGGCTTGCCGAGCTTGGCCGACTGGGCGGCGAGCTTGCCTTCGCTCGGAAAGACGATGTCCACCGGGCGCTCGATCGACTGCTCGAAATCCTTGCGGCTGATCTCCAGCGCTCCGCCCGAGGGCACGCCGTTGGCGACGACGATGACCTTGGTCTGCGGCGCATTGGACTTGAGCCAGGCGAGGATGCGGATGGTGTCGCGGGTCGCCGCCAGCGTCAGCTCGGACACGACCACCGCGACGTGCGCGTCGTGGACCATGTGCGGATACTGGATCAGCATGTGGCGCGGAAGGTCGATGACCGTCGATTCAAAGGCGTTGCGCATTTCTTCCTGGAGCTGGAAGAACGCGGTGCCGTCGGTGACCAGCGGCTGGTGGATCGGCGCTTCCGCCGACAGCACCGACAGGCGCTCGTTGGCACGGACCATCGCCCGCTCGATGAACAGGCCGTCGATGCGGCTCGGATTCTCGATCGCGTCGGTAAGACCGCGCCCGGGCTCGAGATCGAGCGCCAGCGCGCCGGTTCCGAAATGAATGTCAAGGTCGAGCAGCGCGGTCGAACGATGGGCGCGCTCGCCGAGCAGCCAGGCCAGCGAGGTCGCGATCGTCGAGGCGCCAACGCCGCCGCGAACGCCGATCACGGCGGTCATGACGTGCGGCTTGTCGGCCTGAGCCTCGCCGCGCGGGCCCGAAATCACCATCTGCGCATGAGCGAACGTGTCGCGCAGCTGATCGACGGTGAAGGGTTTGAGCAGGTAATCGTGGATTCCGCTCGCGACCAGGTCGCGGTACAGGCGCACGTCGTTGACCCCGCCGGTGGCGATGACCACGGTTCCCGGCTCGCAGACCTCGGCAAGCGCGTTGATGTCGTTCAAGGGATCGGCCGATTCCGACAGGTCCACGAACAGGATGTTCGGGCTTGCCGAGATCGACAGCGACTGCACCGCGTTGCGCAGGCCGCCCTTGTTGACCTTCTCCGGCGACCAGCCGTGCTCGACCGCGACCGGCCGAAGCATGTCGGCGGTGGCGTCGTCGCAGACGAAAGCCGTGAATGGATCGCGCAGACCGGCGCGTGCCTGGAACGGAGCGTTCATGGCCTAGTCGTCCTTCTTAGTGTTGATGTCCTGGAGGCCCTTGTTGCCGGTCGGCTCCGCCTTGCGGTAGGCGCCGACGGCCTTGGTCGCGGTCAGGGTATCGCCGACGCCGCTGCCTTCGCGCCCGTGGACCAGGTCCTCGGGGTTGGCGACCATCGCGGCGAGGTTGGAGTTCACGCCGCAGCCGAAGTTCGACATCGAACGATTATCGAAATTCGGTTGCGAGCGAATGTTCCAGTTGGGGCAGCCGGGAACGCTGGCGCGAGTCCGGCTGACGATCACGCGGACCATTCCCGGAGGAATGGCTCCAGCGGTCACCGGAGCGCTGGGCGTGACCAGCAATCCATAGTTGCCAGCAACCTGGGCGACGTCGGCGTAGGCAATGTCGCCGTAACCGCCGTCGACGTAGATCGAATCCCCGTAGCCGAGGCGAAGGCCGCTGAACCAGGCGTTGAGCCGGGCGGCTTCGCCTGGGGCCAGCGATCCGCCGGGCGCCGAAGCGTCGAACGCATAGTCGGTCCGCTGGACCACGGGCACGTTGACTGCAGCCAGGCCGCGGTCAGGGTTGCCCTCCATTCCGGTGGCGCAGCCAGCGAGCGCGGAGGCCAAGAGCACTAGAGCGAACTTCGAACGCATCGCGGCATCCTTCCTGATGAAACGGCGGGTCACAGCTTGAACCCCGGAGCAGCGACCGCTCCGCCGCCAACGACGGGGCCGGGTGCGACCGGCACCACTGGAGCGCCGCTCTGGCCGGTGTAGGACTGGCCGAGGAACACGCGCTGGGCGTCGGTTGGAGAACGGAAGCCGTCGCTCGGCGCCGCCAGCTGGTGCGACACCGGCCGCACCAGATAGGGCGTGACGATGATCACCAGCTCGGTTTCCGAGCGCCGGTACCGGGTCGAGCGGAACAGCGCGCCGAGCACCGGCAGGTCGCCGAGGAACGGTGCTTTTTCGACGTTGTTGGTATTGGCGTTGCGCAGCAGGCCGGCGAGCATGAAGCTCTGGCCCGAGCCGAGCTCGACCGTGGTTTCGGCGCGGCGGGTAGTGATCGCCGGCACGTCGAAGCCGTTGAGCTTGAGCGCGCCCTCGTTGCTGAGTTCGCTCACTTCGGGGCGGACGCGCATCGAGATGCGGCCGTCGGCCAGCACGATCGGAGTGAAGGCCAGGCCGACTCCGTACTGCTTATACTCGATCGAGACCGAGCCGAGCGACTGCGAGACCGGGATCGGGAACTCGCCGCCGGCCAGGAAGCTTGCGGTTTCGCCCGACAGTGCGGTGAGGTTGGGCTCAGCGAGCGTAGTGACGACGCCGTCGGTCTCGAGCAGGTCGAGCGTGCCGAGGAGGTCGACTCCGAGGACCCGCCCGACCAGGCCGAGGGTGGTGCCCCCAGTGATCGTGTTGAAGGTCGCCGTGTCGCCGGTGATCGTGCCGGGGTTGCCGCGGCCGATCCCGAACAGGGTTCCGCCGCTGGCGTCGCGGCTAAGCAGGTTGACGCCGATTTCCTTGATCAGCGAACGGTTGACCTCGGCGATCCGGACCTTGAGGTTGACCTGCAGCGGCACGGCCGAGCGAAGCCGACTGACGACCTGGGTGCCTTCACCGACATAGGCCTGGACCAGCCGCTGCGCTTCCTCGACATCGGTCGGCGACGACACGGTGCCGGTCAGAAGCACGAGATTGTTCATCGGCGTCGCCTGGATGCTCGCTTCCGGCATCGCCAGGCTCAGCATCTCGCTGACCGAGCTGATGTTGTTGCCGACGCGAACGTTGGCGGCATAGACCACGCGCCCGTTCGAGCCGGTCGCATAGACCGTCGTCTCGCCGCTGCCCTTGCCGAATATGTAGAGCTGGGTCGACGAGCGCACCTGGACGTCGGCAATGCCTTCGTTGGCGACGAACACGTCGCTCATCGGCGAGGACAACCGGACCATGGCCCCCGTGCCCTGGCTGAGGTTGAGCGTCTCCGACGGCCGCGCCGCGGTTTGCTGGGCGAGCGCGGGTACCGATCCCGCAACCGTGCCGAGGCCGATGGCCAGCGCGGCAAGCGCGGTGCCGAGGCGTGCCCGGCGGATGATGTTACGACTGGTCATGTTAGCGTGCTCCCACCGGAACGACGGTGATGGTGTTGCCGCGTGCGACGCGCACGACCGGGCCGACATAGACCGGGGTCGAGCTTGCTCCTCCGGCCGTGGCCGGTCCGCCGCGCAAGGCGTTGGCGAATGAAGTCAGGACGTTGTTCGGGTCGTTGCCCGGCGACGACGATGCCCGGGCCGGGACGCTGCGGCGCTGGAAGCGCGACACGTCGCCACCCGTGGTATAGGTCGTGTTGGTGTCCACCGGCCGATTGGCGACCGCCAGCAGCACGCGCCGCTCCTCGGCCGGGTTGGTGCCCGGCGGCAGCCGGACCTCACCCGCGGCGACGGCGCGCTCGAGCTCGGCGGTGTTGTCGGCGATCGAGCGCAGCGACAGGGTCAATGTGCCCATGCTTTGGGCGACGGCGACTTTCTCGGCGATCCGCGGAGTGACCTCGAGCGTGACGTTGGAAAAGGTCTTGACCTCGGTCTTGCCGTCCTCGCCCTTGCTGTCGATGCGCTGGTCGGTGGCGAGCACGCGGACGTTGCGCACGATCGTTTCGGAGACCTTGAGCGGCGGCCCGTCGCCGCCACCCTGCACCTGCTGGGTGAGGACCATGTCAACCCGGTCGCCCGGGAAAACGAAGCCGGCGACGCCGCTCGCCACGTTCACCGGAACGGTCACGGCGCGCATGCCCGGCCCGAGCGCTGCGGCGAGGAAGCCGCGGTCGTTCGGACCGACGAGGGCGCCGCGGGTCAGCGGCTGGCCGGCCGTGACCGGATAGCGGACCACGGTGCCGAGCAGCTTGGTCATATCGGACTCGGGCGAGCCTTCGGTATAATAGGCGCTCTGGATGAGCTCTTTCGGCCACGGCTGGTAGGCCAGGCTCTCGGCATCGACGATCGTGCCGACCGGAAGCGCTTTGCGCGCCACCAGCACCTTGGGCCCCAGTGGAACCGCGGGCGCAGCGGAAGCTTGTTCCGCTCCAGCCCCGGTGAACATATTCTTGGCCATCACCGCGGTGACCACCGCAATGACCAGCGCTCCGAACAGCAGCGCGATTTTCTTCACGTTCATGGCGCGATCGCCTCCCCTACAGGGCCCCCGATATGTGACCACACATCAGGCAAATTGGTTAAGAAACCGTTGGGTTAGAATGGCGAGACCGCCAAAAGCGATTGCAACGCCATAAGGAATTTCGGGCCGGCCGGATTTTCCGCGGACCCGGTGAAGCACGACCGTCACCAGCGTCACGACTCCGCCGGCGATCGACATCAGGATGAGGAACATCACCGTCGAGGCGGGCGAGAACCACAGCGCCAGCGCCGCCGCGAGCTTGACGTCGCCGCCGCCCATCATGCCGGCGTAAAAGGCCCCCGCGAGCAGCGCGAACACACCTGCGCCGACGCCCAGCTGGATCGCCGCATTGGGCCACAGCGGCAGTGCGATCGCCAGCCAGTAGAGCGGCGCAAGCAAGGCCACGGTCAGATTGAGCGAGTTGGAAATGGTCAGCGTGCGCACGTCGACGACGGCCGCGACCACCAGCAGGATCGCCAGAAGCCCCAACATCATCGCGGGCAGCATTTCGGTGAATCCGGCGTCGATCATGGTGCCGACCCCTAGACGGTGCGGCTTTCCAAAACGTAACCAAGGGCATGAATAGCGTGCAGCACGGTCGGTCGGGAGGCGCAAACGTCCTGATTGTCGGCGGCGGCATCGCCGGTGCGAGCCTCGGTGCGCGCCTCGCGGGCCCCATGCGCGTCACCTTGATCGAGGCCGAGGACTTGTGCGGCCGTCATGCGACCGGGCGCTCGGCGGCCTTCTGGGTGGCGAGCCTCGGCTCGGCTTCGGGGCGGCGGCTGAGCATCGCCTCGAAGCCGATGTTCGACGTCGGTTGGCCCGGGTCGACGACGCCTCTGCTGCGCCGCCGCGGCACGGTGCACTTGACCGGCGCGCACGGCGACTTGGTCGAGGACGCCGAGGACCTGACCGGCGAGCACGCGCTGACCTGGCTCGACCGCGCCGAGCTCGACCGGATGGTCCCCGGACTGCGCGAGCAGTGGACCGGCGCCTGGTACGAGCCGAGTTGCGCCGACATCGAAGTGGCCGCGTTCCACGCCGCCTGCCTGGCCGCGATTCGCCGCCAGGGCGGCGAGGTCCGCACCGATTCGGCGCTGCGCTCGGCGAAGCGGGCCGGCGACGGGTGGGAGGTCGAGACCGCGGCAGGCCCGATTCACGCGGGCATATTGGTCAATGCCGCCGGCGCCTGGGCCGACGACGTCGCGCAGCGCTGCGGAGTGCCGAAGATCGGGCTCCAGCCGATGCGGCGCACCGTGGTCCAGCTGCGCGTCGGGCGCGGCGGCCTCAAGGACCTGCCGCTGGTTACCGACCTTCATCACAGCTTCTATTTCAAGGGCGAGGGGACAAGCAGCATCTGGGTCAGCCCGCTCGACGAGACCCCGGTCGACCCGTGCGACGCCGCGCCCGAGGAGCTCGACGTCGCCACCGCGATCGACCGGTTCGAGCGCGCCGTCGATTGGCCGGTCGAGGTGGTCGAGCGCAAATGGGCGGGCTTACGGACCTTCGCCCCCGATCGCCTGCTCAAGCTCGGCTTCGATCCTCGGGCGCCCGGGTTCTTCTGGTGCGCGGGCCAGGGCGGCATGGGCATCCAGACCGCGCCGGCCGCGTCCCTGCTGTGCGCGGCGCTGATCCGGGGGGAGGCGATGCCGGACGAGCTCGCCGGCATCGACCCGGCGGACTTCCAGCCGCGCTGAGCCCACGAACGGCTGTCGGAACAAGGCGGGCGCGGGTATATCGATGCCTCGATCAAGCGCGAAAGGATTGTTGTGAACGAGACCGCCGCCGAAATTCTTAGGTCGCACCGAATCATGGCCATATCGACCGTGCGGCCGGACGGGTGGCCGCAGACGACAATCGTCGGTTATGCGAACGATGGCCCGGTCATCTATTTCCTGATTTTCCGAGGAAGCCAGAAGTTTGCCAACATCGCCAAAGACAGCCGCATCTCGTTCGCGGTCGGCGACGAGCCGGCGGACATTCGCCTGGCCAAGGCCGTCTATGCCGGCGCCCACGCGTCCGAAATCACCGATCCGGCCGAGCGCGACCGGGCCTGGGCGCTGCTCAAGCGGAGCCACCCCAACCTGATCGGATCGCCCATCCCCGACCCGTCCGTCGCGGCCTTCATGCGCGCGGAGTGCGAGCACCTCACCGTGCTCGATTACTCCAAAGGGCTCGGCCACTCCGACGCCCTCCATCTGGCGAGCGATGAATAGGCTGGTTCATCCGAGCCACAAGGTTGAACGATAAACCGCGAGAGGCGGCCGGCCAGCGGATGGCCGGCGTCGTCGGGAACGGCTAGCATTAATTGGCAACGTGGCGACGCCTAACTAAGTTGCATCCCGAGACTTTATCTTAGATTTCAGTGCCATAATTCCATCAGGAGCCGAGGGGGGGTCTGAAGCGGACAATTGCCTAGAGTCCGCAATGGGTGGAATGCAGACCTAAGCCGCTAAAGTCAGCAGTGGGTCGGAAACCGAACTCATTGCGACTGCCTGAGGTGGAAAGCCGAAGTTGGCGGGCTGTGGTACTTCTCTATCGCAGCACCAAACTTCAACCTTCACCCTGCCCTTTAACGCCATGGCTGATTCCCACGCGGCAGCATCATCAAATGCGCGGATAAATCGAACATCCGCAATATGCCCTGAGTCATCTAATACATAGGCGCGATAGTCGAGCGGCGCAGCGCACACTAGCGAGCGCATCGCTGAGCCTTTTCGGCCGCCGGCCTCGTCGAGAAATGTCCGCTTTGGGTCGAAAGCGGATATTCGGAACTGGTTCGCAGTCGGTCCAAAACGCCCAGTCCTAGCGTTGCGCGTCCGCCGCGGCGGAAGCGAGCGCGTCGACGCGGTCGTTCTCGGGGTGGCCGCTGTGGCCCTTGACCCAGTGCCACTCGATCCGGTGCGGGGCGACCGCGTCGAGCAGCTGCTGCCACAGTTCGGCGTTCTTGACCGGCTTCCGGTCCGAGGTCCGCCAGCCGTTGCGCTGCCAGCCGTGAATCCAGCGGGTGATGCCGTCGCGAACGTAGTGGCTGTCGGTGTAGAGCTGGACGCGGCAGGGCTTGGTGAGCGCGTTGAGGCCCTCGATCGCGGCCTTCAACTCCATCCGGTTGTTGGTCGTCAGCGGCTCGCCTCCCGACAGTTCGCGCTCACGCGCGCGTGCGCGAATCAAGGCTGCCCAGCCGCCGGGCCCGGGATTGCCGCGGCAGGCGCCGTCGGTGAACATCTCAACCTGCGGCAATTCGCTGGGGCCGGTCAGGCGACCAGCTCCCGCGGGAGTTTGAAGCTCAGGCGCTCGGGAGTGTGATCGGCGATTTCTTCGGTGACTTCGAAGCGCTCGCGGAGCGCGTCGATGACTTCGCGCACCAATAGTTCGGGCGCCGAAGCTCCGGCGGTCACGCCCAGCGTTTCGGGCTCGCCGAGCCAGTTCCAATCGATGTCGGTCGCGCGCTCGATGAGCCGCGCCGGGACGCCGATCCGCTCGGCGACTTCGGCCAGGCGCAGCGAATTGCTGCTGTTGGGGGCGCCGATCACCAGCATCTTCTCGCACAAGGGAGCAATCGCCTTGACCGCCGCCTGGCGGTTGGAGGTCGCGTAGCAGATGTCCTCGCTGCGCGGCGCCTGGATGGCCGGGAAGCGCGCCTTCAAGGCGTCGACGATCGCCGCCGTGTCGTCGACCGACAGCGTCGTCTGGGTGAGGAAGGCGAGCCTCGCGGGGTCCGCCACCGCGACGGCCTGCGCATCCGCGACCGTTTCGACGAGCGTAATCGAGCCTTCCGGCACCTGCCCGAACGTCCCGATTACCTCGGGGTGGCCGGAGTGGCCGATGAACAGGATGTGGCGGCCATCGGCGATCAGCCGCTCGGCCTGGCGGTGGACCTTGGACACCAAGGGGCAGGTCGCGTCGACGAAATGGAGCCCGCGCTCGCTGGCCGCGGCCGGGACCGACTTGGGGACGCCGTGGGCCGAAAACACCACCGGGCGGTCGTCGGGGACCTCGTCGAGCTCGTCGACGAACACCGCGCCAAGCTCGCGCAGCCGGTCGACGACGAAGCGGTTGTGGACGATCTCATGGCGGACATAGACCGGCGCCCCGAACCGCTCGAGAGCGAGCTCGACGATCTGGATCGCCCGGTCGACGCCCGCGCAAAAACCTCTCGGGGCGGCGATCAGGACATGCAGGGGAGGGCGGGCCGTGGCCATTACCGGCCATGTAAGGCATCGCTTGCAGCGTTGAAAGGCGCTTCCTATGAAGCGGGCTCAACCGCCGCTCATTGCTGCCATGCCCCGTTTTCAAGGAATCCCCGCCCCGTGAAGCTTCGCATCCTCCCCATCCTGCTCGTCTCTTTGCTCTCCGCCTGCTCCCGCCAAGGGGACATCGAAGACGGCGGGGTGTTCATCACGCGCAGCGCCTGCCCGCTGGTCGGTATCCCGGCCGCGACCGGCGACATCACGGTGTTCAATCCGCCCCAGAGCCGCGACGCGGCCGCGATCGACGTCACCGCGACGATCACCAACCTGTTCGCCAACTGCGACGAGACCGGCGACCGGATCATGTCCAACGCCGCATTCGACGTGGTCGCGGTCCGCAGCGACGCCGGCCCGGCCCGCCAGGTCGTGCTGCCGTTCTTCAGCGTCGCGGTCCAGGGCGGCAGCCAGATCGTCGCCAAGCGCGTCGGCCAGGTTGCGCTCAATTTCCCGGAGGGTAGCCAGCGCGCCCAGACCAAGGGACAAGCGGTGATCTGGGTGTCGCGCGCCGCAGCGACGCTACCGGCCAACGTCCGCGAGATATTGACGCGTCGGCGCCGGGCCGGCGATCCCGAGGCCGCCGTCGATCCGCTGACCGACCCCACTGTCCGCGCCGCGGTCGCGCGGGCGACCTTCGAGCATCTGGTCGGGTTCCAGATGAGCCCGGAAATGCTGCGCTACAACGCCACCCGCTAGGGGGCGGCGCGCTCGGCCGGTGCGGCGAGCCGCTGGGCGATCCAGCCGCCGAGGACCGGCGCCAGCACGCCTGCAGCCATCATCCACAACGGGTGGGTGATGAGGGCGAAGTTGAAGATCGTCGCAACGAGAACGCAGCCGGCGACGACCCACCCCGTCCAGCGCTCGGGCGACAGGCGAACGGCGAGCCAGCTGCCGGCGAGGGCGCCGAGGAACCAGCCGATCACCGGCCAGATCAGTGTCTCGAACGGCAAGGTGAGCGCGGTTGCCTGGGTCATGTCATACCCCGTCGGCGGTGGGTACAGCTGGTTGCCCACGGTCTCGATGACCATCACCGTGGCAATCGCGACGGCGAGGCCGGAGGCGAGCCCGGCGAGGTTGCGAATCATTGCCCAAAATCCCTTATTGCTGCGTCGCGTTGGCGCAAGCGCGGCGTTGACTCAATGGCTTGGCGCGGCCAAGGCTCCCGCTCGTCTCCGGCACCCTGGTCCCCGTCAAAACCGTCTGATGGGAGCCCGATTGCCGGGAGGCCGCGCGGGAGAGTTCTCATCGCCCATCGGGGTGGTGCGGCGCCGAAGGAGCAACCGCCCCCGGAATCTCTCAGGCCACAGGACCGCGCGCGCCTGACAGTCTGGAAAGTGTTTCGGCCGCCTGGCCGGGGCCACCGAAGGGGTAACCCGCCGATGCCCTGGGCAGGCGGGGAAAGCTCTCAGGTCTCAGCGACAGAAGGGGGCGACTAGCCGAACCGCTCTTTGAAGCGTTGGCGGTCGTCACTGTCGCGGGAGCGCCCGATGAGCCGAGAAGACCCATGAGCCGGGAAGTCCACGGAGGCCCGACCGACCGCCACCAGGCGCGGGGCGAGCCCTATCGCGGCGATCCCGAAGGCGGCGAGGGGGTCGTGACGCGACCGCCCGAGGCGCTAGCCCTCGACGCCTGGCACCGGGCCAGGGGCGCGCGGATGGTCCCGTTCGCGGATTATCTGATGCCGGTCCAGTATGAGGGCATCATTGCCGAGCATTTGTGGACTCGGGAAAGCGCCGGCCTGTTCGACGTCAGCCACATGGGGCAATTGCTGGTCCACGGCGAGCGCGCAGATGCTGCGCTCGAAAGTGTGCTGCCCGGCGACTTGCAGATGCTCGGGGACACCAGGCTGCGCTATTCGCTGCTGCTCGACGACGACGGCGGCATTATCGACGATCTGATGGCGACCCGCCGCGGCGACGACTTCTACCTCGTCGTCAACGGCGCCACCAAGCATGGCGATCTCGCCGTGCTCGAGCGCCGGCTGCCGCGCGAGATCGTCGTCGATCACATGCGGGAGCAGGCGCTGCTCGCGCTGCAGGGTCCAAAAGCTGTCGAAGCGCTCGAGAAGCTCGCGCCGGGTGTCGGCGAGCTGAGCTTCATGGAAGGGGGAGCGTTCCGCATTGCCGGCCATCCGGCGTGGATCAGCCGCTCGGGCTATACCGGTGAGGACGGTTTCGAGATTTCCGTCGCCGCTGCCGCCGCCGTTGCCGTCGCCGATGCGCTCGTAGCCGACGAGGCTGTCAAGCCGATCGGGCTTGGCGCGCGCGATTCGCTGCGGCTCGAGGCCGGGCTGCCGCTCTACGGGCACGACATCGATTGCGAGACAACGCCGGTGATGGCCGGGCTCGCCTTCGCGATCAGCAAGCGCCGCCGCGCGGAAGGCGGCTTTCCCGGCGCAATCCGGATTCTCGCCGAGCTGGAGAACGGGCCGACGCAGCGCCGGGTCGGCTTCGAGATCGACGGCCGCCAGCCGGTGCGCGAGGGCGCCCGAGTGCTCGACGACGAAGGCAGTGAAGTCGGGCGGATCACCAGCGGCGGCTTCTCGCCGTCGCTGCAGCGGCCGATCGCGATGGGCTATGTCGCCAGTCACCTGGCCGAGCCGGGGACCGCCCTCAAGCTCGAGCAGCGCTCCAAGCTGTTCGAGGCGCGGGTCGCCGCGATGCCGTTCGTCCCCCACCGCTATCACCGCAAGGGAGCCAGTTGATGAGCCTCTATTTCACCCGCGAGCATGAATGGATCCGCGTCGACGGCGATGTCGCCACGGTCGGCATCTCCGACCATGCCCAGCAGGCGCTCGGCGACATCGTCTTCGCCGAGGTGCCGGAGGCGGGCAAGCGCGTCGCGAAGGGCGACGAAGCGGCGGTGGTCGAATCGGTCAAGGCGGCGTCCGACGTTTACGCGCCGGTCGGCGGCGAGGTGGTCGAGGGCAATTCGGCGATCGCCGACGATCCGGCGCTGATCAACCGCGACCCCGAAGGCGAAGGCTGGTTCTTCAAGCTCAAGCTGGATGATCCGGGCGAGGTCGAGGGCATGATGGACGAAAATGCGTACCGCGAATGGGTGAAGACCCTCTGAGCAGCGCGCACATCTTGAAGCTTGGCGCCTCGACCAGCAAGTGGGACGCGGCGGATTACGCCCGTGTCGGCAGCTTCGTGTCCGAGCTCGGCGCCGCCGCGCTCGACCTGCTCGACCCGCAGCCCGGCGA
This sequence comes from Sphingomicrobium sp., assembly GCA_035512655.1. Lineage (GTDB taxonomy): Bacteria > Pseudomonadota > Alphaproteobacteria > Sphingomonadales > Sphingomonadaceae > Sphingomicrobium. The sequence goes on along the minus strand of DATKDM010000010.1, from coordinate 111,689 downwards.
GCGGATATTGGACATTGGTTGCGGCGACGGTGCGCTGACCCGGAGGATCGCCGAGCGCGGTGCCCGCGTGGTCGGCGTCGACAGTTCGCCCGAAATGGTCGCGGCGGCGGTTGCGGCGGGCATCGACGCTCGGCTGGTCGAAGCGGCCGAAATGCCTTTTGCAGCGGAATTCGACGCAGCATTTTCGAATGCCGCGCTCCATTGGATGCTCGATCGCGAAGCGGTGGCGGCGGCGATCTTCGGCGCCCTCAAGCCCGGCGCACGGTTCGCCGGCGAGATGGGCGGCGAGGGCAATATCGCCATCCTGCGCGGCGCGATCCGCGCCGAGCTTTGCGAGCGCGGCTACCCGGTGCCGGCGCAGGATCCGCAATGGTACCCGTCGCGGCAAGAGTTTCAGCGCGTCTATGGAGCGGCGGGCTTTGTCGACATCGACGCCCGGATCATCCCGCGCGAAACCCACTTGGCGAGCGGGATTGCCGAATGGGTCAAGACGTTCCGCGCCGGCTGGCTGGATGCTGCGCAGGTTCCTGAGGCCGATCGCGACGCGGTCGCCGCGGCCGTCGAGCGCCGGCTCGAGCTGCGGCTGCGCCGTCCGGACGGCAGCTGGTTCGCCGATTACGTCCGTCTCCGCTTCATCATGAGGAAGCCATCGTGACCAACTCATCGTCATTCCCGCAAAAGCGGGAACCTAGGTTCATCTTCTGTCTGGGTCCCCGCTTGCGCGGGGATGACGAGGTATAGGAATGCGTTACCTTCCGTTGAGCGACGCCGACCGCAGCGCGATGCTCGGAGTGATCGGCGCCGGCTCGATCGACGAGCTGTTCCGCGACGTGCCCGAAGCGGTGCGGCTGAAGGACGGCATCGAGGGGCTGCCCGACCATGCGAGCGAGCTGTCGGTCGAGCGGCAGCTGACTGCGATGGCGCGCAAGAATTTGGTCGCCGGCGAAGCCCCGTTCTTCCTCGGCTGCGGCGCTTATCGCCATCATGTCCCGGCGAGCGTCGACCACATCATTCAGCGCGGCGAGTTCCTGACCAGCTACACGCCTTACCAGCCCGAGATCGCCCAGGGCACGCTACAGGTCCTGTTCGAGTTCCAGACCCAGGTCGCGCGGCTGTTCGGCTGCGAGGTCGCCAACGCGTCGATGTACGACGGCTCGACCGCCTGCTGGGAAGCGATCGGGATGGCCCGGCGGATCACGCGCCGGGCGAAGGCAATCCTGTCGTCCGGCTTGCACCCGCATTATGTCAGCGTCGCCAATACCATGGCGCGTTTCACCGGCGACGTGCTCGAGACGGCGCTGCCCGAGCTTGCCGCTGAGACCGACGCCGAGCGGCTGATCGCGAACATCGACGGCGACACCAGCGCGGTGGTTGTCCAATACCCCGACATCCTCGGCCGAATTGCCGATTTGTCGCCGATCGCCGAGGCGGCGCACGCGGCGGGCGCGCTGCTGATCGCGGTGGTCACCGAGCCGGTGGCGCTCGGGCTGATCAAGTCGCCGGGCGAGATGGGCGCCGACATCGTCGTCGGCGAGGGCCAATCGATCGGCGTCGGGCTGCAGTTCGGCGGGCCGTATGTCGGGCTGTTCGCGTGCGGCGAGAAGCACGTCCGCCAGATGCCGGGGCGGCTGGCCGGCGAAACCGTCGATGCGGAAGGCAAGCGCGGCTTCGTGCTGACGCTCTCGACCCGCGAGCAGCATATCCGCCGCGAGAAGGCGACCTCGAACATCTGCACCAACTCGGGGCTCTGCGCGCTCGCCTTTTCGGTCCACATGAGCCTGCTAGGCGAAAAGGGACTGCGGCGGCTGGCGGAAATCAACCACGCGCGCGCGGTCCAGGTCGCCGAACGGCTGGCGGCGATTCCTGGAATCAGCCTGGTCAACGACAGCTTCTTCAACGAATTCACGCTTCGGCTGCCGGTCGAGGCGCGGCCGGCGGTGCGCGCGCTGGCCGACCGCGGGATCCTCGGCGGGGTCTCGCTCGGCCGGCTCTACCCGGACTCAGGAGCGCTCGAGAACGGGCTTGTCGTCGCGGTCACCGAGACGGTTACCGATGAGGATATCGACGCGTTCGAAGCCGGCCTGAAGGAGGTCGTGCGATGACCGCCAACCCGTCCGGCTGGCGGCCATCAACGCCGGTCGAGGAGCAGGGGCAGACCGGCACCGTCACCGGCAACCGCGCGCTGATGCTCGAGGAGCCGCTGCTGTTCGAGATCGGCGACACCGAGACATGCGGCGTGGATTTTTCGGACGTCGAAGCCGCGGCAACCCGCCTCGCCGGCCTCGAGCGATCGCGGCCGATCGGCCTTGCCGGCCTCAGCGAGCCCGAGGCGGTGCGCCATTACACCCGGCTGAGCCGCCAAAATTACGCGATCGACCTCGGGCTGTTTCCGCTCGGCTCGTGCACCATGAAGCACAACCCGCGGCTCAACGAGAAGGTCGCACGGCTGCCGGGGTTCGCCGACATCCATCCGCTGCAGCCGGTCGATACCGTCCAGGGGGCGCTCGAGGTCATTCATGAGCTCGCCGAATGGCTGATCGCGCTGACCGGCATGTACGGCGTCGCGATGAGCCCCAAGGCCGGCGCCCACGGCGAGCTGTGCGGCCTGCTGTGCATCCGCGCCGCGCTCGAGGCCCGCGGCGACCCGCGCGCCGTGGTGCTGGTCCCCGAAAGCGCCCACGGCACCAACCCCGCGACCGCCGCCTTCGCCGGCTACCGGGTCGAGAATATTCCCGCCAATGCCGCCGGGCGGGTCGACCTCGAAGCGCTTGAAGCCAGGCTCGGCCCTGATGTCGCGGCGGTGATGATCACCAACCCCAATACCTGCGGACTGTTCGAGCCGGACATGAAGGCAATCTCGGACGCGGTGCATGCGGCGGGCGGCTTCGTCTATTGCGACGGCGCCAATTTCAACGCGATCGTCGGCAAGGTCCGGCCGGGCGACCTCGGCATCGACGCGATGCACATCAATCTCCACAAGACCTTTTCGACCCCTCATGGCGGCGGCGGACCGGGCTCGGGGCCCGTGGTGGTCTCGGAAGCGCTGGCTCCGTTCGCGCCGCTGCCGTTCGTCGAGCCGCAGGATGGACGGTTCGCGCTGGTCGAGGAAGAGATAGTCGGTGAGCACCATGCGCGCAGCTTTGGGCGGATGGTCGCGTTCCACGGCCAGATGGGGATGTTCACGCGCGCGCTTGCGTACATCTTGAGCCACGGCGCGGACGGCTTGCGGCAGGTCGCCGAAGATGCGGTGCTCAACGCCAATTACGTGCTGCGCAGCCTCGAGGACGTGCTCGATGCGCCGTTTGCGAACAGCGGGCCGTGCATGCATGAGGCGATCTTCTCCGACCGCGGCTTCGCCAACGGCTTGAGCACGCTCGATCTTGCCAAGGCGCTGATCGACGAGGGCTTCCACCCGATGACCATGTATTTCCCGCTGGTCGTCCATGGCGCGATGCTGGTCGAGCCGACCGAGACCGAATCGCGCGCCGCGATCGACCAGTTTATCGCCGCGATGCGCTCGATCGCGCGCCGCGCGAAGGCAGGGGACCAAAGCCTCAAGGCGGCGCCGATCCACGCCCCGCGGCGGCGGCTTGATGAGACCCTCGCAGCGAGGAAACCAATCCTCGTCTATCGCGATGCCCAACGGACCCAGGCCGCGGAGTAGATATCGTCAGCTGATTCAAAGCCAGCGCCGGACGCGTGCCTTGTACGCCCGATACTCGTCGCCGAACTTGCCTTCGAGATAGCGCTCCTCGCGGACGATAACCTGCGTCTGGATAATTATGAGGACCGGAACGAGCAGCAACAGCGCCGCAAGGCTATCGGCCGCTAGCGCGAGGCCAATGTAGATCAGCGACATGCCGAGATACATCGGGTTGCGCGTCCACCGGAATGGGCCGTCGGTGACCAGTGTGGTCGAGGAACGCCACGGCTTCACATCGGTGCCGGCGCGGCGGAACGATCCGGTGGCAAGCAAGGCGATCACCACACCGGTCGAGAGAGCCGCGATCGCGGGCCAGATCCGGACCTCGGCGACCAGCCCGAGCCCGTGCAATCGCGCCAGCCCGGCTCTAGCCCCAATCAGCTCGTCGAAGCCCACGCCGAGCAGCAGCGCACCGAGATAGATGAGCGGCGGCGGAAAGCGGACCCGCGGGCTGTCCTGGTCGATCTGAACTGGCTGTTCCCTCCCCCCAAAGGCCATTATTGAACCGGTGCATGACAGTCGAGCGCTTCTATGAAAATGCCGATGCCCGCATCTGCCGCTCGGCGCCGGCCGCGCTGCGCAATCGCGAGCCGATCGCCGATGTGCTAGGCGAATGGCTGCCCAACAATGGCCTGGTGCTTGAAATCGCCAGCGGCTCGGGCGAGCACGCGGCGTATTTCGCCGAGCGCTTCCCGCACCTTGAGTGGCAGCCGAGCGACGTCGACGCCGACGCGCTGGCATCGATCGCCGCCTGGCGGGCCGAGGCGAACAGGCCCAACCTTCGCGCACCGATCGTCCTCGACGCGAGCGCGTCCGACTGGCCGATCGAACGGGCCGATGCGGTGATCAGCATCAACATGGTGCATATCAGTCCGTGGCAATCGGCGTTGGGGCTGCTCGACGGCGCAGCCCGGCTGTTGCCGCTTGGCGGTCCGTTGATCCTTTACGGCCCGTGGCTGACCGACGCCGCGCCGACCGCGCCGAGCAACCAGGCCTTTGACGCCGATCTTAAGCGTCGCGACCCAAGCTGGGGGTTGCGCCGAGTGGAGGCGTTCGCCGCCGAGGCTCGCGAGCGGGGGCTCGAACTTGTCGCCACCCGGGCCATGCCGGCCAATAATCTCATGCTGCTGTTCGATCGCCGCGCCGCCTCGCGTTAAAGCAAGATTTACTACCTGCTGCTACGATCGGCGGATGGACGAGAGCACCTTCAATCACAAACGGCGATCGCGCCGCTCGGTGCTCCTTGCTGCTTCGATCGAGGCTTCGGGTGCGGTGGTTCCGGTCAAGCTGCGCAATCTTTCGACCGAAGGCGCGCTGATCGAAGGCGATGGGCTGCCGGTCGAGGGATCCGAGGTTCTGTTCCGCCGCAATGACCTAAGCGTCGTCAGCCGGGTCGCCTGGGTCCACAAGGACCAGGCCGGGATCGCTTTCAAGAAGACAATTCCCCAGGAAGAGGTGCTGCGCAACATTCCCAAGCCGCGCTATCGGGCGCCGCCCAACTTTCGGCGGCCGGCGCTCAGCATCAGGAATATGTCACCCGACGAAAGGCGCCTGGCCGAGAGCTGGGCCTGGACCCCGTGGGGCGACGCGCTCGGCGAATAAGGGGTCCGCGCTGCGCTGCGCGGCGCACATTTTCGAGCTACCCCTTCAACTGTTCGACGAGCGGTTGCGCCTTTGTTGAACGGCATCGCCGACCGGCGTAGCATGACAGCGAAGGGATGAGCCGATGCGCGCATGTCTGAGCTGGATGTTCGTCTTCGCCGCCGCACTGGCCTCGCCCGCGGCTGCGCTGCCCGTAACGACCGAGGTCGACCCCGTCGCGGGGCCGGTTGAAATCGACCGCACCACCACCACTCAAGACATCGCCTTCAAGATCGACCGGCACGACCGAATGACCGTCCCGGTGCGCCTCGGTGGCCGAGGCCCCTATCGATTCCTGGTCGACACCGGCGCCGACCGGACCGCCGTTTCGACCGCGATCGCGGCGGAGCTGGGCTTGACGAACGGCCCGATGGCAAGGCTCCACAGCGTCACCGGCACGTCTATGGTGCGGACCGCAAACGTGCCGCGACTCGAACTCACCAACGATCGCGTCCGAAGCGTCGAAGCGCCGCTGCTCGAGGCCGTCCACATGGGTGCCGACGGTATTCTCGGGGTCGACTCGCTGCGCTCGCAGCGGGTGCTGTTCGACTTCAAGGCGCGCATCATTTCGATCGTCCCGTCCGAGCGGCGGATCGAGCGCGCCGAGAAAGGCACCATTGTCGTGCGCGGCAAGCTCAGGCGCGGGCACCTGATCGTCACCAAGGCCAAGGCGAACGGCGTCGCGATGACCGTCGTTCTCGACACCGGCTCGGAGATCACGCTTGGCAATGTGGCACTTTGGAACAAGCTACATAAGCGCCGGAGGCTGGCGCCGGCGGAGCGGATCGAAATGACCTCGGTGACCGGCGAAAAGCTAGTCGGCAATGGGTATTTCCTGAAAGAGGTGAAGCTTGGCGACGTTGTTCTCAAGGACCTCGTCGTGATGTTTTCCGCCGCCCAAATATTCCGCAGCCTCGACCTCGAGAGCAAGCCGGCGGTGCTGCTGGGAATGAATGCGATGCAGGCGTTCGACAAGGTTTCGATCGACTTCGCGCGCAAGCAGATGCGGATGGTCATTCCGTCGCAGAGCAGTCTGGAATCCGCTGTCATGGCCGCCCGCTAGGCGGGTGCGCCGCGCATCACTTTTGGCCGCGCACTAGTCGAGAGTTCTCAATTAACAGTGCGCTTCGAAGGTGTTGAAACGCTGCGCATCTAGCTGCTGGCTTTGGAGATTATTTGTATCCATTTTGGTGGTTTCGTGCGTGTGTCACATGTCCAAGCGGTAGCGCGGCATAGCGAAAGCCCAGTCAGAATTTGATCGTCGACCAGCTGTCACCCGATCGAATGCGATATTCCCCTGCTGCAGGCAGTGAAAGCGACTGCCGCCATGACGCACCAGCGTACAGGCGCTTGCTCGGGAGGGGCAGGCAATTGCGGCCATTCCCGTCACACTGCTTGCCTTCTGCGAGCTCTACGCTCGCATTGCCCCGATTGACGATTGTAAGTGCGCCGCCCGCTCGACTGAAATCCACATTGGGCTTGTCGATCGGTGGGCGCACGAGCACCAGCATGTCATAGCCTATCAGCATTTTAAGGCCGCTTTCTGGACCGGTGATCTCACCCGCGACCGGCTTGATCGTCACGCGGTATATTCGCTCCTTGCCGGGCACGGGGGCAATCGCTGCAATGCGAAGCCGACGGCGCTGATTTGGCTCGATCACCAATCGAGTTGGCGATACCAGCAATCCGAGCTGATCGGGATCGGGGGAAAACAATGGTTTTTCTTGGGCGGTCCCTGCGTCGATGATCTCCCGTGGTTCGATGGCAACGAAGGTCCGCTTAGCGGAATCATTGTAGACTTCGATGTCGGCCGCGCGCGATGCCCCAGGTTTCAGTTCAACGATCAATTGGCTGATTGCGAGTTCAGCTGAGGCCTTTTCAATTGGCAGCACGGCGAGCAAGCTGATGCAGAATGCTGCGCCTTTGAAGTTCATGATCGACATATTTGATCTCCTGCCGAAAAAAATCCGTCGATTGGCTGAGCTGCGTCGACGAGGATTGTGCAAACCGACATAGCTTTGCGACTGAGCCTAAGCCGGTCTTGGCGTTTGGTCTCGATTTGAAAATATCCCTCTTTGTCGGTCCGGCCGACGCCGTGCGGGCCAGTGATATCGGCATTGGCGATTGGCTTACCGTCGAGGGCGACGGCTCTGCCGAACAGGATGACCAGTGGGGTGATCTTCCAGTCGAGCTCGGCGACGTTGCCGGGATAGAGCGTGACCGTTCGAGGCGTAGCATCGAAACCCGAAATTTGTGAGTCGCGTGAGCGGACGCGTATGTCATAAACTTGGTAAGGCTGGAGGAAGAGGACTAGCCGTCCGCCGTCCGCGACCGTGCCTCGAACCACTTCGTCGATAAGCACGTCAAATTTCTGCCCGGCGCCACCTCCGCCAACGGTCACCGTGACTCCAGTGTCGTTGATGTCTCGTCCAGCGACACCAACGCGGCTTCCCGTCACGACTATTCCAGTGTTGAGTGTCGCTGCAAACTGTGTTGTGTCTTGGTCGCCGAACTGGTGAAGGACGTCCGCGCGGCCATTGAACGTCCGTGTACGCATATAAGCACTCGCCCGGGAATATGCGCCATCCACGTTCTGGCCGATCGCGACGTCGGTGGAGAGTTGGCTCTGATCCCTTAGCTGGCGGTACCAGGCGCCTTGTACTTCACCTACGAGCCGGTTGGGCTGCGTATTACGACCATTCTGATGAATCATGCCGGCCGAGCCTGAAACTGCAAAACTGCCACTATTGGCTAGGAAACGGAATCCTGCGAAGGATGAAAAGTCCCGCTCCGTTTTGCGGGCATCGGCCAACACTAAGAGGTTCCAACGGCTCGAGCGGACGACTGGGGTCTCCACGGATACGCCAACGCTGTAGTTTGCTTTGTCCTTAGAATTCTTGCGGTAGAGGCCAGACAGGCGAAGCGTTGCCCGGCTAATGCGGTAGGAGAGGATCGACAGGCCCTGAAAATAGCTCCCGGTATTGGCAAATCCAAGATTTGCTTCTTCGCTAAACGTGCCTTGCGAGGTGCTGACGGGAAGCAGCGGGCGTCCGTCGCGACTTAAGATTTTTCGCAGATCAAAGCTAAGCGACAATGGACCGTTACCGACGGTCGTGGCCCTCACCGCAATACCAAGATCGCGGGACGTGGAGAAAAGGGCGCCGAGCCGAACCTGGGCAATCCGACTATGGTAGACGGCACCCGTTTCCAGGATCGCTTTTCGCTGCGTCCCTATAATCGCGGCGTCGAAGCCGAAGTTTGGCGCCAACCGATAGGCCGCTCCCATTTCATAAAAGATGTTTTCGGAGTTGAATGAAATGCCTCGGCTGGACGACGGCAACATGCCGACAAATGCTGAAAACAGGGGGCGTCCAAACGGGGCCATCGACGACCCTTTGGTGAAGAAGCGCTGCTCTTCCCTAGACGGTCGTCCATCTTCCTGGATCCGCAACACAATCTCATACGATCCGTCGGGCAGCGCTGCCGTGTCGACCAGCCTGTTGCCGGAGGGATAAATGCGCGACGAGACAATCCGTCCGTCAATCAGCAAATCGACTTTGGCGGTCTGCTGAAGGTAAACTTCGAGCGGCGTGCCCAGGAGTTCGGTCTTGTTCTGTCGCGTATCGAGCTGGGTGGCTGCGCCCAATCCGATAATGCGCCTGCGGCCGATCAGCTCGGTGCCGGGAGCCCAGAAAATGCCGCCCAAGAAGCGCCAGTCGCGGCGATCCGCTTCCACGGTCAAATTGTCAAACGTGATCCCCAGGCCATCCGCCACGGAACTGTCGCTCCGCAACCTGATGTCGCCGACGGAAGCAATCGAACGGTTCTGCAAATGCCATGACGTTCCGCCGCGGCTGGAACCTGAAAAGTTCGCTCCAAAATGGCTTATGAGCGACGGTTGGTCGATGGGTTCGGCTAGATAGACTTCGGCCGTGGGGTCGGGTCTCGAAAGCAGACTCGGGTGAAGGATAATCTCCACGCTGAATCGTTCTTCATCGAGAATAACCCCTATCGACTGAGGCTGAAGCGTGTCGCATTCTTGATGACGCGTAGGCCCACATGCGAGGGAAACATTGGCAGGCATTGGGCCGCTCAGGCCGGATACCAGCTGCGGCGACGGCGCCACGTCCGGGATCAATCGGGCGAGTGATTGAGGGTCCTTAAAGGTGATGAAGCCTGGCCTGATCGTTGCGCGGACCTCGCCGAGCTTCCTGCCGCCAAAATAGGCATCGAGCACAACCTCCCGCTCCGACATCAGGTCTTCAAAGCCCGCAGGTTCTGATGAGCTAAGGCCAGCGAGGCCCGACGCGCGAGCCGGCCCGTTTATGAACGCCGCGCTAACCGTAAAAGCGAGGAACGCGCGCCAAAATGATGAGGGCATTCCCATGCCCTCCTCACTCAGCCGCGATTAGGAGTGTAAGGGATCCGCTGTAATTGCCTTCTCTTGCTTGCGACAGCTCAGCCGCACGAAGGACAATGGTTAGCGTGGCAGACGCCGCCGGGCCATTGTTACAGAATTGGTGGGTAGCGGCGCTTGTTTGGCCGGTAAGGATTCCATTCGCCGACAATAGGGTGCCTGAAGTCTGGCCCGACTGCTGGCTCCACTCCACATCAAAAGCGAGCGAGTTGGATCCGTTTGCTAGCGCGAGGGATCCGCCGGGCCCGGAACCCGACGCGACAACGCTGTAGGCGCTTCCGATGCTGTTGCTATACACGCAAATGCTCTGAGAGCGCCGGGTTTCGGCCTGCAAATTCGCTATCAGGCCCCAATCAACGTCCGAAAGATTGCTGATCCGAACCTTTTGCGCCGACACAGGAGACGAATTCGCGAAAGCGTAGAGGAAAATCGCGAAGCAGGTCGCGATTCCGTGAGCAGTGCGATAAGTGCGCCGCGCCGCCCGGGCACACCGACTACGGATTCCGGGCGATGGCGGCATACCCTCCACCGCCTGCGGCCTTATTCCGGCGCGACGACGAGCGTGAGCGTACCACTGTATGTCACGCCAGCAGTCATGCTCTGTAGGACAGGAGATCCGACTGACACCACGAGGCTGGCTGAGGCTGCAGGACCCGCCGAGCAGTCTGAATTGATTGCGGTCGATGTCTGGCCACTTAAGACAGAGTTCGCGGTCAAGCCTGTTCCACTGGTTTGCCCGGATGTCGGTGCCCACTGTACCGTGTATGGCACGACAGGCAGAGCTCCGCTGGAGAGAGTGAACGCGCTGGCGGCGCCGCTGCCCGTTGCCGTGATGCTATAGCCTCGCGTGCTGGTGTTGCTCCACACGCAAACACTTTGGGCATCGGTGACGGCAGCCGATGGATCGGCGTTGGAGAATGTCACGTCGGAGAGGCCGCTGATCCGGACGCGGCCCGGAACGGACGCGTTGATATTGACCGATCCCGTCGATGTTGCGCCAAATGATCCCTGGGTCGACGCAAGAGCGGGACTTGTCAGAAGCAGCGATGTCGCGACACCCGAAACAAGCGCGCAACGGAAATGGTTAAGCATCATCGTCCCCACGAATTGCTCCAGATCGGAGGCTTCTTCAGCGGTTTAGACACCATTATCGTTTAATTTTTAGTTAAACGGCTTCGACAGGTTGAGGTCACTTCAGACACTGCTCGGGGACAAGCACCGGCCCGCCGAAAACAGGCGGTCGCTCCGTTTCGGACGCATTCGCAACAATGCGTTGGCAAGCTCAAGGGCAATGCTTCGGGCGTGAGACTACTAAACAACACACGCGGGAAATCTCACGGCAAAAGGCGTGCGTCGCTAAGATTGATCATCAACTCGTCCTTGCGGTCGGGTGATAGTACTGGACCAGGAACCATGTTTCTGGCCGTCGTGGCGGCTCTGCTGCCATCGGTAGCCAATTCCAAGCCTGCGGTGGAATCTGCTTCGTCTGGGAGCGTGGCGATTTCAGTTACGGTTGGCGCGCGATACAAGGTGATGACAGTAACGGTGCCGGATGGGGCCAGCGTGGGGCCGGAACTGCATCCAAATCAACTTTGCCTGTTTACCAACTCGTTGGCACCTACATTGCCGGTCATGCTTTTGCGGCCGTCGGCCGCTCCATCAAGCGCTCGCAACTCAAAATGGGTTGAGGAAATGCATCGTGCGGTCGCAATGGCGGAAACAGTTTGGGGGTGCGCGACGCCGAGCGGAAAGTCCGCACCAAACGCTCTGAGCTTGGCGGACAGACCGGCTGGTCAGTTGCTAGTCCGACCCGAATGACTTTCTTAACGGCAGGCGAATCTGAAGCGCCTAAATCGGATCAAGTAGATACGAAGCGCATCATTTGGTTGCCGCAACTCGTGAGACTCAAACTCCAACCGCCGCGGGCAAGGCCCTAACTTCGCCAGCATTTTGGTGAGCCCTGCTGGATTCGAACCAGCGACCTACTGATTAAAAGTCAGTTGCTCTACCAACTGAGCTAAGGGCCCCCAAAAACGGAATATTATCCGGGGAGCCGACGCGTTACCGCCGCGAGGGCCGGCGGGCAAGGCGGTGGGCTAGATGGCGGGCGGCGAGCGCACCGCGGACTGGCCAATTGGGAGCAACGGCGGCGAGCGGCCCGAGCACGAAGCTGCGCCTTTCGAGCGCCGAATGGGGGACCGTCAACGCCCGCGATCGCCACTTGCCGCCGCTCCAGGCGAGAATATCGAGATCGAGCACGCGGCTGGCCCAGCGCTTGCCGGAACGCCGGCCGAATTCGCGCTCGATGGCCTTCAGAGCCGCGAGCAGTGCCGGTGGCTCGAAGCTGCTCTCGACCAGCGCGACGGCGTTGGCGAACTCGCGGCCGGCGCCGCCGTGGGCGGGGTTGAGCAGGATCGGCGAGGCGTCGAACAGGCCGAAGTCGGCGTCCAGCCGCGCGATCGCCGCCGCGACCACGCCCGCCGGCCGGCCGAAGCGGCCGTGCCGCCGGTTCGAGCCGATGCCGATCGCGTAGAGGTGCGTTGCGCCGCCCATGGGCGCTCGCCTAGGTCAGTGCCATGTCGCACACCAGCCCCGCCGACTTGTCGCCGATCCCGCAGGCAGAAGCGCCGCGCGACTGCCCTTTGTGCCCGCGGCTGGTCGCCTTCCGGCACGAGTGCCGCGCCGAGCATCCCGACTGGTGGAACGCGCCGGTGCCCGCGTTCGGCGACGCGGATGCGTGGCTGGGAATCGTCGGCCTGGCGCCCGGCAAGCACGGCGCCAACCGCACCGGCCGCCCGTTTACCGGCGATTTCGCCGGCGAACTGCTCTACGCGACCCTGCTCAAGTTCGGTCTCGCGCAAGGGGAATATCGCGCCGACCCGGCCGACGGGCTGCGGCTCACCGGGGCGGTGATTTTGAACGCGGTCAAATGCCTGCCGCCAGCCAACAAGCCGATCCCGCAGGAAATCGCGACCTGCCGCAACTATCTCGACGCGTCGCTCGCCGCGCTGCCGAAGGTGCGGGTGGTGGTGGCGCTCGGCCAGATTGCCCACGTCGCAGCGGCGCGCGCGCTCGGGCTGCCGCCATCGGGAACGAAGTTTGGCCACGGTGCCGAGCATCGAGCGCCCGACGGTCGCGTGCTGCTGTCGAGCTACCACTGCTCGCGCTACAACCAGAATACGCGGCGGCTGGACGCGGCGATGTTCGAAAGCGTGTTCGAACGGGCCTTGTCCGTCGTCGCCGATGTTCGTTCGTCCTGAGCGGAGGCGAAGGGCTGCTTAAACGTCCTCGGTGAGCCGCCCGTAAAGCTCGGGCCTCCGGTCGCGGAAAAAGCCGAATGCCGCGCGGTGTTTTTTGGCGGCGGCAAGGTCGAGCTCGGCGACTAGCACGCCCGTCTCCTCCGCGCCGAACTCGGCGAGGATGTCGCCGCGTTCGTCACAAATAAAACTGTGGCCGTAGAAGCGCTGGCCGCCTTCGGTGCCGATGCGGTTGGCGGCGACCACGGGTACGACGTTGGAGACCGCGTGGCCGATCATCGCGCGGCGCCACAGCCGGCTGGTGTCGAGCTCGGGGTCGTGCGGCTCGGTGCCGATCGCGGTCGGGTAGAACAGGATTTCGGCGCCCATCAGCACCATCGCCCGCGCGGTCTCCGGGTACCATTGGTCCCAGCACACGCCGACGCCCAGCGTCGCCTTGTTCGGACCCGGCCAGACCTTGAAGCCGGTGTTGCCGGGGCGGAAGTAGAACTTTTCCTGATAGCCCGGGCCGTCGGGGATATGGCTCTTGCGATAGACGCCGGCGACCTTGCCGTCGGGGCCGACCATCGCCAGGCTGTTGTAGTGGTGCGGGCCGTCCGCCTCGAAGAAGCTGGTCGGGATCCAGATTTTCAGCTCCGCGGCGAGCGCCTGCATCGCCAGCACCGACGGATGCTCGGCGGTCGGCCTGGCGCCCGCGAACAGGGTCTCGTCCTCGGTCCGGCAGAAATAGGGGCCTTCGAACAGCTCGGGCGGGAGGACGACCTGGGCGCCGCGGCCGTGCGCCTCTTGCACCAGTTCAGTCACCGCGCGGATGTTTGCTTCCGTGTCGTCGCCAAAGGCGAGCTGCAGCGCGGCGACGGTGAGCTTGGTCATGGCAGCGTCTTTAGCGCGGAATCTGCTGGCTGATGCAATGGAAGCTGCCGCCGCCGGTCAGGATATGGTCGGCGCGAAGGCCCACGGCTTTGCGGTCAGGGAACAGGGCCTGGACGACGGTCACCGCGCCCTTGTCGTTCGCGGCGCCATATTGCGGCACGACAACCACCGCGTTGCCGATGTAAAAGTTCATGTAGCTCGCCGGGATCAGGTCGCCTTCGGGAGTTTCGAGCCGGCCGGGGGAGGGCAGGTTGACGATGTCGAGCCGGGCGGCGCGCAGCCGTTTGGCGGCATTGCGGTACACGGCCTCATTGGGATCGTCTTTCGCCGGGGTTGGGATCGCCACCCGGCCCGGCGCGACGAAGCGGGCGAGATTGTCGACATGGCCATCAGTATGGTCGTTGAGCAGCCCCGAGCCGAGCCAGACGACGCGCTCGATGCCGAGGTCGCGCTCCAGCCGCAGCTCGATATCCTTGCGCAACAGGCCCGGGTTGCGGTTGGGGTTGAGCAGGCACTGCTCGGTGGTCAGCACGGTGCCGCTGCCGTCATGGTCGATCGCGCCGCCCTCGAGAATCCAGTCGGCCTTCAAGAACGGCAGGCCTGCCGAGGCGGCAAGCCGCTCGCCAATGTCCTCGTCGCCCTCGAGCTCATACTTGCCGCCCCAACCGTTGAATCCGAAACCGGCGGCCCGGCGGCCTTTGCCCGAGCCCAGGATGATCGGCCCTGTGTCGCGCATCCAAATGTCGCCAAACGGCTCGACGATGACCTTGGCGAACGGAGAAAGCTCGCGGGCGACGTTGGCGGCGTCCTCGTGCGCGGCGACGAGCCACACCTCCTCGCCCTTGCCCCCGGCGTGCACCGCCCCCGCAAAGTCAGCGACCTCGCGCTCGGCCTCCTTGAGGTCCGTGAGCCACAGCTCCGGATCGCTCGGAAAACCGATCCACACCGCCTCGTGCGGCGCCCATTCGGGAAGGGGTGAAGCGATCATGTCACGTCCGCTAACAAATGGTTTCGGCAACGCCAAGCGGCGCTTGCCTCTCACCACGGCTCGTGGTTCTAAGGCATTCGAATCGTTGGCTCCGGGGATTAATTCAATGTTGCGTACGCTGTTTCTGAGCGCGTCGGCGCTTGCCTTTTTCACGGCTGCGGCAAACGCCGCCCCTCTCGCTGAAGACGCCAAGGCCTTCGGCACTCGCGAATATCTGCAGACCATGGATATTTCTCCCAGCGGTCAGAAGGTGGTGATGCTGGTCTCCGGGCCGGGGGCGACGACAGTGGTCGAGGTTGCGGACCTTCAGTCGGGCAAGATCCAGCGCATGGTGGACACCGACGGCAAGCCCGAAAGGCTAAGCTGGTGCTCCTTTGCCGGGGAGAGCAGCCTGGTCTGTCGGTATGGCGGAATCGATCGGGTCGACAACCTGCTCGTGGGCTTCAGCCGCCTGATTACACTCGGCACGGACGGCGCGCCGCTCAAGCAACTGGGACAGAAAGCGAGCTCGCGCGATCAATATATTCGCCAGTCGGATGGAGCGGTGATCGACTGGCTGCCGGGCGAACAAGGCCAGGTTCTCATGGCCCGAGCCTATGTTCCCGAGGGCGAGACAACCGGCCGGCTGATCAGCCGCACGCGCGAAGGTCTCGGCGTCGATAAGATCGACCTCAAGTCGTTGAAAGTGACGCCAGTCGAGACGCCGCGCAAGAACGCCGACATCTATTTGAGCGACGGTCGCGGAAACGTTCGCCTCATGGGGTCTGTCGACGCGGATCACAATTCCGGCCAGCTAAGCGGAATTTACAACTTCCGATATCGCTTGGCCGGAGCGCGCGAATGGAGGGATCTGGGAAGCTACAACAGCCAGACCAACGAGGGCTTCTATCCGCTGGCAGTCGATGCCGACGCGAACGCTTTGTATGCGCTTCGCAAGACGAACGGCCGCGATGCGCTCTATCGTGTCGCTCTCGATGGCAGCGCCAGGGCGACGCTGGTCGCGCAGGACCCTATGGTCGACATCGACAATGTCCTGCGCCTGGGCGACGGTCAGCGGGTGATAGGATATACCTTCGCCGACGAGCGCCGCCGGTCGGTCTACTTCGATCCAGAGTTCACCAGGCTCCAGGCCGCTCTCGCAAAGGCCATTCCCGACAAGCCGCTGATCGATTTCCATGGAGCCAGCGCCGACGGTCAGCAGCTGCTGGTGCTTGCGAGCGCCGACACGGATCCGGGCACCTTCTACCGGTTTAACAAAGCGACCAAAAAGCTGGAGGAACTGGCGCTGGTCCGTCCCGCGCTTGAGAAACGGGCGCTTGCCAAGGTGCAGCCGATCGCGATCCCGGGCGCCAACGGCGTTCGAATCCCGGCTTACGTCACCATTCCGGCGGGAAGCAGCGGCAAGAATTTGCCAGCAGTGGTCTTGCCGCACGGAGGCCCGAGCGCACGTGACGAGTGGGGGTTCGATTGGCTCGCGCAGTTCCTTGCGGCGCGGGGCTTCGCGGTGATCCAGCCGAATTATCGTGGTTCAGCTGGCTACGGCGACACCTGGCTCGCGGCGAACGGCTTTCAGGGATGGCGGACGTCGATCGGCGACGTCACGGCAGCGGCCAATTACTTGGTGGCGCAGGGCATCGCCGACCCGAAGCGGCTGGCGATCGTCGGCTGGTCCTATGGCGGCTATGCCGCTCTTCAGTCGGCGGCGACCCAACCCGGCCTCTACAAGGCCGTGGTTGCGATCGCTCCGGTCACGGACCTGGCAAAGCTTCGGCAGGATGCCGAAGGATTCACCAACCGGGACCGGGTCCGCAAATTCATCGGCTCGGGACCGCATCTGGTCGAGGGCAGCCCGGCAAGGAACGCAGCAGCCATCGCCAGTCCCGTCCTTCTCGTCCATGGCGACATGGATGCCAATGTGCTGATCGGGCAAAGCGAGCGGATGGAGAGCGCGCTCCGAGCGGCGGGAAAACCGGTCGAAATGCTGCGCTACCGGGGGCTCGACCACCAGCTCGACGATAGCCAGGCCCGAGTTGAAATGCTGACCCGCATCGGCCAGCTTCTCGAGCGAACGACCGGGCCGTAAAAGAGAGGGCCGCCCGGTGGCGGCCCCACGAAATCTCGAATCGGGGCTATTCAGCGCGAGTAGAACTCGATGACCAGATTGGGCTCCATCCGCACCGGATAGGGCACTTCGTCGAGCTTGGGCACGCGGGTGTAGGTGACCTTGGCGGTGCCGTCGGGGACGACGTAATCGGGCACGTCGCGCTCGGCGAGGCTCTGCGCCTCGATCGTCAGCGCCATTTCCTGCGCCTTCGGGCCGAGCTCGATGACGTCGCCGACATCAACCCGGCGCGAGGCGATGTTGCACTTTGTGCCGTTGACCCGGATATGGCCGTGGCTGACCAGCTGGCGAGCGGCCCAGATGGTCGGCGCGAACTTGGCCCGGTAAACGATCATGTCGAGCCGGCGCTCGAGCAGCCCGATCAGGTTCTGCGAAGCATCGCCCTTCATCCGGCTGGCCTGCTGGTAGGTCTGCTTGAACTGCTTTTCGGTGATGTCGCCGTAATAGCCCTTGAGCTTTTGCTTGGCGCGCAGCTGGATGCCGTAATCGCTTATCTTGCCCTTGCGGCGCTGGCCGTGCTGGCCGGGGCCGTATTCGCGGCGGTTGACCGGGCTCTTGGGGCGCCCGAAGACATTCTCGCCCATCCGGCGGTCGAGCTTGTACTTGGCGCTTGAGCGCTTTGACATGAGACTTCCTTCAATTGCGTTCGCGTACGTTCCCGGGGCCGCGCTGCTTGGACAAAGGATGCCGGCAGGGCCACCGCTTCACCGGGAGTGCGGGGCCAATTGCGAGCGGCGCGCCTAGCCGAGGGGTTCATTCAGGTCAAGTTTTCCCTCTCGGCCGCGGTGTAGATGACAACGCCCGGATGATCCCGCGCACGGCCTTGACCTCGCGGGACGACCACTCGGTCTTGGTGAAGATCGAGCGGAAGGTGTTGCGGGTCGTCCGGGTCCGTTCGGGGGGATAGAAGTAATTCTTGGCGGCAAGTTCGCCTTCGAGTTGCGCGATAAGCTCGTCGAGCTCGCCGTGCGGGGCCGGCGGCTCCATCGGTTTACCGCGAGCCGGCTCGGTCTCGCGCTGCTTCGACCATTCGTAGGCGAGCACGATGACCGCCTGCGCCAGGTTCAACGATGCGAAGCCGGGGTTCACCGGCACCGTGACGATGGCGTTGGCGAGCGCGACTTCATCGGTTTCGAGCCCCGCGCGCTCCGGGCCGAACAGGATCGCCGAGCGGCCGGACGAAGCGGCGATCGCCGCGGCCATCGTCTCGGGCGAAATGACCGGGATCATGATTTCGCGCTGGCGAACGGTGGACGCATAGACGATCGCGCAGTCGGCGACCGCGTCGGCGGCGGTCGCGAACACCTGGGCTTGCTCGAGGACGATATCCGCGCCGCTGGCCGCGGGGCCCGCATCGGCATTGGGCCAGCCGTCGCGAGGGCTGACGAGGCGCAGCTCGGTCAGCCCGAAATTGAGCATGGCGCGCGCCGACTTGCCGATATTCTGCCCGAGTTGGGGCCGGACCAGGACGATTACCGGGGCATTCTTAGGCACCATTGTGGTCTCCGAAACACACTGCCCGGCTTGTTCCTCAACCCTTGCAACCTTAGCGCCGTCAAACGGTTATGCCTTGAGTCTCGCTATTGTCCTATTTATCAGGATGGTCTGCTGGTCGCATGAGGAGGAAAAAATGAGGAAGGGCGTTGTTTCAAGTCTCATCTATGGTGCTGTTCTCCTCGGCGCGCCGCTTAGCGCTGCTTATTCACAATGGACCCCGGGGTCTGAACTCGTCGGTCAATCGGTCCAGGTTGAGACCAACGGCATTGTAAATACAGTCTATTTCGATCCGGGCGGAGCCGCCAGGATCGTCACTCCAGCCGGCTCGGTGGTGCAGGGCGCCTGGACCGCGGCGGGCGGGCAATTGTGCCTCCAGACCGGGACCGGCAATGAGTGCTGGCCGTACCAGGCGGCATTCCAGGCCGGCCAGCAAGTTACTTTGGTGAGCAGCTGCCAGGTTTCGTCGCGGTGGACTCCCTTGTCGACCAACCCGATCCAGGCGAGCGGCGGCGAACGCGGCTAGCAACTACGATTTTCGGGGATAGCAGAAATGGCCGCAGTCGCTGCGGCCATTTCTTTGTCTAGATGACATTGTGCTCGAATAGAACGGCCACCGCGCCGGCCGAGGCGGCGATGCGCCACCGAGGCGATTAGCGAGTCATAGCGGTTGATAGGAAATCGTAGCGGTTGATAAGAAATGACCGCAGTCGCTGCGGCCATTTCTTTGCCTACGGTCAACCGCCAGGCCGGCGGGTCGTTGGTGTGTGGCGTCGTCTGCGGTCGACAGCCGGCAAACGGATCACCTGCAGCCATAAAGAGATGGCCGCAGCGAACTGCGGCCATCTCTATTACTGCCTAAGCAAGGCCCGAACTTTGCTCACCTCTACGGAGAGATCGGCTCCTCGTCCTCGTCGTCGTCTTTATCTCTCAACAACAGGTATAGCAGTCCGGCGGCGGCGATGCCGGCGAGAGCCAGAAGCAGCGGCGAGACTCCGAAGCCACCGCCGATCGGCGCGATGGGCGGAGGAGCGACAGGAGGCGGAGGCAGGGCCTCGACAACCGGAGGCGGAGCCTGGTCGACAACCGGGAGCACGCACCCTTGCGCGGCTCCCTGAGCTACGGCGGCGGCCCCAGCAGCTACAGCTGCTGATGCACCGCACAGTGCCGCGCGTGACGCGTCGGTCCCGAGAGCGCTTAATGCAACCAAGGGGCTAATGCTCGCGGGCTGTGCCGCGTGCTGAGCCGACGCTGCGATTGCGCCTGTCGAACTCGTGCACAGGGCCACCGCAATAAGACCGCCTGCGAACTTCCTGGAAATATTGCCCAATTGCATCGAACGCCTCCTGTATTCACCGGACTCCGGCCGCATAGCCCAAACCGGACCGCCCACTAAGAGGTAACCGGCGGGCTGACAATGCATCAAGCTGGCGGAGGTTTCATTAACGCCAGAAAAATTGTGAAAAAGGAAGCAATTGGTGCCCAAAGGCTACACCGCCCACGGTGAATTTGCGCTTCCGCCGTTCGACGACGTTTGACTTGCGCTGATGCAAAGAAGTCGATCGAGAGATAAAAGAAATCGATCGAGAGATAGTGGTGCCCGAACCTAGACGGCGAAATGGCCGGACGAAAGGGAGTGACTGCGCCGACGATCCAATGAACAGCGCCGGCGCCTCAATCACCGAGGGACTGCAGCTCATCCAGCGACCGGCGCGCGCATCCGCCGTAAGGTCGAGCGCGGGTTTTGCAAAATTCAGGTAATGCGAAATATCTTGAGGCACTGGGCACATGATGAGCGATCATTTGTTACGCGTGCAACCCGACGCTCCTTCGGACTGGTGTGAGAACCATGGTGTTGTTTCGAAGCCTCTTCCCAAAGGACGGCCGCCCCGAGGAGCCGAGCGTCCCTGACGGCTACCGTGTCTACGCGATCGGCGACATCCATGGCCGCCTGGACCTGCTCGACGATGCGCTGGCGCGAATCGAGGTCGACATCGACAGCCGCGAGCTGGCCCAAAACATCATCGTTTTCCTTGGCGACCTGATTGATCGTGGCCCATCGTCGGCGCAAGTGGTCGAACGGGTCCGCACCTACTGGCGGCAAGGCGTGCGTACCGTCTTCCTGATTGGTAACCATGAGGAAGTGCTGATCCGGCTGCTGCGCGGCGAAAGCCGCTTTCTTCGCGATTGGCTGTCCTTTGGCGGCGCCGAGTGCGCCAAGAGTTACGGTGTCAGCGCGACGACACTGAAAAGGATGGATCCGGCTCAGGCAGTTGCCGCTTTGCGAGAGAAGATTCCGGAAGATCATAGGACGTTCCTGCAGAACTTCGTCGACACCTTCCGCATCGGCTCTTACTTGTTCGTCCACGCCGGGATTCGGCCCGGAGTGCCGCTGTCTGAGCAAAACCAGACGGATCTGCGCTGGATCAGGGAGCCGTTCCTGGAAAACTCGGAGGATCATGGGTTCATCGTTGTTCACGGCCATACCATCAACGAGCAGATTTCCGTCCGCGAGAACCGCATCGGGCTGGATACCGGAGCGTACCGGACGGGAGTGTTGACCGCTATTGGCCTTGAGGGCCGCGAGCGCTGGTTCGTCCAGACCGAGGCCACTTAATCCGGCGTGAGCGACCCAATACTCCATGCTAACAGAAATTTTGCAGCGTCCGACCCGGCGACTTCGGCTCCGCTGGACTCCGCCTACAAATTCTCGCTACTCGACACGCTAAGCATTAAGGTTTTCAAGATGGAGGACCTACTGGTCATCGAGAGCGGCAAGACCCGGACCGGGGCGGTGCACGGGGCGGTCGAGCGGATCGATGGTGAGGACGCACATATCGTCGGTCCGTCACTCGCCAAGTCGACCGGCGAGGCGAGTGACTACGGATTCTATCAGTACAATGCGGTAGGCAATAAGCGGAACCCGATCGTACTGACCCTGCAGCAGGCAGGGGGCTGAGCGCGCTGCCGCCCTTGGTTGTCCGGCTCATCGTCCTTGTCGTCGCTGTCCTGCTTGCGGTGCAGGTCGCCCGAACGGCGGTCGTTGCCAAGCCTTCCGTCCGAAGCTCGATCGGCGCTCGCCTGTGGCCATCGCACCCGTCTGTTGTCATCGACCGGACCATGGCTGAGATTGGCGCTCGCGCGGCGCAGGGCCAATCGCCCGCGCCCGAGACCCTTCGGCGGGTCGAGGAGATCGCGAGCAAGGCGCCGCTCGCTCCCGAGCCGTTTTTAATCAAGGGCGCGCTGGCTCAGGTTCAGCAGCAGCAAGAGCAGGCCGAACGGTTGTTTGTCGCTGCTCGCACCCGCGATCCGCGGTCGGTGGCGGCGCGCTATTTCCTCGCCGAACGCTACCTCCGGACGGGACGGATCGCGCTGGCCCTAGGCGAGATCGCGGCATTGTCGCGCCTGTTCCCTGAGGCGCGGGCACAGTTCGGGCCGGCGCTGGCGGCGTTCAGCAGCATGCCGGGATCGCAGCCGCAGCTTCGCAGCTTCTTCCGCTCGTCTCCGGAGATGGAGCCGCTGGTCCTTCTCAGCCTAGCCGAGGACGCGAGGAGCGCCGAGCTGATCATGGCGCTGTGGGGAGGAAGGCGGCCCGGCGCTGGCGAGCCGAGGCCCGAATGGGAGGCGAAGCTTCTCAGTAGGCTTGTCGAGGCGGGCCAGTTCACCAAAGCCCATGCGATCTGGCGACAAGTCGCGGGCGTCAACCCCGATGGGGCTTCGGTGTTCAATCGCGGGTTCCGGGAAGTTCCCGCTCCGCCGCCGTTCAATTGGCGGTTTGCGTCCGCCGGCGCTGTGGTCGAGCCCGCCGCAGGCGACCGGCTACAGGTAATCTATTACGGCCGCGAAGACATCGTGCTGGCCGAGCAGCTGCTCGTGCTTCCCCCCGGCCGCTACCAGCTGGCCATGGCGATCTCCGGCCCGCTGGGGGAGGGCAGCGATATCGCCTGGACGCTGACCTGCGTGCCGCGCACCGAGCCTGTTTTCCGGCTTCCCGTGGATCGCACTGGCCAGATCGGCGGCAACTTCGCTGTGCCCGAGAGATGTCCCGCCCAGCGGCTTCAACTGGTCGGGTCGGCCGGCGAGTTTTCGCAGTCGCGGGAATTCACCGTCGGCAGGTTCAGCCTAATGAGGGCGGGGGCATGAGACAGGTTCTGCGCTCGGCCGTCGTGCCGGTTTATATCCTGCTGTGCATCATTCTGGGCGGAAGTGGGCAGGGGATTTGGGGCGTCGCTGCGCTGCAGTTCCTAGCGATCTTGATCATCGGCTGGAGCCTGTTGGCGAGGAACCGGCTGCCACTGACCAGGTCCGCGAAAATCCTGTTCGTGATCGCCGGGGCGACGATCCTGCTGCTTGTCGTCCAGATGATTCCGCTGCCCCCCGCGGCGTGGACTGCGATCCCCGGACGCGGGCATGTCGTTGAAGGTTTCGAGCTGCTCGGGCTGAGCCCGCCATGGCAGCCGATCTCGCTCACCCCCTACGACACCGCGGCCACCATCTTGACTCTGATTCCCCCGCTTGCGGTGCTGGTCGCGATGCTGGTCGCCGGGGCTTACCGCGCCAGCTGGATCGCGATCGCGCTGTTGGCCGGAACATTCGCCGCCGTCCTGCTCGGCGCGCTTCAGGTCGCGAGCGCCGATCCGCTACAGTCGCCCTGGTATTTGTACAGATGGACCAATTACGGTGTCGCGTCGGGCTTCTTCGCCAACAGCAACCACATGGCGATGCTTCTGCTGGTCAGCGTCCCGTTGCTGTTCGCGCTGATTGCCGAGCTTCGCAGCCAGTCCAAGAACCCGCGGTCCGGATCGGCAGTGATGCTGCTTGCAGTCGCGGGAATCCTAGTTTTGCTGGTCGGCATTTTCCTCAATCGCTCGCTGGCCGTGCTGTTGCTGGTCGTGCCGATCGTCATCATCAGCGCGACCTTGCTGATGCCGCACCGGATTCGACTGCGGGGGCCGGTCATCGCCGTGGCGCTGGTTTCTATCCCCGCGATCATGGCGGCGTACCTCACACCTCTGTACGATCGGCTGTTGGTGTCGAATGTGACGTCGTTCGAATCGCGGCAGATGATGTGGTCGGACACGGTTTCGGCAATCCAGGATCACGGGCTGCTCGGGTCCGGGGCGGGGTCCTTCCCGCGGGTGTATCGCCAATATGAAGATTACGCTGACGTCACCCGGACCTTTATCAACCATGCGCACAACGACTATCTCGAGGTCACGCTGGAAGCCGGCGTCCCGGGCGTCCTGCTGCTGCTGGCATTCCTGCTCTGGTGGGGCAGCCGCGCCGTCCCAATCTGGCGAACTGCCGCCGTCGACCGATATGCGGTCGCCGCGACGGTCGCGTCGGCGGCGATGCTGGTGCACAGCTTGGTCGATTATCCGCTTCGGACCGCGACTCTCAGCGTGATCATGGCCGCCTGCCTCGCGCTGATGGCGCGGCCGCGCCCACGCGAGGGCACCGAGCTCGAAGACCTATGGCTGACCACCCGCCACGCAACGGTGTGAGTCGATTCACCCTATCATCCTGCGGATTGCAATTAAGGGGACTTATCAGGTCGCTCGGCCGAGCTTAGCAACTAATGCGAGAAGTCCGCGTTGGGGCATGCCGGATGACTGACAGCGCCACCTCTTGCTCGGCTGACCGTTCGAAGGGACCTATACGTGATCTGGCGATCCCCCGTGCATCCCCTTGGCCTTCTGCATTGAGAACGCTGCCGCGGCATGATTCCGCGACTCAACGCCAGTCTCGCTCATTCCTGTCGCGGAAGCGATTCCAGTTCGTTAGCGCACTAATCATAGGAGCACTGCTTCCCTGGTCGCTCCGCGGAACCTTTTTGCCCGGTAGCACGATGGAAGCTGCCGCAGTCAACGCGCTCCTCGGAAATATTGCGGCTATCATAATCGCTTTCTGGATGCGGCTTTCGATTGAAGTCTACCCAGGAATCCGTCGCAGCTATGTAATTTTCCCTGCTGCTCTCACTGGCCATGGGATAGTCGTCGCCTCGTTCGTGATGACCCGTTTCCCATACGACCGGCTCGCACTGTTGCTGGGAATCGTCCTGCATGTCCTGTGGTTGTACCTGCTGTACATCTACTCTGATCGCAATGTGACCAAGCGTATCGCGGTGGTTCCGTTCGGTGGGTTTGAGCGGCTCCTGAAGATAAAGGATGTTAGCTGGCTTCAGCTGAAGCGAGCGCGCCTGAGCGACACCAAGGGCTGCGATGCGATCGTCGCCGACTTTTCTACCGACTTGCCGGACGAGTGGGAGGCGTTTTTGACCGACGCGGCCCTCGCTGGAAAGATAGTTTATCAGCACAAGCAGCTGGCTGAATCGCTGACGGGCCGGGTCGAGCTCGAGCACTTGTCGGAGAATAGCTTCGGATCCCTGGTGCCGGCGGTCGGCTATTTCTACTTAAAGACGGCGGCTGACTTCGCTTTCGCTGTTATTCTGCTCCCGATTGCCCTCCCGCTGATGGCTCTCATTGCGATCGCGATCCGGCTCGACAGTAAGGGTCCGGCGCTGTTTCGCCAGCAACGCCTCGGCCATCGTCTGAAGATCATTACCGTATTCAAGTTTCGAACCATGGACCTGGGCGAAATTAATGGTGAGCGCCGCGCTGCCATTACTGAGGTAGGTGATGGCCGGATCACTCGCGTCGGACGGATCCTCCGAAAGCTGCGGGTGGATGAGTTTCCGCAGATCTTCAACATACTGAAGGGTGAGATGAGCTGGATAGGGCCACGTCCTGAAGCCTTGGTGCTGTCAGGGTGGTACGCGAGCGAACTCCCGTTTTACGGGTATCGGCATGTCGTGAAGCCAGGCATTTCCGGCTGGGCGCAGGTGAATCAGGGTCACGTCGCAGAGGTCGAAGAAGTGCTTCGTAAGCTCCAGTACGACTTCTATTACATCAAGTACTTCTCCCCTTGGCTCGACGTCCTGATTTTCCTGCGAACGATCAAGACGATGCTGACCGGTTGGGGCGCGAGGTAGGATTTTCGTCGCGCTGGCCTTCGGCGTGCGAGGCTTGAGGTGCGGTCTAATCGTTTGGCGCGAACACGGGAGCTTACACGTCTGAAGTTCTCAGCTCTTGGGATCGAAGGACGCGATCATTGGTTGCTGCAGACTGGGGGCGTTACGATCTCACGTCCGGATAAGCATTTTTCAGACGGACGCGAAGAAACCTGACGCAGTGATCGGAGGCTTGTCGAATGTACCTTTCGTTGGGCAAATTCCCACGAACCCTCGGTTCTAAAAGGGGGGCTGGCTTTACCCTGGTCACCTTGTGCTGCACCGCGCTGCTGCTCATCGGCTGCACGGACAAAAGGGGCGGTCCGATACCTTATCAAGTTTCTCTTGGAGTGCCAGATTCCCCGACTGTGGCGCCGTTAGGGGAGGGCTATAGAATTGCGCCGATGGACACGGTAAGCGTCAAGGTCTTCAAGATGCAGGACCTTTCCGGGGATTATCAGGTCGATCTTACCGGACGCGTATCCCTACCGCTGATCGGTGAGGTGGCCGCTGCCGATATGACGACGGCGGAGCTAGATCGGGTCCTCACGCAGAAGTTCAGTGAACGATATCTGGAAAACCCCGACGTTAGTGTTGGCATCAAGCAATCGGCTGGCCGAAGCTTGACCGTCGATGGAGCTGTGAAGAATGCGGGAGCTTTCCCTGTAACTGGGCCGCTCACACTGATGCAGGCAGTGGCTGTTGCCGGTGGGGCCACGGAAGATGCCAATTTACGCAGAGTTGCGGTTTTCCGAACGATCAATGGGCAGCGACAGGCGGCAGCGTTTGACCTCCTGAGCATCCGTCGCGGCCAGATGGATGATCCTTCAGTGCACGCCGGTGACATCATCGTGGTCGATGGGTCTTCGATTAAAGCTGTTCAGAAGCAAATTATGAGCAGTCTGCCGATCTTTTCGATCTTCCGACCGTTCTGATGTCATCGAGACGCCATTATGAATTTCCGTTAGGGCCACGTTCGTGACCAGAGACCTCGCCTTGACGGAGCGGGATGGCTCGTGGCCGGTCGACCGGTACGCGCCAGGCGCCGTCGGCTCACCGGAAGACCGCCACAGCTACTCCCCGTCGCTCGATTTTGCCACGATCCTCCGGATTGCGAAGGAGTGGCGCTGGCTAATCCTTGGCGCTGTTGCATTGGGAATGGCGATAGCCATCGTTGTTACGTTGCTCACCACCCCTCTCTATCGAGCGTGGGTAACGCTGGAGGTCAGTCCTCCAGCAGTCGAGGTCATGAGCGAGGAGAGTGATCGAGTTTCGAGCCCGAACTCATGGGAGCTCATTGCAACCCAGGTATCTCTACTCAAAAGCCGATCTCTTGCTGAAAAAGTTGCGCAGGATCTTAATCTTGCCAGCAATCCCAATTTCCTGGAGCAAGCGGGGGATGCCTCGAGCCGCCTTCAGGCAGCAACTTCGAAGGTGCATCGCGGTATGAACGTAGAGCCGCCAGACGAGGGGCGGGTAATACGGTTCAACTATGTTGCACAGTCGCCGCAGCTGGCTGCTCAGGCTGCCAATGCGATAGCGGCGGAGTTCATTAACTCCAATCTTCAGCGTCGCTATGAGGCTTCGGCCTACGCCCGAAATTTCCTGCAACGGCAGATCGTAAGAACTCGAGCCGATCTTGAGCGCTCCGAGCGGCAGCTGGTGGGTTATGCGCAAGCACAGGGGATTATCAACACGAGTACAGGCGACGGCTCGTCCAGCGGTGATGCGTCTTCTCTGCAGGGAGCATCCCTAATTGCGTTAAATCAGGCGCTTGCTGAAGTGACCGCACGGAGGATCGCCGCGGAAGGTGCATATCGACAGGCAAGGTCCACGGGCGCCACTGCAGAGGTGAACGAAAGTACTCAGACGTTAAGGCAATCGAAAGCCGCGCTGGAAGCAGATTACCAGGAAAAGCGCGCGATGATGAAGCCGGAGCATCCAGAGATGCTTAGCCTTCGGTCGCGGATCGATGAACTTGGTCGTCAAATTTCGAGAGAAGTTTCGAATGTCGCGAGCGGGCGAGCGAATTCTCTTCTCGCCGATTATCGCGCTGCACTTGCTTCGGAACGTGCCCTCCAGGGTCGGGTGGCAGCGCTCAAAGGCGACGTGCTCGATCTGCGCGGCCGTAGCATTCAATACACAATTCTGCAGCGTGAGGTGGATACCAACCGTGCTTTGTATGATGCATTGCTCCAGCGGTATAAGGAAATCGGTGTTGCCGGAGGAATTGGTACCGCACCGGTCTCTATAGTCGACCCTGCTCAACCTCCGGGGGTTCCGTACAAGCCGAACCTAATATTGAATATTCTGCTGGGACTGGGTCTCGGATTCCTCGCTGGAATGCTTGCCGCGGTCGGGCTTGAGTTCCTCAACGACACCATCAAGACTCGCGCCGATGTCAGAAACAAGCTGAGGCTTGCGTGCCTGGGCGCCATCCCCAAGAGGGCTGGAAAGGAAACCTTCCTTGGGGATCTCAAAGATCCGGCCTCTGAAATTTCTGAGGCATACTCAACTGTAGTCGCGTCGCTGGGTTTCAGCACCGAACGAGGGATACCGAAGAGCATTCTCGTCACCAGCTCCAGGCCGGCAGAGGGTAAGTCCTCGTCTGCTCTGGCGTTGGCGCAGAACTTTGCAAGGCGCGGCAAATCGGTTCTTCTCATCGACGGCGATCTTCGCAAGCCTGCATTCAAAGTAGCGTCTGACAAGCTAGGACTGTCAAAGTTGCTCACGACGAACGAACAGCTCACCCCGCACGTGGCACCCACGCCGTACGAAAATCTTTGTCTACTGGCCTCGGGGCCGCTCCCGCCGAACCCAGCAGACCTGTTGTCCACCGGTCGGTTCCAATCGATCATGAGAGAGGCGTGCGCTCATTTTGACGTCGTGGTTGTCGACGGTCCTCCGGTGCTAGGGCTTGCGGATTCCACGCTATTGGCCTCTGTTTGCAAGGATGTGATGTTCGTAGTCGAGAGCGGAAAAACGCGTACGGCTGCTGCAACAGAAGCGCTTGACAACCTCCGGGCGGCGGGCGCGCACATTCTGGGCGTTACTCTTACGAAATCGACTGAGGAGGCAAACGCCTATGGTTATGGTTATGGCTATGGCCCGTACAGGCATCGCGGTGCGGTCGAGCAGAAGCGAAGGGAGATCCTGATGATCCCCGAGTAGGCCGAGGGAAAGTGGTCTGCGGGGGCTGCTTAAACCCGTGCTGTCGGACGTCTAGTTGCTGTCTTCGCGCTGCTGGCAGCCACCCAAATCATCTGGACGGCTGCAGTTGCTGCGTTTGCAGACGATCGACGGGCTGGTGCTGAATGGCCCACTTGCGTCGCGCTTATTGCGCAGCCGTTGATGGTAAGCGCGGCGAGATAACATCGGAGATCGCTATCAATGCGCCTCGTGATTGGAGGAGCCTTTGCGGGGGACTGCGTGCGTTCCTCAGGCGATCTTAGCGGAACGAAAGGAGTGTTTCAGTGGAGGTTTTCGCCACCGCATCGGTGAGGCCACGCGCGTCTATCGAAGCGGCTCGTGCAAACACGGTCTGCGCCAGCGGCGGTTCCTGCTAAACATGACACTACCGCCGCCGACGCGGGATAGGGTTCTCCTACTTGTCGCCAACTCCGCATGGAGCGTCGTGAACTTTCGAATGGGGCTGATTTGCTCGCTCCGAGACCGTGGGTACAAGCTCATCGTCGCCGCGCCAGACGGGGAGGGACGGCGGGCCATTGAGGCCGGGAGCGTGGAGTTTGTTCCAATCCCGATGAAGGCGAGAGGAAGATCGCCTGTAGGGGATGTCCTTCTCTTCGCCCGCTACTGCGGACTCATGAGCAAGTTAAGACCCGCTGGGGTGCTCGCGTTTAGTATCAAGCCCAACATTTATGCGTCACTCGCCGCACGGCTGTTTGGGTTGCCCGTAATCAATAATGTTACAGGCCTCGGCGTCACTTTTGGGGCCGAGAGCTGGCTTACGCCGCTAGTCAACGCCCTGTACAAAAATGCGTTGCGCACTTCGAAAACGGTGTTTTTTCAAAACCCTGATGACGCCAACCTCTTCATCAGCCGAGGCCTGGCGAGCCACACACAGGCCCAGCTGCTGCCGGGCTCAGGCGTGGACCTCGACTGGTTCAACCCCGTGACTGCCCCACAAGGAATTTTCCGCTTTCTGTTATTCGGGCGCCTCCTGTGGGACAAGGGTATTGGGCAGTATGTTGAGGCGGCACGCAAGCTCAAATCGGATGGCATGATTGCACGCTTTCAAATTCTTGGATTTGCAGGGAGCGGGGATCCAGCTTCAGTCTCGCTGGATCAGCTCCGCGCGTGGGAAGAGGAAGGCCTCGTTGAGTATCTCGGATCTACCGACGACGTCCGGCCGTTCATCGGCGCTGCCGACTGCGTTGTCTTGCCATCGTATTATCGGGAAGGAGTGCCGAAATCGCTGCTCGAGGCCTCGGCTATGGCGAAACCGCTAATCACGGCTAACGCGCCGGGGTGCGACCAAGCAATCGAGGACGGGCGTACTGGTTATCTCTGTGCTCCTCGATCGGCTGAGTCGCTCGCCACCGCAATGGCTCGTATGCTTAGGCTCGAGCCTGCCGAGCGCAACCGCATGGGATTCCTCGGTCATGAAAAGATGAAGCGGGAGTTCAGCGAGAAGCTTGTGCATCAAGCATATTTTGACGCTTTGCGCCGAGCGGGGATCGCGCCTGACTAAATCGATACTCGTTCGATGCCGGTGGTTCGCGCTTGTCATCAGTGATCGCGGAACCACACCGAGCCCTCGAATTGGAGAGCATTTCGTGTTCGAGATGTTCCGGGTGGCAGCTCGTCAGATCTTCGGCGCTTGCTGCTCCCCTATTTGGGCGCTTGAGAAACGTCCTGCCGTCCAGCGAAGCTGCAATGCTAGACGCTTGCTCCGCCGACACTTATAGGATGTTTCCGCTTCCAATCCAGCGGGGCTCTCCTCTGGCAGGCCGGTCAGTTGCTCGTTTATTGGTCCCTTTTTGCCTACTTCGTTACGGGATCGCTGTTCTCGAAAGCCGAGGAGCGGTCGACATCGAGTCACGTCCGTCCAATGCTTGCTGTTGGGGCGCTCGCAATCGCGATTTTAATCGGTTTTCGCTACGAAGTCGGAGCGGATTGGCGTCAGTACGAGCGGATGTTCACCTACGCCCACTTCGCCGACCTTGGCAGGATGCTCGAGGTTGGTGATCCCGGGTATCAACTTCTAAACTGGGGGGTTGAACAGGTTGGTGGCGGCCTATGGCTCGTCAACCTGGTCGGTGGACTTATCTTTGCGTGGGGGCTTTTGCGTTTCGCAGCGGCTCAGCCCGATCCGTGGCTCGCAATGGTAGTTGCTATTCCCTACCTCGTGGTGGTGGTGGGAATGGGATACAGCCGCCAGGCGCTGGCTATCGGTATCCTGATGGCTGGGTTGGCTTCCGTTGCTCGAAATCCATCGATTTTGCGGTTTGCGTTATATGTCACGGCCGCCGCACTGTTCCACAAGACGGCGGTGATCGTCTTTCCCCTAGTCGCTTTCGCTCAACACCGTAACCGATTCACGAATTTCCTCATCATGGCGGCTGCGAGCATTTCCCTTTACGATTTCTTCCTTAGGGACACGATGCAGGCCTTTGTTGAGAACTACATCGAGGCGGAATATTCATCAGAGGGCGCTGCTATCCGGGTCGCGATGAATGTTGTTCCTGCGATGCTGCTCCTCCTGTTCCGAAAGAGGTTTGCCTTTTCAAAACAGCAGTATACATTGTGGCGCAACTTCTCCCTAGCAGCCGTTGGTCTCGTGGTTCTGCTGGTGGTGCTTCCGTCATCGGCGGCTGTCGATCGAATGGCGCTTTACATTATACCGTTGCAAATAGCGGTGCTAACGCGGGTTGCTGGAACGATTTTGAGCAGCAGCGCTGGCAAAGCGGTGATCATCGCCTACTCTACCGCCGTCTTTTTCGTCTGGCTCAACTTCGCTGTTCACGCGCAGTATTGGGTCCCTTATAGATTTTATCCGCTATGAATCCGTAGATACCCGACGATAACAGCTGGACCAATGTAGCGAACATGTATTTTGCTGCTGAAGGTCGTGTCGATTGCTCTATTACTGGGAGGTGCCCTTATCGTATAGAGCGAGGTTGTGAGATCCGTGCGTGCAATACGTTGTGAACCTTGGCCGAACCATTCGACGCGGGCTTCGAGTCCGAGTGCTATATTCTCGTCGTCGGCGAAGCATTTTGTGGAGGTAACGGCTGGCGGGCTCGGCTTTAATTGGCGAGAATTCGCTTTTGTTTCGAAGCGGCAGTGTCGCGCTTGCGGGCGCGCGAGTACGTCGCCTGACGAAATTGTTTCTTTCAACGAGGTATGCGGCTGAACCGTCTCACCAATCAACAGTTTCGCATTTTGTGCCACATCGTTCCGCGGCGTGGTCAGTAGTCGGTTTATGCACCTGCAGAGGGTTCGGAAAATGGCAGCCAAAGCGGCAAACGCCAGGAGCACACAAGCACTTACACTGCGGAGGAGGGTGGGAACGCCGTCGCGCTTGAGAGTCACTGATTAAATGAAAAACTTTGCGCTACTCGGCGCGGCGGGATTCGTTGCGCCCCGGCACATGCGGGCAATTCAGGCCTCCGGCAATCGGCTAGTCGCGATGCTGGACCCGTCGGACTCTGTGGGCGTGATCGACAGCTTCTTCCCCGAAAGCGCCTTCTTCAGCGAGTTCGAACGGTTCGACCGCCACATCGACAAGCTGCGCCGCGCCGGCGGGAGCGAGAAGGTCGATTATGTGTCGATCTGTTCGCCCAATTACCTGCACGACTCGCACATCCGCTTCGCCCTGCGCTCCGAGGCTGACGCGATTTGCGAGAAGCCTCTGGTGGTGAACCCCTGGAATGTCGACGGTCTGGCGGAGGCCGAAGCGAGCCATGGTAAGAAGGTCAACACCATCCTCCAGCTGCGTGTCCATCCCGCGATCATCGCCTTACGCGAAAAGATCCTCGCCGAGCCGCCGGGCGCGCCCAAGCATGAAGTCGATCTAACCTACATTACGGGCCGCGGGCGCTGGTACCTCTATTCTTGGAAGGGCGAGGAAGGGAAATCGGGCGGAATTGTCGCCAATATCGGCGTTCATTTTTTCGACATGCTGCATTTCCTCTTCGGCGATCTTCAGGACAGCCGGGTCCACCTTGCGGAGTCGACACGAGCCGGCGGATACCTTGAATATGAGCGGGCGCGCGTCCGCTGGTTCCTGTCGCTCGAGGTTGATGATGTTCCGGAGGCCGCGCGCGAAAGCGGGCAACGGACCTATCGTTCGATCACCATCGACGGCGATGAAATCGAGTTTTCCGGTGGGTTCACCGACCTTCACACGCGAAGCTATGAGCTCATCCTCGAAGGAAACGGCTTCGGGCTCGATGACGCGCGGCCGGCGATCGATACGGTTGCCGGAATCCGCGGCGCGCGCATTGCCCCGGGCACGAGCGACCGTCACCCGATGGCGGGCCGCGCCCGGTGACCGGCTATTTTTCGCATGACAGCGCGGTCGTCGACGACGGCGCGGAAGTGGGGGCGGGGACGCGCATCTGGCATTTCACGCACATTGCGCAAAACGCGCACATCGGCCGCGACGTGACGATCGGCCAGAATGTCTACGTCGCCTCGGGCGCGGTCGTCGGCGACCGCTGCAAGATCCAGAACAATGTCGCGATCTATGACGGGGTGGAGCTCGAGGATGGCGTGTTCTGCGGGCCGAGCATGGTCTTTACCAACGTCCACAACCCCCGGGCGGCGGTCGATCGCACGGCCGAGTTTCGGCCAACCCGCGTTGCCCAAGGCGCGACACTCGGCGCCAACTGTACCGTCATCTGCGGCGTGACCATCGGCCGATATGCCTTTGTCGGCGCCGGAGCGGTCGTCACCCACGACGTCAGCGACCATGCGCTGGTCACCGGGGTCCCGGCGCGGCAGACCGGCTGGATGAGCCGCCATGGCGAAAAGCTCGATCTGCCGGTCGAGGGCGACGGACAGGCCGCCTGCCCGGCGACCGGAGAGCGCTATTTGCTCGAGGGCGGAAAATGCCGGATGGCAAAATGACGATCCCCTTCATCGATCTCCAGACTCAATATCGAGCGCTCCAGTCCGAAATCGGCGCAGCGCTCACCCGCGTGCTCGAGCACGGCCAATATATCATGGGCCCCGAAGTCTCGGAGATGGAAGAAGCGCTCGCCGCCTTCGCCGGGACCGCCCATTGCGTCGCGGTCGCCAGCGGGACCGAGGCGCTGCTGATCAGTCTGATGGCGCTCGGCATCGGTCCCGGCGACGAGGTGATCATCCCCGCATTCACCTTTGCCGCCACCGCCGAAGTGGTCGTGCTGGTTGGCGCGACGCCGGTGCTGGTTGATGTCGAGCCGGACACGTGCAACATCAATACGGCCGCGATAGAACAGGCTGTGACCGAGCGAACGCGCGCGATTATTCCGGTCAGCCTCTACGGCCAGCCCGCCGACATGACGGAAATCGGCGGCATTGCGGCCCGCCATGGCCTGACGGTCATCGAGGACGCGGCGCAAAGCTTCGGGGCGGCCTATGGCAACCGCCGGAGCTGCGCTTTGTCGGCGATCGGCTGCACCAGCTTTTTCCCGTCCAAGCCGCTTGGCTGCTACGGCGACGGCGGGGCGATATTCACCGACGACGCGGGCCTTGCCGAGGCGTTTCGCGCAATCCGGATCCATGGCCAGTCGGTTCGCTATCATCATACCCGCATCGGGGTCGGCGGACGGATGGACACGATGCAATGCGCGATCGTGCTCGCCAAGCTTGGGCGCTTTGAGTGGGAAATCGCGCGGCGGACCGAAATCGGGGAGCGCTACAACCGGCTATTCGACGAACGGAACGTGCGGCACGTGGTCCAGCGCTCCGATCGAACCAGCGTCTTTGCTCAATATACAGTCATGGTGAGTGAGCGGCCCAAAGTCATCGCCGCGCTCACCGCGGCCGGCATTCCGGCCGCGGTTCATTATCCCGTCCCGCTCAGCGCCCAGCCTGCTTATGCAGAAATCTGCAGCGGCGGGCCGGTGCCCGTGTCGGAGTGGCTGTCGGAGACCGTGCTGAGCCTGCCGATGCACCCCGATCTCGACGAGGCGACCCAGGACCAGATCGTCGAAGCGGTCGCGCTCGCGGTCAGCCTGCGCCCTTAATCACGCGCTCGCCGCTGCTGTCGTCGGCAATGACTTTGGCCGGGATTCCGGCGATCGTCAGGCCCACTTCGGGGAAGGATTTGGTCACCACCGCATTGGCGCCGACCACGCAATTGTCGCCGATGATCACCGGCCCGTAGATTTTGCACCCGGGCCCCAGATAGACATTGTCGCCGATCCGCGGCGAATGAAGGTGGGCTTCCTCCGCCGGAACGAATTTGGCCGCGCCGCCGATGTGGGTGCCCATGTGGATTCGGCAATTCTTGCCGATGCGGGTGGTTGGGTCGATTACCAGCAAGCCGTAATGGACGATCGCCACTCCGGGGCCGAAGATGTTGGGCCCGATGCTAAAGCCCAGGCGCACGGACAGCCTTCGGAACCACCAGCGGACCGGCGCTCGGAGGATCAGCGGCTTGCCCGAGTTGAGCAGATATTCGTCGAGCCGCATCATCCAGGTCAGCCGGGCGACCGGGTCGAGCGCCCAGGTCCGCAGCGACAGCCGTTGGCCCATGCTCCTAAAATCGGCTTGTACGAACGCCTTGAAGTCGGCCCAGCTTTCGATCAACCACATCTCCATCTTTGGCTTCGCCGTAGCTAGTGCAGGTGGCGGACCGAAGGAAGCCTTGAGGAGCGCGTTCAGTTGGATGTGACCATCATCGATGCCGGGATCGGCAACATCCGCTCGGTAGTGCGGATGTTTGAGGAGGTCGACGCCGAGGCTGAGCTCGCCAGCGATCCCGCCGAGGCCGCCGATGCGCGCCGGCTCGTCCTGCCCGGTGTCGGCGCGTTCGACGCCGGCATGGCGGCGCTCAACCAACGCGGCTGGCGCGAGATGCTCGACCGGCTTGCGCTCGAACGGAAAATTCCGGTGCTTGGCATTTGCCTTGGCATGCAGCTGCTCTGCCGCGGGAGCGAGGAGGGCGCTGCGGCGGGGCTCGGGTGGATCGGCGCCGACGTCCGCCGCATCGATACCGGGGGTAACCCACGGCTCAAGCTTCCGCACATGGGCTGGGCCGAGGTTAGACCGGCGCGCGCTAATCCGCTGATCGTCGACAATGGCGAGCTCCCGCGCTTTTACCACGTGCACAAATATCGCGTTGTGTGCGACGATCCTGCCGATGTCATCGGCACCGCAGCCTACGGGACCAGCTTCACCAGTGCCGTCCAGCACGGCAATATCTACGGCGTCCAGTTCCACCCCGAAAAGAGCCACAAATTCGGCATGGTGCTGATGCGCCGGTTCGCGGAGCTACCATGCTGATGCCGCGGCTGATCCCGTGCCTGTTGCTCAGCCGAGGCGGGCTGGTCAAGACGCTGCGGTTCAAGGCGCCGAAATATGTCGGCGACCCGATCAATGCGGTGCGCATCTTCAACGAAAAAGAAGTCGATGAGCTAATGGTGCTCGACATCGACGCCAGCCGCGAGGGGCGGGGTCCCGATTTCGCGATGATCGAGCAGATCGCAGGGGAATGCTTCATGCCGCTTTGCTACGGCGGCGGGGTTCGCAGCGCGGCCGACGCCAAGCAGCTGTTTGCCGCGGGGGTCGAGAAAATCTGCCTGCAGTCGGCCTTTTTCGAGCGGCCCGAAATCGCGCGCGAAATCGCCGATCATGCCGGCGAGCAGGCAGTGGTCGTGTCGATCGATGTCGAGCGAAGCTGGCGCGGAACCACCCGCATCCGGCAACCGGGGCGAGGTCGCTCGCCGTTTCCCGACTGGCAGACCGCGCTGGTCGAGGCGGCGCGCATGGGCGCCGGCGAAGTGATGCTGACCAATGCCGACCGCGACGGGACGCTAGCGGGGATCGACATCGCTTTGGTGCGCGAGGGCAGCGTCCTAGTCGACGTCCCGCTGATCGCCGCGGGCGGGGCCAATTCGCTCGACAACGTTAGGGAAGTCGTCGCCGCTGGCGCAAGCGCGGTCGCGGCCGGCTCATTCTTCGTCTTCTACGGGCCGCACCGCGCGGTGCTCATCACCTATCCGCGCTACGATCAAGTGAGGGCCCTGTGGCAAGCCGCGGCCTGATCCCTAACGTCTGCACGTGCACCCGTTGCATCATGGATGAAACCGCGCAGGACATCCGCTTCGACGACGACGGCGTATGCAATTACTGCACCGGCTTCCTCGAGAAGCAGGCGAAGCATATCGCCCCGACCGAGCAAGAGCGCGAGCGCCGGCTGGCCGCGCTGCTCGAGCGGATCAAGCAAGCGGGAGCAGGCAAACGCTACGATTGCATCGTCGGCGTCTCGGGCGGGGTCGACAGCAGCTGGTCGCTGGTCCGCGCGATCGGGCTCGGCCTGCGTCCGCTCGCGGTCCACATGGACAGCGGCTGGAACAGCGAGCTCGCGCAGAACAATATCGCCAACCTCGTTCGTGAGCTCGGCGTCGACCTTTACACCCACGTCATCGAATGGCCCGAGATCCGCGGCCTGATGGAAGCCTTCTTCGCATCCGATGTGATCGACGTCGAAGTGCTTTATGACAATGCGATGATCGCTGTGAACTACCGGCAGGCCTCCAAATACGGCCTCCATTATATCTTGGCTGGAACCAACATCGCGACCGAAGGCGTCGACATCCCCAAGGCGTGGAATTGGTACAAGTCGGACAAGCGCAACATCACCGGCATCTCGCGCCGCTTCGGCGGGCCGAAGCTGAAGTCATTCCCGTCGATCAGCACGCTCCAGACCGCGCGGTACGTGCTGTGGAACTGGATCCACTGGGTCAGCTTCCTCGACTATCTCGATTACCGCAAAAGCGACGCGCTTGCGGTGCTGCAGCGCGATTTCGGCTACAAGCCTTACCCCTACAAACATTATGAGAGCGTCTTCACCCGCTTTTACCAGGGCTATCTCCAGCCGTACAAATTCGGGGTCGATAAGCGCAAACCGCATTTGTCGAGTCTGATCATGAACGGCGAGATGAGCCGCGACGAGGCGCTCGAATTGGCGCAGGGCATCGCTTACCCAAGCGCCAAAGCGATGGAGAAGGACCGGCGCTATTTCATCAAGAAAATGGGCTGGGACGAAGCCAAATTCGAGGATTACATGCGCCGCCCGGAAAAGCCCCACGACGCTTATCCGTCGGAGGCGCGGATGTACGAGCGGCTGCTCGCACTCTATCGGAAACTCAACTTTGGTTTGGGTAGGTTAACATGGAGCTGACGGCGCTCATTGCGCGGATGAGCTGTCCTTCGTGCGGCAGCGGGGAACTCGCACCTGGGGCCGACGCCGCCTCCTGCAGCAACTGCGGACATCGGCTCCCGGTGCATGGCAACAATGTCAATGCATCTGGCCGCACTAAATTGTCCGCCGACTGGGAGGAAATGCAGGCTGGATCAGTTGAGCGGTATCAGGATGAGCATTATGAGGAAGATGAGACGTTCGCGCGCATCTTCGGCGGGTTCATAGCGGTTACGATCTTGCCGTCGGACCGAGTGCTCGACGTGGGCTGCGGGTTGTTTCCTAGCCTGCCGGCCTATGTCGATGGGCTGAAGATCGGTGATTATGTGGGACTGGAACCGCTGACCACGCCGGTCGAGCGACGTTACTCCTGCGTCACGGGAGCTGTGGCCGAGGACCTGCCGTTCAAGGACGCGAGTTTCGATGCCCATATTCTGGCGACTTCCCTGGACCACATCATGGATGTCGATCGTGCGATCAGCGAGCTGAGGCGCGTGCTTACACAGGGGGGGCGCTTCTATTTCTGGGTCGGCCTGGCCGACCCAGAAATCATCGCCCGGGCGAAGACCTTTCATTCCATCTTCTATGGCCAACGCGGCTTAAAGCGAGTCGCGCGCATCGCTGCAGCCTACGCCGAATATGGCTATTTCATCTATCGGATGTGGTCGCGACGCCGGAAGCTCGAACTTGGTATCGCGCTCGATCACGCGCACTGCCGGTACTACACGCAAAAAAGTCTCTTTGCGGACTTGGAGAAATGGAACCTCGAAGTTCGGAGGGCCCTGCTGGTTCCCGGTTCCAATGGAATCTTGATCGAGGCTGTACCCCGCTAGCGTCCATGGCGCCTGTGCTGCCGCCGCGACGCCCAGATCAGGAACAGCGCGAAGACGGCATATTCGAACCCGATCAGCAGCGCCGCTACGCTAAGGAAAGCTGCCGGCCCAAGCCCGAAGAACAAGGCGAACGCGTAGGCAGCGATCGTCATCGCGACATTGGCCACATTGTGGATGAACAGCCAATGCGCGGCGCGCATCACGAACACGGTGGTCGCGATCGACATGGTCAGGCTACGCACCGCGAGCATTGGTGCGAGGATCACGAGGATGTCGGCCGCCGGCGCCCATTGCGCGCCCAGATAAAAGACAATGAACGGCCGCGCGACCAGCAATATGATTACCAGAACACCAAGCGAGATCAGGCCGCTGGTCAGCAGGCTGAACTTCATCTCGTCCCAGAAATGCCCCTTAGTTTCGCGCGCCCGCGCCGCTTTCTGGAAGAAGATCTGGCCGAGCGCGTCGTTGAACAGCTGGAGCGGAGTGATCGCGAGGCGCTGGCCGATCGAATAGAAGCCAACGACCCGCTGCCCGTAGAGCCCGCCGAGCATGAAGGTGACAAGGTTGAGCGAAAAAGCGGCGATGATCGTGCTCGGGATGTCGACCGTCACCTGGTGGCGGAAGCGCAGGAACATCGCGCGCATGTCGCGCAGCTTTGGCTTGCCCGGGCGGACCCTGCGCCAGATGATCAGCGCCAGCATCGCCGCCTGCGCGAGCAGGCCGAACACGAAGCCGAGGATCAGCGACAATGCGGTCGCCGATACGAAGGCGAGGGCGAGCTGGACCACGACCGCCCCGCCGGTGCGGACGAGCAGCGAGCTTGATGTCGCGCGATAACAATCGTGCCGCATCAGAAACATCGATTGGGCCGACGTGACGCCGGTGAGGAAGATCGACAGGCCAAGCAGCACGGGCAGCGAGGGGTGCGCGGCGGTTTCGCTCAGCTGCCAGTAGATCGCGGCGCCAAAGACCGAGAGCAAGCCGACGCCGGCGGCGACTGCGACGCACAGCCACAAGATGCCGAAGCGGCCCCAGCGCGGGGCGGTGGTGACCGCCAGCTCGAAGCGGCCGCAGGCGACCGAGCTGGGGATCGCCGCCGCGGCGACGAAGGTCGCGAACACGCCGAATTCGTGCGGCGTATAGAGCCGCGCGAGGAACGGGTAACTCAAGAGGTTGGCGGCCTGGGCGGCGCCGTTGCCGCTCAGGATGATCATGAACTGCTTGAGATATAAGCGGCGGTCCATCAGCTGTTGCGACGCCGCGCCTGGCGGGGCCTAGATGGCGAAATCCATGCGCGGCTGACCGAGGAACGCATTGACGTCGGCGAGCGCGGTCCGGAGCGTCCCCCAGAAATCGGTTTCGAAGGTCAGCCCGAGGTCTCGGCGGATCTTCGCATTGGCGACGTCGAACTCCATGATGTCGCCGATCAACGGCTCGCCATGCTCGACGCTCAGCCGCTTGTCGGGATCAAGCAGCGCGAGCATGCCGTCGGCGAGCTCGTTGATCGTCACCCGCACGCCCGACGCGGCATTATATGCCTGGCCGGTCGCCTTCGGGTCGGCCGCCGCGCGCAGATTGGCCTCGACCAGGTCGCCGACCCAGGTGAACGAGCGGACCTGGCGGCCGTGGCCGAACACGATCGGGTTCTGCCCGCTGGTGAGTCGGCGGAGGAAGATCGAGACGACGCCGCCGAACTCGTTCGATTCCTGGCGCGGACCGTAAACGTGGAAATAACGCAGGATGGTTGTGTCGAGGCCGTGAAGCCGGTGGAACACGTCGACGTAGCGCTCGCCAGCGAGCTTCGACACGCCGTAGTAAGACACCGGATAAAGCGGATGATCCTCGGTCGTGGGGAAGATTTGCGGCTCGCCATAGACCGAGCCGGTCGAGGCCTGGACGAATTTGCGCACGCCATGCGACTTCGCCTTCTCGAGCAGGTTGAGCGCGCCGCCGGCATTGACGGTGAGGTCGCGCTGCGGGTTAACCAAGCAGATGTTCTTCTTCGATGCGGCATTGTGGAAGACAGTGTCAAGCCCGTCGAAAATGCTGTCCATGTCTGGACTGTCGTCGCACACGTCCATATGCACGAAGCGGAAATTGGGCCGTTGATCGAGATGGGCGACGTTGGCGCGCCTGCCGGCCGACAAGTCATCCAGACAGACGACCTCGGCACCAAGCTCGACCAGAGCCTCGCTGAGGTGCGAGCCGATGAAGCCGGCTCCACCGGTGACGAGAACCTTGCGGCCTTCGAGGAACGCACGTCTCGTGTTCGTCATCTGTCAACTTCCCCAGACAGTGTGCTAAGCTGGCAGGCAGTTAGTCCCGCGGCCGCTGGCAGGTCAACGGCTCAGCGGCGAAGCGCGCCGGCTGGATTGCCGACCGCCCGATCTCGGGATAGGTGGCGCCTGTGTTCTGGAGGCGGCGTGGCGTTTTGAGCGAGGCGGCAGACAGCGTGGCGATGGCCGTCGGACCGAGCAAACCAAGTCTGCTAGTCATCGACGCGTCCTACACACTTGGAACAATCCGGGAGCTCGGCCTCGAAACGTCGGTCCTATCGCGGGATCTTAACGGCTACTTTCGGCATGTCTGGACGGTCCATCCGTTCGGCGAATTGAGCGCGGCCTTTTCGGACGAGGGTTCAGGTGAGGCGGAGTGGGCGGCACTCGCCCCCCGGCACACGTTTATCCAGGCGCGCCCCGGCCGCTTCCGATGGTTGCGCCGCGTGTTTCCGCTCAACTTCCTACTCGGCCAGCTACACCTTTTCCGGGTGCTAAGGCGCCTTGTTCGACGGGAAACGATCAGCATCATTCGCGCCGGCGATCCACTCTACGTCGGCCTGTTCGGTCTGGCCCTCGCTTGGTCCTGCCGCCTTCCCTTTATGATCCGCATCAACGCCGACAACGACAAGGCGAGGGAGCTGACGGGGCAGCCACTATATCCACGCCTGCTGCGCAGCATCGGGGTCGAGAAGCGGCTCGAGCGCTTTCTCCTCCCCCGGGCGCATCTGGTGGTGGCTCCCAATCAGGACAACGTCGCCTTTGCGCTTGCCAGCGGGGCGCAGCCCGACCGCGTCGCCATCTTCCCTTACGGGAATCTGCTCGCTCCTGAACATCTGGCCGAACCGACCGAGCGCGGTTGCGACCGTGCGCTATTCGACCGGCTAGGAATCGAGCCTGGGGCTTATCTGCTCTGCGTCAGCCGGCTCCAATCGGTGAAGTTTCCTGACGATGCGGTGCGTGTCCTAGCCAACCTGCGGTCGCGCGGCATGGACGTGAAGCTGCTCCTGGCCGGCGAGGGTCCGATGCGGGAGGAGCTGCTGGAGCTTGCCGAAACGACGGTTGTGTCGAATGCTCTTGTTCTGGCTGGCAATCAGGATCAGCGCGCGCTTGCCCAGCTCTACGTCCATGCGGCTGTCGTAATCTCTCCGCTGACCGGCCGCGCCTTGTCCGAAGCGGCGCTCGCCGCAGCGCCAATCGTCGCATATGATCTCGACTGGCAGGGGGAAATGATCGAAACAGGTGTTACCGGACAGCTTGTGCCCTTCCGCAACCAAGCTGCACTCGCCGATGCCGCGGCCGAGTTCATGACCGGCCGCAAATTTGCCCGTGCCATGGGCAATGCCGTTCGCCAAAGGGCGCTGTCGATTTTCGAACCGGTAGGGCTTAACGATCATGAGCGCCGCGAGCATGACAAGCTCCTGGGGCGATCCGGTCGCGAGGCGGAATGAAGATCGTCCACGTCGTGCCGGGCCTCACCAACGGCGGCAGGGAGAACGTGGTCGTAGACCTTGCGATTGGAAATTGTGGTTGCTCGGCGCTAGGCGACTGCGAAAGGGCGAATACCGGTGAGGAGACCGTATCCGGATTCAGCAAGGAGTGGGTTGCGTATTCCCAGAATAAACTGACGCCGGCCGAACATCTGCGGATGTTCGATCAGTATTTCTCAACGTTTCCGATTGAAGATCTTCTCGCCGATTCAGTTGGGTTTGACATCGGCTGCTGCACCGGGCAATGGACGATTCTGGCGGCTA
This sequence comes from Sphingomicrobium sp., assembly GCA_035512655.1. GTDB lineage: Bacteria > Pseudomonadota > Alphaproteobacteria > Sphingomonadales > Sphingomonadaceae > Sphingomicrobium. The sequence continues at coordinate 68,946 of DATKDM010000010.1, read as the reverse complement.
GGAGGGTTCGCCATCTCCATTGCTTCGACCCGCCGAATAAGGCGCTCGATGTTGCAAAACGCCGACTTGCGTACGTGCCCAATGTCAGTTTTCCCGGCGTGGATGACATGCCGGTTACCGACGGCAGCCAGGACTTCGGCCATGCGCTCGGTGTCCTTCATCACATCCCCGACACCGCCCGCGCGATGCTCGACGCCGTCCGGAAGCTGAAGCCCGGCGCGCCGTTCCTGGTCTATCTCTATTACATCTTCGACAATCGCCTGGCCTGGTTTCGGGCCGTTGGGCCGTGAGCGACGTCGCCCAGCAGGCCATTTGGCGGCTGCCGTTTCCACTCCGGAAGGCGGTGACGTCGAGGATCGCGGCCCTCGTCTCTTGGCCGCTTAGGTGTTCCGCGAGCCTTTTCGAGAGAGCCGGGACGAACGTTTGCCATTTCCCGTTGAGCGCTTATCGCTACCGCAACCTCTACAGCCTCAGGACGGATGCGCTGGACCGCTTCGGCAAGCGGCTGGAGCAGCGCTTTTCGAGAGACGAGATCCGGCGGATGATGGCGGCGGCGGATCTCACCGACATCGTCTTCCGGGAAGATGAGCCCTATTGGATCGCGCGTGGGCGAAGGGCGCGGCCAATCGTGAACACTGGTGCGGCCTGATCCCGGCCACGACCGATGAACATCATCCACGTCATCCCCGCGTTCACAAAAGGAGGAGCGGAGCGCGTTGCCGTTGACCTCGCGAATGCCGCCGTGACCAACGGCGATGCCGTCGCGATCGTCGCCGCTTTCCACGTTTCCGAGGACCTGTTGATGAGCGACCTGCGAGAGGAAGTCGAGGTGCGCTATGTCGCCCCAACGGCGCGTTCGATACTCGCGGCCTATGTGCAACTTTTGCCGTGGATGGTCCGCAACCGCCAATGGCTACTGTCGTGTGACATAATCCACTGTCATCTGACCTTTGGAAGCGTGTTCGGCGCTGTGGCGACTGCCATGCGTGTGCTGCACGGCGGCGAGCAACCCCGGATCATCGAAACCTATCACGCCATTGGAACGCCCGTGCGGCTGCCGCTTAAACGTCTTCACATGGCGCTCGCAGCCACCCACGACGGCTTTGTCGCGATGGCTGAAGATGAGCCATGGTCGCAGTTTGCGCGCGACCATCCGACGGTGGACTCGGCGATGATCCCGAACGGCATCACGCTGTGCGTCGTACCGCCGACCAGAACCGAGTGCGATGCTTACCGGGCGGAAGCGGGCATTCCCAGGACTGCGCGCGTGATCGGCTCGGTGGGCCGCCTGGTGCGCGAGCGGCGCCCCGAGATGCTCGTGCAGATATTCGAGCATTTGGCGAGTTCGATTCCCGATGCACATTTGTTGATGGCTGGCAGCGGACCCGAAGCGAAACGCCTGGAGAAGATGGCAGCGGAAGCGGGTCTGGTTGAACGAGTTCATTTCCCGGGGCTGGTGCTGCGGCCCGTGCTGCCTTTTTCGATCATTGATCTCTATCTTACGCTGAATGTCGGCCCAATTACTGGGATCGCGGCGCTGGAAGCGGCCGCCATGGGACTGCCTCTTATCGCCTTTCAGGCCAATGACGCTTACCGGTCTGGGCCGAATGACTGGATTTACTCCAGTTCCAATCCCTCGGCAGTAGCGGTTGAAGCAATTCGCTTGCTCAATTCCGTCGATGTGCGCAGGGCGGTGGCGGCGCGGCAGCGAGAGTACGTCCTGGCCCACCACAGCGCAGAGGCGATGTTCCGGGCTTATCGGGCGTTTTATGAGCGGGTTCTTGGATCGTCGGACTAAATTAGGCCGGGGAGAACTCCGGTTTCTCCACGATTGATCCTTGCACCACAGTGCAAATGCGCATCGCCTCCACACCGGCTTCGACACCGGGCGTATGATCGAGGATTTCGCCATTGCAGCTGTTCAAGAACGCCTGGAGTTCCAGGACCAAGGCTTCGTGCGGCCGAACCTCCAGCGTCTCTTCAAGCGCGGTGATGATGTAGGGCTCTCCGGCGGGCTGGACGACCTCCGACTGGCGGGTGATAGAAATCTCTTTTCGAAGCAGATCGCAATCGACGAACATGTCGCGGCAAGTCGCTTGGATCATGCGCATTTTCTTGTCGGTAATGCGGCTTGCTATGAGCCTCGAAAAGCGGCCGTTTCGGTGTGTGAGCAGGACCGAAGCGAAATCGATCATGCCGCCGTCCGCTATGCCATGCGCGGCGATATCGGACACCGGACCGTTCAAATGTAGGGCCAGGTCGATGTCGTGGATCATAAGGTCGGCGACCACGTCGACGTCGGTGATCCGCGCGCTGATCTTGTTGGTTCGGGCGAAATCGACGCTCACCACCTCGCGCGAATGGTCAAGAAGCTGCTTCAACTGCTGAACCGCCGGATTGAACCGCTCCACGAAACCGACCTGGATATTCAAGTCTCGGTCGGCAGCGAAGGCAGCGACCTCAAGTGCCCGATCGGACGATTCCGCGACGGGCTTCTCAACGAAGATGTTGCGAACGCCGTCGGCGGCCGCGAAAATGTAATCGGCATGGGTCGTCGTGGGGCTCGCGATGATGACCGCATCGACCTCGCCCAACAGCACGCTCCAGTCGTCGGCGGCCAGCACCCCGGCGGTTTGGGCAATTCTTTGGGTGGTGTCCGAATCCTTGTCGTAGACGAAGCCAATCTCCGCACCCTTTAGCAGCGACAGAACGCGGAGATGGTTCTGCCCCATCCTGCCTAGGCCGATGATCCCAAGGCGAACCGGTTGACATGGATTCACGGTTGTCGATCCTTGCGGGCGCCGTTCTCGTCGACATAACCGACCATTCGGGCGGGGTTGCCAATCACCAGGGCGAACGGCTCGACGTCCTTAGTGACCACCGATCCGGCAGCGACCATTGCATATTCGCCGATCGTAATTCCACATACGATAGTCGCATTCGCTCCAATGCTCGCTCCGCGGCGGACCATGGTCGGGGAGACCACCCAATCGTTGTTGAATGCCCGCGGCACCCGGTCGTTGGTGAAGCAGGCACTGGGACCGACAAATACGTCATCCTCTATCGTTACACCGTGGTATATCGAGACCGAATTCTGAATCTTGCAGTTGTCGCCGATTGTGACGCCGTGATCGAGGTAGACGTCCTTCGACAGGATGCAGTTCCGCCCGATGGCGGCCTGCTCGCGAACTTGGACATTTACCCACAAGCAGGTTCCCGTCCCGATCTGTGCGCTCGGATCGACGATTGCCGATGGGTGGATAAACATATCAGTCATTTCGTGGTGTTCTGGTCCGGAATTGTGCTTCTGAGTGTTGAAGATGGTGCGCGTAACACGAGTGACGGACGGGTCATAGGCGGCCTTGGTGGAACTTGTCGCGATGTCCCCGGCGCGAGGTTGTCGTTCGGCTTGCAGATCAGCCGGGGCGGGCGCTGCGACCTGCCCAACCGAGTTTTGGAATTGCCGGGGATTGGCCCGCTGCGATTTAGTGCGGATGCAACTCATGGATCCGGGGGGAATCTTCACTGATACCCACCGGCGCTTTGCCTATTACGCCCCTGCTAATACCCCGTTGCGACCCTGTAAATTCCCTGTTCCCCCAAACGCAGCGAATTCGGCCTAAAAATCCGCTAACTCAGAGTCTTGGTTACCGTGAAACCTCGCAATTTTATACCATTTTGCATGAATTTACCCGTAAGTTCCCGTGGAACAGAGAAATTTCGCGGCTGGAGCCGTCAGCTCACGGTGAACTTGCAGTGCCGCTTGAACAAGGCCTCGCGAAGAGCATCGATTATTTACGAACCCCTGAGTTGCGGCATCGCTCAGACGGCCAACGAGTGATAAGGCGCACCCAGCAACAGGGCGGAGCCGGCCACCGCCTAGCTCGTTGAAGCGACGGACCAAGGCGTCATGTGCGGAATTGCAGGGATCATATCAGCGGCCGGCGATGACCAGGCGACGATCCGGCGGATGACTGCGCCGATTACTCACCGCGGTCCCGATGACGAAGGATATTGGGTCGATTCACACGCTGGCGTGGCGTTCGGCCACCGGCGCCTTTCGATCGTCGATCTGTCGGCGTCGGGGCACCAACCGATGCATTCGGCGTGTCGCCGGTTTGTCATGATCTACAATGGCGAAATCTATAACCATGCCGAGATTCGCAAGGACCTAGACGCGTCGGGCAAGACGCCGGCGGGGGGCTGGCGCGGCCATTCGGACACCGAAACCTTGCTCGAGGCGATTGCCGCCCGGGGACTGACCGCGACACTCCCAAAGCTCGTCGGGATGTTCGCCTTTGCACTGTGGGACCAAAAAGAGCGTAACCTTCACCTTGTCCGCGACCGGTTCGGCGAGAAGCCGCTATACTATGGCTGGGTGGGGTCCGATTTCGTCTTTGCGTCCGAGCTTAAGGCGGTCCGGGCGCACCCCCGGTTCGACGGGGAGATTGATCGGCGGGCGCTGCGATTGTTCGCTGCGCGTACCTACATCCCGGCGCCCTTCTCGATCTACAAACGCCTGTTCAAGCTCGAGCCGGGGTGCGTGCTCAGGGTGACGCCCGAAGGCGCGAGGACTCCGCTAGACGTTTCGCCGCAGCCCGGCGGTGCCGAGTCCGGCGTCAGCATCCGGCGCTACTGGTCTTATCGCCAAGTTGTTCAGCGCGGCCTCGAGCACCCGATCGAGTGGGAAAATGAGGCGATCGAGCAGCTCGAGCAGGTGCTTGCGAAGGCAATTCAGGATCAAGCGGTGGCCGACGTGCCCGTGGGCGCCTTTCTTTCCGGCGGAATCGACAGTTCGACCATTGTCGCGCTTTACCAGAAATATTCGAGCGTGCCGGTGCGTACCTTCACCATCGGCTTCGAGGAAGCGGGGTTCAACGAGGCCGAGGACGCGAAGAAAGTCGCCGCACACCTCGGCACCGTCCATGATGAGCGCACCGTCACCGTTACGGAAGCGCGCGACGTGATTCCGCTGCTGGCCTCGATGTACGACGAGCCGTTTGCCGATTCATCGCAAATCCCGACCTATCTCGTCAGCCGCTTCGCCCGCGAACAGGTGACTGTGGTGCTGACCGGCGACGGTGGCGACGAATTGTTCGCCGGTTACAACCGCCATTTCGCCGCGCCGCGCGTGTGGCAGCAGTTGCGTCAACTACCGCGGCCGCTGCGCTCGGCTATCGGCACGCCCCTGAGCCGGTTGCCATCGCAATTCTGGAACAGCGCCGCGGGCCTGCTGCCCGGGCGCCGCCGGCCCCACCTTGGCGGCAAGATTCAGAAAGGGCTGCGGATCGCGGGGTCGGTGCGCAATTTCGACGAGCTCTATTCGAGCTTTCTCGACGAATGGAGCTTCGAGGAGTCCCCGGTCCGCGGCGGCGAAGTCGAAGGCCCCGCCTGGGACATGGATTGCGCCGAGCACGCGCCAGACGCGCTGCGCATGATGTATGGCGACGCGGTGTCCTATTTGCCCGACGACATCCTGTGTAAGGTCGATCGGGCCTCGATGGCGGTCAGCCTCGAGACACGAGTGCCCTATCTCGATCACCGCGTTGCCGAGCTCGCCGCTCGGATCCCGCTCGGCATGAAGGTGCGCGGCGGCTCCGGCAAGCACATCCTCCGCAAGCTTCTCCAACGGGAGGTCCCGCGCGAGTTGTTCGAGCGCCCCAAGGCGGGCTTCGCGATCCCGGTCGGCGAGTGGATCAAGGGTCCGCTGCGGCCATGGGCGGAAGATCTGCTGGACCCGGCGCGCATGAAGGGGGAAGGGTGGTTTGATCCGGACACTGTCCAGCGTCGCTGGAACGATCATCTCAGCGGCAGACGAGACTCGACGCCGGCTATCTGGGCGGTGCTCACGTTCCAGGCTTGGCTGCGCGACCGGGGCCAGCAGCTTTCGGCCGCCGCTTAGCCGGTCCGAAGACTTCCGCGAATGGTTGAGCAGGACTGGATGACTGGGCCGACGGTTGCGACCGCGCCTTTAACCTGTTTAGAGCCACGCCCGGCGTAACGTAGCCAAGCGCGGCACGCCTATAAGCTTTCGGAGCGCCAGTGAAAGGTATCGTTCTTGCAGGGGGCAGCGGCAGCCGGCTTTATCCGGCCACCCTGGCGGTCTCCAAGCAGCTGCTGCCGGTGTTCGACAAGCCGATGATCTATTACCCGCTGGGCGTGCTGATGCTCGCCGGCATCACCGAGATCCTAATCATTTCTACGCCCTCGGACCTGCCTCAATTCCGCGCCCTGCTCGGCGATGGCAGCGCCTATGGCGTGTCTTTCTCCTACGCCGAGCAGGCCGAGCCGAACGGGCTCGCAGAAGCATTCATCATCGGCCGCGAATTCGTCGGCGACAGCAGCGTCGCATTGATTCTCGGCGATAATATTTTCTACGGCGCCGGGCTCGTCGAGACCGTCCAAGAGGCGGCGACGCGCGAACAAGGCGCGACGGTGTTCGCTTATGCCGTCGAGGATCCGGAGCGGTATGGGGTTGTGAGTTTCGATGCTGACACCGGCCGGGCGCTAACGATCGAGGAAAAGCCCGCGCGGCCGAAGTCCAATTGGGCCGTGACCGGCCTATATTTCTACGACAACGACGTGCTTGAAATCGCTCGCACCCTCGCCCCTTCGGCCCGCGGGGAACTGGAGATCAGCGACGTCAATTCTGCTTATTTAATGAAAGGCTCGCTGCACGTCACCCGATTAGGTCGAGGCTTCGCCTGGCTCGACACGGGCACCCATGAAAGCCTTTATGACGCCTCATCTTACGTTCGCACGATCGAGCGCCGGCAAGGCCTGAAGGTCATGTGCCTTGAGGAGATCGGGCTCGAGCTCGGCTATCTAACTCCTGACCAGGTGCGCGCGCGCGCCGGCCAGCTCGGCGACACCGAATACGCGAGCTACATCCGTCGCCGCGCCGACGAGATCGCCGGTGCTTGATACACGCCTTCTCGAGATCGATGGGCTAGTGGAAATACGACCCACTCGGTTCGGCGACGAGCGCGGCTTTTTCTCGCAGGTGTGGAGTGCCGGCGAGATGGCGCGCGCCGGCTTAGAGCTCGACTTCGTCCAAGACAATCACTCTTATTCGGCAGCCAGGGGCGTGCTCCGCGGTCTCCATTACCAGCGCCCGCCCGCAGCCCAGCATAAGCTGGTCAGGGTGTCACGCGGCGCGATCTTTGACGTGGCAGTCGACATTCGCCGGGGTTCGCCGACGTTCGGCCATTGGGCCGGCATCGTGCTCTCGGCAGCGGAATGGAACCAGCTGCTGGTCCCGGAAGGCTTCGCCCACGGTTTCGTCACCCTCGAGCCTGAGACCGAAGTTCAGTATAAGGTCACGGCCGCCTACAGCCCGGAGCACGACCGTGAGATCCGCTTCGACGACCCAAAGATTGCCATCGCCTGGCCGATCGACCGCGCCGAATTGATTTTGTCGGATAAGGACCGCAACGCTCCTTTCCTAGCGGATGCCGAGACGGGGTTCTGACGTGGTGGCGGTGGAGCGCATCCTGGTCACCGGCGGCGCTGGGTTTATCGGCGCCGCCGTGGTCCGGCGACTGGTTGGCAACGGCCGTCACGTCGTCAATGTCGACAAGCTTACCTACTCGGGCAATCTTGAATCGCTCCGGAGTGTTGCCGGCGTGGCCAACTATCGCTTTTACCAGGCCGACATCTGCGATCAGGATCGGCTGGCCACGATAATGGCCGACGAGCGGATCGAGGCGGTAATGCACTTAGCGGCCGAGACGCATGTCGACCGTTCGATCGACGGGCCCAGCCAATTCGTCGAGACCAACGTCGTCGGAACGTTCCGGCTGCTGAACGCTGCGCTGGGCTATTGGCGCGAGCTGGACGATGCGTCGCAACGGCGGTTCCGCTTTCACCACATCTCGACCGACGAGGTCTTTGGCGACCTGCCGTTCGATCGCGGCATCTTCACCGAAGAGACGTCCTACGCGCCTTCGTCGCCATATTCGGCGTCGAAGGCGGCGTCTGACCATTTCGTCCGGGCATGGCATAAAACGTACGGGCTGCCGGTCGTGCTTTCCAATTGCTCAAACAATTACGGGCCGTACCATTTTCCCGAGAAGCTGATCCCGCTGGTCATTCTCAACGCAATGGAGGGCAAGCCGCTGCCGGTCTACGGCAACGGCGCCAACGTCCGCGACTGGCTTTATGTCGACGACCATGCCGCGGCACTCGAGCTGATCGTCGCGAAAGGAATTGTTGGCGAGAGCTATAATGTCGGCGGCCGCGCGGAGCGGACTAACCTGCAGGTCGTCGAGAGCATTTGCGACCTGCTTGACGAGCGGCGCCCCGATCCTGGCGGAAAGCCGCACCGATCGCTGATCGGCTTCGTCGCCGATCGGCCGGGTCATGATCGCCGGTATGCAATCGATTCGTCGAAGATCGAACGCGAGCTTGGCTGGCGCGCCGAGGAGAGCTTCGAGTCCGGGCTCGCCAGGACAGTCGACTGGTTCCTAGAAAATGAATGGTGGTGGCGGCCGATCCGCGAGCAGCGCTACCGGGGCGACCGCCTGGGTAATGCTGCGTGAAGCTGCTGGTCACTGGGCGCAAAGGCCAGCTCTCGCGAAGCCTGTTCGAACGCTCTGCCGGGCGAAAGGGCATCGAGTTGGTCGCGGCTGGCCGCCCCGAGGTCGATCTTGAAAGCCCGGGAAGCCTGGCCGCCGCGATCCGCGCGATTGCGCCCGACGTGGTGGTCAATGCCGCTGCTTATACCGCGGTCGACCAGGCCGAGGACGAGCCCGATCGCGCGTTTCGGGTCAATGCTGATGCTGCCGGCGAGGCCGCTGCCGCTGCTCACGAGGTTGGCGCGGCAATTATCCAGATTTCCACCGATTATGTATTCGATGGGCGCTCCCAAGAACGCTATCGGGAAGATGCGGCGACCAACCCGCTCGGAGTATATGGCGCCTCGAAGCTCGCCGGCGAAGTGCAGGTGCGGGTTGCCAACCCCGATCACCTGATCCTACGCACGGCCTGGGTCTATAGCCCGTTTCGGCACAATTTCGTTAAGACCATGCTGCGGCTGGCTACGGACCGCGACCAGGTCTCGGTCATCGCCGACCAGTGGGGTACCCCAACCAGCGCCCTCGACATCGCTGATGCGATTTTGACGATGCTTGACAGCTGGTCCGCGGGCGAGCGGAAGGGGATTGGAACGACGCTGCATGTGGCCGCGCGGGGGACCTGCAGCTGGGCTGAGTTTGCAACTGAGATATTTCGCGCAAGTGTCGAAGCGGGCGGGCCCTCCGCTTCGGTGCGGCCCATTTCCTCGGCGGAGTATCCAACCAAAGCGCGACGGCCGGCGAACTCCGCGCTCGACTCGGCAAGGTTCGAGACCATGTTTTCTAGCCCGCTCCCGCATAGGCGTCTGTCTTTGCCACTGGTCGTGGCCCGGCTCGTCAAATCTGAGCGGAACTCAGGTAGCGCGAACGAGGCCTCGTCCGCTGCCGGCAACCGAGCCAACTGAAGCGAATACCAGATCAGCAGCGGCGGGCGCTCCGAACTGACCCACCGAGCTTTTGAATTGCCGGGGATTCGCCCGCTGTGATTGAGGAATAATGCAACTCGGTGGCAGCAACACCTTGCCGGCCGCTGTGCGCCTGCGATCTGGGCGATATTGATGTTCCAGGCCTGGTTGCGGGAGCAGCGCGACTGGCGGGCGGAGGCCGCATAGCCGCCAATTGGAGGGATAGCGGCGAATTGCGTCATCCGTGAGCCGCTGAAAATCAGTCTGGAAGGCACCGCCAGTGCGGTGATCTGCGCGCAAACTTCTCGGCGAGCGTGAAGAGGTCGAGAGAGTACTTGTCTTCGAACGACCTCTGACCAAGCCGGTGCTGCTCGGCGTGATGGGAACTGCATAGGCTGATGCACCACCGATCCGAGGGCTTTAGGGCCGTCCCGCCATTGGTCCCGAGGCGGACATGGGCACATTCGATAGGAAGGCGCGTGCAGCCTGGCACCGAGCAATGATGCTTTCGAACCCAGGCGCGATGCGGCGCGCAGGTTCGCGAAGACCTGCCGCGGCTTTCCTTCTGGATGCGCGCTGGCAGCCGCAGATCAGCCATCCGCCGGCTCCAACACAGCTTGCTCGGGTTTTTTGCCTCGTCCGCGCTTTCCTTGCGCTGGCTCCGGGGCTTTGGGTGGTGGGGGCTGACATTCACCCGGGCTCGACAGAACTGCCTGCGTCCGGCTGAACGCCTCTCCCACTTGCCTGTAGAACTCCGGACGTTCGGACCGCAGCGCCTTGAGCAGTCCCGCCTGGCGGTTCCGCACCCGCTCAAGCGCTTCGCTCGTCTCGCAGATGCCGATCATGTCGATGATATCGGCTGCCCAGGTGCTCCAGCCCTGGTCGGGTTCAGGGGAGTGTTCTTTCAGCCTCAGCCGCTGACTGGATGCGTCGGCATCCTCACCGGCAACGGGCACGCAGAACAATTGTAGCATGGCGCTCTTGTAGGCCGCGGACATCGCCTTGGCGGTGCCCTTGTCGCTCTCGTCCAGCGCCTCGCCCCAGGCCCTGACCGTGCAGCGCGAGCCATCTCTTGCGCTTACAATCGCGAATGCCACCAGTAGGCGCACGCTCAATAGCAGGCCGCCGGCCTCACCGTTGCGGACCTCGGCTTTCCTCAAAAGGACCCGAGGCAGCACGCACAGCCCGTGTTTTGCCAGAAGCGGCCCCAGCCGGCCAAGCAGGTCATCGATCGAGCGGTAGTGATACTGGCCTTGGGCATTAAGCCGGCTCTTGGGCATACCGGCGCCCGCAAAAGCCGCCGTGATCCGGTTGATGGCCCTAAAGACATGCGGAGCCTTTACCGCCGCGCTCATTGGACAAGCTCCCGGATCGAGAGCGCGCCCGCCTTGCTGCGCTTCGCTTCAATGCCATGCCCGAAGGCGCGGGCAACGTCGGGCTCAACCAGCTCCTTGATCTGGCTTGAAGCGGCCTGGTGGCGCTTGGCGGCGTCCTTTGTCTCGAGCCAGTCGGCAGCCGCCACCGCCCAGAGGTTGTGACTTTCAAGGCAGACCTCGCGCACACCCACCGGTTTAGGCGGGGCAGGGGGCGAGGCGGCTGCGGGTTCTCGGCCGGTCTGGAGGCATTTCCAGAAGTCTTCCTCGGCCTGAAGCAAATCAAGCTGGTAGAGCCAGTCCGAAGCCACTTCGAAAGTCTCATATTTGTGGTTGCCGAATATGACGGACAGCACGGCCCGTTCAGACTTGGCCACGGCCATGTTGTGCTGGAGCTGGGGCATATAGCGTTCCAGCACTTCCTCAGGCTTGGCGAACGCATTGGTGTGCTTCGCTTCCCAGATGGCCTGGGTCTCGCAGATGTATCCATCGAGCGTGCAACGCCGCCAGTCATAGGTGCTGCAACTTATCACCTGGCCGAGGAGCGAGACGGATTGGCCCGTTAGGTTCTCGAACCACATCCGGTTGAACGGCTCGGTCCAGCAGCCGAGCATCACCGGCAACGTCGACGAGAGGTCAGCGGCTTGCGCTTCGCCCCGCTTCTCCCGCCAAAGCTGAAGGACCCGCTCACGATCGCCCGACAGGATGATGTTCGCGTCGCTGCCGCCGATGCCCTCGCGGCGACATGCCCGCTCCTTGGGTTTCATTACCAGCTGTTCCAGGTCCGGCCACATCAAGCCGTCTGAGGCCGTGCCGGCGGCTTCAAAAAGCTCCGGCGTGCCAGGGGCATGGTTCTGTGCTGAAAATGTCGGCGGGGGATAGGCTGTATTCATCGGCTGGCCTTTCGGATGGGGTTTGCTTCCACCACCCGAAGCCCCGCCGGTTGCCCGGTCGAGGTCGAGGCGCATTTCAACGCCGCACCCACCAATGCTCCACGTCACACTCAAGTCCAGTCGGTTTCTCGCCGCGACGGCGCGAAATCGATCAACGCTACTGCTCTTCAAGAAAACAAGTTCAGGCTAGACAGTGATGTGATGGGGTAGTTGGTCCGATAATATCGGGGGTATCTCGCAAGCCAGCTGGCCGCGCTGGGCCCTCTCAGCAGTGGAGAACCTCGCTGATTTCCAGGGGGAATCGGACGGCGGCAGTCAAAAAAAACATCGGTCGCGCCTGAAGATCGGTGCGCACTTATTTCCCTGTTGTCGCCCTGTTCTACCCTGTTTTCGACCTGTTCCATTCCCTGTTACCTGTTGCGGGAATCCGATTGGTAACTCGCTGGAATGTCATCTATTTTCGGCAAGCAAAGGCAGGCTTTGGCTGCCTATTTTTCGCGATTACCCTGTAAAATCGCTCATAACAGGGAATTTGGGCCCCATTCGCGCATCGGTGATCACAGCGACCAGCGGTTGATCGCCGTGTCCAACTGCCGGTCGCGCCACATGCCCTTGAGGTCGGCCAGCGTTCCACCTGGCTCGACCAGTTTTTCCAGCTGCGCAGTCGAAAGCGCGCGATAGTCGGCATGAGCGACAGTGCCGACGACCAGGTCATAACTTGAACCGTTGGGGTCGACCACCGCGAGGCCATGTCCTTGCGCCAGCTCTTCCGGGTCGGCCATCGGGTCAGCGACCTCGACCGAGTGACCGAGCTCCTGGAGCCTGCCGATGAGGTCGAACACACGGCTGTTGCGCAGGTCGGGGACATCTTCCTTGAACGTAACGCCTAGTACCAGCGTACGGCCCGGCTTGCCTGACAACCGCTCATGCAACGCATCGGCGACCCACGCGCCCATGCCGTCGTTAATCTCTCTGCCTGACAAGATAACCTGCGGGTGGTGGCCCAGTTGCTGCGCCAAGTGACTCAGATAATAAGGGTCGACGCCGATGCAGTGACCCCCGACAAGGCCCGGCTCGAACGGCAGGAAGTTCCACTTGGTCCGCGCCGCGGCAAGCACGTCCCACACTGATACGCCGATCTTCGAAAGGATCTGGGCGACCTCGTTCATGAAGGCGATGTTGATGTCTCGCTGGGCGTTCTCGATCGCTTTCGCTGCTTCCGCAGCCTTGATCGAGGCAGCGCGGAACACGCCGCCGTGGGTGATCGCTCCATAAAGCTCCGCCATCTGCTCGAGCACCTCGGCGTCTTCGGCGGCGATGACCTTGGTGATCTTCTCGATAGAATGCTCTTGGTCGCCTGGGTTGATCCGCTCTGGTGAATAGCCCAGACGAAAGTCTCGGCCGCGCTTGCAATTGCTCGCACGCTCGATGGCGATGCCACAAACGTCTTCGGTCACTCCGGGAAAAACGGTGCTTTCATAGATGATCGTCGGTCGTCGCCCGGGATCCAAAACCTCCGAAATCATCCGCGTGGCCGCCAGGAGGGCGGTCAGGTCGGGCCGTTTGGCTAAGTCCACCGGCGTCGGCACGGTGACTATGTAAATGTCGGCGCCGCGGCAATCATCACGGACGTCGGTGAGCGTCAGTCTTGTGCAGCCGAGGTCATCTCGACCGATTTCCCGAGTGCGGTCATGGCCCGTGCGAAGCTCGGCGATGCGGTTCGAATCTATGTCAAAGCCGATCACGTCAAACTTGCGCGCCATTGCTATCGCGACCGGCAGGCCGACATAACCGAGACCGATAACGACGATTCTGCCGATCTTGCTCATCCGCTCTTTTTCCCGCCGGCTCACCGTAAGGAGGTCTGACGTGCAGGCGCCTCTTTGGTTGCGTCGAACTCAACCGCGGCGATTTGCAGCTGCGTCACAGGTTCGCAATTCTCAACCCTCGACTGGCGGTGGGCGCCAACTCAAATGACGCTACGAAGGAGGCGCCCGCGCATTGATGGCGTTGGGGTCAATTGATGCCATGGTAATCCCGGTACCATTCCACAAAACGCGGAATGCCTTCGCTGATCGGGGTTTGAGGTTCGAACTCATGGTCTCGCCTCATGGCGCTGATGTCCGCAAAGGTGTCGGGAACGTCGCCCGGCTGCATCGGTTGCAGCTCAATCAACGCGGTGCGGCCGAGCGCTTCTTCGAGCAGCCGGACAACCGTCCGCAATTCCTCGGAACAGTTGTTGCCGATGTTGTAGATGGCGTGCGAGGCGAGGCTCCCGCCGGCTTTTTCCTGCCCGTTGTTGCGGGGCGGCGAGTCGAGGCAGGTGATCACCCCGCTGACGATGTCGTCGATGTAGGTGAAGTCGCGGCGCATTTTCCCGTGGTTGAACAGATTGACCGCCTCACCCTCGAGGATCGCCTTGGTGAACATCCAAATCGCCATGTCGGGACGGCCCCAGGGACCATAGACCGTGAAGAAACGCAGGCCGGTCAAGGGCAGCCGGAACAAGCTCGAATAGCTCTCGCTCATCAGCTCGTCGGCCTTCTTCGTCGCGGCGTAAAGCGACATCGGCCGATCGGCGCGGTCCTCGACCCGGAACGGCAGCTGGGTGTTGCCGCCATAGACCGAGGAGGAGGAGGCGTAGACCATGTGCGCGGACTGCCGCGAGCGGGCAAGCTCCAGCAGGTTGGCATGGCCTACGAGGTTGGCCCGCACATAGGCCGCCGGATCCTCAAGGCTGTAGCGCACTCCGACCTGCGCGCCGAGGTGGACGATCCGGTCCAGGTCGGCCCCTTGAACGGCGGCGTCCAGTGCCGAGGCATCGGCAAAGTCGACGCGGTTGAAGGTGAACGCGCTGCCGAACTCGTCCTGGAGGGCGGCTACGCGCGCCTGCTTCAGCCGAGGGTCGTAATAGGGATTGAGGTTGTCGATCCCGATGACCTGCTCGCCGCACGCAAGCAATTGCCGCGACGTGTGGAAGCCGATGAAGCCGGCGGCACCGGTAACGAGAATCGCCATCGCGCTTCCTTGGGATAAGTTCTCGCCGAATTACAATGTTGCAGCGGCGTTCAGAGCGTCGAACGCGGGACCCGCACTCACCGTGACGATGCCTGGCGCGCAAGAACCGCGCCGGTTTCACCGAAGTCGACCAGGCGCCCGTTTTCGAGCCGCGCCACCAGGTCGCAATTTTCCACCGTCGATTGGCGGTGAGCGACGATCACGATTGTGCGCCCCTGTGTACGGAGCTCCTCGAGTGCGCTCATCACTGCGGTTTCGGTGGCGCCGTCGAGCGCGCTGGTTGCTTCATCGAGCACCAGCACCGGCGCATCCTTGTAGATCGCCCGGGCGAGGCCGAGGCGCTGGCGCTGTCCGCCCGACAAGCGCACTCCGCGCTCCCCGACCGAGGTGCCGTAGCCGTCCGGGAGCGCGGCGATGTCGTCGTCGAGCTGGGCGGTTCTCGCGGCCGCCCGAACGCGGTCCATGTCGATGTCTTGCGCAGGCAGGCCCAAGGCGATGTTGCGGGCGACGCTGGCGTCGGCGAGGAAAATGGCCTGCGGGACGTGGGCGATGGACCGCTGCCAAGCCCGCCGGGTGGCCTCGTCGAGCGCGATTCCGTCGATCGAAATCCGGCCGGTGGTCGGTTCGAGCAGGCCCATCATCAAATCGGCAAGCGTCGACTTGCCGCTTCCGGTTCTGCCGATCAGCGCCACGCTCGAACCGTGGGGAATGGTGAAATCTACCTCTTCGAGGGCCGGCCGGGACCGCCCCGGATACGTAAAACCGACGCGCTCGAACGTAAGCAATGCGGTGAACGGCAGCGGCGGGCCGAGGTTCGGCTCCGCTGCGTTGGGATCGACCGGCAACCGCAGCAAATCGAGCACTTGGCCCGCGATGGCGCGATGGCCGCTGAGATTGGTCCAACTCTGATACAGCTGCTGCACAAGCGGTAGCAGTCGTTGCGCGCCGAGCGCCAGCGCGCCGAGGATTGGCAGAGCCATTGCCAGCCCACCCTCCCGGCCGGTCATCACAAGGGCGATTCCGGCGATCACCACCATTCCGGCCGCCTCGATGACGAAGCGCGGCGCCGAACCGATGAATGCGGTGCTTGCCCGGGCCCAGGTGAAGTGGCGGTCGACCTGCTCGAAAGCCCGCAGGTAGACCTGTTGCGAATTGTCGATGATCACGTCGCGAATGCCGCCGAGGCTCTCCTGGATGATCTGCACGCGCTGCTGGTAGGCTGCCCCGAGGGTCGCCGAATTTTCGGCCAGCCGGCGGTGGGTCAACAGCGACACCAAAGTGTACATCACGCCCAATGCGAGCGCCGCGGCGGCGGCAATCGCCGCATCGATGGTGACCAGCGCGGCGACGATGAAAAGGGCAAGGAACGCGGCAGTGGAAGCCTGCATCAATTGCAGGAGGACTCCGGAAACCAGGATCTGCACCTTTTCGAGCGAGGCGATGATTTCGCTCGAGTTGCGGCCGATGTGGAATGAGTAGGGCTGCAGCAGAATTCGGCGCTGGATCTCGACCGAGATTTCGTGACCGAGCTGCCGGACAAAGCTCTGGGTCGACCAGGCGAGCTGCAACCGGACTGCTGCAGCGAACAGCGCCGCGATCATGAACAGGATGGTTGCGGCGACCAGTTGCTGGCTAGCGGATCGCGCGCCGAGCAGATCGAACAGGCCAGCCAAACCCGCAAACCGTTGCAATCCGTCCGGGCTCGCGAGGAGGGCGACGAACGGAATGACCGCGCCGATGGTGGCGATCTCGGCCAGAGCGCCGAACAGCATCAGTCCCAGCAGGCGAAAGAATTGCCGCCTGCGTTGTGGCGTCATGAAGCCATAGAGGTGGCGCAGGGCCGCGGTTAGGCCCTCCTGGCGGCTGTCCGCTGGCTCAATTCGCGACCGATCCGGGCGAGCATCCATGGGGCGTTCCTAGCACCGTCGACGGCAAATGAGAGAGCCGACGCGGCAACCCCGTGCAAAGCTGCTTGCGCCGCCTGCCGCCGTACAACGAGAATCTGACGGGGTCCGAGGCGACTCAAGCGGTCAAACGGCGGTACCGCTTGGCCGATAATTGCCCCGGATTCAGACCTCGTTAGCTTTTCGAGCCGATAGATTCTTGGTCTGAATTGAGTCCTCGAGGGAGGGGGCCCTTTGAATATTCGAACCGTCGCCCTGAGCGGACTCGCGATCTTGTGCGGGTCTGCCGCCGCAAACGCCGCCTCCGCGGTCCTTTACTCGCGCGGGGCGACGGATGACTCGCGCATCCTGGCGATGCACAATCGCGAACGGGCGCGGATGCAGGCGCCGCCGTTGCAATGGGATCCGCAGCTGGCCGCATCCGCAGCTTCTTATGGGCCAGCGCTCGCGCGGCTTGGGCGGCTCCAGCATTCGCCGCGAGCCAACCGGCCCGGCCAGCGCGAGAATCTGTGGATGGGTTCGCGCGGCGCTTTCTCGCCCGAACAGATGGTCGGAACCTGGATCGACGAGCGCCGCGAGTTTCGTCCGGGCGTCTTTCCAAACGTCAGCCGGACCGGCAACTGGTCCGACGTCGCCCACTACACGCAGCTTATCTGGAAAGGCACCACGCGCGTCGGCTGCGCGATTCATGCGAGTGAGCAATGGGATTTTCTGATTTGCCGCTACTCGCCGCCCGGCAACATCGACGGCCGCTATTTGCCCTGAACCGCTGACCCGCGAATTGACGGACTTCCGGAGAGCCGCCAGTGCGGGCTAAGGGGGCGAGCCTGCCAACTGCCAATCGAGCCTCCCTTCATGCCACCTGAACCACAAGTTGATCTCGCCAGCCGCTTGAGCCGTGGGGACGGGGGTTGGCTGGTCACGGGAGCGGCAGGCTTTATCGGGTCGAACCTAGTCGAAGCCTTGCTCTCTGCGGACCAGGAGGTGGCAGGCCTCGATAATTTCGCTACCGGCCATCGCGGCAACCTCGAAGAAGTGAAGGCCACGGTCGGCGAGGATCGTTGGTCACGCTTCAAGCTGATCAAGGCCGACATCCGCGACAGGGATGCCTGCGCACAGGCGGTCGATGGCGTCGATTACGTCCTCCACCAGGCAGCGCTGGGATCGGTGCCGAGGTCGCTGGCCGATCCACTTACGTCGCACGACGTCAACGTCACCGGCTTCGTCAACCTGATCGACGCGGCGCGGAACGCCGGGGTTAAGCGATTTGTCTACGCCGCTTCGAGCTCGACCTATGGTGATGAGCCCAACCTGCCCAAGCGCGAGGAACGGATCGGCAATCCGTTGTCGCCTTATGCCGCAACCAAGCTCACGAACGAAATCTACGCGGCCGTCTACGCAAGGAGTTACGACTTCCCGTCGATCGGCCTGCGCTATTTCAATGTCTTCGGCCCCAAGCAGGACCCCGACGGCCCCTATGCCGCCGTAATCCCCAAATGGGTTGCGGCGATGCTCGGCGGGAGGCCGATCGAGATATACGGCGACGGTTCGACCAGCCGGGACTTTTGTTATGTCGCCAACGCGGTTCAGGCCAATCTGCGCGCGGCGCTCGCCGGCGACGATGCGCAAAATCAGGTTTACAATGTCGCGGTCGGTGAGCGCACCTCGCTCCTCGACTTGTTCGGCTTGCTTCGCGATGGTCTGGCGCGCCATCAGGTACATTACGACCGGGAGCCAGGCTTTGCCGATTTCCGTCACGGCGATGTGCGCCATTCGGAAGCGGATATTTCGAAGGCGCGCGCGCGGCTCGGCTACGAGCCGACTCACAGGATCGCCGCCGGGATTGCCGAAGCGCTCCCGTGGTACCTGCGCATGGCTCCCAGCCGGACAACGGGATGAAGCTTCTGGCCTTCGACTGGTATCAGTTGAAGCTGTTCGCCCAGCATTCGACCGGAATCAGCATGGACGCGCTGCACGTGATCCTCGGGGTCGTGCTGCAGCTGCTCATCGCGGTCGTCTTCAAGAGCTCGGTTGCGCGGGCGATGCCGCTCCTGGTGGTGTTCGCATTGGCGCTGCTCAACGAGGCCGGCGACTTCTGGTTCGAGATCTGGCCGGATCCGGGGATGCAGTTGGGCGAGGCGACCAAGGACCTCGTCCTGACGATGTTCTTGCCGACGCTGATCTTCCTCGTCGCGCGGCGCCGGCCGAAACTGCTCGTTCAAAGGTCGAGCTGACGGGCGAGCGGAAGCAACGACTCGTCGTGGGTGAGGTCGAGGTGGAGTGGAGTGACCGAGACGAAGCCGTCGGCGACGGCCTCGAGGTCGGTCAGGTGCCCGGGTGTTTCGACCATCGGGCCAAGACCGAACCAGTAATAATCGTAGCCGCGCGGATCGGTGCGCTGGACGATCCGCAGGCGCCCGTAATCGCGGATCCCCTGGCGGCAGACGCGGATGCCCTTGACCTCATCCGACGGGATCGCCGGGAAATTGACGTTGATCAGCGTTCCCGGCGCGGTGTCGAAGGCCAGCAGCGGCGCCAGAACGCGCTCCGCCCAGCCTTCCGCCGCCGCGAACGGAACCGTGTCGCCCATGCCCTCGCGCGAATAGCCCTGGCTCAAGGCGATCGAGCGGACTCCGGCGAGCGCGCCTTCCATCGCCGCGGAGACGGTGCCTGAATAGGTGACGTCTTCGCCGAGATTGGCGCCGCGGTTGATGCCCGACAGGATCACGTCGGGCGGCGTCTCCTTCATCACATGCGCGAGCGCGAGCATCACTGCGTCGGTCGGGGTGCCGGTCACGGAAAAGCGCTGGTCGCCGTGATGGCGAAGCCGCACCGGCTGGGTGAGGGTCAGCGAATGGCCGGCGCCGGATTGCTCTTCGGACGGCGCGACGATCCAGATGTCGTCGGAAAGGCGGCGCGCCACGGTCTCCAGAAGGGCCATCCCGCGGGCATTCACGCCGTCGTCGTTGGTCAGCAGGATGCGCATCGAACGGCCATATGGGCGAGGCGGGCGGAACCCGCAACCAACACATGTGAACGGTTTTATTGCGCCATATTGGCAACATGTTCCGCTTTTCTTCCAGTGACTTCGCTCAGTCCTTGTTAAGCGTTTTGGGCTTAATTATAGGCCGCTGCGGGGATGACCGACTTTTCCAGGGTTCTAAGTCCCGGGAAAGTCTAGCGTAATCGCCTCCGGCTGCACCGGTGGCCCGGCTGCAGCAGGCGGCGGGGTGTGTGGCCTCCATCGAAGCAGGGTTCGATGGGGCCGCGACTGGGGAGGGATTATGGCGACCGCACTTGTCGACCTGTATGGCGGCGAACCGCTACCATTTGACAGGCTCATTCTCGCCGAGAGCTACTGCCCGACTGAGCGCGAAGACTTCATGTGCGACAAGCATCGCGCCTACTTCCTGCGCAAGCTCAAGGCCTGGAAGGAATCGATCATCGAGGAGTCGCGCGCGACGATGGCGCAGCTCCAGGTGGAGTCGCTTCGCGAGCCCGACCTCGCCGACCGCGCGTCGAGCGAAACCGACTGGTCGATCGAGCTTCGCACCCGCGACCGCCAACGCAAGCTGATCGCCAAGATCGACGGCGCGATCCGCCGGCTTTACGAAGGCGAGTACGGCTATTGCGAAGTGACCGGTGAACCGATCTCTTTGGCGCGGCTCGAAGCGCGGCCGGTCGCTACCATGTCCCTCGAGGCACAAGAGCTCCACGAGCGGATCGAAAAGGTCTCGCGCGACGACTGAACCGGCGCCGCGCGCCTCAATGTGGGTAGGTGGCCGGGCCGCCTAATGACCGAGCATTGCGTCCTTTAGTCTGAGTTTTTCTTTCTTCAATCGGTGAAGCAGATCCTCGTCGGGGTGTGGCCGGTTTTCTTCCTCGTCGATGAGCGCGTGAAGCGCCGCATGCTTGGATGCCAGTTCCTCGACAGGTGCGTTGTCCATCGGCGTCAATCCTTTCCTGGATGCGTGACAGCACCGCATAATAAATCACGATTTTCCGGATTTGTCTCGCGGGATCATACGCCCTGCCGAAAACCGGGCGCGGACTGTCCCAAATGTTGCCCCAGTTTTTACCACTCCGTCCGATTTTCCATTCGGCGGGCAAATCGATTATCGTGCCGCGATGAACGATGACGAGACCGCGCCGCAGCAGCTGGCCGCGCTCCAGGTCGAGCATCGCCGCCTGGACGAGGAGATCGCGGCACTGGTCGCGGCCGGAGTCGCCAACCAACTCGAGCTTGCGCGGCTGAAGAAGCGCAAGCTTCGCCTGAAGGACGAGATCGAGCGGTTGCGCGACCGCAGCGTGCCGGACATCATCGCCTGACTTAAGTCCCGCAACGGGACGAAACGACCCGAAAACGCAGCCGCTCGCTATTCTCGAACGTTTTCAGCGGCGGTGATCGGTGGCACGATGAGCATGATGAACGAATCAACCGAGTCCCTCGAGCCCGAAGCGCGGATTACGCCGCGGCTGGTGGATGCTTTCTACACCGAGGCGATGCTGCTCGCCGACGAAGCCCGGTCTTACTTCGACGATGCCGGGCGCATCGCGCGGCAGGAGCTCGACCCGTTCGCGCGCGTCGGCTTCGCGTGCGAATCGCTGAAGGTGACGACGCGCATCATGCACATCGTCGCCTGGCTGCTCACCCAGCGGGCGATCGAGAGCGGCGAGATCCCGGCTCGGCAGGGACGCCGCCCGGAGCGCCGGCTGGGGCATGCCCAAGACAGCGATCCGGCGATCGTCGAGCGGCTTCCGCCCGCCGCGCAACGGCTGATCAACAACAGCGCCGACCTCTATTCGCGGGTCAAGCGGCTCGACGAAGGGACGATGTTCGAGGAACCGGCGCAAAGTCCCGCGCGTGCCTTGATGGGGCAATTGGAGCGCGGACTCGGTGGGCAGCAGCTTTAATTGACGCTAGCATTGCTCCGGCAATGCAGAGTTTCACTTTCCATCCCGGTCCCCGGCTGATTTCAGGAGCAGGCGAAGCGGTACCGCTCGCCGGCAAGCTTCCCGCCGGGCCATGCCTGTTCGTCACCGACCAGCAAGTCATCCGGCTCGGCCTCACCGACGACTGCCGCCAGGCGCTTGAAGCCAGCGGCCGGCCGGTCGCGCTATTCGACTCGGTCGAGGCCGATCCGTCCCGCGCGACGCTGATGGCTGCGGTTGCCGTCGGGGAGGCGGCCGCGGTGCAATCGGTGATCGGGTTTGGCGGCGGCAGCCCGATGGATGTCGCCAAGCTCGCCGCTTATTTGCTCGGTTCGGGCGACGACCTTGATGCGATCTGGGGCGTGGACGTCGCCCAGGGCGCGCGCCTGCCCCTGGCGCTGGTCCCGACCACCGCCGGCACGGGCTCGGAAGCCTCGCCGATCTCGGTCATCACTTGCGAGGGTGGGGTCAAGCTGGCGGTCAATGCGCGGCCGCTGACGGCCGACTGGGCGGTGCTCGATGCGAGCCTGACGCTGGGCCTGCCGCGGCATGTGACCGCGGCGACCGGAGTCGACGCGATCGTCCATGCGGTCGAGGCGTTCACTTCGGCACGGCTCAAGAACCCGCTGTCGGACGCGCTCGCCCGCGAGGCGCTGCGCCTGCTCAGCGCCAACCTTTTGACCGTGTGCAACCAGCCGGAGAATTTGGAAGCGCGGTCGGCAATGCTGCTCGGTGCGCATCTTGCCGGCCTTGCGTTCGCCAACGCGCCGGTCGCCGGGGTCCATGCGCTTGCTTATCCTTTGGGCGGCATCCACCATTTGCCGCACGGCGTCAGCAACGCGCTGATGCTGCGCCACGTTTTGGCTTATAATTCCGAGGCGGCGCGCGACCATTACGCCGAGCTGGCCGAAATCATTGCGCCCGAATGCGCGGGGCAGGGGAGCCAGGCCCGCGCGGCCTTGCTGATCGAGCGGCTGGAACGGCTGGTTACCGACAGCGGCATCGCGCCGCGTTTGCGCGACCACGGCATCCTGGAGCAGGACATTCCGCTGCTCGCCAGCGAAGCCATGAAGCAGGAGCGGCTGTTGGTGAACAATCCGTGCCCGATCGCGGAAGCGGACGCTCGCCGGCTGTACGAGGCGGCATGGTAGCGCGGGCAATATGGTAGAAAGAGTGGCGCCGGCTACGCGCGGGGATTTCCTGGCGTGGCAAAGCTTCACGACCCGCTGGGCCGACAACGACGCCTACGGCCACGTCAACAACACCGTTTTTTACGAATGGTTCGACACGGCGGTGAACGCGTGGATGGTATCGCAGGGGTTGCTCGACATCGTTGCCGGCGACCCGATTGCCTTGGTCGTCGAGACACGCTGCACGTACGCTACTCCGCTTAAGTTTCCGGAACCGGTCGAGGTCGGGCTGGCGGTCGCCGAGTTGGGGCGGTCGAGCATTTGCTATCGGATCGGAGTGTTCGGCGCGGGCTCCGCCACAGCAGCGGCGCAAGGCGAATTCGTCCATGTCGTCGTCGACCGCGCAAGCCGGCGGCCGGTTGAAATTCCGGACAGCTGGCGCGCCAAGCTGGAAAGCATAATCCGCTAGGCGCAGATGCGCGCCTTCGCGGCCGCATATTCCTGGCCAAGCTTAGCGATCAAGTCGGCCGCCGGCAGGACTCGGTCGATCGCGCCGATGCCCTGGCCCGAACCCCAGATATCGCGCCAGGCCTTTGACTTGTTCGATCCCTCAGAGCCGAACTTCATGGTGTCGAGATTGCCTGCCGCGAGCGCGTCGGGATCGAGCCCCGCACTGACGATCGACGAGCGCAGGTAATTGCCGTGCACGCCGGTGAACAGGTCGGTGTAGACGATGTCGGCCGCGCCCGCCTCGACGATCCCCTGCTTGTATTCATCGGAACTGTTGGCCTCGGGCGTGGCGATGAAAGGCGAGCCGATGTAGGCGAGGTCGGCGCCCATCGCCTGCGCCGCGAGGACGGCGCCGCCGGTGGAGATCGCCCCCGACAGCACCAGCGGCCCGTCGAACCATTGGCGGATCTCGTGGATCAGCGCGAACGGCGACCAGCGCCCGGCATGGCCGCCCGCCCCGGCCGCGACCGCAATCAGCCCGTCCGCGCCCTTGTCGATTGCCTTGCGGGCGAAACGGTCGTCGATGATGTCGTGGAGCGTGATTCCGCCCCAGTTGTGGACCGCGTCGTTCAATTCGGTCCGCGCGCCGAGCGAAGTGATGACGATGGGCACCTTCCACTTGGCGCAAACCGCCATGTCGGCTTCGAATCGGTCGTTCGAGCGGTGAACGATCTGGTTGACCGCGAACGGCGCCGCCGGAGCGTCGGGATGGGCGCGGTCGTAGGCCGCCAGCGCTTCGGTGATCTCGTGCAGCCATTCGTCGAGCTTCTCGGCAGGCCGCGCGTTCAATGCCGGAAAGCTGCCGACGATCCCCGACGTGCACTGCGCGATCACCAGCTGCGGACTCGAGACAATGAACAGCGGTGCGCCGATTACCGGCAGGCGCAGGCGCGCGAAGATCGCTGGGAGAGTCATTCGACCGGGACGGCTCGGCTCAGCGTGCCGCCGCCGGCGCCGGCCGGGGCCCGGCCGACGGGCTGTCTGCCTCGATGCGGGGCCAGCCGTCGCGCCACACGATGCGATCGATGAGCATGATCCGGCGCGTGTTGACGTCATCGGTGGGCGTGGTCCGCGGCAGCGTCGACTTGCCCGATCCCGACGGGCCCAAAAAGGCGATGAACTCGCACCCTTCGAGGGTCAGTGACAAATCGTCGAGCACGGGCGTCGCCCCAACGGCTTTGCGGACGCCCTTAAGCTTCAGACTTGCCAATCGAGGTCTCCCGTCGGCCGCCACTCTTACAAGATCGATCCGACGCCGCAACCGGGGCGCACCGCCTATCCGAAAGGTCGCGAAGTCGCAGTGAGCCGGGCGGCTTCGCGGGCGCGTTCACGAACTTTGCCGAGGGCGGTTTCGCCGGCTCGGACAAGCCAGCTCCCGCCGACGCAGAGCACAGATTCGAGCGCCAGCCAGGCGCTCGCGGTTGCAGCCGTGATTCCTCCTGTCGGGCAAAACCGCGCTGCGGCGAAGGGCGCGGACAGCGCTTTCAACGCCGAGGTCCCACCGGCGCTTTCGGCGGGAAAGAATTTGAACCGGTCGAGCCCCAGGTCGAGGCCGCGCATGATCTCGCCGGCGGTCGCCACGCCGGGCAGGAGCGGGATTGCCGCCGAGCGTGCCGCATCGGCCACGGCCGGAGTCAGCCCCGGCGAGACGATGAACCGCGCGCCGGCGTCCGCCGCCTCACTCAGCTGGCGGCTGTCGAGCACCTTGCCGGCGCCGATGATCGCGCCGGGAACGCGCGCCATCGCCCGGATTGAGGCGAGCGCCATTGGCGTGCGCAGGGTTACTTCGATCACCGGCAGGCCCGCCTCGACCAAAGTCTCGGCGAGCTTGGCCGGATCCAGCGATCCGTCGAGAACGAGGACCGGAATGACCGGCGCCTGTCGCAAGATGTCGTCGATCGTCATCCGTGCTCGCGGGCGAATGCGGCCACGGCTCCGAGCAGGCCAGGTTGCGGATGGGTGATCAGCTGCACCGGCAGTGCGCTCATGCGCCGCTCGAAACGTCCCTTGGCGATAAAGCGGTCGCGGAATCCCGAATTCGGCAAGTGGTCGGCGAGGCGAAATCCGAGCCCGCCGCCGATCACCACCGCTGATGCGCCCTGCGCCAGGGCAAGATCCCCGGCCGCGGCGCCGAAACACAGGCAGAAGCGATCGAGCGCCGCCGCCGCCAGCCGGTCGCTGCCATCGAGCGCCGCGGCCCACAACGCCTTGTCGTCGCGAACCGTCGCCGGCCGATTGTCGATCGCGCCGAGCGCCTGATAGATGTTCATCAACCCGCGGCCCGACACCAGCCGCTCGACCGAGACCCTGCCGAAGCTCTTGCGCAGCTCCGCGAGGATGCGGTCCTCGAGGCTGTCGAGCGGCGCGAAGTCGATATGGCCGCCCTCGGTTTCGATCACCTCGTAGCGCGCGCCGCGACGGCGCAGCAAAGCGGCGGCGCCAAGGCCCGTGCCGGGGCCGACGATAGTGGTGACGCCCTCGGACGGTAGCGCGCCTTCGGGGCCCCACAGGCTTCGGAACGCGGTGCCGTCGAGCACCGAAACGGCATGCGCGACCGCGGCGAAATCGTTGACGATGGTGAACCGCTCGATGCCGAGCTGTTCGCCGAGCCGTGCCGGCTGGATCGCCCACGGGTTGTTGGTCAGTTTCAGAACGTCGCCGCCGACCGGACCGGCGAACGCGATTCCCAGCTCACTCGGCCGTTCGCTCGACCGGCCGAATTCGTCCCACGCCGCCTCGAAGCTGGCATGGTCGCCGGTCTTGAGAGTGACCGGTTCGCCGAGCTCGACGACGCGGTTGCCGTCGAGGGTGGCGATGGCGAAGCGGGCGTGGGTCCCGCCGATGTCCGCAGCGACGATCCGCCTCATGGCGCCCCAGCTTCCATCCGCGAAGTCATGCGACGGGCCATACCCGGCGCGCGCAAGAAACGCAGCGAAAATGCCGCTGGCCACGCGAGGAGGGTGGTGGACGTACTAGGGCTCGAACATAGGACGCGCTGATAAAGAGCCCGATCCGGAAAAAGTGTGTTTATTCTATTGAAACCTGAATGTGGCCCGCGGTGCATCGAGCACCTGTTTGCGCAAACTAACACGAACCACGGTCCGATGTCTCAAGCCAAAACGCTTTTGGACTCCAAGCGAATCGGGGATCGGCTTCCGCTCAAAAAGTCCAGTCCGATGCGAGTGTCGAAGGTAGCCACGTCGCCGACGATTTGCCGAGCAAGAAGCGCCCCGATGGCAGGGGCGAGCTTGAACCCGTGGCCGCTACACCCGTTCGCCGCGAACAAGCCTTTGATCGCCGTTTCGCCGACGATGGGGTGCACGTCTGACCGGTTGACTGTGTATAGGCCGCTGTATCCACGCACGTTGCGGAAGCTGAGGGCGGGCAGGCGATGCTGCAGCGCGTGGAGCTTCTCCCGCTCGAAATCGTCGTCCACGTACCGGGCGAAGTCGTCGGGCGAGCCGACCTCCTCCCGCTCGTCTTCCTCGCGAACCGAACTGACGATGATTTGCTGACCGCGGTTCTGGGTCCGGAAATAGATTCCCGCGGCCGCATCAACGGTTACCGGGATTGGACCTTCAAGCGCCGCAGGTCGATCGAGGTGGACGACCTGAATGCGGGTTGGGATGAGCGGCCAGCCAAGGTCGAGGCCAAGCTGCTCGAACAAACGGTTGCACCAGGGGCCAGCCGCATTGACCACCACCGGCGCGGCGATCTTCGAACCGTCAGCGAGCCGGACGCCGCTAGCACGTCCGCCACTTTCCGTGACTCTGGCGACCTCCGTATTGAGGCGCACCGAGATGCCACGTGCGCGAGCAGCGTCGGCGAGGTCTTGGAGCGCGTCGACTGGGTCGATATAGCCGCCATCGACTTCCAGCAAATGCTTACCGCCATCCCGGCAGTCGTGGTCGGTGCCCAGTTCAACGTCGGGCGCGTGAAGGCATGGGTTGACCCCTGGAAAGCTGGCTCGAAGCTCGGCATCGTCAAGCACGTCGGTGCGCACCCCGAACCTGGCCAGGCGGGCCTGTTCGGCCTGGGGCCAGTCGGTCCGCCCATCACCCAGCCACAGGACGCCGTCATTGTTGTATTGAGCGCGCGGTTCGGCAATTTCGAGAAAGTCGGCCCAGCTGCGGTACGCATCGATTCCGTCTTTAGCGAGCTGGACCATCTCGGGCCGCGAATAGCGGAAGCGGCAAACCGCCGATGAGGCGCCGGTCGAGCCTTCGCCCAAGCCCGAGCCTTTTTCGAGCACGACGACTTTCAGCGCAGATCGCCGTGCGATCTGGAACGCTGTGCTGAGGCCGATGATGCCGGCGCCAATGATGATTACGTCCGCGATCTCGTCTATCACCAAGCCCTCCGGAGGCGCACGCGGGACATCATTTGCCGAACCGGTTGGCAAGCGGGACGACGATGTTGCGGATCATGCTTGACATCAAGCTTGCACCGCGGATCGCCTTCGGCGCCTTGACCGGCAGTGCTAGCTGATCGGCAGGGGTGCCGAGTACCAGCTCCGCGGCCTCGCGGGCGGCAATCATCCCCAGAGTCAGGCCGAAGCCGTTGCACCCGGTGATCGCGATCAACCCATCATCGCGGCGGATGATGTTGGGCAGGCCGTCGAGGGTGATCGGGATCACGCCGGCGTCGAAAGTCGAAAACTGAACGTCTTCGCCAAACACTGCCTTAAGGCGATTTCGCGCGGGCGCGAGGGCGGATCGTGCGTTCGCGCCTGAGTCCCGTATCAAGGCGCTGACGAGCAGGCGCCCTCGGTCGTCGATGACCGGCGCGAACACAGCCGGATCGTCAAAATCGGCCACCGGGCCGCCCTCCGGAAGCATTTGCCGAAATCTCGACTGGTCCGGCGCCGTCGCGGCAATTGCGCACGGTAGCTGAATCGTGCTGTCCGCAATTCCGAGGCCGGCGAAAGCGGGAGTGCTGGCGCCCGTGGCGAGGATGACGTCCTTGGCCAAGACGGATGTGTCGGAGTCGGTGCGGACTACCCAGCGATTACCCTCGCGAACCGCCGAGACAACTGGGCTGCTGGTGTGGATGGCGACGCCTCCGTCGCTCGCCGCGCGCGCAAGCCCCGCAAGCAGTCGGAGCGGGTCGACCCATCCGCCGTCCTCGAGCAGGAAGCCGCCAGCATAGCGGTCTGACGCCATTCGGTCACGCACTTCGCTTGCCGACAGCGGTCGAGCGCGGCCGCCAAACCGCGCCCATGTCTCGAAGCGGCGCGCCGCCCGGTCTAGCGACCGGCTAGATCGATACACTCCGACATAACCACGACGGTGGGCGCAGCTGATCTTGTGCTGCGCAATCGTGTCGAACAGCAGGCTGCCGGCCAGGGCAACGCGTTCGTTCAGGCGCCTTCCCATTTCTGAGCCGAGCACCTTGACGATGTCTTCGGGCCCCTTGCGGGCGCCGTAGAGCATCGGCCCGACGTGCCCCGCGCTGATCGCCGAACCCGAAGCACCGATCCCGCTGGCGCCAAGGACAGCGACCTCGCGCCCATTGGCGGCGAGTTTGAGTGCTGCGGCCAGACCGACGAAGCCCGCTCCAATGACAACGACGTCGACTTTGGCGTCGCGCCGCAACGGACCGAATGCGTTCGGATCCGCTATCCCCCAGGTCGGCTCCTGTCCTTTATTCGCCGGCATTGTCGGGGGCCAGGTGATTGGCAAAGGCTTGGAGGGCCTGGCCAACCGTGGCCTCCAGCATTGCAGTCAGCACGGCCGTGTCCCCGTCGATGGGATCGGCCATGACGTGCCATCCGATGTGGCAGCGGTTGGGGCCGGCGGGGGTTACCTGGGCCAAGCCGAGATAGCGAACCATCGGCAAAGGTCCCACGTCGAGGATGCGGTAGATATAAAGCCGGTCGGCATTGTTATATCGCTCGATCCGCTCGATGACCCGCCCGCCACCGGCGAGGTGATAGGTCCGGATCGCCCCCTCTCCGGATCCGTCGATCTCGACCCTCTCGACGAGGTCGCCCTCCAGCACTTTGCTATCGAGCTGGCCGACAACCGCCCACGCGGCATCCGCCGGGGTTGCCACTGTAATGATGCGTTGAACCGTGACCTGGCGCGGAAACAGATCCGGGGACGGGATCATGACCGGGCCGTCAGATCGGCCGTGACCTCCACTTCGATCATGCATTCGGGGAAGGCGAGGCGCTGGACCTGGACCGCCGTGGCCGCCGGATAATGGCCGTCATATTCAGCGAGCCGGATTGAATTGGCGCCGAGAAAAGCTTCCATGTCGGTAACATAGATAGTTTCACGAACAACCGACCTCAGGCCAATTCCGAAATGATCGAGGGTGCGCCGGATGGAGGCGTAGATGTGGCGGACCTGTTCGTCGATCTGGCCCGCATGAAGCGGAGCAAAAGTCTCGTCGACACTTAGCGTGCCGCTGACATGGACCAGCGAGCCCGAGCGGACCGCTTGCGCATAGCCGAACGCCTGCTCGCCCGCGGCCGAGAGATGGAAAGTCTCAGATAGGCTCACGGCTTAATACCGGATGCGCGCTTCGACGCCGAAGATCCGGCCCGGATCGGGCTGGATCGCATCGCCGTTGAGGGGAACAAGTGCGACCGGAAAGATGTAGCGCGAGAAAGCAGAAGTTGCGTAGCGGCGATCGAACAAGTTTCGGGCAAAGGCGGTAATCACCCACCGTTCATGCTCGAGCGCGACCTGCGCATCGACCGTCGACACAGCGTTCTGGTAAAGGAACACGTCGGGGTCCGCCGGGAATTGGAAATCCTGGAACGACTCCTTGCCGACCTGGCGATAGTCCACCCGCATTCGAGCTTCGAGCCCGCGCGGTAGGGGAATGCGATAGCCGGTCCCGAGGTTGAGCGTATATTTGGGCGCGTTGGGCAATTGCTGGCCGACATAGGCGTCATCCACGCCGTTGAAGTCGCGAATCTCGGCATCGATGTAGCCGAACGCCGCATTGATGTCCCAGAGCCGCGTCGGGCGTGCAGACAACTCGAACTCGAACCCCTTGATCGCGGCCTTGCGTGCGTTGAGCGTTCCCTGGCCGACGGTTGCGGGATCGAGTTGGAAAATCTGCGGGTTATTGTGGCGAGTATAGAACGCCGCCAAATTCACGCGGACCCGGCGGTCGAGGAACGCGGTTTTGAGGCCGACCTCGTAATTGGTCGACGTCTCGTTCTTCACCACCCGTGGAAAGCCCGGTCCCGCGGCAACCTGGTTAAAGGACCCGGCTTTGAAACCCTGCGAATAAATCGCGTAGAGGTTCAGATCGGTAGTCGGGCGATAGGCCACGGTGACCTTCGGCTGAAGCTTCGACCATTTCGCTTTCTCGCTGATTCCGGCGAGATCGTCGCTGAGCTTGCCGCGTACCGTGTCATAGCGCAGCGCGCCGCTCAGTTCGACTTGTGGCGTGATGTCGTAGTTGAGCTGGGTGAACGCAGAATATTGCTTGAGCCTGACGCCATAGTCGCCGAGCTGTGGCGAGACTGTCCCGAATGACTGGAAGCCATCCGGTCCGAAGCAGGCGCCGATAAACAGGCAGATGTCGAGCGTCGCATCGGTCAGCACGTCGCGCTTGGTGTCCTGGTAATAGACCCCGAAAATGTAGCGCAGCCGGCGATCGCTCGACGAGGTCAGGCGGAACTCCTGGCTGATGCCGCGGGTCTGTCGGTTCTGATGCGCGTCAGGGACCAGCGGGAAGGGGGAGATGTCGAGGTCTTCGTTGAAGTCGACCTTGATCTTGTCATAGGCCGTGATCGAGGTCAGCGTTCCAATCGGCGTATCGACATTTCCCAAGACCGAGAAGTCGACGACCGAGCGTGTGCTGCGTGACGGGCCATCGAGGTTGGGCTGACGACCCGCGACGTCCTCCCGAATCCTTCCGCCTGTCGTTCCGAGCACATCAAATAGGCTGAAATATAGTGAACCTGTTTTCTCGTCGAAATAAGACCCACGGACGTCGAGCTCGACCCCTGGGGCTGGCTGCGCAATTAGTCTTCCACTGACCTTGATCTGATCGATCGGGTTCAAGTCGCGACCGTCAAACCGATTCTCGATCGTGCCGTCGCCATTGCGATAGGAGACAGTCGCTCGAGCGAGCAATTTGTCTGTCACGAGTGGCCCGCTCACCGAGGCGAAGCCGCGGAAAGAGTTGCCGGTTTCGTAGCTCAGCTTGCCTTCGGCCTCGAGTTGATTGGTCGGCCGCTTGCTTGTGATGTTTATGGCGCCCGCAATTGCTCCTTTGCCGTAAAGCGCGCCTTGCGGTCCCTTGAGCACCTCCACTCGCTCAGCGTCGCTGAGGTCCATGGTAAAAGCATCGGCATCGGGGAGTATCACCCCGTCAACCGAAAATGCGATGGCTGCCGACTGATTGCGGTTCGACCCAAGGCCGCGGATTGAGATATTGTTCGTGCCGGCATCCTGGTCGGCGGTAATGTTCACATTCGGAGTCAGCTCGAGGAAATCGCTAATCTGATCGAGCCGCCGCTCATCAATTGTCTGCTCCGAAAAAGCGGTGATCGTGTCGGGGACATTTTGAAGGATCTCAGCCCGTTGCCTTGCAGTTACGACAATGTCCGCGACCTGACCGCTCGCATCCGCGGCCTCGTTTGCGGCACTCGCACTCGCTTCGCCCGGAGCGGCCGTGTCGGAAACAGCGCCTTCCGCCGGCGGCGCTTCAGTCGAGCCGGCGTCCGTCTGACCATACGCCGGAGATGCCAGCGTCAGGCCGATCGCCGACGTGCGTAATAGGCTGGTGATTATTTTTTTCGGCACCGCGTTCATGACCATGTCTCCCCAACAGGCGTCCGCTTTCAAAGATATTCGGCCGGAAGCGCCCCCTCTTCAGCCTCGTTCTCCCAAGCGACGCTGAGGATCGCCCAGCGCCCGGATTGGCGAACCACCAGCGCGAAAGTCACGCCGCGACGGCTGTGACCGTCGATTGTTGCGACAAAGGTACTGCGAACGCTCGCAAGACTGCCGAACCCCTGCACCGCATTGCCGAGCTCGGTTTCGCTCAGTTGCTTGACCGCTCCTGAGCTGCGCTGCCCCTCCATGCCCTCGATGAAAGTTTCGAGCGGGATGGGGGTCGCCTCGCCGCTGCCCATCGGGATCAACGTCGCCTGTTCGTGGCAGCAGCGCCGAAACTCGTCCCAGTTCGGAACGCGCTTTTCGTCCCAGCCGACGGCTTCGTACAGGCGCGGACAAAGCGCCGCGATGTCCGTGATGTCCGTGTCCGACAAACGAGCGCTCATCGATTTCTCCCCTATTGCGCCGGCAATCAGCTGATGAATTCTTTCGAAGGATGAGCACGCGGGAATTCGCGCAGGTAGCGGAAGAAGCGCGTGAGGCTTCGATCGCTCTTGCTCATCGTCCCGGGTTTGAAGCGTGCGCGCTCGAGGATTGGTAGGTCCTCCGTGGCGATGCCGACCTCGAGGTCGTACATCGCGTCGAGGAAAGCCTGCGTTCCCTCGGGATCGGACGGATCGTCCTCTACCGCGATGGCAAAAAACAGCCGCGACCGCCCGGGCTGCGGAAGGCTCATCGGCGCAACGAAGCCAAACCAGCGTCCACCGAGCTCCCCATGCTGCCAGTAGATGGTCGTTCCGAAAATGCCGACCGCGAAGTCGATGTGCGTTCCGTCGCGCATTGTGCCCTGGAACTGATAGGTCATCGAATGCGGCGTCCATGTCACTGCGTCATGGGGCTCGCCGTTATCGAAGGTGATTCCGTGAACCACCCGGATATGCTGCATGTCGGGCGTGTTGCAGCAGATGACCCAGGGATCGACCGGCATCTCCGTGTTCCACTGACCGACTTTCCACACCAGATTTCCAGCGGGCTTCGGGAATTCCGGCAGGTCGAACAGCGGTTCGGTACCGTTGAACGCGAGGATGCAACCGTACTTTTCCTCGGTCGGGAAAGCGAACAGACGGGCTTTGGGCGGGACCTTGTCGCCAGTGCCGGTGGCAACACAGGCACCATCGGGTCCGTAGCGCCAATAATGGAATGGGCATCGCACGGTGCCGTCGATCATCTCCCCGACACAAAGGTCGGCGCCAAGGTGCGGACAATAAGCGCTAAGCACGCGCGCCCGGCCGTCCTCGTCACGGATGACGATCACCCGGCCGCCAAGAAAATCGAATCCCTTGATCTCATTTGAGCCGACGTCGGTCGAGAGGCAGACAGGGAACCAACTCTGGCTGAACGTTCCGTCCTCGCCTTCCTTTGGCGGAACCGGTGACCGCCTGATGGGGCTGAGATTCGAGGCCAAGTTCATCGACTTCTTCCCCTGCGGAATAGCGAAGTGCGGATACCGTAGGATTTGATATCCTTAACTGTCAACCGCTTATTCTACGAATTACGTAACTGCGTTGACTTTCGCTCACGAATTCCACATTCCATCTCGACGAACCAAACGTAGCGCGGCAGCACTCACATTGTTACGAGACGAGCGATCGGCACTTGTTCAGGGACACGCAATGAAAGGCAGCAAGCGCACCAACCGGGCGGAACCGAACGGCGATACTGGGATCGACGCGGTCGAGTTGAATCGCCGGATCATCGCCCTTCTGCAGCAGGACGGTCGGATGCCCTATTCGACGATCGCCACGGAAGTCGGAGTTTCGGAAGGGACGGTACGCAATCGCGTCCGCCAGCTTCTGGACGACAATATCATCACCATCCAGGCCGAAGCGTTGCCAAGCGCGTTCGGTTACGAGTTCAACGCCCTGACCTTTATCAAGGTGTCATCAGGAACGCATATCGACACGGTCGCGCATCGCCTGAACGAAGTCCCGGAAGTATTCTACCTGATCATGATGCTCGGCCGGTTTGACCTCGGGGTTGCTACCTATCACCGCTCGCAGGACGACTTTCGGCAGTTCCTCACTACGCACTGCTACGGACATTCCGACATCAGTGACGTCGAAAACAGCCTCGTGCTCAAGGTTCACAAGATGAAACTGCAATGGAATCTGGAATCGGGCGATGGTCAAGCGAGCCCTACGCTGCGCGGCTGAGGAGCGAATATGGTCGTTAATGAACAAGCTTCGAAAATAGCCGCTCCAGCCGACCGCATCTGGGCGCTGTTCGCGACTGAGGGCGGACAGCGGCTGCTGAGCCGCGGTTTCGTAAGGGATATGGATTTTGAAGGGGAGGGCCTTGGCCTCATCCGGACGATGCACACCGAAGGGCATTGGGGCAGCACGTACGTCGTCGAGCGATGCGATCACTTCGATCCGATCAACCGCGAGGTCACATATGCCATCATCGATACCGGCGGAATTGTCCCGTTCGCCGACTATCGCGGCTCGGCCAAAGTCATCCCAGCCGGACCGGACGCTTGCGTCCTTATGCTACGGTCGACTTTCATTCCCGTCGACATGGGCGAGGACGAAGCGAAAGTACTTTCCGAAGCGAATTTCGGGTTGCTGTTCGGCAACGTCAAACAGGCCGTTGCCGCGGGTGAAGTCTGATGACCGTCATCGCGACCCCCGTGCACAACAAATATGACCACATCAGCTATCTGTTAGCCTGCGATGTCACCGGCGAGGCGCTGGCGCTCGATCCATTCGATGTCGAACTCACGCTTCGCGTTGCGGCGGACCACAAGCTCAGTATCACGCAAATTCTCAGCACGCACGAGCACTGGGACCACGCTGGCCGCAACGAGCAGGTTCGGGGTGCAACCGGTGCTCGAGTACTGGCTTGCAAATGGGCTGCCGGAATGATCGAGCACCTCGACGGTTACCTCGTGGAAGGCGACGTGGTTCAAGTCGGGAATTCGCTCTCACTGGAAGTGATCGAAACGCCCGGCCACACCATGACCCATATTTGTCTGCTGGGAACGGACGGCGACGAGCCCTTCCTGCTGAGCGGCGACACTTTGTTTGGGGCGGGTGTCGGGAACTGCAATTTTGGTGGGCACGCGCCGACGCTCTATCACACCGTCAGCAAATTACTGGCGCGGCTGGCCCCGGACACCCGTATCTATCCGGGCCACGATTACCTTCGCCGAAATCTAGAATTCGCCCTGACCCTCGAGCCCGAGAATCCTGCAATTCATGAATTACGGGCCGCGATCGATAGCGATGTTGATAAGCTCCGCTTCACGAATGTGGCAGAGGAGCTGGCAGTCAATCCGTTCATGCGACTCGAATCTTCCGCAATCCGGAAGTCGCTTTCCGGCCAAGAAACAAGCGAATTGGTTGGGGAGGCGGCGTTTCTAGAAATCCGAACACGGCGAGACGCATGGTAACCAGGCCGCCCGGCTATTCTGGCGCGTGGCGAATATCTGGGACCCCAGTGGTACCCCGGGGTAACCCAGGATCGTTTGGGTATCGCTAAGTGATTGAAAAATGGTGGACGCACTAGGGCTCGAACCTAGGACCCGCTGATTAAGAGCCCCGTCGGGGAGTTCCCGAGGAGGATGTCACATTGTGGCCGGTAGCGGACGGTCCGCTTACTGCAGCTTTTGGGCATTAGCTGACGTTCCGTTTGCGACCAATCGTGGCAATCAGCCCAGGCCGGACCTACCGTCACTCTCCTACGGGTGGCATCCGAGACTCTTCAGCCAATTGCCTGGGCAACAACAACAGGAGCAGCGTGGCCAAAGTCAGCATTCCGATCGTCAGGATACTGCTTTCCGGTCCAGCGTGGCCACCGGTCAGAAAGTCCGGGCCCGACGGCGTCAGTTGCACAAGCAAGGCCGGCAGTTGCAGATCGAGCCCGGTGATCGGCACGGCAAAGCCGACGCCTGTCAACCAGTTCCAGCCTGCATGCCAGCCCATGACACCCCAGATGCTGCCTGCACGCCAGGCCCAGGCGCAAGCGAACAGGCCGAACGTGAACGCCATGACCATTTCGCGAACCGGCTGGTGCGGCGAGAAGTGAAGAAATGTGAAGGCGAGCGAACTCGCGATGAACCCCGCCGTCAGATTCCAGCGGCGCGTCGCCGTCGAGAGCAACCAGCCGCGGAAAATGAACTCCTCCACGCCCGCTTGAACAACGAAGCAGGCCAGCAGGATTGCTATCCAGAATAACGATGCCGGCGAGGAAAAGGCGGGAAGGATATCTTTGCTGACATAGCCCCCGGCGAGCCAGATCGAAATGACCGCCAAGGCCATCATTCCAACCCCTATCGCCAGTCCTGCCAAATATCTGCGCAGCCGATACGCGCCAGTCAGACCCAGAGAAGCCAGGCTGCGGCGCTCGACGAACCGGGACCAGGCCCAGACGGCGGCTCCCATCGCCACGAACGGTACCACCAGGAACAGGCAAAATCCGAACGTGGACAGTGGCTGTCCCTTGGCATCGACAAAGCCCAACCATTCAAGGCCATAATCGAGAGGGACGCTGGAGAATCCGACCAGCAAGATGCAGACGATAGGCGAAAGCCAAATCCACGGCAGCCAGCCGCGATGCGGCTCGGATGAAAAGATCGCTTGTGCCATTCTGGTAATGTGGCCCTGAGCCGGGCCGGGTTATAGAATGATTGTGCGATGCTGCTCGGCTCGGTGCCAGGCCAATGGGGTGATCCCAAAAGCCCCCTTAAAGGTTCGGCCAAAGTGGCTCTGATCCGCAAATCCGGCCTCATGGGCAGCGGCGGCCAAGCCACGCCCGCTGCGCAGCAGCTCTCTGGCGCGCTCAAGCCTGCGGCATTGCAGATAGCGATAGGGACTTGTCCCTATCAGCGAGCGAAAGTCCCGTGAAAGTTGCCATCGGTTATAACCTGCGATCCTTTCCAGCTGCTCCAGGCTCGTGCCGGGTTCTGGAACGGTGTCGAGGAATTCGCGGACCCGCATGACAGCCTCGTGATTGACAGTTCGCTTGGTCGGCGCGCCGCCATCGCAGCGCTGCATAGCGGACACGAACTGGTGGAGTGCGTCCTCGTAGCCGAACGGCTCATGCTCGGCAGAACAAATTTCAATCAGGCGAAGCGCCGAACCGACCAGATCGGCGTCGGCCGAAACGACTTCGCTCAGAAATGGCAGCGCGGCTCCGCCGATCACGGTCTGGACATGGACAGGCGGCAAATAGGCTGCCCGATACGAAAAACCGGTTTGGTCGCAACAGTAACCGTCGTGCGCTTCGTCCGGATGCAAGATCATCGCCTGCCCCGGCAGCGACCGCCACCGATCGCCGCGATAATTGAACGACTGCACCCCTATAGTGGTCACCGCGACGGTATAGGTATCGTGGCGATGCGGCGAATACGCACCAACGCGAAGCTGCGCTTCGATCAGCTCAACCTTGGAACTGGACGGACCGATATCCTGATCTTCCGAACCGGACTGCATACAATAGATGATGCGCCGTAACCGAGCGTTAGCAAGAACGCTGACGATCCACCACCGCCGCCTGGCTCTCAAAGCTGGCGCACACCTCTAAACCGCATCGACGATAAGCGCCTCGCGTTTCGGGGACGGTATGCCGAATCCAGGTCCGCTTTCGGGAACCAGGGCGGATACTCGGAACGATCGAAATGGGCGCATTTGAGCCATTCAAGCATCGAGTTCAGCCAGGGCGGCCAACTTGGTGAAATCTGGTACCCCAGTGGTACCCCGCTATGATGTAGGTGGGGCAGGGGTACTCTAAGTCATTGAAAAGTGGTGGACGCACTAGGGCTCGAACCTAGGACCCGCTGATTAAGAGTCAGCTGCTCTACCAACTGAGCTATGCGTCCCAACCAATCGTGCAGCGCCGAAAGGCAAATGCGCCGGCGGTCGTCGCCCGTTGCGCGGGCGGGGCCGGTAGCATGGGGCAAGGTGGGGTGCAACGCCTGGCGTTCAAGCGGCTCCGCCGGCGGTCACGCCAGCTTGGAGGTCGTCCGCTGCTGGCGCTCCAGCGCCATCAGCAGCCCGAGGCACAGCATCACGGTCATCACCGCCGAGCCGCCGAAGCTGACCAGCGGCAGCGGGATGCCGACCACAGGCGCAAGCCCCATGACCATCATCAGGTTGATCGAGACGTAGAAGAAAATCGTCGCCGAAAGGCCGGCCGCGGCGAGCTGCGCGAAGCGGCTCTTGGAGCGCGCGCTGACCATCATTCCCCAGCGGATCACCGCCCCGAATGCGAGAATCACGAGCAGCCCGCCGAGCAGGCCCCATTCCTCGACCATTGCGGCGAACGCGAAGTCGGTATGGCCTTCGGGCAAGTAATCGAGGTGGCTCTGGCTGCCGTTCAAAAAGCCCTTGCCGAAAATGCCGCCCGAGCCGATCGCGATCTTCGACTGGCTGATGTGATAGCCGGCGCCGAGCGGGTCGCTTTCCGGATCGAGGAAGGTGAACACGCGCTTGCGCTGGTAGTCGTGCATCATGCTGAAGGCGAT
Organism: Sphingomicrobium sp.; assembly: GCA_035512655.1. Taxonomy (GTDB): domain Bacteria; phylum Pseudomonadota; class Alphaproteobacteria; order Sphingomonadales; family Sphingomonadaceae; genus Sphingomicrobium. The sequence continues at coordinate 30,381 of DATKDM010000010.1, read as the reverse complement.
CGGGCCGGCGATGGCGAGCGCGGTCGCGCCACCGACGAACAGGCGCATCGGCACTCCGGCGACGAACATCACGGTGAGGCCGCCGAGCACCACCATCGTGCAGGTGCCGAGATCGGGCTGGACCAGGATCAGCCCGGCTGGAACTCCGATCAGCAAAGCGGCCGGCCAGATCGCGCGCCATTTGCGGATGTCGCCGGCGGGAAGCAGCTCGAAGAAGCGGGCCAGCACCAGGACGATCGCCGGCTTCATGAATTCGCTCGGCTGCAGGCGGATGAAGCCGATGTCGAGCCAGCGCTGGGCGCCCTTGGTGACGAAGCCGAGCATCTCGACCAGGATCAGCAACACCAGAATCAGGGCGTAGACCGGGAACGACAGGCTCTTGATGGTCGACTCCCTGATCCACGACATCGCCACCGCGACGCAAAGGAAGAACAGGATTGTCGTGCCCTGGCGGAGCGCCCACGGGCGCATCGAGCCGCCGGCCGCCGAGTAGAGCGTCAGGATGCCGACCGCCGCGATCCCGGCGACCAGGAAGATCAGCCGCCATGGAAGCTTGGCCAGCGGCTGCGGGATGATCGCCGATGAGATCATGCCGGCGCGCTCCTGGCGGCGGCCGCGGCCTGGATCATCGCGGCTTGGCGGGCGGTGCGCTCGGCCAGCGTCCCGCCCCATTGTTCCTCCAGCGCGGCCAGCGACTCCATCGCCTTGGCGCGGTCGAACAGGAACGTGAGAACGTCCTTGGCAACGGGCGCAGCGGCGCGGGACCCGCCCATGCCGTGCTCGATCACCACCGAGGCGGCGTAGCGCGGGTTCACGGAAGGGGCGTAACAGACGAACAGGCCGTGATCTCGAAACCGCCGTTCGCCGCTTTGGCCGCGTTGCCCGTCGGTAATCCGGCGGACCTGCGCGGTCCCGGTCTTGCCGCTCATCTCGATGCCGGGCAGCGGCAGCCGGCTGGCGCCCGCCGTGCCGTCACCGTTGACCACCTGCCACATGCCGCCGCGGACGATCTCGAGATGCTCATTCGGAATATCGAGCAGCGGCGCCGGCTTTTTGCCGACGCCGACCAGCCGCGGCTGGATGTCGCGCCCCGAAGCGATGCGGCCGCCCATGACCGCCAGCTGCAGCGGGTTGATGATCAGGAATCCCTGGCCGATCGACGCGTTTAAAGTGTCCGACGCGGTCCAGTCCGGCCGCTCGATCAGCTGCCGGTTGGTTCTGTACCGCCTTTCCTTCCATTCGCTGTCGGGGACCGTGCCGTAGCTCTGGCTGACGACCGGCAGGTCGAACTTCTGGCCGAGCCCGAGCCGCTTAGCCATCGGCGCGATCTTGTCGTAGCCGACGCGGTGACCCATCGCATAAAAATAGGTGTTGCAGCTTTTCGCGATCGCGCGGCGCATATCGACCGTGCCGTGGCGGCCGAGGCAGCGGAAAAAGCGGTTGCCGAGCCGGTATCCGCCCGGGCAGAAGATGCGCTCTTCCGGCTCGACGCCGTGCTCGAGCAGCGCCAGCGCGCCCATTGGCTTGATCGTCGACCCTGGCGGATAGAGCGAGTTCAGCACCTTGTTGAGCAATGGCCGGCGCGGATCCTCGGACAGCATCCTCCATTCGCTGCGGCCGATCCCGTCCGAGAAGCTGTTGGGATCGTAGGCCGGCATCGACACCAATGCGAGAATATCGCCGGTCAGGCAGTCGAGCACCACCACCGAGCCCGACTCCTCGCCCAGCCGCCGCGCCGCGAACTCCTGCAGGTCGGAGTCGATCGCCAGGGGCACCGTCGCCCCGCTGCGGTCCGGCTTGGGGGTCAGCTCGCGGACCAGCTTGCCGCGGGCGGTGAGCTCGACCCGCTGGCCGCCGGGCGTTCCGCGGAGGCTTTGCTCGAGCGTTTCTTCAAGCCCCTCTTTGCCGATCTTGAAGCCGGGCGTGATCAGCAGCGGGTTCTGCTCTTTTTCATATTCCTCCGCGGATGCGGCGCCGACATAACCGACCAGGTGACCGACCGCGGCGCCGTCGGGATAGAAGCGCGAAAAGCCGCGCATCGGCTGGACGCCGGGAAGCTCGGGCAGCCGCACCGTCACCGCTGCATATTTCTCATACGGGACGTTTTCGGCGACCTGGACTGGCTGGTAGCCGCGGGCGGCCTTCAGTTCCTTCAAGATGCGGTCGACGTCGTCGACGGTGAGCTCGAGCAGCCGGGCCAGCGTGGTCAGCGTTTGCTCGACATCCTCGAGCTGGTCGGGGATCAGGTCGATCCGAAAATCGCTGCGGTTGATTGCGATCGGTTTCCCGTAGCGGTCGATGATCCAGCCGCGCCGCGGCGGCACGATGATCAGCTGCACCCGGTTGCTTTCCGACATCAGCTGGTAGCGCTCGTTCTCGGCCACCGCGAGCCAGCCGAGGCGGCCGATGAGCAATGAGCCGATCGCCACCTGCGCTCCGCCGGCCAGCAGCATCCGCCGCGAGAAGGTCATCGACTGGTGGACCGCGGTAAAGCGCTTGCCGCCGTTCTTCATCGTGCGAGCCTCCACTGGTCGAGGCGGGCGACCAGCCATGCCGCAATCGGGAATGCAAAGACGCCGATCAACAGCGGCGGCAGCACGATCGAGTAGTGCAACGCGGCGCCCATGATTGCGGCGACCCACCATTCGGCCGTCTCGTTGAGCATCAGCAACATCGCCGCAAGCGCCCATTCGATCCAGTAATCGCGCCACATGGTGCGGCGGTCGATGAGCTCGAGCAACAGCATCGTCGTCGTCCATAGCGCCACCGACAGGCCGATCGGAGCGCCGGTGATCAGGTCGTTGGCGAGCCCCAGCGGCGCCGCCCACCACGCCGGCCACGGATCCGATCGCAGCAGGCGCCAGGCGATCAGCGCGAGGAAACCGAAATCGGGGTACCAGCCGCTGGTCGTGACGATCGGCAGCGTTGCAAGCATCGACGCGGCGACTACCGATGCCGCCGGAATGTAGGCCGCGCCGGTCCGCGGTCCCTCGCCGATCCGCCGACCGGCGCTCAAGGCGGCTCGAACCATTAGCGGGCCTCTTCGAGCAGGTTCGGTTCGGCCGCCATGGCCGTGGGTTCGAACGGCGGCTCGACGACCGCGAAGCTGGTGTTGGCGGGGTCGGCGAGCGGCAGTGCAATGGCGCCGTCGTCGTCGAGCCGGACCACCCGGGCGACCGGGACCAGCGGCGGATACAGGCCGCCGGTCCCGGAGGTGATGATAATGTCCCCGCGCCGGAACGGGTTGCGACCGACTTCGAGCGGCCGGACGTCGATCGTCCCGTCGCCGCGCCCCTGGGCGATGACCGGCAGCCCGCCGCGCAGCAGGCGCGAGGGGACGATGTTCGAGCGGTCGGAAATCAGCAGCACTCGCGAGGCGAGGACGCCGGCGTCGATCACCCGGCCGATTAGTCCATCGGGGGAGAGGACCGGCATTCCGACCCGGACTCCGTCGCCGCTGCCGACCGACAGGATCGCATAGCGCCGCGGGCTGCTGAGCGACGAGCCGACGATGCGCCCTGCGGCGACCGCCTCGCGGCTGCGCTCGCGAAGCTGCAGCGCGGCCTTGAGCTGGCGGTTCTCCTGGACGACGGCCCTGGCTTCCATGATCCGCCGCAGCATCACCCGGCGCTCGGCCTTGAGCTTGGCGTTCTGGCGCGACGCGTCCCAGTAATTGCCGGCGCCGCTAACCAGCCCCTCGGCGGTCGCGCTGACCTCGTTGAGCGCGGTGCTAATCGGCCCGGTCACGTCCAGCGCCGCCCCGCGAACGGATTGGAAGGTTTTTGGAGCGACCAGCGACAGGCCGAGCAGGAACAGGCCGACGACGATCCCGGCGACTACCGCAATGAAGCTGAAGAACAGCCCGTATTGCGCGCGTCGCGACCACCCGGGGCGCGGGGGCGCCAACGCTCAGCGCTCGTCAGGCGGTTTGCAGCACACCGCGGAACTGCTCTTCCTCAAGCGCCCGGCCGGTGCCAAGCGCGACGCAGGTGAGCGGATCGTCGGCCACCGTCACGGGCAGTCCCGTCTCGTCGCGAAGCACTTCGTCGAGCCCTTGCAGGAGCGCGCCGCCGCCGGTCAGCACGATGCCCTGGTCGCAAATGTCGGCGGCGAGCTCGGGCGCGGTGTTCTCGAGCGCGATTCGAACGCCCTCGACGATCGTCCCGACCGGCTCCGACAGCGCCTCGGCGATCTGGCCCTGGTTGATGGAAATTTCCTTGGGCACGCCGTTGACCAGGTCGCGTCCCTTGATGTGGACGGTCTTGCCGATCCCGTCGACCGGCGGCTTGGCGATGCCGACCTCTTTCTTGATCCGCTCCGCCGTCGCTTCGCCGATCAGCAAATTGTGGTTGCGCCGGACGTAGGAGCTGATCGCCTCGTCCATCTTGTCGCCGCCGACCCGGACCGACGTGGTGTAGGCGAGGCCGCGCAGGCTCAGAACCGCGACCTCGGTTGTTCCGCCGCCGATGTCGACGACCATCGATCCGATCGGCTCGGTAACCGGCATGTCGGCGCCGATCGCCGCGGCCATCGGCTCCTCGATCAGATAGACCGAACTCGCGCCGGCGTTGGACGCGGCGTCGCGGATCGCGCGGCGCTCGACCGAGGTCGACCCGCTCGGCACGCAAATGACGATTTCCGGGAAGCGCCAGGCGCGCATCTTGCCGCCGTGGACCTTGTGAATGAAGTGCTTGATCATCTGCTCGGCGACATCGATGTCGGCGATCACGCCGTCGCGTAAGGGCCGGATCGCCTCGATCTGGTCGGGCGTCTTGCCCATCATCAGCTTGGCGTCTTCGCCGACCGCCTTGACTCGTTTGACCCCGTTGATGGTCTCGATCGCGACTACCGACGGCTCGTTGAGAACGATGCCGCGGCCGCGCACATAGACCAAGGTATTGGCGGTCCCGAGGTCGATCGCCATGTCGTGCGACATCCATTTGAACCAGCGCGCCCAGAACATTCGTCTGTTATCTCTCGTTATTCCGCAATTTAGGGTTAACGCCTTGGCTACCCTGATTCACGAATTGACAATCCCCACCCCGTGAAAGCGTTGTAAATTCCGGAGAAAATCAGCGCTTCGCGGTGCGACTTCGATTGGGCTAGGACCCTTAACATGTCAATAACGAGACTGCCGTCCGAGCTCATTGATCGCATCGCCGCGGGCGAAGTGGTCGAGCGGCCGGCGAGCGCTCTCAAGGAGCTGATCGAAAATGCGCTGGACGCCGGTGCGGGCACAGTCTCGGTACGGCTCGCCGCCGGCGGCACCGACCTCATCGAGGTGACCGACGACGGCAGCGGCATGGCTCCGGCCGAGATGGCGCTCGCGCTCGAGCGTCATGCGACCTCGAAGCTGCCGGATGGCGCGATCGACCGGGTGACCAGCTTCGGCTTTCGCGGCGAGGCGCTGCCGTCGATCGCTAGCGTGTCCCGGCTGGTGCTCGAAAGCCGCGAGCCCGAGCGCGACGGCTGGCGCATCGCGGTCGATCATGGAGTCCGGGCCGGGGAGGGGCCGGCGGCGCTTCCGCCCGGCAGCCGGGTGCGGGTCGAGGGCCTGTTCGCCAAGGTCCCGGCCCGGCGCAAGTTCCTGCGCAGCCCGCGGGCCGAATATGCCGCTTGCCTCGACGCCGTGAAGCGGCTGGCGATGGCGCGCTCCGACGTCGCCTTCAGCCTCGAGCACGATGGCCGCCGGGTGCTGTCGTTGCAGCCGGCGACGGCGCCGGCGCGAGTCGCGGAATTGCTCAGCCATGAGCTCGACCGTCACGGCATTGGCGTCGATTGCGCCCGCGACGGGCTCGGCCTCACCGGCGTGATCAGCCTGCCGACCTTCAACCGCGGCATGGCCGACCAGCAGTTCCTGTTCGTCAACTCGCGTCCGGTGAAGGATCGGGTGCTGGTCGGTGCGTTGCGCGCCGCCTACCGCGACCTTATCGCCCGCGACCGCCACCCGGTCGCCGCCTTGTTCCTCCAGGTTCCGCTCGAGGACGTCGACGTCAATGTCCACCCGGCCAAGACCGAGGTCCGCTTCCGCGACCCGTCGGCGGTCCGCGGCCTGATCGTCGGCGGGTTGCGCCGGGCGCTCGACGAAGCCGGGCATCGGAGCGCCGCCCATGAGCAGGCGGCGGCGCCGGTGATGTGGGTCAGCGACCTCGACCGTCATCCCGGCGAACAATATCTCGCTGAGGCCCCGGCATTCGGCGGGGCGACGATGGTGGCCGAAGCGCGCGCACTGTTCGATCACGCGCCATCCGCTCGCGCGGAGCAGGCGACCGAGCCAGTCCCTCGCTTCCCGCTCGGCGTCGCGCGGGGGCAAGTGGCGGCAACCTACATCGTCGCCGAGGCCGAGGACGGGCTGGTGATCGTCGACCAACATGCGGCGCACGAGCGGCTGGTGCTCGAGCGGATGCGGCGCGCGGGGCAGGGCGGAGCGGTCGCTCCGCAAGTGCTGCTGATCCCCGAGGTGGTGGAGCTCGACGAGCCCGACTGCGACCGGCTCGAAGCGGCGGCGGCCGACCTCGCCGCGCTGGGGCTGGAGATCGAGCGCTTCGGGCCGAGCGCGATCCTGGTCCGGGCGACTCCGGCGCCGCTCGGAGCGGCCGATGTCCGCGGCCTCATCGCCGACCTCGCCGCCGAGCTTGCCGAACTGGGCCAGGCGCTCAGCCTCCGCGACAAACTCGACCATGTCGCCGCGACCATCGCCTGCCACGGCTCGGTACGCGCCGGCCGGATCCTGTCGGTCGCCGAGATGAACGCGCTGCTCCGTGAAATGGAGGTCACACCGCGCTCGGGCCAGTGCAACCACGGCCGCCCGACCTGGGTGAAGCTCGGCCACGGCGAGATCGAGAAATTGTTCGGGCGTACATGATCGGCTCTTACGCCCTTGTGTTCATAGGCGGCGGGCTCGGCTCGGTGATGCGCTTTGCCGTCTATCACGCCGCCCGGCTGTGGCTCCCGCCCGCATTTCCGTGGGGCACCTTGGTGGTCAACGTGATCGGTGGCCTGGCCGCCGGCCTGGTCGCCGGCTGGATATTGTCGCGCTCGCTCGGCGGCGCCGATTCCACGTCGCTGTTCCTGATGACCGGGGTGCTTGGGGGGTTCACCACCTTTTCGGCGTTCAGCCTCGATGCGGTGCTGTTGTGGCAGCGCGGCGAGCCGGCTGCGGCGGTCGGCTATGCAATCGCCTCGGTGCTGTTGTCGATCGGCGGCGTGGTCGCCGGGATCGGTGCCGCAAGAGCGTTGGTCTGATTGCCTGCGCGCGATGGAGCGAGGCGACTTAAATCGCCGAGTCTGCTATAAAGCGGCGCGGAGCGAAGGAGCCCGGGTCATGGACCAGAAAGACCGCGTTTATTACGCGCAGCGCGCGGCGGAAGAGCTTGAGCTGGCGCTAGCGGCGACCGACGCCGATGCCGCCGCGGCGCACCGCGAGCTCCAGCGCGCTTATCTTGAGCGCGCCTCGGTCGGCGATCGTCCCGTTCCCGTCAGCGAGGTGGTCGGCTGAGGTCGTCCCGGTCGGGGTGCAAGGATTTGTACGCCCGTTCGACGGGCAGCTCGCGAGCCTCGGCCCGCGCTGTCTTGAGCAGCGGATAGCCATCCGCTTCCTCGCGGGTGAGCTGCTGTGCGAACTCGCCCCTACGGATTTCCTGGAGCACGCCGGCCATGCGTTCCCGAACGCCTGCGTCGACAATCCGCCGGCCGCCAAGCGTCGCCCCGAGCTCGGCGGTATTCGAGATCGCCTCGCGCATGCCGGCGATGCCGCGCGCGTCGATCAGTTCGGCGATCAGCTTCAACTCGCCGACGCATTCGAGGAATGCGACTTCTTCGGACACGCCGCCCGCAACCAAGGTGTCGAAGCCGGCGATCAGGATCTCGGGCACCGCGCCCCACACCACCGCGGCTTCGTTGAACAGGTCGGCCTCGCACTCCTCGGCGAAGCTTGAGGCGATCAACCCCGCCCGCGCGCAGCCGATCGCCCGGCCATAGGCGAGCGCGAGGTCGCGGGCGCCGCCGCTGCGGTCCTGCGCGACCGCCCACAACGCGATCATCCCGTCGCCCGCCTGGTAGAGCGAGCGCAACGCGGTTCCGGGGCCCTTGGGAGCGACCAGGAAGACGTCGAGGTCGCCGCGCGGCGCGATGAGATTGAAATGGATGGCGAGGCCGTGGCTGAAGCCGAGCGCGGCACCGTCGCGGATGAGCGGCTCGAGCTCGCGGTACAGCTTGCCGAGGATTTCGTCGGGAACGAGCAGCATGACGACGTCGGCCGAGGCCGCGGCGTCGTCGACCCGCATGACTTTGAGCCCCAGCGCCTCGGCGACCGCGGCGTTCAACGATCCCGGGCGCAGGCCGACGACGACGTCGATGCCGCTGTCCTTGAGGTTGAGCGACTGCGCGCGTCCCTGGTTTCCGAAGCCGATCACGGCCACCCGCTTGCCGGCCAGGGGCGAGGGGTCGATGCCAGCTTCGCGAACGATTTCCATTGCGCGTGACTAGGCGCTTGGGCGCAGCAGTTCCAGCACCGCGCCGACGCGATCGGCTTCGATCGGATCGCTGAACCGCAGCCAGTCGCGCGGCGGCTGGTGAGCGAACCAGGTATATTGCCGCTTGGCGTAATTGCGGGTCGCCTGCTGACCCTTCGCGATGGCCTGCCCGTGGTCTGAGCTACCGCTCAAATATGCGGCGATCTCCCGCACCCCGATCGCCCGCATCACCGGCAGCCTGGGATCGAGCTGGCGTTTCAGCAGCGCCTCGACCTCCGCGATCGCACCATCGTCGATCATTCGTGCAAACCGCTCGTCGCAGTGGAGGTAGAGCCAGTCGCGCGGCGGCAGCAGGATCAATGGCTTGAGCGCGATCGCGCCGCCGATGCCGCCTTCACGCTGCTGCTGCCAGTTACCGATCGTCCGCCCGGTCGACCGCACGACTTCGAGGGCGCGGGCAATGCGAGACGAATCTGCCGGGTCGAGCCGCGCCGCCGTGTCCGGGTCGAGCTTTGCGAGGCGCTTGCGGTTGGAAGCGACATCGGCGGCCCGGACCTCGCGGCGGATGGCGGGATCGATCGGCGGGATCGGTGCGATGCCTTCGAGCAGGGCGCGAAGATAGAGCCCCGTCCCGCCAACCAGGATCGGCAGCTTGCCGGCGCCGTGGATGTCGCCAAGCTCGCGCCGCGCCATGGCGGCCCAGTCCGCCGCCGAGCAGGGCTCCGCACCGTCGAGCACGCTGTACAATCGGTGCTCGGCGCGCTTGAGGTCGCTCGCCGTGGGCGCCGCGCTCAGCACTTGCAAATCGCGGTAAAGCTGCGCGCTGTCGGCGTTGACGATCACTCCGCCGCTGCGCTCGGCCAGCGCCAAGGCCAGCGCCGACTTGCCGCTCGCCGTCGGACCGGCAATGAGGGCGAGTTGGGGGAGGGCGCCGGGAGGACCAGTGGGCATCGCGACGCTGATAGCAGCCGGACGGCTCGATGACAGGCTGGTCGAGCGCGCGCTCGCCCTGCTCCGCGAACTCGACCCGGGCGCCGCTTTCGCCGCCTGGATCGACGAGGGCGACGCAGCCGACCTTAGCTTCTCGACCGACGCCAAGCCGGCGCGCTGGGTTCTCGAAGGGCTTCCGGGGGTCGATGTGATCGTCCAGGCGGACGCTTCGCGCGTTCGCAATCTGCTCGTTGCCGACATGGACTCGACCATCATCGGCCAGGAATGCATCGACGAGCTCGCCGACTTCGCCGGCCTCAAGTCCGAAATCGCCGCGATCACCGAGCGGGCGATGCGGGGCGAGCTCGATTTCGAATCCGCGCTTCGCGAGCGCGTCGCGCGGCTGGCGGGGCTGGAGGAAGACGCGATCGCCCGTTGCCTCGCCGAGCGCGTGCGGCCCAACCCGGGCGCAGTCACGCTGGTCCGGACGATGCGCGCAATGGGCGCGAGCTGCCTGCTGGTGTCGGGCGGGTTCCTGTCGTTCGCCGAGCCGGTCGCGCGAGATGTGGGTTTCGACGGCGTCCGCGCTAATCGCCTCGGGATCGAGGGCGCGGTGCTGACCGGGGAGGTCGATGGCCCGATCGTCGACGCGGCCGGGAAGCGCGCCGCGCTGATCGAGGCGCGCAATCAAATGGGGCTACAGGCGGCGGATGTGCTGGCGGTCGGCGACGGCGCCAACGACCGCCTGATGATCGAGGAAGCCGGGCTCGGTATCGCCTATCGCGCCAAGCCGGCCCTCGCCGCGGTCGCCGACGCGTGCCTCGACCATCACGGCCTCGATGCGTTGCTGTGGGCGCAGGGGATCCCGCGGCGCGAGTGGGTTACTTCGTAGCGACCGGGAAGCAGGGCTGGCCCCGGACGATCAGTCCGCGACAAGCGGCCGCGGCAGCGGACCGGCTCGGGTAGGACCCGACCTGCAGGCGGGTGATTTTGCCGGCCGTGACATAGGCGGGCTGGGCGCCAGCGATCATCCCGCTGGCCGACAGCTTGCGAAACAGCGCCTCGGCCGCGGCCCGCGTCGAAAATGCGCCGAGCTGGAGTCGCCAGCCGGGGCCTGCCGCCGCCGCGGTCGCGCGCGGCTTTGATACCTCCGCAACGGGGGATTTCGCCGCGGGAGGCTTGGCCGCCGCCTTGCGCGTTGCCGCCGGTGGCGCTGGTTTGACGGCCGGGGGCTTGTCGGCAGCCGCTTTCTGCTGGGCGAGGGCGACTCCTTTCTGGCGCTGCTCGAGTGGCAGAAGCTGGTCCATTTCGGCGAGCGTTCGCTTGGCGGGCGCGAGTCCCTGGGCTGCGGCGCGGCTGACGTAGGCGTAGGCAAGCACCGGATCGCGCGGGATGCCTTCGCCGTTGAACAAAGCGGTCCCGTAGATCAGCAGCGCACGCGGCTCGCCGCGCTCGGCGGCCGATTTCAGCCAGCGCAACCCAGCTACGCGATTGCCGATGTCGAACAGCAGCAGGCCAAGAGTCGTTTGCGCATCGACATGGCCTTCGCGGGCGGCGCGCTCGAACCAGGTCTGGGCGGCGGCGAGGTTGAGCGGGACGCCCCGCCCGAGGCGGTAGGCCTGGCCGAGATTGAAGGCCGCATCGGCGTCGCCGGCTTCGGCAAGCGGACGCCAGATCGCGACCGCGGCCGGGTAGTCCGATTGCTGCCAGGCCTCGATGCCGGCCTTGACCGATTGCGCGGGCGCCGGCGCGGCGGCGGCCAGCAGCGCGGCGCTCAGCACAAGATTCCGCATCATCGCTCGCATCCCCGTAGCTTAACTCGCCTTCGCGTGCGTCAACAAGGTCGGGCCGATGTTAACCAGATTTTAGAGGCTTGAGTGTCACTCCCCCTCTTCAACCAGTTCACTGGGCGGGGGAAAAGAATGCGCGTTCTGGCAATGGCATCGCAGAAGGGCGGGTCGGGCAAGACGACCTTGTCCGGACATCTGGCGGTGCAGGCTCAGATGGCCGGCGCCGGCCCGGTCTGCCTCATCGATATCGACCCGCAGGGCAGCCTCGCCGACTGGTGGAACGAGCGGCAAGCCGACATGCCCGCGTTCGCCCAAACCACCGTCGCCCGTCTCGCTTCCGACCTCGAGGTTCTTCGCCAGCAGGGCTTTCGCCTCGCCGTCATCGACACCCCGCCGGCGATCACCATGGCGATCCAGAGCGTCATCGCCGTCGCCGAGCTGATCGTCATCCCGACCCGGCCGAGCCCGCACGATCTTCGCGCCGTCGGCGCGACGGTCGATTTGTGCGACCGCGCCGGCAAGCCGCTGTTGTTCGTCGTCAATGGCGCGACGCCCAAGGCCAAGATCACCTATGAAGCCGCGGTCGCGCTGTCGCAGCACGGCACCGTCGCCCCGGTGACCGTCCATCACCGCACCGATTTCGCAGCCTCGATGATCGACGGCCGAACGGTGATGGAGGTCGATCCCAACGGCCGCTCCGCCAGCGAAGTCGTCGAGCTGTGGGACTATATCTCCGATCGCCTCGAAAAGAATTTCCGCCGCACCGTGTTCGCGGCTCCCGGAGCCGCTGCTCCCAACGCACCTCGTCCGGTCGGTGGCTTCGGCCGCCGAGTGGCCGGCCAGTAGGGGGGCGGTAGTGAAAAGCGAACCCAAGGTTTTCGCATCGCTCTCTTCGGGTCTCCTGGCCCGCAAGGGCGCCGCTCGCCCGGCGATGCGGCCGCAGGGCTTCGGCCAAGGCGGCGGCTCGCTTGAGGATCTCGGCTGGGACGACATGGGCTTCGAACCGCCCCGCGCCGTCGCATCGCCGCTTCGCGACGAAAGCCACGATGCGTTCGGCGAGGAGATCGAAGAGCAGCCGCTGCGCAATCCCGTGGCCGCGCTGACCCCGGTGCAATCGCCGGTTCACGAACAGCAGGCCGAGATCGCTGGGCGGATGACCGCCAACGAGGATTCCGGTGAGGAAGATTTTTCCGAGGAAGGCGAGGAGTTCGACGAGACCGCCGAGCTCTACGATCCCAAAGCGGATGCCGAGCAGCCGCCGGCGGTAGCCGAGCCGATCGCCAAGCCGATTGCTCTCGCTCCGGTGCTCACCGCAGGTCGCGCTCCTGCCGCCCGCCGCGCGCCGAGTCCGCGCGCTGCGCCCGGAAGCAAGGCCAAGGCGGCGTTCACGCTCCGCCTCGATCCTGCCCGCCACCTGAGGCTCCGTCTGGCCTGCGCCGTCGCCGGCCGCTCGGCACAGATGCTCGTCACCGACGCGCTCGACGCGCTGCTCGACTCCATGCCGGAGCTCGATGCCATGGCTGCAAAGGCCAACCGCAAGGGATGATTTCCATGTCCAGACCGCTCCGCTTTGCTCCTGCATTCACGGCTGTCGCCTTGGCCTCGGCCATCGCCGGTTGCGCCGTCCCGCAGTTCGGTCCGCGCAGCGCCTCCAACTTCGGCGGCACGGTCGACAAGGCCAATATCGGAGTCGCGACACGGGCGCTGGTCGCTCTGGAGGCGCGGGATTACGCGACAGCGGTAAAGCTTGCCGAGCGCGCGGTCGAGAACAGCCCCAACGATGCCGGTTTCCGGGCGCTGCTCGGCAACGCCTACTTCAGCTCGGGCCGCTTTGCGTCGGCCGAGGCTGCCTTTCGCGATTCGCTTGGCCTCATCAACGACCAGCCGCAGGTCATCCTGAAGCTGGCGCTGGTCGAGATCGCCCAGGGCCGGAACGGCGAGGCGCGGGCGTTCCTCGATTCGGCGCGCGGCCTGCTCGAACCCGCCGACTATGGACTGGCGATTGCGCTCGCCGGCTCTCCCCAGGAGGGGGCCGAAGTGCTTGAGGGCGCAGCTCGCCAGCCCGGCGCCGATGCCCGCTTGCGCCAGAACCTCGCCTTGGCCTACGCCCTTGCCGGCGACTGGACGTCGGCCCGCACAATCGCCGCCCAGGATCTGTCGCCTGACCTGGTCGACGGCCGGATTCAAGAGTGGATGGCCTTCGCCACGCCGGCCCATCCGTCGGCCCAGGTTGCCGCATTGACGGGCTTCAGGCCGGTCGACGGCGATCCCGGCCAGCCGACTCGCCTCGCGCTGCGCAGCGACGAAACCCGGACTGCCGAGGCCGCGCCGGCCGTCGAGCAGCCGCTGGCCCCGGAATATCAGCCGGAACGCATCGCTCAGTCGCCCGAGCCCGAGCCGGCCGCCGAACCGGCGCAATTCGCCGACGCTTCACCCGCTCCAGCGCCCGCACCGGTTGCGCAACCACCCGCGGCCGAACCGCAGTCCGCCGCGTCGGTCGTCGCCGCGGTCGCCGCCGCGGTTGCAGACGTTCCTGCCGCCCTCGCCGAAATGGCCGGCTTCGCCCAGCCGGAGAAGCCGAAATCCGTCACTCGCAAGGTGCCGCTTCGTAAAGCATCCCTGCCGCGCGCGGGTGGCAATGCGAACGCCGTCGTCCAGCTCGGCGCTTACGGTTCGCGTGAGCGCGTCGCGGCCGCTTGGGAGCTGCTCACCGGCCGCTACCCGGCTCTGCGCGACCATTCGCCGATGATCGCCCGTTTCGACAGCAAGAACGGCACCGTCTATCGGCTGTCGATCAAGGGCTTCGACAGCCAGAAGGAAGCGCTCGCCCGCTGCCGGGCGCTGCGCGGCAATGGCGGCAGCTGCTTCGTCCGCCACGTTGCCGGCGACGCTCCGATCAGCTTCGCGTCGCGCTAGGCTGAACCGCCGACCAGCATGTGCAGGCATGCCATCCGCACGGCCACGCCCATTTCGACTTGAAGCGGGATCAGCGAGCGCTCCGCATCGTCGGCAACCGAACTGTCGATTTCGACTCCGCGATTCATCGGCCCGGGGTGCATGATCACGGCTTCCGGTGACGCGCGCTTGAGCCGTTCAACAGTCAGTCCATAGCGCGCGAGATATTCGCCGGGCGCGTCGCCCAAATCCTCCTCGAGCCGCTCGCGCTGGACGCGCAGCATCATGATCACGTCGGCGCCTTCGATCGCCGAATCGACGTCGCCGTTGCCCTGGAAATCGTCGGGCAGGAGGGCCGGCGGCCCGCCAAGCCGAACCTCGGCGCCCAGCCGAGGCAGCAGCATGGCATTCGACCGGGCGACCCGGCTGTGCTTGATGTCGCCGCAGATCGCGACTTTCACACCGGCGATGCGGCCGAGCCGGCTGCGGATGGTCAGCGCGTCGAGCAACGCCTGGGTCGGGTGCTCGTTGGTGCCGTCGCCGGCGTTGATCACCGGGCAGTCCGTGATTCGCGCCATCCGCGCCGGCGCCTCGTTCTCGAAATGGCGGATAACCAGCGCGTCGGGCCGCATTGCATTCAAGGTCCGCGCCGTGTCGTCGAGCGTCTCGCCTTTCTGAGTCGACGAATGCTCGATCGGCAGGGTGACGACGTCGGCGCCCAGCCGGTGCGCGGCGACCGAGAAGGACATCAGGGTCCGGGTGGAATTTTCGTAGAACAGGTTGAAGACGATCCGGCCGGCGAGCGATGCGTCGGCTGCTTTGCCGCCGCGAATTGCCTCAGCGCGGCGCTCGCCCGCGGCGAGAATGGCGGCGATCTGGTCGTCGCTGAGCGAGTCGATCGAGAGGAGGTCCACGGGCAGAGGGCTTATTCGGGCTCGGGAAGATTGGCCAGCGCGTCGATCGCGCCCTGGAGGATATGGGCGGCGGCGAGCTTGTCGACGGCCTCGGCCCGCTTGGCCCGGCTGACGTCGGCGTCGATCATCGCCCTTGTCACCGCCTGGGTCGACCAGCGCTCGTCCCACAACAGGATCGGCAGGCCTAAGGGCACTAGGTTGCGGGCGAAGGCGCGGACCGACTGGGTGCGGGATGAATCGCTGCCGTCGAGGTTGAGCGGCAGGCCGACGACCAGCCCGGTGACGCGCTCGCGGGCAACGAACGCGCGCAACGCCTCGAGGTCCGCCGTGAACCTGGTTCGCCGGATAGTCTCGGCGGGTCCGGCGAACGCCCAGCCGGCGTCGCACAGCGCCAGCCCGATCGTCCGGGTTCCGACATCCAGCCCGGCCAGCTTGCCGCCAGCGGGCAGTGCGGCCGCGAGCTCGGCGGGGCTGCTGACGATCACCGGCTCGCCTGCCAGCCTCGCTCGCGCCGCAGCGCGTCGTCGCGGACCGCGTCCCAGAACAAAGCATAGTCATAGACGTGGTAATTGTTGCCCGGGAGCACATAGGGGCCGAGCGGCGGGATGCTGCCTTCGAGGATCAGCAAGCCCTGGTCGCAGCGCGCCCCGACCCGGCCCGGAACCAGCGTGGCGGAGCGCAGATCGGCGGTCGGGACGAGCGTGCCGCCGTTGGCACCCGGCGGCGCAACGCCGCCTGCCGTGCCGGTCAGCGGGTTGACGCACAGGATGTCGTCGCGCCGGCGCTTGCCGCCGGTCAGCCCTGCATTGCCCTCATAACTGTCGATAACGAGCTTGGGATTGGCCGGCTCGGCGAAGCTCATCCATGACAGGATGCAGCCCGGCTGGTCGGGCGCACTGCAGGCCGGGAATCCCAGCGCCGGAACGTCGGCAGTGACGCTTAAGGGCCATCCGACGATGTAGGCGGCGACAATCCGGCCCAGCAGCGGCTTTCCGGCCACTTTCTCCTGGAGCAGCCGCATCAGGTGCAACGCGCCCTGGCTGTGGCCGGCGAGGATGATCGGCTCGCCGGGCGGGATGCTGGCGATAAAAAGGTCGAACGCGCGCGCCACGTCCGCATAAGCGAGGCCGAGCGCCGCCTGGGCATCCTTGCTGTCGAGCAGAAATGCTCCGTAGGCCGCCTGGCGGTAGCGCGGCGCCCACACCGCGGCGAGGTCGCTAAAGGCGCTCGCCTGGGTTTCTACGAACAGAGCGGCGCGATTGCGGCTGTCGCGGTCGTCCAGCGGAGCGTTCCAGCGATCGCGCTGCAGGTACGTCGTCGGGTGGATGTAGAAAGCGTGCGCCGGCCTGGGGACCAGCGGGCGCGGCTCGCCGGTTGGCCGCCACGCCGACGGATCGTTGACCAGGCCCGGTTTCGCGATCCAGCTTGCGTCGTTCGCATAGTCGGGCCCGCTGTGCGGCGGAGGCGGCGTGAAATGCCCCTTCGGAATGGCGCTTCTGATCAGCAGGCGGTCGCCGAACTGGAACATGGCGAACGCTCCAGCCACCGCCAGCAAAGTCAGGATCAGGACCACGAACAGGAAGCGGCGCGCGCACATGGGCGGCGCGTTAGGGGAGCGCCGGGGCGCGGGCAAGGAGAGCGGCAGCCTCGCCATGCCTGGCGAGAATTCAGCAAAGCCTCAGGACTTGCTCATGCCTTTCGGCGCTGCAGGGGCGAGGACTCCCGCTCATTGCGGCGACTTGAAGCATGGGGTGTGGGCTGGCACATCATTTCGAAGGGGAGAGTGAAATGTCCGAGCGGCTAGATGACCAGACGCAGGAATGGCCGCTCAGGCCGTGGATCATGGCGGCGATCGCCGCGATCGCCGGACTGCTGTTCCACCTTTTGACGGATCACAGCTACGACGACCCCCTGACCGCCGCCCGCCGGGCCGGCGCCACGTTCGTCGCCGTTGCGACCCTGTCGTTCCTGTTGACGGTGGAGCGCCTGCGCTGGCCGTGGGCGGTGGCCTTCGCGCTTGGCTGGGCGGTCGTGATCGCCTTCGTCGGCTGGTTCACGGCGAGCTACAACCGCCAGGGCGAGATTTTCGAGTGGCCTTATTTCTCGGCGCTGTTCGCGGTGATCATCGCGGCGCCCCTGTTCCAGACGGTCCGCGACGAGGGTGCGTGGCGCTTCCCCTACGGCCGGCTCCACTCGCACGCCTGGACCGACGCGGTGATCGGCGCCGCCAGCCTGTTCTTCACCGGCGTCACCTTCCTCCTCGCCTGGCTCATCGCGGGGCTGTTCAACCTGATCGGCATCGAGCTGCTCAAGGATTTGCTCGAGGAAGAATGGTTCGCCTGGATGCTGGCCGGCTTCGCGTTCGGCGGTGCGTTCGGCCTGCTGCGCGAGCGCGATCGCCTGGTCGCGACGCTGCAGCGGCTGGTGATGGTGGTGTTTTCGGTTCTCGCACCCGTACTCGCCTTCGCTTTGGTCATCTTCCTGCTGTCGATCCCGTTCACCGGGCTGGACGGATTGTGGGGCAGCTGGGTTTCCGCGGCCGCGCTACTGCTGACCGCGAGCGCGGGCGCGATCCTGCTCGCCAATGCGGTGATCGGCGACGGCCGCGACGATAGGTCCACCAACCCGGTGATGCGCTGGTCGGCGCTCGCGCTGGTCGCGGTGGTGCTGCCGCTGGCCGTCCTCGCCGGCTTTGCGATGGGAATCCGGATCGGCGAATATGGCTGGACACCGGAGCGCATGTGGGGAGCGATCGCGGTCGGCGTGGCGATCGCCTACGGGCTTGGCGGCTGGTGGTCGATCTGGCGCGGCCGCCGCGATTTCGACGATCCGCTTCGGCCGGTGCAGACCAATCTTGCGATCGCGGTGTGCGGCATTGCGCTGTTCCTGGCGCTGCCGATCCTCGACTTTGGAGCGATCTCCGCCCGTTCGCAGCTCGCCCGGCTGGAGAGCGGACGCGTCGAGCCGGATAAATTCGACTGGGCGGCAATGGCGTTCGATTTCGGGCCCGCCGGGCGCAAGCGGCTGGCGGAGGTCGCCCGGAGCGGCCCGGCCAGTTGGCGCGCAACCGCCGCCTCGGCGCTCAAGTCGACCGATCGCTGGGCGATTGCCGAGCGAACCCGCGCCGCGACCGAGGCGGACGACGTTGCAAAGCGGGTCCGGGTGCTGTCGCCCGGTCTGCGGCTAACGCCCGAAATCCTGCGGCGGATCGCCCTGCGCAATGTTTGCCGTGAAGAGACCCAGTGCGCGGTCCTCGACATCGGCGGGTCGCGGGTGCTGGTCCTAACCGGGCACGGCGCGCGCGGCGACCGCAGCGGGGGCGTAGTCTCCACGATGGTGATCGATTTTAGCCAGCCGGCCGACGTGATGGTTGCCCCGGCCAAGGCCGCGCCGCGGGTCGGCGACCTCGCCGCCGCCAGGATCGAGATCCGACCGGCTCCGCGCCGCCAGCTTTACGTCAACGGCCAGCCGGTCGGGGAGCCGTTCGAATAGGCGCCTCGCTTGAAGGGCCGGAAGCGCCCTGCTAGCCGCGCGCCCAAGCATCGCTCCCGCGATGCGTCGCAACAAGGTACAAATGTCTGTCGATACCGAACAGGTGCGCCACATCGCCAAGCTCGCCCGGATCGCCATGAGCGATGCCGAGGTCGAGGCGATGGTGCCCGAATTGAACAACATCCTCGGCTGGGTCGAGCAGCTCGGCGAAGTAGATACCGATGGCGTCGAGCCGTTGACCGCGGTGATCGACCAGAAACTGCGTTTGCGCGATGACGTCGTCACCGACGGCGATTGCCGCGACGCGGTGCTCGCCAACGCACCGGCCGTCGAGCACGGCTTTTTCGCGGTTCCCAAGGTGATCGAGTGAGCGCACTCACCACCAAAACTATCGCCGAGCTTCGCGACGGGTTCCGCTCGGGCGATTTTTCCGCGCGCGAGATTGCCGAGCAGTTCAACGCCGCGGTGGCGGGTGCGCGGGCGCTCAACGCTTTCACGGTCGAGACGCCGGAGGCTGCGCTTGCCGCGGCTGACGCCGCCGACGCCGCCCGGCAGTCGGGGGACATAGGCGCGCTCGCCGGCATCCCGCTCGGCATCAAGGATCTGTTCGCGACCGAAGGCGTCGACACGACGGCCGGGAGCAAAATTCTCGAGGGCTTCAAGCCGCGCTATGAATCGACCGTCAGCGGCAATTTGCGCAAAGCCGGGGCGGGGATGCTCGGCAAGTTGAACATGGACGAGTTCGCGATGGGCTCGTCCAACGAAACCAGCGCCTACGGCCCGGTGATCAGCCCATGGAAGCGCAAGGACGGCGGCAATGCTGCGCTCACTCCGGGGGGCTCGTCGGGAGGCTCGGCGGCGGCGGTCGCGGCGGGCGTTGCTCCCGGCGTCACCGGCACCGACACCGGCGGCTCGATCCGCCAGCCGGCCGCTTTCACCGGCATTTGCGGGATCAAGCCGACCTACGGCCGCTGCTCGCGGTGGGGGATCGTCGCCTTCGCCTCGTCGCTCGACCAGGCCGGGCCGATGGCGCGAACGGTGCGCGATTGCGCGATCCTGCTCGATGCGATGGCCGGCTTTGATCCGAAGGACTCGACTTCGCTCGACCTGCCGGTGCCGCAGTGGGAAGCGGGATTATCGAGCGATCTCAAAGGCAAGCGCGTCGGAATTCCCGCCGAATATCGGATCGACGGAGTGCCCGCCGACATCGACGCCTTGTGGGACCAGGGTGTCGAATGGCTGCGCGACGCCGGCGCCGAGCCGGTCAAGATCTCGCTGCCGCACACCCGATACGCGCTGCCGACCTATTACATCATCGCCCCGGCCGAAGCCTCGTCCAACCTCGCCCGCTACGACGGCGTCCGTTACGGGCTCCGCGCCGAAGGCGAGGGCAGCCTCGATTCGATGTACGCCGCGACCCGCGCGGCCGGCTTCGGGGCCGAGGTCAAGCGCCGGATCATGATCGGCACCTACGTGCTCTCGGCCGGCTATTACGACGCTTTTTTCACCAAGGCGCAGCGGGTGCGGACGCTGATCAAGCGCGATTTCGCCGCCGCATTCGAGAGTTGCGACCTGATCCTGACCCCGACCGCGCCGTCGGCTGCCTTCGGTCTTGGCGAGAAAACGGATCCGTTGGCGATGTATTTGAACGACGTGTTCGCGGTTCCGGCTAGCCTGGCCGGGCTCCCCGCAATGTCGGTCCCGGGCGGCCTCGACGGGCAGGGGCTTCCGCTCGGCCTGCACCTGATCGGCCGCGAGCTCGACGAGCAGGGCGTGCTCAACGCCGCCCTCGCCATCGAGGAGCGCGCCGGCTTCACCCATCGCCCGGAGAAATGGTGGTGAGCTATGGCTGACGCAGCCGCACCCTACCGCATCACAGGCGCGACCGGCGACTGGGAGGTGGTCATCGGCCTCGAGGTTCACGCGCAGGTGGTCTCCAACGCGAAGCTGTTTTCGGGCGCGTCCACCATTTTCGGTTCCGAGCCGAACACGCAGGTCAGCCTTATTGACGCGGCGATGCCCGGCATGCTGCCGGTTCCCAACGCCGAGTGCATTCGCCAGGCGGTGCGCACCGGGCTTGCGCTCGAAGCGAAAATCAACGCCACCAGCCGCTTCGACCGCAAGAACTACTTCTACGCCGATCTGCCGCAGGGCTACCAGATCAGCCAGCTCTACCATCCGCTGGTCGGCGAGGGCGAGGTCGAAGTGTTGCTCGACGAGAAGGACGAGGGCAGCGCCAAGACGATCGGCATCGAGCGCATCCATGTCGAGCAGGATGCGGGCAAGCTGATCCACGATCAGCACCCCAGTTTCTCTTATGTCGATCTCAATCGTGCCGGCGTCGCTTTGATGGAGATCGTATCGAAACCGGATATGAATTCTCCAGAAGAAGCAGGAGCTTACGTTCGAAAGCTAAGAGCGATCCTGCGCTATGTCGGGAGCTGCGACGGCAATATGGAGCAGGGCTCCATGCGCGCCGATGTCAACGTCTCGGTCCGCAAGCCGGGCGATCCGCTCGGTACCCGTACCGAGACCAAGAATGTCAATTCGGTGCGCTTCATCATGGCCGCGATCGAGCATGAGGCGCGCCGCCAGGTCGATCTGATCGAGGCGGGCGGCGCGGTCGTCCAGGAAACGCGGCTGTTCGACCCCGACAAGGGCGTGACCCGCTCGATGCGCTCCAAGTCCGACGCGCACGACTATCGCTACTTCCCCGACCCCGACCTGCTCCCGCTCGAGCTCGATGAGGCATTTATCGAGGAGTGCCGCGCCTCGCTGCCCGAGCTGCCCGACGCCAAGCGCAAGCGCTACGAGGGGCTCGGAATCCCGCCGTACAACGCCAGCGTGCTAACCGCCGAAGTCGAAACCGCGCGCTGGTTCGATGACCTGCTGGCCAACGGCGTCGAGCCCAAGGCCGCAGCCAATTGGGTCGCGTCCGAGCTGTTCGGGGCGTTGAACCGGCTCGGCAGGACGCTCGGCGACAGCCCGGTCTCGCCCGCGCAGGCGGCGGAGTTGCTGGGTCTGGTCGGCGACGGCACCATTTCGGGCAGCCTCGCCAAGCAGGTGCTCGAGATCATGCTCGAGACCGGCGAGGGCGCGGCCGCGATCGTCGAGGCGCGCGGGCTAAAGCAGACCTCGGACAGCGGCGCCATCGACGCGGTGGTGGACGAGGTGCTCGCCGCCAACGCCGACAAGGTCGCGCAGTACAAGGCGGGCAAGGAGGCGTTGTTCGGCTTCTTCGTCGGCCAGGTGATGAAGGCGATGGCCGGCAAGGCCAACCCGCAGGTGGTCAACGAGCGACTGCGGTCCAAGCTGGACTAGATTGTGCTCCCGCGAAGGCGGGAGCCTAGACCGGCGCGCCAGCGCTGCTATCGCAGCGCGTCTGGACCCCTGCCTTCGCAGGGGCACATGGAGCATCCATGCGGAACCTCATTCTCGCCGCCGCCGCGGCTTTGTTCGCCAATCCTGCAGTCGCGCAAGGCAGTGCACCGCCACCGCCGCGGCTGCTGATCGTGATCTCGGTCGACCAGCTTTCAGCCGACCTGTTCGACGAGTACCGGCCGCTGCTGTTCGGCGGCTTCGCTCGGCTGTCCCGCGGGACGGTGTTCCGCAACGGCTATCATGGCTACGCCGCGACCGAGACCTGCCCCGGCCATTCGACGATCCTCACCGGATCGCGCCCGGCGCGCACCGGGATCATCGCCAACAATTGGGTCGACCAGTCGCAGGCCCGCTCGGACAAGTCGGTGTACTGCGCCGAGGACGAGCGCGTGAGCGGCGGTTCGTCGAGCGCCTACACGGTGTCGCCGGTGCACTTGCGCGTGCCGACGCTGGGCGACCTCCTGAAGGCTGCATCGCCCGGCAGCCGTCACGTCGCGATCGCCGGCAAGGACCGCTCGGCGGTGACGATGGGTGGCAGAATTGTCGATCAGCGCTGGTACTGGGACGGCAAGCGCTTCGCGACCGACCTTCGCGCCACGCCGCCGGCCAGCGTCGCGCGCGCCAATGCGGCTGTGGCGGGGCTGATCGCGGCGCCGCAGCCGCCGCTCGACCCGCCCCAGCTATGCTCGGCCAAGGCGCGCCCGGTGGCGATCGAGGGCATCGACCGCTCGGTCGGCGACGGCCGTTTCGCCCGTGCCGCCGGCGACTCCGCCGCATTCCGCATCTCGCCGGCTTTCGACGGCGCCGTGCTCGCGCTGGCCGCGGGAGTGATCGAGGACATGCAATTGGGCCGCGACGCCGCGCCGGACCTGCTGTCGATCGGACTCGCGGCGACCGACTATGTCGGCCACGCCTACGGTAGCGGCGGCCAGGAAATGTGCCTCCAGTTGCTCTCGCTTGACCGCGACCTCGGCGACTTCTTCCGGCAGCTCGACGGTTCGGGGATCGATTATGCAGTTGCCCTCACCGCGGACCATGGCGGCCAGGATATCCCCGAGCGGCTCCGCCTCAACGGGATCGCTGCACAGCGTGTCGATCCCGCCCTGGAAGCGGCGGAAATGGGCAAGCGGATCGCCGCCAAGCTAAAGCTCGAAGGACCGGTGTTGATCGGTGACTCTTCCGGCGACATCTACCTCGATCGCGCCCTCCGGCCGGCCGATCGCGCTAGCGCCCTGCGCGAGGCGGCCGCGGCCTATGCCGCCCACCCGCAAGTCGCGGCGGCGATTACCGCCGACCAGCTTCGCCGGGTTCCAATGCCGACTTCGAGCCCTGACCGCTGGTCGCTGATCGAGCGCGCCCGCGCGTCGTTCGATGCCGAGCGTTCGGGCGATCTCATCGTCCTGTTGCGCCAATACGTCATGCCGATCGCCAATCCGTCCCGCACCTACGTCGCCACCCACGGCAGCCCATGGGACTACGACCGTCGAGTCCCGATCATCTTCTGGCGCCCGGCGATGGCCGCCGCCGACCGCAACGAGGCGATCGAAACGATCGACATCATGCCGACCCTGGCGGCGATGCTGGGCCTTCGCTTCGACCCCGCGGCGATCGACGGCAAATGTTTGGCGGGCATCGAGGGCATCGCTTGTCAACCCCGCTAATTGTTTAAAAACGCTGGCAATTTTTAATATGCCGTTCATGCGCGCACAGGCAGGTGGAACATTCGGGGAGCGGCCGCGGTTGGCGGAGCGCGGAGATTGATATGCGTCATCTGGGCATCGCGCTCGCACTAGCGCTCAGCGTTCCCATCGCCGGCTGCGTTCAGACGCGCCAGTTTTCCGATTTGCAATTCACGCCGCCGCAGGGCGATTACCGGCTGCTGGTCATGCGCCCCGACGTGACGGTCAACAGCGTTACCACCGGTGGCATGGCGGAACCTCGCGCCGACTGGACCGAACAGGCCCGCGCCAACATCATCGCCGCGTTGCGGGCCCAACAGGCGGAACGCGGCGGCAAGGTCCAGATCATGGCCCGCCGCAACGAGCTTCCCGGAGTCAGCGAAGAACTGGTCGCCGACCTTGAGAGGCTGCATGGCGCGGTCGGCAACTCGATCGCACTGCACAAATATCTCGGTGCCCATTTGCCATCGAAGCCGCGGGGCGGCCTCGACTATACGCTCGGCGCGGACGCCGTCGAGCTCGGCCGCAAGACCGGGTTCGATTACGCGCTGTTCATGCACGCCGAGGACAGCATCGTCTCGGGCGGGCGGGTCGCTCTCCAGGTGCTGGGCGTGGCCGGCTGCTTTATTGGCTTTTGCGCTCCCAACATCGGCGGCGGCGGCCAGTTCGCCTACGCCTCGCTGGTCGATTTGAAGACCGGCGAGGTGATCTGGTTCAACGTCGTCCAGACCGGTAGCCAGATCGCCGGGGTCAAGATGGGCGACATCCGCTCGCCGGAAGGCTCCGCGCAGCTGGTCGAACGGCTGCTCGGCCGGATGAAACCCGGCCGCGAAGTCCGCCGGGCCATGGAGAGACGCTGATGTGCCTGCGCTGCTTTGAGCTCAACCGCCGCGCGCTGCTGATCGGCGGCGGGGCCGCGGCGGCAACGCTGACGACCGGGATCGCCCAGGCGCGAGTCCGCCCGGCCGACATGAATTCGCTGATCGGGCCGGGCTTCCGGCCGACCGACCGCGACGAGCTTGGCCTGTGGCAACAGATGGAGCGGGTCGAAGAAGAGGTCGCGGGCTCGAACCTGCTGATGAAGGATCCCGAGCTCATCGGCTATTTGCAGAATTTGATCGGCCAGGTCGGCGGGCCGGCGGCGAAGGACATGCGGATCTATCTCGCGCGCATTCCCGACTTCAACGCGGTGATGTTTCCAAGCGGCTTTACGGTGATTTTCTCAGGTCTCCTGCTGCGGATGCGCAACGAGGCTCAGCTCGCCGGAGTGATCGCGCACGAGTCCGGGCACTTCCTGCGCCGCCACATGATCCGCTCGTGGCGCGACACCAAGCGCAAGGGCGATATCTTTGCGATCGGATCGATGGCGCTGGGCGTCGCCGGCGCCGGCGCCGGCGTGTATACCGGAGACATTGCGCAGCTGGCGCAGCTTGGCACCATCCTGTCGCTGTTCCGCTACAACCGCCTGATGGAAGCCGAAGCTGACGCGATGGGCGCCCGGCTGCTGGCTGAAAATGGCTACCCCGCGATCGAAATGGCCACTGTCTGGGAGCAGCTGATCGGCGAGCAGGACGCCAGCGCCATGCATCGGCGCAAGCGGCGCGACCGTGGCGGCGGACTGTTCGCCACCCACCCGTCGCCGGGAGCAAGAATGGCTGATCTCAAGGCATCGGCGGCCGAAGTGACGGTGCCGGGCCGAACCTACGACAACCGCCGCGGCCGCTACCTCGAGGCGATCGGCCCGGTCCGCAAGATGCTGCTCGACGACCAGGTGAAGCTGAACGACCCCGGCGCCAGCCAGTATCTCATCGAAACGCTTGCACGCGACGGGTGGAACGGGCTGCTCCGCTTCTACGAGGCGGAGGTCTGGCGGCTGCGCAACCGCCAGGGCGACGACCGCCGCGCCGCGCAGGGCTATGCGATCGCCGTCGCCTATCCCGATGCTCCGCCCGAGGCATGGCGGTGGCACGGCCTGTCGCTGATCAAGGAAGGCCGCCAGGCCGAGGCGCGGGTCGCCTTGTCGCGCTACCTTTCGATGCAGCCCAACGCCGCCGATGCGCCATTCATCCGCCAGATGATCAGCTAGGGAATTCGAAGCCGATGACGCGCACTCCAAAGCTGATCCTCGCCGCCCTTGCCCTGGCGCTGCCCGCCTGTTCGTCCGTCGGCGGCGGCGGGGGGCTGGGAAGCGAATATTATTCGCTCGTCAGGGTGCGCAGCGTGCAGGTCGGCGATGGGACGATGGCGGTGACCGCGCCGCGCCCCTGGAACCGCACCCGCAAGCTGTTCCTGTTCGACGACGTCCGCTGGGTCGAGGACTGGACCCTCAACGGGCCACTGCTCGATGGCATCAGCTTCGTCTCCGGGCTGCCGAGCGGAAAATATTTGATTCGCCAGCGCCGGACGGACGATCGCCAGGTCCCCAAATTCCGCGCGGACATGTCGGCCCCGGAAGTCACCGCGATGCTCGAGAGCCTGTACCGCGCCCGCGGCGGCGCGGTCGACTTTCGAACCCTGTCGTTGCAGCCGCGCCGGTTCCTCGGCGTCGACGGCTTCCAGTTCGACTACGAGCACCTCGATACCGACGAGCTGTGGCGGCGCGGCCGGGCGGTCGGGGCAATCATCGACGGCGAGCTGTACCTGATCCTGTTCGACGCCGCGCGCTCGCACTATTTCGGCAGTGCGATCGGCGACTTCGAGGCGATCGTCGCCTCCGCCCGCAAGCGGAGATAGGCTTGGCGCCCGGCGCTCGCGGACGGCTAGCCGACCGGCGAGATTGGTGTCGGCGACGGGTCGGTGTTCGGCTGCGCCGGCGACGGCACATCGATATCCGGAGCGGTCGGCGGGGTCTCCTGGGGCGTTTCGCTGGGCTGGCCGGGTTGCGAGGGCTGAGCAGGACCCGGGGTCGGCGGGGTCTCTTCGGGGAATGGCGGCAATTGTTGCATGGTCTGGTCTCCTCAACGGGTCGAACGCCCGCCCTGCGCCACAGGTTGCCCGCCGCGGGCGTGCTTGCCCCCAAGCCTATCCTTGCTATAGGCCGCGCACCTTCGAAGGGTCCGCGCGCGCGTGGCGGAACTGGTAGACGCGCTTGGCTTAGGACCAAGTGTCGAAAGACGTGGGGGTTCGAGTCCCTCCGCGCGCACCATTCTCGCCGGCCGCGGGTTGAACGATTCAACGGGATTGCAATGTGACTATGAAGAGCGTCGAAACTGAGAACGAGGGCCTCAAGCGGGCCTTCATGCTGACTATCGCGGCGAAAGATATCGAAGCGCGCGTCGATCAGGAGGTGCGCCGGATCGCGCCGCAGGTGCGGATGCCCGGCTTCCGCCCCGGCAAGGTGCCGCCCAACCTCATCCGCAAGATGCACGGCGACGCGCTTCAGCGCGACGCGCTGAGCGGCGCTGTTCAGGACGGTGTCCAGAAGCTGCTCGAGGAGCGCAAGCTGCGCCCGGCGCTCCAGCCCGAGGTCGAGCTCGACGAACAATATGAGCCCGGCAAGGACGCCGAGGTCCGAGTCCGCCTCGAAGCGCTTCCGGACGTACCCGTCCCCCAGATCGAGGGGCTGACGCTCGAACGGCTGACGGTCGACGTCGACGAAGCCGCGGTCGAGCAGCAGCTGCAACAGCTGGCCCGGTCCAACAAGAGCTGGAGCGACGCGCCCAAAAAGCACGCCGCGCAGCTCGGCGATCTCGTCGTCATGGACTTCGCCGGCAGCGTCGGCGGCGAGCCGTTCGAAGGCGGCACGGGCGAGGACATGTCGATCGAGCTCGGCTCCGGCCAGCTGATCCCGGGCTTCGAAGAAGGCCTGGTCGGCGCCAAGGCTGGAGAAAAGCGCGACGTGAGCGTCACCTTTCCGGCCGATTACCAGTCGGATGCACTGAAGGGTAAGGCGGCAACCTTCGCGGTGACCGTGAAGGCGGTGAAGACGGCGGGCGAGGCCAAAGTCGATGAGGCGTTCGCCAAGTCGCTGGGCCTGACCAGCCTCGAACAGCTGCGGACCCTGATCCACGAACAGCAGCAGCAGGAATTGAACGGCCTGACCCGCACCCACATGAAGCGGCGGCTGCTCGACCAATTGGCTGCCAAGCATGATTTTCCGGTGCCGGGATCGATGGTCGAGGCCGAATTCCAGAACATCATGCAGCAGCTGCGCCACGAAGCGAGCCACGAGGCTGACTCGCAGGCCGCGCTCGCCGAGGTCGAGAAGGACGCCGACGAGTATCGCGGCATTGCCGAGCGCCGCGTGCGCCTCGGCCTGTTGCTGTCGGAGATCGGGCAGGCCAACGGCGTCCAGGTCAGCGAGCAGGAAATGAACCGGCTGATCGCCCAGGCTGCGGCGCAGTACCAGGGCAAGGACCGCGAGCGCTTCATTCAATATGTCCAGCAGGAGCCGATGGCGGCGGCCCAGCTGCGCGCCCCGCTCTACGAGGACAAGGTCGTCGACTTCCTGTTCTCGAAGGCCGGGATCAGCGAGCGCAAGGCCAGCCGCGCCGAGCTCGAGGCCGACCTCGAGAGCGAAGAGGGCCATGTCCACGGCCCCGGCTGCGGCCATGACCATGCCGCCGCTGCGAAACCCGCCAAGGCAAAGCCAGGCAAAGGCAAGAAAGCTCCTGAAGGTGCTGCCAAGCCCGGACCGGCGAAAGCGGCCAAAGCGAAGGGCGCTCCGAAAAAGGCCGACATCGTCGAAAGCAAGAGCGCCGCTCCCAAGCCTGCGAAGCCGCTGAAGAGCGAGCCGGTAAACAAGGCGGCGGCGAAGGCGGTCGTAAAGGATTCGGCCAAAAGCAGTGCAAAGAAGCCGGCGGCCAAGAAAAAGTAACTTGTCATTCCCGCGAAAGCGGGACTCCATTTTGCTGTTGTTGCATTAGAAGCAGCGGGATCCCCGCTTGCGCGGGGATGACGATGGGGGGCCAATGACCGCTGAACCGCGCATCGCCGTGCTGCTGCCGTGCTTCAACGAGGAAGCGACCATTGCCGCGACCGTCGCGGGTTTCCGGACCGCGCTGCCGTCCGCGGCGATCTACGTTTACGACAACAACAGCCGCGACCGCACCCGCGAGATTGCGGCCGCGGGCGGGGCGGTGGTCCGCTCCGAGCGGCAGCAGGGCAAGGGCCACGTCGTCCGGCGAATGTTCGCCGACATCGACGCCGACGTCTATGTGATGGCCGACGGCGATTTGACCTACGATCCCAAGTCGGCGCAGGCGATGGTCGATCTGCTGCTCGCCGACCAGCTCGACATGGTGGTCGGCACTCGCCGCCACGAGGAAAAAGGCGCGTACCGGGGCGGTCATGTGCTCGGCAACCGGCTGTTCACCGGCATTCTCGCCAAATTGTTCGGCCGAAGCTTTTCGGACATTTTCTCGGGCTACCGGGTGTTTTCCCGGCGCTTCGTCAAAAGCTTCCCGGTGCTCTCGTCGGGGTTCGAGATCGAGACCGAGATGAGCGTCCACGCGCTCGAGCTGAAAATGCCGGTCGGCGAGGTCGAAACCGTTTATGGCGCGCGCCCCGAAGGTTCGCAGTCCAAGCTGTCGACATTCGGCGACGGCTGGCGGATCACCAAGACCATCGCAACGCTCTACCGAACCGAGCGGCCGGTGCTGTTTTTCGGGGCGATCGGGGCATTGCTGCTGATCGCCGCTCTGTTGCTGTCGATCCCGCTGATCGTCACCTACCTCGACACCGGCCTGGTGCCGCGCTTCCCGACCGCGATCCTGATCACCGGCATGGTCATCGTCGCGGTGCTGTGCTTTTTCGCCGGGTTGATCCTCGACACCGTCACCCGCGGCCGCCGCGAGGTCCGCCGGCTCGCCTACCTCGCGTTCGCCGCGCCGGGCACCGACTGACCCAAGGCGGCGCTTGAACCTTCCCGGTTTTGCCCCGATGTAGGCTGGGACCAGGCAACAAGGATCCGCTTTACATCATGGACCATCAAGACATCATCACTCAGCTCGTTCCGATCGTCATCGAACAGTCCAACCGGGGCGAGCGCAGCTTCGACATCTATTCGCGGCTGCTGCGCGAGCGGATCATCTTCGTCACCGGCGCAGTCGAGGACCATATGGCCTCGCTGATCACCGCCCAGCTGCTCTTCCTCGAGTCCGAGAACCCGAAGAAGGACATCTTCATGTACATCAACTCGCCGGGCGGAGTTGTCACCGCGGGCCTCGCGATCCACGACACCATGCAATATATCCGGCCCAAGGTCGGTACCGTGTGCATCGGCCAGGCGGCATCGATGGGCAGCTTCCTGCTCGCCGCCGGCGAACCGGGGATGCGGGTCGCTCTCTCCAACAGCCGGATCATGGTTCACCAGCCTTCGGGTGGCGCCCAGGGCGCGGCCGCCGACATCGAGATCCAGGCGCGCGAGATCCTGCGCATGCGCCAGCGCTTGAACGAGCTCTACGCCAAATATACCGGCAACAAGCTGGAGGACATCGAGAAGGCGATGGACCGCGACAAGTTCCTCGAGGCCGACGAGGCCAAGGACTATGGCATCATCGACGAAGTGTTCGACAAGCGCCCCGCCGCGGGCACCGAAGACCCCACCCACCAGGGCGACGTGACTCCGGCGTAGTCGCATGGTGTCGGCGCTACAGGACCGAACGCTCGTCTAATTATTATTGCGTCCCCGGAACTGCGACGGAACTGCGAGGGAGAGGGGGTGACTGGTGATGCGCGATTTGGCTGCCTGGTACAAACGGCTCGCTTTGGCTTGGGCTATTTTCGGATTGCCCGGTTTCATGCTCGGCCTTGCCTACGGCGGGTGGACTCTTTCGCTGCCGCGTCCAAGTGTTTCGGCATGGATTGTCTGGTTGCTTGCTATGCT
>DATKDM010000009.1:0-89527 GCA_035512655.1 Sphingomicrobium sp. | reverse complement strand
ATAGTGATACACGGTCTGGCCCTTGTAGCTGAACCGGCTCGTGCCGTCCGGCATCAGGCCTTTGCCTTGCGTCGCGCGAATGGCCGTACACAGATTGGTCTTGCCCGAGAGGCAGCTTTTGCACTGGCGGCATTCCGGCGTGTAGAGCGGGATCACATGGTCGCCGGCTTGCACAGAGGTGACGCCCGCGCCCACCTCGCGAACGATGCCTGCGCCCTCATGACCCAGCACGCTCGGGAAGATGCCTTCGGAATCGAGCCCGTCCAGCGTATAGGCGTCCGTATGGCAGATGCCGGTCGCCATGATCTCGACCAGCACTTCGCCGGCCTTGGGACCGTCGAGGTCGAGCTCGACGATCTCAAGGCGCTGCTTGGCTTCGAAGGCGACGGCGGCGCGGGTCTTCATGGATCGGCTCCTGGCTTCCTTTTTCGCCGCCTTGCCACCATCAAGGCCATCGGCCAATGCGGAAACTCACGAGGTCAGCAATGCAATTGAACAACTGGCTTGAAGGCCGTCACGCGCTGGTTACCGGCGGCGGCACCGGCATCGGCGCTTCGGCCGCCACCCACCTCCATGCGGCCGGCGCCAAGGTGTCTCTCCTCGGCCGCCGGCTCGAGCCGCTCGAGCGGACGGCGGCGATCGTATCGGGCTCGGTCCACCAGTGCGACGTCACCGACCGCGCGGCGATCGAGCGCGCGTTCGACGAAGCGCGCGCGGCCAACGGCCCGATCGAGATGCTGATCGTCAACGCCGGAATCGCCGAGAGCGCGCCGTTCCACAAGATGACGCGCGACAGCTGGGACCGGATCATCGCCACCAATCTGACGGCCGCGTTCGACTGCGCCCAGGCGTCGATCCAGGATCTTCTGGCCAGCGAGAACGGCCGTCTCGTCTTCGTTGCCTCGGTCGCCAGCCTGCGCGGCGTCCCTTATGCGGCCCATTACGCCGCCTCCAAGCACGGCCTGCTTGGCCTGATGCGCAGCCTCGCCGCCGAATATGCCAAGACCAATCTGACCGTGAACGCCGTCTGCCCCGGCTATGTCGACACGCCGATGACCGACCAGTCGGTGGCGCGCGTGTCCGAGATCACCGGCCGCAGCGAAGAGCAGGCGCGCGGGGCGATCACCAGCATGAATGCGAGCGGGCGGCTGGTCGATCCCGACGGGATCGGGACGATGATCCTGACCCTGTGCCTGCCGCAGAGCCGCGACATCAACGGCGCCGCGGTGACCATCGACGGCGGCACCAGCGCATGAATCTCGCCGCCGCGACTTTCGCTCCGGAGCATTTCCAGTGGGCGTTTTCCGGCGGCGTCGCGACCATCACCCTCAACCGGCCCGAGCGCAAAAATCCGCTGACCTTCGACAGCTATGCCGAGCTTCGCGACACGTTCCGCGCGCTCACCGGCGCGCGCGAGGTCAAATGCGTCGTTCTGACCGGCGCCGGCGGCAATTTCTGCTCGGGCGGCGACGTCCACGAGATTATCGGCCCGCTGACCAAAATGGACCTCGACGGCCTGTTGAACTTCACGCGCATGACCGGCGACCTGGTGCGGGCGATGCGCGCCTGCCCGCAGCCGATCGTCGCCGCGGTCGAGGGCGTCTGCGCCGGCGCCGGAGCAATTATGGCGATGGCCAGCGACCTGCGGCTGGCTGCGCCGAACGCCAAGACGGCCTTTCTGTTCACCCGCGTCGGACTGTCGGGCGCCGACATGGGCGCGTGCGCGATCCTGCCGCGCATTATCGGCCACGGCCGCGCCGCGGAATTGCTGTACACCGGCCGCAACATGACCGCCGAGGAAGGACATGCCTGGGGCTTTTTCAGCCGCATTTGCGACGACGTGCAGGCCGACGCGCGGCAGCTCGCCCGCGATCTCGCCGCCGGCCCGACGCTCGCCCACGCGGTCACCAAGCGCCAGCTCGACGCCGAGTGGGCGGAGCCGATCGCGATCGCGCTCGACATGGAGGCCGAAGCCCAGGCGGCGTGCATGCAGACCAACGACTTCAAGCGCGCCTACGAAGCCTTTGCGGCCAAGCGCACGCCGGAGTTCAAGGGCGACTGATGGCTGATCGCGGCTTCCTTGCCTGGCCGTTCTTCGAGCCGCGCCATCGCGAGCTGGCCGACAAGCTCGAGCGCTGGTCGGCGAACTTGGGCGAACATTCCGGCGATCTCGATTCGCAATGCCGTGCGCTCGTCGGCGAGCTCGGAGGCGCCGGCCTGCTCAAGCTCACCGTCGCCGACGGCGAGAAGCGGCCCGACGTCCGCAGCCTGGCGATCGCCCGCGAAGCGCTCGCCTATCGCAGCGGCCTCGCCGATTTCGCGTTTGCGATGCAGGGCCTCGGCTCGGGCGCGATCTCGCTGTTCGGGACCATCGAGCAGCAGCGCCGGTGGCTTCCCAAGGTCGCGAGCGGCAAGGCGATCGCCGCCTTCGCGATGACCGAGCCCGAATGCGGGTCCGACGCCGCCAACATCCAGACCTCGGCGATGCGCGCGAGCGACGAATGGGTGCTGGTTGGCGAGAAGACGTTGATTTCGAATGGCGGCATCGCGGATTTTTACGTGACCTTCGCCCGCACCGGCGAAGCCGAAGGCGCGCGGGGCTTAAGCGCGTTCATCGTCCCCGCCGACGCGCCGGGCCTCACCGTGGCGGAGCGCATCGAAGTCATCGCTCCGCACCCGCTGGCGCGGCTCAAATACGACAACGTCCGAATCCCCGCCGACGCGCTGATCGGCGAAGCCGGGGAAGGCTTCCGCATCGGCATGGAAACGCTCAACCTGTTTCGGGTGACGGTCGGCGCGGCAGCGCTTGGCTTTGCTCGCCGCGCTCTGGACGAAGCCGTGACCTTTGCAGCCGGGCGAAGGCTCGGCAGCGGCACTTTGGCGGACAATGCCGTGACCCAAAGCAAGCTGGCGGACATGGCGACGCGGATCGACGCCGCTGCGCTGCTGATCTACCGCGCCGCCTGGCAGCAGGACATCGGCGGCATCGACAACCGGCGCGCGGCCGCCATGGCCAAGCTTTACGCGACCGAGGCCGCGCAACAGGTGATCGATGCGGCGGTGCAGATGCACGGCGGCGCGGGCGTGACCCGTGGCGTCAAGGTCGAGGAATTGTACCGTGAGATTCGCGCGCTCCGGATTTACGAAGGGGCCAGCGAAGTGCAGCGCCAGATCATCGCCCGGGACCTGCTAAAGGAGCACGCCCTATGAAGGTATTGCTCCCCCCCGGCTGGCCGCGGCCCAAAGGCTATTCGAACGGGATTTCCGCGCGCGGGCGGATCATCGTCACCGCCGGAATTGTCGGCTGGGATGAGCGCGAAATGTTCGTCTCGCACCGACTGCATGAGCAGTTCGGCCAGGTGCTGCGCAATACGCTCGCCATCCTCGCCGAGGACGGCGCCGGGCCCGAGCACATCGTCCGCATGACCTGCTACGTCACCGATCGCGAAGACTATCTGCGCGCGCGCGACGAGATCGGCGTGGCGTGGAAAGCGATCATCGGGCCGCACTATCCGGCGATGGCGCTGGTCGAAGTCGGCGGCCTGGTCGAAAGCGCCGCGCTGGTCGAAATCGAAACCATGGCGGTGGTGCCCGAATGAGCGAATACGACCGCTTCGTCTGCGATCGACTGCCGCCGCCCGAGCTGCTGCCGGAGTTCCGGTTCGACCTGCCGGAGCTGCAATATTCCGAACGGCTCAACGCCGCCGCCGAGCTGCTCGCGGGCGGCGAGGCGGGCGCGCTGGCGATGGTCAACGCGCACGGCCGCTGGACCTACGCCGACCTCGACGACTTCTCCGGCCGGATTGCGCGACTGCTGGTCGACGAAGAGGGACTCGTCCCCGGCAACCGCGTGCTACTGCGCGGGCCGAACGGCTATACATTGTTCGCCGCCTGGCTTGGCGTGCTCAAGGCGGGCGGAGTCGTGGTCGCGACCATGCCGCTGCTGCGCCCGGGCGAGATCGCCACCGTGATCGACCGCGCCGAAGTCAGTCACGCGCTCGTCGACAGCCGCTTCATCGGCGACTTCCGTGCAGCAATGGAGCAGACGCGCTTCGTCAAGCAGCTCACCAGATATGACGGCGACCACGGCAAGGGCGAGCTCGAGACTCGCTGCGCCGGCCTCGACCCGTTGCCCGCTCACGATACCGCTTCGGACGATCCGGCGCTGATCGCTTTCACCAGCGGCACCACCGGCGTGCCAAAGGGCTGCGTCCACTTCCACCGCGACGTCCTCGCTCCGTGCGACAGTTTCGCGAGGCATCTGATCGGCATGAAGCCCGGCGACATCGCGATGACCTCGGCCCCGCTCGCCTTCACCTTCGGGCTCGGCGCGGCGTTCCTGTTCCCGCTGCGCGCCGGCGCGGCCAGCGCGACCATCGAGCAGCCGAGCCCGCCGGCGATGCTCGAAGCGATCGCGCAATTCGGTGTCACTCACCTCGCGACCGCGCCGACCGCCTACAAGGCGATGCTGTCGCAGCCCGCGCTTCCCGATGCGCTCAAGACCCTGCGTTACTGCCTGTCGGCCGGCGAACATCTTCCGCAAGCAACCTGGCACGCGTGGAAGGAGCGCACGGGGATTTCGATCACCGACGGCATCGGTGCGACCGAGATGATGCACATCTTCATTTCCGCCGCCGGCGACGACGTCCGTCCCGGCGCCACCGGCAAGGCGGTGCCCGGGTACGAGGCGACGGTCCTCGACGACGGCGGCCAGCCGATGGACGAAGGCACCGGCAGGCTCGCGGTCAAGGGCCCGACCGGCTGCCGCTACCTCGACGACCCGCGCCAGGCCGATTACGTGCACGACGGCTGGAACGTCACCGGCGACACCTATCGCCGCGACCCGCAAGGCTATTACTGGTACCTCGCGCGCAGCGACGACATGATCGTCAGCTCGGGCTACAACATCGGCGCGCCGGAAGTGGAGAATGCCTTGCTGTCGCACCCGGCAGTCGCCGAATGCGCGGTGATCGGGGTGCCGTGCGAGGAGCGCGGGCAGAAGGTGAAGGCGTTCGTCGTGACGGCTGCGGAAACGGAGCCCTCAGAGGAGCTGGTTGCGGAGCTCCAGGCCCACGCGAAAGCGCAAATCGCCCCCTACAAATACCCGCGCGAGATCGAGTTCGTGGGGAGCCTGCCGAAAACAGCAACGGGAAAGCTTAGGCGGAGTGAGTTAAGGGACCGCTGATGTATATTGAGAACGCCTACCTGCGCAGGGAGTCTCTGTCCGACAGAGACTTAGAGCGTCTCCACACCGCGCTGAAAGATGAAACAGATCGATATCGATACACGATCAGGAACTATCCATCTGATCGTCTTGAAAAATATGGCCTTCCATTTCTCCAGAAGCTGGAGGCCAAAGTGGCCGACGTGGAGCGGCTTATCGACGAGCGGGCTCAACACGGGTCGTAAAGTGTCTTAATCGAACTCCACAATGACCTGATCAACCGCGAGGCTATCGCCTGCCTTCACCGGCGTCGCCTTGACCTTCGCCGCCTTGGTTGCCCGCAGGATATTCTCCATCTTCATCGCTTCGACCACCGCGACCGGCTGGCCGGCGTCGACCATGTCGCCGGGCTCGACGTCGAGCCGGGTCAGCAGCCCCGGCATCGGCGCGATGAGCAGGCGCGACAGGTCCGGCGGCACCTTTTCGATCATGTGGTGCGACAACTCCGCGACATGTGAGGCGAGCGCCTGCACCTTGTAGCGGCTCCCGCGCGTCGTCAGCACCCAGCCCGAATGGTTGCGCGCGACGCGGACCCGCAGATGCCCATCGCCGGAGGACGCGACCGCGAGCCGATCGCCCGGCGACCATTCGAGCGTCCCGTCGACCGCCTGCCCGTCGACCGTCGCGCCCTCCTCGAGCGTGACCATCTGCTCTTTCCCGCCGATCCGGACGACCCAGTCGCACGGCGCCTGCAACGGCTCCCCGAGCTGGTCCGAAACCCGAAACGCGCGGTCGGCCTGCCGCCACGCGAGGCCGGCGGCGATCGCCGCGAGCTGGCGCAGCAATTGCTCGTCGGCGGGCGCGCCCTCGAACCCTCGCGGATATTCGTCAGCGATGAAGTCGGTCGCGAGGTCGCCGGAGCGAAAGCGCGGGTGCTGCATCAGCGCGGAGAGGAAATCGACATTGTGGCCGATGCCGTCGATCTCGAATTGGTCGAGCGCCGCGACCTGCGCGTCGATCGCCGCCTCGCGCGTCGGCGCCCAGGTGATCACTTTGGCGATCATCGGGTCGTAGAACATGCTGACCTCGCCGCCCTCGGCGACTCCGTCGTCGACGCGGACACGCGGTCCGGCTGAAGCAGCCCCAACCTCGTTCGTCCTGAGCGAAGTCGAAGGGCGTTTCCTAGACGATCGTGCCAGGCGCCCTTCGACTTCGCGCTGCGCGCTGCGCTCAGGACGAACGGTTTCCCTGGGTGCTTGGTAACGCACCAACCGCCCCGTGCTCGGCAAAAACCCGCGATACGGGTCCTCGGCGTAAACCCGCGTTTCGATCGACCAGCCGTCGAGCTTGACGTCCTTCTGCGCGAACCCGAGCTTTTCACCCGCCGCGACGCGGATCATTTGCTCGACGAGGTCGAGTCCCGTGACTTCCTCCGTCACCGGATGCTCGACCTGCAGCCGGGTATTCATCTCGAGGAAGTAGAAGCTCTTGCCGGTCGGGTCGGCGCCGCTGACGATCAGCTCGACCGTGCCCGCGCTGTAGTATCCCACCGCTTTAGCGAGCGCGACCGCCTGGTTGCCCATCGCCTTGCGGATCGCGGGCGTGACGAACGGCGACGGCGCTTCCTCGACGACCTTCTGGTGGCGGCGCTGGATCGAGCATTCGCGCTCGCCCAAATAGAGGATGTTGCCGTGCTGGTCGCCGAGCACCTGGATCTCGATGTGGCGCGGCGCCTCGATGAATTTTTCGATGAACACGCGGTCGTCGCCGAAGCTCGCCAGCCCCTCGCGCTTGGTCGCCTCGAACCCGTCGCGGACATCCTTGGCGTTGTAGGCGAGCCGCAGGCCCTTGCCGCCGCCGCCCGCCGACGCCTTGATCATCACCGGATAGCCGATCTCGCCGGCGATTTTCACCGCCTCTTTGGTCGACGCGATGTCGTCGAGATAGCCGGGAACGATGTTGACGCCCGCCTTTTGCGCCAGCTTTTTCGACGCGATCTTGTCGCCCATCGCGGCGATCGCCTTGGGCGGCGGACCAATGAAGACGATGCCCGCTTTGTCGAGCGCCTTCGCGAAGCTTTCGCGCTCGCTCAGGAACCCGTAGCCCGGATGCACCGCCTCCGCGCCGGTCACCTTGCTCGCGTCGATGATCAGCTCGGCGTTGAGGTAGCTCTCGCTCGCCGGCGCCGGCCCGAGCCGCACGCTCTCGTCGGCCATCCGAACATGCGGCGCGCGCGCGTCGGCGTCCGAATAGACCGCGACCGTCGCGATCCCCATCCGCTTCGCGGTACGGATCACCCGGCACGCAATCTCGCCGCGATTGGCGATCAGAATCTTACTGAACATTATTCCACCACTCATCGGCATGCCGCTTGGCCCAAGACGCGATAAGAACCCACGCGGTGAGACCCAATAGGCCGGCGATCGCAACAGCGAACGTCTGACCGATCAGAGGAAGCAACAACAACTTACCGACGACATACATGGCTGGGCCGATGGTCAAGAATGCGACAACCGCTATCGCCATCTTGACTATGAACTCGTGTGCAGGACTCACTCCGCCGCCTCATCCAGCGGCGGGCGGTTGTGGCCGAGCAGGCGTAGCACCTCGTCGGCGGCGTCGGCGAGGTTGGTGCCGGGGCCGAAGATCGCCTGCACGCCCGCGGCTCGCAGCATCGCATAATCCTGCGGCGGGATGACCCCGCCGGCGACGACCTTGATGTCGGCGCGGCCCATCTCTTTTAACGCGTCGATCAGCTCGGGGATCAGCGTCTTGTGCCCGGCGGCGAGCGTCGACGCGCCGATCACGTCGACATCGCTTCCAGCCGCCATTTCCGCTGCCTCGCGCGGGGTCTGGAACAGGGGGCCGGGGATCACTTCAAAGCCTAGATCGGTGAATGCGGACGACACCAGGTTCGCACCGCGGTCGTGGCCGTCCTGGCCCATCTTGGCGACCATGATACGCGGCGCGCGGCCGAGCCTCGAGGCGACTGCGGTGGTGCCCTCAACCGCCGCTTTCCAGCGCGGGTCGCCCCGCGCCTTGCCGTAGATTCCGCGCACCGGCTCGGGCTTCGTTCCGTAGCGACCGAACGCCCGCTCGAGCGCGTCCGAAATCTCGCCGAGGCTGCACCGCACGCGCGCCGCCTGGACGCTCAGGTCGAGCAGATTGCCGTCGCCGCGCGCGCCCGCTTCAAGCGCATCGAGCGCCGCGCGCGCTTTCGCCTCGTCGCGTGACTCGCGCATTTTTTCCAGCCGATCGATCTGGCCGGTACGCACCTTGGCCGTGTCGACTTCGAGGATGTCGTGTTCTTCCTCTTCCGGGAGCCGGTAGCGGTTGACTCCAACGATCACCGTTTCGCCGGTGTCGACCTTGGCCGCGCGCGCCGCGGCGGCTTCCTCGATGCGGTGCTTGGGAAGGCCTTCGGCGACCGCTTTGGTCATTCCGCCATGGGCTTCGACTTCCTCGATCAGAGCCCAGGCTTTCTCTTCCAGCTCGCGGGTCAAAGCCTCGACGTACCAGCTGCCGCCCAACGGATCGGCGATCGCTGTGACGCCGCTTTCCTCGGCGAGGATCAGCTGCGTGTTGCGGGCGATGCGGGCGGAGAAATCGGTCGGCAGCGCGATCGCCTCGTCGAAACTGTTGGTGTGCAGCGACTGCGTACCGCCGAGCACCGCGGCGAGCGCCTCGATCGTGGTGCGGACGATGTTGTTGTACGGGTCCTGCTCGGTCAGGCTGACGCCGCTAGTCTGGCAGTGCGTCCGCAGCAGCTTCGACTTCTCCGCCTTGGCGCCCAGATCGGTCATGATCCGCGCCCACAAAGTCCGCGCCGCGCGCAGCTTGGCGACCTCCATGAACAGGTTCATGCCGATGCCGAAGAAGAAGCTTAAGCGCGGCGCGAACGCATCGATGTCGAGCCCGCGCTTCTGTGCAATGCGCACATATTCCATGCCGTCGGCGAGCGTGTAGGCGAGCTCCTGGACCGCGGTCGCACCGGCCTCGTGCATGTGATAGCCGCTGATCGAGATCGAGTTGAACCGCGGCATGTGCGCGGCGCAAAATGCGATCACATCCGACACGATCCGCATCGAAGGCTCGGGCGGGTAGATGTAGGTGTTGCGGACGGCAAACTCTTTCAGAATGTCGTTCTGGATGGTGCCCGACAGCTGATCGAGGGGCACCCCCTGCTCTTCGCCGGCGACGATGTAGAAGGCCATCACCGGCAGCACCGCGCCGTTCATCGTCATGCTGACCGACATCTCGCCGAGCGGGATGCCGTCGAACAGCAATTTCATGTCCTCGACGCTGTCGATCGCGACACCCGCCATGCCGACGTCGCCGGCGACGCGCGGATTGTCGCTGTCATAGCCGCGGTGGGTGGCGAGATCGAACGCAACCGAAACGCCGTGCTGCCCGGCGGCGAGGTTGCGGCGGTAGAAAGCGTTGGAATCTTCGGCAGTCGAGAAGCCGGCGTATTGGCGCAAAGTCCACGGCCGCCCCGCGTACATGGTCGCATAGGGGCCGCGGGTGTAGGGCGGCAGTCCGGGCCAGCCGCTGTCGATGTCGGCGGCATCTTCTGGGCCGTAAACGGTCTTCAGCGCGATGCCCTCGAGCGTCTCGCGCGCCAAGTCCCGCCCGCGCGCTTCCTTCGCGGCGAGCTCCTCCCAGTCCTCACGCGTCGGCTTGTCGATCATGGCGCTGCACTAGCGCGGGGCACGGTCAAATCCAATCAGTGCGCCTGCCTCGGCGACTCCATGATCTCGGTCAGCACTCCGCCCATGTCCTTGGGATGGACGAAGAACACCGGCGTGCCGTGCGCGCCGATGCGCGGTTCGCCGAGGACGCGGGCGCCACTGGCCTCGAACTCGGCCTTGGCGGCGTGGATTTCCGGCACTTCGAAGCAGATATGGTGCTGGCCGCCGAGCGGGTTCTTCTCGAGGAACTTCACAATCGGGGAATCCGCACCCAGCGGCTCGATCAGCTCGATCTGCGAATTCGGCGTATCGACAAAGCACACCCGCACGCCCTGAGCCGGCAGGTCGAACGGCGCGCCGATCCGCGTCGCGCCGAGCATCGTGCGATAGAGCTCAACGCTTCGTTCGATCGAAGGCGTCGCCACGCCAACATGGTTGAGGCGGCCGAGGTTCACGATCCCTCGACCGTCACCTTGGTTGTCACCGAATTGGCGATGAAGCAGGCTTCGTGCGCCTTGTGGTGGAGCTGGGCGATCGCCGCGTCGTCCGGCTGCTTGTCGCCGCCCCATCCGACGTGCGGGCGCAGCGTCACGCGGGTCATCGCCATGCGGCCATCGGCGCCCTTCTCGATCACGCCCTCGCCGCGGTCCTCGTAACGGTCGATGACGAACCCGGCGCGCCGCGCGAAATCGAGGAAGAACAGCATGTGGCAGGAGGACAGCGAGGCGATAAAGGCCTCCTCGGGATCGACCCCGGCCTCGTCGGAATAGGGCTTGGGCACGACGTGCGGGCTCGCCGAAGCCGGCACCACCGCGCCGCCGTCGAAAATCCACTCGTGCGCGCGGCTGTAACGGCCGGCCGCGAACGCGTCGTCGTCACCACGCTCCCAGCGGACAATTGCAGTGTATGTGCTCATAGTCAGGGTCCCGGTGCGAAGTTCCGGCGACCCCTAGCAGCTTTTCATCCGCGTTTGACCACCG
This sequence comes from Sphingomicrobium sp., assembly GCA_035512655.1. Classification (GTDB taxonomy): domain Bacteria; phylum Pseudomonadota; class Alphaproteobacteria; order Sphingomonadales; family Sphingomonadaceae; genus Sphingomicrobium. The sequence continues at coordinate 78,692 of DATKDM010000009.1, read as the reverse complement.
GCGAGCACGTATCGCGCGCCCTGCCGGACAAAGCGCTCGGTGAACGCAGACGAGCCGGAATATGCGACGTCGAATCCGCGCCCGGCCTCGACGCCGCGAATGCGGCCCTCGATCCGCGTCGGGCTGCCGTCGAGCAAAGCCTCGCTGTTATCGAACGCGGTCGGGATCGTCACCAGCTCGGCAGGGCCCTCCGGCCTCAGCTCGAGCAAGGTCGTCCAGCCGCACGTCGAGCCGCGCCAGCTTCCCGCGCCCTTGACCTCGATCACCGGATAATGGCCGAAATCGGAACGCACGTTCCACCCCGCAAGCCGCCCCATCGACCCGCTTTCGATCGCCGGAACGAAGCGCGATTGCGGCCGGAATCCGTCGGACGACAAAGACAAGTAAACCGCCGCCAGCTTGCCTGTGCTCGCCGTTTGCGGAGCGAGGACCTCGCCTTCGCTGAGCAGCACCGGCCCGAACGGGGCCGAGACCAGCAGGCCGGCCCGGAACCGGGTCGGCTCGCGCAGTGCGCCGACACGGCGGATCACCTCGTCGGAGCCGCCGAAGGCAGCTTCGAATGCGCTGATCAGCTGTTGCTCGCGCTCGATGCCGTGGACCGGCGGAACCGCAATGGATTCGCTCGCCTGCTCGACATGCAGCGCGGTCGGTACCGGGCCGGCCAGGCTCCGCTCCTGGCCAAGCGCGAAACCGATGCTTGCCGCACCCGCGAACCCGCCTACGGCTGCCACTACCGTCAATCCCGGACGCATCCGAAGCTGCAACCGCTGAAACCAGATCAGCGGCCAGCGGTAAGGATAGGCCAAGCGGTGCACCCCATCGCACCGGCGCCAGATCGATCAATGGACCGGGCGCCGTCCATGACTCGGCAGATTTCGCTTAACATAGTTTAAGTTTCGCGCCAAATGCGAAACCCGGATTTGTCGGAACGCGTCTCCGGTGCCGCGCGAACCCGCAGCCGGGCGTGGGCAATGGAATATCAACCTGATCGAAAGCGGGAACCCGAATTGGGCCGACCTTGCGCCCGCGCTTGGCCTGCCACCGCTCCCGTCATGCTGAACTCGTTTCAGCATCCATTCCGGAGACCATACAGCCCTTCACGAAAATGGACCCTGAAACAAGTTCAGGGTGACGGTAGCGATGTATGTGCTCATCGCGCTCTGTAATCCTGCTCGTAGCCAGCATTTCCCCGAGAACAAGCACCAGGAAGTTGCGCTAGAATGCCAATCACCAAGAGTAAAACGAACAGCGTACCCAACCCCTGACCAATGCCGCCACCGATCTTCCTTAAGAAGCTGTACAGGGGCGCCTCTGTTCTTCGCTTAATCCGAGCTTCCACAGAATCATCGATCGGATGGATAGGGCTATCTTGATCCCGGTACAGAGGCATCATTGATGCACCGCGCGCGAGAAAGGCTGCCAGAAGTCCCAGCGGCCAAGCACCCAAACCAGCGATCTTAGACGTCAGCCACGCGGCGCCAATGTATGTCGCGAAGGCCAGCAACAGCGAAGGGTTGCGCTCCGTCATCTAATTACAGCGGAATGTTGTCGTGCTTTTTCCACGGGTTTTCGAGCTGCTTGTCGCGCAGTCGTCGGAGGCCTTGCGCTACCCGGCGGCGCGTCGAGTGCGGCATGATCACGTCGTCGATGAAGCCCATGGACGCCGCGACGAAGGGGTTCGCGAAGCGCTCCTCATATTCGCGGGTCCGCTCGGCGATTTCGTCGGGCGTCCGGCCGCGGAAGATGATCTCGACCGCGCCCTTGGCGCCCATCACGGCGATCTCGGCGGTCGGCCAGGCGTAGTTCAAGTCGCCGCGCAAATGCTTCGACGCCATCACGTCGTACGCGCCGCCATAGGCCTTGCGCGTGATCACGGTGATCTTGGGCACCGTCGCCTCGGCGTAGGCGAATAGCAATTTGGCGCCGTTCTTGATGATCCCGCCATGCTCCTGAGCGACTCCGGGCAGGAACCCCGGAACATCGACGAAGGTCAGGATCGGAATGTCGAATGCGTCGCAGAAGCGCACGAACCGCCCGGCCTTTTTCGACGCGGCGATATCGAGGCAGCCGGCGAGCACTGTCGGCTGGTTGGCGACGACGCCGACCGTGCGCCCCTCGATGCGGCAGAAGCCGACGATGATGTTGGCCGCGTGGGCCGGCTGGAGCTCGAAGAAATCGCCCTCGTCGGCGACCTTCCGAATCAGCTCGTGCATGTCGTAGGGCGTCGCCGCGGACGGCGGGACCAAAGTGTCGAGGCTGTCCTCGGCGCGGTCCCACGGGTCGGTGCATGGGCGCGCCGGCACGTCGTGGCGATTCGAGAGCGGCAGGAAGTCGAAGAACTCGCGGGTCGCCAACAGGGCGTCGATGTCGTTCTCGAACGCGACGTCTGCGACCCCGGACTTGGTCGTGTGGGTGACGGCGCCGCCTAGCTCCTCCTGGGTCACCACCTCGTTGGTCACCGTCTTCACGACGTCGGGCCCGGTGACGAACATGTACGAACTGTCCTTCACCATGAAGATGAAGTCGGTCATCGCCGGTGAATAAACCGCGCCGCCGGCGCACGGGCCCATGATCACCGATAGCTGCGGGATCACGCCCGAAGCGAGCACGTTGCGCTGGAACACCTCGGCATAGCCGGCGAGGCTGGCGACGCCCTCCTGGATGCGCGCGCCGCCGCTGTCGTTGAGGCCGATCACCGGCGCTCCGACCTTCATCGCCGCGTCCATCACCTTGCAGATCTTCTGCGCGTGGCGCTCCGACAGCGAGCCGCCGAACACGGTGAAATCCTGAGCGAACACATAGACCAGGCGGCCGTTGATCGTGCCCGACCCAGTGACGACGCCGTCGCCCGGGATCTTCTGCTGGTCCATGCCGAAGTCGGAGCAATTATGCTCGACGAACATATCGGCTTCCTCGAAGCTGTCCGGGTCGAGCAGGACGGACAGCCGCTCGCGGGCGGTGAGCCGACCCTTGGCATGTTGCGCCGCAATACGCTTGGCGCCGCCGCCGAGCCTGGCCAACTCGCGCCGTTTATCCAGCTCGTCGATGGTGGTGGCCATTTCGTCGCGCTTCCTTGACGCCTTGAGACGCATTTCCTTCCACGGGTGCGGCATTAGGTCAATCGGCGGAGCTCGTGTATGCTGCACTGCACAAAGACCAATCGCGCTAATCTGCGTCAAGGTTGCGGAACCGCAACCGCGAGATGCCCGTTACGTTGGTAGGTTTCTAACAATAGGCGGAATATTCACAAAATGCTGAGTCGCGTCGGGGTGCCAGTCGAGTTGAATGCGGAGTCCTCGAGGCGGGACTTTGAACGTCCAGTCCTGCTGTGCTTTTCGCACTTGCGGTGGGACTTCGTATTCCAGCGCCCGCAGCACCTGATGAGCCGCTTTGCCGAGGATATGACGGTGATCTTCTGGGAAGAGCCGGTCGACATCGGCCGCCGCGAAACGCCGTTTCTCCAGGTTGAAGAAGCCGAGGGCTTCGCCAACATCCGCATCGTCGTACCCCACCTTCCGGAAGGGCTCGACGACGAGGGCCGCAAGGCTAGCCTCGAGCGCCTCCTCGATGCCCATGTCACGAGCCTCCGCGGGCCGCTCGTCGCCTGGTACTACACGCCGATGATGCTCGACTTCTCGCGGCATCTCGAAGCCGATGCGGTGATCTATGACTGCATGGACGAGCTCAGCAAATTCCGTTTCGCCCCCGACGACCTGCTCGGCCTCGAGCGGGAGCTGATCGGCAAGGCTGACCTCGTCTTCACCGGCGGATCGAGCCTGTACGAGGCCAAGAAAGACCGCCACCACAGCGTCCATCTGTTCCCGTCGTCGGTCGACCGTGCCCACTTCGCCAAGGCTCGATCCGACCAATTCGACCCCGCCGACCAGGAAGAGCTGCCGCGGCCGCGGCTCGGCTATTACGGGGTGATCGACGAGCGGTTCGACCTCGCGCTTCTCGACCAGGTCGCGCAGATGCGCCCCGACTGGTCGCTGGTGATCGTCGGCCCGGTCGCGAAGATCGCCCCCGAAGACCTGCCGCGGCGGCCGAACATCCATTACCTCGGCTCCAAGACCTATGCGGAGCTGCCGTCGTATCTCGCCGGCTGGGACGTGGCGCTGATGCCGTTCGCGATGAACGAGTCGACGCAGTTCATCTCGCCGACCAAGACCCCCGAGTATCTCGCCGGCGGCAGACCGGTGGTGTCGACGCCGGTCAAGGACGTCGTGCGCCACTATGGTGACCTGGAGGGAGCGCTCATCGCCGGCGACGCCGACGGCTTCGTCGAGGCTTGCGAAACCGCGCTCGAGCTCGCCCGCGACCGCGGCGGCAACTGGCTCGCCGAGGCCGATTTGCTGCTGTCCTCGACCAGCTGGCAGACGGTCCACGCGCGCATGGCGGGGTTGATCTCCGAAGTCTTGGGAACGCGCACGCAGGCGACGATGCCGGCGATGCTGGTGGCCGCGCAATGAGCAGCCCCAGCCGTGCTCGCGGGCGCTTCGATTACCTGATCGTCGGCGCCGGGTTCGCCGGCTCGGTGCTCGCCGAGCGGCTGGCGACCCAGCACGACGCGCGCGTATTGCTGATCGACCGCCGCAACCATATCGGCGGCAATGCCTATGACGAGAAGGACGCGGCCGGCATCCTCTATCACAAGTACGGCCCGCACATCTTCCACACCAACAGCGAGCAGGTCGTCGACTACCTGTCGAAGTTCACCAGGTGGCGCCCGTACGAGCACCGCGTGCTCGCCCGGGCTCGCGAACAGCTGGTGCCGATCCCGATCAACCGCACGACGTTGAACATGCTCTACAACGTTGGGCTGGAGACGGACGATGAAGCCGCGGCCTTTCTCGCCGCGCGGGCCGATCCGGTCGCCGACATCCGAACCTCCGAGGACGTCGTCATCAATGCGGTCGGGCGCGAGCTCTACGAGCTGTTCTTCCGCGGCTACACGCGCAAGCAATGGGGCATCGACCCCAGCGAGCTCGACAAGCAGGTGACATCGCGCATCCCGACCCGCACCAACACCGACGACCGCTACTTCGGCGACACCTTCCAGGCGATGCCGCAGGACGGCTATACGGCGATGTTCGCGGCGATGACGGACCACCCGCTGATCGAGAAAGCGCTCGGCACCGACTTTCGCGATATCCGGCGCGAGGTCGACGCCGACCACATCATCTACACCGGGCCGATCGACGAATATTTCGACTTCCGCTTCGGCAAGCTGCCCTACCGCAGCCTGCGGTTCGATCACCGGACGCTCGACCAGGAACAGTATCAACCGGTCGCGGTGGTCAACTATCCGTCCCCCGACACGCCCTACACGCGGATCAGCGAGTACAAGCACCTGACCGGCCAAAAGCACCCCAAGACCAGCATCACCTACGAATATCCGGCCGCCGAGGGCGATCCCTATTACCCGATCCCACGGCCGGAAAATCAGGAGCTGTTCAAGCGCTACGAAGCGCTCGCCGATGCGACTCCGGGAGTCACGTTCGTCGGCCGCCTCGCCACCTATCGCTACTATAATATGGACCAGATCGTCGGCCAGGCGCTGGCGACTTTCCGGCGGATGGATGAGAGGCGGCGGGTCGGAGGGCCGCGGGAGATTGCGGCCGCGGCTGCATGATCACCGGCGGCGCGGGCGCGCCGCTCGAGCTGTGGGGCGGCGTCGAGTGCACGGTCGTCCGCATCGGCGACGACTATCGCAACCAGCTCGTCGACACCGGCCACGCCGCGCGCATGAGCGACCTCGACGCGATGGCCGCGCTGGGCATCAAGGCGGTGCGTTATCCGATCATCTGGGAAACCGTCGCGCCCGAGGTCCCGACCGAGCTCAACTTCGACTGGCACGACGCGCGGCTGAAGCGGCTGCGCGAGCTGGGCATCAAGGTGATCGGCGGCCTCGTCCATCACGGCTCGGGGCCGCGCTACACGAATTTGCTCGATCCGGACTTCCCCACGCTGCTGGCCGATTACGCCCGCCAAGTCGCCCGTCGCTATCCGTGGATCGACGCGTGGACGCCGGTCAACGAGCCGCTGACCACCGCCCGCTTTTCCTGCCTCTACGGCCATTGGTACCCGCACAGCCAAGACATCAACGCGACGTTCCAAGCGCTCGGCAACGAGTGTCTCGGCACCGCGCTGGCGATGGAGGAAGTTCGCAAGGTCAACCCGAACGCCGAGCTGCTGGTCACCGAGGACATCGGCAAGACCTTCTCGACCGACCAGCTGGCTTACCAGGCCGAGCACGAGAACGCGCGCCGCTGGCTCAGCCTCGACCTGCTTGTTGGACGAGTGCAGCCGGACCATCCATTTCATCGCTGGCTTCTGAACAGCGGCGTTCCGCAAGAGTCGCTGGAGCGGCTTGCGACCGGCACGGCGGCGCCCGACATCATCGGCGTCAATCACTATCTAACCAGCGAACGCTTCCTCGACGACCGCGTCGAGCGCTATCCGGACATCGCGCCGGGATCGAACGGCATCGACCGTTACGCCGACGTCGAAGCCATTCGGATCGCCAGTCTCGGCGGCGAGGTCGGCACCGGACGGCGCTTGCGCGAAGCCTGGCAGCGCTACCACATCCCACTGGTGGTTTCGGAAGTGCACCACGGCTGCACGCGCGAGGAGCAGGTGCGCTGGCTGCACGAGGTATGGACCGCGGCCGAAAAGGAACGCCGCGCCGGCGCCGATATCCGCGCGGTGACTTTGTGGTCGATGTTCGGCACGGTCGACTGGCGCTCATTGCTGACGCGCCGCGAGGGAACCTACGACGTCGGTGCATTCGACACCCGCTCCGAACCTCCCCGCCCGACGCTGGTCGCGAAGGCCGCGGCGACACTCGGCCGCGGCGAGACGTTCGAGCATCCGCTGCTCGATTTGCCGGGCTGGTGGAAGCGCCCCGGACGGTGCCTCGCGCGGCCAAGCTTTGACACGCTCCCGCGCAACTGCGAGACGGCGCGGCCGATCCTGATCACCGGCGCGACCGGTACGCTCGGCCAGGCTTTCTCGAGAATCTGTGCGCACCGCGGGCTTGCCCATGTGCTGACCAGCCGCGCCGATCTCGACATCACCGATGAAGCGTCGATCGCCGCGGCGCTCGACCTCTACAAGCCGTGGGCGATCATCAACTCCGCCGGGTTCGTGCGCGTCGCCGAAGCCGAGCGCCTGTCCGAAGAGTGCTTCAACATCAACGCGACCGGTCCCGAACTGCTGGCCAGGGCCTGCGCCCAGCGCGGCATTCCGCTGGTTACTTTCTCCACCGACCTGGTGTTCGACGGCAAGCTCGGCCGCGCGTATCTAGAGCCCGACCAGACGGCGCCCGCATGCGAGTACGGGCGCAGCAAGGCCGAGGCCGAAATGCGGCTGACGGACATCGATTCGGACGCGCTGATCATCCGCACCAGCGCCTTCTTCGGCCCGTGGGACCGCTACAATTTTCTCTACGACACGATCGAGCGGCTGAAGCGCGGCGAGGACGTCGTCGCCTGCGACAAGACGATCGTCTCGCCAACCTATGTCCCCGACCTCGTGCACGCGGCCCTCGACCTGCTGCTCGATGATGAGAAAGGCATCTGGCACCTGACCAACCAGGGAGCGGTCAGCTGGCACGAATTAGCCTGCGCAGCCGCCGACATCGCCCGCGTTGACCGCACCCAGTTGCGCCGCGCCACCGCCACGCGGAAAGCCGACACCAGCCTCAGCAGCAATCGCGGCCTGCTGCTCCGCCCGCTCGACCATGCGCTGGGCGATTTCGTTCAACATTCGGAAACGCTGCGCGCGCTCAGCTAGGTTCGATAGCTATTGCCGGGCTGAGTCCTTGCCGGCGGCGTGCCGATCGAGCTCGTCGCCGACCAGCCGCACGACGTGGATGACATTGGTCGATCCGGCGGTCCCGAACGGCACCCCGGCCATCAGCACGACCCGGTCGCCGCCCTCGGCGATCTTGTGACGCAGGGCCATCCTTTTGGCCTTGGCGACCATCTCCTCGAAGCTCGAAACGTCGCGCGTGTGAACCGCGTGCACCCCCCACAATATGCCGAGGCGGCGCGCAGTGGCCAGCGAGGCGGTCATCGCCAGCAACGGCACTGCGGGGCGTTCGCGCGCGATCCGCCGCGCCGTCGAGCCGGAGCTTGTGTAGCACACCATCGCCCGCGCCGAGACCGTGCTGACAATCTGCCGCGCGGATCCGGCGAGCGCGTCGGCGGTGGTCGGCTCGAGGCGGGTTTCAGTGAAATGGATTCGCGCCGGGTATATCGGGTCGCGCTCGGTGCTCGACGCGATGCGGTCCATCATCGCCACCGCTTCGCACGGAAATGCGCCCGCCGCGCTTTCCGCCGACAGCATCACCGCGTCGGCGCCATCATAAATTGCGGTGGCAACGTCGCTGACTTCGGCCCGCGTCGGGCTTGGCGAGACGACCATCGATTCCAGCATCTGCGTCGCCACGACCACCGGCTTGCCGAACTGCCGCGCGCAGGCGATGATCCGGTTCTGGAGCGGCGGCACCTGCTCGGGCGGAAGCTCGACCCCGAGGTCGCCGCGCGCAACCATGACCGCGTCGGCGAGGGCGACGATGTCGTTTAACTGGTCGATCGCCGCCGGCTTCTCGATTTTCGCTAGCAACGCCGCTTTGTCGCCGATCAGGGCGCGGGCTTCGGCGACATCCTCGGGCCGCTGGACGAACGACAAGGCGATCCAGTCGGCCTTCTGCTCCAGCGCGAAAGCGAGGTCGCCGCGGTCCTTTTCGGTCAGCGACGGGATCGGCAGCAGCACGTCGGGGACGTTGACGCCCTTGTTGTTGGACAGCGTGCCGCCGACCTCAACCTCGGTGACGATCGCGCGGTCGTTGACTTCCAGCGCCTTGAGCCGGACCTTGCCGTCGTCGATCAGGACCCGGTCGCCGCGGCGGATCGTGCCGAACAGCTCGGGATGGGGGAGCTCGACGCGCTCGGAATTGCCGAGCGCCCGCTTGCGGTCGAGCGTGAAACGGTCGCCGCCCTTGAGGACCGCCGAGCCGCCCTTGAACCGGCCGACCCGCAATTTCGGCCCCTGCAGGTCGAACAGGATCGTCGTCGGCCGCTGCAGTTCCTTTTCGAGCGCCCGGATGATCTCGACCAGCGCCGCCTTTTGCGGATGATCGCCGTGGCTCATGTTGATCCGGAACGCGTCCGCCCCGGCCAGCAGCAGCTTGCGGATCATCTTGGGATCGCTCGACGCCGGACCGAGAGTCGCCACGATCTTCACCTTGCGCGAGCGCGGCGTGAACACTTCCGACACTGGGTTCCTTCCGCTTCAGCGGCTCGGCAATAGCCGCTTGGGCGCTGCGTTCAACCCGGCTTGAGCGGCCGCTCCGGCTCGCCTAGAGCCCTGCTTCAACCTTCAAACCGGAGAGTGGATTATGGCGGAAGGCGCCGTCGCGGCCGACCAGCTGCGGCTGTTTATCGAGCGCATCGAGCGGCTCGAGGAAGAGAAGAAGGCGATGGCCGACGATATTCGCGATGTCTATTCGGAGGCCAAGGCCAACGGTTACGACACCAAGACGATGCGGGCGATCGTTAGGCTGCGGCGGATGGAAACCCACACCCGCCAGGAAATGGATGCGCTGCTCGACACCTATCGCAGCGCGCTTGGGCTGCAGTAAGAGACGCCCGTGGCCGGCCATTCCAAATATAAGAACATCATGTACCGCAAGGGCGCGCAGGACAAAAAGCGCTCGACGATGTTCTCCAAATTGTCGCGCGAGATCACTGTCGCGGCCAAGATGGGCCTCCCCGACCCGGAGATGAATGCGCGCCTGCGCGCCGCGGTGCTCGCCGCCAAGGCGCAGTCGATGCCCAAGGACAATATCCAGCGGTCGATCGACAAGGCTTCGGGCAGCGACGCCGAGAATTACGAGGAAATCCGCTACGAGGGCTTCGGCCCCGGCGGCGTCGCGCTGATCGTCGAGGCGCTGACCGACAACCGCAACCGCACCGCCACCAACGTCCGCACGATCTTCTCCAAGAACGGCGGAAATCTGGGCGCCGGTGGAAGCGTCAGCCATGGCTTCGAGCGGCTCGGGCTGGTCGAATATGGCGCCGCCGCCGGCAATTCCGACAAAGTCTTCGAGGCCGCGATCGAAGCCGGCGCCGAGGACGTCGAATCCGATGAGGACGGCCACCGCATCTGGACCGCGCTCGACCAGCTGCACGAGGTCCAGAAGGCCCTGGAGCCGCTGCTCGGCGAGGCGGAGAGCGCCAAGCTGGCGTGGAAGCCAGCGACCGAGATCGAAGTCCGCGGCGACGACGCGGCCAACCTCATGAAGCTCATCGATGCGCTCGAGGACGACGACGACATCCAGACCGTGTGGGGCAATTACGACGTGCCGGAAGAGGAACTGGAGCGGCTTTGAGAATCCTCGGCCTCGATCCCGGCCTCGGCACCACCGGCTGGGGCTTGATTGAGACGGAGGGCAACCGGCTTTCCCACATCGCCAATGGCGAGCTGAAAACGAAGACGGCCGCGCCGCTGCCCGACCGTCTCGCCGACCTTGCCGGACAGCTCGAGGCGCTGCTGGCCGAGCACCGGCCCGGCAGCACCGCGGTCGAGGAAGTGTTCGTCAACAAGAACCCGCAATCGACCCTCAAGCTCGGCCAGGCGCGCGGAGTCGCGCTGATGCTGGCCGCGCGCTCCGGCCTCACGGTCGGCGAATATGCCGCGCGCCTGGTCAAGAAAGCCGTCGTCGGCACCGGCAATGCCGAAAAGGCCCAGGTCCACGCGATGGTCGCGCGCCTGCTGCCGGGCGTGAAAATCGCCGGCCCCGACGCCGCCGACGCGCTCGCCGTCGCCATCACCCACGCCCACCATCTGGCGAGCGCACGGCGCATGGTCGGACGCTAGGCGGAGACCGGCTCCTCCACTTTCGCCGTTTCGCCCGCGTCCCCTTGAGCGGACACCGCTGGCTTCGCGTTGCGCTCGGCCCAGTCGAGCGCGAAGTCCGCCACCTCCTCCCAACCCGCGTCCATGCAGGTCCAGTGCGACCGGTCGGGGAAGATCTTGAGCTCGGTCACCGACGGCGCCCGCGACTGCTTTTTGAAGATCGCGCGGGTCATCGCCGCGTCGGCGATGAGGTCCTTGCCGCCGCCGATCAGCAGCAGCGGCGGGCGCTTGGGATTGTCCCACTGGATCGCGATCTTGTTGATCACGCCGTCCCAATAGACCTTGCCCGGCGTCGGCACGATGTAGCGGTCATAGAGCGGGTCGGCCTGGTCTTTGGGCGCGGTCTGGGCGAAGCGGTTGCGGAAAAACCGCCGCGACATATGCTTGGCCTTGCGCCAGCTGAACGGATCGATGAACACCGGCAGCGCCGAGACGATCGCATGCGGATACAGCGGCACGCCGGGCGTCGGCGCGGGGTCGATCGCCACCCCCGCGGCTCCGAGCCCGCGGTCGAGCAGATGCTGGGTAAACGTGCCGCCCGCCGAATGGCCGATGATGATCGGCGGCTCGTCGAGCTCGCGAATGATGCGCTCGAAATGAGAAATAATCTCGCGCTGGCCGAGATGGACGAGTTCGGGCCGCGGCGAGGCGCGAAGCTCTGCCGGCGGGCGGTCGTCGTGGGGCCAGTCGGGGGCGATCACCCGATAGCCGCGCGCTTCGTAACGCGCCTTGAAACCGGCCCAGCTGGCCGAATTCAGCCAGGCGCCGTGAATGAGGACGATGGTCTTGGACATTCGATCTGCTCCCCCGGGTGGCAAAGAAACGCTGCGACTCGCCGGGGGCGCCCCGACCTGCAATCCTAACATATTCTCGTTTGGGGCGCCCGCTGCTGGACCGAACCGATTCCCTTGCGCGCCAACACACGCTACGCGTCGATCAATGATCGCCCGCCTGACCGGAACCCTTGCCGAAACCGGCGCCGACGGAGCGGTGATCGACGTCGGCGGGGTCGGCTATTTGGTGCTCGCCAGCGCCCGCACCCTCGACGCGCTCGGGCCGGTCGGCGGCGAGGTGCTGCTGCTGACCGAAATGCAGGTGCGCGAGGATTCGATGACCCTGTTCGCCTTCGGCACGGCCGGCGAGCGCGAGGCGTTCCGCGCCTTGACTTCGGTCCAGGGCGTCGGCGGCCGGGTCGCGCTGGCGATCCTGTCGGCGCTCGGCGCGGACGAATTGGCTCGCGCGGTGTCGTCGGGCGACAAGGCGATGATCGCCCGCGCCAACGGCGTTGGGCCCAAGCTCGCGGCGCGCATCGCCAACGAGCTCCAGGGCAAGCTCGGCGCTCCGGGGCTCGCCGGAGCGGCGGGAGCGGCGCTTCCGCGCACCGGCGTCGCGGCCGACGCAGTCTCCGCGCTCGGCAACCTCGGCTTCAAACCCGCGGAAGCCAGCGCTGCAGTCGCCGCCGCGCAAGACGAGCTCGGCCCCGAAGCCCAGCTCGACGCGCTGGTCCGGCTGGCGCTGAGGAAAGCGGCGAAATAGGCAGCGCTAGGGAAAAACGAGTCATGTGGCCCTTCAAACGGAAGAAAAGCGAAGCCGACATGGCCATCGAATGGATGCCTCGTGCAATTGGAGTTGCTGCCCACAAATGGATTGAGTTTGAATCGCAGCCATTCGCGCAAGAAATGGATTTAGAACAGAAACTTTTCCTTTTCACTGAAGGCCTTGGGACGGGACTGAAGCAGTGGCAGGCATTTAAGGGCGGCCCAGATGCGCTGTTCTTGTTGATAGCAGCGAAGGGCATTGAGCGATCGAGGACGCACCTACGATTGGAACTTGAGGCGGTTCTTAAATTTGCAATTCCTGGCCCGCACGAGCGCTCGGATGACGAAGAAATGGCGGAGTTAAAAAGCAAACTGATAGACCGTGTCTCTCGGAAATGGGCATATTTCGCGGAGACCTTGGTTTTTAAACCGGAGGTATCCCTCGAAGAGCGAATCCGATCATTTAAAATACCATTTCTCGAAGGAGTGCGACGTGATTTTCCTATGTTTAGGGAGGCTCAAGATAACGAGCTTGATGCTCTGATTGCACTTGGGATTGATCAAACAGGAACACACTCAATATTGGAAGTTCAAAGGGCATTGGGTTTAGATTTGTGAGGAGCGCAGCGAAGTGACCAGCCAGGCCGCCTCCTGCCGCTGCGGCCAGTTGCGCGCCACCGCGGCGGGCGAGCCGGTGCGCGTGTCGATCTGCCACTGCCTCGATTGCCAGAAGCGGACCGGGAGCGCGTTCAGCGCCCAGGCGCGCTGGCCGGCGGACCAGGTGACGATCGAGGGGCAGTCGAAAGTCTGGACCCACTTCGCCGACAGCGGCAACCGGATCACTTACCATTTTTGCGCCGAATGCGGCTCGACCGTCCATTATTCGATTGAGGGCAAGTTCGACGGGCTGATTGCGATTCCGCTCGGGGCATTCGACGAACCCTATTTCGCTGCGCCTGCTTTTTCCGTTTGGGAAGAGCGCAAACACGAGTGGGTTGAGATTGTCGGCGCAAACGTCGAACACTCCGACTGATGGCCACTGACCCCGCCCGAATCACCTCGCCCGAGCGCACGCCGGAGGATGCGGACGCGGCGCTGCGGCCCAAGAGCCTCGACGAGTTCATCGGCCAGCAAAGCGCGCGCGAGAACCTAAGGGTGTTCGTCAACGCCGCCAAGTCGCGCGGCGAGGCGCTCGACCATGTCCTGCTCCACGGCCCGCCGGGGCTCGGCAAGACGACCCTGGCCGGCATCCTCGCGCGCGAAATGGGGGTTGGCTTTCGCGCCACCTCGGGCCCGGTAATCGCCAAGTCGGGCGATCTCGCCGCGCTGCTGACCAACCTCGAGGACGGCGACGTCCTGTTCATCGACGAAATCCACCGCCTCCAGCCGGCGATCGAGGAGGTGCTCTACCCGGCGATGGAGGACCGCGCGCTCGACCTGATGATCGGCGAGGGGCCGTCGGCGCGCTCGGTCCGGATCGACCTGCCGCGCTTCACCCTGATCGGCGCGACGACCCGCCAGGGACTGCTCACCACGCCGCTGCGCGACCGCTTCGGCATTCCGGTCCGATTGAATTTCTACAGCGTGACCGAATTGGAGCAGGTTGTGCGCCGCGCCGCCCGGCTGCTCGGGGTCGATGTCAAGGATGACGGCGCCCACGAGATCGCCCGCCGCTCGCGCGGCACCCCGCGCGTATCCGGGCGGTTGCTCAGGCGGGTCCGCGACTTCGCCCACGCGGTCGGCGCGCAAGCGATCGACGCCGAGGTCGCCGACAAGGCGCTCGACCGGCTCGAGATCGACGCACTTGGGCTCGACGCGATGGACCGGCGCTATTTGACGATGATCGCCGACATTTACGGCGGCGGGCCGGTCGGCATCGAGACTCTCGCCGCGGGGCTGTCGGAGCCGCGCGACACAATCGAGGACGTGATCGAGCCGTTCCTCATTCAGCTTGGCATCATCGCCCGCACCGCAAGGGGGCGCTGCCTGAACGGCCGCGGCTGGACTCACCTCGGGCTCACCCCGCCGGCGGGAAGCCAGACCGGCCTGTTCAATCCGGGAGCGATGCCCAAGTGATACGATACGCAGTGCCGACCCTGCTGGCCGCGCTCGCCGCGACCCCAGCTGCCGCGCAGTCGGTGGCGGCGGCGCCCGATTATTCGAAAGCCTCCGCTTGGCTGTGCGCGCCCGGTAGGGCCGACATCTGCTCGAGGCCGGTGCCGACCACCGCCCTCAATCCCAACGGCTACGGATCGACCGGCCTCAGCCCGGTCGCGGAAAACCCGGCGGTCGACTGCTTTTACGTCTATCCAACGGTGTCTCGCGACCGCGGCATGAACAGCGACCTGACACCCGACAGCGCGGAAACATCTGCGGCCCAAAGCCAATTCGCCCGGTTTGCCGGGGTCTGCCGGCCCTTCGCTCCGCTCTACCGCCAACTGACCCTGGCCGCGGTCACCGCGGCGGCGGTCGGCACGAACATCGCGCCGCAATCGGCAATCGCCTACAGCGATGTCGCCGCAGCCTGGTCGCGCTACATCGCAGTGCATAACAAAGGCCGGCCGTTCGTGTTGATCGGCCACAGCCAGGGTTCGGCGATGCTCCAGGAGCTGATCCGCCGCGAAATCGAGGGCAAGCCGATCGCCCGCCAGATGCTGCGCGCGATCATCCCCGGCTTCAACGTGCTGGTGCCGCAGGGCAAGCGCGTCGGCGGCACCTTCAAGTCGACGCCTTTGTGCTCCTCTCCGGGCGAAACCGGCTGCGTCATGAGCTGGGTCAGCTACCGCGAGCGCAATGTCCCGCCCGAGGGCGCGATGTTCGGCTCGGCCGCGCAGCCCGGGATGACGGTCGCCTGCACCAATCCAGCGCGCCCCGGCTCGAACCGCTGGGAACGGCTCGACAGCTATTGGAACACGCGGCTCAGCCTGCCGGTGCCGGGCGGACCGATCGTCTGGTCGACGCAAGGCCCGCCGCCAACTGCGTTTGTCCGCACCCAAGGCCTGGTTTCGGGACGCTGCGTCAATCAAGGCCGGCTCGGCTATCTGTCGGTCCGCACCAACGCAGATCCAAAGGACAAGCGCACCGACCGCATCGGCGGCGAAGTCGGCGTGCTCGGAATGTTCATCCCCGGCTGGGGGATGCACCTGGCCGACATCAGCGTCGCACAGGGCGACCTCGTCCGGACCGTCGAAGAGCTCGGCCGGTCGAGGAAATAAGCGCCGGGTTTGCCGCTTGAATCCGCGCTCGCTAGGGGAGGCGCGATGACGCCGTCCCCGCTCGATTTGCCCTACCGCGGCGGCTTCGTTGGCCCCGAGCATCATTTCGCTTTGACCGTCTATTTCGAGGACACCGACACCGCGGGCATCGTCTATTACGCCAATTATTTGAAGTTCATGGAGCGGGCGCGGTCCGACATGATCCGCGCCGCCGGCGTCGACCAGACCTCCGAGCATCATTCCGGCGGCGGTGCCTATGCGGTGGCCGAAGTTCACATCCGCTACCTCAGGCCCGCCCGCCTCGGCGACGACCTGGTTGTGCTCAGCGCGGTCGACCAGGTTCGCGCGGTTTCGGTGCTTATTCACCAGCGAGTCATGCGTGGGGCTGAACTATTGACCGACGCGCGGGTGACCGCGGCTTTCCTCACCGCCGACGGCCGGCCGCAGCGCCAGCCGAAGGAGTGGGTCGAGCGATTCAAGGCGATCGCGGCCCTAGGCGGCGCGGAAGTGGAGTGATGCGGAAACGAGCTTTCAACCTGGCAATGCTGCTCGCGGTGATGCTGCTGCCCGGCGCCGCCGCCGCGCAGGATCAGGCCCCGACGGTTATCGCGGTGCCGCCGCTGGCGACTCCGGAGAACGTCGCGACCGCGGCCGGCGACACCGGGCTGCTCGCGCGCTACGTCGCCGACGTCATTGCGTCCGACCTGCGCTCGACCCGCGAGCTGGTGCCGGTCGGCCCCGCCAACGCCCGCGTCTATTCCTATCCCGAGGCCACGGCGCCGTCGTTCACCCAGTGGCGAACCACCGGCGCGAAGTCGCTGCTGACCGGCTTCGTCCAGGCGCGGCCGGACGGACGGCTGACGGTCGCCTGCTATCTTCACGATATCCGCGGCGGGCGCGAGATCGAGCGCAAGGGCTTCGTCGTCGCTCCGGAGGAATGGCGGCGGGCGGCGCACCGCTGCGCCGACGCGGTCTATGCCAAGCTCGCCGGGCGGCCGGGTTCGTTCGACACGCGGATCGCCTATGTCGCCGAGAGCGGCGCTGGATCCGCCCGAGTGAAGCGCATCGCCGTGATGGACAGCGACGGCACCGGCCATCGTTACCTGACCGTCGGCGGAGCGACGGTGCTGACCCCACGGCTGTCGCCCGGCGGTGATCGCCTCGCCTACGTCAGCTTCGCCGGCGAGCAACCGCATGTGCGCCTGATGAATTTGGAGACCAGCGACGACCAGCCGTTGCTCCCGGGCAATGCGATGAGCTTCGCACCGGCCTTCGCGCCCGAGGGAAGCGCGCTTGCGATCTCGATCGCCGAGCGTGGCAATACCGACATCTATTTTCTCAAGCCCGAGGGGGGAGGCATTCAGCGCCTGACCACGGCACCGGGGATCGATACGGCGGCCAGCTTCTCGCCCGATGGGTCGCAAATCGTCTTCGAAAGCGATCGCTCCGGCACCCAGCAATTGTACGTGATGAACTCGGACGGATCGAACCAGCGGCGGATCAGCTTTGGCGGCGCCCGCTACGGCTCGCCGGTGTGGAGCCCGGACGGCGAGCGGATCGCCTTCACCCGGATCGCCGGCGATGGTTTGCGGGTGGGAGTGATGAGCGCGACGGGCGCGGGCGAGCAAGTCCTGACCACGGGTCCCCGGGACGAGGGCCCGAGCTGGGCGGCGAACGGTCGCCAGCTGGTGTTCCAGCGCAGCGACGCGAGCGGCCGGACCGGCCTTTATGTCGTGTCCGTCGACGGCGGCGTCCCGCGCCGGACGGTCACTCCGCAAGACGGGTCCGATCCCGACTGGTCGACGGCGGGCGCCCGATGATGCGGCGGGCTTTCCTCGCGGCAGTGGCCCTGCTCACGCTCGGCAGCGGCACGATTGTCGGGGCGCAAGTGCTGCGCCTTCCGATCCCGCGCATTGGGCCGCGCGGGCAACCCCCGCCGCCGCCGGTCACGATCGAGATGCTCCAGGCCGACCTCGTCGCCCGATCCGGCAGCGACACCGTCTATTTCGCCGGCAGCGGCCATGGCATCGACGCCGGCGGACAGGCGACGCTGGTCGCGCAGGCACGCTGGCTGTTGGCCAATCCGGCGATCCGGGTGCGAATCGAGGGCCACGCGGATGAGCTTTCCCCGCGCGACTTCGCGCTCGCGATCGGCGAGCGACGGGCGGATGCGGTCCGCAATTTCCTGATTTTACAGGGGGTTCCGGCGGCTCAGCTGACGATCATCAGCTGGGGCAAGGAACGGCCGGTAGGCAGCGGGACGAGCCCGATGACGCTGGCCCTCAACCGCCGGGCGAAAACGGTCCTGATGCGCTAGGCGGCGTAGCGCTGGTGCCCGGCTCCGAGCCAGGCGCGCGCCTGGCGCTGGGCCTCGGCGATTTCGCGAGCGGTCATCTCGATCGAGATTTCGGCCCGGCACTGCTGGCCGCGGGTGCAGCCCGAAAGCGCCGCGAGGTTGAACCATTTGTGCGCTTCGACGAGGTCGACCGCGACTTCGCCGCGCCCGGTGGAATAGCTCACTCCAAGCTCGAACAATGCATCGACATCGCCGCGTTCGGCGTCGGCAAGACGGCTACGGATCAGGAACTCCGCGCTCTTCTGGCTAATCGCACCCATGTCATTCTCCCCGTTTCTGTAGGGAGGTTTCAGCAGGCCAATCCGAAGAAATGGTTAACGCGGCAATCACTCCGGCGGGAATTCGGCGATCTCGAGCGGGATATTGTCAATCAGCCGGGTGCCGCCGATGGTCGCCGCGGCGATCAGCCGCATCGCTCCGCGCGGTGCCTCCAGCGGCTCGAGCGAGGCGGCATCGACCAGCGCGACATAATCGATTGCCGAAAAGCCGGCGTCGATGAGCGACTGCTGGGCAACCGCCAGTGCAACGGGCACCGGCTCACCGGATAGAATCGCGTCTCGGGCGCTATCCAGGGCGGCAGGAAAGGCCGCTGCCCGCTTGCGCTGGTCCGCGCTCAGATAGGCATTGCGCGATGATAGCGCGAGGCCGTCCGCGTCGCGCACGGTCGGCACTCCGACGATCTCGACGCCAAGGCCGAGATCGGCGGCCATCCGCCGGATTACCGCCAGCTGCTGGAAATCCTTCTCGCCGAACAGGGCGATGTCGGGCCGCACCGCGGCGAGCAGCTTGGCGACGACCGTCGCGACCCCGTCGAAATGGCCCGGCCGCGATTCGCCTTCCCAACGCTCGGAGAGGCCGGCGACGCTGACCCTGGTCGCGAAGCCCTCGGGATAGATGTCGCCGACCGAAGGCAGCCACAGCACATCGCAGCCCGCCTGCTCCAGCAACTCCGCATCCGCCGCTTCCTGGCGGGGGTAGCGGTCGAGGTCTTCGCCGGCGCCGAACTGCAGCGGATTGACGAAGATGGTCGCCGCGACCGCACCTGCCCGCCGCCGCGCCTCCTCGACCAAAGCGATGTGCCCGGCGTGGAGAGCGCCCATGGTCGGCACCAGCGCGAGTTTTTCACCCCCGCTCCTCAGCTCCTCGAGAGCCGGAGCAAGCTCTTCCATGCGACGGATAATTTGCACCGGCGCGGCCCCTCCGATAGACCATGCAACGGCGGCGCTTGCGCACGCGCAGCCACAAAGATCAAGGGTATCAGCGCTCTTGGGGGGGAGCCATGGACCAGCCGCATTTCATCATCTTCGCCAACGAGAAGGGCGGCACCGGCAAGTCGACCACCGCCGTCCACACGGCGATCGCCCTCGCCGCTTCGGGGCACCGCGTCGCCGCGCTCGACCTCGATGCGCGCCAACGGACCATGACCCGCTATCTCGAGAACCGCGACGCGACCATTCGCCGCCTCGACAAGCCGCTGCCGCACGCCCGGTTCGAGGTGCTCGAAGATCACAGTGAGAGCGGGCTGAGCGCGGTCATCGATCGCTTGTCGCAGGACGTGGACGTGATCGTCGTCGACACGCCCGGCCGCGATGACGAGGTTGCTCGAGCAGCGATCCTCCAGGCCGACACTTTGGTCACCCCGATGAACGACAGCTTCGTCGACCTCGACCTGATCGGCCAGGTGCACCCGGAAAATTACAAGATCACCAAGCCGAGTTTCTACGCCGAGCTGATCTGGAACAGCCGCACCCAGCGCGCCAAGGAAACCGGGCGGAGCGTCGACTGGGTCGTGCTCCGCAACCGCCTTCAGCACGTCGACAGCCACAATCTGCGCCGCGTCGGGGCCGCCCTCGACGAGCTTGCGCGCCGCGTCGGCTTCCGTGTCATCCCCGGCCTCGGCGAGCGGGTGATCTACCGCGAATTGTTCCCCAAGGGCCTGACGCTGCTCGACCTCGCTTTGCTCGGCGAAGTAGGCATCGGCCACATCGCCGCCCGCCAGGAGCTGCGCGAGATGATCGCCGGGCTCGGAGTGCCGGAGCCGGGCGCGAGCCTTCCCGAGCCGGTCGCGGCGGCCGGCTAATCAGAAACATTGTTCTCCTGCGCAGGCAGGAGCCCAGACCAGCGCCGCAGGCGCTGCCTTGCGGCAGCGGACTGGACCCCTGCCTCCGCAGGGTTACAAGGCGCCATGACCCACACATTCAATCCGTCGATCCTGCGCGAATATGACATTCGCGGGGTTGTCGGCGACACTCTGACCGACGCCGATGCCTACGCGCTCGGGCGCAGCTATGCGGCGCTGGCGAGCGAAGAAGGCGCGCGCCGGGTCGCGGTCTGCCGCGATGGGCGCACCCATTCGCCCGAGCTTGAATCGGCGCTGGTCGAGGGCCTGACCCGCGGCGGGCTCGACGTCGTGCGGATCGGCATGGGGCCGAGCCCGATGCTCTATTTCGCTTGCCACCATTTGGGCGTCGACGGCGGCATCCAGGTCACCGGCAGCCACAACCCCGCCGACTACAACGGCTTCAAGATGCTTTTGAAAGGCCGCTCGGTGTTCGGCGAGGAGATCCAGGCGCTCGGGGCCAGCAGCGCCGCGGGCGAATGGAGCGAGGGCTCCGGATCGGTCGAGAACGCCGAAATTGCCGACGCCTATGTCGCTCGGTTGGTGGAAGATTTCAAAGGGGGCACGTTCCGCGTCGGCTGGGACGCGGGCAACGGCGCCGCGGGCGCAGTGCTGGAGAAACTCGTCGAACGGCTGCCGGGCGAGCACCACACGCTCTATACGAAGGTCGATGGCGGCTTCCCCAACCATCACCCCGACCCGACGGTCGAGGCCAATCTCGCCGACCTCAAAGCGCTGGTGGCCTACGAAGAGCTCGACTTCGGAATCGCGTTCGACGGCGACGGCGACCGGATCGGCGCGGTCGACGGCCAGGGCCGGGTGATCTGGGGCGACCAATTGCTGGCGATCCTCGCCGCGCCGGTGCTCGAGGAAATCCCCGGCGCGACCATCATCGCCGACGTCAAGGCCAGCCAGATCCTGTTCGACCGCATCGCCGAACTCGGCGGCACGCCGGTGATGTGGAAGACCGGCCACAGCCTGATCAAGTCGAAGATGAAGGAAACCGGCGCTCCGCTGGCCGGCGAGATGAGCGGGCACATTTTCTTCGCCCACCGCTGGTACGGCTTCGACGACGCGCTCTACGCCGCGGTGCGGCTGATCGAGGCGGTGGCGAAATCGGGCCGGACCCTGACCCAGCTGATGGACGCCATGCCGAAGTCGGTCGCGACGCCCGAAATGCGCTTCCCGGTCGAAGCCAGCCGCAAGTTCGCCGTGGTCGACGAAGTGCTGGAGCGGCTGTCCGCCGACGGCGCGAAGGTGAACGCAACCGACGGCGCTCGCGTCAGCACAGAGGATGGCTGGTGGCTGTTGCGCGCATCCAACACGCAGGACGTTCTGGTCGCGAGAGCCGAGGCCCGCGACGAGGCAGGACTCGGTCGCCTCGTCGCGCAGATCGACGAAGCGCTCGAGCGTTCAGGCGTGAAGCGCACGGAAGCGGCGCACTGACCGATGGACAAGACAATTGCTCGTGAAAGACTGCTCGCTCGGCGCGCCGAGCTCGAGGAGGACGACCGGCTGAGCGCGGCCGACAGGGCTCCGGTGACGCTCGACCAGGATAGCGTCGGCCGGCTTTCGCGCATCGATGCGATGCAGATGCAGGCGATGGCGCTTGCTTCAGAACGGCGCCGAGCAGCGGAGCGAAGCCGGATCGACGCCGCGGTCGGCCGTCTCGAGAAAGGCGAGTTCGGTTATTGCCTGACCTGCGGAGAGGACATCAATCCCGCCCGCCTGAACAATGATCCCAGCGTCACCCAGTGCCTAGCCTGTGCGTCCGGCGAAAAGGCGTAGCCGGAGCGCCAGACTCGGACATGGTAGGGGCCCGCGCCCTTGGAATCACGAATTGGCGCTTCGCAGCCGTGACGAAACCGAGCGGATCCGATATGAGCGTGTCATGTCTGAAGTGCAGGCCATCGGCGCGGGCGAGACGGAAATCGGCGTGCCGACCGAGCGCCTCTGCCGAGTGATGGAGCTCGCGATCGGCGACAGTCCGCTTGAAGATACGCTGAGCGAGCTGATCCGGATCGTTGAAACCACGTCGCGGACGGGAGTGCTGGGGTCGATCCTGCTCCTCGATGGCCGCTACCTGCGACACGGCGCGGCGCCGAGTCTGCCGAAGCCTTATTGCGAAGCGATCGACGGCGCCGAGATCGGACCGGTCGCTGGATCGTGTGGGACCGCGGCCTTTCGTGGACGGCCGGTTTTTGTTTCGGACATCTCCACCGATCCGCTGTGGGCAGAGTATAAGGCGGTCGCGCTTCCGCACGGCCTTCATGCCTGCTGGTCGACGCCGATCATCACGTCCGGGTCCAAGGTGCTTGGCACCTTTGCCATGTACCACCGGGAGCCGCGCGAGCCGACGGTGCGAGACCTCGCGCTCGTGGACCTCGTTACGCAGACCGCCGCGCTGGTGATCGACCGCAAGCGCGCTCAGGAGACGCTGGCCCGCGCGGCGGCCTAGTCGTCTTCATCCTCGTAGCCGACGAGGTTCAGTTCTCGCGCCTTGATCTGGTGGGTCATGCACCAGTGCTTGAGCGCGTCCTCGCGCCCGTGCGTGATCCACACTTCCTTGGGCGCGACGTCGCGGATGGTCCGGGTGAGCTCGTCCCAGTCGGCGTGGTCGGAAATCACCAACGGCAGCTCGACGTTGCGCTGGCGGGCGCGCTGGCGAATGCGCATCCACCCCGACGCCATCGCCGTCACCGGATCGGGCAGGCGCCGCGACCAGCGGTCGTTGAGCGCGCCCGGCGGGCAGATGACGATATGCCCCGACATCTCCGCCTTGGTCGCGCCGGCGCAAGGGCGAAGCTCGCCAAGCTCGACCCCGAACTGCTCGTAGAGTTGGCACAATCGCTCCATTGCGCCGTGATAATAAATCGGGTCGTGGTGGCCCCGCGCCCGCAGCTCGCAGATCACGCGCTGCGCCTTGCCGAGCGCGTAGGCGCCGACCAGCACGCAGCGCGACGGATCGGCGTGGAGCCGATGAAGCAGCCGGTCGATCTCGCTTGCCGTGTCGGGATGGCGGAACACCGGCAAGCCGAAGGTCGCCTCGGTGATGAAAATGTCGCACGGCACCGGCACGAACGGCGCGCAGGTCGGGTCGTCGCGGCGCTTGTAGTCGCCCGACACGACGACGCGCTCGCCGCCGTAGTCGAGCACGATCTGGGCCGAACCGAGCACATGTCCGGCGGGCACGAACCCGACTTCGACCTCGCTCACCCGCACCGTCTCGCCGTACGCGACCGGCCGCGCCGGCTGCTCGCCGTAGCGCACGTCCATGATCGCCAGCGTTTCGGGAGTCGCCCACACCGCGCCATGCCCGCCGCGAGCGTGATCGCCATGGCCGTGGGTGATGAGCGCGCGCGACTTGGGCTCGGAGGGGTCGACCCACGCGTCCGCCGGGCGCACATAGATGCCTTCGGCAGAAGGCTCGATCCAGGAACCCAAGCGGGCCATTGCGAGCTATAGTGAGCGAGATGCCGGGGGGTTCCCGGCCAAGGGAGATGAGCGAATGGACCAAACGCTGTGGGGGCTGATGACCATCGTCGGCCCGGTCATCCTGCTGGCCCTGCTAATCTGGCTGGTGATGCGCTCGCGCCGGCGGGCCGGCCAGCCCACCGACACCACCCAGCGCACCGAGCAGGCGACGCGCGACGAATATGCCGGCGAAGAGCAGCGCCGCCGCGAAGGGACCGACGACCTCTGAACAAGGCCGCGCTGCCGCAAGCCGTCGAGCACTGGTTCGAGACGCGCGGCTGGCGGCCGCGCCGCCACCAGCTCGAAATGCTCGAGCTGGCGCGGAGTGGACGCAGCGGACTCCTCGTGGCGGCGACCGGGGCGGGCAAGACGCTCGCGGGTTTCCTGCCAACGATTTGCGAGCTGATCGAGGCGCCGGCCGAAGGGCTCCACACCCTCTACGTGTCGCCGCTCAAGGCGCTCGGAGTCGATGTCCAGCGCAACCTGCTGGGCCCGATCGGCGAAATGGCCTTGGCAATCCGGGTCGAGACGCGCAGCGGCGACACCCCGTCCGACCGCAAGGCGCGCCAGCGGGTGCGGCCGCCGCATATCCTGCTGACCACCCCCGAATCGCTGAGCCTGCTGCTGAGCTACCCCGACAGCGCAACTCTGTTCGCGGGGCTGAAGACGATCGTCGTCGACGAGCTCCACGCCTTCGCCAAGGAAAAGCGCGGCGACCTGCTCTCATTGTCGATGGCGCGGCTGCAACGCCTTGCGCCTGCGCTGCGCCGCGTCGGCCTGTCGGCGACGATCAGCGACCCCGACGCCTATCGCGGCTGGCTGGCGCCGGACGCGGACGAGACCCTTGTCGACCTGATCACCGGCGATCCCGGCGCCGAACCGGACCTGTCGATCCTGATCCCTGACGGGCGAATCCCCTGGTCCGGCCATTCGGGACGTCACGCCGCGCGCGACGTGATGGAGCTGGTCGAGCGCCACAAGACGACGCTGATCTTCTGCAACACCCGCAGCCTCGCCGAGTTGATCTTCCAGGATTTGTGGGCGGTCAACGACAAGGCGCTGCCGATCGGCATCCACCACGGCAGCCTGGCCCTGGAGGCGCGGCGCAAGGTCGAGGCGGCGATGAGCTCGGGCAAGTTGCGCGGCCTGGTCGCAACCGCCAGCCTCGACCTCGGCGTCGACTGGGGCGACATCGACCTCGTCGTCCAGATGGGCGCGCCCAAGGGCAGCTCGCGGCTGCTGCAGCGGATCGGCCGCGCCAACCACCGGCTCGACGAGCCGAGCACCGGGATCATCGTTCCCGGCAACCGCTTCGAGTATCTCGAGGCGCGCGCGGCATTAGATGCGATCGACGA
The DNA here is from genome assembly GCA_035512655.1 of Sphingomicrobium sp. Taxonomy (GTDB): domain Bacteria; phylum Pseudomonadota; class Alphaproteobacteria; order Sphingomonadales; family Sphingomonadaceae; genus Sphingomicrobium. The sequence continues at coordinate 53,712 of DATKDM010000009.1, read as the reverse complement.
CGGCGAGCTCGATCCGGAGAACTTCCGCGCCGGAGCGCTGGACGTGCTCGCCCAGCACATCCTCGCGCTCGCCTGCTGCGCACCGTTCGACGAGGCCGAGCTGCTCGCCGAGCTTCGCTCCGCCGCGCCTTATGCGGGCCTGCGCGACGAGGTGTTCGCCGAAGTGCTCGGCTTCATCTCGACCGGCGGCTATGCATTGAAGGCCTACGACCGCTTCCGCCGGCTGGTCCGCGACCCCGATGGGCGCTGGCGGATCGCGCGCCCCGGCATCGCCGCGCAGCACCGGATGAACGCCGGCGTGATCGTCGAGCAGCCGCTGCTGACCGTCCGGTTCCGAGGCGGCCGCAAGCTCGGCACCATCGAGGAAGGCTATGCCTCGACCCTGTCGCCGGGCGATCATTTCTACTTTTCCGGGCTGAGCCTCGAGGTCTTGGCGTTCAAGGACACCGACGTCATCGTCCACGCCTCGTCGAAGCGCGCCCGGATCGTCACCTACGGCGGCCAGCGCATGTCGATGTCGACCCATCTCGCCAACCGCGTCCGCCACATGCTCGCCGACCGCAACGACTGGCACCGCTTTCCCGACGACGTGCGCGATTGGCTCGAGGTGCAGAGCGAGCGCTCGGTGCTGCCCGAGCCGCACCAGCTGCTGGTCGAAACCTTCCCCCACGAAAAGCAGCATTTCATGGTCGCATACAGCTTCGAAGGCTGGAACGCCCACCAGTCGCTCGGCATGCTGATCACCAAGCGGATGGAGAATCTGGGCCTCAAGCCGCTGGGCTTCGTCGCCAACGATTACGGCCTCGCCTGCTACGGGCTCGAGCCGATCCGCGACCCCAAAGCACTGTTCTCGCCCGACATCCTCGAGCAGGAGTTCGTCGACTGGGTCAAGCAATCCTATCTGCTCAAGACCGCGTTTCGCGAAGTGGCGGTGATCGGCGGGCTGGTCGAGCGCCATCACCCGGGCAAGCGCAAGTCGGGTCGCCAGGTCAGCTTCTCGACCGACCTCATCTACGACGTGCTGCGGCGTTACGAACCCGAGCATCTCCTGCTGCGCGCGGCCTGGGACGACGCCCGCGCGCGGATGACCGAACTCGGCCGCCTGGTTCGGCTGGTCGACCGGGCGTCGGCGACCATGGTCCATGTCGAGGCGGAGCGGATCACGCCGATGGCGGTGCCGCTGATGGTAATCGTCGGCCGCGAGGCGATGCCGCCGGGCGGCGAGGCGGACGAGACTTTGCTCATCCAGGCGGAAGCGCTCGCGCAAGAGGCGATGACGCTGTAGTTTGGGATGCGATGAGAAACCTCGTCCCAATTCTTGCGCTGCCGCTGCTCAGCGGCTGCATTGTCGCCGACGTCGCGGAGACCGCGGTCGCGGTCGCCAGGGTGCCGGTCAATGTCGTTTCGGCGGGTGTCGATGCCGCGACCACCAGCCAGTCCGAGGCCGACGAGAAGCTCGGCCGCGAGCTGCGCAAGGTCGATGAGGAGCGTGGGCGCGAGGCTCGCGAAGCCGCGAAAAGGGCTGCGGAGGAACCGCAAAGCGAGTAGCGCGCCCCCTGTGCGCTACTTCCTCGACACCGAGTTCAACGGCTTCGGCGGCGCGCTGCTGAGCCTCGCGCTGGTTCCCGAGGACGGCCAGGAATTCTACGTGACGCTCGCCTGCTCGGATCCGATCTGCACGTGGGTCGAGCGCAACGTCATGCCCTATCTCGATTCGGTGCCCGTCGGGCTGGTGTCGCCGCGGCTGAGCCGCCGCGAGGCGGCCGACGCGCTGTCGGCCTATCTGGCCACCGATCCCGCACCCGAGCTGATTGCCGACTGGCCCGAGGACCTGACCCAATTCTGCTCGCTGCTGATGACCGGGCCGGGGCTGATGGTGCCGGTGCCGCCGCTGACCTTCCGTCTCGAGCCGCTGCAGAATTTCAGCCCGGCCGGCAACAGCGCCGTCCCGCACAACGCGCTGCACGACGCGCGCGCGCTCCGCGACCACTTCAGCCTCTTGGATTCGTCGCGGTAATCAAGTCTAAGAAGTCGATGGTTCCCTTTTCGTTCGCTGACCAGACGTTCGTCGCCGGAGCCGAGGGCGCGCTCTATTGGCCGGCGCAGGACGCGCTGCTGGTCGCCGACCTGCACCTGGAAAAAGCCAGCTGGTTCGCGCGGCTCGGGCAGTTCCTGCCGCCGTACGATTCACACGCGACCCTGACCGCGCTCGCCCGCGAGGTAGAGCGCACTGGCGCCCGGCGACTCTATTGCCTCGGCGACAGCTTTCACGACCGCTTCGGCTGCGATCGCCTGCCGCCGCCGGCCCGCGAGCTGCTGCTGCAGATGACGGCGGCGCTCGACTGGGTGTGGATCGTCGGCAACCATGATCCGGGCTTTGCCGACCATTGCGGGGGCAGGCTCGCCGAGGAGCTGGAGATCGCCGGCATCGTCCTTCGCCACGAAGCGGTGCGCGACGATCCGCGGGCCGAGATGTCGGGTCATTTCCACCCCAAACTGCGGCTGCACCTCCACGGCCGGCAGGTATCGCGGCGCTGTTTCATCGTGTCGGCATCCAAGCTCATCCTGCCGGCATTCGGCTCGCTTACCGGCGGGCTCGACGCCACCCATCCGGCGATCCTGGAGAATGTCGGCAGCGATGCGGCGGCGCTGGTCCCGGTGTCGGACCGGCTGTTGCGTTTCCCGCTCGCCGCCTGAGCGCAACTATTCCGCGGCCCGGACCTCGATCGCCATGGTCCCGGTGGGCGACAGCAGCAGCCGGGCCGTCGCCGGGCGCTTGCGGCCGAAGGTCGCCGCCTGCAGCTCGTTGCGCGCCGCATGCCGATCGAACTCGAAACCGAGCGCCTCGGCCGATCGCATCAGCCGGTCGAGATGCTCGTCGATCTCGACGATCCCTTCATCGGGATCGAAGCGCATGATCTCGACCAGGTCGGTGGATTGTCGCGGAGCGGACATTGCGCCCCTAATTGCCGCGCAGGCCGATAACGGCAAGCCCCCGCGATTGCGCGGCCGCGGCCCAGCCCGTAATCGAGGCCGATGAGACGACTGATCCACCGATCGCTGGCGCTGACGCTGCTGGCCGGAAGCTTCAACGCCGCCCATTCCCAACCGATCGACCCGAAGGTCCAGGCTCGGATCGACCGCATCCTCGAGCGCACGCCGCTGATCGACGGCCACAACGACGTCGCAGAAATACTTCGCGATTATTACGGGATGAGCGTCGAGGGTCTCGCGAGCGGCGGAGCGAAGCGCGCCAAGCCACTGATGACCGACATGGCGCGGCTGCGCGAAGGCCGGGTCGGCGGCCAATTCTGGTCTGTGTGGATCGATGGCACGGTCACCGCCGACGAGGCGATCCGCCAGACGCTCGAGCAGATCGACATCGTTTCGCGAATGATCGCGACATATCCGCAGGATCTCGAACAGGCTTATACCGCCGATGACGTCGAGCGAATTCACAAGACTGGACGGATCGCATCCCTGATCGGCATTGAGGGTGGGCGGCAGATTGGCGGCTCGCTTGCGGCCCTGCGCCAGTTCTATCGGCTCGGCACCCGATCGATGACCCTGACCCACGACCAAACGACCGAATGGGCGGACAGCGGCTCCGACGATCCGAAATATGATGGCCTCAGTCCTTTCGGCCTCGAGGTGGTCAAGGAAATGAATCGGCTCGGCATGCTGATCGACCTGAGCCACGTCTCTCCGGCAACGATGAAGGATGCCATTGCCGCGAGCCGTACGCCCGTTATCTTTACCCATTCGAACGCCCGATCATTGACCGACCACCCACGCAACGTGCCTGACGACGTGCTGCGGCTGATGAAAGAGAATGGCGGCGTGGTGATGGCCACCTTCGTGCCGCGCTTCCTATCCGTAGCCGCGTGGCAACGCTTCGCGGACCGTCGCGCGGAAGAAGCCCGGCTGAGGGCGTTGAACCCGCAATCGTCGGAACGGGTAAAGACCGAGTTGGAAAAATGGGAAGCAGCTCACCCGTCACCCGCCGTCACCGCCTCCGATGTCGCCGATCACGTCGACCATGTTGTCCGCATCGCCGGCCACGACCATGTCGGAATTGGCGGCGATTTTGACGGCATCACGTTGACCGTGGACGGCCTGGACGGAGTCGAGGATTATCCCAATTTGTTCGCCGAGCTCATCCGCCGCGGCTGGAGCGATGCCAACCTCGCCAAGCTGGCCGGCGGCAATATCCTTCGGGTCATGCGACGCGCCGAGGCCGTCGCCGCTTCGCTGAAAGACCAGCCGGCGTCGCTGGCGGTGCTCGAGCCGGCGGAATGAGTAGCCCGCCCCTTCGGGCGGCGATCATTCCGGTGACGCCGCTCCAGCAGAATTGCACCTTGCTGTGGTGCACGGAAACGATGCTCGGGGCGTTCGTCGACCCCGGCGGCGACTTGCCGCGGCTAAAGGCGGCCGCGGCGCAGGCCGGGATCACGATCGAGAAGATCCTTCTGACCCACGGCCATATCGACCATTGCGGCTCGGCTGGAATCCTCGCCGAAGAGCTAGGCGTGCCGATCGAGGGCCCGCACGAGGACGACCGCTTCTGGATCGCGCAGCTCGAGGAGGACGGCCGCCGCTACGGCATCGCCGGCCGGCCGTTCGAGCCCGACCGATGGCTGGTCGACGGCGACCAGGCGACGGTCGGCAAGCTCACCTTCGACGTTCGGCACTGCCCGGGCCACACCCCGGGCCACGTCGTTTTCCACCATCCGGGCTCGAAGCTGGCCCTGGTCGGCGACGTCCTGTTCAAGGGCTCGGTCGGGCGCTGGGATTTCCCGCGCGGCGACCAGCAGCAGCTGATCCGGTCGATCATTACCCGGCTTTGGCCGATGGGCGGCGACACTGCCTTCGTCCCCGGCCACGGGCCGATGTCGACCTTTGGCCACGAGCGCGCGACCAATCCCTATGTCGGCGACGCCGCGCTGGCCGCAGCCTGAGCCTTGCGCATCGGCGCCTTTGCGCTATAGGAGCCGCGGTTCGCGACGATCCGGCCGCCGCCGCGGGACTTCCCGTTGAGATAGGCGCGGAATCGTCGCAATTTTTATTCAATTTCAAAGCAGGTGCCGCAATGGCTGTCCCCAAAAGAAAAACCTCGCCCTCCAAGCGCAACATGCGGCGCAGCCACCATGCGCTGAAACCGGCGAGCTTCCAGGAATGCCCGAATTGCGGCGAGTTGAAGCTGCCGCACAATTTGTGCGCCGCCTGCGGCCATTATAACGGCCGCGAGATCGTTTCGAGCGAGGCCTGAGCGGCCGCGGCACGGGGCGCTCGCCGATGGACGCAGGCCCGCGAATCGCGATCGACGCCATGGGCGGCGACAGTGGGCCCGCCGCGATGCTGGCGGGAGCGTCCCGGGCGCGGCGACGCGATCCGTCGCTTAAATTCCTATTCTACGGCGACGAGCAACTGATCGGCGCCGAACGCGCCCGGCATTCCAACCTCGCGGACGGAGTCACCGTCGCCCACACCGCCGAATCGATCGCTCCGAGCGAGAAACCGAGCCAGGCGATCCGGCGCGCCCGCACCACCTCGATGGGCATGGCGATCAATGCCGTCAAAGAGGGCGAGGCCGACGCCGCTCTGTCTGCCGGCAACACCGGCGCGATGATGGCGATGGCCAAGCTCGCGCTGCGCACCATGCCGGGCATCGACCGGCCGGCGCTGGCAGCGCTGCTGCCGACGCTCGGCGAGCAGGACTGCGTGATGCTCGATCTCGGCGCCAATACCGAGTGCGACGCCCAGAACCTCGTTCAGTTCGCCGTCATGGGCTCGGCCTATGCTCGAACCGTGCTCGGCATCGACAAACCGCGGGTCAAGCTGCTCAACATCGGCACCGAGGAGCTGAAGGGCACCGACGAGCTCAAGGAGGCCGCCGGGCTGCTTCGCGATGCCGATTACCTGCCGATGCGGTTCAGCGGTTTCACCGAGGGCGACCAGCTGTCGCGCGGCAATTTCGACGTCGTCGTCACCGACGGCTTTTCGGGCAATATCGCGCTCAAGACGGCGGAAGGCACAGCGCGTTTCGTCACCGACCTGCTGCGCCGAGCCTTCAAGAGCTCGCTCCGGTCGAAAGCGGGGTTCGCCTTGTCGCGCCCGGCGCTCAACATTCTCAGGGTCCAGCTCGATCCCAACAACCACAATGGAGCGGTCTTTCTGGGCTTGAACGGCCTGGTCGTGAAAAGCCACGGCGGGGCCAACCCCAAAGGCGTCGCCAACGCGATCGGGGTCGCCGCGCGGATGGTGCTCAACGACCTCACCGGCAAGATCGGCGAGGATCTCGACAATTTCCGCGCCCACGCCTTCAACCACCAGGCGGCGTGATGGCGAAACGGTCGGTCGTCCTCGGAACCGGCTCGGCGCTGCCCACACGCCGGGTCGACAATGCCGAACTGTGCGAAACCGTCGACACGTCGGACCAGTGGATCGTCGAGCGCACCGGCATCCGCACCCGCTACATCGCCGGCGATGGCGAGACTACCGCCAGCCTGGCGGCCGACTCGGCCCGCAAGGCGCTCGACCAGGCCGGTGTCGAAGCAACCGAGATCGACCTGATCGTCCTCGCCACCGCGACTCCGGACCAGACGTTTCCCTCTTCCGCGACCAAGGTCCAGGCGGCGCTCGGCATCCCCGACTGCATCGCTTTCGACGTTCACGCGGTCTGCACCGGCTTCCTCTACGCGCTGAGCGTCGCCGACTCGATGCTGCGCTCGGGCAGCGGGACCAAGGCGCTGGTGATCGGCTCCGAGACCTTCAGCCGGATCCTCGACTGGGAGGACCGCGCGACCTGCGTCCTGTTCGGCGACGGCGCCGGGGCGCTGGTGCTGGGCACCGAGGAGGGCGAGCGCGGCCTGCTCGCGACCAAGCTTCACGCCGACGGCCGCCACAACGATTTGTTGTTCGTCGACGGCGGTCCCTCGACCACCGGCACCGTCGGCAAGCTGCGGATGAAGGGCCGCGAGGTGTTCCGCCATGCGGTCATCAACCTCGCCGACGTCCTCAACGAAGTGCTGGGCGAGATCGGGCTGACCGCCGCCGACGTCGACTGGATCGTTCCGCATCAGGCCAACGCCCGCATTCTCGACGCAACCGCCAGAAAGCTCGGCGTTTCGACCGACAAGATCGTGGTCACCGTCGACCAGCACGCCAACACCTCGGCGGCGTCGGTCCCGCTGGCCCTCGACACGGCCGTTCGTGACGGGCGAATCAAGCGCGGCGACCTGATCGTCCTCGAAGCGATGGGCGGCGGCTTCACCTGGGGGGCCGCTGCGCTCAGGTATTGATAAATCTCGAAAAAAAGGGGAAGTGTCGAATTGCCGACACGAAAAGTTTCGGTTAAGTTACAGTTAAATTTCCGCGGCGGGGGGGCACGCCGTTTCAGGCGGGGAGAATGAACATGGCGGATCTTGGAATTGCCCGGATGGGCAGGGAGGCGGGCACCGCAGGGACCGTGACCCGTGCTGACCTTGCCGATGTCGCGCATCGCAAGCTTGGCCTGTCCCGCGCGGAATCGGCCAGCGTCGTCGAGCGCGTGCTTCACCATATGTGCCACGCTTTGGCCGAGGGGAAGAACGTCAAGATCTCCGGCTTCGGCAGCTTCATCCTGCGCGACAAGGGCGAGCGCGTCGGCCGCAATCCCAAGACGGGGGTCGAAGTGCCGATTGCCCCGCGTCGGGTGATGACCTTCCGCGCCAGCCAGATCATGCGCGACAGGATCGCGAAATAGGCGTCGCGATGGCGCCAGACCAAAAGGCGCCGGGCGCCTTCAAGACGATCGGCGAACTGTCGCAGGAGCTTGGAGTCGCCCAGCACATCCTGCGCTATTGGGAAACCAGGTTTCCGCAGCTGAAGCCGCTGCAGCGCGCTGGCAACCGCCGCTATTACCGTCCCGCCGACGTCGATCTGGCGCACAAGATACATCGCTTGCTGAGCCAGGACGGCTACACCGTGCGCGGCGTCCAGAAGCTGCTGCGCCACAGCAACGGCTCATCCGGAACGCCCGAGCCGGAGCCGGCTACCGAGGTGGCTTTGTCATCCGCCGCGACTGCCGAGGCCCCGCCTCGCCTCGACATTGCCCGGCTCATCGCGGTGCGGGAACGCCTTCAGGCCGCGCTTCAGGACTAACTCGCCAAGTCTCGCGGCCGGATGAACTCGACAAGCGGGCACAATCCCGAACGCAATCCTGCCCAATTGCCCGGCACGTCGAGCCGCGCTAGCGCCCCGGTCGAGAAGCTGCCGCTGACTTCCAGAGCAAGCGCATACGACCCGGCATCCGCGAGCTGGAGAACGAGCTCTTGCAGGCCGGGATTGTGGCCGACCAGCAGCACATTTTCGGCCTCGCCCTCGATCGATCGCAGCAGTTCGAGGAGAGTCGGGGTGCTGGCGTTGTAGATCGCCTCGCGGAAGTCAGGCTCGATCGGCCGCTCGTAAGTTTCCGCCAGGCAGGCGATCGTTTGGCGCACCCGCGCGGCCGGGCTGGCGAGCACCAGATCGAAAACGAAGTCGCGATCCTTGAGGAATTCTCCGATCGACGCGGCGGCCGCCCGCCCGGGATCGGTCAGCGGCCGATCGAAATCGCGACCGCCCGGATCGTGCTGGCTCGCCTTGGCGTGCCGCAGGACGAACAATCTTCTCACTGAGCGGCCGCCGCCAACGCCGCCGCTTTCGCATCGACAAAGGGAAGGCGCTCGCCGACTCGGGCAATCGCCTGGTCGAGCGGCAGTCGGCGGACCGCTGCTCCCGGCGGAAAGGCGGACAGCAGCCGCGACGGCATCGCCGCCGACAGGATGACGAAAATCCCGCGGTCGTTCTCCCGCCGGATCAGCCGCCCGAACGCCTGCGCCAACCGCGCCCGAACCACCCGGTCGTCGTAAAGGCTGCCGCCGCCGGCCATCCGCCGCGCGGCATGGAGCACCGTCGGCCGTGGCCACGGCACCCGCTCCATCACCACCAGCCGCAGCGAGTTGCCGGGCACGTCGACGCCATCGCGCAGAGCATCGGTGCCGAGCAGCGACGTGCTCGGGTCGTCGCGAAAGATATCGACCAAAGTGCCCGCATCGATCGGGTCGACGTGCTGGGCTAGCAGCGGCAGGCCGGCGCGGGCCAGCCGGTCGGCGATCCGGGCGTGCACGGCCTTTAACCGCTGGATCGCGGTGAACAGCCCCAGCGCGCCGCCTCCCGCCGCCTCGATCAGCCGCGCATAGGCACCGGCCAGCGCCGCCGCGTCGCCTTGCTTGATGTCGGTGACAATCAGCACTTCCGAGCAGGCGCCGTAGTCGAACGGGCTTTCCGCCTCGAAATGCGCGGCGGCGCGCGGCAAATGGAGGGCGCCCGTCCTCGCTTCCGCTGCATCCCAGCCGTCGCCGCCGCGCAGGGTCGCCGAGGTCACCAGCACCCCATCGGCCTCGGCCATCACCACTCCGGCCAGCGGCCGCGTCGGGTCGAGCCAGCGGCGGTGGATGGCGATATCATACTCGCGGCCTTCGGAGCGCTCGATTGCCAGCCAGTCGACGAAATTGGGATCCGCCGAGCCGCCGATCCGGCCGAGCAGCGCGATCCACGCGGCGAGCGTCTCGCGGCGCCACGCGAGCCCGCGGATCGCGCCTTCGACCCGCGCCCGCGCCTGGCTGTCGAGCCAGTCGGGCGCGTCCTCGAGCACCGCCTCGAGCCGCCGCGCCAGCGCCGCCAGCGGCTTTTGCAGCGAGTCCAGGGTTTCGAGCGCCGCCGCCGACGCGGCGACCAGCGCGCCGTCGGGCTCGGCAAGCTCGGTCTCGAGGCCGTATCCGGCCTCCTGCGCCTTGGCGCGCGCGTAAACCGTACCGCGCACCTCGGCCAGCAACGCCTCCACCGGCCCGAATCGGTCGCCCTCCGCAACTCTCGCCAGCCACCCGTCCGACGGCAATGCGCGCGCCGCCTCGATCGCCGCGTCGAGAGCCTGGCCGCCTTCCTCGTCGTACGAAGCGACATCCATCAGCCGCGCCGCGAGCCCGCGCCGGCGCCCGCGCGAGCGCCCCTCGGGCCCGACGATCCAGCGCCGCAGTTCGATCGCTTCCTGGCCCCCGAACGCGACCGCGAAGGTCGAATCGGCGGCCTCGAACAGATGATGCCCTTCGTCGAACAGGATCCGCGACGGAGCATTCTCGCGGGCCCGGGCGGCGTTGACCATCACCAGCGCGTGGTTGGCGATGACGATGTCGGCCTCGCGCCCGGCCCGCTCGGCGCGCTCGATAAAGCAGCGCCGGTAGTGCGGGCAGCCGGCATAGACGCACTCGCCGCGGCGGTCGGTCAGGGCCGCCGAGCCGGCGCGCCGGAACAGGCTCGGAAGCCAGCCGGGGAGATCGCCGCCGACCATGTCGCCGTCGCGGGTATAGGCCGCCCAGCGTCCGACCAGGTGGGCGAGGATCGCGGCGCGGCCGGCGAACGCGCCCTGCATCGCATCTTCCAGATTGAGCAGGCACAAATAATTTTCGCGCCCCTTGCGGATGACGATCTTTTTGGTTCGTTCCACGGGATCGGCGAATAGCCGCGCGCCTTCCGCGTCGAGCTGGCGCTGCAGCGCCTTGGTGAATGTCGACACCCAGACGGTGCCGCCCGACGCTTGCGCCCACAGCGATGCCGGCGCGAGGTAGGCGAGCGTCTTGCCGATGCCCGTGCCGGCCTCGGCGAGCAGCATATTGGGAGACCCTTCGGCGGGCCGGGGGGCGAACACCGAGGTCACCGCGGCGGCCATCGCCCGCTGCCCCTCGCGCGGCTCGGAGGCAGCGCCGGTCAGCTCGTCGAGCTTGCCCTGCGCCACGGCCGGATCGACCAAAACGGTTCGCGGCGGCGGACGGTCGGCGGCCTCCTCCCATTGCGCGAGCCGCGAGAACAGCATGCGCTCGCCGGCTTCGGGCCTGGCCAGCCGCGCCGCAATCAACGGCGCCCAGCTCCAGCCGATCCGGGCCAGCGTGGCGTTGGCGGTCCACGCGCCTTCGCGCTCGGGCCACTGCTCGTCTTGCAGCGTCGCCAACAGCCGCGCCGCCATCGCCGGCAGCGACGCCGCCGCTTCCGCCTCGCTCGACGGCGGCGCGAGACCGAGCGCCCGGCTCAGCCCGGCCGTCGTCGGCACCGCGAACCGCGCCGGGTGGATGAAGGCGAACAGCTCGAGCAGGTCGAGGCCGGACAAATCGGGATAGCCGAGCCTCTGGCCGATGAGCGGCGCATTCAAGATGATGTGCGGGGTCTCGGCGGCCCGCGCGATCGCCTCGCCGCGCTGAGCTTCGCGAAGCTCACCCCGGCCATCGCACAGCCAGATGCCGGCGTGGGTTGCGTGCAGTGCGGGAAGGGGCAAAGGAGCGGGCATTCGTCCGGACTTTGGCGGGCAAGGAACAAAAGAGCAACGAGATTGGACGCAGAAACCCTCCGTTCCGCCGCGATGCAATCGAAGGCCTGGCCCTATGAGGAAGCGCGCAAGCTCCTGAAGCGCTGGCCGGATGGGAGGCCGAACGGCGAGCCGATGCTGTTCGAGACCGGCTACGGACCGTCGGGGCTGCCGCACATCGGCACGTTCAACGAGGTTCTGCGCACCACCTTCGTCCGCAACGCGTTCCACGAGCTCACGGGAGTGCCGACGCGGCTGATCGCCTTCAGCGACGACATGGACGGGCTGCGCAAGGTCCCCGACAATGTGCCCAACGCAGCGATGCTCGCCGAGCATCTCGGCCGGCCGCTGACCCAAATCCCGGATCCGTTCGAAGAGCACGAGAGCTTCGCCCACCACAATAATGCGATGCTGCGCCATTTCCTCGACCGCTTCGGCTTCGACTACGAATTCATGTCGGCGACCGACTGCTATTCGAGCGGCCGCTTCGACGAGGTCATCCGCGCGGTGCTCAAGAATTGGGACGCGGTGATGGGCGTGATGCTGCCGACGCTGCGCGAGGAGCGCCGCCAGACCTAGTCGCCGGTGCTGCCGGTATCGCCGGCCAGCGGGCGCGTGCTGCAGGTTCCGGTCAATGTGGTCGATGCCGAGGCGGGGACGATCGCGTTCACCGACGAGGATGGGACGCGCATCACCCAGTCCGCGCTCGGCGGCCAGGCCAAGCTCCAGTGGAAGGTCGACTGGGCGGCGCGCTGGGTCGCGCTCGGCGTCGATTACGAAATGTCGGGCAAGGATCTGATCGAGTCGGTGAACCAGTCGAGCAAGATCGCCCGCGCGCTCGGTGGCCGCCCGCCCGACGGCTTCAACTACGAGATGTTCCTCGACGAAAACGGAGAAAAAATTTCCAAGTCGAAGGGCAACGGCCTCAGCCTCGAGGAATGGCTGCGCTACGGCAGCGAGGAGAGCCTCGCTTTCTACATCTATCGCGAACCGCGGAAGGCCAAGAGCCTGCACCTCGGCGTGATCCCCCGCGCTGTCGACGAATATTGGCAGTTCCGCGGCAATTATGCGCAGCAGCCGATCGAGCAGAAGCTCGGCAACCCCGTCCACCACATCCACGCCGGCAACGTCCCGTCCGGCGAGCTCCCGCTGACCTACGGGCTGCTGCTCAACCTCGTCAGCCTGCCCGGCTGCGGCGACAAGGCGACTGCGTGGAAATTCGTCCAGCGTTATGCGCCGGACACGTCACCGCAGAGCAATCCGGAGCTCGATGAGCTGATCGGGCTGGCGGTCAATTACGCCGCCGATTTCGTCGCCCCGGACCTCGCGCGCCGGGCCCCAACCGATGCCGAGGCCAATGCGCTGCGCGATCTCGACTCCGAGCTTGCAGGGCTGCCCAGCGACGCCGACGCCGAGACCATCCAGCACCTCGTCTTCGAAGTCGGCAAGCGCCATCCGTTCGACGGCCTGCGCGCCTGGTTCCAGGCGCTCTACGAAACGCTGCTCGGCTCGAGCCAAGGCCCGCGGATGGGCAGCTTCATCGCCCTCTACGGCATCGACAACAGCCGCCGCCTGATCGCGGAGGCGCTGGACTCCCGCTAAGCAGCTGCGAATGTCCGCTTTCGATCCATTGCGGACATCAGGTGATTGCCGATGAATGCGGCATTGCGAGACGAGTGGGTCGGCTAACGTCCGTTTCCCACCAGTCCGGGCCATGACCGCTTTAGATCCTATCTGGACATTTCGGGTAAATGCGGTTGAAAGTTGAGTCTGATTGATCCCACTATTCAGAGATTCCAAGATGATGCATCTCTTCTGGGCTGCCGCTTTTGCCCTTCAGTTAGCTGCCACGCCAACAGCACCGGTGCCACCTTCCGCGGCCAAAGAGGGCTCAGCGATCACGGTCGTTGGAAAGCAAGATCCCAAAAATAAGAGGGTGTGCAAGTCGCCGGTTGCTACCGGCTCAATCATGCCAAAGAGGACTTGCCGTACCGTCGGCGAATGGGAGGCCATCACTGCCAGGTCTGTGGCAGCGCTCGACCGAATGAAGCGCGAGGAGGAGGATCGTCGGATGGTCGAGGAGTTGAGAAAAAGTCGATGATCCGGAAACACATAAGATTGCCGCATGTAGATGGTGCCCGATGCCGGGCCGGTGTTTCGGAGCGCCTCGTTGCCACCGACGCAATGGTTTGAACGGTGGTCAATTTTAGGAAGCACGTGAGACACCTTCCCTCGCCGAAATAATGGTCTCGGATGGATTGCGGCAAGCAGATGCGGTAGCCGCTATTTGATGGATCGCCGCTTCCAGTTTGCAGTTGTTGCGGCGTTGGTCTTGGCCGCGGCAGCGCCGGCTGACGAGGGATCCGGGTTTAGGGTCGACGCCCAATCAATCGAGCGGCTCATCAATGAGGACTACGCATATCTGGACCGGTTTCCGGACAACAGAATGCCGATGAGCCGAGTCTTGCGCGCGGAAGCGGCCGCGGTTGACACCAGGGATAAACTGACCCGCTACGCCGAGCGAGCGCTAACGGCGCTAGCCGACCACCATGCGATCACTGGCAGCTCATTGAAGGATAGCTGGGCACTGGTGCCCAGCTACTCCGATTTATGGGTCGAGAGGCGCGGGCCTGATTTCATCATCACAGCGGTACGTTCTCGCTCTCCTGCCGAGCAGGCGGGGGTGAAGGCAGGCGATCAACTAACCGAAGTGAGCGGTTTTGACACCAGATTGGCCGTCGAACGGTACTGGGGGGACCTTGGCGTGCCGATGACGGATGAGGGAGCCGGCTACGCCGCACGAGTGCTCGCGGCAGGGCGGCGACAGGGGCCGCGACATTTGACGATTTCGAACTCAAAAGGTGCTCGAACCCTCAGCCTCCCAAATCTTTATGATCGCGGCGTGGCCGACCGAGCGGAAGTATCGACGGCAAAAGAGGGTCGCGCTCTAGTCATTCTTATCCAAGACTCCCTCGGAGACAACGACACCATTAAGGCTTTCGACGCCGCCATGGCCAAGGCGGAGTTGGGGCAGCGGGTAATTATCGATCTTACCGATACGCCAAGCGGCGGTAACACAACGGTCGCTCGCGCCATCCTGGGGTGGTTCGTCACGAAGCCGAGCTTCTATCAGATGCATACCATACCCGCCGAAGAGCGGCAGTACGGAGTGGCCCGGCAGTGGGTCGAGCAAGTATTGCCAAGACCCGGCAAGCGTCACGGTGGCCCCGTGAGTGTCCGGGTGGGGCGCTGGACAGGGAGCATGGGCGAGGGGCTCGCAATCGGGTTTGACGCGATCGGCGCTCGGGTCGAGGGCGACCGGATGGCGGGGCTGCTCGGCGCTATTTACGACTACAAGCTCGAAAATTCGGGCATGGTTATAAAGTTTCCAGTGGAGCGGCTGTTTCATGTGAACGGCACACCCAGAGAGCATTTCCTGCCGGCGAAGCTGTCAGCTCCACATCGCTGAGACCTTCGAAATTTCGCTAGGCGCCGGCGTCGCCTGCTTTCGCGGTCCCGTACTGCTTTTCGCGAAAGAGGACCTTTGCAGAGGCGCTCGATGCGATGGAGGGCGGGGCTGGCGACCAACGCAGGGCCAGCAACTAGGTCAGCGCTGCTCCTTTGCTTCGGCCAAATCCCTGCAGTCACTGATGTCCGCTTTCCACCCATTGCGGTCATTCAGCGGTCCCGGCATCATGCGCCCATAAAGGCTCGGCCCAGGCGCCCCGACAGCACGAAATGGAAGAAGCGGAATGATACGAACCAATCTCATTTTCCTGGCGCTCGTGTGGAGCGCGACAATGTCGTCTCCGGCGCATGCGCAATTGGAGCCACAGCAGCCGACGGGCTCAATTATCCGCGTTAAACCCGAAGCGCTTGATGCCAAGGAAGCAGGCGAAGTCCGAAAGCGTTTCGCGCAATGCGTCTATGCGCGGGCAAAATCCAAAGCCCGGGCCCTGCTTGTCAGCAGCGATATTGCCACCGTCGATATTCAGGCTGCTCGGATCAAAGACATCAAGCTGGAGCTTGATTTGGAGCATTGCCTTGGCGACCAGGTCAGGTTCGATCAGGCGGCCCTCGGTCTGTCACTGAGACCCGATGTTCTTCGTGATCTGCTGGCGGAAGAATCCTATCTCGCGCAGAATAGGGGCGCTCCGTCATTGGCCTCCGACGCACCACCGCTCGAGTTCAGGCCAGCGGCGTCCAATCGAGCCCCGCAGACGGCTGTCGCTTTGATGACATTCGCCGATTGCACGGTTCGTCGCGACGTGGTGCGTGTCGATGCCTTGCTCAGAACGATGCCTGCCACGCCGCAAGAGCGCAAAGCGGCCGCCGTTCTTGCGCCGACCTTGGGGTCTTGTTTGGTTGTCGGGCAACAATTTGCCCTCAAACCTGCCAATATTCGCGCCCTGATGGCTTACGCAATGTGGGCCCGCTTTGGGCGATGATCATTATGATCGTGGCCGACTAACCAGCT
The DNA here is from genome assembly GCA_035512655.1 of Sphingomicrobium sp. Classification (GTDB taxonomy): domain Bacteria; phylum Pseudomonadota; class Alphaproteobacteria; order Sphingomonadales; family Sphingomonadaceae; genus Sphingomicrobium. Next base: position 37,858 of record DATKDM010000009.1, on the reverse strand, counting down.
GGGGTGGGATCGCCGGACTAAACGCCTGGAACACCGCCAATGTCCTTATGTCCGCTTTCCACCCAAAGCAGACATTAGCTACGGCACTGCCTGAACTTCAGCCCGCCTTCCGCTCCGCGATCCAGCGGTCGATCTTCGCCACGTCCGCTTTCGACCAAAGCGGACATTAGCGCACCACGACTATCGCGGAGACAGCCGCGTTAAGCGTCGACTTGGGACCGTTTGCGACGGAGGTGGCCCAAGATGACGTAACCCAACTTTTGTAAGCCAGCGAAGATCGCGGCAAAGACCACGATCAAGACAACGGAGACGAACAGCGCTCCAATGCCGTGGACGTTCTGCCCTCCGGAAGTGACAGTATTTGCGCCAAAGAGTGCTGAAACCCCAAGGAGCAAAAAAATCGGTGCCAGTCCAAGCGCAAGGCTGGCGAAACACTCGCCGTAGCTCGGAGTGCCGCTTGTTACTTCCATGCTGTCCCCCATCTGAAGGACTACGCTGCCAATGAAAAAGTGCCGCCGCAAGGTAAAAATGGAGCGTCCGCTTTCCACCCAAAGCAGACATTAGCTACGGCACTGCCTGAACTTCAGCCCGCCTTCCGCTCCGCGATCCACCTGTCGATCTTCGCCTCGAGGATCGGCAGCGGCAGCGCTCCGGTCATCAGCACCTGGGCGTGGAAATCGCGGAGGTCGAACTTGTCGCCCAGCTCGGCCTCGGCCTTGCGCCGCAGCCGCTGGATGGTCAGCGCGCCGACCTTGTAGGCGAGCGCCTGGCTCGGGATGACGATGTAGCGCTCGACCTCGGCGGTCGCATCGGTTCGGCCCATGTCGGAGTGGCTGAGCATGTAATCGATCGCCTGCCGGCGGGTCCAACCCTTCGAGTGGATGCCGGTATCGACCACTAACCGCATCGCCCGCAGCATCTCGTCCGACAGCGTCCCGAAGCGCTGGATCGGGTCGTCGAACAGGCCCATCTCGTAGCCGAGCGTTTCGGAATAGAGCGCCCAGCCCTCGACATAAGCGGTGTTGCCGCCGAAGCGCATGAAGCTCGGCAGCGCTTCATTCTCCTGCGCCAGGCTGATCTGGAAATGATGCCCCGGAGCGCCTTCGTGCAAATAGAGGGTGGTGATCCCCGGCGCGGTCCGCGACAGCAGGTCATAGGCGTTGAAGTAGAAGATGCCCGGGCGCGATCCGTCGGGCGTGCCGCTGTTGTAGCTTCCGCCGGCTTCGAACTTCTCGCGGAACGGCTCGTACGGCCGAATCTCGAGCGGGGTCTTGGGGACGGTCGAGAAGAAGCGCGGGATGTGCGCGTCGACCGCCTTGCCGACGTCGTAATAGCGCTGTGTCAGCGCCTCGCGCGTCTTGGTCTTGTACTTCGGGTCGCTGCGCAAATGATCGAAGAACTGCTGCAGCGTTCCCTTAAAGCCGACCTCCTGCTTGACCTTCTCCATGCCTTGGGTGATCCGCGCCACTTCGTCGAGGCCGAGCTGATGGATCTCCTCGGCGGTCAGCGGCAACGTCGTCGTCGACTGGATCAGGTACCGGTAGAGCGTGTCGCCGCCGCGCATGTACATCAGCCCATAGCCCTCGCGCGCATCGGCCAGATATTCGTCCCTGAGGAAATTGCGGAGCCGGGTCAGCGCCGGGAACAGCTGGTCGGTGATCGCCGCGCGATACTCCTGGGTCAGCCGCGCCCGGTCGGCGCCGCCGATCTCGGCCGGGAATTCCTTGACCGGCCCAAAATAGGCCGACTCCTCCGGCGTCTGCTTCAATTGCGTGTTGAGCTGCTCGATCATGTTGCGCACGGTCATCTTGGTTTCGACCACGCCCGCCTGCTGGCCTTCGCGGAACCGGCCGATCGCGCGATCGAGGTAGATCACGAAGTCGCCGTGGCGCTTCAGATTGTTCTCATAGTCGGCGAGCGTCTTGAACGGCGCCGCGCCCTTCCCGCTGGCAAGCGTGGGATACAAGGTGTGGAAGCCGAAGAAATGGGTCATCGGGCGGACCGCAGTCAGAGCGAGCATGTCCGGCTGAAGCCCGCGCAGCGTATCCGTGGTGGAATATTCAAAGACGTCGTAGGCGATCTGGTCGGTCGCGTTGAGCTCGGCTCGCGGGATCGCCCGGAGCGCGGCCAGGTCGGCCTCGGCGGCGGCGCGCTCGGCGGCATAATATTCGTTGCTGATGCCGTCCCCGAGCCGGTCCGCGTAGCGCAGGTCGCCGCGAAACAGCGCACTGATCGGATTGCGCTGGAGGCTGGCTTCGTCGCTCGCCTTGAACAGGTCGAACAGGCGGTCGTGCGCGCTTTTCTCGACAACCACCGGAACGCTCGGCGCGACTTCTGCGGCGATCGGCGGAGCCGGTGGAGCCGGCGGCGGGGGCGGAGGTACCGTGGCGCAAGCGGCCAATGCGATCAGCGAGGCGGACAGCGTCAGCCGGCGGGCGAGGTTCGACATTCTCATGGTACCTTCGACAAAGTGGCGGTGTGTTAGTCCGCTAATGCAGAAGGCGCGCGGCGGCAATGGCGCAATGGCCGTTCGATGAACCGGCTGCCACGGTCTACCAGAAGAAGTTGTGGATCACATCGACGACCGTGCCATCCCAGGTGTCGACCAGCAGCGCATCGTCATAATAGCGGATCCAGCGGTATCCGGCCGGGGCGTAGGGAAGCCGGTACTGCCACGGATCGTTGAGCCAGTAGCTGCTGCGGTAGTAGTGCGGCCACAGGCGCCAGCCGATCGAGTAGGGCCGGTAGCTCCAGCCGAACGGATCGAGATAGAAGCCGAGGTGGAACAGCCAGCGGAAGCGGTTGCGGTGCTTGCGCCAGTCGTAGCGATGGTCGGACCGCCAGTCGCCGCGCCAATGTTTCGTGGACAGGCTGGATACCTTGGCGGTTTCCGGGGGCGGAGGCTGCGTGCCTTCCCGGGGCACCCGGCTGACGACCGGCGCCCGGCGATTGCCGATCGCATCGCGGCCGGCGCGCTGCTCGCGGCGCTGCTGGAGCGCCTCCCAGCCCGAGTCGGTGCGCTGCTCGATGACCGCCGGGCGCTTCGCCCGAAGCTCCTCGCGCTCCGCGCGCCGCCACTCTCTCACGCTGTCGCGGTCCTGGCGCCGCTGCTCGAGCGTTGGACGCACGGTCTTCGCGCCGGGGCTGCGCTCAACCGGCGGTTCCGCCATCCGCTGCTCGAGGCTGCGGCGTACCGGCTCCGAGCCGGCGTTGCGTAGAGCGCGCCGCTCGATCGCCGGCCGCTCGAGTACGGGGCGCGGCTGCTCGGAAACTGCGGGAGCACGATTGACGCTGCGTTCGACCGGGCGCGCCTCGGCCGGCTCTTTCGAGGTCTGGGACGATTGGCGTTCGGACCGGCGCTCGGCGCGGGCCTCGGAGCGCTCGGCGCGCGCGGCATCGCGGCGGGCACTTCGGTCATCGGCGGCGGCGGCTGCAGCGGACGGCGCCGCGACGCTGGCGGCAAGAAGCAAAAGAAGGCTTTTACGCATGGTACATCCCCTACGCATCAGGACGAATCACAGGCGGAACGTGCTCCTCGTCAGATGAGCCGTTGCTTAACCGTTTCGATTCGGCGGGACGGGCAGTCGCAGCCGCGGGTAACGCGGCCGCGGCCGCTCGCGCGATCGCCTTGCGGATTCGCGGATAGGCTCCGCAGCGGCAGATGTTCGGGAGCGCGTCGATCGCCTCGGGGGCGGGGTTTGGGCTGGCTCGAAGCAGCGCGGCAATGGCCATGATGAAGCCGGGCTCGCAATAGCCGCACTGGCTGACCTGCTCGGCCGCCCACGCCTGTTGCACAGGGTGCGTGCGGTTGGCCGACAGCCCTTCGATGGTGACGATCTCCGACCCTTCGAGCGAAGCGATGGTGACCGCGCAGCTCAGCACCGCGCGGCCATCGGCGATGACCGTGCAGGCGCCGCAGTCGCCACTGTCGCAGCCATGCTTGGTGCCGGTCAGGTTCGACGCGTCGCGAAGCGCCCACAGCAACGGCGTCTGCGGGTCCAGCCGGTAGCGGATCGGCTCGCCATTGACCGTCATGCGCGTCATCGCCCCTGCGTAGCGCTTGCAAAGCGGCCCGCCAACGCCATCATGGGCGCATGGGGCGGGTGATCATTGCAGGCGGCCAGGCGCTCGGCGTCGACGAGGCGGGAGGCGGCGATGCGGTGCCGATCCTGTTCCTGCACGGCGTCGGGTCCGACAGATCGGTGTGGGCGCCGCAGCTCGCCCACTTCGGCTCGGCACGCCGGGCGCTGGCGTTCGATTACCCCGGCTACGGCGAAAGCGACCCGGCCGCGACCGGAACCACGCGCGATGACTTTGCAGCGACCATCCTTGCGGCAATGGCTGAGCTCTCGATCAAGCGCGCGCATGTCTGCGGGCTGTCGCTCGGCGGAGTGATTGCCATCGCCATGCATCATGCCGCGCCAGAGCGCTGCGCGTCGTTGATCCTCGCCGACAGTTTCGCGGTGCATCCCGACGGACAAGCGATCTTCGACCGTTCGATCGCCGCGAGCGAGCAGATGAGCGAGCTGGCCGCGGCGCGAACCCCCGCACTGCTAGCGGCCGGAGCGTCCGAAGCGCTGCACAGCCAAGTCCGCGAAACGTTGGCGCGGATCGATCCCGAAGCATTCCGCATCGGCACCGAGGCCGTCTGGCTCGCCGACCAGAGCGACCGGGCTGCCGCAATCGGCGTGCCGACGCTGGTCCTGGTCGGCGACCAGGACACCGTCACCCCGCCGGAACTGTCGCGCGAGCTCGCCGAGGCGATCCCCGGCGCGGAGTTGCACATCCTCGCCGGCGCCGGCCACCTCGCCAACATCGAGCGCCCCGCCGATTTCAACCGCCTCGTCGAGGAGTTCATAGCGCCGCTCGGATGACTGCGCGCCAGCTTCCGCTTTCGACCCATTACGGACGCTCAACCGTTGCGGACATTAGACTTTGGCGGCATTCCGCTCGGAGGGGGCCCTCTATGTCGAATGACGATTCACAGAGGGACGCGTGGACCCCGAAAGGTCTGGGATGCGGCTGCGTTTCGGCACTCGCAATGATAGTGCTCACATACCCATTACTATTTGGAGTGACCTGGAGCTGCGCGCACCGCAGCGCGGAAGCGAATCCTTGTAGCCTTTGGCAAGGAAGGCTTGTGTTCTTGGGGATGCTAGCGCTTGCAGCGGTGACATTCTGGTTAGTTCGGCGTTCCGTGGACCGCGCCAGTCAGGAAAAAGACCTCGACTAGCGTCGAATCTCCAATGTCCGCTTTCCACCCATTGCGGACATTAGCGTGACAGGACATCGTGCCTTTCGGCGGGGATGCCGGTGGAGGCCCATGTGATTAGCTTCGAACTACCCAAAGAGGGCGAGCTAGAGGAGCTTCAAGTTTATCTTGATGCTGAAGGTCTGTCGGCTCTGCTGTGTCAGCTTGCGTTCTTAGCGGACGGGAAAACGGATCACGTTCACCTCATGGCAGAAAGCTGGGGTGGCACTCACCTTTCCGATACCCCCGCAGAAGCGGGCGCAAGACCCATCCGACACGTGAAGATTACAGTTCGCTAGATTGATCTCGCTAACGTCCGCTTTCCACCCATTGCGGACATTAGCTATTCGGGTTTCGATTACCGATTCCCGCTCGCCCTATCATTGTAAGCGCGCGTGTAGCCATGCACATAGAATGCCGCGTCTCGGAGTCTCCGTGGGTCCGAAAAGATCTCCTTCATCAGGCGTCCAATCATCTCGATTTCGGTTCGCAACTGCTCTTCGGGTGCGGCTCGCACCCGTCCAAACTTGTCTCTGCTCGCCAGCGGCGTCTCAACGCCCAAGAACTTCGCCCACAACCAAGTTTCGGCATCGCCGCATGTGTCGGCTGGTGGGTCTCTCAGGATGATCAGAGCGCCAATCTGTCCGTCGCGCTCGCAACCGAACGACGCGTCTAGCAAAGTGGATCGCACTATCGCTTGCTCCGGGTCCGACGATTCAACCTGATAAGCTCCCACACCGAAGGCATTATCAAGGAGCGCCCGCTGTCCTTCGAGCAGCGAGGTCATCGAAGGTCTGGAGAAACTGCCCATCAGCCGAATCCCTAATCTGTTGAATGTCCGCCTTCCACCCCAAGCAGACATTCCGGCTGTCCTACAGGCGCAATGCTGTGCCATGTTGGCGGCGATGTGGGTTCGTGGTTTCCAATTAAGGTCTGACACGGGTTTGTTGCTCGCGCATGCGCCCGCGCGCGCGCGCGCGTTGACGAGTGAACTTAGCGAACTTCCGCGCCCGCCCTCGAAGGCCAAGCCATGAAGATCGCCTGCATCGGCGGCGGGCCAGCGGGGCTCTATTTCGCCATCTCGATGAAGCTGCGCGACGCGGGCCATGAGGTCCATGTGTTCGAGCGCAACCCGCGCGGCGTGACCTTCGGATGGGGCGTGGTTTTCTCCGACCAGACGGTCGAGAATTTGATGGCGAACGATCCGCAATCGGCCAAAGCGATTGCCGACCAGTTCGCGCATTGGGACGACATCGACGTTCACTATCGTGGGCAATGCATTCGCTCGTCGGGCCACGGGTTCATCGGCATCGGCCGGATGCAGCTGCTCGACATCCTGCAGCAGCGCGCGGCCGAGCTCGGCGTCGAGCTGAGCTTCGATACGGAGTGCGATCCCGACGATCCGCGCTGGGGCGGCTACGACCTGGTGATCGCTTGCGACGGAATCAATTCGCGCGTCCGCGACCGCTTCGCCGGCGAATTCGAAGTCGACGTCGACGTGCGCACGAACAAATTCATCTGGCTCGGCACTTCGAAGGCATTCGACGCCTTCACCTTCGCCTTCGAGGAGACCGATGCGGGGTGGATCTGGGCGCACGCCTACCGCTTCGCGCCCGACTGCTCGACGTTTATCGTCGAATGCTCGGAGGCGACCTGGCGCGGGCTTGGATTCGATCAACTCGATCAGGCCGAAGTGATCGAGCGCTGCGAGACCATCTTCGCTAAGTATCTCGATGGGCACAGGCTCATTTCCAATGCCGAGCATCTGCCCGGCCCCGCCGCATGGCTGAATTTCCGCCGCATCAAGTGCGAGCGCTGGCACCACGGCAAGTTCATCCTGCTGGGGGACGCCGCGCACACCGCGCATTTCTCGATCGGCTCGGGGACCAAGCTCGCGCTGGAGGATGCGATCAAGCTCGCCGACGTGCTCAACCGCCCGGGCCTCGATCTCGACGCGGCGATGTTCGAATATCACGCGGAGCGCAGCCTCGAGGTGCTCAAGCTCCAGAACAGCGCGCGCAACTCGACCGAATGGTTCGAGACGCTCGATCGCTATTTGCATTTCGAGCCGCTGCAGTTCGCTTACTCGCTGCTGACCCGCAGCCAGCGCATCAGCCACGAGAATTTGCGCCTCCGCGACAAGGACTGGCTGGAAAGCGTCGAGCGCTGGTTCTGGGAACGCGCCGGCGTGCCCGGCAAGACCGCGGCGCCGATGTTCGCCCCGTTCCAGCTGCGCGACATGCGCGTCGAGAACCGCATCACCGTGTCGCCGATGGCGATGTATTCGGCGGTCGACGGCGCCCCCAACGACTTCCATTTCGTTCACCTGGGCGAGCGCGCTTTGGGCGGCGCCGGGCTGGTGTTCACCGAAATGACCTGCGTGTCGCCCGAGGGCCGGATCAGCCCCGGCTGCACCGGCATGTGGAACGACGAACATGTCGCGGCGTGGCGGCGGATCGTCGATTTCGTCCACGCAAACAGCAAGGCGAAAATCTGCCTCCAGCTCGGCCATTCGGGCGGCAAGGGCTCGACCATGCTCGGCTGGGAAGGCAACGACGTCCCGCTGGAAGACGGCAATTGGCCGGTGATGGCGGCGTCCGACTTGCCCTGGTCGCCGGTCAACCAGCGGCCGAAACCGATGACCCGTGCCGACATGGACCTGGTCCGCGACCAGTTCGTCGCCGCGGTCCGCATGGGTCTCGACGCGGGGTTCGACATGATCGAGCTGCACGCCGCGCACGGCTATCTGCTGTCCAGCTTCATCACTCCGCTGCAGAACCGCCGCACCGACGAATATGGCGGCAGCCTCGGCAACCGGCTCCGCTACCCATTGGAAGTGTTCGCGGCGATGCGCGCCGCCTGGCCGTCGCACATGCCGATGTCGGTACGCATTTCCGCCAACGACTGGGCGGGCGACGACGGCATCACGCCCGACGACGCGGTCGCCATTGCCGAGGCGTTCGCGCGCGAGGGCGCGGACCTGATCGATGTCTCGGCCGGGCAGACGTCCACGCAAGCGCAGCCGGTCTACGGGCGGATGTTCCAGACGCCGTTCTCCGACAAGCTGCGCAACGAGGCGCGGGTCGCGACCATGGCCGTCGGCAACATCTACGAACCGGACCACGCCAATTCGATTCTCGCCGCCGGGCGCGCCGACCTCGTCGCCCTCGGCCGGCCGCATCTGATCGACCCGATGTGGACGCTGCGCGCCGCCGCCGCGCTCGACTACCGCGACATCCACGTCCCGCCGCAATATCTCAATGGCCAGGCCCAGCTCGCCCGCAACCTCAAACGCGAGGCGGAGGCCGCGGCGATGCTGCGCGTGTAGCCGGCCTGCATTCCGGCCCGTCAATTTTACAGTCTTAAGTCTGTTCTGTGACAGATTTGTTGCGTCGGCGGTCGCGAAAGTGATATGATTTCGCCGCTGAAAGGAGGTGGCGCATGACCCGACCTCTCACTTTGATGCTGTTTGGCGCCGCGATGTTTGCCAGCCCCGCGACTGCGGCGGATCCGGCCGAGATCGGATATCCCAAGGGCTCACTCGGCTTCAACGCACTGGTCGAGGCCGACTATTCCACCGCCGAGTCCCAGTTGCGCGCGAATAAACGCGTTGCAAAGAACGACCCTGCGCGCCTCATCAACCTCGGGGTGGTCCTCGCCAAGACGGGACGTGCCGAGCAGGCCGCCCGCCTGTTCGAGCGGGCGATGGCCGCCGACGAAGTCGAGCTCATCCTGGCCAGCGGCGAGCAAGTCAGTTCGCGCGACGCCGCCCGGCGGGCGATGCGCGCGCTGAATGCGATGCACCTCGACCGCTAACCGGACGAAGGGCGCCGGACGGCGCCCATCGCAGACCCGCTCCCTCCGCTAACGCGCCGCGAACGGCGCGCGAAAATGCGCTTGCTGTCATTAGGCGGTCACAAAAAAGAGCGAAGCAGGTTCCGATACAGTCACGACCGCCTTGGCGGTGCCGGTACTGGAATTCGGAAAACACGGACCTTGCTTCACCGCACGACATCACTTCGGCCGCCCGCGAGGATCGAGACCGTGCGCCCAACGTGCGGTCGCGGCCGCCGCCACCGGCGAGTGCTGGCAGGCCTGCTGATCGTGGGCACGGGCGGAATGGTGCTTGCTCAAGGGGTCCAGCCGGTTTCCGCCCGCTCGCCTTCCAACTCGGAGCGGTCGGCGCAGTTGTCCGCGCCTGTCTCGAAAACCGCGACCGACCCCTTCATCGCTGCCAATGAGCAGCCGAGCATGGAGCTGTTCATCAAGCTCAGGCCGGACGACACGATCGGCGATCTGCTGACCCGCGCCGGAGCCACGGCGGGTGACGCGGCACGCGCCGGCGCCTTGATCGCCTCCGCTTTGCCGGACGGTCTCGCCCCCGGCGCGGACGTGACGATCCTGCTGGGCGAAAGGAGCGAGAGCGGCGGTCGGACCCTGCAGCGGGTGACGGTGCGCGCCGGGCTCGAAACCAGGCTCGCGGTGGTCAAGGACGGCAACCGCGGCCTGCGTCTCGTCCGGCAAGAAATCTCCGTGGATTCCACCCCCTTGCGCTTCCGCGGGCGCAGCGGGGCCGGGCTCTATTGGTCGATGCGCGCTCGCGGCGTCCCGGCGGAAACCGCCGCCGAATTCGTCACCGTGATCTCAACGCGGCTCGACGGCTCCGGACAACTGCGGCCCGATGACCAGTTCGACCTCGTCCTGGCCCACCGCCAGGCCTCGACCGGCGAAAGCCAGGCCGGGCCCTTGCTTTATGCGGCGATCGACCGCCGCCACGGACCGGACGTCAAGCTCGTCAACGGCTCCGTCGCCGGCCGCGCCGGATGGTTCGATCCCGGCAGCGGCGCCGGCGCGTCGGCAGGCCTGACGTGGCCGGTCGCCGGCCGGGTCAGCTCGCGCTTCGGCCATCGCGTCCACCCGATCCTGCGCTTCGCGCGATTCCACCGCGGAGTCGATGTCAGCTCCACCTGGGGAAGCCCGATCGTCGCCGCGGCCGACGGGCGCGTCATCGGTTCCGGCTGGAACGGCGGGCACGGGCGGCAAGTCCGCATCGCGCACGACGGTGGGCTAGAAACCAGTTATTCGCATATGAGCCAGATCGTCGCCGCACCCGGGGCTCGTGTTCGCCAGGGGCAGCTGATCGGCTATGTCGGATCGACCGGCTTCTCCACCGGTCCGCATTTGCACTACGAGATGCACGACCGCGGCCGGCCCATCGATCCGCTTCGCGCCCGCCACTCGGTGGCGGGAACGCTCAGCGCGGCAGAACTTGCTGCAGTCCGGGCGCGTCTGAGACCGTTGCTGACCATCCACGGGAGCCGAATTGCGGCGATCCCTGCGGCGGGCCGCCAGTCCTGATCCGCTAGCGGGCGCCGCCGAGGCCCGGGAAGAGAAGCACGGCGACCGACCAGATGGCCGCTGCAAACGCGAGCAGGCTGCCGAACGCGACCGCTTCCAATCGCCCGCGGCGCTCGACCGCCGCCGACGCAAGTCCGGTGACAGAGGCAATCAGCAAAATGGCCGGCAATGCCGCCCAGCCGGTCCACAGCCCGATCGCCCCGAGCAGCTTGGCATCGCCGGCGCCAAGGCCTTCGCGCCCACGCGCCCGGCGATAGCCGATTGCCAACAGCGCCAGGAAGCAAAATCCCGCGACGCCGCCGATCAACCGATGAAGAAGCGGCACGCCCGACAGCAGGCCGCCCGCTGCAAGGCCGGCAATGGCAAGCGCCGCGGTCAGCCGGTCCGGGAGCCAGTGGTGGCGGGCATCGAGGATGGCCGGCGCCAGCAGCAGCCAGCAAAACAGCGCCAGCGCGGCGCCGCGCAGGTCGGGTGCGATTGCCAAGGCCGTCGCGCCGATCGCTGCGGCGGCCAGCTCGACCTTCATGTGAAACGGATCGATCGGCGCTCCGCAGGTCCGGCACTTGCCGCGCGCCAGGAGCCCCGAGGCGATCGGCACCAGCTCGAAGGCGGCCAGTGGCCGGCCGCAGCCGTCGCACTTCGAGCGGCCGGCGGTCGCTTGCTCGCCTCTTGGCCAGCGGATGCAGAGCGTCGCGATGAAGCTGCCGACGATTGCTCCGATCAGCGCCCCCGCGACCGCCAGTGCGACGGTCACAGGCGGCCGTTGACGGTCAGGGTCATGCCCTGCGGCGACGGCCGGAAACCGAGGACGGACAAAGCCGCGCCGACCTCCGGAGCGGTGCTCCGGACGCTCAGCCAGCCGCGGTAGCGGCCCGATGAATGGACGTAGAAGTCTACCCGCTCGGCGCCCGACGCGCTCTGCATCTCGACCCGCGCCCGTTCGCCGTCGCACTGCATCGTGCCGGTCAGACCCGCGAACTGCACGCCGGGAACCGGCGCCGCCATGACCGGCGTCACCCGGCCCGACGATTCGACGCAGCGGCCGTTGCGAAACAGGACGGTCAAATCATCGACCTCGAGTGCTTCGATCGGCAAGGGAGCGAACATGGCGCCCGCGGCGATCCGGCCACTGGCGTCCTTCACGCCCCGGCGCAGCCCCGCAACCAGGCGGCCCTCGAGCAACCCCTGGGGATCGTCCGTGCGATCGAAACTCATGCTGATGCGGCCGATGAGCAAGGCCAGCGGGTCGAGCTGGACCTCGAAAGTGCCGAGCGGCTGCGAGCGCAGGTGAAGTTCACCGACGCGGCCGTACCATATCGTGCCCGCCACCTGGCGCGCGGTGAAACCGATGCGCTCGAGATCGGACAGGCCAAGCGCCACCCGCAGCGGGAACAGCGCGACCAGCGCCAGGCCGAATATGCCCAAAGTCCAGGCCAGCCAGCGGCGTCTCATCGCCGGCTCCAGGCGGAGCACCGAGGTCAGCCAGAGCCGCTTCATCCGCGGCTCCGGACGAGGCGGGCGGTGACCGACACCGTGCCGTCGGCGCCCGGGGTCATCCGCAGGTCGTCGACTGCGATTCCGCGCAGCTCGAAATCGCGCAGCCACTGGACCGCGGCGGTCGGGCGCGCCTGGGCGATGGTGATCGTCACCGCATCGGCGCCGGCGGCGCTGTTGCCGTCGAGCGTCAGGCCGGCCTGGGCCGCCGCCTCGGCAACGACGAGCGACAGGTCCGGCCCTCCGACTACAGGCGCGGCTGCCGGACGGGCGCTCCGCTGCGGGTCGGCGAGCGCCCGCACGCGGCCGTTGCGGTCTACCGCCTGAAGGTGCCGATCGAGCGCCGATTCGTAAGCAGTGCTCAAGGGTAGGACGACGAGGAGCCAGGCGAGCAGCGGCACTGCCAGCGCCACCATCAGCAGGATCAGCCGCCGTTCGCGAGCCGATCGCGACCCATACCATTCGCGGATGGTGACGATCATGGCCCGCTCCTGATCGTCACTTCGACCATCGCCCGGCCGTCTGGCGCTTGGCGGGGGACCGCGGTGACTCGATAGCCGTCGCGCTGCAGTGCAACCAGCAACCGGTTGATGTCCGCGACCGCCGGAGCGGCCAGCGTCACCGACAGGGTGCCGTCGCCGCGATATCCGATTTGCGTCGAGCTGACCGCGGCCTCGCCCTGCAGCCCCTGGTAAAGCGCGGCAAGCGGCGCCGACAGTCCGGGGCTGGCGCTGCGGCCGAGCCGCTGGACCATTTCCGCCTCGGCCGTTGCCAGGGTCACCGGGCGGCCGACGGCGGTCTCGGCAATGCGCAGGGTTTCGGAGTCGAGCCGGTCGCTGGCGCTCTCCAGCCTGACGATGGCGACGATCGCCCACAGCAAAGTGATGATCGGGATCAGGCTGGCGAGAATGACGAGCTCGCGGATGCGGTCGCGGTCGATGACCAGCCGCCGGCGCTTTGCGAACCGCCCGATGCGAAGGTCGAGGATCGGCGCTTCGGCTATTGCCGCGATCTCCGCCTCGATGGCCTCGGGCGGCAGCTCCCTTACCTCGGCATCCCCAAGGATGGCCTGGGCGATTGCCGGCTCGTTGGGCAGGACCATGTCGTGCCGGCCGACAAGATGCTCCGCGCCGACTTTCGCCGCGACCCACTCGTCGCCGACCGGAAGCAGGCTTGCTGCCGGGACGATGTGATCCGGATCGGCGCCCAGCGCCCGCGCCCAGTCGATCCATTCGAGCATCGCCGCATTGGCGACCACCGCCGTCACCAGCGCACCGTCATCGCCGGGCACCGGCACGCTCACCGCATGCAGTGTCTCGGGATCGCCGAGGCTTTGCTCGACGGCCGCGACCCTGGCGATCGCCGCGGCCTGACGGGGCGTGGTTGCAGCGGCGCTCGCCTCGGCGATCGCCAGCCGGACCGAATCCGCCGGCGCCAGCCCGATCAGGCTTCTGCCTTCGCGGCCAGCGTCGACCGCCTGGCCGACCCATGCACCGTCCGCGCCGCGAGCGACGACGACGCCGTCCGCGACCCGCCACCAGTGCGCCTCGGGCTGGGCCGAGCGCGGCACCGCGGGCAGGGAAAAGACCAGTGTGTCGGTCATTGTCAGCCGGCTTCCCCCCACTGCCGCCGAATGATCCGGGCCGGGGTAGCGCGCGCGTCGATCAGCGCGCTTTCCTGCACTTCGACATCACCCGCTCCGACCACCGCGCGAAGCGTGAAGAAAGACGTGCGCACCTGGACCTGCTGCGCCACAGCTTCGGGAATCTCGAGCCCGCGAAGCGCCGGCGCGTTCCAGAACTGCAGGACGCTGCCATAGCCGTCGGCCGGCCGGGCGCTGAGCTGCGCGCGAGCCCGCGCGACGTCGACGACTTCCGGCGCGAGCATCGCCAGCAGCGGCGCCTGCTCGACCAGCAGCGTGTTGACGTTGACCGCCGCCGGCTGGTCGGTCGGCAGGGCGCAGACCCAGCGCTCGAGAATCGCGTAATGGCGCGGGGTCACGCCCGCCACTGCGCGCAGCTCGCTGGCGTCGGCCATCATCCCGCTGTCGATGTAATCGGCGGCCGAGCTCGCGATCCGCTCGGCCTCCCCGGGCGCAATCCCGAGCAGGGTCATCAGATTGGCAAAATGTTCTCGCCCGCGCGGCCGCTCCGCCAGCCGCCCGTCCGGCTGCCGCTCGACGAGCCCGTTGAGGTTGAAACAATTGCCGCCGTCCTCGACCCGCGCGCGCACTATCGCTCCGTCGGGCAGGGCGATGCTGCGCTCGACCCCGAGCCAGCCGCCGGCGAGCGTCGTTTGCGCTTGGTCGGCGGCGAGTAGATCCTCGATCCGCGCGGCCGCAAGCAGCTCCGCGGTGCCGAGCCATGCCCGCGCCTGGGCGATGGTCGTCACGTTGGCGGCCAGCCGGGTCGCGACTCCGATCCGGTCGAGCGCGGTGGCGCTCATGGTCGCCATGACGGCCACCAGCAGCAGCACCGTCAGGAGCGCCGCGCCGCGCTGGCTGGGTGGAACCGTCATACCGCCAGCTCCCCCGCGGCTGGCGATGGGACCGGCTCCGACCCGCGCGGCGGCAAGGCGACCACGATTCTCAGCGCCGCCTGGCCCGTGGCCTGAAGCGACAATTCGACCGCCGCCGGCAGCGGCTCGGCGGGCGTCGACTGCCACACCGACGTCCAGTCGCCGGACAGGCTGCGGTAGCGAAACGCGACCTGGTCGAGCGAACGCGCGAGGATCGCCGGCTGGCCGTCGTCGCCCCCGTCCAGTCGGCGATGGCCGATGCGAGCGAGTCCGGCCGGTTCGAACCGCCACTCGACCCGCTGCAGATTCGACCGGGCTTCGCCGTCGGGATTGGACCAGCCGGCCCGGACCAGCTGCATTCCGCGCGCGTCGCCGATAAAGGCCGGGCGCTCGCCGCCGGAGTCGCGGGTCGGACGCAGCGCCGCCTGGCCGAGGTCGCTGGCGAGCAAAGCATGGAGCCGGCCGACGGCGCCCACTTCGGCCAGCTTTTGGTCGACCGCCGACTGGGTATCGACGCTCGCTCGAAGGATGCCGACTCCAGCCGCCGCGAGCAGCGCGAAAATCGTCAAAGCGACGAGCATTTCCACCAGTGTGAAGCCGGCGTCACCCGGTGTGTTGGGCGATCGCACGGTCATTGCACGCGCTTGATCATCGTCAGCGTCGCCCGACCCGATCCCGCTTGCTCGATCGCCACCAAATCGACCCGCACGAGCCGCGCGTCGGCGGTCGGAGTGACGGTCCGCTGCACCGAATATCGGCGACCGCCATTGCTGACGCTCGAGACGGTGCGCCCCCGCACGACTGGGCCCGGATCGGTTGCAGCGAGTGCCGCCTCATTCTGCACGACGAGACCGGCCATGGTCCGCGCGTCGATGTCGGCGGTGGTGGCGATCGCGTAGCCGTCGAGCCGCAGCAAGGCGAGCGCCGCGATCGAGAAGACCGACAAAGCGACCAGCATCTCGATCAGGGTGAACCCTGCCTCGCCCTTGCAGAGCCCCATCGCCATCATTGCACGGCCACGTCGCCGTTGGCGGCGACGCGCACTTCCGCTGTCCGCCCGTCCCGGACCAGCCTGACACTCGCCGGGGAATCCGGCAGGCCGAGGCTATCGAACCGCACGCGCACGCGCGCCTCGGTTGCTGTCGCGAGCTTGACGTCGGTGCCAGGTTCCCAATTGTCGCCCTCGAACGGCGCCGCCGACATCGGCTGCCAGCGGCCGCCCTGGAACCGGTCGAAGCCATAGCCCGACGGAGTTACCCAGGCGCTCATCGGCCGACCGCTGACGATCGCTTCGTCGCGCGCTGCTGCGAGCCGACTTGCAAAGCGGGTGGCGCCGGCCGCCGGACCGCCGCCGGGCGCGCCCACGGTCATCACGACCGCGCCCGCCATCAGCGCCATCAGCGCGATGACGACCATCAGCTCCACCAAAGTGAATCCGTTGCGCGGCATGGGCTGCCTGGTCAGCCCTGGCCGCCGTAGATGTCGGCATTCTCTCCGTCACCGCCCGGAGCGCCGTCGCCGCCGAGCGAGTAGATGTCGAACGGCCCCGACTTGCCCGGGACGGCGAGCTGGTAGGGCCGGCCCCACGGGTCCTGCGGCAGATTCTTGATGTAGCCGCCCGGGCGGTAGCGTCCCGGCTGGCTGAGCGTCGCGGGCGGGCTGACCAGCGCGTTGAGACCGTCGCCGCCGCCCGGATAGGTGAAGTTGTCGAGCCGGTACATTTCCATCGCCTGCTCGAGCGTGGCGATATCGGCCTTGGCCTTGGTCGCCATCGCTCTGTCCTGGCTGGGCATGACGTTGACCACGACGACGGTCGCAAGCAGTCCGATAATGACGATCACGACCATCAACTCGACAAGGGTAAAGCCCTGCTCGGCGCGGGCCGCCCGGTCGCGAGGCTCGGCTCGATCCCGCACCTCGCGCGACCAGTCGGTAAACAGCCGGAAGAGAACTCGCATCAGCATCTTTCAGCCTCCGATCAGGGTCTGGAGTTGCAGGATTGGAAGCAGGATCGCGAGCACGATGGTCGAAACCACCAGGCCCATGACGACGATGATTGCCGGTTCCAGCATCGACAATGCGGTCGCGGTGAAATTGTCGAACTCGCGCTCGAGATAATCGGCGGCCTTCGCAAGCATCGAATCGAGCTGGCCGGCGCTTTCGCCGCTTGCCGCGAGATAGACCAGCAGCGGCGGGAAAATGCCGGCGCGGGCGAATGCTCCCGACAGGCTGCCGCCGCCGCGGATCGAATTGACCGTTGCGCCGACAGCCGTTCGAAGCGCGCGGTTATGAAGTGTGCCGGCGGTGAGCTTCAGTCCCTCGATCAGCGGCAAGCGGCTCTCGATCATGGTCGCCAGGGTGCGCGCCATTCGCGCCGCGTGAAGGTCGCGGATCAGCCGCCCGAGGAGCGGCAGGCCAAGCACGCGCCGGTCGAAGCGAAGGCGGATCGACTCCTCGCGCAAGGCCCGCACCGCCACCGCCGCCGCCAGCCCGAGCCCGAGCAGGATCGCCCACCAGTAACCGGCGAGGAATCCGCTGAGGCCAATGACGATCCGGGTGAGCAGCGGCAGCTGCTGGCCAACGTCGTCAAACTGCTCGACGACTTGCGGAACCACGGCGATCATCAGCGCCGCGACCACGGCCATGGCGACGATCGTCAGCACCACCGGGTAAGCCAGCGCGGACAGCACCTTGCCCCGCATCTCGGCCTGCCGCTCGAGCAGCTTGGCCAGGCGTTCGAGAAGCTCGGGAAGCGTCCCGGAGCTTTCGCCGGCGGACACCATCGCCCGGTACAATGGCGAGAAGCTCTTGGGCTCGCGGGCCAGTGCGTCGGCCAGCCGGCGGCCCTCGACGACGCCGTCGGCGACATTGGCGACGATTCCGCGGACATGCGCCTGCTCGCTCTGGCGGACGATCGTCCGCAGCGCCTCCTCGAGCGGGCTGACGGCGCTGATCGTCGCCAGCTGGCGGGTGAACAGCGTCAGCTGCTTGGCGTTGAGCCGACGCTGGCGCAGCGACAAGAACCCCCCGGCCATCGCCTGCGCCGATGGCGAATGCGGCTGCGGCGACACGCGCACCACGTACAGACGGCGCGCTTCAAGGCTGGTGCGCGCGACCTGATCGCTGGCGGCCTTCACCGTCCCGCGCTTTTCGCGGCCGCTCGGATCGACGGCTAGATAGGCGAAATCAGGCATCGCGCGGCTCTTCTTCGCGGCGCGTGATGCGGAACGCCTCTTCCGGCGTCGTCTTGCCGGCCAGCACCAACGCGCGCGCCGCCGAGCCGAGGTTCGGAGCGCCGCGGAAGGCATGGCGCGCGATCGCCGCTTCGTCGGCGTCGCTGTTGATCAGCCGCCGGATAGTGGCATCGATTCGCACCGCCTCGAACACGCCCAGCCGGCCCTTGAAGCCCGTCTGCCCGCACTCGCCGCAGCCGCGCGGGCGATAGATGGTCACGCCTGGGTCGAAGCCAAGCAAGGTCGCGATGCCGCCCTCGGCCGCGATCGGCTCGCGACAATCCTCGCACAGCCGGCGAACCAGCCGCTGCGCAATCACCGCGCGGATCGATGAGGCGAGCAAAAAGGCTTCCACCTTCATGTCGCGCATCCGGGTGATCGCCCCGACCGCGTCGTTGGTGTGGACAGTGGACAGCACGAGGTGCCCGGTGAGCGAGGCCTGCACGGCGATGTCGGCGGTCTCGCGGTCGCGGATTTCGCCGACCATGACGACGTCGGGATCCTGGCGCAGGATGGCGCGCAGGCCGGCGGCGAAACTCATCCCGACCTTGGAATTGACCTGTGTTTGGCCGACGCCGTCGATCGCATATTCGACCGGGTCCTCGACGGTGAGGATATTGCGGCTGCCGTCGTTGAGATGCTGCAGGCAGGCATAAAGGGTGGTCGTCTTGCCCGAGCCGGTCGGTCCGGTGACCAGGATGATTCCATTCGGCTCGGCGAGCGCTTCGCGAAGCACCTTCTCGGCCGGCCCGTCGATGCCGAGCAGCTCGAGCGACAGCCCAGCCGTATCCTTGTCGAGAATTCGGAGCACGACCCGCTCGCCAGCCCGGCTCGGAAGGGTCGACACGCGCACGTCGAGAACTTTCCGGCCGAGAGTGAGGCCGATGCGCCCGTCCTGGGGCACGCGCCGCTCGGCGATGTCGAGCCGCGCCATGACCTTGATCCGGCTGACCACCACCGGCGCGACGTGGGCCGGCATGCGCAGCGTTTCCTTGAGGATGCCATCGACCCGCATCCGGACGATAAGCCCGCTTTCATAGGGCTCGACATGGATGTCGCTGACCCCGCGCCGAACCGCTTCGGCGATGATGCCGTTGATCAACCGGATCGCCGGCGCGTCGTCGGCGCTGTCCAAAAGGTCCTCGGCGGTCGGGATACCGGTCGCCAGCGCGCGCAGCTCGTCGCTGTCGTCGATCGCCCCGGCAAGCCCGACGGCGCTCTGGTCGATCGCGTAGCGCGCCTGGAGCAGGCGGTCGAACTCTCCGCCATTGGCGAAACGGATCTCAAACCGCTGGGCGAGGTGCCTGCGGACTTCGATCAGGACCGTCGGGTCCGACCCTTCGCGCAGCGCAATTTCCAGCCCGTCGTCTTCGCGCGGAACGACGACCACTCCATGCGTCCGGGCGAACGCATAAGGGATATCGAGGATGGCGGTGACGGGGATCACCTCCCGCTCGACCGCCGGCAGGTCGTCGAGCGCAGCCTCGACCGCGGTTTCGTCGGCGGGCGCGGTGTCCATGGTGACAAGCGACTCGTCCCACGGAGTCCCGATGTCTTCGCGGATGCCCGGCCGGACGATCATTGCGGCACCGGCGCCTGAACCGGCGGTTGGACTGTTGCCGGCCGGTAAACGACGTCGCCGGGAAGAGTCCGCGCCGCGACCGGCGGGACCGCGCCCATATAGTCGCGAAGCAGGCTGTCGATCGACGGTTCGACGTCGGGGTTGCGCCGCGCCTGCTCGCCGCGAATGTAGCCGTAGCGCTGGGCGGTCACCTGGCGCGCCTCTTCGCGGCTGCGGACGATGGTCGGCCGGATGAACACCATCAAATTGGTCTTGGCCCGGCTCCGCGACCGCGATTTGAACAGCTCGCCAATCACCGGCACATCGCCGAGCAGCGGGATCTTCTCGATCGTGCGGCGCTCATTTTCGTCGAGGAGACCGCCGATCGCGAGAATCTCGCCGTCGTCCACGGTCAGCACCGTCTTGAACTCGCGCTTGTTGATGACGAGGTCGCTCGAGCGCGGCGACACCGGCCCGGCGACGCTCGACACTTCCTGGCGAATGAACAGCTTGATCGAGCCGGAGGAATTTACCTGCGGCTTGACGTCGAGCTGGATGCCGACGTTCTGCCGCTGGACGGTCCGGAACGCATTGTCGAAATTGGTCGACAGCCGCTCGCCGGTGGTCACCGGCACTTCCTGGCCGACGAGCAGCTTGGCCTCCTGGTTGTCGAGGGTCATGATCGACGGGGTCGACAAAATGTTCGACGCGGTGTCGGACTTCACGGCATTGATGATCGCCCCGAACAGCGCATTCTTGCCGATGTCGATCACCGCTCCGCCGAAGCCCCCGGTGGCGGCCAGGATCGATTGGACCGCCGCGTCGGTGACTCCCTGGCCAAGCGGGCTGTCGAAGGTCGTCGTCGTCGTCCCGTCGGTGCTGGTGGTCGTCTGCCGGCCGAGCTCGTAGTTCGCGATCGCGCCGCCGACCGTGAAGATGTTCGGTTGCGCGTTGGACCAGTTGGTGGCCGCGAATGGCATGTTCTTGCCGGCGAGCAGGAATTGCACTCCGAGCCGCTTCGCCGCGTCCTCGCCAATCTCGACGATGATCGCCTCGACCAGCACCTGCTCGCGGCGGGTGTCGAGCTGGCGGATGACTTCGCCGAGCTGGCGCTGCGCTTCGGTGTTGGCGGCAACGATGATCGCGTTGGTGCCGGCGTAGCGGGTGACGATCGCCGGTCCGTAGCGGACGATGCCGCTGCTCCCGCTCGTTACTGCTGCCGGCTGGGGTGCGGGCTCGGCCGGCCCCGCGCCGGTCCCCTCGCCGGACTGGCTGCGGATGAAATCCGGCGCCGAGCCGGGCTGGGAAACCGCCTGTCCGACCAGCATCTGAAGCACCGGAAGCAGCTGCTCGGCGTCGGCATGGTCGAGCCAATAGACGCGGATCTCGGTGCCCCCGGCGGCGCGGGCGTCGAGCTCGCGGGCAAGGTCCGCGAAACGAGCGACCGAAGCGCGATCGCCGCGCAGCGCGACCGCGTTGGACGAGTCAATCGCGCTGACCGTTACCGGCGATGACTGGCCACCGGCGCCGCCGCCGGCAAGCGCCTGGAGCGACGCCGCGATCTCGCGCGGACCGGTGTTGCGCAAATAGACAAGCTGCGTTTCCGCGGTTTCGGTGTCCGCGGTCCGGTCGATGCGGCGAAGAAGCTCGCGGATCCGCGCGACATTGTCGGCGAAGTCGGCGATCACCAGGCTGTTGGCGTTCTTGTTGGCGGTCACCGAGCCCTGCTGGCTGACCAGCGGGCGCACGGTTTCCAATGCTCCGGTCGCGTCGATCGACCGCAAACGGACGATCTCGGTCACGAACTGGTTGCGCGAGCGGCTGTTGCTGGTCACTCGGGTCGCCTGGGTGGCGGCGCCCTCGAGCGGTTGAATGCGATAGCCGCCCCGCATCGGAATCGCGACCAATCCGTTGGCCCGCAACGTCGACAGGAACACCTCGAAATATTCAGAGCGCGACAGCGGCCGCTGGGTGACGACCGAGACCTTCTGGTTCACCCGGCTATCGACGACCAGGGTCAACCCCGTCACCCGCGCCGCATCGCTGGCGAACGCGCGCACGTCGGCCTCGCGCATGTTGATGGTATATTGGGCGATGGCCGTCGCTGAACACGCGAGCAGCATCGCAGCTAAAAGAACGCGGTACTTCATCAATTGCCTGCAAGGTTAAGTGCGATCGGGACAGTTTGCGCGCCGCGTTCGACCGTCAGCGACAGCCGTGCTCCCGGTACCAGGCCCGACTGAAGCTGGATGAGATCGGTCTGCGAGGCGATGCGCGCGCCATTGACGGCGACGATCACGTCACCGGGCTGGAATCCGGCCGCCGCGTAGAGCCCTTGGTCGGAGCCGGGAGCGACGACGACGCCGGTCACGCGTCCGTTTTGCTGGCGCGGGGCGAAACTGAACGCCTGGCGGGCCGCGGCTGCGGTCAACGGCTGAGCGCCGGCTGCGGCGGGAGCGGACGACGAGGGACCGGGCGCTGCAGCGCCGCCTGCGACCATCTCGCCTGGCTTCGACTGGTCGAGGAACAGTTTCTCTTTGCGGCCGCCGCGGTCGAGCACGACATAGTCGAAGTACACCGCGGAGAGCGTGACTCCGGGCGACACTTCCTCGCCCACGGCATAGCTGCCTTGCTCACCGTCGGGGGCGCCGATGATCGCCGCACCGCCGCCCGAGCCGCGGTTTTCCCTCACTCCGAACAATTGCAGGTCAAGCGTCGATGCCGCCTCGACCGACGCCGCCGGCGGGCCATTGCGGTAGAATGGATCGATCGCCGCAAGCACGGTTGCCTGGACTTCGGGAGACAGCAGCCTGGCCTGGGCCGGGCGCCAGGGGCCCATCGGCCCGACCGGAGCCAGCACCGCCCACAGCAGGCGCGCAAGCTGGATCGCGATGAGCGCGAGCAGGATGGCTTTCAGCCATAAGTAAACGTCGGTTGGCAGCCACCGCCTGAACAGCGACCAGCGTTCGACCATCAATGTTCGGATCACAGTGCGACTCGCGGCCTCCCCGGCCATGAATGGCAGTCGCCGGTTACAGCCGAGTGACACCAGTTTGACAGCAAGGTTACTTGGCGCTGATCGCCGGCTTACCTTTCATCGCGCCGCGGGAAATGAGTTCTGCCTAGAGCTTGGCCGTGGCTGAAAGGGCGAAGGACGTGCCGACATCGTAGCGGTTGATGTCGAGCCGGGTGCCGTTGAGCCGCTGCGTCTCTCGGTAATCGGTGCCCAGCAGGTTGCGGGCTTCGGCCTTGAGTTCGATCATCTTGCCCATGATCGGCACGCCCTGGCGCACCACCACGTCCAGCTGCAGGCCGGGCCGCTCGATGAAGTCGGGCGTCAAATTGGGGCCGCGGTTGGTCGCCCGCTCGCTGGCATAGGTGAGCAGGATCGACTGTTGCGACAAGCGCTCGGTATCCTCGAGGCTGATCTGAGCATTGACGAGATGCTTGGACTGACCGGTCAGCCGCAATTTGCGCGACGTGTCGAACACGAAAGAGGCATCGATTTCGTTCGGCTGGCTGGTGAAACTGATCGTCGTGTCGCCTTCACGGATTTTGATCTCGGAATCGCTGTAGGTGTAATTGCCGATCAGCGCGAGCCGCCGGCTGCCGAACAAGCCGCCCATCCGCTCGAGCGGCAGATATTTGCGGAACTCGACCTCGGCACCATAGAGCACCGCTTCCGGGGCATTGGCGAATGAGGTGACGAGCGAGCTTCCAAGATTGACGGCGGTCGCCTCAATCGGCTTGTCGATGTTCTTGTAGAAACCGGCGAGCGAGAAAATCTGGTCGCGCCCGAAGTAATATTCGTAGCGGGCATCGAGGTTGATGATCTCGCTGTCGACCAGGAACTGGTTGCCGAAAAACGTCCGCTGCGATTCAGTGTCGCGATAGGGCTGCGGCGCAAGCTCGCGGAACTGCGGCCGGGCAATCGTCTTGGAGGCCGCGACGCGCAGCTGCATATCGTCGGCAAAATTCCAGGTGATCGTGCCCGCCGGCAGCCAATATTCGTTTTTCAGCTGGCTCGCCGCGGCGGCCGGCTGGTCGAACAGAACGCCGGGAGTGACTGACTGGTCGCCGTCCTCATAGCGCACGCCCAGGTTGAGCGTCACCCCGTCGAACGGTTCAACCTCCGCCATCACATAGCCGGCGTTGACGGTCAGAGCGGCGTCATAGGCGGCAGAGCCCAGGCCGCCGGTCGTTTCCCGCAGCAGGATGTCGTAGGTAAAGACGTTGAAGTCGCTGAGCAGATAGTCGATCCGCTCCTGCGCGACGGCAAGGCCTAGCGCGATGTTCGGGAAGTAATCGAAGTCGCGGCGAAGCGCGGAGCGTGTGTTGTCCGTGTACGCGTAGCCAGCGGACAGGGTGATCGGCCACGCGACGGGCAGCCGGTAGGCGACGTCAGCGCCGCCATACCACAACTCGTCGTCGAGCGTGCTGAAGGAGATCGTTGCGAACTGCGCCGGCGAGCGAAGATCGTTCACATAATCATCGATCTCGTCGTTGAGGACATAGCTGTAGTTGCGCTCGTAGGGTGCGTCGCGCTTGGTCTTGGCATAGCTGCCGCGAAGGTCGATCGAGAGGTCGCCGAACTTCAGCTCGCCGACCACCTGGCTGTCGAACAACTGCCGCTCATACCAGCTGGTCAGGCCGTTGTTGATCGTCGCGTCGGGCCGCACCGTACTCGGGCTGACCGCGTCGAGACTGTTGCCGGTCCCGATCCGCGCTTCCTTCAATGTGTCGTGAATATAGAGGTTGGTGAAGCGCAGTTTGTGCCGGTCCAGGCCGATGGTCAGGTTCGCCATGCCGTTCACGACGGCGCGATTCTGGGTCGAAAGGAAGTCGAAATCGGACGAGGCGACGAGGCCCTCGTCCTCAGAGCCCGGAGTGCCGGTGCGGGTGCCCGCCTGCTGAACGCCGCCGCGGGTCCGCCAGCTGTTCGACAGGCCGCCGACAGCGATAATGCCGATGTCCAGCGCGCCGAGCGAAAAGCTTTCGCCGGCCGCGATGTCGTATGACGAGTTCACCGGAATATTGCGGTTGCGCTGAATGAGGGTGGTCGACGCGTTGGCGAGGCTGGCGGTGATCCCCTGGATGTCCGTGAGGCTGAAATTGGCACCCTGGACAACCCGATTGCCGCTGGCGATTGCTGCCGCAAGTTCATCCGGGACGTCCCGGGTGCCGTCGTCGAACCCGACATAGTCGTAGTCCCCGCCGTAATAAGTGTAGCCAAGGTTGTCGGTAGTGACCGAATCGCCACCGATGCCAGCCCCGATGTCGAGGAACCCTTCGTCGGGAGCCGAGCGGGTCGTGAGGTTGATGACGCCGCCGCCGAATTCGCCGGGATAGTTGGCCGAATAGCTCTTTTGCACGACCACCGATGCGATCACAGAAGTCGGGAACAGGTCGAGCGGCACGACGCGGCGTAGCGGCTCGGGCGACGGCAGCGGCGAGCCGTTGAGAAGGGCAAGCGAGTAGCGCTCGCCGAGGCCGCGGACGTAGACGAAACGCCCGCCGACGACCGACAGGCCGGTAACCCGCTGGAGGGCGCCGGCGACTTCGCCTTCGCCGGTTCGGGCAATGTCTTGCGCCGACAGGACCGAGACCACTTCGGGTGTCGCGCGCACCGGATTGGGGATGTTCCGGCCGCGGACAATGATTTCCTCGCCCTCGGAAACGTCCGCGCCGGGCCCGGATATCTCTACTGCCGGATCGGCCTGGGCGTCGGCGGCGCCGGACTGCGCCTGGTCCGCCGTTTGAGCGGCGTCGGCGGGGTTGTTGGTCTGACCGACCGTCGATGCCGATGGCGAGGCCGGCGGCGCGGTTTGGGCAAACGCCGAAGGTGTGCCGACGAACGCGGTGGAGACGAGTAATGCCGCCACCCTCTTGAAACTAGTCATCGAACTTCCCCGCATGCAAGTTAGCAACGGGGGAGCGACAGCAATTGCGGCCGCTCCCCGGGCTTCAGCGATCGGTGATCAGCCGGCTGCCGGAACGGTGAGGCAGGACATCTCGCCGGACGCCAGGCCGCAGGTCCAGCCACGCCACCAATTGTCGTTGGCGTCCCTGACCGCACCGATGTAGCTGACATTCGTGAAAAACGGCGACAGCGCCGTCAGGCTGGTGAACGGCACCGCATTTTCGTTGGCGCCGTTGATGAAGATGTTGTTCAGCGTCGATGTGCCGCTCGCCGTATTGTTCGGACCGGCGTTGAAGATCGCCGTAATTTCCGCCGTGGTGATGTCGCCGTCGTCGACGAACGGGGTAGTGCAAGCGAAGAAGACCGATGCGAAGCGCGGCGGCCCCAGCTCATCTGGTCCGGCCGTCTGGATGGTCGGCGCCTGGTCGAGGTCAAGACACTCGGAGGCGGGCGCGGCCAGCGTGCCGTTGTACATCGCTGCGTCCATTCCGCCCCGGAGGTGGATGTAGGCGGCCGCCTGGGGCGTGACGAAGGTCCAATTGGAGATCATCCAGTCGGTCCTCGGCACGGCATCGGTAGGCTTGTCGCTCGAGTCGCCTTCGACCACCTTGTCGCCGCCCGCGGCGCGCTGGATTACGATCGCGAACTGGGTTGCGCCTTTGTAACCCGAGTCGACGTCGAACGAGTCGTCATCGTTGCCGGTCAGGACGATATACTTCTGGTTAACGGTCCCGCCGAACCATTCCATTCCGTCGTCGGAGCTGTTGTGGACCTGGACGTGATCCAGGATCGTGCCCGATCCCAAGCCCGCGAGCGTAATTCCATTGAGCTCGTTGTTGTTGTCGACCTTGAAGCCCGAGTAGCGGACTTGCAGGTACTGGATGCGTCCCGAGCTGTCGTTGGCGGACGCGCCTCCGTAGATCGAACCGGAAGTGCCTTCGACCGGCGCCTGGCACTGGATGGTGCCGCCGGTCGCGCCGGCGTCGGCGCAGTCGGAGATCGGAGCTCGGCCGAGGAGCACGAGCCCGCCCCATTGGCCGATCGAATCGGCGTTGACGTCGCCGACGACGTTGCTGCGGCTGGTCATCACTACCGGCTTGGAGGCATTGCCGTCGACAACCAGTTGCGAGCCGCGATTGACGACCAGGAAGTCCGCTCCCGAAGCGCCGAACAGGACGACTCCGGCGTCGAGAGTCAGAACGGCCGACTGGGCGCCAGACGCCGGGTTTGCAGGGTCGGCGCCCAGGTCGTCGCCGACCTGCACCTTGCCCGACAGCGAATAGATGGTGCCGGCGAGATTCTGCAGGCGCAAGTTGCTGCGGATAGCTCCGGATACTTGGCAAACCCGGCGAACGTCGGTCGTGCCGCCGGCAATGCCGATCGTGCCGACATCGGCGGTGCCCGACGGGCAGCTCGCCGCCGGCTGGCCCGGGGTGGGAGTTGGAGTCGGGGTCGGGGTCGGGGTCGGGGTTGGAGTCGGTGTCGGGACTACAATCACGCCTTCACCAGGGGAAGCGACGTCGTCCGCTCCGCCACCGCAGGCCGCGAGCGTCGCAGTCGCAACACCCAGCAGTAAGACCTTACGCGTCATCGTGAAACTGCTCATGAATTTCCACTCCGCTTCGAGAATCTGTTGATTGGACGGCGAGGCGGAATTTTGCCCCCGCAGGCTTCTGCTAGCAGCGGTGTGTGACAGCCGTATGTGACGAGAATTACCGCAGAGTGACCGGCGGCGGACAGTGACCCGACGCGCCGCGAGGGCGAGCAGCTACTTGTCGAGATCGGCATCCAGCGCGTAGCCGAACCCGCGAACCTGGCGGATCAGGTTGGGCCGTCCGGTCGAGTTCAATGCTCGCCTCAGTCGAACCACGGCGACGGTGACCGTGCCTTCGTCGAGCTCCTTATCGCCCCAGACCGCTTCGAGCAGCTCTTGCCGGGTGAACACCACGGCCGGATTCTCCATGAAGAATTTGAGCAATCGCAGCTGCAATGCGGAGAGCCAAATCAAGCGGCCGTCGCGACGCACCTTGTGCCTGCGCAAATCCAGCTCGACGTCGGCGTACAAAAGCACTTCGCTTGAAACGTCATTCCTGATCCGGCGCTTGGCGAAGTCCAGTCGAGACCAAAGCTCGCGACTCGTGGAAGGCTCGGCGAAACAATCGTCCGCGCCTGCCTCGATGGCTTCGATTCGAAGTTCAGCATGATCCTCGCGGGTGATGACGATCAGGTGGGCCGACGCGGTCTCGCTGACTGCCCGCAGGTGTTCACAGATCAGCAGGGCCTTGGCCACGTCCGACCGGCAGTCCACCAGCACCATGTGCGGCCGAGACTGAAGAGCAGCGGCAATGGCTTGCGGACCCGACCGGCTGAAATGTACGTCAAGCGGAGCGCGCTCCAGGCTTTGCCTGAGAGAATCCGCGCGCGCGGCATCGGAGATCAACAAAGCTCGAGTGTCCGAGTCGACCGAGTGCGCGCGGCTGATTTCGTTGTGCGCCAACATCTGCTCTCCACTCCACAATGCGAGCGGAGAGTAGCGGCCATATTTTACACGCGAGCGACGGCTCAATGACCAGAGGATTACAGGCCGGCCATCGAATCGTCCGTATCCGGCGCGGTCCGAAAGAGATGTCGATCAGCGAAAGCTTCGCGCCATGCGCACTGCCCGGTACGGGAGAATAGCGAGCTAGGCGTACTGCAGGGTCGGCGGAGCGAGCGCTCGAAGCTCGGCGCTTGAAAACGGCTTTCTCAGCACGCGTGCGTCGGGCGGCACGTCCGGGCCCACCGATGCGCCCGCCGTCACGATGATCTGGATGTCGGGCCGTTCTTTGGCGATTCTGCGGGCCAGTTCGATACCGTCACCCGGCTGCGACAGATCCGCGTCGGTCACCAGCAGCCGGATCTCGGGATGCGAGAGCAGCATCCGGATTGCGTCGGGAGCGTCGTGAGCGTGGAATGCCTCGTATCCCGTTTCCCGAAGGATGTCGGAAGCCACCATGGCGACGAACGGCTGATCTTCGACAATCAGTGCTGACTGGGTCCAGGACGCCATCGTTTCATCGCCTTTGGTTCTTGGCCGTGTTGGCCGCCGCGCTCCGAGTCTGTCAATCCGGTTCGCCGAAGTCGCGCTATTTCTTGGCTTTCTTCTTCGGTTTGGCCTTGGCCTTGACGACGGCGTCGTCACCTCCCAGCGAATCGACGCTTCGCCGGGCGATGTCGAGGGCCAGCTGCCAAAAGGCGCTTCCGCGCGCGGAAACTTCCTTGCTCGCCGACTCGAGGTCCTCGGCTGCCGCCGCCGCCATTTCCCGCGCTTTCTTGGGGCTCTTTAGCGCCGCAGCCGCGGCCACCAGGGTCGCGGCCACGACTTCAGCGACCAGCGGGTTGGCGGCAAGTTTGCCCGCCTTATTGCTGACGCGCCGAGCGGCCTTCGCGACCTTGGTTCGGCGAGTGCCCGTCGCGGCGGCGCTGGCCGGCTTGGCGCGGGGCTTCGGCTTGACTGCCTTCGCCGACTTCTTCTTTTGTTTCGCTTTGGCCATGTTGAACTCCCAGCAAGCGAAGTGCATCGCCCGAAACGCCATGCGACTCGCTGTCATACAACCGTCACACGTTTATGTTTCAACCGTGAGACACCACCAGCCTCTGGCCGGCGCAAGCCGTTCGTGCGGCCAATAAGCTAAGAGAGCAATGGAAGGCCAGACCGCCGCCGCGAACGCTCAAATCACCGAGTGCGCACCCCCAACCGAAATCTGTCCGCGCTATTTCAATCGAGAGCTGAGCTGGCTGGCTTTCAACCGCCGGGTGCTCGAGGAAGCCTGTAACCGCGCCTACCCTCTTCTCGAAAGGCTGCGCTTCCTTTCGATCTCGGCCAACAACCTCGACGAATTCTTCATGGTCCGGGTCGCCGGCCTCAAGGCGCATCAGATGCTCGGCGTCGAGGAACGGTCCGCCGACGGCCTTACCCCGGGGCAGCAACTGGCGGCGATCACGATTGAAGCCGAAAAGCTGGTCGCGAGCCAGCACGAGGTTTGGGAGGATCTCCAGAGTGCGCTTCGCGGCGCGGGCGTGCTGGTCATTGGCGAGGATCCGATCGACGAGGCTGGCGAGGCCTGGCTCGACCAGCATTTCCGCGAGCAGATTTTTCCGGTGCTGACACCGCAGGCCATCGACCCGGCGCACCCGTTTCCCTTCATTCCGAACCGCGGCTTTTCGCTCATCTTCGAGGTCCGCAGGGGCAAGGCGGCACCGGTTCGAGAGCTGCTCATGCTGCCCGTCGCATTGCCGCGTTTCATCCGCATTCCCGGCGCCGAGTCCCGCTTTATCGCGCTCGAAACCCTGATCCGCCGCAAGACCGATTATCTTTTCCCGCGCTACCAGGTGCTGCGCGGCGGCGCGTTCCGGATCATCCGCGACAGCGACATCGAGATCGAGGAGGAGGCGGAGGACCTCGTCCGCTACTTCCGCACCGCGATCAAGCGGCGGCGGCGCGGCCGGGTGGTCCGGCTGGAGCTCGAGCCGGACATGGCCGACGCCCTCGTAAGAGTGGTCAAGGATGGCGTCGACGCCGGCAATGCGATCGTATCGGAATCGCGCGGCTTCCTCGGCATGGCCGATCTCGACGGGCTGGTTGACGAGGACCGCCCCGATCTCAAATTTCCTCCCTTCGACCCCCGGTTCCCAGAGCGCATCCAGGAACATGGCGGCAATTGCTTCGCAGCGATCAAGAGCAAGGATATTCTCGTCCATCACCCCTACGAAAGCTTCGAGGTCGTGGTGGAATTCCTCCAGCAGGCGGCCGCCGACCCGGATGTCGTCGCGATCAAGCAGACGCTGTACCGCGCGGGCAAGCAATCGGCGGTCATTCGCGCGCTCATCGATGCGGCCGACGCCGGCAAGTCGGTCACCGCGGTCGTCGAGATCAAGGCACGGTTCGATGAGGAGCAGAACTTGCTTTGGGCCAGCGCCCTCGAGCGTGCCGGCGTCCAGGTCGTCTATGGATTCATCGACTGGAAGACCCACGCCAAGGTCTCGGTCGTCATCCGGAGCGAGGAAAAGGGCTATCGCACCTACTGCCACTTCGGGACCGGCAATTATCACCCGATCGCCGGCAGGACCTACACCGACCTCAGCTATTTCACCGCCGACCCCAAAATCGGACGGGATGCGGCCAAGCTGTTCAACTATATCACCGGCTATCTCGAGCCGAAGAATCTCCGACAGTTGGTGATCTCGCCGCATCACATGCGCGAGGAGCTGTTGCGGCTGATCGATGTCGAGATGGAGTTCGCCCGCGCGGGCAAGCCGGCAGGCATCTGGGCCAAGATGAACTCGCTCGTCGACCCGGCGATTATCGACAAGCTCTACGAAGCGAGCGGCGCCAATGTCGAGGTCGACCTGGTCATCCGGGGAGTATGCTGCTTGCGGCCCGGAGTTCCCGGCATGTCGGAGAACATCCGCGTCAAATCGATTGTCGGGCGCTTTCTCGAGCACGCGCGCTTATGGTGCTTCGGCAATGGCCATGAACTGCCCGATCCCGGCGCGCGGGTGTACATCAGCTCGGCCGACTGGATGCCCCGCAACTTCGACCGGCGGATTGAGTATATGCTGCCCATCGAAAATCCGACCGTGCATGCCCAGCTCCTCGACCAGGTGATGGTCGCGAACCTGATCGATAACGAGCAGAGCTGGCGGTTGATTTCGGACGGAACCTACCAGCGGCTTCAACCGAAGCCCGAAGAAGCATTCAACCTCCACGAATATTTCATGACCAACACGTCGCTTTCCGGGCGAGGGCAGGCGCTGAGGAAAGGCAGGAGAGTCCCCAGGCTTCGCTTCCGGCGCGGGCGCTAGGCGCCGACGTGAAATCCCGAAAGCCTGTGGCAATTATCGATATCGGCTCGAACTCGGTTCGGCTGGTGGTCTATTCGGGCGCGCTGCGAGCGCCGTCGCCGATCTTCAACGAGAAAGTGATGGCCGGCCTTGGCGCGGGCCTCACTGAAACCGGCAAGCTTTCCGACAGCAGTCAGGAGCGGGCGCTCGGCGCGCTTCGCCGGTACCGGCTCCTGACCCGCCATATGGGCGTCGGCCAGACGCGCGTCGTTGCCACCGCCGCGGTGCGCGACGCGAGCAACGGCGCGCAGTTCGTCGAGCGCATCGAGCGGATCGGATTCGACTGCGAGGTCCTCACCCCCGATTACGAAGCCCAGCTCGCCGGCGAGGGGGTGTTGTCCGCGGTCCCCGGAGCCGACGGCATTGTCGGCGACCTCGGCGGCGGCAGCCTGGAGTTGGTGGATGTCCGGGATGGCGCGGTAGCGACGGCGATATCGCTGCCGCTGGGCGTGCTTCGAGTCCAGGACGGTTCGAAAGGAGAGAAGCGGGCGCTGGAGACGCTGCGCTTAGGCCTGAAGCAGAGCAGGCTGGCGAAGAACTCGGCCGGGCGTCCCTTTTACATGGTCGGCGGCTCGTGGCGGGCGCTGGCCCGCATCGACATGATGGCGACAGACTATCCGCTGCCGATCAAGCATCAATATTCGATGGCGCCCGGGCGCGCGGCGGCGCTTCGGTCAATCGTTGGCTCCCTCGACCCCAAGGAGAGGAAGGTCATCGCTGCGGCGCGACTTGCGACGTCGCCGATGGCGGCGATGATCCTCGCTCATTTGGTGGACGGGCTGCGGCCCAGCGAGCTCATCCTGTCCAGCTTCGGAATTCGCGAAGGGCTGCTGTTTTCGATGCTCCCCAAGGCTGTCCGGAAACAGGATCCACTCATCGAGGCGGCGCGTGATGCCGGCGGCGCCGAACGCCGCTTCGGGGAGCACGGCGATATCCTTGACCGGTGGATAGAACCCTTGTTCGACGACAAGCCTTCCATGCGCCGAATCCGCCTTGCCTCGTGCCTGCTCGCGGACGTGGCCTGGCAGGCCAATCCGGACTTCAGGGCCGACCGGGGTGTCGAAATGGCGCTGCACGGCAATTGGGTAGGAGTCGGCGCCGCGGGCCGGGTCATGATGGCCCAGGCGCTCTCATCTAGCTTTGGCCGGGACAAGCTGCCGAATGAGTCGCTCGCGCGCCTGTGCAATCCAGCCCAGATTGAACGAGCGCGTCACTGGGGATTGGCGATGCGCCTCGGCCAGCGCCTGAGCGGAGGCGTCGGCCCGGCCCTGACCGGCACGCGCCTCCGCCTGGAGGACGCTTCGATTGCCCTGGCTGTCGACAAGAAGCAAAGCGACCTCGTCGGCGAAGCGGTGAGGCGGCGCCTGTCGCGGCTTGCAGACGCGCTCGGCCGAACCGGCAGCGTCGTCGTCCGCTAGAGCCGCCAAGTCTGCCATGGGTTGGAGCAGGCACGGCAATTGCCCGGCGTTGGTCGCAAGCACATTGTCAGTATCGGTAGTCGCCGGTGGCGGAGACGGAGGGATTCGAACCCTCGGTACGGGTTAACCCCGTACGGCGGTTTAGCAAACCGCTGGTTTCAGCCACTCACCCACGTCTCCGGATGCCAATGCGCGAGACCGTCGGTAATAGGTCAAGCACGAGCGGCGCTAGGCGGCGGGCTATATAATCGCCCGGGGCGAGCTTCAACCTGAACGGTCGCCTATTTCGCCGTTACCTCGAGCCGCATGGCGAGGCTCATCGCCTCGCCGGGCTCGAGCACGCGCATCCCGAGATCGCCCCACCGATCCTCTGGTGCATTCAGAGCCGCGTTGGCGTGGGTCACCGGCTCGGCGACGAAGATGCCGCCGCTGGCCGGCGAATAGAGCTGAAAAAAGCGCGCGCCGGGCGACGACATCGCGATGTCGAACGGCCAGTCGGGGTCGCTCAGGCGGGCTCTCCCGTTCCAGCCGCCGAAGCCGTGATCGAGGTCCTGGCCGCAGACCGCCCGGTCGCGAAGATCGAAGCGGCCGGTCGCCGCGACCTGTTCGACCGGGAGCACCTGCGCGTCGATGGTCCACGCGTGCGTGACCCCGGCGTCGATCCGGGTGTTGTTGCCGCAGTGGAAATAGGGGTGCTGGCCAAGCCCGCACGGCATCGGCTCGTCCGCCAAATTGCGGCACTCGAGGCTGAGCCAAAGCCCGGTTGAATCGAGCGCGAACCGTTGCTCGGCGCGATACTCCCACGGCCATTCGCCGGCCGCGTGGTGAAACGACAGCGCCGCCTCGGCGCCGCTGGCGCGCTCGACGCGCCACGGCGCCAGCCAGCCCTGGCCGTGCAGCGGGCTGGCATCCCCGGCCATGTTCTCAGCGAGCTTCACTTCGCGCCCGCGGAAGGCGAAGCGGCCGCCGCGAATGCGGTTGACGTACGGCACGAGCGGAAAGCTTGCCGCTTCCAGGACATTTTGAGGGCAACTGTTGCATTTGCGCAATACAGGCACGCGGGCGCGGCCCTCGCGCCATTCGAGCGATGAAATACTGCCGCCAATCGAAGGGTTTATGGCCAATTCCAAGGCACCGGCGGAAAGCGTGAGCGGCGGGTCGGGACTCATTTCTGCACCTCGGATTTCCAATCGATTCACAAGCCGGCAACTTCCTTGGGGATAAATTCCGATTAGTCGTTGCGCTCGGATTCGCAGCGACAGTATTTAACACCCCGGGGACCGGGGAGGGTCGGAATGAAAAGACGAGTCAAGGAATTCATCGAGATCGAGGACCACTCGGCGCTCGATGACCTGATCGCCAGGTTGATCGAAGTGCGCGACGCCCTTCCGGCGAACTCCGAAGCCGAGCTGAGGCTCCGGGGCGACGACGTGTTCGGCCGCAAGCTGTCGATTTCCTACTTCCGCAGCCAGACCAAAGAGGAAGCGGAGTGCGAGACGCGCTACGCCGCCGCCTACAAGGAAGCGCGCGCGAAGGAGCTGGCGCGGCTCCAGCAGGAGCTCGGCGTCGTCTGCTACGCGCCCGGCCGCAAAGGCAAGCTGCGCATCGTCGCTTGACGGGCGCGAAGCTAAGGCTCAGCCGAAGCTGAACGCGAACGCTTCCGCCCCCGGGTCGAGGAACTCGATGGTGAATGCCCGCTCGCGCACTTCCCCCTTTTGCCGGATCAATTGGTAGAGCCGCTCTCCCGCAACCTCGCCGCTGCCGTCTGGAGCGACGTCGCCGCCGGCGTCGGCGCCCGGGGCCTTGCCGTCCAGCGTCACCCGGAAGCGCACCGGCCGTCCATCGGGCGAGGCGAGCACGAGATGCAGGTCGCGGGCGTGGAAACGGTAAGCGATCTTCGCTCCGCGCGACGCCGCGCGGGCGCTTTTCTCGGCCACCGTCCAACGCCCGTCCAGCGACCATTGGTTGAGCGCCAGCGGCGCCGGCTGGTATTGCGCCTGGCGGTCGCGGACCAGCCCGCCGGGAGAAACGAACCGCGCCGCTCGCCAGTAGCCCAAATACGTCTCCGGTGATTTGAGCGCCGCCGTCGCCGCCGCCGCTTCGGCCTCGCCGCGCTTGACCGCCTGCGACATTGCGGCGGTCATCGGCGCGTTGCCCGCTTCCGCCAGCAATTGCCGGATAACCCGCTCGGACATCCGGTACCCGCCTTCGCCATAGTGGTGGTACCGCACCCGCCCGCGGGCATCGATGAAGTAGTGCGCCGGCCAGTAATTGTTCTTGAGCGCGCTCCACACTTTATAGTCGTTATCGAGCGCGACCGGGTAGCGGATACCGAGGTCGCGAACCGCCTTGCGGACATTGTCGGGGTTGCGCTCGAACGCGAACTCGGGCGCGTGGACGCCGATCACTACGAGGCCGTTCTTCGCATATTGCTCGTGCCACGCGCGGACGAACGGGATCGAGCGCAGGCAATTGATGCAGCTGTAGGTCCAGAAGTCGATCAGCACGACCTTGCCGCGCAAGCTCTCGCGGGTGAGCGGTGCGCTGTTGATCCACGGGCCGAGGCCGTCGAGCGGCGGCAGCGTGCCTTCGACGCCGAGCATCAACTGCCCGTCGGCGCCGACCGCCGCTTTGCTGTCCGGAGCGATGCCGCCGACCCCCAGCTTGCGCGCGAGCTGGGTTTCGAAGCTGGCGGTCTGGGTCGCCGACAGCCTGGCGAGCACCCGCGTGTCGAGCCCGAGCGCGATCGCCGAGACTCCGACCAGGACGAGGACACCGAGCACCTGGCGGATGCGCTCGCTGGCGCCCAGCGACCGCTTCATCCGTGCGAACAGCTTGCCGCCGACCAGCAGCGCCAGCCCCAGCGAAGTCGCCGCGCCGAGCGCGTAGGCGAGCAACAGCACCGTCGTGTTCAGAGTCGCGCCGTTGATCGCCGCGGCGGTGAAGATGATGCCGAGGATCGGCCCCGCGCACGGCGCCCACAGCAATCCGGTCGCGGCGCCGAGCACCAGCGACGAGCCGACCCCGCCGCCACCCGGCCGGCGCGCCGCTCGCTCTGACAGGCGCGACCCGAACGCGACCAGCGGCCGCGTCATTCGCTCTGACAGCGACGGGACGACCAGCGCCAGGCCAAACAGCGCGAGCAGCGCCAGCGCCAGCCAGCGCCCGACCTCGTTGGCGCGGACCGCCCAGCCGCCGCCGACCGCGGCCAGCGTCGCGACCGCGGCGAAGGTCAGCGCCATTCCGGCGAGCAGCGGCAGCGCGCCGCGGGCGAAGCCGCGGTCGGCGCGCGCGAACACGAACGGAAGCACGGGCAGGATGCATGGGCTGAGGATGGTCAGCACGCCGCCCAGATATGCGAGCAGGATGATCAGCATTGTTGCGCCCGTGGAACGGTCAAGCTGGCTGGAAGCTTAACGCCAGCCCGTTCATGCAATAGCGCAATCCGGTGGGCTTCGGCCCGTCCTTGAAGACATGGCCGAGATGGCCGCCGCAGCGCGCGCACAGCACTTCGGTCCGGGCCATCAGCAGGCTGCGGTCGGTGCGGGTAACGACCGCTCGCGGCAGCGCCCGGTAAAAGCTCGGCCAGCCGGTGCCGCTGTCGAACTTGGCCGCCGATGCGAACAAAGGCTGCGCGCAGCCGGCGCACAAATAGCGGCCGCGGCGGCGTTCCTTGTCGAGCGGGCTCGAATGCGGCCGCTCGGTCCCGGCCTCGCGCAGGATGTGGTAGCGCCGGGGCCCGAGCTGCTTGCGCCATTGCGCCGGGGTCTTGGTGACCTGAAAACGCGCCGCCGAGGCGTCGGTCGAACGGCCGAACAGCAGCACCGCCGCCGCCGCTGCGCCGCCGCCTGCAAGCAAGGCCCTGCGATCCATCATCGTCGGCCCTCTAGCGCTTCAGTCCTGAACCCAAGCTGGCGGTGCGCACAGTCAGCTGCGAACTCGTCTCCAAGTGTCAATTCCCTGTTTTGCGGCGATTTACAGGGAACATTGCAAAAACGTGCCTCCGGGAACCGCCGACTGGAACAATCTCTCGGCAGTTTTCCGCCATGCACAGCGGCAATTCCCTGCTATTGGGAACAGGGAATTTTCTAGGCGTGAGCAGGGACGAGATCGGCGCCGAACAGCGAACCACTGTGGATTAATCTGTGAAAGCTGCAAGTGTCCGTTTTTAACCCGCTGCGGACATTCGGCACCGACTTGCATTCGACGCCGACGACTGCTGCATCCCTCGAAAGTTGCCTAGCTCGCCGTGGTGACTTCGCTCCGTTGAACGGTACCGTCCAGCGCCACCTGATTGCGAGTTGGGCCTGCTGGGCTGCCATCAGATCCAGGAATCGAAAAGGAGAAGGTAGCCCCCTGCCCCTCGTTTGGCGTAGCCCAGAGGCGACCCCGATGGTTCTCAAGAATAGAGCGACTCACTGCAAGCCCAACGCCCATGCCAGAAGACTTGGTGCTGTAAAAAGCCTTGAAGATTCGGGACGTATTCTCGTCATTGAGCCCATCACCACCCATTGGAATGGCGGCAAGGTCGCGAATGGAAGCGCATTCGCACTGATTGTGCGGCTCAAGATTTTGAGCAAGCGACTTGCGAAGCTTCCATACCTCGTCCCGGTCCGTATAGGAGGCTGAAGCAAGGCTCCAATGCAAGCCTTCGCGTAGCTGGCCTTCAAGATCATCCTGAGCGAGAAACCACTTTTCAAAGTCGAGCGCAGCGGTGTCGCCGCTAGCGAAAGCCCATAGTTTAGACAGTTGGTCTTCAGTCATACTCTCGGTGATTAACCGCCAACACCGAATGTCCGCAATGGGTCGAAAGGGGACATTAGCTCGTAATACTCGAGTCCCGGTCTAGCGACCTAGTTCGCTCTGCCAGCTTCTGCTACGCGCCGACCGTGCACCCAGCTATTACTCCCGCTGAAGCTCATTATGGGTTTGAATCCCGTGTGCCGATCGGCCGCTATTGGCGGGCCGCCGAGATCCTCAAGCATGACGTAATTCCGCGGGTCGAGACGCACCACGAGCACCGTTATCGGTCCCGCGACCTTATCCTTTCCCATCATCAAGAAGAGATCAGATGCGCTAAAACCGAGCGCTCGCAAAGCCTGCATCTTGAGGATCGCATGGTCCTCCATGTCGCCAGCGCCACGAGTCAGTGTCTCGGAAGCACTCGCCCAATAATCGTGACGGCCCCACTCGGTCGCGTCCGACCTCCAAACGATCTCGCGA
>DATKDM010000008.1:0-235381 GCA_035512655.1 Sphingomicrobium sp. | reverse complement strand
ATGGTCGCCGGCTTCGACCGCTATTTCCAGATCGCCCCGTGCTTCCGCGACGAGGACGCGCGCGCCGACCGCAGCCCAGGCGAGTTCTACCAGCTCGATTTCGAAATGAGCTTCGTCACCCAAGACGATGTCTTTGAAGCGATTGAGCCGGTTCTTGCCGGGCTGTTCGAGGAGTTCGCCGACGGCAAATCGGTGACCCCCGTGGGCGAGTTCCCGCGCATTCCGTACCGCGAGGCGATGCTCAAATACGGGTCCGACAAGCCCGATCTTCGCAACCCGCTCCTGGTCCATGACGTCGGCGAGCGGTTCCGCGGCTCGGGCTTCGGGCTGTTCGCCAAGATCGTCGAGGGCGGCGGAGTGGTGCGCGCGGTGCCGGCGCCCAACACCGCCGGCCACAGCCGCAAATTCTTCGACGACATGAACGAGTGGGCGCGGAGCGAGGGTTTCGCCGGGCTCGGCTATGCGACGCGCAAAGGCGGCGAATGGGGCGGTCCGATTGCCAAGAACCACGGGTCGGAAGGCATGGATGCGCTGGCGCAGGCGATCGGCCTGGGCCCCGACGACGGCCTGTTTTTCGCCGCCGGTAAGGAAGCCGAAGCGGCCCGGCTCGCCGGTCTCGCCCGGACCCGCGTCGCCGAACAGCTCGAGCTCATCGAGCCGGACTCATTCCGCTTCTGCTGGGTCGTCGATTATCCGATGTTCGAATATAATGACGATCAGAAGAAGATCGACTTCTCGCACAACCCGTTCTCGATGCCGCAGGGCGAGCTCGAGGCGCTCGAGACCATGGACCCGCTCGACATCCTCGCCTGGCAGTACGACATCGTCTGCAACGGGGTCGAGCTCTCCTCGGGCGCCATCCGCAACCACCGCCCCGACATCATGTACAAGGCGTTCGAGATCGCCGGCTACAGCCGCGCGGAGGTCGAGCGCGAGTTTGCCGGCATGATCAATGCGTTCAAATATGGTGCCCCGCCGCACGGTGGCTCGGCGCCGGGCATCGACCGCATCGTCATGCTGCTCGCCGGCGAGCCGAACCTGCGCGAGGTGGTGCTGTTCCCGATGAACCAGAAAGCCGAGGATCTGATGATGAACGCGCCCGCGCCGGTCTCGCAGCGGCAGCTCAAGGAGCTCGCGATCAAGGTCGTCGAGGGCTAGGCGCCGGGATAGCGAATCGCGACGACTGCGTAAGTCTTCTCGCCGTTGGGCAGCCGCACCATCCGCTCATCGCCGAGCGTCGCACCGATCAGTGCCCGGGCGAGCGGCGCGCTCCAGCCGATGCGCCCGGCGGTTGCGTCGGCCTCGTCGTCGCCGACGATGGTCACCACGCGCCGCCTGTCGTCCTCGTCGGCAAGTTCGACGGTCGCGCCAAAGCGGACCTCGCTGGTCGCCTGCTGCGACGGGTCGACGACCTTCGCTGCCTTCATCGCCAGCGCCAGATGCGCGAGGCGGCGGTCGATCTCGCGCAACCGCTTCTTGCCGTACTGATAGTCGGCATTCTCCGACCGATCGCCGAGCGATGCCGCCCACGAAACCACGTCGACGACCTTGGGCCGCTCGATCCCGAACAGCTCGTCATATTCGGCGCGGAGGCGGGCGAACCCTTCCGGAGTAATGAAACGGGGAGCTTCAGCCATCCAGGCCGGATATCAGCCCGGGCGGTTCTTTCCCAAATAGCGCGAGACGTGCATCGCCGATTGCGGCGACTGCGCCGGGCGCATCGAATCGTAGACGACGCTGTTCTCGATCACCCGCTGGACATAACCGCGGGTTTCCATGAACGGGATCGCCTCGATCCACCGCAGCACGTCGGTGCTGCCGCGCGGGTCGCCGTTGGCGCGGACCCATTTGCGGACGTTGCCAGCGCCGGCGTTGTAGCTTGCGACCGCCAGCGGGACGTTGCCATCCCAAGTATCGAGCATCCGCGCGAAATAAGCCGACCCAAGCATCACGTTGTAGTTGGGATCGCTCGTCAGCCGCGCGCTGTCGTACGCCACGCCCATCTTGCCGGCCTGCTCGCGCGCGGTCGGAAGCATCAGCTGCATCATGCCGCGCGCGCCGGCGTGGCTGATGGCGCTGCGGTCGAACGAGCTCTCCTGGCGGGTGATGCCATGGGCCAGCGACCACAGCCGGCCGGAAGGTGCCGATGACCCCAGAGTCGGAAAAGCCTGGCGGACGTAATAGGCCGAGCCCTGGTTGCGCGCCGCGCGGGCGACCCACACCGGCATGTCCTGGCGGCCCAGTTGCTGTCCGAGCTCCATCGCCAAGGCCCGCTCGCCGTCGGTCTGCAGCGATTCGGCGAGCGCCCGGACGAACAGCGACTGCTCGTTGCGGTTGCCCTGGGTCATCAGCAGGCGGGTGGCCCGCACCAGCCGGTTGCCGCTGAACATCACCCGCTGGGCATCGGTGACCGCCGGAGCGACCACCGGGGGCGCCGACACCGAGCGGCCGACGCGCTCGAGCGCGAGCTGTCCATAGAACAGCTCGGGGTAGCGGGCGGCGTTCTGGAAAAAGAGGCTGGCGTCGGTCATTCGGCCGGCGGCGAGGGCGGCGCGCCCGGCCCAATACAGCCCTTTCGACGTCACCTGAAGCGATCGCCCGCCGCTCGAATAGCGCTGAAACAAACCGGTCGCTTCCGCCGGCCGGCCGAGCGCGTCGAGCGCGGCGGTTCCGGCGAGCCAGGTCAGCGATGTGTAATCGTCGCGAACGCCGAGCGGCTGGAGGCTGATGTTGGTCCCGGCGGGGAACACGTCGTCGACCTGCCGGGCGATGTCGTAGGCGGTTCGCCACTGCCGGTCGGCGGCGGCGCCGCGCGCGAGGAGCAGCATCATCTCGTAGAAGCGCTGCGGGTCAGACGGGCGGTGGACGAGGGTGCGCGGGCGGGCAAAAAGCTGCCGAGCCGCATGTTCGGAGCCGGCGTCGCGCAGATAGCGCGCCCGGTCCATCATCAAACCGGCGTCGCTGATGACCGTCGCCATCAATGGCTGATAGCGGCGTTCCGCGTCGGCCATCTTCGACTGCATCGCAATTCGCGCGCCGAACGACGCCGCCCGGTGCGGGCTGACGAAGGCGAGGAAACGGTGTGCGTCGCTGGCTTTCTTGTCGAACAGCAACGCATCCACCCGGCGGTCGTGGTCCGCGCGCGTCAGGTGCGCGCCGTAGCGTGCGTAAACCGCCGTTTCCGCGGTCCCGCCCAAGTCGGCCGAGCCCCACGCCTCGCGGGCCGCGGCAAGCGCCTCGGCCTGGCGGCCGCTGGCCAGCAGCGCGTCGGCGAGGCCGGCGAAGCCGTTGCCGGTGGTCGGCTGTTCGGAGCGGAAGAACGCGAGCGCCGTCGCGACGTTTTCGCCGGGCCGCATCGCTTTTTCGGCGTTGCGGCGCATCGTCGCTTCGCCGGGCCAGCCGGGATTGGCGATCAGGAAGCGCGCA
Organism: Sphingomicrobium sp.; assembly: GCA_035512655.1. Classification (GTDB taxonomy): domain Bacteria; phylum Pseudomonadota; class Alphaproteobacteria; order Sphingomonadales; family Sphingomonadaceae; genus Sphingomicrobium. The sequence continues at coordinate 231,955 of DATKDM010000008.1, read as the reverse complement.
TAATCGGCGAAGCTGTAGCCGCTGCTCTGCCGGAGCCGGCGCCAATCCGCGATCGCCCAGCTGACGTCGTTATTGGCGGCGGGATAGGCGAGACGCTGAACCTGACCGGCACTCGGCTGCAGCGGCGCCTGCGCCGAGCTCGATGCCGCCATCGCCAGCAGCGGAAGGAGTATTGGGGCTTGCCTCATGCTGGACATCATGCAGTTGCGGTCCTTATCAGTCGCTGAACGAAGCACCCCTTCATAGCACCCGAACCCTCGTTGGAGGACTTAAGTTCATGTTTTTTGGGTCTATAACGGCGCTAGTCACGCCGTTTGTCGGCGGCCGTGTCGCGGAAGACACATATCGCGAGCTGGTCGAGTGGCAGATCGCCGAGGGCAGCAACGCGCTGGTCCCGTGCGGCACCACGGGAGAGGTCGCCACGCTGAGCGCCGACGAGCATCGGCGCGTCGTCGAGTTGACGGTCGAGCAGGCAAACGGCCGCGTGCCGGTAATCGCCGGCTGCGGCAGCTATTCCACCGCCGCTTCGATTGACCGGATGGCGGCCGCCAAGGCCGCCGGAGCCGCCGCGGCGCTGGTCGTCGTGCCCTATTACAACAAGCCGAGCCAGGCGGGGATCGCTGCCCATTTCCGTGCTTTGGCCGAGGCGTCGGACCTGCCGATCGTTGTTTATAACGTTCCGTCGCGAACGGTCGCCGACATTTCGGTCGAGACACTGGCCGAGATCGCCAGTCTGCCATCGATTGTCGGGATCAAGGACGCGACCGGCAATCTGGGGCGGGTCTCCGCCCAGCGGCTCGCCTGCGGCGCCGATTTTTGCCAGCTCAGCGGCAACGACGACACGGCGCTGGGCTTCAACGCCATGGGTGGGGTCGGCTGCATCTCGGTTAGCTCCAATGTCGCTCCCAGGCTGTGCGCCGAGTTCCAGGCCGCGACCCGCGAGGGCCGCTGGCCCGAGGCGCTGGCGCTCCAGGACCGGCTGTTTCCGCTGCACGCGGCGCTGTTTACCGACGCCTCGCCCGGCCCGGCGAAGTATGCCTTGTCGAAGGTCCGCCCCGGCTTCCCGACCGAGCTCCGGCTGCCGCTGACCGAGCCGTCCGAGGCGTCTCGCCGCGCGGTCGATGCGGCGCTTGCGCACGCCGGACTCGCCTGACGCCCGCCGGATGGCCAAGCCGCTCCCGCCGCCGTTCGACAAGCGCAAGGTCGTCGCCGAGAACCGGCGGGCGCGGTACGACTATTTTGTCGAAGAGCGGCTCGAGGCCGGCATCGAGCTGACCGGCACCGAAGTAAAATCATTGCGGATCGGCGAAGGCTCGATCGCCGAGAGCTATGCCGCGGTCGAGGGCGACGAGCTGTGGCTGATCAACAGCCATGTCCCCGAGTACAGCCACGGCAACCGCTTGAACCATCACCCGCGGCGCCCGCGGAAATTATTGCTCAAGGCGCGCGAAATCGCCAAGCTGCACGGAGCGGTGGCACGCCAGGGGCTGACGATCGTCCCGCTGTCGATCTATTTCAACGGCAGCGGCCGCGCGAAGGTCGAGCTGGCGGTGGCCAGGGGCAAGAAGATGCACGACAAGCGCGACACGGAGAAAGAGCGCGACTGGAAGCGGGAGCAGGGCCGGCTGCTGAGGAAGCATGGCTGAGCGGACTGTGAGTCATCCGGTTGCTCTTGCGCGTGGCGTTTGCCGGTCTGGCCGTGGCGCTCGTCGGATGGTGCTGGCGACCGCCCATCCGAAAGCGGCAGTCTTGGCCGCATCGAAATTTGATCAAGGTGAGGGAACGTGATGGTCCGGAAAATCGTGATGTTGGCGGCTGGAACGACGCTTGGCGGATGTGCGGCGCAAACCGTACCGCCGATGCAGGTTGCGCCCGTGGTGGAAACTGTAACGGTGGTCGAAGAGGCTCCGGCACCTAAGGCCGCGATCGGCACTTTCGGTTTCGATACTTCGGGAATGGACACGACCGTCCGTCCTGGCGACAGTTTCTTCGATTTCGCCAACGGCACCTGGGCGAAGAACACCCCGATCCCCGCCGACAAGTCTAACTACGGCATGTTCACGGTGCTCGACGATTTGTCGAAGCAGCACACCCGCGCGATCATCGAGGAAGCCGCGAAGGATCCGGCGAGCAAGATCGGCATCGCTTACGGGAGCTTCCTCGACGAGGCGGCGGTGGAGGCCAAGGGGCTGGCGCCGTTTCAGCCGTGGCTCGACGAGATCAAGGCACTCACCAGCAAGTCGGGCTATCCAGAGCTCGTTGCCAAGGCCGACCGGATGGGCATCAACCCGGTGTTCCCAAGCTACATCGGGCTCGATGACAAGGTGAACACGCAATATGCGTTCACCATGGTCCAGGGCGGGATCGGGCTACCCGACCGCGACTATTACCTGGTCGATGATGAACGGATGCGCGGCATCCGGGCGAAATATGCCGCACATCTGACCAATGTGCTGACCCTTGCGGGCGAGCCCAACGCGGCCGCGAGGGCGCGGGCGATCGTCGATTTCGAAACCCGCGTGGCCAGGGTCCACTGGACCCAGACCGAAAGCCGGGACGCGACCAAGACCTACAACAAGTTGACCCTGGCCAAGCTGCAACGGCGCGCTCCGGGCTTTGACTTCGCAACCTTGCTGTCCGGCGTCGGAGCCAACACCAACGAATTGCTGGTCGCCCAGCCGAGCGCGATCAGCGGAATCGCCAGACTGATCTCGCGGGCGCCGCTGCAGGTGCTCAAGGACCAGCTGCTGGTCCGTTCGATCGACAGCTATGCGGCGTATTTGCCGGCGGCCTTCGATAAAGAGGCATTCGCCTTTTACGGGACGGTCTTGTCGGGCACTCCGGAACAAGAGCCCCGCTGGAAGCGGGCGGTGAACTTCACGGTCGGAGCGCTGGCCGATGACGTCAGCCAGATTTACGTCCAGCGGCATTTCCCGCCCGAAACCAAGGACGCTGCCGATGAGCTGGTGCGCAATGTCGTCGCCGCCATGGGTCGGCGGATCGACGGCCTCGCGTGGATGGCTCCGGCGACCAAGGCGCGGGCCCGGGCCAAGCTGGCGAATTTCACCACCAAGATCGGCTACCCGAGCCAGTGGCGCGACTATGCGGGACTGGAAATTCGCCGCGACGACCTGATCGGCAACGCCATCCGCTCGGCCGCTTTCGAGCATGAATATCAGGTCGGCAAGCTCGGCGGGCCGGTGCGCAAGTGGGAATGGGGCCTGACCCCGATGACGATCAACGCCTATGCCAATTTCGGAATGATGGAGATCGTCTTCCCGGCCGCAATCCTGCAGCCGCCGTTCTTCGATCCCAATGCCGACTCGGCGATCAACTACGGCGGCATCGGCGCGGTGATCGGGCACGAGATCAGCCACCACTTCGACGACCAGGGCGCCAAATATGACGAGCAGGGGCGCCTCGCCGACTGGTGGACTCCGGCGGATGTCCAGGCGTTCGAAGCGGCGGGTAAGCAACTGGTCGCTCAATATGACGCCTATGAAATATTCCCCGGTGCGAACATCAAGGGCGCGTTCACGCTGGGCGAAAACATCGGCGACCTTGCCGGGCTCACGGTCGCCTACGACGCCTACCGGCATTCGCTTGGCGGGCAGCCGGCACCGGTGATCGACGGCACGACGGGGGACCAGCGCTTCCACCTCGGCTGGGCGCAGGTGTGGCGGCGCAATTACCGCGAGGAGAATTTGCGCCAGCGGCTGATCACCGATCCCCATTCGCCGTCGGAGCAGCGCGCGGCCATCGTTCGCAACCTCGACCCCTGGTACCCGGCATTCAGTGTCCAGCCCGGGCAGGAGCTCTATCTCGCCCCGGCCGACCGAGTGCGGATCTGGTAGATGCTCCACCAGGAGCTGCCCGTGATCGACGTCAATCCGCTCGGCGGCGTTTCGCGCTGGTTGCTGCCGGTGCTGGCCGGGGGCGCGGCGCTCACGGGCGGGCTCCTGCTGTGGCTGCTTGGCTATCCGCTGGCCGGCGGGCTGTTTGCAGCTGCGGGCGTCGCCGCCGCGGCGGTTCTTGATCGGCGGGAAGCCCGCGCCAAGTTGCCGGCCGTCGAGGGGCTTAGCCTGGCGCCCGACTATGCGGTGATCGGCTCGACGCTCGGCCTGAGCCGCGAGCCGGCCGCCTTGACCGATAGCGAGGGCGAGCCGCTGATCGTCAACAGCGCTTATCGCGACCGGTTCGGCGGGGCCAGTCCACCGCTCGGCCTCGGCACCAGCGAGGATTCGTCGCAGATGCTCGAGCTGGTCAGGACCATGGCGCTGCGCGACGGAGGCGGCTGCGCGGTCGGGGTTGCAACCGCCGCGGGATCGGCCGCGGTCGAGGTCGAGCGGGTCGGTTCGGCCGGCGACCTGCTGCTGTGGCGGTTTCCAGAGGTGGCGCCACCCAACCCGATGATGGTCGCCGCCAAGCGGCTGGCCGGACCGATCGGCGAGCGGCTCGCGGCCGCGGGGCTGCTGGCGGCGCTGGTCGACGAGGACGGGATGCTGCTCGCCGCCAACCGCACGTTCGCCAGCCGCGCCGTCCTGACGGACCAGGAAACGGACAAATTGCGCTTTGCCGACCTCGTCGCCTTTGCCGAGGACGGGCGGGCGCGGCTGGTCGCCGACGGCGAGTCCGCGCGGCCGATGCAGGCGGTGCAGATTCCAGTCGACGCGCGCGACGACCAGGCCGGCGGCGCGTTCCTCCTCGTCGACGCCCACGACAAGGGCTCGCTCGACAGCGCCGATTTGCAGGCGCTGCTCGAGATCCTGCCGATCGGCCTCGCTTTGGTCGATCGCGACGGCCGCTTCCTGACCATGAACCGGGCGTTCCGGGTGGCGGCCGGGATCAAGGGCTCGGCGATGCCGGTTTATCCGGGCGACTTGGTGGTCAAGGAGGACAAGGGCCCGGTCGCCAACGCCGTCCGGCGCAACGCTCGCGGCCCGGCGATGTCGGGCGATCTCGCGATCCGCCTGGCCCGCCAGGACAGCGAGCCGGTGGCGCTGACGGTGGCCGGTGTGCGCGGGCTCGGCGAGGCCGCCGTGCTGCTCCTGCTCAAGGACAATAGCGAGGAGGCCAAGCTCAAGCGGCAGATCGCCCAGGCGACCAAGATGCAGGTCGTCGGTCAGCTCGCCGGCGGAGTCGCGCACGACTTCAACAACATCCTGACGGCGATCATCGGCCACTGCGACCTGATGCTGATGCGGCACACGCCGGGCGACAGCGATTATGACGACATCCAGCAGATCAAGAGCAACTCCAACCGCGCCGCCGGGCTGACCCGCCAATTGCTCGCTTTCTCGCGCCAGCAGACGCTGCGGCCGCAAGTGCTGCAGTTGCCCGACGTCGTGTCCGAAGTCTCTCACTTGCTCAAGCGGCTGCTCGGCGAGACGGTCAAGCTGGTCGTCAAGCACGGCCGCGATTTGGGGCCAGTCCGGGCGGATCCCGGCCAGCTCGAGCAGGTTATCGTCAACCTCGCCGTCAATGCCCGCGACGCCATGGCCCCGGAGGGCGGGGGCATGCTGACCATCCAGACCTACCCGGTCCGCGCCGACCAGGTCGCCGAACTGGGCTCGGAAATCCTGCCGGTCGCCGACTACAGCGCGCTGTCGGTAACCGACACCGGCTCCGGCATCGCCCCCAGCGTGCTCGGCAAGGTGTTCGAGCCGTTCTTCACCACCAAGGAAATCGGCAAGGGCACCGGGCTCGGGCTGAGCACCGTCTACGGCATCGTCAAGCAGTCGGGCGGCTTCATCTTCGCCGATTCGAAAGTCGGCGAGGGCACCCGGTTCGTGATCTATTTGCCGGTCCACCGCGAGGAGGCCAGCGCCGGCGAGCCGCGGCGGCTGGCCAAGCCGAAGGAGCAGGAGCTGTGGGGCAGCGGCACCGTGCTGCTGGTCGAGGACGAGCCGATGGTCCGCGGCGTCGCCGAGCGCGCGCTGACCCGCCACGGCTACACCGTCATCACCGCCGACAATGGCGAGGATGCGCTGGAAGTGCTGGCGCGGGGCGAAGAGATCGTGCTTCTGATCAGCGACGTGGTGATGCCGGCGATGGACGGCCCGACCATGGTCCGCGAAGCCCGCAAGACCCGGCCGGACCTCAAGATCCTGTTCATTTCCGGCTATGCCGAGGAGCAATTGCGCAACTCGATCGACATCGACAATGTCGCCTTCCTGCCCAAACCCTTTTCGGTTCAGGAACTTGCCGAGGCGACTCGGCGGGCGATGGCGGCCAAATAATCGTTGCTCTTGCGTGCCGGTCGATTATCCAAGGCGCATGTCGGCGCCGCGCAACATCCTGATCGTCGAGGACGAACCGCTGATCGCGATGATGCTCGAGGATTTCCTCGAATCGCTTGGCCATTCGATCTTCGCCACTTGCGATACCGTCGAGGCGGCGCTGGCCGAGGTCGACAAGGGCGGCTTCGACCTTGCCATTCTCGACGTCAATTTAAAGGGTCGCAATGTTTGGCCGGTCGCCAGCCGGCTGCGCGAGCAGGGAGTGCCGTTCGTGATTGCCAGCGGCGGTCACGTCGATCCGCCGCCGCCCGAGTTCGCGTCGGTGCCGCTGATCGAGAAGCCCTATACCGTCGACCGGGTCACTCCGGCGATCAACGCGGCCTTTGCGGGCTAGGTCGAATCTGCTCAGGATCGCCGGTGCTGTACTGGTCGCCTTCGCGGCGTTCCTGCTGCTGATGTTCGGGTTTCAGGACCAGCTCGTTTTCCCGACCCACGCCGTTGCTGAGCCGGGGCCGCTCCCTGTCGGAGCGACGCGCGTGACCATCCCGGCTGCGGACGGAAACGAACTGCACGGAGTGCATGTCGCCCCCGTGTCGCCGGTTCAGGGCTCGCGCACCCTGATCATCGGTTTTGCCGGCAATGCGTGGAATTCGGAAGACGCCGCGACCTATCTCCACGACATCTATCCCGCGGCGGACATCGTCGTTTTCCATTATCGCGGCTACCGGCCATCAACCGGCAAGCCGTCCGCTGAGGCTCTGCTCGAGGACGCGCCCCTGGTTTACGATTTCGCGGTCGCGAAACTGCGTCCGGATCGCTCGATCGCGGTCGGCTTCAGCATCGGCAGCGGGATTGCCGCGGGCCTTGCTGCCGAGCGCCCTGTCGACGGGGTGATCCTCGTCACTCCGTTCGATTCGCTCAAAGCGGTCGCAAAATCTTTGTACCCGTTCCTCCCGGTGGGCACGGTGTTTCGTCATGACATGGATGCTGCGGCGGCGCTCGCGGACAGCAAGGTGCCGACAGCGATCGTCGCCGCCGAGCGCGACACCATCATCCCGCCGCAGCGCACCGAAGCCCTGCGGACTGCGGTCGGTAATCTGGTGTTCGACCGGACCATCGCCGGAGCGGCTCACAACGACATTTACGACCGGCCGGAATTCCGCGCTGCGATGCACGGCGCACTCGACGCGGTGAGCAGAACCGGAGGGTAGCGACGAAGGCGGCCCTTGCCGCAGCGCCGCGGCCAAGCCATATTCCTCAAATCAAAGGAGCAATCGTCGCGGGTCCACTGTTAAGACTCCCGAGAGTTTGATTGTGCAATAATGCGAGCTAGCATGGCGCTCGATCGAGGGCGTCCGAGGCCGGACGATAGGACTGGAATGACCAAGCTTTCAGGCGGCGACAGCAAGAGCACCCTGTACTGCTCGTTCTGCGGTAAGTCGCAGCATGAGGTGAGGAAACTCATTGCCGGGCCGACCGTGTTCATCTGCGACGAATGCGTCGAGCTGTGCAACGACATCATCCGCGAGGAGTCCAAGTCGGCCCTCGTCAAGACTCGCGACGGGGTCCCGACCCCAGCCGAGATCTGCAAGGTGCTCGACGATTATGTGATCGGCCAGAACCGCGCCAAGCGCGTATTGTCGGTCGCGGTCCACAACCATTACAAGCGTCTCAACCACGGCGCCAAGACCGGCACCGATGTCGAGCTCGCCAAGTCCAACATCCTGCTGATCGGGCCCACCGGCTGCGGCAAGACCCTGCTCGCCCAGACCCTGGCGCGGATCCTCGACGTGCCGTTCACCATGGCCGACGCGACCACCCTGACGGAAGCCGGCTACGTCGGCGAGGACGTCGAGAACATCATTTTGAAGCTGCTCCAGGCGTCCGACTATAATGTCGAAAAGGCGCAGCGCGGGATCGTCTATATCGACGAGATCGACAAGATCAGCCGCAAGTCCGACAACCCGTCGATCACCCGCGACGTGTCGGGCGAGGGCGTCCAGCAGGCGCTGTTGAAGCTGATGGAGGGGACCACCGCTTCGGTCCCGCCGCAGGGCGGCCGCAAGCATCCGCAGCAGGAATTCCTGCAGGTCGACACGACCAACATCCTGTTCATCTGCGGCGGCGCTTTCGCGGGCCTGGAAAAGATCATCGCCGACCGGTTGCAGGGCAAGTCGATCGGCTTTGGCGCCCACGTCGCCGCTCCAGAGGACCGCCAGACCGGCGAAGTGCTCAAGCATTGCGAGCCCGAGGATCTGCTCAAGTTCGGGCTGATCCCCGAGTTCATCGGCCGTCTGCCGGTGATCGCGACGCTCGAGGATCTCGACGAGGACGCGCTGGTCAAAATTCTGGTCGAGCCCAAGAATGCGCTGGTCAAGCAGTATGCAAAACTGTTCGACATGGAAGATGTCGAGCTCGACTTCACCGACGAGGCGCTGGCCGCGGTCGCGAGGCGGGCGATCGACCGCAAGACGGGGGCCCGTGGCCTGCGCTCGATCCTCGAGGGCATCTTGCTCGACACGATGTTCGACCTGCCGTCGATGGACGGCGTCGACGAGGTCCATATCGACCACGAAGTCGTCGAGGGCCGCAAGGAGCCGGTCCGGGTCTATGCCAAGAAGGGCAAGGCCGGCGACGCCGCCTGAGCAGCACATTTTTTCCGCGCTCGACTTCCGGCCTGACCGGTGATGAGCGATGGCACCCCGCGGCTGGCCCTCTGGACGCCGCCGGTTTCCTATTTGCCGCAAGCGTTGCGCGAGCCGCGGCGGCCGCTGCGCGCGCTGACCGTGGCCTGGGCGACCGCCTTCATCCCGACGCTCGCGCTCGGGGCCGCGATCTCGGCCATGATGCCCGATAGCGCGATGCCGCGCTTTCCGGTCGCCGACGCAACGGTCTTCTGGCTGATCGTCGTCGTCGCGCCGCTGCTCGAGACCCTGCTGATGGCCGCCGCGCTGATCGTGCTGAGGCTGTTCCTAAGCCCGACGGCCGCGGTGCTGATCAGCGCCGTCGGCTGGGGAATTGCCCATTCGGCCGCGGCGCCCGCCTGGGGCATGGTGATCTGGTGGCCGTTTCTGGTCTTTTCGACCGTGTTCCTGACCTGGCGCAGCCGCTCGCTGGCGACGGCGATCGGGATGGCCGCGGCCACCCACGCGTTGCACAACCTATTGCCGGCGCTGCTGCTGGTGTCCGGTCTAGGGCGTTAGCGCGAGGCCATATCCGTCTGGTCGAAATAGCGGGCGATGACGGTCGCGTCGCGCTTGTACGGATCGGCCCGGAACGCGACGCCCTGCGGGGTGGCGGCGGCGGTGAAATAGGTGATGTAGACTGGCACAGGCTGCTGCAGGTCGACGCGAACCGGCCGGTCCGGGTCGGGCGCCGCGGGCAGCCCGCCCATCAACCACGAGGCGAATCGGTCCGAATCCTCGAGTCGAATGCAGCCGTTGCTGATCCACCGGTCCGCATCCGCGAACACCGCTTTGTTCGGCGTATCGTGCAGATAAATGCCGAAGTCGTTGGGCATCATATACTTGACGTCGCCCATCGAATTGCCGCCGCCGGGCAGCTGGCGAACCCGGATGACTGTGCGGCCTGCGGCGACCGCGGGCCAGTCGATGGATGCCGGATCGAGCGCCGAAGCCTCGTCGCTCCAGTCGGACAGGACTTCGTAGCGGCGGTCCTTCAGATACGTCAGGCCCTGTTTGAGGACATTGGGGGCAATCAGGCTGATGACCAGCTCGGGCGGGACGTTCCAATACGGATTGACGCTCAAAAAGCGCATCTGCGCGGCCATCATCGGGGTCGCCGTTTCCGGCTTGCCGACGATCGCTTTCATACTGTCGACGACCCGGCCGTCCTCGTACATCGAGACGGTCGCCGCGCCGACGTCAACCAGGATGTAGCGGCCGCTTTCGGTCGCCAGCGGCAGCCGCCGCGCCCGCTCGAGGTTGACGATGATCAGCCGCTCATAATGCCGCGCTCCGAGGTTTAGCGAGGCGACGGTCCCGCCGCCGGCGATGCCGTCGGCTTTGAGGCTGTGCGCCTGTTGGTACTCCTTGACGGCGTTGGCGAGCGCAGCGTCGAACATGTCGCCCGGCGGCAGACCGAGCCGCTGGCGCAGCATGGCGACGTTGAGCCCTTGCGATCCGACCCTCATCGCCGGGCCGCTCGGCAGCTGGACCTGGGGCAGGTCGCCCCACCGCTGCTGATAGCGGACGAGGCCGCGCCTGAGGTCGGTGTAGATGGGGTTGACCGGCAGGAACAGATCGTAGGGAGCGCCGGCCCATTCCTCGAACGAGATCTGGTGCATGGCGACATCGACATCGCGCAGCTTGGGCGCGATCTCGGGGTCGATATAGACCATGTCGACGCCCTGCTCGACGCTCGGCGGCAGGTCGATCGGTTCGATCGGCTGTGGGCGCTGGGCGAGCGCCGGGCTGGCGAGCCCGACCGAAAGGCCGAGCGCGGCGGCGGTGAACAGCAGGCGGACGGCCTTCAGGCGGTGAGTTTGCATCCCCGGCTATTTAGCATGGAAATGTGAACGCTTGCAGAATCAGCGATTTATTCGCCTTTCGGAAAGAGCGCGTCGTCGATTTTGCCGGCGTCGGGAAGGTCCCCGGGCGTTCGCCGAGCGCCTCGAGGTCCAGCCTTACCCGACGTTGGTCCAAAAGCGAGCTATCTAACCGTGGATAGTTCCGGCGGCTTTGTTGCGCAGGGGCGGAGCGCCGCCCATATAGGCCGGCATGACACGCTTGCTCCCCATCCTGCCGCTCCGCGACATCGTCGTCTTTCCGCAGCGCATCGTGCCGCTGTTCGTCGGCCGCGAGAAATCGGTCGCGGCGCTCGAAGCGGCGATGGCCACCGACAAGGAGTTGTTCCTGGTCGCCCAACTCGATCCGGGCGAGGACGATCCCGACCGCGACGCGCTCTACGACCTTGGCGTCGTGGCGACCGCGATGCAGCTCTTGAAGCTGCCCGACGGCACGGTTCGGGTGCTGGTCGAGGGTCTGCGCCGCGCCCGGCTGGTCGATCTGGTCGCCCGCGAGGGTTTCATGGCCGCCGAGGTCGAGGATGTCGAGGAGCAGGCTCCCGAAGGCCCCGAAGCGCAGGCGCTGATGCGCTCGGTCATCGACCAGTTCGAAAATTACGCCAAGCTCAACAAGCGCCTGCCGCCCGAAACCGGCATCCAGCTGGGCGAGATCGAGGATCCGTCGGTGCTCGCCGATGCGGTCGCCTCGAACCTGTCGATCAAGGTTGCCGACAAGCAGGCGTTGCTGGGCGAATTGAACCCGGTTCGCCGGATGGAGATGGTGTTCGCCTTCATGGAAGGCGAGCTTGGCGTTCTCCAGGTCGAGAAGAAGATCCGCAGCCGGGTCAAGCGCCAGATGGAGAAGACCCAGCGCGAATATTATTTGAATGAGCAGCTGAAGGCGATCCAGCGCGAACTCGGCAACGAAAGTGAAGAGGGCGGCGACGAGCTCGCCGAGCTGGCCGCTAAGATCCGCAAGACGCGCCTGTCCAAGGAGGCGCGGGTTCGCGCCACCGCGGAGCTCAAGAAATTAAAGGCGATGGCGCCGATGTCGGCCGAGGCGACCGTCGCGCGCAATTACCTCGACGTCCTGCTCGGCCTCCCATGGGGCAAGAAATCGCGCGTCAAGAAGGACATCGCCGAGGCTCAGGCGGTGCTCGACGAGGACCATTACGGGCTCGAGAAGGTCAAGGACCGGATCGTTGAATATCTCGCCGTGCAGGCGCGGACCAACAAGCTGAAGGGCCCGATCCTGTGCCTGGTCGGAGCGCCGGGAGTCGGCAAGACTTCGCTCGGCCGTTCAATCGCCCGCGCAACGGGCCGGGAGTTCGTCCGCCAGTCGCTGGGCGGCGTGCGCGACGAGGCCGAGATTCGCGGCCACCGCCGGACCTACATCGGCTCGCTCCCCGGCAAGATCATTTCCAACCTCAAGAAGGCCGGGACTTCGAACCCGCTGTTCCTGCTGGACGAGATCGACAAGCTCGGCACCGACTTTCGCGGCGATCCCGCCTCGGCGCTTTTGGAAGTGCTCGACCCCGAGCAGAACGCGCGGTTCCAGGATCATTACCTCGAGATCGACTACGATCTGTCGGACGTGATGTTCGTGACCACAGCCAATTCGCTCGACATCCCCCAGGCGCTGCTCGACCGGATGGAGGTCATCCGGCTCGAGGGCTACACCGAGGACGAAAAGGTCGAGATCGCCCGCCGCCACCTGATTCCCAAGCAGATGGAAGCGCACGGGCTCAAGGACGAGGAGCTGACCTACAGCGAGGGCGCGCTGCGCGGCATCATGCGCCATTACACCCGCGAAGCCGGCGTCCGCACGCTGGAGCGAGAGCTGGCCAAGGTCGCCCGCAAGTCGCTCCGCCAGATCCTCGAGGGCAAGCTCACTTCGGTCGAGCTGACCGAGGACAATCTCGGCGATTACCTCGGCGTGTTGCGCTACCGGTATGGGGTCGGCGAGGACGAGGACCAGATCGGCGCGGTCACCGGGCTTGCCTGGACCGAGGTCGGCGGCGAACTGCTGACCATCGAGGCGGTGACCGTCCCCGGCAAGGGCTTGGTCAAGACCACTGGCAAGCTTGGCGAAGTGATGCAGGAATCGATCCAGGCGGCGATGAGCTTCGTCAAGGCGCGCAGCCCGAGCTACGGGGTCAAGCCGTCGATCTTCGCGCGCAAGGACATCCACGTCCATTTGCCCGAGGGCGCGGTGCCAAAGGACGGCCCGTCGGCCGGCATCGGCATGGTCACGGCGATGATTTCAACCTTGACCGGGATCGCAGTGCGCCGCGACGTGGCGATGACCGGCGAGGTCACGCTGCGCGGGCGGGTGCTGCCGATCGGCGGCCTGAAGGAAAAGCTGCTCGCCGCGCTTCGCGGGGGAATTACGACCGTGCTGATTCCCGCCGAGAATGAAAAAGACCTCGCGGAAATCCCGGCTTCCCTGAAGGAAGTGCTGAAGATCATTCCGGTGAGCCATGTCGACGAGGTCCTGGCGCTGGCGATGACCGAGCCGATGCAGCCGATCGAATGGACCGACGCCGACGAACATGCGGCCGAGCCGCCGGTTCATCCGACGGTGCCCGAAAGCGGGACACCGGTCCGCCACTAGGCCAAAGGGCTTTGACTTCGCGGCCGACTCTTGCCTTAAAGACTCGCGCCGGCCGCGTGCGAGTCTCGCCCGCGCAAGTGCGGGAGCAGCGAGCGTATGAACAAGCAGGAATTGATTGGCCATGTCGCTGATCGCGCCGGCCTCAACCGCAACGATGCGGTCCGCGCGGTCGAAACCCTGCTCGAGGTCATCACGTCGGCACTGAAGCGCGGCGACGAGGTGCGGCTGGTGGGGTTCGGCAATTTTTCGGTCACTCGGCGCAAGCCGTCGACCGGGCGCAACCCGCGGACCGGTGAGCCGATCCAGATCAAGGCGAGTTCGCAGCCCAAGTTCCGTCCCGGCAAGGCGCTCAAAGACGCGGTTCAATAGCGTCATTCCGGCCGCCGCCGCGATGACGAAATGCTAGACAGCCCGCGCTGCTCTCCTTATTCGCACCGCTCCTCACGAGGGCGTGGGCGCGTAGCTCAGTGGTAGAGCACTGTGTTCACACCGCAGGGGTCGCAAGTTCAATCCTTGCCGCGCCCACCATGCCCCGCCTTGCAACCGCTATCTCTCGAGCCGCGTTCCCCCACCAATGAACCGCAATCGCGCCTCTTTGACTCGGCCTCCGGTCGAGATCCTGCGCGGCGCGAGCCTGTTTCTCGATTTCGACGGCACCCTGGTCGATATCCGCGCGACCCCCGAAGCAGTGGTCGTGACGGCAAAGCTGCGGCGCCTGCTCGAGAAGCTGCAGCAGCAACTCAACGGCCGGGTCGCGATCATCACCGGGCGAGCGGCCGCCAACGTCGAGCAGCTGTTCCGGCCGGTGCAAATTTTGGTCGGCGGAAGCCACGGTCTCGAACTTCCGGGTGAAGGACACGAGCCGCAACGGCGTCCCGATCGCCTCGATTCGATCGTCGCTGAACTGCGCGGACTGGAGCGGCAATATCCCGGTGTCCTGGTCGAGGAAAAGCCGCTCGGGGTCGCGCTGCATTACCGGCAGGCGCCCGATGCCGAGCAGGCTTGCCGGGCCGCGACCGATCGCGCGGCCGAGCGCAGCGGAATGGAAGTCCAGGCCGGCAAGATGGTGTTCGAGTTGAAACCGGTCGGCGGCGACAAGGGCGCCGCGCTGCGGTCGCTGATGGCCCGGCCGCCGTTCCCGGGCTCGCGGCCGATCTTTCTCGGCGACGATCTGACCGATGAGGCCGGCTTTGCCGCCGCCCGGGAGCTTGGCGGTTCGGGGGTGCTGATCGGCGAGCCGCGCGCGACGGCCGCGGCCTATTGGCTCGGCTCGGTCGCCGAGGCGCTCGACTGGCTCGGCCGCGCGATCGAGGCCGGCGAATGAGCTCGCTCGACCTGTGGCCGATCGGCAATTGCCAAGTGAGCGCGCTCGTCGATCGCGCCGCCAACTTCGTTTGGGGATGCGTGCCGCGGGTCGATGGCGACCCGATCTTTTCGAGCCTGGTGGCCGGGAGCGGGTCTGAAAAGGCGGCGGCCGGCGGCTGGTCGGTTGAGCTCGAAGGCTGCTCAAGCGTCGAGCAGGATTATGTCCGCAACACGCCGGTGCTTCGAACGGTCATGGCAGAAGGCGGGAGCTCGATCGAGATCATCGACTTCTGCCCGCGCTTTCGCCGCTCCGGGCGAGTCTATCGCCCGGTCGCCTTCGCCCGCGTCGTTCGTCCGCTGAGCGGCAGTCCGCGGATCCGGATCCGGCTCAAGCCGACGCAAAACTGGGGCCAGGACTCGCCGCCGCTGCCGGGGGGCTCGAACCATTTGCGCTTCCAGTTCCCGGCCCTGCCGATGCGGCTGACGACCAACGCGCCGATCGGGATGGTCCATGAGGAACGCTGGTTTCGGCTCGAGCAGCCGCTCCATTTTTTCTTTGGACCAGATGAGAGCTTCGTCGGCGATGTCCCTCAAACCGTTGAGGATATGCTCGCCAATACGACGCTCGAATGGCAGGAGTGGGTGCGCGGCCTGGCGATCCCCCTGGAATGGCAGGGCGCGGTCATCCGTGCCGCGATCACGCTCAAGCTGTGCCAGCACGAGGAGACCGGCGCGATCGTCGCCGCGCTGACGACGTCGATCCCCGAGCACGACCGTTCGCAGCGCAACTGGGACTATCGCTACTGCTGGATCCGGGATGCTTATTACACCCTTCAGGCGCTCAACCGGCTGGGCGCCCTCGACGTGCTCGAATCCTACCTCGATTATTTGCGCAACATCGTCGACGCGGCGAAAGGCGGGCACATCCAGCCTCTCTACGGAGTTACCGGCGAAGCCCGGCTCGACGAGCGCACCGAACCGAACCTCGCGGGTTATCGCGGCCTTGGGCCGGTGCGGGTCGGCAACCAGGCCTATGAGCAGGTCCAGCATGACGCCTACGGGCAGATCATCCTTCCCAATGCCCAGGCATTCTTCGACCAGCGGCTGTTTCGCCCCTCCGGAATCGAGGATTTCCACTCGCTCGAGCGGGTCGGCGAGCGGGCCTGGCAGCTCTATGACACGCCCGACGCCGGACCGTGGGAGCTGCGGACCCGCAAGGCGGTCCACACCTACTCGGCGGCGATGTCCTGGGCGGCCTGCGACCGGCTCGCCAAGGCTGCCGCAACCCTCGGCCTGGAGGAGCGCGCAATCATCTGGACGGAGCGGGCGGCGACGATCCGCGATAGGATCGAGCAGGCGGCGTGGCGCCCCGACATCGACAGCATGTCCGCGACCTTCGACGGCGACGACCTCGACGCAAGCCTCATCCAGCTTCTCGACCTGCGTTTCTTCGCTCCCGACGACCCGCGCTTCCAGGGCACGTTGCGAGCGGTCGAGGCCGGGCTTCGGCGCGGCTCGCACATGCTGCGCTATGCGACCGAGGACGATTTCGGGCTACCGGAAACCGCGTTTAACGTCTGCACTTTCTGGCTGATCGAGGCTCTTCATGCTACAGGCCGGTCACAGGACGCCCGCTCCCTGTTCGAGGAAATGCTCGAACGGCGCACCGCCGCGGGCCTGTTGTCCGAAGACATTGACCCGCAAAGCGGCGAACTGTGGGGAAACTATCCGCAGACCTATTCGCTGGTCGGGATAATCAACTGCGCAGTCCTGCTCAGTCACCCATGGAGCTCGATACGATGAGCCGCCTGATTGTCATTTCCAACCGCGTGTCGGCAGCGACCGGGCAGCTGTCCGGCGCCCAGGGCGGGCTGGCGGTGGCGCTGACCGCGGCGCTCAAGGAGTATCGGGGCCTGTGGTTCGGCTGGTCTGGCAATCTCACCGATAACTTCACCGGCCACATCAATTTCGATCGGCAGGGGGGCGTTACCACCGCCACCGTCGATCTCGAAGAGCAGGACGTCGACGAATATTACAACGGCTACGCCAACCGAACCCTGTGGCCGCTGTTCCACTATCGCATCGATCTTGCCGAATATGAGCGGGATTTCGCCGGCGGTTACCAGCGCACCAACGAGCGGTTCGCGCAAACCGTGCGGCCGCTGATCGAGCCCGACGACTTCGTCTGGGTCCAGGATTATCACATGATCCCGCTGGGCCGAGAGCTGCGCAAGCTGGGCTGCCGCAACCGGATCGGCTTCTTCCTGCACATCCCGTGGCCGCCGCGCAGGCTGCTCAGCACGCTGCCGGAGGCGCGCGCATTGGTCGAGACGATGTTCGCCTACGACGTGATCGGTTTCCACACCGACGAATGGCTGCAGTCGTTCCGCGAGTTCGCCGCCTACGAATGCAAGGGGGTGTACGCCGACGGCGTCATGACGGTCGGCGAGCAGCACGTGCGTCTGATCGTTTGCCCGATCGGCATCGACGCCAAGGAATTCACCGAGCTGGCCAACGGCGAAGGCGCCCGCAAAGTTTGCCGAAAGATGCACGAAAGCGCCAATGGCCGGGCGATGATCGTCGGCGTCGACCGCCTCGATTACAGCAAGGGCCTCGAGGAAAGATTCCTCGGCTACGAGCGATTTCTTCTCGAGAACCCGGAAGAGCGCAAGGAAGTCTTCCTGCTCCAGATCGCGCCTCCGTCGCGGGCGACGGTGGAAAGCTATCAGCGGATCCGCGCTAGCCTCGAAGGGATGTCGGGACGGATCAACGGCGCTCTTGCCGACCTTGACTGGGTGCCGATCCGATACGTCAACCAGAACTATTCGCGCGACGTCCTCGCCGGAGTCTATCGCGCCGCCAAGATTGGGCTGGTGACCCCGCTGCGCGACGGTATGAACCTGGTCGCCAAGGAATTCGTGGCCGCTCAGAACGCCGACGATCCGGGGGTCCTGATCCTGTCCCGCTTTGCCGGCGCGGCGACGCAGATGAAGCAGGCGCTACTGGTCAATCCGCACAGCGCCGAGGAGATGTCGGACGCGATCCGCACAGCCTTCCGGATGTCGAAGGAGGAGCGTATCGAGCGCTGGCAAGAGCTGCAGAAAGTCACCCTCGAACAGGACGTTCGCTGGTGGCGGCAGCGGTTCACCGACGCGCTGATGGAGGCGCCCGTTCGTGAGGAAGCAGCGGTCGTTTGAGCGCTTGCGGCGCTACTCGAGATAGCTCGGCTGGAAGCTGCCGAGGCGGCGCATTTCCGCCCAGTCGCGGAAGTGGATTTCGCGCCCTTGCCGGTCGATCAGTCCCTGCCGCTGCAGATCGGCCAATATCCGATTGACGTTGACCGACGTCTGGCCGGTCATGTCGGCGATTTGCTGCTGCGTGAAAGGATTGATCATGCGCCGTTGGTCGCGGTCGACCCCGGTTCGCGCGGCCGTCTCGCACAGCAGGTGCGCGACCCGCGCAGTGGTGTCGCGGCGGCCGCAATTGACGAGCCACTCGTAGCCGATCTGCTCATTGCGCTGGACCAGGCACCACAGGAAGCGGCTGAGCTTCGGATTGGCCTCAACGATGCGATCGAAGTCGTCGGACCGGCCGACCTGGACCTCGCTTCGAACGATGCCCTGGATGCCGTAGGCGGCAGGGCCACGGCCCGGCAGGATGGCCTCGCCGGCAAAGCGGAGCGCGACGATCTGGCGTCGGCCGCTGCCGTTGGTCTTGTACTTGCAAAGGATTCCGGAGCGAACGAACATCACTTCATTGCGGGCTACGCCGGGCTCGCGAAACGGGCGGCGCGGGTCGACCTGGACGACCTTGTGGGGCATCTCGTCGAGGAGCGAGGCGATGTGCGGGTCCAGGCCTGCGGCGACCAGCCCGTCGTACAGTGACACCGCCGGCCTCGCCGCGGTGGTGGAATGCCGACTCGCCGGCATTTTTGTTTCTCCCCGGGCACTGATGCGCCGGGGCCAAGTGCCGCGCAAGCTTGGCGGCTAGATGTGGCGGGACAATTCCTCGCGCAAATCGCCAATCTGACCGGTTGAAAGCGGAACCGCGGATTTGAGGTCCGGCGGTCCCGGCCAGCCCCGGTCGGCAAGGCTCATTCCACCCCATTCGCGCGCCTCCGAATAGCGTGGGATGACGTGGAAATGGACGTGCGGATCGACCATCATCAGCATCAAATAGTTGATCCGTTCGTAGGCGCAGAAGATGGTGAGGCCGTTCTCGATCGCGGCGATGACCTCGGCCTGTTCGGCGAACGCTTGCCCGCTGAGCTCGCTAAAAGCAGTGGCCTCGCTTTTGGCAGCGAGAACGAGCGAACCGAGCGTCACCTGCGCCGGCCGCACGAGCACGTGCCAATGCTCGAACTCGCGAATGCTCGTCGCGGGGAAGCCGAACTTCTCGATGGTGGCGTTGACCGGCGGATCGTTCATGGCGGGATCCTCTTGGGCGCGCGGGCAGGAGTTGCGTTCGTCCCTTAACTTGCCTTCGCAGGGCCGCAACCTTAAGGACCGCGCGCGCCTTCGGGAACAGTCCCACGGTGCGCGGTGGCGATCGTAGCTCAGCTGGTTAGAGCATCGGTTTGTGGTACCGAGGGTCGCGGGTTCAAGTCCCGTCGGTCGCCCCACCGGCTACTCACGCTCAAAGATGGATTCCTGCCGCCTATGACCATTTCCTGGCGACTGCCCGACTACGACGCCCACGAAATCGTGCATTTCATCGATGACCGGGCCTCGGGCTTGCGGGCGATCGTCGCCATCCACTCGACCCACCTCGGAGCGGCGGCGGGGGGCTGCCGCTTCTGGCATTACGATGAGGACGAGGCGGCGATCACCGACGTGCTGCGGCTGTCGCGCGGGATGAGCTACAAGAATGCGATGGCCGGACTGCCGCTGGGCGGGGGAAAATCGGTCATCCTCGCCGACGAATCGGGGTCCAAGTCGCCCGAGCTGCTGGCCGCGTTCGGCCGCGCGATCGACCACCTGGGCGGACGCTACGTCACCGCCGAGGACGTCGGCATGAGCGTCACCGACATGGTCGAGGTCAGCCGCCAGACCAAATTTGTCGCAGGCTTGCCGGCGGAAGGCGGCGTCGGCGGCGATCCCGGGCCGCACACGTCGCTGGGCGTGTTCCTCGGGCTCAAGGCGGCGGTTCGCCACGGGCTCGGCAGGGATGATATATCCGGCCTCCACATTGCCCTCCAGGGCGCCGGCAGCGTCGCCACCGGAGTTGCCCTCCACGCCGCGGCCGAGGGGGCGAAGCTGTCAATTGCCGACATCGACGCCGACAAGGCCGAAAAGCTCGCCGAAGCCACCGGCGGCACGGTGGTTGCTCCCGAGGATATCCTGTCGCTCGATGCAGACGTATTCAGCCCGTGCGCGCTCGGCGCGATCTTCGACGAGCGCAGCATTCCAACCGTTCGCGCCAAGGTCGTTGCCGGGGGCGCCAACAACCAGCTGGCGACGCCCGAGGACGGCGCCCGGCTACACCAGCGCGGGATCCTCTACACGCCCGATTATGTGATCAACGCCGGCGGCATCATCAGCGTTTGCACCGAATATCTCGGCGACGGCGATCAACAGCTGGTGCGCGAGCGGATCGAAGCGATTCCCGACCGACTCGGGCAGATCTGGGCGGAGAGCGCCTCAACCGGGCGCGACCCGGCCGCGGTCGCCGACGTGATGGCGCAGCGGCTGATCGGGCGCGGCTGACGCGCGCGGCCGGCACATGCATGCGCTCGCCAATCCCGCGCGGTTCCTGCGCTTCGCGAAGCCGGCGACGGCCTGGCTGTTGACCCTCGGACTGCTGCTCGCAGCCGCCGGGATTGCCGCCGGGCTGACCCTGACGCCGCCCGATTACCTGCAGGGCGAGACGGTCCGCATCCTTTACGTCCACGTGCCCGCCGCGTGGCTTGGGATGGCCGGCTGGGCTGGAATCGCCGCTGCGTCGGTCAGCCAATTGGTGTGGCGCCACCCGCTGTCGGCGGTCGCCGGCCGGGCGATTGCACCGGCCGGAGCGACGTTCGCGCTGGTCTGCCTCGCAACCGGGTCGATCTGGGGCCGGCCGACCTGGGGCACATGGTGGGAATGGGACGGGCGGCTGACCTCGATGCTGGTCCTGCTCTTCCTCTATCTGGGCTATATCGCGCTTGCGGCGGCGGAGAAGGAGCGCGGCGGGGAGGGGCGTCTGGCGGCGATCTTCGGCCTGGTCGGAGCGATCAATCTGCCGGTCATCCATTATTCGGTCATGTGGTGGCGCACGCTGCACCAGGGCCCGAGCATCGGCCTCAAGGGCTCGAGCATCGACGGCTCGATCCTGTGGCCGTTGCCGCTGACGATGCTCGGCCTGACCGCGATTTTCGCGGGCGTGGTGCTGATGCGCATGCGGGCCGAGTTGGCCGAGGCGAAAGTCGAGGCGCGGATGCGCCGGGCGGCGGCGGAATGAACCCGTGGCCGTTCGTCATCGCCGCCTATGCGGTAACGATCATCGCGGTCGGCGCGCTGCTTTTATGGTCGTACCGGTCGATGCGCCGGGCCGAAGCCGCGGCCGACCAGCTTCGCCGCCCATGAAGCCCAAGAACCAGCGCCTGGTGCTGGTCGCGGCGGCGATCGCCGCGGTTCTGGTCGCGGTCCTGCTGGCGATGTGGGGCCTGCGCGACCGCGCCGCCTATTTCTACACTCCCGCCGACATCGCCGCCGGCCGCGCCGCCGAGGGCAAAGCGATGCGGCTGGGCGGCATGGTCGAGGCCGGCTCGGTGCGGCGCGAACCCGACGGAGTCACCATCCGGTTCCGGATACAGGACGGGAACGCGCGCACTCCGGTCGTCTATCGAGGCATCGTCCCCGATCTGTTTCGGGAGGGCAGCGGAGTGGTCGCCGAAGGCCGCATGCAGCGCGGCACGTTCGTCGCCGACGCGATCCTAGCCAAGCACGACGAGCGCTACATGCCGCCGCAGCTCGGCAATCCGGCCGCCGAGCACGAGGCGGCGAAGACGCTCGACCGATGATCGCCGAGACCGGCCTGGCCGCTTTGTGGCTGGCGGCGGCGCTGTCGCTGCTTCAGTTGCTGCTCAGTGTCGGCGAGCTGCGCGGCGCGATCGACGCGGGGCGCCCGATCCGTTCGATCGCCATCATCCAGGGCGCTCTGACGCTGATCGCGATGGCCATGCTGCTGCTGCTGTTCGTGCGCACCGATCTGTCGGTCGCGCTGGTCGCGGCCAACAGCCACAGCGCCAAGCCGTTCATTTACAAGCTCGCCGGCGCGTGGGGGAACCACGAAGGCTCGATGCTGCTGTGGGTGACGGTGCTGGCGCTGGCCGGCGCGGTGCTGGCGTTGGCGACCCGGCGCCTCAGCCATCGGACCCTGGTTGTGGCGCTCGGGGCGCAAGCGGCGCTGGCGCTCGGCTTCTATGCCTTCCTCCTGCTCGCATCGAACCCGTTCGCCCGGCTCGACCCTGCTCCGCTCGAGGGACGCGGCCTCAACCCCTTGCTGCAGGATCCCGGCCTCGCGTTCCACCCGCCGACACTCTACCTCGGCTACGTCGGCCTGTCGGTGGCCTTCAGCCTCGCCGTCGGCGCGCTGCTGACCGGAGATGTCGACCGAGCGCTCGGCCGTGCCATGCGGCCGTGGGTGCTCGGCGCCTGGGTGCTGCTCACGCTCGGCATCACCGCCGGAAGCTACTGGGCCTATTACGAACTGGGGTGGGGCGGCTGGTGGTTCTGGGACCCGGTCGAGAACGCCTCGCTGATGCCGTGGCTGGCGGCGACTGCGCTGTTGCATTCGGTCAACGTGCTCGCCGCCCGAGGTGCGTTGCGCGCGTGGACGATGATGCTGGCGATGATCGCTTTTTCGATGTCGATGGTCGGCACCTTCCTGGTCCGCTCGGGCATTTTGACCTCGGTCCATTCGTTCGCCGTCGACCCGCAGCGCGGGACCTTCATCCTCGCATTGCTCGGCCTCTATGTGGGCGCGGCTTTCGTCCTGTTCGCGCTGCGCACCCGCAAGCTCAAGGAAGGCCCGCCGTTCGAGCTCGTCAGCCGCGAGAGCGCGCTGGTGGTCAACAATTTGCTGCTCACCGTGATTCTCGGGATCGTCTTCTTCGGGACGCTCTATCCCTTGTTCGTCGAGGCGCTGAGCGGCGACAAATTGTCGGTCGGGCCGCCCTATTTCAACACCGTCGCCGGACCGCTCGCGCTGCTTCTCGCGGCGCTGGTCGCGGTCGGTCCGCTGCTCGCCTGGCGAAAGGAGCGTCGGCAGGTCTTCAAACCGCTCGCCGTGCCCGCGCTGATCGCCGCGTCCGCGTTGGTCATCAGCTTGGTCGCGGCGCCGCAGATCGGCTGGCTGCCGAGACTCGGGCTGGTCGTGGCCGCCTGGCTCGCGCCGGCCAGCCTGCTGCCGCTGGTTGTTCGCAACCCGTGGCGCACCCCGCTGGCGACCTGGGGCATGGCGGTCGCGCATCTGGGAGTCGCCGTGGCGATCGCCGGGATGGCGAGCGATGCAGCGTTCACCAAAGAGAAGCTCGCCGCGGTGCGGCCCGGCGAAACCCTGAGCGTCGGCCCGTGGCTGGTCCGGTTCCACTCGCTGGCCCCGGCGGTCGGGCCTAACTGGACCGCGATCGAGGCCGAGCTGCGCGCGTCGCGCGGCGCCGGGGTCCGCGTGCTCAAGCCGCAGACCCGCTATTTCACCGACCCGGTGACCGAGACCAATGAAGCGGCGATCGCGACCATGCCCGGCGGGCAGCTCTATACTGTCATCGGTCAGCCGGACGGCGAGGGGCGCTGGCAGCTGCGGCTGTGGTGGAAGCCGTTCGTTGCCCTGATCTGGCTCGGCGGCGTTTTGATCGCGGTCGGCGGCTTGCTCGCGCTCATCGGCCGTGCGGTGCGGGCAAGGGCCCGCGCGCGGCCTTCACGAGGGACCAACAGCTGGCGCCGGGAGCGCTACGGATGAGCGTGTGGCTGCGTCTGGCGCCGGTCGTGCTGCTCGGCCTGGTCATCGCCGCGTTGGTGTGGCGGCTCGCCAACCCCGAGGATCCGACGATCCGCTCGCGGCTGGCCGGCAAGCCGGTGCCCGAGTTCGTGCTTCCGGCGGCGGTGCCGAACAAGCCCGCGCTCGCCTCCACCGACCTTGCCAAGGGCGAGCCGCGCCTGCTCAACGTCTTCGCCAGCTGGTGCGTGCCGTGCATCGCCGAAGCGCGCGTGCTCGACGAGCTCAAGCGCCGCGGCGCGGCGATCGACGCGATCGCGATCCGTGACCGGCCCGAGGACGTCGCGCACTTCCTCGCGACCTACGGCGATCCGTTCGAGCGCATCGGCGCGGACGACAACAGCCGGGTCCAGCTGGCTCTCGGCTCGTCCGGGGTGCCGGAAAGCTTCGTCGTCGATGGCCGCGGCGTCATCAGTTACCAGCACGTCGGCCCGATCGAGCCCGGCGACGTGCCGGCGATCCTGGCGGAGTTGGAGAAGGCCAAGTGACCAAAATTTCGTCATTCCCGCGAATGCGGGAACCCAGTTTTCCATTTCGCTGGGTCCCCGCGTGCGCGGGGATGACGATGATAGTTTTGGCCCTCCTCGCCGCCCATCCGGCCCTCGCCGATTCGTCGTTGCCGCCGGCGGAATGGGCCAACCGCCAGCTTCCCGATCCGCGCCAGGAGGCTCGCGCGACGGCGCTGATGGAAGAGCTGCGCTGCCTGGTGTGCCAGGGCCAGTCGATCGCCGATTCGGACGCCGAGATCGCGGGCGACATGCGCCACCTGGTGCGCAGCCGCATCGCCGCCGGCGACCAGCCGCGAGCGATCCGCGCCTGGCTGGTCGAGCGCTACGGCAACTGGATCAGCTATCGACCGCCGACCCGGCCGATCGGCTGGCCGTTGTGGGGCGCTCCGATCGTCCTGCTGCTGGCGGGGGTGCTGCTGGTTCGCAAGCGCATCCGGTTGAGACGCGGGTGACCGGCTGGCTGGTCCTCGCGGCGCTGGCGGCGCTCAGCCTCGGCGGCTTGCGGCTGCTCGGCCTGCGCGGCGCGTTGCTGCAACTTGCCGCGGCCGCCTTGCTGATCGGGGCCTCGGGCTATGCGCTGCAGGGGCGACCCGGCCTTGGCGGAACGCCGCGCGCCGCCGCCGCTTCGCGGGAAGTCGTTCCGCTGACCGGCGTCCGCACCGCGTTTTTTGGCCAATTCCTGCCATCGGGGCACTGGCTGCTGATGTCGGATTCGATGGCGCGCAAGGGCCGGACGGCGGACGCGGCCGGAATCCTGCGCTCCGCGGTCCGCGAGCATCCCAACGACGCCGCATTATGGGTCGGGCTTGGCAACGCGCTGGTCGACCACGCCGGAATGCTGACCCCCGCAGCCCAATTCGCCTACCAGCGCGCGGCGGAGCTGGCACCCGGCCATCCCGCCGCGCCATTCTTCCTCGGGCTGGCGCTGGCCCGGTCGGGCGATCGGGCAGCGGCGGTCGCTTTGTGGAACCAGATCCTCGCCGAGGCGCCGGCCGACGCCAGCTGGCGCCCGTTGGTCGAGGACGCAGTGGCGGCGCTGGGCGCAGGAGCTAACTGACCGGCTCGAACTCCAGGGCGAGCGCCTCGGCGACCGCCTCGTGGCGGATTTTGCCGCCCGACACGTTGAGGCCGTTGGCGAGGTGCGGGTCGGCCTTCATCGCCGCCGCGGCGCCGTGATTGGCGATCTTGAGCGCGAAGGGCAGGGTTGCGTTGTTCAATGCAAAGGCGCTGGTCCGCGACACCGCCCCCGGCATGTTGGCGACGCAATAATGGATCACCCCGTCGACCTCGTAGACCGGGTCGTCGTGGGTCGTTGGATGGCTGGTCTCGAAGCAGCCGCCCTGGTCGATGGCGATGTCGACGATGACGCTGCCGCGCTTCATCGTCTTGAGCATCTCGCGAGTCACCAGCTTGGGTGCGGCCGCTCCGGGGACCAGCACCGCGCCGATCACCAGCTCGGACTTTTCAACCGCGTAGGCGATCGCGCTGCGCGACGCATAGGCGGTCTTGATCTGGCTGCCGAAGAACATGTCGAGCTCGGCCAGGCGCTCGTTGGAGATGTCGTAGATGGTGACATCGGCGCGCATGCCGACCGCCATCTGCGCCGCATTGACTCCGGCGACTCCGCCGCCGAGGATCGTGACGCGGGCCGGGGCGACGCCGGGAACGCCGCCGAGCAGCACGCCGCGGCCGCCCTGCTCCTTTTCGAGATAATGGGCGCCGACCTGGATCGACATCCGCCCGGCGACTTCGCTCATCGGTTTCAGGAGCGGCAGCGCTCCCGAGCGTGAGGTGACCGTCTCATAGGCGATGCTGGTCGCGCCCGATTGCATCAGCCCTTCGGCCTGCGGCTTGTCGGCGGCGAGGTGGAGGTAGGTAAACAGGATGTGCCGCGGCTCGAGCAGCGCGATCTCCTGCGCCTGCGGTTCCTTGACCTTGACGATCATGTCCGCGCCGCCGAACACCGCGGCGGCGTCGGGGAGGATGGTCGCGCCAGCCTTGCGATAGGCCGCGTCGGGGCAGTCGATGCCGTTGCCCGCCCGTGTCTCGACCACGACCTCGTGCCCCGCGGCGACCAGCTCGGCGACCGATGCCGGGGTCAGGCCCACCCGATATTCGTGGTTCTTGATCTCCTTGGGCACCCCAATCCGCATCGCTTTCCCGATCCAGCCGTGACGTTTCGCGCCGGCCTATAGACGCGCCGTCCTGCCTTGTCTCAGCAAGATTGCAGGCCCGGATTCGCAGTGCTAGTGCGGCGCCCTTCGTTGCTCTGGTTGCGGGCAGGGCACGAACGATGCGCATCCGCGGACGGTCCAGGCAGAACATCGCAGCATGAACATCACTGCTACGGGCGGAGCGGAAAGCGAGGCTCCGGGCGGCGACGCGCGCGGCCATGCGCAAGGATCGCTAACCAAGCTTGCGGTTGGCGCCGTCGGGATCGTCTTTGGCGACATCGGCACCTCGCCGATTTACGCGTTCCGCGAGACCTTCGCCGGCCAGCACATCCTCGCGCCCGACCAGCTCCACGTCTACGGAGTTTTGAGCCTGATCTTCTGGTCGATGATGATCATCGTCACGGTGAGCTACGTCTCGATCATCCTGCGGGCGGACAATAAAGGCGAGGGCGGGAGCCTCGCGCTTTTGGCCCTGATCAACCGCGAGACCAGCGGCAAGAAACGCTGGACGGCCGGCATTGTCCTTCTCGGCGTGTTCGCGACTTCCCTGTTCTACGGCGATGCGATGATCACCCCGGCGATCTCGGTGCTGTCGGCGGTCGAGGGGCTGACAACCGTCCAGGCAAGCTTCCAGCCGTTCGTCATCCCGATCGCGATTGCCCTTCTGGTCGGCCTCTTCGCGCTTCAGTCGCGGGGGACGGCCATTGTCGGGCGGCTCTTCGCACCTGTCATGCTCCTCTATTTCACGACCCTGGCAGTGCTCGGGGTAACCCACATCGCCGACCATCCCGCCATTCTGCTGGCGACGATCAATCCGTTGAACGCGATCCATTTTTTCGCGCTCGAGCCCGTGAGGGCGTTCGTCTCCATGGGGTCCGTCGTGCTTGCAGTCACGGGCGCTGAAGCTTTGTACGCCGACATGGGCCATTTCGGCCGCCGCCCGATCCGCGCCGCCTGGATCTACTTCGTCATGCCGGCCCTGCTGCTCAATTACATGGGCCAGGGGGCGATGCTGATGGCCCAGGACATCGCGGTCGCGGCCGAAACGGTCAAGAATCCGTTCTTCTATCTGGCTCCCGAAGCGATGCGCCTGCCGCTGGTGCTGCTCGTCACCTGCGCGACGATCATCGCCAGCCAGGCCGTCATCTCGGGCGCGTTCTCGGTCACCCAGCAGGCGATCCAGCTCGGCTTTATCCCGCGCCTGCGGATTACCCACACCAGCGAGAGCGCCGCCGGGCAGATTTACATCCCGGTCGTCAACTGGGCGCTGATGGTCATGGTCATCGTGCTGGTTTTGACGTTTGGAAATTCGTCAAACCTCGCATCGGCCTACGGGATCGCAGTCACTGGCGCGATGCTGATCGACGGCGTGCTGATTGCGATCGTCGTCACCACGCTGTGGAACTGGAACCGCCTTGCGGTCGCCTCGATCCTGATACCCTTTTTCCTGCTCAGCGGCCTGTATTTCCTCGCCAATTTGCTCAAGGTCCCCGACGGGGGCTGGTTCCCGCTGCTGGTCGGCGCGGTCGCCTTCACTTTGCTGACGACCTGGGCCAAGGGCCGCAAGCTGATGATCGACCGGATGGCCGAGGCCAGCCTGCCGATGGAAATTTTCATCAAGTCGGCCGCCGGCAGCGCCGCCCGGGTTCCCGGCACCGCGGTGTTCATGACCAGTTCCGGCAGCGGCGTGCCGCATGCGCTGCTCCACAACCTCAAGCACAACAAGGTGCTCCACGAGCGGGTCATGTTGCTGACGGTGCGCATCGAGGACGTGCCCTACGTCCCCGCCGACACGAGGGTGGAAACCCACGATTACGGCTCGGGCTTCTATCGCCTCAAGCTGCGCTACGGCTTCATGGAGGAGGTCGACATTCCGGCTGCCCTGGCCAAGGTCAAGGGCTGCGGCCCGATCTGCAAGATGTTGGACACCAGTTTCTTCCTCGCCCGCCAGACGCTGCTCCTTTCGGCGAACCCGGGGATGGCGGTGTGGCGCGAAAAGCTTTTCGCCTGGATGCTGCGCAACGCTCAAAGCGCGATGGAGTTCTTCAAGCTGCCGACCAACCGGGTCGTCGAGCTCGGCAGCCAGCTCGAAATCTGACGTCGTTTTAAGGCGTCACCCTGAACTCGTTTCAGGGTCCACTTGCCAACAACGGCGTGTTTCATCGGAATGGATGCTGAAACTAGTTCAGCATGACGGCGTAGAGGATAAATGGAAACCAGCCTTTCATGGGTCGCAACGATCGCGACCGTCACCGCGGCGTCGATCGTCGCCTCCAACCTCGGCGCCCGGATCACCGGCTACGGGTTCATCATCTTCACAATCGGCTCGCTCGCCTGGCTAGCCCTTGGCCTGATGACCGGCCAGCCGGCGCTCATGTGGACGAACATCGCCCTGACCTTTCTCAATCTGTTCGGCATCTGGCGTTGGCTGGGCCGCCAGGCAAAGGTCGAGGACGGGTCGCGGGCGGCGGCGATTGCCAGCCACGCGACCCCCGGCGAAGACCTGTTCCCAGTGTCGCTGCTGATGCGCGCCAAGCTTCGCTCGAAAGGCACACAGCTCGGCACCTGCGTCGACGCAATGGCCGGCTGCCGAAGCGGGCGGATTTCCTACGTGATGGTCTCCGAGGGCGGACTGGCCGGCGCCGGAGAGCATTTGCGGCGGCTGCCGTGGAGCGAACTGCACGTCGAGGAGGATGAGGCCGTCGCGCATCTCGACGAGCGGCAGTTCTGCGCTCTCGATACGGTGCCCAAGGACCAGTGGCCGGCGCGCTGATCGTCACCGCGGAGCTGGGCGCCGAGGACTTCGCCTGGCTCGACGGCCTCCGGCGCCGGCACTATCCGGCGGAGCGCAACCGGGTGCCCGCGCACCTCACCATGTTCCATGCGCTTGTGCCCTCGGCCGAGCCCGAGGTGCGCCGGCGGCTCGCCGAACTGGCCGCCGGCAAGGCTCCGGCGGCATCGATCACCGGGTTCACCGACCTGGGCGGAGGAGTGGCGTTCCGGGTCGCGTCGGTTGAGCTCGATGCGCTCCGCAGCGCGCTTGCCCACGACCTCCACGGTCTGCTGGGCGCGCAGGATGCGGCCGGCTGGCGGCCGCACGTCACCATCCAGAACAAGGTCGAGCCGAAGGCCGCCCGGGAGCTGCGCCGCACGCTCGAAATGCAATTCCAGCCGCGGCCGCTCAGGATCGCCGGGCTCGGGCTCCACCGCTACGCCGGGACGTGGGAGACAATCGCCATCTACAAGTTTCGCGGGGCCTAGCTGACGTCGCCGATCCCGTCGCAGCTCAATTCGAACGCCGCGAGCCCCGCCTCGAGCACCGAGGCCAGCATCGGCATGTCGAGCAGTTCGTCGATCGCCGCTTCGCCGCCGCCGCCGGCGAGCGCCGAGGCTTCCTCCATCGCCTCGTCCCAGTCGGCCACCTCGTAGGTGCCCTGGCCGACCCAGCAAAAGGCCACGATCTCGGCCAATTGGTCTTCGCCGAGGTCCTCGAGGATCGCCCGCAGCTCCTCCTCGACGCTGTCGTTGACGGTGTCGTCGAGCACCGACAGGGCGCCTTCGTCCTCGTCGTCGACACTGTCGGCCGCTTCGTTGCCATCGTAGTCGGTCGGCGTCAGCGCCTCATACTCACGGGCTCGAAGGATGATCCGGCACAACGTGTCGAGCGGGGTCAGCGGGTCCATTCAAAGCGTCTCCACTTCGCTCGCTTAACGAGGGCAGCGGTTCGCGGTTCCTCGCGTTGACCGGCGGCGGAGCGAGACCTA
This sequence comes from Sphingomicrobium sp., assembly GCA_035512655.1. Classification (GTDB taxonomy): domain Bacteria; phylum Pseudomonadota; class Alphaproteobacteria; order Sphingomonadales; family Sphingomonadaceae; genus Sphingomicrobium. The sequence goes on along the minus strand of DATKDM010000008.1, from coordinate 201,849 downwards.
TATCCGCCGCCGCTCCCGCGCGGCCGGGCGCAGTCGGAATGCCCACCGCGACCGCCGCGGTGTTTTGCCCTGGGGCGGAGTAGCTCAGCTGGTTAGAGCAGCGGAATCATAATCCGCGTGTCGGGGGTTCAAGTCCCTCCTCCGCTACCACCCGCCGCCCCCGGTTGGGCATGCAGGCCCAGCAGGCTATCGCGCAGCAGGTTGTGGGCGAGGCACCGCAACAAGTCGTGCCGCCGACCGTTGCGGGTCGGGAGGAAACGTCGCACCCAATGGCCCTGCCGCGCTTTTTGAATTTCGCTTCGCGCGCGATCGCGATCGACCTCGGCACCGCCAATACGGTCGTTTACCTCGAGGGTCGCGGGATCGTCATCAGCGAGCCTTCGGTGGTGGCGATGGAAATGCACAGCGGCATCCGCCGTGTCCGCGCCGTCGGCGCCGACGCCAAGCTGATGATGGGCAAGACGCCCGACTACATCAAAACCATCCGGCCGCTTCGCAACGGAGTCATCGCCGACCTCGAAGTGGCCGAGCAGATGATCAAGCATTTCATCCAGAAGGCGCAGGGTGGCCGCAGCCGGTTCTCGCGCGGGCCCGAGATCGTCCTATGCGTGCCGTCCGGGTCGACGTCAGTCGAAAGAAGGGCGATCCGCGACGCCGCCTCGCACGCCGGCGCGAGCCACGTCTTGCTGATCGACGAGCCGATGGCGGCGGCAATCGGCGCCGGACTGCCGGTTATCGACCCGATCGGCTCGATGGTGGTCGATATCGGCGGCGGCACCACGGAAGTCGGGGTGATCTCGCTGCGGGGGCTCGCTTACAGCCAGTCGGCGCGGGTCGGCGGTGACAAGATGGACGAGGCGATTACCTCCTACATCCGGCGCAACTATAATTTGCTGATCGGCGAAGCCACCGCCGAGCGGGTCAAGCACGAGATCGGCACCGCCATGGCGCCGGCCGAAGGCGGCGCCGGCCAGGTCGCCTATGTCCGCGGCCGCGACGTTGCCCGCGGCGTGCCGATGGAGATCACGCTCAACCAGGCCGAGGTCGCGGAGGCGCTGGCCGAACCCGTCGCCCGCATCGTCCAAGTCGTCCGGGTGGCGCTCGAGCGCTCGCAGCCCGAGATCGCCGCCGACATTATCGACGAGGGCATCACCATGACCGGCGGCGGATCGCTGCTGCGCGACATCGCGACGGTTCTCGCGGACGAGACCGGCTTGCCAGTGCGGGTGGCGGACAATCCGATGAGCTGCGTCGCTTTGGGGGCCGGCCAAGCGCTCGAAAACCCCGACTATCGGGGCGCGCTGCACCCGGCTTGATGGCCGCGCCGACGGGATTGAGCGCGCCGCCGGCTTTTGCTCCAAGGCCCCGGTGACCCGAGTCTGGACCTTTGCGATCGACCGCGGCGGGACGTTCACCGACATTGTCGCCAGCTCGTCGGACGGCCGCCGCCGGGTCGAGAAGCTGCTGTCCGAAAATCCGCAACACTATAGCGACGCCGCGGTCGAGGGCATTCGCCGGGTGATGGCAGCGGAAGGCGGGACGCTTGGAGATGTCCGCATGGGCACCACCGTCGCGACCAACGCGCTGCTCGAGCGCAAGGGCGAGCGGCTGGGCCTCGCGATCACCCGCGGCTTCGGGGACGCCCTGCGCATCGGCTACCAGGCACGGCCGGAAATCTTCGCCCGGCGGATCGTGCTGCCATCGATGCTCTACGAATGCGTAGTCGAGATCGACGAGCGCGTCGGCGCCACCGGCGAGGTTTTGGTCGAGCTCGACGAAGCGCGCGCCCGAACCGAGCTCGAGCAGGTCCGAGCCAAGGGCATCGAGGCGCTGGCCATCGTCCTGATGCACGGCTGGACGTTTTCCGATCACGAGGCGCGGCTGGCGAAGATCGCGCGCGAACTGGGCTTCGCCCAGGTCTCGGTCAGCCACGAGGTGGCGCCGCTGATCAAGCTGGTCGGGCGCGGCGACACGACGGTAGTCGATGCCTATTTGTCGCCGGTCCTGCGCCGCTATGTCGAGCGGGTCGCGGCCGGGCTTGGCGATGGCGCCGGCCTCCACTTCATGCAGTCGAACGGCGGCCTTGCCGAAGCGCGCTCGTTCCGCGGCAAGGACGCGATCCTGTCCGGGCCGGCCGGCGGGGTTGTCGGCATGGTCGCGGCGAGCGCCGCGCACGGGGCCGACAGGCTAATCGGGTTCGACATGGGCGGCACCTCGACCGACGTGTCGCATTACGCCGGCCGCTTCGAGCTGGTCGACGAAAGCCTCGTCGCGGGAGTGCGGATCCGGGCGCCGATGATGCAAATCCACACCGTCGCGGCGGGGGGAGGGTCGATCTGCCGCTTCGACGGCATGCGTTTCCGGGTCGGGCCGCAATCGGCGGGCGCTCAGCCGGGGCCGGCCTGCTACCGGGGCGACGGGCCGCTGACCGTCACCGACTGCAACCTGTTTTTGGGCCGCATCGTACCCGAGCGATTTCCCGCCGTGTTCGGGCCGCGCGGCGACCTGCCGCTCGACCCGGAAGCGTCGGCGAGTTGCCTGCAAGAGGTCGCCGCGCAGCTCGGCGATCGCATGACCCTCGCGCAGGTCGCCGAAGGGTTCCTCGAGATCGCGGTCGACAATATGGCCGCCGCGATCCGCAAGATCTCGATCGCCCGCGGCCATGACGTCAGCCGCTACGCGCTCGCCTGCTTCGGCGGCGCCGGCGGCCAGCATGCCTGCCGGGTCGCCGACGCGCTCGGCATGGAGCGCATCCTGATCCATCCGCTCGCCGGCGTGCTGTCAGCCTACGGCATCGGCCTCGCGCCGGTAAAAGCGATCCGCGACCAGAGTTGGCTGAAGCCCCTGGGCGAAGACTTCGCTGGAGGACTCGAAATCCTCGAGGCCGCGGCCCGCGACGCGCTGGTCGCGCAGGGGATCGATGCGGGCCGGATTGTCCTGCACCGCCGGGCGCGGCTGCGCACTCCGGGAAGCGACACCGCGATCGAGGTCGATGTCGCCGCGCCGCGCGCGATGCGCGAGGCGTTCGACGAGCTCCACCGTCGCCGCTTCGGCTATATCGAAGGCAGCGAGCCGATCGTCGATGCGCTGGTGGTGGAAGCCATTGGTTCCTCCCCGGAACGGGGGGGAGGACCGTCGAACGAAGATTCGATGGTGGAGGGGGCGGGCCAAGTCACCGAGGGCCAGGCGATCATCTCGGACGCCTCGTCAACGACCGTCGTCGAGCCAGGCTGGCGCGCCGAACGGGCGAGCGACGGCACGCTGATCCTGACGCGAGCGGTCCCGCTCGACCGTACCCACGCGATCGGCACCGAGGTCGACCCGGTGCGGCTGGAGATTTTCAACAATCTGTTCATGGCGATCGCCGAGGAGATGGGAGTCGCGCTGCAGTCGACCGCGACCTCGGTCAACATCAAGGAGCGGCTCGATTTCTCCTGCGCTTTGTTCGATGCGCAAGGGGCGCTGATCGCCAACGCGCCGCACATCCCCGTGCACTTGGGATCGATGGGTGAGAGCATCCGCATCATCATCGATAGCCGAGGTGACAATCGCGACGGGCGCGGCATTCGCCGCGGCGACGCTTACGTCCTGAACGACCCCTACCGCGGCGGCACCCATCTGCCCGACATCACGGTGATCGTCCCGGTGTTCTACGCCGACCAGGACGACGAACCGTCGGCGTTCGTCGCGGCGCGCGGGCACCATTCGGACATCGGCGGGGTGACCCCCGGGTCGATGCCGCCGGACAGCCGCTCGATCGAAGAGGAAGGGGTGCTGATCGACAACGATTTGCTGGTCGACAAAGGCCGCTTTCGAGAAGCGGAGATCCGCACGCTGCTCGGCTCCGGCCGGTACCCGGCGCGCAATCCCGACCGCAACCTGTCGGACCTGCGCGCCCAGTTGGCCGCCTGCGTCCACGGCGCCGAGGCGCTGGTCGAAACCGTCCGCGACTACGGCGCTGACGTCGTCGCGGCCTACATGGGCCATGTCCTCGCCAACGCCGAAGAATCGGTGCGCCGGCTCCTGGACCGGCTCGACGACGGCGCGTTCGACTATGAAATGGACAATGGAGCGCGCATAAAGGTGGCGATCTCGATCGACAAGGCCGAACGCTCGGCGACTTTCGATTTCACCGGCACCAGCGCCCAGCAAAGTGACAATTTCAACGCGCCATTCTCGATCGTCCGCGCGGCCTCGCTGTATGTCGCGCGCACCTTGATCGACGACGCGATCCCGATGAACGATGGCTGCCTCAAACCGATCCGGCTGGTGGTGCCCGAAGGCTCGATGCTGAGCCCGGCTTTCCCGGCCGCGGTCGTCGCCGGCAATGTCGAGACCAGCCAGACCGTCACCGACGCCCTGTTCGCCGCCACCGGGCGGCTTGCGCCGAGCCAGGGGACGATGAACAATTTCACGTTCGGCAACGACAAGCACCAATATTATGAGACCATCGCCGGCGGCTCGGGAGCGGTGCCCGACCATGACGGGACGGACGCGGTGCAGACCCACATGACCAACAGCCGCCTGACCGATCCGGAGATCCTCGAGACGCGGCTGCCGGTGCGGCTCGATATGTTCGCGATCCGGCGCGGCTCGGGCGGCGGCGGAGCGCACCGCGGCGGGGACGGGGTCGTCCGCAAAATCACCTTTCTCGAGCCGATGCGCGCCAACATTCTCGCCAACCGCCGCCGGATCGCGCCCCGCGGGCTCGCCGGCGGCGGCGATGCGCTACCGGGCCGCAACTGGGTCGAGCGCGCCGACGGAAGCGTCGAAATCCTTGGCGAACCGGGCTCGGCCGAGATGCTGCCCGGGGACGCGTTCGTCATCGAAACGCCGGGCGGCGGTGGGTATGGGAAGGCGGGCCGATGAACTACTGGCCGCTGCTCGGCATCGCGCTGGTCGTCATCGGTTTTGCGCTGCGCCTCAACCCGATGCTGGTCGTCACCGCCGCGGCGATCGTCACCGGATTGCTCGGGCGCCACGGGCTCCAGCAGCGCGCGGCGGCGCTGATCCGCGGCTTCAAGAACGCGACCACCGGCCGGTTGCTGCCGCTCGACATTCGCGCAATCGCCGACGCCGCGGCCGAAACGCATCTCGCCGCCGCCCCCCGCACGTTGCCGGCGACTATATGGGCGAGCATTGGCTGACGAGCTTCGCGCTTCTCGCGCTACTCGCGGCTTGAGAATCGGCAGCGGGCGGGAAAAACCCGATTTTTGACGCAAGCTGTCGGGCAAGACCGAAGAACCGAGCGGGTGATGCGCGGCGGCGGGTACGCTCCGCCTAGTTCACGATCGGGATGAGCGCCCGCGGCCGAGCAGGCCGACAAGGCCGAGCAGCCCGAGCACGCCCCATGGGAAACCCCTCTCACGTTCGCGTGGCGCCGATGTGACCGCGTCCACGTCCATGGTCGGGTCGTCAAGCGGCGGCAGGTCGTTCATCATCACCAGATTATCGTCGGCCGGCAGGCCCGCCGACAGATCGGAATCGGTCTCCGGCGCAGGCGCGGTGGTGTTGGCGGTGTCTGTGGTGTCGGCGGTGTTGGTCTCCTGCGCCGCCGCCGGTGCCGCCCCCAAAGCGACGGTCGCCGCAAGGATAATTACAATCGTTCTGCGCATGTCTTTCCTCCTGTTCCGATGCCCCGCTTATTCAAGGGGAGCAGGATGATAGCTGTCGTCGGGATGCTTGCGGCGCAGTCCGAGCAGCCCGAGCAACCCAAGCACTCCAAGGAGGTCCCACGGGACCTCGGAACCGCCCTGGGCGAGGCGACGCTGCGTCTCCGTCTGGACTCCGCCCTTCTCCTGGGGTTGCTGGGCCAACGCCGGCGGGCTTGCCGCGGCCGCTACCAATAGCGCCGTGGCCACCAGTCTGTGTCGCATTTTTCCGACCTCCTGTTCGCGATCGCCCATGGGCGAGGGAAGGCACGAATCCGGCAACGGATTGGAGGCGGGTCTGTTCCGCCTGGCCAACGACTATTGTGAGCAGCTGTAAAACGCTGCAGGGGCGCGGCTTCGAGTGCGTCTGGGGCACTTTCAAAAGCAAACGCCCGGACCGTTACGATCCGGGCGTCCTTGCGTGACGATTTCTCGTCAGGCCCCCTTGACCAAAAACGCTAGTCCGCTTCGCGCCGCTTTGTCACGCGCGCAGGAAGCCGGTGTCGGTTTTTCTGTCGCAGCTGTGTCGGGCAAGACACAGCCGCATTCGGGTGCCGCCGCGGCGCCGACCGCATTGCCTTGGCCAAGCCGCCGCCGTAGGGGAAGCGCCGCAGCCAACAGCCACAGCCGGAAGGCATCGATACTTTGCGCGTTTCCCGCTGTTTCCTTCCGGTCCTCAAGGAAAGCCCGTCCGACGCGCAGATCGTCAGCCACAAGCTGATGCTTCGCGCCGGGCTGGTCCGCCAGACCGCCGCCGGCATTTACGCCTGGCTGCCGATCGGTTTTCGGGTCTTGAAGAAGATCGAACAGATCGTCCGCGACGAGCAGGACCGCGCGGGCGCCATCGAGATGCTGATGCCGACCATCCAGTCGGCCGAGCTGTGGAAAGAGAGCGGCCGCTACGACGCCTACGGGCCCGAGATGCTGCGCATCCGCGACCGCCACGACCGCGAGATGCTCTACGGGCCGACCAACGAGGAGATGCTGACCGCGATCTTCCGCGACGACGTCAAAAGCTACCGCGACCTGCCGCGCACGCTCTATCACATTCAGTGGAAGTTCCGCGACGAGGTGCGCCCGCGCTTCGGGGTGATGCGGGGGCGCGAGTTCCTGATGAAGGACGCTTACTCGTTCGACCTCGACGAAGCCGGCGCGCGCTTGAGCTACTACACGCAATTGCTCGCTTATTTGCGCACCTTCCAGCGGCTGGGCATCCAGGCGGTGCCGATGAAGGCCGCTTCGGGGCCGATCGGCGGCGACCTTTCTCACGAATTCATCGTCCTTGCCCCGACCGGCGAGAGCGAAGTGTTCTACGACGCCGCGTTCGAGGACATCGACTGGCACCGCGACCAGCTCGATTACACCGATGAAGCCGGGCTCAACGCACTGTTCGAGCAGGTCGGCTCGACCTATGCGGCGACCGACGAAACCCACGACGAGGCCCGCTGGGCCGAGTTGCCGGAGGACCGCCGCCGCACCGGCCGCGGAATCGAGGTCGGGCACATCTTCTATTTCGGCGACAAATATTCGGCCGCGATGGGATTGAAGGTATCGGGATCCGACGGGTCCATGGTGACACCGCACATGGGCAGCTATGGCATCGGCGTGTCGCGGCTGGTCGGGGCGATCATCGAGGCGAGCCACGACGACGCCGGGATCGTCTGGCCGGAAGCAGTCGCGCCGTGGCGGGTCGGGCTGGTGACGATGCGCGCCGACGATGCGGCGACCCTCGCCGCCGCCGAGCAGCTCTACGCCGATCTCACCGCCGCGGGCGTCGAGACGCTGTACGACGACCGCGACGAGCGGGGCGGGGTCAAACTGGGCTCGATGGACCTCATCGGCCTGCCGTGGCAGGTGATCCTCGGGCCGCGCGGGATCGCCAGCGGGACGGTCGAGTTGAAGAACCGGCGGACCGGCGAGCGCGAGGAGTTGTCGCCCGATGCGGCAGTAGCAAGGCTGACGTCATGATCCTCAACCGTTACGAGCGCATGATCGCCCGCCGCTATTTGCTCCCGGGCAAGGGCGAGGGGTTCATCTTCCTGGTCGCTGCGATCAGCCTCGGCGCGGTGGCGCTCGGGGTAGCGGCGCTGATCATCGTGATGAGCGTGATGAATGGCTTCCGCGCCGAGCTGTTCGACAAGATCGTCGGCCTCAACGGCCACGCCATTGTCCAGGGTTATGAGGGCCGCCTGTCGAACTGGCAGCAGATCGCGGCCGGCGCCCGCAAGCTTCCCGGAGTGACGTCCGCTTTGCCGCTTATCGAGCAGCCCCTGATGGCCTCGGCCAACGGCCGCGTCGAGGGCGTGCTGGTGCGCGGCATGCGTATCCAGGATCTGCGCTCCAACGAGACAATCAACGCCAATGTGAAGTCGGGCGACATCCGCGCAATCGCGCCGGGCAGCGGCCGGGTCGCGATCGGATCGCGCCTCGCCCAGCTGCTCGGCGCCTATCCGGGGAGCGAGATCAGCCTGATCAGCCCGGAAGGCCGCTCGACCGTCGTCGGCACCGTCCCGCGAATCGTCTCCTACACGGTCGGCGCGGTGTTTGAGGTCGGCGTCTACGATTACGACAAGGCGTTCGTCATCATGCCGATGGAGGATGCCCAGTCGCTGCTGATGCTTGGCGACGAGGTCGGGATGATCGAGATCCAGTCGACCGACGCCGACCGCGTCGAGGAGATCCTCGCGCCACTTGAGCCGCTGGTCCGCGGCCGCGGCATCATCGTCGACTGGCGGCAGATGAACTCGGCCCTGTTCCAGGCGCTCGAGATCGAGCGCATCGCGATGTTCGTGGTGCTGTCGCTGATCGTGCTGGTGGCGGTGTTCAACATCCTGTCGTCGCTGATCATGCTGGTCCGCGCCAAGACCCGCGACATCGCCATCCTGCGCACCATGGGCGCGAGCCGCAAGGGGATGATGAAGATCTTCGTCACCGTCGGGGTGATCATCGGCTCATTGGGGATCATGGCTGGCCTGGTCCTCGGCGCGGTCTTCCTGTTTTTCCGCCAGGGCGTGGTCAACGCGATCCAGTTGCTGACCGGTCAGAATTTGTGGGACCCCTCCGTGCGCTTTCTGACCGAGCTGCCGTCCAAGACCGACCCGTTCGAGGTTTCCGCAATCGTCGTCATCGCGCTCGTCCTGTCGTTCCTGGCGACGCTCTATCCGGCGTGGAAGGCGGCCAGCACCGACCCGGTCCAGGTGCTTCGTTATGAGTGAGGAGCCAGCGCCGCCGCTGCGCGACGACGCGACGCCGGTGCTGCGCACCCGCGACCTGCATCGCAGCTTCACCCAGGCTGACGTGACGATCGAGGTGCTGCGCGGGGTCGACATCGAGGTCCGGCCCGGCGAGATCGTCGCGTTGCTGGGGCCGTCGGGCTCCGGCAAGTCGACACTGCTGCAGGCGGTCGGGCTGCTCGAGGGCGGCTTCAAGGGCTCGATCCGGATCGTCGGCCGCGAGGCTGCCGAGCTCGACGACGATGCCCGTACCGAGCTGCGCCGCGAAGCGCTGGGCTTCGTTTACCAGTTTCACCATCTGTTGCCCGATTTCAACGCTCGCGAGAATGTCATGCTGCCGCTCATGATCCGCGGCGCGGAAACCGACGAGGCGCGCACTCGGGCCGATCGGTTGCTGAGCGCGCTTGGCCTCGGCGCCCGGCTCGAACATCGCCCGTCGAAGCTTTCGGGCGGCGAGCAGCAACGGGTTGCGGTCGCCCGGGCGCTCGCCAATCGCCCGCCGCTGGTGCTCGCCGACGAGCCCACCGGCAATCTCGACGAGGCGACCGCCGACATCGTGTTCGGCGAATTCCTCAACCTCGTGCGCGGCGAAGGCAGCGCGGCACTGGTCGCCACGCACAACGAGCGCATCGCCGCCAAGATGGACCGTGTCCTGCGCCTCCACGACGGACGGCTAGAATGATTGGAGCCGACACCTGACCGACACGTTAGCGCACCCATGCGACGCCTGAACCCCACGGCCATAGCATTGCTGGCGGGCGCGCTGGTTTTGCTGCTGCTGATCTACGTCTTCGCCGGAATTACCCGTTCGAACACCGACAAATTGACCGACGAGCAGGTCGCCGCGAGGGCCGCCAGCGACCCGGAGACGCGTTGCGGCGCGCAGGGGACCTACGACCTCATTAAGCGCGAGCTGTTCCGCCGCGCCGCCGAGCTCCGGGGCAGCAATCAGGCGGCGTTCAACCAGCTGGCCGGCTATTCGGTGGTGCGGATGGATGCGCCGATGCTCAAGAGCCACGACGAGGACATCGGCACGATCACCTGCACCGGATCGCTGGCCTTGGACCTGCCGCCGGGAGTGGCGGTGGTCGGCGGGCGGCGCACCCTGACCGCCAACGTCGGTTACGCGATCCAGCCGGCCGCCGACGGCAGCGGCGACGTTCTGACGCTCAGCAACGCGGACGGCGTCGTCACTCCGCTGGCAACGCTGGCGCGGGTCGGCACCGCGGAAGGCGACCCACTAGCGCCGGACACACCCGAACCGGGTGAGGACCCGTTGACCGCCGAGCCGGAGCCAATTGTGTCCGAGCCAGCGGAGCCATCACCCCCGGCCGCGGCGCCTTCACCGGCGCCGGCCGCATCGGCGAACCCGAGCTTCAACTGCCGGCTGGCGCGATCTCGCGGCGAGATTGCGGTGTGCAACGATGCCGGTCTGGCGGCGCTCGACCGGCAGATGGCGTCGCACTTCAACCGCTCGATGTCGCAGGCGAGCTCCAGCGAGCGGGCGCTGCTCGAGCGCACGCGCGGCCGCTTCATCGCTTATCGCGATTCGTGCCGCTCGGATTCTTGCATCGCCGACGCTTACCGCGGCCGGATCACCGAGATCGGCGACATCATGGCCGGCCGCTGGCGATCGCGTTAGCCGCTCGTCGAAATCGGTCTTGCCTGTTTGGCCTGCGCCTGCCTGTTTGGTAGGGCGATCCGGGGAGGGGAAGACTTGACCATTCGACCGGCGATTTCCTGGACTCTTTTGATGCTGGCAGCGAGCGCTTCGGCCCAACCCGCGCAACCCGCTCCCACGCCGCCGCCGCCAACCTGCAAGGGCCCCGAGCATCGCCAGTTCGATTTCTGGGTTGGTTGGTGGGACGTCTATCCGACCGGCAAGCCGAACATGGTCGCGCACAGCCTGATCGAGAAGCTGTATGCCGGTTGCGCGATCCGCGAAAACTGGATGCCGCTCGGCCGAACCGGGGGTGGCAGCCTCAACATGTACGACCCGGCCGACAAGCGATGGCACCAGACCTGGCAGGATTCGGCCAATTCCCGAGTCGAATTCGATGGCGGCCTGGTCGATGGCAAGATGATCCTGATGGGCTTCTGGCCAGGCGTGAACGGTCCCGGAAAGGATGGCGTGGTGCGGATGAGCTACACGCCCAATTCCGACGGCTCGGTCCGTCAGTTCGGCGAGGTCTCGACCGATCACGGTTTGACCTGGCAGTCCAACTTCGATTTCACCTACAAGAAGAGCGCGAGTCCGGAACCCAAGTGATCAGGAAACGCCGCTTGCCGTGATGGCGTGAACTGGGCATCCGGGCACGGGGGGCCGCCGATGATCCAACCTGTTGCAGCCATCGTTGGACCGGTCGGCGAAAGCGACCGCATTCGCGAGCTGGACGTGCTGCGCGGAGTCGCTTTGTTCGGCGTCCTGCTGATGAACTTCGTTGCGTTCGCGGGTGCGCATATCCTCGCCACCGAAGCTCAACTGGCGGCGTTGCCCACCGCGGCTCTGGATGAGCGCGCTTCCTTCGCGGTTCGCTGGCTGGTCGGCGACAAAGCGAACACCATGTTCGCGACGCTGTTCGGCCTCGGATTCTACCTCCAGATGAAGCGCGGCGAGGGCCGCCCCGGCTTCGAGGCGCGCTATCGCCGGCGGCTGTTCTGGCTGCTCATCTTCGGCTGGCTCAACGCCGTCCTCCTGTGGATATGGGATATCCTCAACCTCTATGCGCTGGCAGGGTTTGCGCTGCTGGCGATGCGCAACTGGCGCACCCGCTCCCTCGTTCTGTTCGGTCTTGTTGCGGCGCTTTACAGCGAAAAGCTCCAGGAATGGTGGACAGGCGCGCTGGGGCTGCAGCTGATGCCCGAATCGATCTACAGCGACGCCGCGGTGCTTGGGCGGCAAACCGTTGCAGTCGGCGGCGACTATCCGGCGATTGTCGCAATGATGTGGAGCTGGACGTGGACGGAATGGCTGGCCGGGGGATTGATGGCGGCTTGGCTGGTCTATGCCCTCGGCCGCTTCGCGCTCGGCGCCGCGATCGGCCGGTCCGGCATACTTGACGACGTTCGCAAGCACCTGCCGCTGCTTCGCCGAATTGCATGGATCGCGTTGCCCGCCGGCCTAGTCATTGGCTTCCTTCTGCAACTCGTCGTGCTCGACATCGTGGTTTTTGACCAGGACTGGCCGAAGTCGCTCGCCCAATCGCTGCGCTCGCCCGCCGCATTGATCCTGGCTACGGGCTATTCGGCGGCAATCGTCGTTGCGCTGCACACCCGCGCCGGGGCGAAATTGTTCGCGCCGCTTGCTCCGGTCGGCCGAATGGCGCTGACCAATTATCTCGCCCAGGGCCTCATCTATGCGTTCGTCATGTTCGGGGTCGGACCCGGACTCGGTCTTGCCGGACGGATCGGCACCAGCGCCGTCATCCTCATCTGCATTGCATTTTTCGCGGCGCAGGTAGCGATCAGCCATTGGTGGCTGGCGCGGTACCGCTTCGGTCCAATGGAATGGCTGTGGCGCGCGCTGACATATGGCGAGCGGCCGCCGTTCCGCCGTTTCGGAAGTGCCGAACCGGCGGTGGTCTAATCTGGGGATAATTGATACGCGCCGCTTTTCTCGAAGGCCGCCGCATTCCATAGTCCGCTTCGTGTCCGCGCCCTACGTCCCCTTACGCAACCTGTCCTGCTTCACCATGCTCGAAGGGGCGATGGAGCCCAGGACCATCGCCGAGCGCGCCGCCGCGTTCAGTTTTCCGGCGATCGCGCTCACCGACCGCAACGGCCTCTATGCGGCGATGCCGTTCAGCGACGCCTGTGCGGAGAACGGCGTCCAGCCGATCATCGGCGCTCTGGTCGGCATTGCCCGGCCCGGTACCGCCGGCGGCGACCAGCTCGACTGGCTGGCTCTGCTGGCCAAGGATGAGCTGGGCTATGCGAACCTGTGCAGGCTGGTGTCCTCGGCGCACCTCGACCGCCCGCTCGCCGAGGAGCCGCATGTCGCGATGGCCGCGCTGGAGGGCCGCAGCGAAGGGCTGATCGCGCTCACCGCCGGTTCGGAAGGGGCGCTCGCCCGGCTGATCGCCGACGGCCAGGACGCCAAGGCGAGCGACTATCTCGACCGGCTGCAGCAGCTGTTCGAGGGGCGGCTGTATATCGAGCTGAGCCGCCGCGGCGATCCGGTCGAGGATCGAGCGGAAGCGGCGCTCATCAAGCTTGCCTACGATCGCGGCCTGCCGCTCGTCGCGACCAACCCTGCCGCCTACACCGACCCCAGCTTCCACGCCGCGCACGACGCCATGCTGTGCATCGCGCATTCGGCCTATCTGGAGAGTGCCGAGCGCCTAACCTCGTCCGCCGACGCCTGGCTCAAGGACGGAGCGGCGATGGCCGAGCTGTTCGCCGACCTGCCCGAGGCGATCGCCAACACCGCCATCATCGCCCGGCGCTGCGCGGTCGCGGCGCCGAAGCGCCAGCCGATCCTGCCGCGCCTGTCCGACGATGAAGACGAGACCCTGCGCCGCGATGCGCGCGCGGGGTTGGACGACAGACTCAAGCACTTCACGCAGGGGGCAGAGGATTCGCTCGGGCAATACCGCGACCGCCTCGAGTTCGAGCTCGACGTCATCACCGGTATGGGTTTTGCCGGCTATTTCCTGATCGTCGCCGACTTCATCAAATGGGCCAAGGGCGAGGGGATTCCGGTCGGGCCGGGCCGCGGTTCGGGCGCCGGCTCGCTGGTCGCCTGGGCATTGACCATCACCGACCTCGACCCGATCGACTTGAACCTGCTGTTCGAGCGCTTCCTGAACCCCGAGCGCGTGTCGATGCCCGACTTCGACATCGACTTTTGCGAAACCCACCGCGACGAAGTGATCGCCTACGTCCAGCGCAAGTACGGCCGCGACCGGGTGGCGCAGATCATCACTTTCGGCCGGTTGAAAGCCCGCGCGGTCCTGAAGGATACCGGCCGCGTGCTGCAGATGAGCTATGGCCAGGTCGACCGCCTGGCGAAGCTGATCCCCAACCACCCGACCGATCCGTGGACTCTCGAGCGCTGCCTCAACGGGGTCGCCGAGCTCGCAGCCGAGTATCGCAGCGACCCCGACGTCAAGCGCCTGTTCGACCTGGCGATGAAGCTGGAAGGCCTGCCGCGCCACGCCTCGACCCACGCCGCCGGGGTGGTGATCGGCGACCGCCGGCTGGACGAATTGGTGCCGCTCTACCGCGACCCGCGATCCGACATGCCGGTCACCCAGTTCGACATGAAATATGTCGAGGCGGCGGGGCTGGTGAAATTCGATTTCCTCGGATTGAAGACACTGTCGGTGCTCAAGCGCGGGCAGGAGATGCTCGCCGCGCAGGGCGTCGAAGTCGATTTCACCGCGCTCACCTGGGACGATCCAGCCATCTACGAGCTGCTCCAGCGCGGCGATACGGTCGGCGTTTTCCAGCTCGAATCGGAAGGGATGCGCCGGACGCTCTCGGCCGTCCGCCCGACCGCCTTCGGCGACATCGTCGCGCTGGTCTCGCTCTACCGCCCGGGCCCGATGGACAACATCGGCATGTTCGGCGACCGCAAGAACGGGCGGGTCCCGATCGCTTACCCGCATGCGATGCTCGAGGAGGTGCTCCGCGAAACCTACGGCATCTTCGTTTATCAAGAACAGGTGATGCAGGCGGCGCAGGTGCTTGCCGGCTACAGCCTCGGCGAGGCCGACCTGCTCCGCCGCGCGATGGGCAAGAAGATCCAGAGCGAGATGGACGCCCAGCGCAGCCGCTTCGTCGAAGGCGCGGCGGTCCACGCCATCTCGCCCACGAAAGCGTCCGAGCTGTTCGACTTGATCGACAAGTTCGCGGGCTACGGCTTCAACAAGAGCCACGCCGCCGCTTATGCCGTGGTCGCCTACCAGACTGCCTGGCTCAAAGCCTACCACCGGCCGGAATTCTATGCCGCGTCGATGAGCTTCGACATGGCCCAGACCGACAAGCTCGCACTTTTCGTCGAGGATGTGCGCCGCGGCGACGTCGAGTGCCTTTCTCCATGCATCAACGCCAGCCGGGCGGATTTTTCGGTGGAAGGGGAGGCGGTCCGCTACGCGCTGGGCGCTTTGAAGGGCGTCGGCGAAAAAGCGATGGAGGCACTGGTCGCCGAGCGCGAGGCCAACGGCCCGTTCGCCAGCCTCGAGGATTTCGCCGCGCGGATCGACCCGCGGCTGCTCAATCGCCGTCAGCTCGAAAGCCTCGCCGGGGCCGGCGCCTTCGATGCCATCGCGCCCGATCGGGCGGCCGTGTTTGCGGCCGCCGAAACCATTCTCGCCCACGCGGTCCGCGCCGCCGACGAGCGCAGCAGCGGCCAGGCCGGGCTGTTCGGCGGCGAGGGCCAGGCCGAAACAGCACCCATTCGCTTGCCGCGCGACGCCGCGTGGACGCTGGCCCAGCGAATGGCCGTCGAGCACGATTCGTTCGGCTTTTACTTCTCGGCCCATCCGGTCGACGCGCAGCGCCATCTGCTCGCCGCGCACAAGGTCAAGACCTTCGCCGAATTGGCCTCCGTTGCGCTTCCCGCCGACGGCAGCCGCGCGACCGCGAGCATCGCCGGCTTGGTCGAGGAGGCGCGCTGGCGGACATCGGCGCGGGGCCGCCGCTACCTGATGGCGACGCTCAGCGATTCATCGGGCCAATATGTCGCCACCGCTTTCGACGACGAGCCGTGCGCGGCGCTCGAAGCCGCGGTGCGGTCCGGGGACTGCGGGCTGATGACCGTCGAGCTCGATCGCCGCCCAGGCGACGAGGTTCCGCGGGTGGCCGTCAAGCGGTTCCAGCCGCTCGACGCCCTCGCCAAAAAGACCCGGCTCCGAATGGTCGTCCAGGTAGCCGACG
The DNA here is from genome assembly GCA_035512655.1 of Sphingomicrobium sp. GTDB lineage: Bacteria > Pseudomonadota > Alphaproteobacteria > Sphingomonadales > Sphingomonadaceae > Sphingomicrobium. The sequence goes on along the minus strand of DATKDM010000008.1, from coordinate 186,086 downwards.
CTGACGCCGTTCGGCTGCTATCCCACGAGCTGGGCGGCGCCCGCGGCGGGACCGGGTCAATCCGCTTCGTCGTGCCGCTCGCCGGCGGCGGCGAGGCGGTGATTCTTCTCGGCCGCGATTTTCTGCTCGACGCCGAGCTCGCCGCCCGAATCGAGCGGGTTACCGGCGAGGGCAGCGTCGATCTATCCGCCCAGGAACCGCCCAGACTGGCCCTGGTCGGCTAGCTCAAGCCATCCAGAAGCCGTCGCGGTTGACGAGGCTGGTGATTTTCGCGTTCTGCTCCTCGCTCATCCGCTCCTTGAAGCGCGGGAACACCTCTTCCTCTTCCATGTGGGCGTGTTTTTTGACCAGCGCCCGAAATTCGCGGACTTTCTCGAGCCAGTTGGGCGCTTCGGTCCCCATCTGGTTCAGTTCGTAAATGAAGGTCTTCACGTAGCCATGCTCGGCTTCGAGCAGGTCGGCGTCGTGCTCCTCATTGGCTTCGCGAAGCGCCGGATAAACCACCATTTCTTCCTCGTGCGCATGCTTGTCGAGGGCGTGGCTCAGCTTCGCAAACAGCATCTTGCGCTTGAAGGTCTGGGTCTCGTCGGTCGCCAGCATCTTGTCGAAGATCGCCATCGCCATGTTATGCTCGGTCGTCAGCACCTCGTCCCAGTCGCCGGCCGCGCCCGACAGGCTTTGGGTCAGGAACTTGCGGCCGAAATTGGCGGCGAGGCCGATCGCGGCCCCGGCCAGCGCCGCTCCGACCAGCGCGCCGCCGCTGTTCTTGCCCCACGAAAAGGCGCTGCCCTCGCGGCCGTTGGCGCTGCGGTCGCTGCGGTTGGTGGTGGTGCGGTTGGAACTGCGGTTTTGCGTGCGGGTCGCCATCTTATTCCTCCATGTCAGGGTTGCGCCAATCAACGGGCGGGGCGGGAGCGCCGTTCCTCGACCGGGCGCAAATCCCCGCGCTTGGGCCCTCGGGAAGCCGGGTGAGGGTGCAGTTCACAGGGCGTTAACCGGGGCTCGACGAGCCGCGCCCTGGCCGCGACGAACGCCGTTCCGTCCTTTGTCGCCCGCGCGTTGATTAGTTGGAAAGCTCCAATCACCCTGAAAGGAGACGAGCTATGACTATGATGATGAAAATCCTCGCCGGCGGAGCGGGCCTTGCCGCCTTGGCAGCCGCTGCCCCCGCGACGGCCCAATACTACCCTTACGGTTATGGGAACCAGAACCGCTATGCGAGCCCGTACGCCCATAATGCGACCGCGATGGCGACCCAGCGCTGCGCGGCCGCCGTCCAGAGCCGCCTCAGCCGGCCAACCGGCGTGAGTGGAATCCTCGGCGCAGTGCTGGGCGCTCATACCGCTACCGGCCGGGTGCTGAGCTTCACCCGGGTCACGCCTAACCGCAGCACGGTCCGCGTCCGCGGGCTGGCGACCAGCGGCCGGACGGCCGGTTACGGTCCATATGGTGTCGGCGCTTATGGCGCTATGGGCTACAGCTACGCGCCCGACCTGTCGTTCAAGTGCGACGTCGACTATCGCGGCTACATTCGCGACATCGACATCAACCGCCGCCGCTAATTGGCAGCAACAGAAGTGAAGGAGAAGCGCCGGGTCACCCCCGGCGCTTCTTTTTTGGCGGCAGCGATTATTGCCCGGACGGCGGCGCTGATGGCTCTTCAGCCGCCGGCTGCTGTTCGGCGGCGGGCGGTTCGGTCGTCGGTACGGGTTCGCCGGGGTCACTACTCACGGGCGGATCAACGATCAGCGGCTCGTCCGACGCCGGCGGCAGTTCCTGCACTACCTGTTCGAGCGGCGGCAGCGGCCGGGCGCTTTCATATTCCTCGCCCGGCAGGTCGCGCGGCGCCCGGCTTGGCGGCGGAGCCCGGTCGCGCGGCGGGGCGATGCCCTCGTAGACGCAGGCGTCGAGCCGTTCGCGGGCGACGACCCCGATCCGCGCCGCAATCGTCCCGCCGTAGCGCCGAGTAAATCCCTTGGGTGTCACCGCGCCGCGCTTCTTGGGCAGCGGCAGGACGGCGGCGATCCGCGCCGCCTCGGTGCGGCTCATCGCGCTCGCGTCGTGGCCGAAATAGCGCTGCGCACCGGCGTTGACGCCATAGGTGCCGATGCCGGTCTCGGCGAGGTTCAGATAGACCTCCATGATCCGCTGCTTGGGCCACATCGCTTCCATCAGCACCGTGAACCAGGCTTCGAGGCCCTTGCGGAAATAGCCCCCGCCTTGCCACAGGAAGGCGTTTTTGGCGGTCTGCTGGCTGATCGTCGAGCCGCCCCGGATGCGGCCGCCCGAGGCATTGCGCTGCATCGCTTCCTCGATCGCCTGCAGGTCGAAGCCGTCGTGCTCACAGAACTTGCTATCCTCACCGGCGATCGCAGCGCGGACCATGTCGCGGTCGATCCGCTCGATCGCCATCCAGTCGCGCGTCGCGCCGCGCCCGGCGAGCACGTCGCCCAGCATCGTCGCGGTAATCGGCGGGTTGATGAAGCGGTAGGCAAGCACCCACAGCACCGAGCCCAATAGGAAGATGAGGACGAGCTTGACGATAAAGGAAACGATGCGCCCCGCCAGCGACCGCTGCCGCCGGCGCTTGTAGGTTGGGATTGCCGAGCGGGCGCGCCTTGCCATGGGGTGGCCGTAGCGAGCGGTAGAGTGCAACGCAATTTCGACGCAATTGCCGTAGGGCATAATCATAGCCCCCGGCCGATGCCTCGGACCTAACCATTCCCGCCCAATACAGGCTTATTGTGGAGCTACCTCGTCCACCTCCCTTTCGAGCTTATTAATGTCTTCCATTTCTTCCTGATATTGTTGAAGAGCGTCACCTGACAGATCGATCCCATTTACTTTGACGGGTGATTGGTCAGGCCATTCGTAATCAGTGAGATTTGGATCGGGTGACTTGGGGAGTACTTGGACCAGTAGACCTATAATCTGGGGGGCTGGTGACGTGATTGTATTGCCCGAGATTTGTACCCGTTCCTTAGTTTCATCATACGAAGACCCGCCACCACCACCGAATGAAAATGGACCCCAGCCGACGCGCGCGCCACCCGATCGCTGATTGGAATAGGTCGTCTTGAGGGAAGTATTCCAATTGCCCGTTAGGGAAACGTTGCGAGCGATTAGAATTTCGACGGGCAATAAAGGTGCGATCCCGTCGGGTGGACTCGACTCAGAAGTGTTTCCATCAGAAATGAGCTTTTTATCATTAGCGCTGGCGGGAGACCATTTCCATGTCCGCGAGCCAAAGACCGCATAGTTCATCCACGGTCGATCTATCTTTACCCGCAGCACCTCGAAATCGACACTGAAACTTTGGGCGTCGAGCTCAAACGAGGACCGGGACTCTGACTGGCCGTAGCTTCCCCCGACGTTCCAAAGTCCCCACCGACCGCTGCCACCAGCGTTCCAGTTGCTGCGCGAAGAGGTTGCGACAGTATTTACGTCGGAATCATCAAACTTAATCCTGGTCCAGCTGACGGATTGATCGAGCCATGTGGGGTAGGCCGGATAAAAGTCGTAGATCGGCACGAAGTTAGCGCCGACTGGTAGCTGATTCGTCTGGTATCTATCGAGGGCCTTTCCCCAGAAAACCGCGGGATCCAGGTTTTCCAAGCTGTCGATTGTTGCCTTGGCCGCTAGAATAACATTCTTCTCGGCGACCAGATCGTATTTTTCGCGGGCGTCCGATAGGCGGGCTACCATTGTCGCCGGGATTGAATCGTTCGGATTTGCTCTTTGCCAAGTCTGGACGGCCTCCATTTCGGCCGCCAGTTCACGCCTTGCATCGGCAAAATTGCGGTAACGTTGGGAAAATCCCGAATTGGTCTTCGGATCAAATATAATCGCGCGAGCCTTGGTAAGGTTGTCCCTTTGCTGCGCTGTCATGGTCACCACAGATGTCGTGTGGTTGGTCAGTATATCGGAATAGACATCGGAAGTTTTGCCACCGCTGAACCGCAGGATCCAAGAGGGCCTAAGGGAGCTATCAATAAGATTGAATACGATGCGCCTGCCGTTAGGGTTGTTATAATCGACGTTGGCTTCGTCGAGAATATAGCCGGGGCTCGCCAGGACGAGGGCGTCGACTTGCCCGGCTGCGTCGACGTCACTCACACCCAGAACGTTTGCTAACTTGGAATACAGTTTCTGGAAAATGATGTCGTTGCGGTCCTGGGCCTGTGCAGGCGCGCTTGTCGCGAGAAGCAATATTGCGATTTGGAGTTGCCGCATTCCACCCTCATGAACGACAGCTCCAGGGATCAGCGAAACGCTACCCCGGGCTGTGGGCGATTCGGCAGTGTTAACTTCCCAGATTATTTCCGACCCGTAAAGGTAGCTCACTAAGTGGCGCGCCAATAGACTCCGGGAGTCGCCCGCCGCCTTGCCGCGGTGCAGCATCGCATTTACATCCGCTTCACATGACCTCGACCAACGACATCCGCCGCTCGTTCCTCGATTATTTCGAGGCGGCCGGTCATGCCCGGGTGCCGTCGGCCCCGCTGGTCCCACACAACGACCCGACTTTGATGTTCGTCAACGCCGGCATGGTGCCGTTCAAGAACGTCTTCACCGGCCTCGAGACGCGGCCCTACGTCACCGCGACCAGCAGCCAGAAATGCGTCCGCGCCGGCGGCAAGCACAACGATCTCGACAACGTCGGCTACACAGCCCGCCATCACACCTTTTTCGAGATGCTCGGCAATTTTTCGTTCGGCGACTATTTCAAGGACCGCGCGATCGAGCTCGCCTGGGCGCTGCTGACCAAGGAGTGGGGTATTGACCCCGACCGGCTGACGGTCACCGTCTATCACACCGACGACGAGGCGTTCGACCTGTGGAAGCGGATCGCCGGTCTGCCCGACGAGCGGGTCATCCGCATCGCCACCAAGGACAATTTCTGGGCGATGGGCGCCGACGGCCCGAGCGGGCCCTGCTCGGAGATCTTCTACGACCACGGCGACCATATCCCCGGCGGCCCGCCCGGATCGGCGGACGAGGACGGCGATCGCTTCGTGGAGATCTGGAACCTCGTCTTCATGCAGTTCCTGCAGGAGAATGATGCGATCGTCAGCGACCTGCCGAGTCCCTCGATCGACACCGGCATGGGCCTCGAGCGCATTGCCGCGGTGCTTCAGGGCGTCCACGACAATTACGACACCGACGCCTTCAAGGCGCTGATCGAGGCGAGCGAGGAGCTGACCCGGACCCGCGCGACGGGCGAGCAAAAGGCCAGCCACCGGGTGATCGCCGATCATTTGCGCGCCTCGGGCTTCCTCGTCGCCGACGGCGTGCTGCCGGCCAACGAGGGCCGCGGCTACGTGCTGCGCCGGATCATGCGCCGGGCGATGCGCCACGCGCATCTGCTCGGCGCGAAGGAGCCGCTGATGCATCGGCTGGTGCCGGCGCTGGTCGCCGAGATGGGCGCCGCTTACCCCGAGCTGGTCCGTGCCCAACCGTTGCTGGAGCAGGTGCTGGCGCAGGAGGAGACGCGCTTCCGCCAGACCCTGGTCAACGGCCTCAAGCTGCTCGACGAGGCGACCGCACAGCTTTCCGCAGGTGGCACATTGCCGGGCGAGACGGCGTTCAAGCTCTACGACACTTTCGGCTTCCCGTACGACCTGACCGAGGATGCGTTGCGGGCCCGTGGCTTGCACGTCGACCGCGCCGGCTTCGACACGGCGATGGCCGCCCAGAAAGCCGCCGCCCGCGCCGCCTGGAAAGGCTCGGGCGACCGCGCGTCCGACGACGTCTGGTTCGACCTTGCGGAGCAGCATGGAGCGACCGAGTTCACCGGCTATTCGGGAGACGAGGCCGAGGGCGTCGTGCTGGCGATCGTCGCCGACGGGAAACAGGCCGACGCCGCGAAGTCGGGCGAAAAGGTGCACATCGTGCTCAACCAGACGCCCTTCTACGGCGAGAGCGGCGGGCAGGTCGGAGATTCCGGAAAGCTCACGACTTTGAGTGGTTTCCAGGGCGATGTTGAGGATACGTCGAAACCGCTTGGACGCCTCCACGCCTTGCTCACCACGGTCCGCTCCGGCGAGTTGAAGGTTGGCGACACCGTCCATCAGAATGTCGACGGCGAGCGCCGCGACCGGATCCGCGCCAACCACAGCGCAACCCATCTCCTGCACTCCGCGCTTCGTCACCGCCTCGGCGGCCATGTCACCCAGAAGGGCAGCCTGGTCGCTCCCGACCGCCTGCGTTTCGATTTCTCGCACCCGTCGGCCTTGTCGCCCGACGATGTGGCGGCGATCGAGGCCGAGGTGAATGCCCACATTCGTTCGAACCAAGCGGTGACGACCCGGCTGATGACTCCGGACGAAGCAATCGCCGCCGGCGCGATGGCCTTGTTCGGTGAGAAATACGGCGACGAAGTCCGCGTCCTGTCGATGGGCCGCGACATCGACGCCGATTATTCCGTCGAGCTGTGCGGCGGCACCCACGTCAACGCGCTCGGCGACATCCAGCTGTTCAAGATCATCAGCGAAGGCGCGGTGTCGTCCGGCGTGCGGCGGCTCGAGGCGCTGACGGGGGAGGCGGCGCGGCAGTGGCTGACGGAGCGCGAGGCGCGGCTGCGCGAGGCGGCTCTGGTGCTCAAAGCGTCACCGGACGAAGTCCCGGCGCGGGTCGCGGCGCTGGTCGAGGAGCGCAAGCGCCTCGAGCGCGAGCTCGCGGAGGCGAAAAAGGCATTGGCGATGGGCGGCGGGTCCGCCAATTCCGAAGCAGCGGCCCCGGAGCAGGTTGGCGGTCACGCATTCCTCGGCCAGGTGGTCGAGGGGCTCGATCCCAAGGGCCTGCGCGCCGCGGTCGACAGCATGAAGCAGCGCGTCGGCTCGGGAATTGCCGCGCTGGTTGCGGTCAACGACGGCCGCGCCAGCGTCGCCGTTGGAGTGACCGACGACCTTGCCGGGCAAGTGAGCGCGGTCGAACTGGTCAAGGCCGCAGTCGTGGCGCTTGGCGGGCAGGGGGGCGGCGGCCGTCCCGACATGGCGCAAGGCGGCGGCCCCGACGGCTCCAAGGCCAATGAGGCGCTGACCGCGGTGCGCGGCGCGCTGGAGCAAGTCGCCGCTTAAGCGATCAGGCGGGCAAGCAGCCACGGATCGCCAGGATCTTACTACTTCAAGCCGGCTGACCGGGCGCCGAGTCCCTGAGGCGCCGCCCGCCGAGTTGCGGCTCGTGCTCGAGCTCGGCTTCGGCCTTGATCGCGGCCCGCAGCTCGTCGCGCTTCTCGTGGATCGAGGCGATCACCGGTCCCATGGCGACGCCAAGGTCGACCAGGACGGCCTCCGACAATTGCAGCGATGCTTCGAGCGTTTCGGGCACCGCGTCGGTGACGCCCGCCTTGTAGAGCTCGGCTGCGTGGGCCGGATCGCGGGCCCTGGCGACGATCGGGAGCTCGGGATAAGCGGCGCGAATCCTGCGAGCGAGCCGCTTGGCAAGCACCGGATTGTCCATCGTCAGGATGAAGGCGCTGGGACGGCCCGGCCGGAGGCGCTCGATCAGATCGGGGTGCGACACGTCGCCAAACACCACCGGCAAGTCTTCGCGGCGCGCCGCGGCCACCGCATCGACGTCCGAATCCACGGCGACATAGTCCTTGTCGTGCTCGTCGAGCATTTCTCCGACCATCCGCCCGACGCGGCCGAAGCCGAGAATCACCACCTTGGACGAGTCGCCTTCCTCGAGCGCACCGACCAGCTCGGCGCGGCCCTGCACATCGACTCCGCGCCCGGCGAGGCGGCCGAGCTTGGCAAGCAACGGCGTGATGGTGAGCCCGATCGCCGTGACGATTTGCCAGAAGGCCGCGGTCTGCGGTTGGATAAGCTGGGCTGCCGAGGCCGCGGCGAGCACGATCAGGGTCGTTTCCGAAGGCGAGGCCATCAGCACCCCGGTCTCGGCCGCGACCGACAGACGGGCACCCTCGATGCGCAGCAGCACCGCGGTGACGACGGCCTTGACGGTGAGCACTCCGAGCACCGCGAGGCCGATGCTTTGCCAGTTGGCGGCGACCAGCCTCAAGTCGACGCTCATGCCGACGGTGATCAGGAATATGCCCAGGCCGAGCCCGCGGAACGGGGCGGTCATCACCTCGACCTCGCCGCGATACTCGGTCTCGGCAATGACGATGCCGGCCAGCAACGCGCCCAGGATCGGCGAAAAGCCGATCGCGGCGGTGGCGAGACTGGCGACGATCACCACCAGCAGGCAAGCGGCAAGAAACAGCTCGGGGCTCTTGGTCCGGGCCGCCTGGGCGAACAGGCGCGGGAGCACGAGGCGGCCGGCGAACAGCATCGCAACCGCCGCCAGGCCGCCCAGCACCATCGTCGTCAGCAGGTTTCCGACGCCGCTGTCGGCGGCGTAGGGGGCCATCGCGCCCAGCGCGAATACGATCGGGACGATGGCGACGTCCTCGAACAGCAGCATTGCGAGCGCCGAGCGGCCGACCGGGCCATGGGTGCCGACCAGCGGAAGCACGAGCGCGGTCGAGGAAAGCGCCAGCGCAAGCCCGAGGCCGATCGCACCCGGCACGCTTTGGCCGATCAGGTGGAGGCCGAGCGCGATGATCGCGCCGGACAGCAGGAGCTCCGCGGCGCCGACCACGAACACCAGCCGCCGCATCGTCCACAAGCGGCGGAACGAGAGCTCGAGCCCGATCGAGAACAGCAGCAAGAGTATCCCGAGCTCAGCGAACGGCTCGATCGCTTCGGGGTTGGAAATAGTGATGTAGTGCAGCCACGGCACCGCGGTCGTCATCGAGCCGAGGCCCGCCGGACCGACCAGCAGCCCGATCAGCAGGAAACCGATCACCGGCGTGACCCGGAAGCGGGCGAAGGCCGGGATGACGATGCCGGCGGCGCCGAGGATGACCAAAGCGTCGCTCAGGCCGGACGTCTGGAAATCGGTCGCCATGCTGAGGCTCTTAAGCAGGGCCGGCGGCGCTTGTCACTTGGGCCGCATTCGATACAGCGGCGTCATGACGTCACCTGAGGATTTGATCGTCGTCGGCGGGGGGCCCGCGGGGATGATGGCGGGGCTGCTGTTCGCGCGGGCCGGCTGCACCGTCCGAGTCCTCGAAAAGCACGATGACTTCTTCCGCGATTTCCGCGGCGACACGGTCCACGCCTCGACCATGGAGATCCTCGACCAGCTGGGGATGCTCGACCGCTTCCTGGAGCGGCCTCACAGCCGGCTCGACAAGGCGGAGCTGCAGATCGCCGGGCGCCAGTGGACCATCGGCGACCTATCGCACCTCAAGACGCCCGCGCCGTTCATCGCGATGATGCCGCAATGGGAATTTCTCGATTTCCTGCGCGACGAAGCGGCCCTCTATCCCGGGTTCATGCTCGAGATGAATGCGCCGGTCGAGGGATTCCTCGAGGAGCAGGGAAGGGTCGCCGGCGTGGCACTGGCCGATGGGCGTCCGCTCCGAGCCCGCCTGACGATCGCGGCGGACGGGCGCTCGTCGATTGTCCGACGCACGCAAATGCTCCCCGTCGAGAGCCTCGGCGCGCCGATGGACGTGCTGTGGTTCAAAGTTGGCAAGCGGCAGGGCAGCGGCGGTGCGCTGCGCGGCAGCTTCGAGCGGGGCCGCCTGCTCGTACTGATCGACCGCGGCGACTATTGGCAGTGCGCGTTGGTCATTCCCAAGGGCAAGGCCGACGAGATGAAGGCCCGGGGCATCGCGCCGATCCGTGAAATGGTCAGCCAGGCGGCCCCCGATCTCGATCTGAGCGAACTCGACGAGCTCGAGGACCTGCACCTGCTCAGCGTCTCGCTCGACCGGCTGACGCGCTGGCACCGGGCGGGCCTGCTGGCGATCGGCGATGCGGCGCACGCCATGTCACCGATCGGCGGTATCGGCATCAATCTGGCGGTGCAGGACGCCGTCGCCGCTGCCAATGCGCTCGCCGGGCCGCTCGCCCGCGGCGAAGACGTCGATCGCCTTCTTGAAAGGGTGCAGAAGCGCCGGATGCTGCCGACGCGACTGGTCCAGGCGGGACAAAAGCTGGCCCAGGACGGGGTGATCGGCCGTCTGCTGGTGCCCGGCCCGCCGCTCGAAAACGCGCCCCTCGCCGTGCGCCTGCTCGATCGCTTCCCGCTGCTGCGCCGAATCCCCGGCCGGGCGATCGGGCTCGGCATCCGGCGCGAGCGCGTGACGTCGCCCGACGCCGGGCGACGACGGCTGGATCAGCCCCCGCCCGGCCCGTGAGGGCCCTTGGGGGCCGGATGCGGCATGTCGCTGTCCGGCTGCTTGTGGGGGTCGCGGGTCCAGTCGATCTCGTACAGGTCGAAGCGCCGGTCGGCGAGGTTGCGCACCGTCCCTTCGGCCCGCGCCCAGCTTAAGTCGGCGAGGTTGACGTCGCTGATCGTCAGCGTTTCGACATTTTCGGTTGCCTCCGCCGCGATGCCGTCGCGCGCGAACGGGAAATCGCACGGCGTCAGGATGCAGCTTTGCGCATATTGGATGTCCATGTTGTGGACATTGGGCAGGTTGCCGACGTTGCCCGACATGACGACGAAGCATTGGTTCTCGATCGCGCGGGCCTGGCAGCAGTAGCGGACCCGCAAATAGCCCTGGCGGTTGTCGGTGCAGAACGGGGTGAAGATGATCCGCGCTCCTTCGTCGGCGAGCCGGCGGCCAAGCTCGGGGAATTCGGCGTCGTAGCAAATGAGGACGCCGATCGGCCCGCGGTCGGTCGGGATCGCGTCGACCCCGTCGCCGCCCTTGATGTTCCACCAGTAGCGCTCGTTGGGCGTCGGATGGATCTTCTCCTGCTGGTGGATTGCCCCGTCGCGCAGACAGACGATGGAGACGTTCTGGATGTCGCCGTCGTCGGCCCGCGTCGGGTGCGAACCGCCGATGATGTTGATGTTGAAGCGCATCGCCATCTCGCTCAGCCCCTGGCGCAGCCGGGGCGTGTAGGTCGAAAGCTTCTCGATCGCTTCGAGGGGCGACAGCTCCTTCTTCTCGAATGACAGGAGCTGCAGCGTGAAAAGCTCCGGAAACAGGATGAAATCCGATTTGTAGTCGGCCGCGACATCGATGAAATATTCGATGTTGCGCATGAATTCGTCGAAGTCCGCAACGGCCCGCGCCTGGAGCTGGCAGGTCGCCACGCGCACGCTCTCGACGCCGCGCGGCAACCGGAATTTCTTCGGCTGGTCGAGCTCGACGTAAGGGTTGCGCCAGACCATCAGCACGGCATGGCCGAGCGATTTCTTGTCCGCCGGCAGATAATCTTCGAGTACCCTGGCGGGTTCGAAGCCGTTGGCCAACTGGAAACGAAGCACGGGGTCGTGAATCTTCCCCGCCACCACCTGGTCGAGATAATCTTGCGGGCCGTCGACCTTGCGCCGCGATTTCGCGAGGTTCGGCATACGTCCGCCGAACAAAATGCCGCTCAGCTCGAGCCGCTCGGCGAGCGCCCGCCGCTCCTCGTAGAGGCGCCTGCCGATGCGGGTGCCGCGGCACTCGGGATCGACGCACATTTCGTAGCCGTAAAGCCACTCGCCGGTGGGATCGTGGCGGAAACCAAAGCCGGCGCCGGTGATCTCCCGCCAGCGGTGCGGCTGGAGGGCAACCGCGCCGGAGACCCGCATCGTTGCGCAATAGCCGACGAACCGGCCGTCCATAACCGTGACGAAGCAGCCCTCGGAATAATTGTTGATCTGCCCGCGCAGCTCGCCCGCGGAATAAGTGGGCAGCTCGTCGTAGCTGCGGCGGACCAGGTCGAGAATCTCGCCAACGTCCTCCAGCCGGGCCTGGCGGACCTCGAGGCGAGCCTTGGTTTTTTGCGCGACCATCCTGTCGTTCCGCCCGCCCGGCCTCAGGCCGGCACGGCCATCGCCGCCTCGAGGTTGGCGCGGATCGCTTCGAAGAATTGCTCGGTGGTCATCCACGGCTGGTCGGGACCGACGAGGATGGCGAGGTCCTTGGTCATCTGGCCGGCCTCGACGGTTTCGACACACACCCGTTCGAGCGTCTCGGCGAAGCGGACGACGTCGGGGGTCTCGTCGAACTTGCCGCGGTACTTGAGGCCGCCGGTCCAGGCGAAGATCGACGCGATCGGGTTGGTCGAGGTCGCCTTGCCGGCCTCGTGCATGCGGAAATGGCGGGTGACGGTGCCGTGGGCGGCTTCGGCCTCGATGGTCTTGCCGTCCGGGGTCATCAGAACCGAGGTCATCAGCCCCAGGCTGCCGAAGCCCTGGGCGACGAGGTCGGACTGGACGTCGCCGTCGTAATTCTTGCAGGCCCAGACGAACTTGCCGCTCCATTTGAGTGCAGAGGCGACCATGTCGTCGATCAGCCGATGCTGATATTCAATTCCAATCTTATCGAATTGCTCTTTGAATTCGCTCTCGAAAATCTCCTGGAAGATGTCCTTGAAGCGGCCGTCATAGGCCTTGAGGATGGTGTTCTTGGTCGACAAATACACCGGCCACCCGCGATTGAGCCCGTAGTTGAGGCTGGCGCGGGCGAACGCCCGGATCGATTCGTCGAGGTTGTACATGCCCATGGCGACCCCGGCGTCGGGAAAGTCGAACACTTCCTCCTCGATCACCTGGCCGTCCTCGCCCTGCCAGCGAAGGGTCAGCTTGCCTTTGCCCGGGACCCGGAAATCGGTGGCCTTGTACTGGTCGCCAAAGGCGTGGCGGCCGACGACGATCGGATCGGTCCAGCCCGGGATCAGGCGGGGCACGTTGGCGATGACGATGGGCTCGCGAAAGACGACTCCGTTCAAGATGTTGCGGATCGTCCCGTTGGGCGATTTCCACATCTTCTTGAGCTTGAAGTCCTCGACCCGCGCCTCGTCCGGAGTGATCGTCGCGCATTTGACGCCGACGCCGTATTTTTTGATCGCCTCGGCGGCTTCGACGGTGATCCGGTCGTCGGTCTCGTCGCGCTTCTGGATCGACAGGTCGAAGTAGATCAATTCCACATCGAGGTAGGGCTGGATCAGCCGCTCGCGGATCCACTGCCAGATGATACGGGTCATCTCGTCGCCGTCCAGTTCGACGAGCGGGGTCTTCACCTTGATCTTGGCCATGCTTTTCCTTGCGTTCGAGGAGCGTTTGAGGCGCGTTCGTGGCGGCTCGCGGCGCCTTAGGCTGCGCCTATAGCCGAGGCAACCGCGCCGTTGTGCGTGCGCGGCGCCGCTACTAAGGGTTTGCAATGCCCGCACTCGAAAAGCCCGACAGCCCGCTCACGACGACCGTCAAATGGCGTTTCCCGTCGGTCCATCCCGAAGGCCGCAAGTTCCTGTTGATTGCCGGGGCGGCAACCTTGTTTTCCTGGATGCTCGACTGGGATTTCATCACTTTCGTGCTGGTCGGGCTAACGGTCTGGGTCGCTGCATTCTTCCGCGATCCGGTGCGGACGACGCCATTGGGGGCGACCCTCGTCGTCGCTCCAGCCGACGGCCTCATCACCATGATCGAGCGGGTGCCGGTGCCGCCGGAGCTCGCCGGCCCGGACGGACTGGACGGCGAACCCACGCGCGTTTCGATTTTCATGAGCGTGTTCGACGTCCACATCAACCGCTCGCCGATCGCCGGCCGCATCCGCCGCATCGCCTATATCCCGGGCAAGTTCCTCAACGCCGACCTCGACAAGGCCAGCGAGGACAATGAGCGGCAGCATTTCCTCGTCGAAGGCGCCGATGGCGTCAAAGTCGCCTTCACCCAGATCGCCGGCCTCGTCGCCCGGCGAATTCTGTCGTTCGTCCGCGAAGGCGACTCCGTCGCCGCGGGCGAGCGCATCGGGCTGATCCGCTTCGGCAGCCGGGTCGACGTCTATCTCCCCGCCGGGACCGGGCCGCGTGTGCTGCTCGGACAACGCTCGATCGGCGGCGAGACCATCCTCGCCGAGATCGGCACCGACCCCGGGCTGACCGGCTCGAGCCAGTGACCGAGGCACCGCCGCCGCCCGGGCGCGGGATCGCCTTTCGGGCGATGGTGCCCAACGCCGTCACCTTGCTGGCGCTGTGCTTCGGGCTGACCGGCGTGCGCTTCGCGATCTCGGCGGAGTGGGGTCCGGCGGTCGCCTGCGTGGTCATCGCCGGCGTTCTCGACGGGATGGACGGCCGGATCGCCCGGCTGCTGCGCGCCAACAGCCGCTTCGGCGCCGAGCTCGATTCGCTGTCCGATGTCACCGCCTTCGGAGTTGCGCCGAGCTTCATCCTGTTCCTGTGGTCGCTCCACAGTGCGCCGCAGTTCGGCTGGGTCGCGGCCCTGGCGCTCGCGGTCGCTTGCGCGCTTCGCCTGGCGCGCTTCAACTCGCAAATGGATGCCGACGATCAGCCGCACAAATCGGCGGGTTTCCTGACTGGAGTTCCGGCGCCGGCGGGCGCCGGGCTCGCGTTCGTTCCGATGTACCTGTGGCTGGTGACCGGCGAGGAAATCTTCCGCGCCTGGTACGTGACGATGCCGTGGGTAATATTCATCGCGTTGCTGCTGATCTCGAGCGTCGCCACCTACAGTTGGGCGAGCCTGCGCATCCGCCGCTCGTCGCGGCTGTTCGCGATCGCCGGCATCGGCCTGTTGGGAGCCGCGCTGGCGACCTCGCCGTGGCTGACTCTGCTCGTGATCTCAATCTTGTACGTCGCGATGCTGCCGTTCAGCATCGCCTCCTACGCCAGGGTCAGGCGGCGGCGCGCGCAATCGCTTGCATCTGGGGCCGGGCGCGCCACCCTTGGTGCGGGCAAGAGCGCAGGCTGACCCGGCCCGCAACCGGCGTCAGGCGCGGCTCGTCGGCGCGCCGCGAACGGCCCTTCAGCGCCGCGCCGATCTTGCCCAGCCCCTCGTCGAGGAGTTCGGCGAGGATGATGGTCACAAGCCACAAGGTGACGAGGAAGGCGAGGGTGGCGAGCGGTGCGGCCATGATGTCTGATCCTTGTTTGAGCGCCAAACCTACCCGGAGTCGTTTCGTTCCGGTTTTGACCTAACGCAGGTCGTTGAACGGTCCGGATGTTCGCGCTTTGTTCTCACACTGTCAAGCCCTTGAATGCGTGACCGGCTTCGGCTAGGGCGCGGCCATTCCACAGACGGAGCCACTCATACCGGTGCCGGTCGATTGATCGGTTGCATGGGTTCCGTCGAGGCATAACCGGAAGGAGACCAACCATGGCGGCACCCGTCGTCACCATTCAGCAATTGCTCGAGGCCGGAGCGCATTTCGGCCACCAAACCCACCGCTGGAACCCGCGGATGAAGCCGTATCTGTTCGGCGACCGCAACGGCGTCCACATCATCGATTTGTCGCAGACCGTGCCGCTGTTCGCCCGGGCGCTCGATTTCGTCGGCCAGAGCATCGCCCGCGGCGGCAAGATCCTGTTCGTCGGCACCAAGCGCCAGGCGCAGGAGGCGGTGGCCGGTTCGGCCCAGGCGTGCGGCCAGCATTTCGTCAACCATCGCTGGCTCGGCGGAATGCTGACCAACTGGAAGACCATCTCCAACTCGATCAAGCGAATGAAAAGCCTCGAGGAGCAATTGTCGGGGGACACCGCTGGCCTCACCAAGAAAGAGGTGCTCCAGCTGACCCGCGAACGCGACAAGCTCGAGAAAAGCCTCGGCGGAATCCGCGACATGGGCGGGCTTCCCGACGTCATGTTCGTGATCGATTCGAACAAGGAAGAGCTGGCGATCAAGGAAGCCAACGTGCTCGGCATCCCGGTGGTCGCGATCCTCGATTCGAACAGCGATCCCCAGGGCATCGCCTTCCCGGTTCCCGGCAATGACGACGCCAGCCGCGCGATCCGCCTTTATTGCGACGCCGTCGCCGAAGCCGCCAACAGCGGTCGGGCCAGCAATGCCGCCGCGCGCGGCGAGGATGTCGGCGCGATGGTAGAGCCGCCGGTCGAAGCCGCGCTGGAAGCTTAATTTCGATGGTGCTCCTGCGCAGGCAGGAGCCCAGTTCCTATATCGACATGACTGGGCCCCTGCCTCCGCAGGGGCACGAGGAAGGAAGAACGAATGGCTGAGATCACGGCCGCTGCGGTCAAGGAACTGCGCGAGCGCACCGGCGCTGGAATGATGGATTGCAAGAAGGCGCTCGCCGAGGCGAACGGCGACATGGAGGCGGCCGTCGACTGGCTGCGCGCGAAGGGCCTTGCCGCAGCCGCCAACAAGGCCGGCCGGACCGCCGCCGAGGGCCTCGTCGGAGTCACCGTCGAAGGCACAAGCGGTGCCGTCGTCGAGGTCAATTCCGAAACCGATTTTGTCGCCAAGAACGAGCAGTTCCAGAACTTCGTCCGCGAAGTCGCGCGCCTGGCGCTGGCCAGCGGCGGCGACGTAGACCAGCTGGCGGACTCGCAATTTCCCGGCGGCGGCACCGTTGCCGAGGCGTTGACCAACAACATCGCGACCATCGGCGAGAACCAGTCGCTGCGCCGCGCCGAGCTGCTCGAGGTCAGCGAGGGCGTAGTCGTCTCCTACGTCCACAATTCGGTAACGCCGGGCCTCGGCAAGATCGGCGTGTTGGTGGCGCTCGAGAGCAATGCTCCGGGCGACATTTTGCAGCCGCTCGGCAAGCAGCTGGCGATGCACATCGCGGCCGCCAATCCGCTGGCGCTCGACGCGGCTTCGCTGTCGCCGGCGCTGATCGAGCGCGAGCGCGGGATTGCGATGGAGAAGGCCAAGGAGAGCGGCAAGCCCGCGGCGATCGTCGAAAAGATGGTCGAAGGCTCGATCGGCAAGTTTCGCAAGGACAATGCCTTGCTGTCCCAGCTGTTCGTGATCGACAATAAGACGCCCGTGGCCGAAGTGGTCGCGGCTGCGGCCAAGGAGGCCGGGACGGGCATCGAGCTCAAGGGCTTCGTCCGCTTCCAGCTCGGCGAGGGCATCGAAAGGAAAGAGAGCGATTTCGCCGCCGAAGTTGCGGCGGCGGCAGGGACCAGGCCGGAACCGGTCGCCTGATCCTAGCCCGAACCGCTAAACGGTTGGCAACGGGGCGGCTGCGCCATAAGAGCGGGGCCGCCCTCTCTCCATCCGAAGGACGGTCCCACGGCATGACCCGCCCGCGCTTCAACCGCATCCTCCTCAAGCTCTCCGGCGAGGCGCTGATGGGGCAGGGGCAACTCGGCATCGATCCTGACGCCACCGCCGGGCTCGCCGACGAGATCGCCGCGGCCAAGGCCCAGGGGCACGAGCTGTGCCTGGTCGTTGGCGGCGGCAACATCTTTCGAGGCGTCGCGGCCGCGGCCAGGGGTTTCGACCGGGCCAGCGCCGACTACATGGGCATGCTGGCAACGGTGATGAATGCGCTCGCCCTGCAGAATGCGCTCGAGCAGGCCGGCGTCGACACCCGCGTCCAGTCGGCAATCCCGATGGCCAGCGTCAGCGAGCCCTACATTCGCCGCCGCGCCTTGCGTCACATCGAAAAGGGCCGGATCGTGCTGTTTGCGGCCGGCACCGGCAACCCGTTCTTCACCACCGACACGGCGGCCGCCCTGCGCGCCGCGGAAATGGGCTGCGACGCCTTGTTCAAGGGCACCAGCGTCGACGGCGTCTATACCGCCGACCCGAAGACCGACAAGAACGCCAGGCGCTACGATCATTTGAGCTTCAACAAGGTACTCGGCGACGACCTCAAGGTGATGGACGCGGCGGCGGTCGCACTTTGCCGGGACAACGACATCCCGATCGTCATCTTCAACGTCCGCGAGCCGGGCAATCTGGCCAAGGTGCTGGCCGGCGGAGGAATGGCGACGATCGTGCAAAATGAGGAGTAGGGCATGACCACGAGCATCGACAAATCCGACCTGCAGCGCCGGATGCACGGCGCCGTCGAGGCCTTGAAGCACGATCTCGGCGGACTTCGCACCGGGCGCGCCTCGACCGCCCTGCTCGATCACATCACGGTCGAGGTTTATGGCACGCAGATGCCGTTGAACCAGGTCGCCACGGTGTCGGTGCCCGAACCGCGGATGCTGACCGTGCAGGTGTGGGACCGGTCGAGCATCCATCCGGTCGAAAAAGCGATCCAGTCGGCCGGGCTGGGCTTGAACCCGATCACCGACGGGCAGCTCATTCGCCTGCCGATCCCCGACCTCACCGAGGAACGGCGCAAGGAGCTCGCCAAGCTGGTCGGCCAATATGCCGAAAAAGCGCGGATTGCGGTGCGCAATGTCCGTCGCGACGGAATGGACCATTTGAAGCAGGACGAGCGCAAGCACGAGATCAGCGAAGACGAGCGCAAGCGGCTCGAGGTCGAGGTCCAGAAGCTGACCGACCAGACGATCGCCGAAATCGACGATGCCGCCGAAGCCAAGGAAAAGGAAATCCTCGGCAAGTGAGCTCGCCCCCAAAATCGGTCGAGTCGAGCGAAGTCGAGACGCGCCCCTCGACTACGCTCGGGACGAACGGGGGGAATGATCCACCTCGCCACGTCGCGATCATTATGGACGGCAACGGCCGCTGGGCCGAGCAGCGTGGACTGCCGCGGGTCGCCGGCCATCGCGCCGGTGCCGAGGCGGTTCGCAAGACCCTGCGCGCGGCCGGCGAATGCGGTGTCGAGACGCTTACGCTCTACGCCTTCTCGTCCGAGAATTGGCGGCGCCCGGAAGCCGAGATCGCCGACCTCAAGGGCCTGCTCGGTTATTATCTCGAGCGCGAACTGGACACGCTGGCTGAAAAGGGCGTGCGGCTTAGACTGATCGGCAACTACAGCGCGTTTGGCCCGGAACTGGTCGCGCGGCTCGACTGGGCGGTCGAGCGACTGGCCGCGAACCGCCGGCTGACCCTGGTCG
Source organism: Sphingomicrobium sp. (assembly GCA_035512655.1). Taxonomy (GTDB): domain Bacteria; phylum Pseudomonadota; class Alphaproteobacteria; order Sphingomonadales; family Sphingomonadaceae; genus Sphingomicrobium. The sequence goes on along the minus strand of DATKDM010000008.1, from coordinate 167,334 downwards.
TTGCGCTCAACTATGGGTCGCGGGCCGAGATCGCGGCGGCGGCGCGCGAGCTGGCGCGAAAAGTGCGGGACGGAGCGATCGACGCCGAGCGTGTCGACGAGGCGATGCTCGCTGCCGAGCTTGAGACCGCGGGACTGCCCGAGCTCGATTTGTTGATCCGCACCTCGGGCGAGGTGCGCCTGTCCAATTTCATGCTGTGGCAGGCCGCCTATTCCGAAATGCTGTTCACGCCGGTGCTGTGGCCGGACTTCGACGAAGCGGCCTTCAATCTGGCAGTGGCGGAATTCGGAGCGCGGCAGCGGCGCTTTGGCGGCCGGTGAACGAGCTTTCCATTCGCAGCCTTGCAGCCGTCGCGATGATGATCGTCGCTTTGGCCGCCGCCGTGCTCGGCGGCTACACGTTCGCGATCCTCGTCGCCGCCGCCGCGACCGCGATGTTCTACGAGTGGACCCGGATCGTCCGCGGCTGGGGGCCGGGCTGGGCGATCGGCGGCTTCGTCTACGCGCTCATCCCGGCGCTCGCCCTGCTGTGGGTGCGCGACCGGGCCGATGACGGCCTCGCGCTGGTCCTGTGGATCTTCATCGTCACCTGGGCGACCGACATGGGCGCATACTTCGTCGGGCGCGCCGTCGGCCGACGGAAATTGGCGCCTTCGATCAGCCCCGGAAAGACCGTCGAGGGCCTGTACGGAGGGGTCGTGGCGGCGGCGATTGTCGCCGGCGGCTGGGTTTGGCTTAATGGCCTGAACCTCGCCCTGGTCATTCTGGCACCTTTGTTCGCGATCGCCGCGCAAGGCGGCGACCTGTTCGAAAGCTGGATGAAACGGCGGGCCGGCCTCAAGGACTCGGGCAACTGGCTTCCGGGCCACGGCGGCCTGCTCGACCGGCTCGACGGCCTCGTTCCGGTTGCGATCCTCACCGCGGCCGCGCAGATGGCGGGGCTGGCATGAAGCGCACCGTCTCGATCCTCGGAGCGACCGGCTCGGTTGGAACCTCGACGCTCGACCTGATCGAGCGTTCGCCCGAGCGCTTCCAGATCGTCGCGCTCACCGCCGGCACCGACGCCAAGGGACTCGCCGACGCCGCCCGGCGCACCGGCGCGAAGCTCGCCGTGATCGCCGACGGCAGCCGCCTGCCCGAGCTCGAAACGATGCTTGCCGGGACCGACTGCCGCGCAGCCACCGGGCACGAAGCCCTCAACGAGGCCGCCGCCAGCGAAGCGGAATGGGTGATGGCGGCGATCGTCGGCTGTGCCGGGCTGGTGCCGGTGATGGCGGCGATCGAGGCGGGGCGGACGGTGGCGCTCGCCAACAAGGAAGCGCTGGTCAGTGCCGGCGCGCTGATGACCGACGCGGCGTCGCGTCACGGCGCCACTTTGCTGCCCGTCGACAGCGAGCATAATGCGATTTTCCAGTGCCTTACGGGCAGCCGCCAGGAAGATGTCTCGAAATTGATCCTGACTGCTAGCGGCGGGCCGTTTCGGACTTCGACCGATCAGCATATCCGCGCCGCCACCCCGGCCCAGGCGGTCGCTCACCCGAACTGGTCGATGGGAGCCAAGATCTCGGTCGATTCCGCGACGCTGATGAACAAAGGGCTCGAGCTTATCGAGGCGCACCATCTGTTTGGCCTGCCGCCCGAGCGGATCGAGGTGTTGATCCATCCGCAATCGGTGGTCCACTCGCTGGTCGAATTCATCGACGGCTCGGTGCTCGCCCAACTCGGCAGCCCGGACATGCGCGTGCCGATCGCTTATGCGCTCGCCTGGCCCGAGCGGATGGCCACCCCGGCGGAGCGGCTCAACCTCTCGGCAATTCGCAATCTCGAGTTCGAAGAACCGGATTTGAAACGCTTTCCCGCCCTTCGGATCGCCCGTCATGCGCTCGAGCAGGGGGGCGCCGCGCCGACTGTCCTCAACGCCGCCAACGAGGTCGCGGTAGGCGGCTTCCTTGCCGGGCGTTTTGGGTTTACGGACATCGCCGACCTGGTCGAGCAAGTGCTCGAGCGGGCGGTCGCGGGGGCCCCAGGCTCGATCGAGGAAGTGATCCAGGTCGATCTTGAGACGCGAGAGGCAATCGTCGAACTGATCGAGGCCCGCTGCCACTGATGCTCCAGCAACCGCCGTTATGGTTCATCCTCGTCGCGTTCATCTGCGCCATCGGACCGCTCGTCTTCATCCACGAGATGGGCCATTACCTGGTGGCGAAGCGGTTCCGCGTCGGCGCCGAGGTGTTTTCGATCGGCTTCGGCCGCGAGATCGTCGGCTGGACGGACCGCAGCGGCACGCGCTGGAAGGTCGGCTGGCTGCCGCTCGGTGGGTTCGTCCGCTTTGTCGGCGACATGAATCCGGCGAGCGCTCCGGCCGCCGGGGCTCCCGATGTTCCCGCCGAGCTGCGCTCGCGAAGCTTTCACTACAAGCCCGTTTGGCAGCGATTCCTGATCGTGCTCGCCGGGCCGATGGCCAACTTCCTACTCGCAATCCTGATCTTCGCCGCGTTTTTCGCGATCCTCGGGTTCCCGCGTACGCCGCCGGTCGTGACCAGCATCGCGCCAGGAAGCGCGGCCCAGCAGGTCGGCCTGGCGCCGGGCGACCGGATCGTCTCGGTCGATGGACGCGCGACGGCGAGCTTCGAGGAGCTGGCCCAGTATGTAACACTGCGCCCGGACGAGGAGGTTCGGATCGAATTCGTCCGCGACGGGCAGAGAAGCGGGGTTACCGCGCGGCTCGCTCGCCAGGTGGAAAGCGACCGCTTCGGGCAGAAATTCGAGATCGGCCGGCTCGGGGTCTTTGCCGCGGGGCGCGAATATGTCCGGTTACCGCCGCTCGAGCTGATTCCAGCGGCCACGGCCTACACCGTCCGCCTCACCCGTTCGATGATCGACGGGCTGTGGCAGATTATTTCGGGCCGCCGGACGGTCAAGGACCTCGGCGGGCCCCTCAAGATCGCTCAGATCGCCGGACAACAGGCAAGCCTCGGCGCATTCGAGTTCATTCAGCTGCTCGCATTGTTTTCAATTAATCTGGGATTCATCAACCTGTTGCCAGTCCCCATGCTTGATGGTGGACACTTGTTCTTCTACGCGGTGGAAGCGGTTCGACGGCGTCCGGTCAGCCTGCGAGTGCAGGATTGGGCGTTCCGCGGCGGATTGGCACTGCTCCTTGCATTGTTGCTTTTCACGACGGTCAACGATCTGGACTCATTCGGTCTTTGGCATCGGCTTGAGCGCTTGATTGGCTAGGTGGCTTGAGGCAGGGCGAGTAGGGATCGGACGGTTCGCCCGGCGAACGCGATATTTCACAACGCGATATTTCACAAAAGGCGGGGACGAGTGATTTCAGCAACCAAGTTTATCGGCAAGCGCTTGGGCGCAATGCTCCTCGTCGGCACCATCCTCGGCGGGTGGTCGGCGCCGCTGCTCGCGCAAGCTGCGCCGGCTCCGACTCAGCCGCCGGCGGCTCAACCGACGGCGACTCAACCGGCAACCACCGTCGCGCCGCCGCCGACCACCGCGCCAACCGCTGTGATCCGGTCGATCGCCGTTCGCGGCAACCAGCGGCTCGAGCCGGAGACGGTGCGCGCCTATGCCAATCTGTCGCCCGGGCAGACCTATTCCGCCGCGTCGCTCGATGCGGCGCTTAAGGATTTGTACGCGACCGAGCTGTTCACCGACGTCGTCATCACCGGTGCCGAAACCGGCAATCTGGTCATTACGGTGCGCGAGAACCCGGTCATCAACCGCATCGTCCTCGAGGGCAACAAGCGGCTCAAGTCCGACAAGATCCTGCCCGAAATCCGGCTCGCGCCGCGCCAGATCTTCACGCGTTCGAAGGTCCGCGCCGACGTCGAGCGAATCGTCGAGCTTTATCGGCGCGAGGGCCGTTTCGCGGCCCGCGTCGAGCCGAAAATCGTCCAGCTCGATCAGAACCGGGTCGACCTCGTGTTCGAGATATTCGAGGGCGACAAGTCCAAGGTCCGCCGCATCAACATCATCGGCAACAACGAGTTCGCCGACGACCGGCTGCGCAAGGAAATGTTCACCCGCCAAGCGGGAGGAATCCTCGGTTTCCTGAAATCGAACGACAGCTACGATCCCGACCGGCTGGCGGCCGACCAGCAAAAGCTGCGCGCCTTTTACCTGACCGAGGGCTACGCCGATTTCCGAGTCGTTTCGGCGCTTGCCGAGCTGACCCCGGATCGGCGCGACTTCATCATCACCTACGTCGTCGAAGAGGGTCCCCGTTACCGCTTCGGAACGATCGAGGCGGAGAGCGCGCTGCGCGATTTGACCCCTGAAAAAGTCAAGGAGATCATCGAACTGCAGCCCGGCAGCTGGTTCAACGCCAAGGCCATCGAGGACGCCGTTGTCGATCTGACCGAGCTTGCCGGCAATTACGGTTACGCGTTTGCCGACATCAACCCGGCCTATGATCGCAACGCCGAAAAGCGGGAGATGAACATCAATTTTCGCGTCGGCGAAACGCCGCGCGTCTATGTCGAACGGATCGAAATTCAGGGCAACACGGTCACTCGCGACAAGGTCATCCGCCGCGAATTCCGGCTCAACGAGGGTGACGCGTTCAGCGCCATCAAGGTCAAGCGCTCGCAGGATCGGCTCCAGAGCCTCGGATTCTTCCAGGAGAACCTGGAAGTGAAGCAGACCGAGGGCTCGGCTCCGGACCGGATCGTGCTCGGCGTCGATGCCGAGGAGAAATCGACCGGCGAACTGCAATTGTCCGGCGGCTATTCCAGCATGGAGAAATTCGTTCTCCAGCTGTCGGTTGCCCAGCGCAATTTCATGGGCAAGGGCCAAGAGCTGAACGCTGGCATCAATTACTCGCAGTATGCACGATCGGTTCAGCTGGGCTTCGTCGAGCCCTATTTGTTCGACAAAACCATCTTGCTGGGCGGTGAAATTTACCGGCGCGACTACAACAGCTTCAATTATATCGGCAACGAGCGCAACAAAACCTATTCACAGGTCAGCACCGGGGTGGGGACGCGGCTCGGCTTCCCGATCACGGAGTTCGTGACGTTCGGCACCCGTTACTCGCTCGTGATGGACGAGATCTCGCTCGACCAAGCGACTTTCTACACCGATCCCGACGGGACCGGCCCGCTCGAGGCGGCGTGCGACCCGGTCAAGGCCGGCACCTATCTTTGCGACGAGCTGGGCAATCGCGTCACTTCGTTGGTCGGCTATTCCGTGATCCACAACGACACCGACGGGATCCGCCCGACCCGAGGTCAGCGCATTCTCCTGACGCAGGATTTCGCCGGTCTTGGCGGGGACGTGAAATATCTTCGCACCCGCGTTGACGGGACGAAATTTTTCGAGGTTCGCGACGGCTGGGTCGTTTCGACACACGCCGAGGGCGGCTACATTCAGGCGCTGTCGAAATCGCCCGGGCCCGGCCGCGACGCGATCCGCCTGACCGATCGCTTCTTCGGTCCGCAATTGCGCGGCTTCGATATTCGCGGAATCGGCCCGCGCGTGCTGCGCACCGCCTATGACATTGAGGGCAACCTCGTCGAAGAGGAGGGCCAGACGAGCGACGCGCTTGGCGGACGCGCCTATTACATGGGTCGGATCGAGCTCGAAGTCCCGACCAGCTCTTCGATCCGCAGCCTCGGTTTGCGCCCGTCGGCCTTCATCGACGTTGGCTCGGTGTGGAGCCTCAAGCGGCCGTTGCTCGCCGACATCATTGCGGTCTGTCTCCCGGTTACCGCGAATACGACTTTGCCGGGGTTCAGCATCGTCCCTGGCGGACCGCAAACCAGCTGCGGGCCGAGCGAAGGCGCAACCGGTTTCTCGCGAATTCCTGGAATCAAGGAGACATTTCTCGGTAATTCGGCCAAGCCCCGGCTGGCGATCGGCATCGGCGTCAACTGGGTATCGCCGTTCGGCCCATTCCGCATCGATCTCGCCAAGGCCCTGCTCAAGCAGGAGGGCGACGACACGAAATTGTTCAGCTTCAACGTAGGAACGCAATTCTGATGAAAACCATGATCACTCTCGCCACGCTAATAGGCCTGGCCACCGTCCCTTCAGCCGCGCTCGCGCAGCGTGTCCCGGCGGCGTCGATCGTCGTCGTCGAAACCGATCGCATCTATCGCGAATGCACGGCGTGCCGAACCGCGCAAACCCAGCTCCAGACCCGGGTGACCGCGCTTCAGACCCGCCAACAGACCCTGACCAATGAGTTGCGGCCTGAAGGCCAGGCGATCCAGGCCGCAATACAGGCCTTGAACGGAAAGGAGCCCGACGCGGCATTGCGCACTCGTGCGCAGGCGTTCCAGACCCGGCAGGAGCAAGCCAATCAGGAGCTCAGTCGCGGCCAGCAGAATATCCAGTCAATTCAAGCGAATGTTGTGCAACAGATCAATGCGCGGATGAATCCGGTGATCAGTCAGGTGATGACCGCGCGGGGAGCGAATTTGGCGGTCGATGTCGGCTCCACGCTCGCTCACGCCCCGGTGATCAATGTCACCGCGGAGGTTCTCGCGGGCCTCAATCGGGCGCTGCCGTCGGTCAGCCTGACGCCGCTGCCGACGCAACCGCAGCAGCAGCAGCAGCCGCAGGGTCGGTGAACCGAGCGGCCGATCCGGGCGCCGCGACCGAACAGGGTAGCGGCGCGATGGACCTGGCGGGGGTGATGGCGGCATTGCCGCATCGTTACCCGATGCTTCTGGTCGATCGCGTCGAGTCCCTCGAGCTTGACCGGTCGATCGTCGCGATCAAGGCGGTGACGATCAACGAAGGCTTCTTCGAGGGCCATTTCCCTGGGCGGCCGATTATGCCCGGAGTACTCATCGTCGAAGCGCTGGCTCAGGCCGCCGGGGTGCTGGCCGTGGAATCGCTCGGGCTCTCGAATTCCGGGAAGCTGGTTTATTTCATGGCCATCGAAGGGGCGAAGTTCCGGGCCCCGGTGGAGCCCGGCGTCCTCCTTCGGCTCGAGGTCGAGTTCGTCCAGAAGCGGACCACGGTCTGCAAATTCGCCGGCCGCGCGCTGGTCGGTGGCAAGGTCGTCGCCGAAGCGCAGTTCACGGCGATGATCGCCGATCCGCCGGCGGGCTGACGCGCCAGCCGCCTTCGCCCATTTCAATCCGGAAGCTATGCGCGAGCTCGCGGCTCGCCAGCATGGCATCGGGCGGCAGGTCGGCGACGATCCGTCCGGACGACGCGAGCAGCACCCGGTCGAACGACTGCAGACGGTCGATGTCGTGAAGCGAGACGATGGCCGAACAGCGGGTCTTCCGGACCGTCTCGCGCAGTAATTGCAAGGTCCGCAGCACCCAATAGGGATCGAGGTTCGACAGCGGCTCGTCCAGGAGCAGGATGCGGGGGCAGGGGGCCAGCGCCCGCGCGAGCAGCACGCGGGCCCGCTCGCCGGTCGAGAGGCGGTTGATGGGCCGATTCGCCAGGTCGACAAGCTCGAGCTCTTCGAGCAGCCTGTCGACGCGTTGCGGATCGCTGTTGGCCAGCCCGAGCTCAATCATCGCGCGGGCACGAATCGGCCACACCGCGTCGCGCGACGCCGGCAGGAACGTGAGCAGGTGAGGGCGGCGGGCCGGCGCGGCCGAGGCAATGTCTTCGCCGTCCACGACGACGCTTCCGCCGTCCATTTCGACCGCGGCGAGTGCGCGCAGCAGGCTGGTCTTGCCGCCTCCGTTGGGGCCGATCAGCGCGATCATGGCGCTGCTCCCGATCTCGAGGTCGGTCGCCTGCAAGCGCCCGCCTATCGCGACATCGCGCGCTTCGAGCAGCGGCGTCATGACGTCAGCCGCCGGCGCATGCCGACCACCAGCCAGATGAACAAGGGCGTGCCGACGACGGTAGTCAGGATCCCGACCGGGATGACCCGGCCCGCGGGGGCGAGCCGCACCGCCAGGTCCGCCAGAACCAGCAGGATTGCGCCGATCAGCGCCGCCGGCACCAGCGCCCGGCCGGGATGGCCGCCGCTGATCCGCCGCGCAGCATAGGGGGCGAGAAGCCCGACGAAGCCGATCGCCCCGCACACCGACACGCACGCCCCGACCGCGACGGCGCTCAGCGCAACGACCTCGAGCGCGAGGCCCCGCGGCTGGTAGCCGAGCGAAGCGGCGACGTCCTCGCCGAGCGCCAGCAGGTCGAGGGCGCGGGCGCGCCGCACAAGTAGCGCGCAGGCGAGCGCCGCCGGGACCAGCGCCGCCGCCGCCTGGGGCAGGCTGCGGTCGACGAAGCTGCCCATCAGCCAGTCGAAGCTGTCGTAAAATGCGAACGGCGAGGGTGCGAGCGCGAGCAGCAGGCTGGTCGCCGCGCCCGCCGCAAGGGCGATGGCGACACCGGCGAGAAGCAAAGTAGCGGTGTCGCTGCGGCGGCCGGCGAGCAACAGCAGTCCGGCCAGCGCAAGTCCGGCGCCGCCGGCCCCAAACCCGGCCAAAGCGAGCGGATCGGCGATTTCGAACCAATAGGCACCCAGCACCGCGCCCAGCGCCGCGCCGCTGCTGCTGCCGGTGATGTCGGGGGAAGCGAGGGGGTTGGCGAACATCGCCTGCAGCGCGGCGCCGGTCATCCCGAGTACGGCGCCGTATCCGGCCGCGAGCAGAGTCCGTGGCAAGCGGAGTTCAGTCAGCAGCAGCGAGGCGAGGGCCGGGTCCGCGCGCCGGAGCTCGAGCAGCGGCCCAAGCGGTGTGGTCAGATGCAGCGCGGCCAGCAGAAGCAACGCCAGGCTGAGAAAGGCGCCCGAGCGACTCACCGCAGAGCCGCTCGCAGGCGCTCGATCTCGGCGATCATCAGCGGGCCCATGCACGTCCAGGCCCGGCCATCGGTGGTCAATTGCCGGGCCCTGACGTTGCGGACGATCGGATGATCGAGCCAGCGTGCAACATTCGACACCTGGCCGGTCCGGTAGCGGCTGCGCACCAGCACTGACGGAGGCCGCAGCAGCAGGGTTTCGAGGCTGGCCCGGCCGCCCGGGACATCGCGCTGCTCGAGGCCGGCCAGCCGCAGCCATTGGGCGCCGATCGAACCCGCCGTGATCGTTTGGCCGCCTCCCGACAGCCACAGCGTGTCCCTGGCGGCCGCCGGGCGGCTCGCTTGCAAGCGGGCGAGCCTCGCCAACCAGGGGTCCGCGCGCCGCGGCTCGCCGACCGCCGCGGCCACCACCCGCAGATTCCGGGCCACGTCGTCGAACGATGTCGGAGAGACGATTTCAACGCTGCGGATACTCAGGCGACGGGCGAGGAGGCGGGTCGCGCGCCCGCCGCCGCCCATCGTCAGCACCATGCTTGGCCGGCGAGTGAGCACGTCCTCGATCGAGCCGCGGTTCGAGTGATGCCCTCGCGCCGAGCGCCACAGCGGTGATTCATGCCGATCCTGCGCCAGGAAGCTGACGCTGGCGATCTCATTGCGCCGGGCGAGCAGCAATAGATATTCGTCGGTGCACAGGTTCAGCGAGGCGACGCTAGCGCCGATCAGCAAGGCGGATGCCGGCATACAGGCTCCTCCCTTCGGTGCGGTAGCCGAACACGTCCTGGTAGCGCTCGTCGAAGGCGTTGGCGGCGCGGGCGAACAGCTCGACTCGGCGGCTGGCGGCGTAGGCGATGCGCGCGCCTCCCAGCCAATAGGAGCCGAGCCGGACGGGCTGCGACGGGAATACGTCGAAATTCGTGTCCCGGCGGGCACCGGCGTAGGCGAGCGACGCACCGTAACTGAAACGGCCCTGGGCGCCGTCCAGCGCGACCGAGCCGCTGTGCCTCGGGCGCCGGATTTCGCGGACTTGAGACCCGCTGACCGAGCCGGGCTCGCTGGCGTCGAGATACGAATAATTGGCGCTTAGGCGAAGCACGTCACCGGCCTGCCAGGCGAGCTCGGCCTCGAGGCCGGAGCGGCGGCTGGTCTCGTCGCGGTTGACGGTGCTTGAGATGGGGCCGTCGAACACATCGACGATCTCGTCCCGAAGCCGCTGCCGGTACCAGGTGAGGGCGGCTTGAACCCGGCTTCGGCGGAAGCGGACCGAAGCTTCCACGCCGCGCGAACTTTCCGGACGAAGCGACGGGTTTCCAACGAAACTTCCCGGGAAAAATCCGAACAGGTCGAAAAAGGTCGGTTGCGCGATGCCTTCGCCGTAGGACGCCGCCACCGCCAGGCCATCGCCGAGGTTGAGCAGGCCGGAAGCGCGCACATTGGTGGCGTTCTTGAACTGGTTGAAGCGGTCGTGCCGCATGGCGACGTCGACGACGACCGGCCCGCTGTCGGCTCGCCATTCGAGCGTCAGCGACTGGTGCTGGCGCTTCCGATCCTGCGCGGAGAACCCGCCGAACACAGTGTCTCGCGCCTCGAAACTTTCATTTTCATGGTCCAGCGCGCCGATCAGCTGGTGAGTCACGCCGCCGGTGGAGAAGCGGTGCTCGAGCTGCCCCCCGAGCGCGAGGCGTCCGCCGGCCGTCTGGTTGATCGGCGCGTCCTGGAAGAAATTGCGCTTCTTGGAGTCGAGCAGCGAAGCGGTCAGCTTGCCGCTCCAATTCGAAGTTGGCGCTCCGGCACGGACCCAAAGCTGGCCGGCGCGGAGCCGGTCCCGGCTCTCCAGATCGTGTGAACGGGCAAAGGTGAACGGGTCGCTACCGTCGAATTCGCTTCGGCCGATGAGTACGAAGCCCGACGCGCCGACCTCGAAAACGGGGGAAATGCGCCAGCTTGCGCGCAGTCGGCCCGACAAGTTGCGATACCCGTCGCGGTCGCCGCCGCCGAAGATGTCGATGCCGTCTGCGCGTTGCCAGCCCAGCGCCAGCGCCAGCCGCGCCGCTCCGGGCGCCGCCGACGCGGTGGCCGAGGCCCGCCGGAAGCCGAAAGAGCCCATTTCGGTCGCTGCCGACAATCCCGATGCTTGACCGGCATCGCCATCGACCGCGATCACCGCGCCGATCGCTTCCGATCCCCACAATGCCGATTGCGGGCCGCGCACGGCCTCGATCCGCGATGCGATATCGGCGTTGAGCAGCTCGAACCGCGGCGCATTGCCGGCGGCGGGATCGTTGGCTCGGATGCCGTCGATGAACAGCAGGGTGTGATAGGCCTCGGCGCCGCGGACCCGGACTTCGGCGACCGTGCCTGAGGGCCCGGAAGAAGCAACAGACGTCGACGGCAGGAGCCGGAGCAGCGCTGGGACCAATGCCTCACCCAGCCGCTCGATGCGCTCTGTGTCGATGATGCTGACGCTTGCGGCTGTCTCCGCGGCCGGTTGCGGCGCGCGTGCCGCGGTGACGACGATCTCGCTGCTGTCGATCGGTAATTCGGCCATGGCTCATCCCTTCCTTGACGAACAATGCCGTCACAGAGGGATGCCTGGGTCTCTTGCTTGAGGCCCCACCCACGCTCCACGGCTGTTCCCGGCCGGGGAAACGGACGACGGACCAAGGCAAGTGTCTGACTAAGAGGGGCTTCGTCGCCCCGCCATACAGTTGCGGGCACAGCGCCGGATTTTAACCGGCTTCCTTCTTGGCCGGCGGCCGTAACCGCCGGACCCTAGTCCGACGACCGGGCTAGGAGCGGGGCCTGCAGCTTGTCAAGTTGGCGCCCATTCGCTAGTGGCGCGCGACAGCTTGACGGCTGGTCGGAAACCAGCGGCCACTTTTTTTCAGGAACATCGCGATGAAGTCCGGCACCCACCCCGAATATCACATGATCACCGTCCAGATGACCAACGGCACGAGTTTCCAGACCCGCTCCACCTGGGGCAAGGAAGGCGACACGCTGACGCTCGACATCGATCCGTCCGTCCACCCGGCGTGGACGGGAGGCAAGTCGAGCTTGCTCGACACCGGCGGTCAGGTCGCCCGCTTCAACAAGCGCTTCGGCGGACTGACGCTCGGCAAGAAGTGAGCGGGGCGCAGCCTGTCCAGCGGACAGGCGGACAGCGTTCGCGCGCCACCCGGGCGAAGCCGGTTCAAAAGCCGCATTCGCGTCTCGCCACGGCGCCGTTGATCGAGACCGATCGGCTGACCCTGCGCCACTTTAGGACGGACGATCTCGATGCGTTCGCCGAAACGATGGCGGATCCCGACGTCGTGCGCCACCTCGGCGGCGAGCCCAACGACCGCGAGGATGCCTGGCGCAAGCTGCTGACCGGCGCGGGGTTCTGGTCGCTGATGGGGATCGGCACATGGGCGGTCGAGCGGCGGGCGGACCGGCGGCTGATCGGCCACCTCGGCTTTTTCGATTTCCAGCGCGACATGCGGCCGAGCATTGCCGGCGAGCCCGAGATGGGCTGGATCTTTAATCCCAAGGCCCAGGGCCAGGGCTATGCGACCGAGGCCTGCGAGGCGGCGCTAAGCTGGTTCGACCAAACCCAGCCGCCGGTTTCGATCCCAGCGATCATCGCCTGCGAGAATTTGCGCTCGATGCAGCTTGCGGAGCGGCTCGGTTTCAAGCGCCAGTCCGACGCCACCTACCGCAACGAGCCGATTGCCCTGTTCCGCCGCTCGCCGCGGCGCTGATTACCAGCCGCCGCCGCCGCCACCGCCGCCGCCGCCACCCGACGATCCACCGCCTCCCGAACCGCTGCTCGATCCCGGAGCCGTGGAGGCCGAGCTGACCGCGCTCGCGAGGGAGGAGCCGACGCGGCCAACAAAACTGCCGGGGTTGCTCCACGGATCGCTGCGCCCCGAATACCAGCCGAACTGCTGCTGCCCCTGCGCGGCGGCCGCGGCGAGCACGCCCTGGAACCGCTCGGCCCAGCGGTTTTCCACTCCCAGCGCGATGGCATAGGGCAGATAGCGCTCGAACAGCTCCGGTGTCTCCTTGGACGGCGTCAATCGGTCGAGCCGCTCGCCTTCGGCGATCGAGAGGTATTGGCGAAAACCGGCAATGCGATCGAGCACCGCGCGGCCGTCGCGAGTCGGCGCCGCGATCCACCAGAAGGCCGAAAGCACCAGCGGCAGGCCGACGAGCGGCAAAGCGAGGGGAACCAGCCAGCCGGTCTGGAAGGCGGCTGCGACCACCGGTGCCCCAACTGCCGCGGCAAGTGCCCCGAAGACGAAGATCCCGATGACGACCAGGCACTTGCCGACGCTTTTCATGGTCTGCACCAGCATCAGCAGGAGCGCGGTGGTGAGCATCGCGCCGAGCGCGACCGCCAATTGCGTGAGGTCGAGGACTCCGGTCGCTGCGACGACCGCCGCGGCGGTCAGCCACAGCGCGGCGATGAACAGCGCCACACCGGCCAGCGCCCAACCCCAGTTGCGGTGGAACAGCTTGCCCTCGAAGCGCTTTTTGAAGTTCTCGTTCAGCGCCTTCTTGGCGGCAGAGAATTTTGCGTGATGCGCCTGTTCCATGACGATCGACTCGCCGGTCGCGGCCAGCTCGCGGAGCATCGCCTGCTCGGCATCGGGCAGCGGCTCGGCGGCCGCCAACCGCTCCAGCCGGACCTTGTCGCGCTGCAGCCAGCCGCCGTCTTCCTCGACCATTCGAACATGGCCGCGGACGCCAAGATCGACCAGCGCGGCCGCGAAGGCGCGATTGTCGGCGCCCATTTTCCACACATAGCGCATTGCCGCCGGGGTCAGATCGTCGGCCGGCGAGAATAAGGGCACCACGGTTCCAGGGCGCGGATCGCGGCCGGCCCGCTGCCAGGCGATGTAGTAGAAGCCGGCGAGGCCGAGCAAAGCGAGAGCTCCGACGACCGGCGGCCCGAAGTCGGTGAGCCACCAGCGGGCGCGGGTCGCCTGGTCGGCGTCGGCAACCACGCCCTTGGGCCAGGCGACCGCCACCGTCAGCCCTTCGTTTGGAGCGAGCGGCCGGTTGGTTCGAAAGTGGATTTCGCCGGGCCGCTCGGCAATGACGTCCGCGTCGCGCGCCGTCGAGCCCTGAGCTCCGGTATAGACCGCGCGCTGGCCGAGCTTGGCTGCTTGCGGCAAGCGGATGTGCGCCTCCGCGACATCGATCGGGAACGCCCAGCCGGTGCCGGTCACGTTCCAATAGAGCTCGTCATAGTCGGCAAACCGCCCGATCTGGCGGGTCGTGCGGTAGCGGATCACATAGCGGTGATCGCCCGGCTCGAGCATTTTGTCCGCGTCCCCGATCCGGATTCGCACGCCGTTCGAAACCGGCTCGATCGCCGCCGGCTCTGGATATCCGTCGCGGGTAACGCCTCTAAGCGTGAAGCCGACCCGCACCTGGGAGCCGGTGCGGCCGCGATAGCGGGTCGGAAAGTCTCGATAGATGCCGCGGCGGATGCGGTCGCCCTCGGATTGGACGTCGATCGTCTCCGTGACTTCGAGCGCGGCGTCGGGCTGGACCGCGACATCGCTGATGAAGCGCGTGATACGCTCATCCGCCTCCGCCGCGGAGGGAAAGAGGATGAGCGCCAGGAATGCGGCAAGGACCGCAACGCAGCGCCGCATGGTCACGCCGCTGGGCGGGGGAAGGACACTTTGGGGGCGGTCTGGATGGTCGTATCGGAGTCCGCGTAGAACGGCTCCTCGGCAAACCCCATGGGCCTGGCGAACAGATTGTCGGGAAAGCTCTGGACGCGCGTGTTGAGGTCGCGGACCGTCGCATTATAGTAGCGGCGCGCCCCTTGCAGCTCGGTTTCCAGCTCGCTGAGCTCGGCCGAGAGCTGGCGGAAATTCTCGTCGGCCTTGAGGTCAGGGTAGGCCTCGGCGACCGCCATCAGGCGCCCGAGCAGGCCGGTGAACTGGGCGTCGGCCTGCGCGGTTCCCTGGACGGTGGTTTCGCGGGTGGCGTCCGCCCGGTGGGCGGTGACCTCGTCCAGGGTCGCGCGTTCGTGGGTCGCATAGCCCTGCACCGTCTCGACCAGATTGGGAACGAGGTCGGCGCGGCGGCGAAGCTGGACGGTGATGCCGCTGAACGCCTCTTTGGCCAGCGCCCGCAGCCGCACCAGCCGGTTGTACACCGCGACCGCGTAGAGCAGCAGCAGGACGATCGCGCCGATCACGATCCAGCCCAATAAGCTCATTTGAATTCCCCCCGATTGCCCGGGTTAGAGCATAAGCGGCGTCGGCCGCCGCCGCTAGGGGTGACTAGAAGGCGGGGATGCCGGTGATCGCGCGGCCGATGATCAGCGCGTGGACGTCGTGGGTGCCTTCATAGGTGTTGACCGTCTCGAGGTTGGCGGCGTGGCGCATCACCTGAAATTCGGCGCTGATGCCGTTGCCGCCGTGCATGTCGCGGGCGGTTCGGGCGATCTCCAGCGCCTTGCCGCAATTGTTGCGCTTGATCAGGCTGATGGTCTCGGGGATGAGTTCGCCGGCCTCGAGCCGCCGGCCGACCCGCAGCGCCGCCTGGAGCCCGAGGCTGATCTCGGTCGCCATATTGGCGAGCTTGAGCTGGACCAGCTGGTTGGCGGCCAGGGGGCGGCCGAATTGCTGGCGGTCGAGCGTATATTGGCGCGCGGCGGCGAAGCAGGCCTCGGCGGCGCCCATCGAGCCCCAGCCGATCCCGTAGCGGGCGCGGTTCAGGCAGCCGAACGGGCCTTTCAGCCCTTCGGCGTCGGGCAGCAGCGCATCCTCGGGCACTTCGACCCCGTCCATGACGATCTCGCCGGTGATCGAGGCGCGCAGCGACAGCTTCATGC
This sequence comes from Sphingomicrobium sp., assembly GCA_035512655.1. Classification (GTDB taxonomy): domain Bacteria; phylum Pseudomonadota; class Alphaproteobacteria; order Sphingomonadales; family Sphingomonadaceae; genus Sphingomicrobium. Next base: position 151,761 of record DATKDM010000008.1, on the reverse strand, counting down.
CGATCTTGGGAGCGCTCAGCCCTTTCATGCCCTTGTCGAGCAGGAAGCCGCGGATCTTGCCGCCGTGCGCTTCCGATTTCGCCCACACCACGAACACGTCGGCGATTGGCGAATTGGTGATCCACGTCTTGGCGCCGGACAGCACAAAGCCGCCCTGCACCTTTTGCGCCCGGGTGCGCATGCCGCCGGGATCGGAGCCGGCGTCGGGCTCGGTGAGGCCGAAGCAGCCGACGATTTCGCCTTTCGCGAGCCCGGGCAGATATTTTTGGCGCTGATCCTCGCTGCCGTAGGCGTGGATCGGGTACATGACGAGACTCGACTGGACCGACATCGCCGAGCGGTAGCCGCTGTCGACCCGCTCGACCGCCCGGGCAATCAGGCCGTAGCTGACGTAGCCCAGGCCGGCCCCGCCATATTCGTGCGGGATGGTCGCTCCCAACAGCCCGAGCTCGCCCATCTCGCTCAGGATCGCGCGGTCGAACGTCTCTTCGAGATAGGCGTCGGTGACGCGCGGCTGGAGCTTCTCCTGGGCGTAGCCCTCGGCGGTGTCGCGGACCATCCGCTCTTCCTCGCTGAGTTGGTGCTCGAGGTCGAACGGATCTGCCCAGTCGAACGGAAGGATGGCCGGCTCGCCCACTGAAGTTCCCCGCGATTCAATGAAATCGCGGGCTCCTTAGCCGCCTCAGCCGGCGTTCGCCACCCCGCCGCCGCCGCCGAGGCTGTGCTTGAGGGTCAGTCCGAGGCTGAGGTGGCGGCTGCGCTCGCGAAACTCGCGGACGGCGGGCTCGGGCCGTGACCGGTTGGGGGCGAAGAGCAGCCGTTCGCGATAGAATTGGGTGCCGAACAGATTGTCGACGTCGAAAGTGATCGAGGATCGCGGCGAGGTTCGATATTCGATGAACGCCGTCCCGTACGGCCCGCCGTTAAACTGGGTGTCGATCTCGTTGGCCCGGAAGAAACTGAAGGGGTCCCGGTCGTTGACGGCGAACCCGTACGTCAAGGCGCCGGCGTCCCGCCGCACTTCGACGTTCCATTCCCAATCGGGGAAGAAATCGCTGAAGTTGCGCGTCTGGTCGGAAATCGGGTCGTGGACTCGGGTCCGCTGGACCTGGCCGGTCAACTTCAGGCGCGTTCCCGTCAGCCCGAGGTTGGCGAGTGGGGCGTCGATGGTAATCGCAGCGAAGCGCCGCCGCCCATTGCCGATGTTGCCCGGAGCGCTGAACCCGTCCTCGGTCAATATCTGGTCCTGCAGCATGCTGATCTGGTCGAGGCCGAGGTCGAGCTTGACCAGGCCGTCCCCGAGGATCTGCTTGTCGACCGTCGCGCGCACTTCCCAGGTCCGCTGCGGCAGGAGCTCGGCGTTGCCGGCATTGACGCGGTCGGCCGACAGCTCGGCGACGCTGATGAAGTCGTAGAAATTGAGCTGGGCGACCGTGCGCCGAATGGAGAGCCGGGCGTGCCAGCCTTCGGCGGGCTTCCAGTCGATCGCGATATTGGGTTTCAGGAACCGCAGCGACCGCTCCGCCTCGGTGTCGCCGGTGACGTTGAGCTTCGAGAATTCGTAGCGCACGCCGCCGTCGACCCGCAGGACCGGGGACAGGTTCTTGCCGACATTGACAAAGGCTTCCCCGCGTTTCTCCTTCACCGTCGCCTGGTCGATCGGCAGGTCGATCCGGGTCCGCTCGCCATCGTCGCCGATGATGAACAAGTCGACGTCGCTGTCGAGCGTATTCAAGACGCCTTCGACCCCCGTTTCGACCGACAATCCGGCAATGTCGGTGTGAGTCCAGATGGCCCGCCCAATGGTTTCTGACTGCTTGGCTTTTTGGGTCTGCTCGAACCCGCCGACCGTTTCCGCGCCGTCGTCGAGCAGACCGCTCCGCAGGATATAGGCGTCGAAATTGTTGCGCTTGCGGCGAGTGGCGAGGCCGACGAACTTGATCGCCCCGCCGGCCAGCGGCCGGGTGACGTCCCCGCCGAGTTCGATCACCGGGTTGCGGTAATGCTGAATGAGCTCGTCGTCGCGCAGCACTGCGTCGATTCTCACCTGGTTCTCCTGGGCGAGGTCGAACCGGCTCGGCGCCCAGCGCGCGTTCATGCGGAACGCATCGTCGGGCGCCCGTTCGAGCGCCCAGCTGGCCGAAGCGAACGGGTTCTTGTTGAAATAGCTGTTGGTCTTGTTCCGGAATTCGACCTCTTCTCCGGTCGCGAAGGTGGTGAGCGTGTCGCTGCCTTCCTCGACCTGGCGATTGCGGCCGAGGCCCGCGGACAGGCTGAAGCTCGAAGCGCCGCGCTTGATCAGCGCCGAGCCCGAGATGTCGCGATTGACGTAGCCGGTGAACCAGCGCCGCCCGCTGGCGGTCAAATTGGCGTCGAACCCCGCGTCGGCGGAAAGGATCACGTTCAGGACCTGGCTCTTGCCCGAATATTCCCCGCCGAACAGGTCGCCCGGCCCGATCTCGACGCGGACCACGCTATTGGCCGGGATCCGCGTCAAAGTCGCTTCCAGCGATTCCGCCTTGGAGCTCGGCCGGGCGCCGTTGATGACGACATTGCCGGCCGCTCCGGCAAAGCCGCGGGTGTCGCTGTTGCCAAGGTCGAGTGAAAAGCCCGGGACCCGGCGCGCGATGTCGAGCGCGGTGCGCGGCGCGAACTGGGCGAAAAAGGCCGCGGCGTAGGGGGTCGTGCGGCTGGAGTTGCCGGCAGTCGGCACCGACTGGTCGCCGGTAGTGGATTGGGCCGCGGCTGTGCCTGGCAAGACGAGGCCGACGAAAGCAGCCGAAGCGAAATAAGCAGCTAGGCGCATGGTACAAACCCCGTGTTGTGGGCATAATACAGCGCATAGCGGCGCGGGTGATTCCACCGCCCTTCGACCAATCGACGAACGATTCCGCAAAACGGCCACCGGTGACGACAGGCGGCTGCACTGCCATCAACGCGTCCGCCGCCGGTTCCCCATGATCCGCATTTGAACGAGCTCGGCGACCGGGATGCGGCCGGCGCCGTCGCGCTGGAGCGACCGGATGTATTGCGGAGTCACTCCGAAGATGCGCATCTGGACGAGGTCCCCGGCAGCGACGTCGCGATAGCCGAGCCGGGAAAGCTCCTCGATGAATTCGGGGGTGACGCCGTGGATCGCCATCGCCACCACGTCCTTGCGATCGAGCCGGCCGCGACCCAGCCGCGCGTAGGTGCGGACGAGGTTGGGCGACACGCGATGAATCCGGAATGCGACAAGGTCGCCGGCGGTGAGCCTGCCGAGTTGCGGGGCGGCGGCGGTCACGCTGCGGATATAATCCGCGTCGACGCCGTGGATCCGAAACGCCACCAGATCCTTGGCCGACTGCAGCCGGTAACCGGTTGCGGCGAGATCCTGGATGAAGCGCGGGGTGGCGCCGTGAATGCCCATCGCGACCAGTTGGTTGACGGTCGGCAGCGGATAGCGGTTCGCCGCCAGCGCCTCGACGTGCGCTCGGCCGACCCCGCTCATGGCTAGCGCGTAGGCCTGGTCGCGGTTCGGGCGGGCGATCCCGCGGCGAACGAGATAATCGGCAAAGCCCGGGTCGGCCGTGAAGCGGCATTCGCCGCGCGCCGACGATTGTCCGCCGTGGCCGCTGCAGTCGAAGCGCCCGGCTTCGCGCACGAGGACGAAGGTCAGCGGGGCGGTGCCGCCGGAGCGGAGCCGGGCGACGTCGAGGCCGCGCAGTTCGGACACCGCGGTGGTCGACGACCAATTGCTGTTTCGGCCATTGCTGCCGTGCCTCAGGCTGAGCTGGAGGCGGTCCACGGAGCGGGACGGTTCGAGGCTGAATTGCAGCCTTTCGGGCCCGCTGGCGAAGCCGGCGGTCGTGACGCTGATCGTCGTCAGGACGATTGCGGCGAAGAAGGCGAAGGTGCGATGCATTGGATTTCTCCTTCGTCATTTGCAGACAAAGCGGTGCCGTCGCGCTCCGCTCGAGCGATTGAAATTCCGGTAGTCGGGAAATCAGTGGGTCAGTCGGACCAAGGACTCACGAGCCGTCGTCGAAGTCGATGTCGTGGTCTAAGTCGGAATCTCGACTGGGATGGTCGATCCCGACAATGCGCATCCGGGTGAGTTCCGCCGCGCTTGGCCGAAGGCCGCGGCGCTGGACCAGGCGGGCGAATTCCGGAGTGACTCGGTGGATCCGCATGTTCACCGCCTCCTTGTAGGTCAGGCGCGGATAACCGACCGCGGCCATCGAGCGCAGGAAGCGGCCATCGACCCCATGGATCGCCGCCGCGGTCAGCTGCTTCGGGGTCAGGCCACGCAGGCCGCTCGCCTCGAGGTCGCGGACGTAAGCCGGGCTGACGCCGTGGATCTTGAACGCGACAAGATCGCCGGTGGTGAGCCTCGCCAGCCGAGGTGAAGCGGCGCGAAAGGCCGCGGCGAACTCGGGCGTGACGCCGAAGGCAGAGCTGGCAACCGCGGAGGAGACCTTGTCCGCATGCCTGCTTACCGCGAAAGCGCTGGCGACGGCGGTGCTGATCTCGCCGCGCTTCGGAAACTCCCGCTGCGCCTCGCGAAGAGCTTCCTTCGCAATCGCCATTTCCCTCTCGAACTCGCGCTTCTGTTCGTCGCTCCAGCCGATCCCCGGGCGTGCTGCCGCTGCCGCTTCGACCGCGGTCGCCACTGCCTCCTGGACTGCCGCTTCGGCCGGCGTGGCCGGCGATGCGCTGCCGGCATAATAAGGCGACCGAGGCTCGGCCGCCTCGGTCGCCTCGGCCGGCGCGGTTTCGCTATTTGGCTCATTATGTGCCGCGGCAACCGGCTTGGCCGTCAGGGTCAAGGCAGCGAGCGGCGCCGCGAGCATCGCTGCTCCGGCGAACACGCCCAAAGCGAACGCACGTCCGATCGGACCGCGGGCCAGGCTCGGGTCGAGGACCCGGCGCACCCGGCGCGACAGCGAATTGCGGCCCGGAGCAACGCCATGCGCGCCGATCAACAAGCCGCGGCACTCGTGGCGAGCGACCCCGACCAGAAGCTTGGCATAGTCGGTATCCTCGACGTCGGCGCCGAGCACCGCATCGTCCGCCGCTTCCTCGCGCAGCTGGTGCGCCTCGCGGGCAAGCAGCCAGATGAGTGGGTTGAACCAAAACAGGGCGACGGTGACCCGGGACAGCAGGAGCTTCGCCCAATCGAGGTGGGCGACATGCGCCAGTTCATGGGCGATGATGGCCTCCGCCTCGTCATGCGACCGGGCCGCTTCGCTGTTGAGCAGGATCACCGGCCGCATCACGCCCCAGCTGATCGGCGACGGCAGCTCGTCGCTGGTGAGGAGCGCGGTGCCGTGCTTGAAGCCCATGCGCCGTTGCGCCCGGGCAAGCGCAGTCAGCCAATGCGGCTCGACCAGCACGTTGGCGCGGCCGCGCAGAGTGACCAGGCGCCCGAGCGCGATCAGGGTAAGCAGGAAGAGCAGAGCGGCAGGAGCGGCGTAAAGCCAGAAAGCCCAGTCCACTTGACGCGCGGCAGCGATGGCTCCGCTGGCGGGAAAGCTGCCCGCGGCAACCGCGGACTCCGTGTCGAGCTTGGCGGCGCCGGCAACCGCGGCATCGGCCTGGACGATGGGAGGATTGACGATCTCGGCAGCCGGAGCGGTAAGAAATGCCGGCCCTCTGACCTCGAGCGGCGGCAAGGCGATCGCCGCGACCGGCAACAGCAGCGCCGCAGCCAGGCCAAGGTGGGCAATCCAGCTGCGTTGGGCCGCGGACCGATTGCGCGCCAGGCTGAGCAGCAGAAGCGCGGCGCCAGCGACCAAAAAGGACTTCGCGGCGATCGGCAGGAACTGCTCCATCACTTTGCCCCCTTCGCAGCGCGGGCCCTGGCGATGATCTGCTCGAGTTCCTCAAGCTCGTCGGCGCCAAGCCGGTCCGACATGCCGAGCAAGGCCGTCGCGGCTCCGGCCGCCGAGCCGTTGAAGAACACGCGCACGACTTCGCTCAGCGCTGATTTGCGAGCGACGCTGTCGGCGACCACCGGACTGTACAGGAAGCCGCGCTCGGATTCGTGCCGATGGACATAGCCCTTGTCCTCGAGCCGCTTGAGCATGGTCCGCACGGCCGAGCCGCTGGGCTGGTCGGGGAGGGCGTCGCAGACCTCGGCGACCGCCATCTCTCCGCGCTCGTAGAGCAGGTCGACGATCTGCCGTTCCCGAGGTGGCAATTTGCTCAGCATTGCGACTCCCTTTCGCGCTACATCTGTAGCGTGTGCTACAATTGTAGCGCAGATGCAAGCCCTTTTTTCCCGCTCGAAATACTTTTCGGGGCGAACCGCCGGGGCTTGGCGGATGGGGTGGGATTCGAACCCACGGTGGGCTTGCACCCACGCCGGTTTTCAAGACCGGTGCCTTAAACCGCTCGGCCACCCATCCTTCGTTCAGACAGCAATGCCTATCGCGGTCGGGCCGGGCCGTGCAAGGCGCGGGGTGGACCCGGCTGGCGCGCCGTGAGTAGATTCTTCTAAGGTTTGGCAAGGGACGGAGACCGGAATTGCGTTCGATGAGCGGCTGGAAATTGGTGGCACTGGCCGGCGTGTCGCTCGGTCCGGCAAGTGCGCAGGTTGATCAGCGTGGGGCCATTGAGGGCGCCGCTCAGTCCGCGCCTGCGCCAGCTCGTCCGGTCGCCACCGCCCAGGTGTCCCCCGTCTATGCGCGGCCGACCCCTGCCGCACCGACCGGTTTTGCTGTCTACAAGCAGTGGCTGATGAACCGGGCCCGGCGCGAAGCCGTCCGCGAGGCGACCATCCAGGCCACAATTCCCTATCTCCAGCTCAACAGCCGGGCGATCGAGCTCGACCGGGCGCAGCGGCCGACTGCGCGCACCTCCAACTACATGGCGCCGTTCGCGCCTTATCGCCGCGACCATGTGACTCCGGTGCTGATCCGCCGCGGACAAGCCCGATACTCGCAGCATTGGCCGCACCTCTACCGGATCCAGGCCAGTTATGGCGTCGATTCGGCGGTGATGATGGCGATCTACGGCCACGAGACCAGCTATGGCTCGATCACCGGCGGCTTCGACCTGGTCGAGGTGCTTGCCAGCCTCGCCTACGAAGGCCGCCGCCGGCAGATGTTCGAGAGTGAATTCATCGCCGCTTTGAAGCTGCTCGACAACGGCATTGCGCGCACTCGGCTCAAGGGCAGCTACGCCGGCGCCACCGGCTACCCGCAGTTCATGCCGACTTCCGCGCTGCGCCTGCGTGTCGACGGCGACGGCGACGGCTATGCCAACATCTGGACCAACGAGGTCGATGCCCTGGCATCGATCGCCAATTACCTGCGCGAAGCCGGCTGGAAGCCGGGCGTGGCCTGGGGAGTAGCGGCGCGCACACCCGCGAACCTCAACCGGGCGGCGATCCGCAACACGCTGAACTCTCCGCGCTGTCCGCGCGTGTTCGAGCGCCACAGCCGCTGGCTGACGGTGCGCGAATGGCGCGCTCTCGGCGTTGTTCCATATTCGAACCGGCTCCCGGACAACGAACTGGCCTCGCTGCTCGAGCCCGACGGCCCCGGTTCCACGGCTTATCTGCTGAGCAACAACTACCGCGCAATCCTCGATTACAATTGCTCCAATTATTACGCTTTGTCGGTCGGCTTGCTGGCCGATGCCATCGCCCGGCGCTGAAGTCGGTCGAAGCCCCTCGCGCAAGTCCGGCCGGGGCGATAGACGGGGGTTTATGACTCGCTCCCTTTTCCTCGCCGCCACCGCCGCATTCGTCTTCGCCAGCGCCGCTCCGGCCAAGGCGCCGCCCTATGAGACCGCGGCGCCGATCGCCTATCTCCTCGACCTGTCGTCGGGGGCGGAATTGCTCGCCAAGAACGCCGACCAGCGAATCCCGCCCGCGTCGATGGTCAAGATGATGACCACCGAGCTGGCGTTCGAGCTGATCGACAGCGGTGACCTGCCGATCGAAAAGATGTGCACGGTGCGGCCGGAAACGTGGCGCCAGTGGCATTCGGCCGGTTCGACCATGTTCCTCTCCGTCAACGAGCAGGTCAGCATCCGCAACCTGCTCCACGGCGTCGTCACTCTGTCGGGCAACGACGCGTCGGTCGTGCTTGCCGAGTGTATCGCCGGCACCGAGCAAGCCTATGTCGCCCAGATGAACGCGCTGGCGCAGAAGCTCGGGATGACCAACAGCCGGTTCGGCAACACGACGGGCTGGCCGGACGAGGGGCGGACCTATGTCACTGCCCGCGACCTCGCCAAGCTGGCGCGGGCGTCGATCGAGCGCCATCCCAAGCTCTACAAGCAATTCTACGGGCAGCGGAGCTTCACCTGGGGCAAGACCCTCGGCTCGGGCGAGGCGATCACCCAGGGCAATCGCAACCCGATCCTCGGCAAGATTACCGGCGCCGACGGGCTCAAGACCGGTCACACCGAGGAAGCCGGCTACGGCTTCACCGGCTCGGCCGAGCAGAACGGCCGGCGGCTGGTGATGGTCGTTGCCAGGCTCCCGAGCTGGAATTCGCGGGTCGAGGAATCGGTGCGGCTGCTGAGCTGGGGGTTCAACGCGTGGACCGCCAAGCCGTTGTTCCAGGCGGGCGCCAGGGTCGGAACCGCCAAAGTCCAGCTTGGCGACGACAGCGAGGTCGACGTTGTCGCACCGCGCAACCTGGCGGTCACCGTCCCTGCCGGGCTCGCCAGCGGTGAGACGCGGCTCAAGATCCGCTATCAAGGCCCGGTCAAGGCGCCGATCGCCAAGGGCCAGCATGTCGCCGACCTCGTCGTGACGACCGGCGACACCGCGCCGCAGATCGTGCCGCTGATCGCCGGGGAGGCCGTCGACGAAGCCGGTTTCTTCGGCCGCATCTGGCTTGGCTTCAAGCAGCTCGTCGGGATGGCGTGAGCGAATTTGCTTTGTGCTCCTGCGAAGGCAGGAGCCCAGACTCTTTTGATTGGACTGGACCCCTGCCTTCGCAGGGGTACTAGGAACCATGCGCGGCAAGTTCATCAGCCTCGAAGGCGGGGAGGGCGTCGGCAAGTCGACCCAGGCGCGCGGGCTCGCTAAGGCACTGCGCGAACTCGGTATTGAGGTCGTTGAAACCCGAGAACCGGGCGGAAGCGAGGGTGCGGAGAGGATCCGCAAATTGCTGCTCGATCCTAAAGAGAGCTGGTCAGTTCGCACCGAAGCTTTGTTGTTCGCTGCGGCGAGAGCCGAACACGTAGAGAAAACGATCGTGCCCGCACTCGAGGCAGGGAAGTGGGTAATTTCAGATCGATTCTTGGATTCCTCGCTGGCTTATCAAGGTGGAGCGGGCCGGCTTGGCATTGAACCCGTGAGGGAAATCAACCGCTTCGGCATCGACGAAATTCTGCCTGATCGGACATTTGTTCTCCTCTTCGGCAAGGGCAGTAAGGATTCTCTCGCACGAGCGAAGTTACGCGATAAGGGAGGAAGCGATCGCATCGGCGGTCGCTCATTAGACTTCCACTACGAAGTGTTTCTGGCATTCCAGCATATTCATGCTGAGGAGCCCGATCGCGTTAAGCTCGTCGACGCTTCCGGCACACCCGAAGAGGTAACCAAACTATTGGTTAGGGCCATCCAGGACCTGCTGCCGTGATCATCGGCCACGATCCTGCGGTCGGCCAGTTCGAATCGGCGTGGCGGGCGGGCACTTTGCCCCATGCCTGGCTGCTTGCCGGGCCGCGCGGTGTCGGCAAGGCGCATTTCGCGCGCGTCGCGGCGACCCGAGTCCTGGCGGACGCAGCCGGACCGCCGGCCGGCCTGCCGGGGCTGGGCACGCCCGAAGAGCATCCGATCGCCAGGCTCGCCGCCGCCGGCAGCCACCCCGACATGCGCTGGCTCGAGCGGGCCGAGAACCCTAAGACCGGTGCGCTGGCGCGCAACATCACGGTCGGCCAGGTGCGCGGCCTCGCCGAGCTGTTCGACCTGACGCCCAGCATGTCGCCGTGGCGCGCGGTGGTCATCGACAGCGCCGACGACCTCGAGCCGCCGGCCGCCAACGCGCTTTTAAAGATGCTCGAAGAGCCGCCGGCCAATTGCGTTTTCCTGCTCGTCAGCCATGCGCCGGGGCGGCTTCTGCCGACGGTCCGCTCTCGCTGCCGCAGGCTCGATTTCCAGCCGCTTGGCGATGACGCCATGACGTCACTCCTCGAGGCTCAGCTTCCGTCGATGAGTGCGGCGGAGCGATCCGGCATCGTCGCCCGGGCCGGCGGCTCGGTTGGCCGGGCGATGGCGTTCGCGGCGCTCGACCTGGCCAAGCTGCAGGATGCCGCCGCGCGCATCCTTCGCGAAGGCGACCCGACCAATGCGCGGCGGTCGGACCTGGCGCTCGAGCTCGGCCGCAAGGGCGCCGGCGATCGCTATGCGGCGTTCCTCGACCTGGTGCCGCCGCTGATCGCGGGGCAGGCGCGGGGGCTGCAGGGACCGCCGCTCGAGCGGGCGCTCAACGCTTATGCGCAGGCGCGGGAGCTGGCGGTGCTGGCGCCGCGGGTGTCGCTCGACCCGGCTTCGACCGTCTTCCAGCTCGGCGGAATCTTGGCCTCGGTTGCAATCCGCCCGGTTCCTTGAAGCCGCGCGCTGCGGCGGCTAGGGGCCGCGTGGCCATGGCCGAGCCCTTCTACATCACCACCGCGATCAATTACCCCAACGGGCCGCCGCACATCGGCCATGCCTATGAGGCGATCGCCGCCGACGTGATCGCGCGCTTCCAGCGGGCGCGGGGCCGCGACGTCCGGTTCCAGACGGGCACCGACGAGCATGGGCTGAAAATGGCCCAGGCGGCGCGGTCGGAAGGCGTGCAGCCGGCCGAATACGCGAACAAAATGTCAGCGATATTCCAGCACATGGCTGAGGTTCTTAACGTCGCCTATGACGGTTTCATCCGGACTTCGGACCCCGCGCATCACCGCGCCAGCCAGGCGATCTGGGAAGCGATGGAGGCGAGGGGGGATTTGTATCTCGGCCGTTACGAAGGCTGGTATTCGGTCCGCGACGAGGCCTTCTACGACGAAAGCGAGCTGACCGAGGGGGAGGGGGGCGAAAAGCTCTCGCCGAACGGTTCGCCGGTCGAATGGACCGCCGAGGAAAGCTGGTTCTTCCGGCTCTCGGCCTATCAGCAGCCGCTCCTCGACCATCACCAGGCCAACCCTTCGTTCATCCAGCCCGACACGCGCCGCAACGAGGTGCTTCGGTTCGTCGAAGGCGGGCTCTCCGATCTGTCGATCTCGCGCACCAGCTTCGACTGGGGCGTGCCGGCGCCCGGCAAGCCGGGGCATGTGATGTACGTCTGGCTCGACGCGCTGACCAACTACATCACCGGTCTCGGTTTTCCCGACGATACCGAACTATTCAAACGCTACTGGCCCGCCGACGTCCATCTGATCGGCAAGGACGTGGTCCGCTTCCACGCCGTCTACTGGCCGGCGTTCCTGATGTCGGCCGGCATCGCGCTTCCGAAAATGGTCTACGGCCACGGCTTCCTGCTGAGCAGTGGCGAGAAGATGTCGAAGAGCATCGGCAACGTCGTCGACCCGCTCGTTCTGGCCGACCGCTTCGGGGTCGATTCACTGCGCTATTTCCTGCTTCGCGAGATCCCGTTCGGGCAGGACGGCAGCTACAGCCCGGAAGCGATCGTCAACCGCGTCAATGCCGAGCTCGCGAACAGTTTCGGAAATCTGGCGCAGCGCACCTTGTCGATGATTTTCAAGAATTTGGATGGTGTTATTCCGGCAGCGGGAGAGGGCGCCGAGGATCTCGAACTGCTCGCCGTCGTCGCCGCCGCGGTCGAGCGCGACATCCCGGCGGCCTTCGAGCGCTTCGCCTTCTCGATCGGCATCGAGGCTTGGATGAAGGCGGTGTTCGCCTGCAACGCTTTTGTCGATGCGCAGGCGCCATGGGCGCTGCGCAAGACCGATCCCGAGCGGATGGCGGCGGTGCTCGGCACGCTGGCGGTGGCGGTGCGGCGGCTTGCGGAGGCGATCGCTCCGGTGACGCCGGCATCCGCCGAGCGGCTGATCGCGCTGATCGACAGCGGCAGCGGCGGCCAGCCGATCGCGCAGCCCGTGCCGATCTTCCCCCGCCTCGAGCTCGAAGGGACGGAGGAGGCATGATGAGGCTGATCGACAGCCATTGCCACCTCAACTACCCCGGCCTGGTCGAACGGCAGGCCGAGGTGCTCGACAACGCCCGGGCACGCGGCGTCGGGGGCTTCCTCAACATTGCCACCCGCCAGTCGGAGTGGGGCGACATCCTCGCCACCGCCGAGCGGCACGACGATGTCTGGGCCAGCGTCGGAGTCCACCCGCACGAGGCCGATGCGCACCCGGACCTCGGCGCCGCGGCGCTGGTCGAAGCCTCGAACCACGCCAAAATCATCGCCATCGGCGAGTGCGGGCTCGATTATCATTACGACAATAGCGCGCGCCCCGCCCAGCGCGAGCGGTTCGCGGCGCACATCGAGGCGGCACGGACGAGCGGGCTGCCGCTGATCGTCCATACCCGCGACGCGGAGGACGACACCGCCGAAATCCTCGGCGCCGCGACCGGGAAGGGCCGGGTCGCCGGAGTGCTGCACTGCTTCACCGGTAGCTGGGAACTCGCCCGGAAAGCGCTCGATTTCGGCTTCTTCATCTCGATGAGCGGAATCGTCACCTTCAAGAACGCCCGCGACCTCCAGGAAACCGCGACCAAAATCCCGCTCGAGCGGTTGCTGGTCGAGACCGATGCGCCGTTCCTTGCCCCGGTGCCGCATCGCGGACGGCCGTGCGAGCCGGCGTTTGTGGCCGACACCGCGGCGTTTGTCGCCGAGCTGCGCGGCGAGGAGCCCGAGGCGCTGGCCGAGGCGACCACCGCCAATTTCTTCCGCCTGTTCAGCCGGGCCGCCGCCCAGACGGCACCGTGAAAGTTCGAATCCTGGGCTGCGGCACCTCGACCGGGGTTCCGAAGATCGGCAACGACTGGGGCCAGTGCGACCCCGACGAGCCCCGCAATCGCCGCTCGCGCTCGTCGATCGTGCTCGACAGCGCCGGTGAGACTCTGCTGGTCGATTGCGGCCCCGACCTTCGCCAGCAGCTGCTCGATGCCGACATCGGCCGGATCGATGCACTGATCGTCACCCACGACCATGCCGACCATTGCCACGGTATCGACGATTTGCGCCCGCTCGCGCAGGCGCTGCAGAAGCCGGTGCCGCTCCATGCCCGCCGCAACGACCTCGAACGCCTCCAGAGCCGCTTCGCCTACGCCTTTGCGCAGGCCGGCATCTACCCGCCGGTGGTGGCGCCGGTGCCGCTCGATGATGAATTGCGTTGGGGCGATGCGGTGCTCCGCTTCGTTGACCAGCCGCACGGCGGCATTACATCGCTTGGCATGCGCATCGAAGAAGGTGAGCGCTCGCTTGTCTATTCCATAGATTTCCACGAGTTATCCGAAGAGATGGCAAACCTTTATCAAGGCAGCGACGTGTGGATTTGCGATTGCCTGATGCGGCAGCCGCATCCGACCCACGCCCATCTCGACGCGGTTGTCGTTTGGGCGCGCAACTTGAATGTCGGGCAGCTCTATTTGACCCATATGGGCAACAGCCTCGATTATGCGACCTTGGTCGGCGAACTTCCCGACTGGGCGGCCCCGGCGCACGACGGGCTCGAGATCGCCCTGTGAGGACCGCATGATGACCAACGACCTGATGCTCGGCGGCGTCTACATCCTGATGGCGATGATGCTGGTCGTCGGCGCCCTGATTGCCCGCCGCGAGCCGGCGGCGAAGCTCGCGACCATGGCGCTGGCCTGGATCGCGATCTTCGCGGCGGGCTTCGTCTTGTTCACCTTCCGCGACGATTTCGGATGGGTCGCGCAGCGGCTGCGCGCCGAGGCAACCGGCCAGCCGGTCGAGCTGGCCGCCGAGATTCGCATTCCGATGGCGATCGACGGCCATTTCTGGATCGAGGGGCAGCTCAACGGCGCGCCGGTCAAGTTTCTGGTCGACAGCGGCGCCACCATGACCACGATCGGCCGCGACACCGCCGAGCGCGCGAGCGTCGCGGTCAGCGCGCGGCCGGACCAGATCGTGCGCACCGGCAATGGCCTGATCCGGGTGTACAGCGGGCGGGCGAACACCCTTGAAGTCGGGTCGATCGAACGCCGCGACATTGCCGTGCACGTCGCCGACAGCGGCGGCCTCAACGTACTCGGCATGAATTTCTTGTCGTCGCTGCAGCGCTGGGGGGTCGAGGGGCGATGGCTGGTGATGGTCCCCTGATGCACGCTATATTTAACATAATACATATTATCAGACTATCGGACAGAGAGCCGGCGTGAGCCTGAGGCCCCCCTCTTGAAGCTGGAACGCCTGGTCGCGATCATGCGCCGCCTGCGCGACCCGATCAGCGGCTGCGAATGGGACAGCGTCCAGACATTCGAGACGATCGCGCCCTACACGATCGAGGAAGCCTATGAGGTCGCCGACGCCATCCAGCGCGGCGACATGGAGGCGCTGGCGGACGAGCTCGGTGATCTCCAGCTTCAGGTGGTCTTCCACGCCCTGATGGCCGAGGAAGCTGGCCATTTCCGGCTTGACGACGTCGTCGACCGGATCTGCGACAAGCTGGAGCGCCGCCACCCGCATATCTTCCGCGGCGCCGCGGACGGTGGTCATCACCTCTGGGAAGTCATCAAGGCCGAAGAGCGCGCCGTCAATCCCGACCGGAGCGCCCTGGCCGGAGTCGCGCTGGCGCTGCCGGCGCTCGAACGGGCTCAGAAGCTCCAGCGCCGGGCGGCGCGGACGGGCTTCGACTGGCCGGACACCGAGGGCCCGCGGGCAAAGATCGACGAAGAACTGGCCGAGCTCGATGCGGAAACCGGCCCGGAAGCCCGCGAAGAGGAGCTCGGCGACCTGCTATTCGCACTGGTCAACCTCGCACGGCACCTGAACATCAATGCGGAAGAAGCTCTGCGCAAAGCCAATCGCAAGTTTGAATCGCGGTTTCGCCAGATCGAGGAAGCGCCGGGTTTCAAGGCGCTTTCGCTCGACGAAAAAGAGGCCTTATGGGTCCGCGCGAAGGCGGCTCAAGCCGATTCCAGCGCCTGAAAGCGCGCCCAATTGTCGCGCGACAGCCGCACCGACAAATGGATCTCATTATCGCCGACCCGCTGGTCGAGAACCTCGCCGCGCGCGTGCAGCCAGGCGATCCTGCCGCCATCCATGGCCGGCACTCGGATTTCGACAATTTCGTCGTCGCGGGTCAGCTGCTGGCCGATGCGGGTCAGGAGTTCCTCGAGCCCCCAGCCGGTCAACGCCGAAATCGGCACCACGTCGTCGCGGCGCGCAGCCTCGTTGAGCAGCGCCTGGCGCTCGGCGCTCTCCAGCAGGTCGAGCTTGTTCCAGGCCTGGAGCCGCGGTGGCGCCCCCTCCTCGCCCAGCCCGAGCGAGGCCAGCACATCGTCCACGTCCTCGCGCTGCGCCTCATGGTCCGGGTGGGCCATGTCGCGGACGTGGACCAGCAGGTTGGCCGACGCGACCTCCTCGAGGGTCGCCCGGAAGGCCGCGATCAGCTCGGTCGGCAAGTCCGACACGAAACCGACCGTGTCCGACAGGATCGCCTTGTCGAACCCCGGGATCCGGATTTCGCGCATGGTCGGGTCGAGGGTCGCGAACAGCAAGTCTTCCGCGAACACATCTTCGCCAGATAAGCTATTGAAAAGGGTTGATTTCCCGGCGTTGGTATAGCCGACGAGGGCAACTACCGGCCACGGCGCCCGCTGGCGCCGGTCGCGATGCAGGGTTCGCGTGCGCTTCACTTGTTCGAGTTCGCGGCGAATGCGGGCCATGCGTTCGCGGATCAACCGCCGGTCGGCCTCGATCTGGGTCTCGCCGGGACCACCGAGGAAGCCGAAACCGCCGCGCTGGCGCTCGAGGTGGGTCCAGCTGCGCACCAGCCGCCCGGCCTGGTAATCGAGGTGCGCGAGCTCGACCTGCAGCCGGCCTTCGGCGCTGGCCGCTCGCTCGCCGAAGATCTCGAGGATCAGCCCGGTGCGGTCGATCACCTTGGTGCCCACCCCCTCCTCCAGCGATTTTTGCTGGATTGGGGTCAACGGAGAGTCGACGATCAGCAGCGCGGCGCGATGCTCGGCCGCCAGCGCCGCGATGTCCTCGACCTGTCCCTTGCCGAGCAGCGTCGCCGGCCGCAGCGAGCGCAGCCGGTAAGCCCGCCGCGCGACGACCGTAAGGCCGATGGCTTCGGCGAGCCCCTGCGCCTCGTCCAGCCGGGCTTCGGCCGAGCGGCGTGAGCCGGCATCGTTACTATTGCGGCTCGTGCGCTCGGGCACCACCAGCAAAGCGCGCTCGCCGCGGACGACCTCGATCGCGCCATTGCCGTCGAAATTGTTCAACGGCCGGGTTCCCCTGTGGACTGGCCTGTGGATTTGTCGGTGGATTTCTTGGTGGATTCGTCGGTGGATTTCACTGTGGATTGTTCGCTGGCAGGATCGGCTGGATCGCCCGGTTCCGCCTCGAGGCTCAGCAACTGTGCCGGCTGCAGCGTCGAAATGGCGTGTTTGTAGACCAGCTGGACTTGGCCACCGCGCTCGAGCACCAGCGAGAATTGGTCGAAACCCGCAACCGCGCCCTGGAGCATGACTCCGTTGACCAGGAAAACGGTCATCCCGGCATGGTCCCGCGCGGCGGCGGCAAGAAACAGGTCCTGCAGCGGGACTCGGCCCGAATGGCCGCTCTGATCTTCCCTTGACGCGGCTACGAAGTCCGCCGGCATCTCGACCGGCATGATCGTCGAGACCGAATGCTTGTAGACCAGCTGCGAGGCGCCGTCGCGGCGGAGAAGCAGCGAGAATGCGTCAAACCAGGTGATCACTCCCTGCAACTTGACGCCCTTGAGCAGGAAAATGGTCACCGGGGACCGCGCCCGCCGGACGCAATTGAGGAAATGGTCCTGCAGGCTGAGCACTTTTTCGGCCATGGCCGTGCCCGTGCCTCCTATTCCCCGCCCCTGCTTTCCCCGCCCCTGCTATCCGCGCGGCGTTTCATCCTCGGTCTCGTGCTTGTCGCCGATCCCCAGGGCCTTGAGCTTGCGATGCAGCGCCGAGCGTTCCATCCCAATGAACGACGCGGTCCGCGAGATGTTGCCTGAAAACCGGCGGATCTGGATTCTGAGATACTCCCGCTCGAACGATTCCCGGGCTTCCCGCAGCGGGCTGCCCATGATCGTCATGGTGGCGCTGGTGACTCCGACGGGCCCCTGGTTGTCGAGCACTTCGCCGGGCAGCAGGTCGACTTCAATCCGGCCGACCCGGTCACCGGGGGCGAGGATGATGGTCCGCTCGATGATATTCCTCAGCTGGCGAACGTTGCCCGGCCACTCGTGCGCCTGGAGGGCGGCCATCGCCTCGTCCGACAGGCTCGGCGTCGGAATCCGCCGTTCGGCGGCAAAGCGGGCGAGGAAATGGTTGACCAGCTCGGGGATGTCCTCGCGCCGTTCCCGCAACGCCGGCAACCGCACCGGGACGACGTTGAGCCGATAGTACAGATCCTCCCGGAAGCGCCCGGCGGCAATTTCGTCGGACAGGGTGCGCGACGTCGCCGAAAGCACTCGCACATCAACCTTGACCGGCCGCTGGCCGCCGACCCGATGGTAGCTCTGGTCGGTCAGCACGCGCAGGATCTTGCCCTGGGTGGTCTGCGGCATGTCGGCGATTTCGTCGAGAAAGATGGTGCCGCCGTGCGCCTGCTCGAGCAGGCCTGGGCGACACACCCCGTCCGCTTCGGAGCCGAACAGCTCGTCTTCGACCCGATCGGGGCTCATCATCGCCGCCGAAAGCACGATGAACGGCGCTTTGGCCCGCGGGCTCCAGAGGTGGATCATGCGCGCGGCGATCTCCTTGCCGACCCCGCCGGGACCGGTAATCAGCACCCGGCTGCCGGTCGGCGCCACCCGCTTCAACGTCGCGCGCACGGTGTTGATCGCGACCGAGCTGCCGTTGAGCTGGTCGTCCTGGCCGAACTGCTTGCGCAACGTCGCATTCTCGCGGCGCAGCTGGTCGGTCTCGGTCGCCCGGTCGACCAGATAGACGAGCCGCCCGGCTTCGAACGGCTTTTCGATGAAATCGATCGCACCCTCGCGCACCGCGGCAACCGCCGTGTCGAGATTGCCATGGCCGGAAATCACCAGCACCGGCAGGCTCGCATCGCGGCGCTTGATCTCCTGGAGCAGCTCGAGGCCGTCGAGCCGCGATCCCTGCAGCCATACGTCGAGCAGGACCATCGACGGCCGCCGGTCGTCGATCGCGTCGAGCGCGGCCGTGCTGTCGGCGGCGGTGCGGACGGCATAGCCCTCGTCTTCGAGGACGCCGCTGACGAGCTCGCGGATATCGGCCTCATCGTCCACTACCAATACTTCAAGCGCCATCAGCCGATTTCCTCCGGATTGTCGTAATTGTCGGGTTCACCGCCCTCGGCCGCCTCGCCCGATGCCTCAGAGGCGAGCCTCGCCAGGCGCTCGGAATCGAAGGCGATGCGGACATGGGTGCCGCCCCCGCCGCGGTCGAGGAATGCGATCTCGCCCAGATGCTCCTCGACGATCTTCTTGACGATCGCGAGCCCGAGCCCGGTGCCGCGCACCCGCGTCGTCATGTACGGCTCGGTCAGCCGTTCGCGGTCTTCGGGAAGGCCGATGCCGGTGTCGAGCACGTCGATGACGAGCTGGTCGCGTTCGTTCCTCAGGCGCAGCTCGACGCGATCGCCCGCAAGGCTGTGCTCGCGGCGATTTATCCGTGTTTCAATGGCTTCCACGGCATTCTTCACAACGTTGGTCAGTGCCTGCGCGAGCTGGCGCCGGTCGCAGACCATCGGGAATTCGCCTTCCGCCGGATCGATCGAAAAGGTGATGCCGGGATGGGCGACTTCGTGCAGGAACAGCGCCTGGCGGGCGATCTCGTGAACATTCTCCTGGCGGAAGACCGGTTTTGGCATGCGCGCGAAGTTGGAGAATTCGTCGACCATCCGCCTGAGGTCGCCGACCTGCCGGACGATCGTCCCGGTGAGCCGCTCGAAGGTCACCTGATCGGACGATATTTCTTCGCCGAACCGGCGCTGCAGCCGCTCGGCGGCCAGCTGGATCGGGGTCAGCGGGTTCTTGATCTCGTGGGCGATCCGCCGGGCGATGTCCGACCACGCCGCCCGCCGCTGGTCGGCCAGCTGGTCGGTGATGTCGTCGAAGGTCAGCACGGCGCCGTCCTGGTAGCGGACGCGCTTGACCGCCAGCGTGCGCTGGCCCGACCCGACCCGCACCTGGACATCGGCTTCGGGCTGGTCGCCGTGAATGAACTCGTCGAGGTCGGGCGACACCCTGGACAGCGCGGTTCCCTCGAGCTCCTCCCTGCCTTCCGGCAGAAGCGCTTCGGCGGAGCGGTTGATAAGCAGGATCCGGTTGTCGGAATCGAGCGCGATCACGCCCGCCGTGACGCTCGACAGCACCGCCTCGATGAACGCCCGGCGCGTCTCGAGCTGGGCATTGGCGGATTTCAACGCGCCGGTCTGCTCCTCGAGGCGGCCGGTCATCCGGTTGAACGCCGTCGCCAATGTCTGGATTTCATCCTCGGTGTTGGCGACCGGCACACGAGCCGAAAAGTCCCCCTCCTCGACCCGGCCGGCGGCGGCGACCAGCTGCCCGACCGGCCGGACCATGCGGTCGGCAAGCTTCAAGGCGGTGAAGATCGCCAGGCCGACGATGATCAGCGCCCCGAACAGAAGCGCGGCATTGAACCGCAGCTGGTTGGTGCGGGAGCGGGACAGCAATTCCCGATAATCGTTTAGCACCTCATTGGCGCGGTTGATCTGGTCCTGGAACCGGGGCTCGAAGACGCGCGCGGCGTACAAATAGGTTTCGGGCCCGTAATCGAGCCGGGTGAGCGCACCGATCCGGTCCGATGAATTGATCGCCACGCTCTCCGCGCCGCGTAGCTCGCTAATCATTGGCGGGGTGATCACCTGCTCGAGCGGCCGGTCGTAGGGATTGACCAATGCCAGCGTGCGGATCTGCCGGTCCGCCCCGTAGGTGAAGATGATCGCTTCGGACAGGTTGCGGTTGAGCACCTGGTTGCGGCCGAATGCCTCGGCAAAGCGCGGATCGTCGATCGCAATGACGCGAAGATATCCGGCAAGGTCGCCGCTCATCGTGACGGTTTCGTTGGCCACCCGCTCGACCTCGGAATCGAACGTCGCCCGGGCGACCTGGACGGTGTTCTCGAGCATTCCCCGGGCGCGGTCGGAGAACCAGAATTCGAGCCCGCTCTGGAACAGCAGCGAGGCGAAGATCGCGACCAGCACGGTCGGCACCGCGGCGATCACCGAGAACAAGGCGACGAGGCGGGTGTGGAGCCGGCCGCTGCCGAGCCCGCCCCTTGCCGCCCGGGCCATCGCCACCTTGCGCGAGAACAGCACCATCAGGGCGATCGCCGGGATCAAATTGGCGACCAGCAGCAATGCGATCAGCGGCGGCGACAACAGGGATCCGGGCTCCGCGCCCCGGCCCAGCACGAGGCCGCTGAAGGCGGCGATGACCACCAGCAGAGCGCCGATCGCGAGCGCGGCAAAAGTGTAAAAGCGGCCGCTGGCGCGCTCTCGCGCCAGCCAGTTCGTCCGAGAAGTGAGCACCGATTCTACGGCCTGCGCGTCCATCACTGTGGCCCTAGCACGGTCGCGTTGCATGAAAAACACAGTCGTGCGCGCAACTCGTCCTTTTTCGCCCTCAGGCGGACCGTTTTATGCGGCCGCCCGCGACAGCCAGGGCGAATAGAAGTCGCGCAGCATCGCGATCACCATGCCGGGATCGTCCTGGGTGTTGACCCGATTGCGGAACTCGGCGGAGCCGGGAAGACCCTTGGTGTACCAGCCGATGTGCTTGCGGGCGAGGTTGACCCCGGTTGTTCGCCCGTAGAGCGACAGCATGTCCGCATATTGCTCGAGCATGGTTTCGAGCTGCTCGTCGAGCGAAGGTTCCGGCCGCGATCCGCCGTCGTGCAGCGCAGCCATGACCTGGCCGAGCAGCCACGGACGGCCGTAGGCCCCGCGTCCGATCATCACTCCGTCGGCGCCGGACTGCGCCAGCGCTTCGCGCGCGTCGGCGATCGAGCAGATGTCGCCGTTGACGATTACTGGCAGCGACACCGCCTGCTTGACCCGGGCGACGAAACTCCAGTCGGCGTGCCCCTTGTACATCTGGCAGCGGGTGCGGCCGTGGACGGTGATCATCCTGACGCCGAGGTCCTCGGCGATGCGCGCGAGCTCCGGGGAGTTGCGGCTGCCATCGTCCCAGCCGGTGCGCATCTTGAGAGTCACCGGCACCTTCACCGCCTTCACCGTCGCCGCGATAATCGAGGCGGCGAGCGGCAGGTCGCGCATCAGGGCCGAGCCGGCGTCGCCGTTGACCACCTTTTTCACCGGACAGCCCATGTTGATGTCGATGATCGCCGCTCCACGCTGCTCGTTGAGCCTGGCGGCTTCCGCCATCTCGCGCGGCGCGCAGCCGGCGAGCTGGAGCGAAACCGGCTCTTCCGACGGGTCCCACAGCGACTTCTGCAGCGACTGGCGGGTCTCCCGGATCATCGCCTGGCTGGCGATCATCTCGCTGACCGTGAGCCCGGCGCCGTAGCGCTTGACGATGCGCCGGAACGGCAAATCGGTGACGCCGGTCATCGGCGCCAGGATGACCGGAGCGTCGATGCGCAGCGGGCCGACCATTATCGGGCCGACGGAGAGGGGTTTGGCCAGGCTCATGGGAAGGCGCGCCTTTACAGGAGCGGCCATACGGGGGCAAGGCGCCGCCGGTGACCGTGACCGCACTGATTGTCGCCGCCGGAAGCGGGCAGCGCCTCGGCGGCGGCGTCCCCAAGCAGTACCGCTTGCTCGGCGGCAAGCCGGTCTTGCGGTGGGCGGTGGAGGCCTTCGTCCGGCACCCACTCGTCGATGCGGTGCGCGTCGTGATTGGGCGCGGACAGGAGGAGCTGGCTCGATCGGCACTCGATGGCCTCGACGTGGGACATCCGATCCGCGGCGGCGAGCATCGGTCGGAATCGGTTCGCGCCGGCCTGGCGGCAAGCGACGGCAAGCAGGTTTTGGTGCACGACGCCGCGCGGCCGTTTTGTCCGCCCGAGGTGGTCGACCGCCTGCTCGGCGCGCTCGCCAGCCACGACGGCGCGGCGCCGGTGCTGCCGGTCGGCGACACCCTCGCCCGCGCGCAAGCGCTGCTCGGCGATCCCATCGATCGCACCGATGCCGTCCGCGTGCAGACCCCGCAGGCGTTCAACCTCGACGCGCTGCGCAGCGCCTACGAGCGCTGGCAGGGCGCACCGCCAACCGACGAGACCAGCGTTGCCCGCGCCGCCGGGCTCCGTGTCGCCGCGGTCGAAGGCGATCCGCTGCTCGAAAAGCTCACCACGAATGCCGATTGGGACCGCGCCGAAGCGATGCTTGCGGCGCGGCTGGTGTCCCGCACCGGCCTCGGCTTCGATGTCCACGGCTTTGCCGGCGACGGCCCACTGATGCTTGGCGGCGTCACCATCCCCCACTCCCGCGGGCTTGCCGGGCATAGCGACGCCGACGTCGTCCTCCACGCGATCACCGACGCGCTGCTCGGAGCGGCGGGGCTTGGCGACATTGGCGAGCATTTCCCACCCTCGGACCCGCAGTGGAAGGGCGCCGCGTCGGACATTTTCCTGGCCCACGCCGCGCAGTTGATCCGCTCGGCCGGCGCGATCATCGACCACGTCGACTGCACCGTGATCTGCGAGGAGCCCAGGGTCGGTCCGCATCGTTCGGCGATCAGGGCGCGGGTCGCCGATATCCTCGGCCTCGATCAAAGCGCGGTGAGCATCAAGGCCACGACCACCGACGGGTTGGGCTTCACCGGCCGCCACGAAGGCATTGCCGCCCAGGCGGTCGCCAGCATCCGGACGATGCCGCGATGAGCGACTTCCTGCTTCCCAAGGCGCTGGTCGACAAGGCCCGCGAGGTGGTCGAAGCCAATCGCAAGGCCGGCCGCCGGGTCGCCGTTGCCGAGAGCTGCACCGGCGGCCTGGTTGCCGCCGCGATCACTGAAATCCCGGGCTCGTCCGAGATCTTCGAAGCCGGATTCATCACTTATTCGAATGCCGCGAAACTCGGCCAGCTCAAGGTCAGCGAGGATCTGGTGGAGACCTTCGGAGCGGTCAGCGTCGCCGTCGCCTGGGCGATGGCGCGCGGGGCTCTGCTGGCTTCGGAGGCCGACGTCGCCGTGGCGGTTACCGGCATCGCCGGCCCAAGCGGAGGAACTCCATCCAAGCCCATCGGAACGGTCGTGTTCGCCCGCGCCGAGCGCGACGCCGATCCGGCGCGGATCGTCGCCGACCAGAAAGTGTTCGAGGACAACGGCCGCTCGGGTGTCCGTCTTCAGGCGGCGCTCTGCGCGCTCGAGCTGCTGATTCCATAGAGCGCCGCGGCGCGCTGCTCGAAGGCGCCGATCATCCGCCTCAGCGCGCGGTCGAACATCTGCCCGGCGAGCGCCTCGAAGATCCTCGAGCGGAACGCGAAATCGACCGCGAAATGGACCTCGGTGCCGCCGCCCGGCGCGGCTTCGAAGCGCCATTCATTCTTCAGATATTTGAGCGGCCCCTCGATGTAGTCGACGCAGATATGCGTCGGCCGCCGCTTGGTCACCCGGCTCGTGAAGCGCTCCTTGAACGCGTTGAAGCCGACCACCAGGTCGGCAACCGTTTCGGTCTCGCTCGATGAACGCACGCGCACCGCGACGACCCACGGCAGGAACTCGTCGTAATGTTCGACGTCGGCGACCAGATCGAACAATTGCTCGGGCGAGTACGGGAGATATTTCGTCTCGCTGTGGCGCGGCATTAGCCCCCAGCCTGCCCCAGCTGCGCTGCCCGCGCCTGCTGCATCGCCCGGAAGTCGTCGCCGGCATGGTAGCTCGAGCGAGTGAGAGGGGTCGCGGCGACGAGCAGGAAGCCCTTTGCCCGCCCGATCGCAGCATAGGCGTCGAACGCCTTGGGGGTCACGAACTCCTCGACCTTCGCGTGGCGCGGGGTCGGTTGCAGATATTGGCCCATGGTGAGGAAATCGATCCCCGCCGAGCGCATATCGTCCATCACCTGGTGAACCTCGAGCCGCTGCTCGCCCAGCCCAACCATCAGCCCCGACTTGGTGAACATCTGCGGCGCCATCCGCTTGACGCTCTCGAGCAGCCGCAGCGACGCATAGTAGCGCGCGCCCGGCCGGATCGTCGGATAGAGCCGCGGCACCGTCTCGAGGTTGTGGTTGAACACGTCCGGACCGGCCGCGACGATCGCCTCGACCGGCGCCTCGCCCTTGTTGCGGAAATCCGGAGTGAGGATCTCGATCGTCGTGCCCGGAGTGCGCTTGCGCAGCGCCTCGATCACCTTGACGAACTGCGACGCGCCGCCGTCGGGCAGATCGTCGCGGTCGACCGACGTGACGACGATATGCTCGAGGCCAAGCTCGGCCGCAGCGACGGCGACATGCTCGGGCTCGAGGCGGTCCACAGCGCGCGGCATCCCGGTCTTCACGTTGCAAAAGGCGCAGGCGCGCGTGCAGGTGTCGCCGAGGATCATCACCGTCGCGTGCTTCTTGGTCCAGCACTCGCCGATGTTCGGGCAGGCGGCCTCCTCGCACACCGTGTTGAGCCCGAGCGAGCGCATCAGCTTGCGGGTCTCGTGATAGCCGGGGCTGGTCGGCGCCTTGACCCGGATCCAGTCGGGCTTGCGCTGCCTGGGGCCGATTGGGCGGGTGACGGGAGCCGGCGCGGTCATGCCGGCCAGATAGCGATTGGAGTGCCGGCTTGCCACCCCTGCCCGCTTGCCGCTAGCGGCGGCCATGGCCCGGCTCGAACAGATGATCGAAGGTTACCGACGGTTCCGCGAGACCGGCTGGAAGCGCGAGCGCGAGCGCTGGTCCGAACTCGCCGAAGGGCAGAGCCCCAAGGTGATGGTGCTGGCCTGCTCGGACAGCCGGGTCGAGCCGGCGCTCATTTTCGATGCCCGGCCGGGCGAGATATTCGTCGTCCGCAATGTCGCCAATCTCGCGCCGCCGTTCGAAACGACCGGCGGCTATCACGGCGTCTCGGCGGCGCTCGAGTTTGCCGTCACCCAACTCGAGGTCGAGGAATTGCTGGTGCTGGGCCACGGCGGCTGCGGCGGCTGCGCGGCGGCCCTGACCGGCCAATTCGACGATGCCGAGCATGGCGAGGGGCATTTCATCGCGGCTTGGGTGGAAATGCTTGGGCAAGCGCGCTCGGCGGTGCGGTCGCGGCATTCCGAGCTGGGCGCGCAAGCGTTTCTCGACATGGAGCGCGAAGCGGTAAAGGTGTCGCTCGCCAATCTGCGCACGTTTCCGTGGGTGATCGAGCGCGAAATAGCGGAGCGGCTGAAGCTCCACGGCGGGCATTTTTCGATTACCGAGGGGCGATTATACCTGCTCGACGAGGCGGAAGGGGAGTTCCGCCCCGTCTAGCAAGTTCAATCGGTTCGTCGACAGCCGGCGCTAGCGCCCCACTCTGCCGACGTCGCCTAATCGGCGATTAGCAGCGTGTGTTGTAGTCGTAGATAGGCCGGCCATACTGGTCGACGTAGTAGCAATAGCCACGGGTATCGCGATAATATTGGCGACCCTTGGTGAACGCTCCGAGAACGCCGCCGAGCACTGCTCCGGCAACCGCGCCTTCGATCGTGCTGACGCCCGGGATTATGGCCCCGGCAACGGCGCCGGCGGCACCGCCGACGGCTGCTCCGGTCACGGCACGGCTCCCATCGGGATTATTGTACCCGCTATTGTTGTATCCGCTGTTGTAATACGGATCATTGTATCCGTAAGGATTGGTGGCGCAGCCACTCACGGCGATGCTCGCGGCAAGCGCTGCTGTCATTCCAAGATATTTCTTCATCTGTCTTGTCCTTCCGAAATCTGGCGGCCGATACTCGCCCCCTGTGCCGTTTCAGTGCTTGAGAAGGCGTTTCGTTCCCGCATCGATCACTTGCAGGCTCGGGTCCGGGCGCGATCTGCGCCAAGATGTGGTCATTCCGCGACACTACGTTAGATGGGCGCAAAAGCCGGGATTCGACTCATGACCGACCGCAAAAGCGACCAGGAAAAGAATATCGCTTTGTTGATCGACGCCGACAATGCGTCGGCCGGGCATCTCGACGAAGTTTTGCTTGTGCTGGGCGAGCTCGGCACGATCAACGTCCGGCGCGCGTACGGCAATTGGGCCAAGACCAGCCTCAAGGGCTGGGAGAAATTGACCGGCCTGCACTCGATCATCCCGATGCAGCAATTCGACGTCGCCAAGGGCAAGGGCGCGACCGACATGCGCCTGATCATCGACGCCATGGACCTGCTCTACCGCGGCAACGTCGACGGCTTCGGGATCATGTCGAGCGACAGCGACTTCCTGCCGCTCGCCCAGCGCATCCGCGAGGAAGGGCTGCCTATCTGGGGATTCGGGACCGCCAAGACCCCGCCCCCGTTCCGCCAGGCCTGTTCGCGCTTCTTCGACGTCGCCGCGCTCGCCCTCGACGAACAGGAAGCGCTCGAGCAGCCGGCGAGCGCCAAGGGCACCCGGCCCGTCGATTCCGAGCTGCTCCAGGTGCTCGGCGCCGCGTTCAAGGCATCGAAGCGCGACGAGGAGGGCTTTGCGTCTTTGTCCGAGCTCGGCCAGCGGGCGAAAGCCGTGTCGAGCTTCGCCGCCCGCAACTACGGCTATACCCGGCTGTCCGACCTGATCCGCGCGGTACCCAATTTCGAGGTTCGGGCGGGACCCGATGGTGGCTTGCTGGTCAAGCGCCTGCGCTGACACGCTTTAAAGTGTTGTCCAGCCGACACAACGGCGGTCGATTCTTAGTTTTTTGATCTTGAGCAAGGAACCCGCCGCCAGGGCGGACGGTTGCTACCCCCAGACGTCACGCACGGGCCCTGACCGAACATGTCTGCAGCTCTCAAGGCCGAACATTATCTCGACACCGCCATCGAAGCCTTGGCGACCGGCGACGTCTGCCATTCGCTGCTCGATCGCCTGCCGGTGCCGATCTACACCACCGACGCCGAGGGCGGCGTTACCTATTGGAACCGCGCCTGCGTCGAGTTTGCCGGCCGCGAGCCGACGCTCGGCGAAGACCGATGGTGCGTGACCTGGAAAATCTACACCACCACCGGCGAACCCGTTCCGCACGACCAGTGCCCGATGGCCGAAGCGATTCGTGAAAAGCGCGAAATCCGCGGCCAGGTCGCAATCGCGATGCGGCCCGACGGCAGCCGCCGCGCCTTCACCCCATACCCGACCCCATTGTTCGACGGCGACGGCAACCTTTCCGGCGCCGTCAACATGCTGATCGACGTCAGCGCCGAGCAGGCCGACGCGCTCGCCGACCAGTCCAGGCGCTGCCGCCGCCTCGCCGACGCGACCTACGACCGCCAGACCTGTGGCGTGCTCTCGGCGATGGCCGACGAATTCGCCAAGACGGCGGCCGATCTCGGCCGCTAAACTCCTTCTCCCCCGCGGGGAGAAGGTTGGGATGAGGGGGTTCTGTGCACATCCGCTGAAATACGGAGCCCCTCACCCTGCCCTCTCCCCGCCGGGGAGAGGGTTTTCACAGCAGCTCAAGCTCCACGGTAACTTTGTCGCCGGCCGAAACGCCCGCGCGACGGCGGACATCGGCCTTGATCGGCAGGATGTAGCCGCCCGATTTCTGCGGAAACAGCGAAGTGCGCCAGGTGACGCCGTTGATGGTCGCCGTGACCCGCACCGATCCGAACCCGCGGCGCGGATTGCCGAAGCTGTGTGCGCGGATCTCCGTCGCCTCCCCCTCCGGGACGGTCAGGAAATGCCAGCGGCCGGGTCGGACCGTCTGGGGGACGGTCCGCTTCCGGGCGCTCCCCTGCCCCCCGCTCCACAGCCACATCGGCGCGGTGATGCTGATCATCCATCGTTCCCCTGCGAAGGCAGGGGCCCAGACCAGGCGAAGCCTGTCAAACAAGCGTCAGAAACAGGTCGCGCCATTCGGGATTCATCGCTTCGATCGAGCTCAGCTTCCATAACCGCTTCCATTTCTTCATCTGCAGCTCGCGCTGGCGTGCCTGCTGAAGATCGTCGTAAGCTTCGTACCAGACAAGCAGCTTGCAGCCGTGCTTGCGGGTGAAACCGGCGACCATCCCGTTGCGATGCTGCCAGGTGCGCTGAATGAGTTCGCTGGTTACGCCGATATAGATCGTGCCATTGCGCTCGCTGGCCATGATGTAGACGTAGCCCGGCCGCTGCATCGGAAGTCTCCGAACTGTCCGAGCAAACCCATTGTACCCCTGCGAAGGCAGGGGTCCAGTCTGGGCTCCTGCCTTCGCAGGAGCACAGGGGCTTGGTGATCAGATATTACCGCGTCAGCTTCTTGTACGTCATTCGGTGCGGCCGGTCCGCTTCCGGGCCCATCCGCCGCCTTTTGTCTTCCTCATAGGCCTCGAAATTGCCTTCGAACCATTCGACGTGGCTGTCGCCTTCGAAGGCCAGCATGTGGGTGGCGAGGCGGTCGAGGAAGAAGCGGTCGTGGCTGATGATCACCGCGCAGCCGGCGAAATTCTCGAGCGCCTCTTCGAGCGCGCGCAGGGTCTCGACGTCGAGGTCGTTGGTCGGCTCGTCGAGCAGCAGCACGTTGCCGCCCTCCTTGAGCATTTTCGCGAGGTGGACGCGGTTGCGCTCGCCCCCGGACAATTGGCCGACCTTTTTCTGCTGGTCGGGGCCGCGGAAATTGAATGCGCCGACATAGGCGCGGGTGCCGATCTCATGCTTGCCGAAGCGGAACACGTCGGAGCCGTCGGAAATCTCCTCCCACACGTTCTTGTTGGGCGCGAGCTTGTCGCGGCTCTGGTCGACGTAGCCCAGATGCACCGTCGGACCGATCTTGATCTCGCCCGAATCCGGCTGTTCGGCGCCGGTGATCAGCTTGAACAAGGTGGTCTTGCCGGCGCCGTTGGCCCCGATCACCCCGACAATTCCGCCCGGCGGCAGCGAGAAACTCAAATCCTCGAACAATAATGTGTCGCCATAGGCTTTCGACACGCCATCAAGCTCGATGACGTTGCCGCCGAGGCGCTCGGGCACCTGGATCAAGATCGCCGCCTTGCCTGGAGTGCGGTTCTCCTGCGCCTGGACGAGTTCGTCGAACGCGCGGATGCGGGCCTTGGACTTGGCCTGCCGGGCCTTGGGCGAGCGGCGGATCCACTCGAGCTCGTCGTTGATCGCCTTCTGCTTGCCCTTCTCCTCGCGCTCTTCCTGCTCGAGCCTCTTGGCTTTCTTCTCCAAATATCCGGAATAATTGGATTCATAGACGTAATAGCGGCCGCGATCGAGCTCCAGCACCCAGTTGACGACATTGTCGAGGAAGTAGCGGTCGTGGGTGACCAGGATGACGTTGCCGGCATAGTCGACGAGGTGCTTTTCGAGCCATTGCACGCTCTCGGCGTCCAAATGGTTGGTCGGCTCGTCGAGCAGCAGGATGTCGGGCTTTTCGAGCAGCAGGCGGGTCAGCGCGACGCGGCGCTTCTCGCCGCCCGAAAGGTTGGTGATTTCGGCATCGCCGGGCGGGCAGCGGAGCGCGTCCATCGCGATCTCGAGCTGGTTGTCGAGCGTCCAGCCATCCACCGCGTCGATCTTCTCCTGAAGCTCGCCCATCTCGGCCATCAGCGCGTCGAAATCGTCGCCGGGGTCGGCCATCTGCGCCGAGATGGCGTTGAACCGCTCCATCATGTCGGCGATCGGGCGAACCCCGTCCATGACGTTCTCCTTGACCGTCTTGGAAGGGTCGAGCTGCGGCTCCTGCTCGAGGTAGCCGACAGTGATCCCGTCCCCCGGCCAGGCTTCGCCGACGAACTCCTTGTCGCGCTGCGCCATGATCTTCATCAGCGTCGACTTGCCCGAGCCGTTGGGCCCGACGATGCCGATCTTGGCATCCGGGTAGAATTGCAGGCTGATATTGCTCAGGATCGGCTTGGGAGCGCCGGGAAAGGTCTTGGTCAGGCCCTTCATCACAAAGCTGTATTGGGCGGCCATTGGGTCGCAGGTCCTTCGGAATTGGGGGATTGGCCCGGCGTTTAGGGGAACGCTCGCGGGGCGGCAAGTTGCCGTTCTCCCGCGAAGGCGGGAGCCCAGACGCGCGCAGCGCCTGACGGCTTCGCCGGACTGGACCCCTGCCTTCGCAGGGGAACAATCAGAATGGCAGCTTGAAGCCGGGCGGCATCGGGATGCCGCTGGTCATTTTTTGCAATTCGGGCGCGGCGGCGGCGTCGGCCTTGGTCCTGGCGTCGTTCAGCGCAGCGGCGACCAGGTCCTCGACCATCGCCTTTTCGGACGGTGCGAGCAGGCTCTCGTCGATGCTGACGCTGATGATCCGGCCCTTGGCGGTGGCGCGGACCTTGACCAGGCCGCCGCCCGATGCGCCCTCGACCTCGATCTTGTCGAGATTGTCCTGCGCCTTTTGCATTTCGGCCTGGACGTCCTGGGCCATCTTCATAATCTCTTCGAGGCTCGGCATGGTCACGGCCCTTTCGTCGGTTCGAGCGATGTGCCCGGTACAAAGGATTCAAGTCTCGCCTCGGGGAAGGCTTCCATCACGGCGCGGACTTCAGGCTCTGAAAGCACTTGGCCTCGCACCTGTTCCTCGGCCATCTTCTCCTGGTCGAGCAACGACGGCTCGCTCGCCCCGTCGCTCAGCGTGATTTGCCAGCTGGCGCCGGTGATGGCTTTCAACTCGCCGGCCAGCTCTCGCGGCCAGTTCGGCCCGAGCGGTCGCATCGGCTTCAGCTCGAGCACCGGCGGTTCGCAGCGCACCACTCCGACCTGGTCGTGGAGCTGCTGCGCCAATTGGTGCTTTCCCTTCTCTTCCAGCAGCCTGACCAGTCCCCTGAAATCGGCCGGCAGGCCCGGCGAACCGGCCGAAGGCGAGGATTTCGGACCCGGCGCGGCCACTGCGGGGGCGCCATCCGCCTGGCTCGACAGCCGGGCGAGAAGGGTCGCCGGGTCGGGCAAATCGGCGGCGTGGATCAGCCGCAGCAGCGCCATCGTCGCGGCCTCCTGCGGATCGGGCGCGACCTGGACGTCGGCCAGCCCCTTGAGAAGCATCTGCCACAGCCGGTGGAGGTCGGCCCAAGTCAATCGCTCGCCGAATTGCTCGGCCGCCTCGCGCTGCTCGGTGGGCTGGAGCCGGTCGCCGCCGGCCCCGGCCTTGGCCCGGGTGGCGGCGTGCAGCTCCTCCATCAGCCCGCGCAGCACGGCCGACGCATCGGTGCCGAGCGCATGCGCTTCGTCGAGCTCGGCGAGCGCCTGGGGCGCGTCGCCGGACAGCACCCGCTCGAGCAGGCGGCGAATTCGGCCGCGGTCGGCGAGCCCGAGCATGTCGCGGACCTGGCTTGCGGTCACTTTGCCCCCGCCCAGCGCGATCGCCTGGTCCATGATCGACAGGCCGTCGCGCGCCGAGCCCTCGGCTGCCCGCGCGATCATCGCCAGGGCTTCGGGCTCGGCCTCGACCGCTTCGGCGACGGCGATCCCGGCGAAATGCTCGGCAAGCTTGTCGGCGGGGATTCGGCGCAAGTCGAAGCGCTGGCAGCGGGACAGCACCGTCACCGGCACCTTGGCCACCTCGGTGGTCGCGAACAGGAACTTCACGTGCTCAGGCGGTTCCTCAAGAGTCTTCAGCAAGGCGTTGAAAGCGCTCTTGGAAAGCATGTGAACTTCATCGATGATGTAGATTTTGTAGCGGGCGCTGACGGAGGCGTAGCGGACCGCCTCGATGATCTCGCGGACATCGTCGACGCCGGTGTGGCTGGCGGCGTCCATCTCGATGACGTCGATGTGCCGGCCTTCGGCGATCGCGACGCACGGCTCGCAGGTACCGCACGGCTCGATGGTCGGGCCGCCCTTGCCGTCGGGGCCGATGCAGTTGAGCGCTTTCGCCACCAGCCGCGCGGTCGAGGTCTTGCCGACGCCGCGCACTCCGGTGAGCAAAAATGCGTGGGCGATTCGCCCGCGCTCGATGGCGTTGCCCAGCGTCCTCACCATCGCGTCCTGGCCGATCAGTTCGGCGAAGGTTTGCGGCCGGTACTTGCGGGCGAGCACGCGGTACGGCGCCGCCGCGGCGGTCGGCGGTGGCGATTCCGGCAGGTCGAGGCCGAGGCCAGGCGATTCGTCGTCGGTCATGGGATCGGTTTAGGGGCTCGAAAGCCGCAAGGCGAGCGGTGGGAGCCGGAACGACCCGCAGCGAAATCGTTGTGGCTGCTTCCTTCCGGACCTGACCAGGTTGGCGAATGCTCCGTCCGCCCGACTCCCGGGAGCGCATATGGGGAATTAGCCCCTCTCCCGCAAGCGGGAGAGGGAGTTAGCGCCCCCTCCAGTTGCGGCTTCCCGGCGGCACGCGGACGCTGAGCGATTCCAGATCCTCGGTGAGCAGGATCTGGCAGGCGAGGCGCGAGGTGCGCCGGACATGCGCGGCGATGTCGAGCAGATCCTCTTCCTCGTCGCTGGCGGCGGGCAGCCGCTCGAAATCTTGCGGGTCGACGATCACGTGGCAGGTCGAGCAGGCCATCACGCCTTCGCAGGCGCCCTCGAGCGGCTGGCCGGCCGCCCAGGCGACGTCGAGCAGGCGCTGGCCGGGTTGGCCCACGACTTCCTTGTCGAGCGTCCCGTCAGCCTTGTGGAAGCGCACCAGGGTCACTTGGCGACGTCCTGCTGCGCGCGGGCCGCTTCGTCGATCCGGCGGCAGGCCGAAGCAAGTTCCTCCTCGCCGGTGTAGCGGCCAAAGCCGAGACGGATCGACGAGCGCGCCTGGCTGTCGCTCAGGCCGATCGCGCGCAGCACGTGGCTGGGCCGGCCGGACCCGCTCGCACAGGCCGATCCTGCCGAGAAGGCGATGTTGCGCAGGTCGGCGATCAGCCGCGCGGCGTCGAGGCTTTCGCGCCGCAAGTTGAGGTTGCCGGGATAGCGTTGCTCGAGGCTGCCGTTGACGATCCAGCCGTGCCCGAGCGTCGCCAGGGCCAGTTCGGCGAGCTTGGCGACGTGGGCGGCGTCGGCTTCGCGCCGCTCGATCGCCAGCCGCGCCGCTTCGCCGAGGCCAACGCACAGCGCCGTCGCCAGCGTTCCCGACCGCAAGCCCAGCTCCTGCCCACCGCCGTGGAGCAGCGGCGCTGGCTCGGCTCCGCTGCGCATCCACAGCCCGCCGATGCCCTTGGGGCCGTGGATCTTGTGGCCCGAGACCGCCACCAGGTCGGGCCCGTCGGGAAGATTCATCCGGCCAAAGCCCTGGACCGCGTCACACAGCAGCAGCGCACCGCGGTCGTGCGCCAGTCGGGCGATCTCGGCGACCGGCTGGATGACCCCGATCTCGTTGTTGACCAGCATCACCGCGACCAGCGCCGTGTCGTCGTCGATCGCCGCCTCGGCGGCTGCCAGATCGATGAGGCCGTCTGCGGCGACTTCGAGGCGTACCACCTGCACGCCCGACTGCTCGAGCCATTCGGCGCTGTCGAGGACGGCGGCGTGCTCGGTCGCGACGGTGACCAGCTTGCGCCGCTGGGATCGCTCGAAGCTGCCCTTGAGCGCCCAGTTGAGCGCCTCGGTCGCGCCGCACGTAAAGGCGAAGCGCCCGCCGGGCAGGCCGATCGCTTGGCTGGCCTGCTTGCGCGCGACCTCGACGGCCGCCGCCGCTTCGCTGCCCCACCGCGACGGGCTGTGCGGATTGGCGAACTTCTCCTCGATCCACGGGCGCATCGCCGCCGCAACTTCCGGCGCGACCGGAGTCGTCGCCTGGTAATCGAGATAGATCATGCGGTGCGCGATCCCGCAGCCTCGGCGATGCGGCGCCACTCGTGTAAAAAGCGATCGACGTCACCGCTGGTCGTCTGCGGACCGAAGCTGACCCGGATGGCCGAGCCGGCGACGTCCGCCGCGACTCCCATCGCCGCGAGCACCCGGCTCGGCTTCATGCTCCCGGATGTGCAGGCGCTCCCGGCCGATACCGCGATCCCGGAAAGGTCGAACTGCACCAGCTGGCTGGCGCTCGACACGCTGGGCATGGCGTAGGCGCCGATGGTCGCGATCCGCTCGCTTGCCCCGGCAACAACCGTTCCGCCCGCCGCGACAATCGCGTCGTCGAGCCGGGCGCGCAGCTCCGCCAGCCGCGGCATCGCCTCTACAAATGCGCGCGAGTGCAAGGCGGCTGCGAAACCGGCTGCGGCCGGCACGTTCTCGGTACCGCGGCGGTAGCCCTTTTCCTGGCCGCCGCTCGGGGCCAGAGTGGCGATGTCGCGCACCAGCAACGCTCCCATCCCGGGTGGGCCGCCGAGCTTGTGCGCCGAAACGGCGATGAAGTCGGCTTGCGGAAGCGGCAGTTTCCCGGCCGTCTGGGCGCAGTCGGCCAGGAGCAAGGACCCGGCCTCCCGGACGATCTGCGCGATTGCATCCAGTGGCTGGATGACCCCGGTCTCATTGTTGGCGTGCTGGACCGCGGCGAGGGCCGGACCTCCGGCCAGCTCGCTCTCGAGCACGGAGGTTGTGATGCGCCCGTCGGCGTCGACGGGGAGCTGGACGGCGGTCGGCCCCATGGCCGCCTCCACGGCATCGTGCTCCGTCGGGCCGCGGGCTCGCCCCGGAACCTTCGCGCGAGCGGCCGCGATCGCGATCGCCTCGCTCGCTCCGGAGGTCAGGATGACGTCATGCCGCCAGCCGAGCGCCTCGGCGATCCCCGCCCTCGCCTGCTCGAGCGCCGCCCGGGCGGCGCGGCCGTCGGCGTGCGGCGAGCTCGGGTTCGCCCAGTGCGCGAACGCTTGACCCGCCGCCGCCTGCGCTTCGGCGAGCACCGGCGTGGTCGCGGCATGATCGAGATAGAGACGCGTCGGGCCCATCAGAACTCAAGGTTTCCTGCCGATTGCCAGTTGAAGCGCCGTCCCTATATAGGAGCCGCCGCCGCGGCGCACCCGTCGGCCGAAGCACCCGAATTCTTACGCGAGCACCGCCATCCATGCCCGAAGTAATATTCCCAGGCCCGGAAGGCCGTCTCGAAGGCCGTTTCCATCCGGGAACCCGGCCCCGCGCGCCCGTCGCACTGATCCTGCATTCGCACCCGCAGGCCGGCGGCACGATGAACAACAAGATGGTGCAATTGCTCTACCAAACCTACGTCCGGCGCGGTTTTGCGACGCTGCGCTTCAACTTCCGCGGCGTCGGCAAGAGCCAGGGCACGTTCGACAACGGCATCGGTGAGCTCAGCGACGCCGCTTCGGCGCTCGACTGGGTGCAGCAGATCCACCCCGAGGCCGAAACGACCTGGGTTGCAGGCGTGAGCTTCGGCGCCTGGATCGGCATGCAGCTGCTGATGCGCCGGCCAGAGATCAAGGGCTTCATCTCGATCGCCCCGCCGGCCAATATGTACGACTTCAGCTTCCTCGCCCCCTGCCCGTCGTCGGGCATCATCATCCAGGGCGAGGCCGACGAGGTGGTCACTCCCGGCGCCGTCCAGAAGCTGGTCGACAAGCTCCGCACCCAGCGCCACATCACCATCCATCACGACCTGATCCCCGGCGCCAACCATTTCTTCGCCAACGAGCTCGACCTGTTGATGAAGAGCGTCGACAATTATCTCGACATGCGGCTGGACAAGGATTTGAAGCGGTAAATTCCTCCCCACGATTTCGTGGGGAGGGGAACCATCGAACGCAAATTCGATGGTGGAGGGGTAGTGGCGATCGCTTTGGAGCCCTCCACCATTCACTCTGCGGTGAATGGTTCCCCTCCCCAGCCATAGCTGGGGAGGAATTTACAGCGTCCACACCAGCACATTTCCGACCAGCACGACCGCCGCGCCGATCATCAGCAGGCCGCGCGAGCGCGTCTCCGGCTTCCACGCCAGCTTGGCGCCGGCGCCGGCAAGGAGGCATGCGGCAATCATCGCCAACGCCATGGTTGTAGAGAAGAAATCGCCCAAAACCGCCGCTCCCTTCACCAACACTTAACTATGCTGCGCCACAACGTATGCAATGGCCACTGCCGACCAGCAGGCGCGCCTCGAGGAGGCGTTCGACCGGATCGAGGAGACGATCCTGCCGTGCATCGCGATGATGCTCGAGACCCTTCTCGACGTCTCGGCCGGAGTCGGCGAGACCAATCCCAAAGTGCTCGCCGCCGAGCTGCGCACGCTAGCCGCCGAGCTCGAGGAGCTCACCCGCGCGGTCGAGCGCTCGAGCCCGGCGCATCTCGACCCCGGCGCCTACCGGACCGCCGCCGCATAATTCCCGCCGACGATCCGCGCATGCAGCGCCGGATCGACGTTCCCTCCCGACAGCACCGCAACCGTCCCTTCAGCAGCCTCGGCCTTGCCGGCGATCAAAGCCGCCAGCGCCACCGCTCCTCCCGGTTCGACGACCAGGCCGTGCTCGCTCCAGGCGAACCGCACCGCCTCGGCCACCTCTTCCTCGCTGACGGCCACCACTTTTGCCCCGCGGTGCTCGAGGATTTCGAACGTGATCGGCGAGACGCGGAGCGTTTGCAGCGCATCGCACAGGGTCGGCGGCGCGCCTTTGGGAACGGGCACGATTTCGCCGCGCTCGAGCGAGCGCCGCATGTCGTCCCAGCCTTCCGGTTCGACGCCGACGATTTCGGCGCCGGGGCACGCCAGCGCAATGCCCGAGGCGAGCCCGCCGCCGCCGACTGGAATGACGATGCGCTCCGGCGCAGCTTCTCCAGCCTCGGCAAGCTGAGCGAGGATCTCGAGCCCGACAGTGCCCTGGCCGGCGACAATGCGGGCATCGTCGAAGCTCGGCACCACGGTCGCTCCGCGCTCGCCGGCCAGCTTGGCCGCGATCGCCTCGCGGTTGGCGCTGGCCCGGTCGTAGAAGACGATCTCGGCGCCTTCCGAGCGCGTGCCCTCGACCTTCACTGAGGGTGCGTCCGAGGGCATGACGATGGTCGCCGCGATGCCCAGGCGCCGGGCGGCGATGGCGACGCCGCGGGCGTGGTTGCCGGAAGAAAAAGCGATCACTCCGCGCTGGCGCTCGTCTTCGGAAAGCTGCAGCAGGCGGTTGGTCGCGCCCCTCAATTTGAACGCGCCGCCAGTCTGCAGGCATTCGCATTTCAGCCACAACCGTGCGCCGCCGATCCGGCTCTCGACCAGCGGCGTCCGCTCCACCAGCCCGGCGATGCGGTTCCGCGCCTCCACCACATCTGCTCGGCTGACTTGAAGCACCGGATCAACCTCTTGGAAACACAGTGAAAAGCGCCAAACTGTGGTGTTACGGGGACAGAGTGGCCGCCGCGCACCCTGTAAACCCCGAAAAACCTTTACTTAACCAACCCCCGTACATATATCGCGCTCCCGCTGCCCCATGGGACTTCCAACCGCAAGGCAGCTTAACGTCGAACGTACCTGTTGGAGGTCCCTTGAGTTGCACAAGCATCATCGCGCGCTGGGGCTAGCGACCGCCCCGACCGGCACCCGCCGCGGTGCCGATATCGCCAAGTCCACCGGCATCGCTTGCGGTGCCGATATCGCCAAGTTGCGCCCGGCCCAGCCGGTGACTCTGCTGCGTCCGCATGCCGCCCGGCGCGCTGCCCGCTTCTTCGTCGAGAAGTTTCCGGGCCGGTCGCTCTATGCGGTCAAGGCCAACCCGTCGCCGGACCTGCTCAGGCTCCTGTGGGACGAGGGCATCACCCATTACGACGTCGCCTCGATCGGCGAAGTGCGCCTGGTCGCCCAGACGCTGCCGCAGGCGGTCATCTGCTTCATGCACCCGGTCAAGTCCGAGGAAGCGATCGCCGAGGCCTATTTCGATCATGGCGTTCGAGCGTTCAGCCTCGATTCGATCGGCGAGCTCGACAAGATCCTGCGGGCAACCGCGACCGATGGCGTCGCCGCTGCCGATCTCTACCTGCTGGTCCGCCTCCAGGTTAGCTCGAAACACGCCCGCCTCAGCCTCGCCGCCAAGTTCGGCGCCGATCCCGGCGACGTCAAAGCGCTTCTGTTCGCCGCCCGCCAGGCCGCCGACGCGCTCGGCATCTGCTTCCATGTCGGCAGCCAGGCGATGACCCCCGCCGCTTACTCCGAAGCCATGGCCGAGGTCCGCGACGCGATCGTCGAAGCCTCGGTCACGGTCGACATCGTCGATGTCGGCGGCGGCTTTCCCTCGACCTATCCGGGCATGGAGCCACCGCCGCTCGAGGCCTATTTCGACGTCATCCATGCCGCCTTCGAAGCGCTTCCGATCAGCTACTCGGCGGAGCTGTGGTGCGAACCCGGCCGGGCTCTGTGCGCCGAATATGGCAGCCTCGTCGTGCGCGTCGAGAAGCGCCGCGGCTCCGAGCTCTACATCAACGACGGCGCCTATGGCGCGCTGTTCGACGCCGCGCACATCGGCTGGCGCTACCCGGTGCGGCTGCTGCGCGAAAAGCCGTCGACGGTCCGACCGCTGGAATTCAGCTTCTACGGCCCGACCTGCGACGATCTCGACCAGATGGCGGGGCCGTTCGAACTGCCCGGCGACGTCGGCGCCGGGGACTATATCGAAATCGGCATGCTCGGCGCATACGGTTGCGCGATGCGCACCGGTTTTAACGGCTTTGGGGTCGAGCGCTCCGAAATCGTCGCCGACGAGCCGATGGCGACGCTCTACGGAGCCGCCGAGCCGCGCAGGCGTTCGAGAGCCGTGAAGCGTTAGACGCAGGTGTGCCCCGGCGAAGGCCGGGGCCCAGACCAATCAATAACTCCTGGACCCCGGCCTTCGCCGGGGAACAGTCCGCATGGAGCCCATAATGACCACCGATACGCTGATCGACCGCACCAAGGTCAACGACACGCGCAAGGCCGAGCTATTGTCCAGCCCGGTCGAGCATATCGACATCACCAGCTTCGATGCGCGGCCGGTGATCGAGGCGATGGGCAAGATGAGCTTCACCAGCCGCGACCTCGCCCGCGCCACCGGCATCTACAATGCGATGCTCGAGGACCCGGACTGCTCGATCATCCTGGTCGTCGCGGGCTCGACCTCGGCCGGCGGCTGCATGGACCTTTACGCTGAGCTGGTGAAGTCGAACATGGTCGATGCGATCGTCGCCACAGGGGCCACGATCGTCGACATGGATTTCTTCGAAGCGCTTGGCCACAAGCACTTCCAGGCCAATGAAATCCCTGACGATAATACTTTGCGCTCGCTCTACATCGACCGCATCTACGACACCTATATCGACGAAGCGGCGCTGCAGGAGACCGACCACAGGATCGGCGCCATCGCCGACGGGCTCGAGCCGCGTCCCTATTCGTCGCGCGAGTTCATCCGCGAGATGGGCAAGTGGCTGGTCGCCAACGGCAAGAAGGACAACAGCCTGGTCAAGCTCGCGTTCGAGCATGACGTGCCGATCTTCTGCCCGGCGTTCACCGACAGCAGCGCCGGCTTCGGCCTCGTCAAGCATCAGGTAGACGCGATGAAGCGCGGCGGCCAATACATGACACTCGACAGCATCGCCGACTTCCGCGAGCTGACAGACATCAAGATCAAGGCCGGCACCACCGGCTTGCTGATGATCGGCGGCGGAGTTCCGAAGAATTTCGCCCAAGACACCGTCGTCTGCGCCGAGATCCTCGGCCACGAGGACGTCGAAGTGCACAAATATGCGGTCCAGATCACCGTCGCCGATGTCCGCGACGGCGCCTGCTCGTCCTCGACGCTTCAGGAGGCGGCGAGCTGGGGCAAGGTCTCGACCGCTCAGGAGCAGATGGTGTTTGCGGAAGCGACCAGCGTGCTGCCGTTG
Source organism: Sphingomicrobium sp. (assembly GCA_035512655.1). GTDB lineage: Bacteria > Pseudomonadota > Alphaproteobacteria > Sphingomonadales > Sphingomonadaceae > Sphingomicrobium. The sequence continues at coordinate 111,927 of DATKDM010000008.1, read as the reverse complement.
CTCGCCTCCGACGCCTGGCACCGCGGCGCCTGGCGCAACCGCGAAAAGCGCCGCTTCGCGAAACTGTTCGACTAGGAGCGGAGCGGGCTGACCCCGCCGCCTTGACTTCGTCCCCTCGCAGGCTTTTCTACTCCCGGGGATGGGACGGCGAGGCTGAGGGAGCAGGCGGGTGGCATATCTGCGTAAGACGGCGGCGGCCCTGTTGGCATGCACGATCGCGTTCAACCTAAGCGCATGCGGCGGCGGTGGTGGTGGCGGCGGCGGCATCGCTCCGACCCCGCCGCCTCCGCCCCCTCCCCCACCGCCTCCTCCGCCGCCGCAAAGCCCGATGGACGACGCCGAGTATCGCGCCTCCAATTCGGCGACGACGGCCAATGCGCTTCCGGCCTACGACACCGGCGCCAGCGGCGAGGGCGTCAAGGTCGCCGTCGTTGACACGGGGATCAATCCCAATCTGCCGGAATTTACCGGGCGCATCGATCCCGCGAGCCAGGATGTCGCGGCCGATCGCGGCCTCGTCGATGACAACGGCCACGGCAGCATGGTTTCCGGAGTGATCGCCGCCAACCGCGACGGCATCTACATGCAGGGAGTCGCGTACGAGGCGACCATCCTGTCGCTCAACGTCGGCGATCCCGCCGGCTGCAAGCCCGGCAACGACTGCTTCCTCGACTCCGCTTTGCCAACCGCGATCGACCTCGCCCGCACCAACGGCGCGAAGATCATCAACATGTCGTTCGGCGACGAAGAGGGAATGACCGCGGACATTTGGGACGCGATCCAGCGCGCGGTCGATGCCGGCATCATCATCGTCATGGCCGCCGGGAACTCCGGCACCGGCGCCCCCAACTCCTTTGCCGTGCAGAACATCCAGGACAACGGGTCGAGCGGCCTGTTCATCATCGCCGGAGCGATGGGCGCCAACCGCAGCATAGCCAGTTTCTCGGACCGAGCCGGGACCGGCCTACCGGCCCAATTTTACCTGACCGCGCTCGGCGTCGGCAACGCCACCGTCGATGAGTTTGGCCAGCACGTCGCGGTCAATGGGACATCGTTCGCCACCCCGACGATCGTCGGCGCGGCAGCGCTGCTCGCCGGCGCTTTTCCCAATCTGTCGGGCTCCCAGATCGTCGAGCTGCTGCTGACCACCGCGGACGATGCGGGCGCCGCCGGAACCGACGCAGTCTATGGCCGCGGCATCCTCAACATCGGCCGCGCTTTCGAGCCGCAAGGGGCGACGACGCTCGCCGGGAGCAGCGCCGCGATCTCCCTGAGCGAGAATGGCGCCATGTCCGGAGCCATGGGCGACGCATTGTCGAGTTCCGCCGGTGCGATCATCCTCGACGGTTATTCGCGCGCTTTTGTGCTTAACCTGGCGAGAACGCTGCGCCGCAACGCGCAGGAGCAACCCCTTCGGCAGGCGATCGGCGGGGAAACCTATCGCACGGCGGGCTCATCGGTCGGCCCGATCTCGGTCGCGCTGACGATCCGCAGCAATTTTGCCGGTGAGCCGCGGCTCGGACTCGAGCCGACCCGCCTCGCCAACGAAGATCGCCAAAGCGCGCGGGCCATCGCCGGCATGGCGATCGGCCGCCTGACGCCACGCAGCAAGCTGGCCTTCGGATTCTCGCAAAGCGCACGCGCGCTCCAGCAACAGCTAGCCGGCTACGAGGACAATGCGTTCCTCGTCGCCCGCGACCCGATGAGCCGCGCCGGCTTTCATCCCCGCGCCGATACCAGCATCGGCTTTCGGCATAATTTCGGGCCGCTGGCGGCAACCGTCACCCGTGAGAGCGGCAAAGTCCGCAATGCCGGCCCGGACCGCCGCTTGCAGGGGGACGAATATCACATCGATGCCGTGACCCTCGACCGGAGGCTCGGGCGCGCGACGCTCCGCCTGGGCGCCTCACGCTTGCGCGAACGCAATACGGTGCTCGGCGGCCGCTTCTCCTCCATCCTGTCGAGCGGCGGATCGAGCACCGACTTCCTCGATGCCGCCGCGTCGTTCGATTTCGGCCGCGGCTGGGGCGCGATCGCGAGTTACCGATACGGCCGCACCAGGATGCCGGGCGGCGGCGCATTGGCCGGAAATGGCCGATTGACCAGCGATGCGTTCGCGTTCGACCTAGCGAAATCCGGCCTGTTCGCTCCCGGCGACAAGATCGCCGTCCGGATCATGCAGCCGCTCCGCGTCCGCGCCGGCGGGCTCAAGCTGAACATGCCGGTGAGCTATGACTATTCGACAGGCGAAGCCGCATACGAGTTTCGCCTGCTCGGCCTTGCTCCCGAGGGGCGCGAACGCGTTTATGAAGTGGCTTACGGCGGCAGCATTGGCGCGGGCTATGTCGACCTCAATGCCTTCCTGCGCACCGACCCGGGCCATGTCGAAACCATGAAGACCGACCTGGGGGCGGCGATCCGCTTCACCGTGCGGCAATAACTTCGTCAAAGGCCGGATCGGGCCGGCGACAAAAAGGGGGGATGAACAATGGAATACAGCCCAATCCTGGTGCCGGTGGTGGCCCTGGTCGCGTGGTCGCTGCTGATCATGATGTGGATGATCGCGACGCGGCTCACGGCAATGCGCAAGGCCGGAATTTCGCTGAGCAGCGCGAAGCCGGGCTCGCGGGGCGCCCAGCTCGACGGCATCCTGGACGACCGCACCCAGTGGAAGTCGCACAATTACAACCATCTGATGGAGCAGCCGACTTTGTTCTACGCGATCGCCATCACGCTTGCGCTGATGGATATGGGCGGCGGCCTCAATCACTGGCTGGCCTGGGGCTATGTCGGCTTCCGGGTGATCCACAGCCTAGTCCAGGTGACCGTCAACCGGCTGATCTACCGGACGCCGCTTTGGGTGCTCGCCTCGCTGTGCCTGGTCGCGCTCACCGTCCACGCGTCGATCAGAATCCTCCACGACTGCGGGCTTATTTAGCGCCGGAAGGCGGCGGCCAGTTCGATGTGGGTCGACCAGCGGAACTGGCCAACCGGCCGCACCCAATCGAGCGCATAGCCGCCGTCGGCAAGGCTCTGTGCGTCGCGCGCGAAGGTCGCCGGGTTGCAGCTGACGTAGGCGATCCGCGGGACTTGCGATGACGCCAGCGCGGCGACTTGCTCGGCGGCGCCGGCGCGCGGCGGATCGAGCACGACGGCGTCGAAGCTGGCGAGCTCCGCGGCGTCCAACGGCCGGCGGTACAAATCGCGATGCTCGACGGCGATTTCGGGCGCTGCCCGCTTGAGCGCCAGCACCGCGTCGCGCGACGCCTCGGCGGCATAGACCCGCCCCGGCAGCGCCAGCGCGAATGTGCCGAGGCCGGCGAACAAATCGGCGCTGCGCCGCGCCTCGCCGACGGCCTCCTTCACCGCCGCGACCAGCGCCGCCTCGCCATCGTCGGTTGCCTGGAGGAACGCGCCGGCCGGGAACGGGACTGGGGTTCCCGACAAGGTCACGGTCACAGGCTCGGGCTCGTAGAAGGTTTCCGGGCCCAAGCGCTGGTCGAGGCTCAACCTCGCCAGCCGATACTGCATGCAGAAGTCGGTCGCCCGCTCGATCGCGTCGAGGTTCTCGGCAACAACGCCGACCAGGATGACGTCCACCCCCTGGTCGGTCAGCGCCAGCTGGACCTCCCCGGACCGCCGCGGTCGCAACAGTTCGCCGAGCAGCGCCCGCCACGGCGCGACCAGAGCGAACAATTCGGGCCGCAGGATGTGGCACTCGTGCATGTCGACGATTTGGTGCGAGCGCTGGGCGTTGAAGCCGAGCACGGCCCGCTGCCCGAGCTTGAGCGCCCGCAGCGCGGCGCGGCGGCGGCTCTTCGGCGGCGACAAATGCGGCTCGCGGATCTCAGCCTCGAGCCCGTGCTGGGCCAGCGCCCCCTCGACCCGAGCCACCAGATAATCCCGGTATGCAGCGTCGTCGGCGTGCTGCAGCTGGCAGCCGCCGCATTCCGGAAAGTGGCGGCACGCCGGCACCTGGCGGTGCGGGCCGGGAGCGAGGCTGCCGTCCTCGAGCAGCGTGTCGCCCGGCACCGCGAACGGCACATGCTTGCCGCTCTCGGACACCCCGTCGCCGCGCGCCGCGATGCGCACGATCGCGTCGCCCAAAGGGGCTTCGCTCACAGGGCGAGCGCTTGCGGGATCGCGGCGGCGAGGTCGTCGGCGATCATCTGTGGGCCGGCGATCTCCGCCGCTCGGCCATGCAGCCAGACCGCGGCGCAAGCCGCTTCGAACGCGTCAAGCCCCCGAGACCGCATCGCCGCGACCATTCCCGCCAGCACGTCACCGGTCCCCGCGCTCGCCAGCCACTCCGGAGCGGGCGGCGCAAAGCCGAGCCTGCCGTCCGGTGCGGCGACAAGTGTGTCCGGTCCTTTGTAAACCACCACCGCGCCGCTGCGCCGCGCAGCTTCGAGCGCCCGCTCCGCTTTCGAGCCCTGCAGCTTCCCGAACAGCGCCTGAAACTCGCCTTCGTGGGGGGTCAGGATCGCTCCTTCGCACTGGTCGATGGCGATCAGGCGCAAGGCGTCGCCATCGAGCACCAGCGGGCGGCCGCTCGCCAGCGCGGCGCCGAGCAGGCCGCCGCCGTCGCGGCCGAGGCCGGGACCGATCAGCAGCGCGCCGATGCGCGCGTCGTCGCCGGTCCCGGCCTGTCCCTGGACGACCGAAGCGGGAACGTTGGCAATGAACCGGTCGGCTTCGATGCGCACATAGCCGGCACCGGCGCGCGCGGCGGCGGTGGCGGCGAGCGCGATTGCGCCGGGCATTGCACCGGCAATGCAGTGGACCATCCCGCGGTCGTATTTGTGGCCGTCCGGGCCGAGCGGAGGCAACTCGGGCGCGCCGATCTCGTGCCATTCGAGCTCCGCGGTGATGCCGATGTCGGCCAGCACGACGCGGCCGCAGCGCGGCATCGCCGGCATCAGCCGGTGCGCGGGCTTCAGAGCTCCGAAGGTGGCGGTCATGTCGAACCTCGGAACCGGGCTGAGCTCGGCGCCTGAATCGCTTTCGATGCCGCTTGGCACGTCGCAGGCTACGCTCAGCTTGGATTCGGTACAGAGTCGCAAAAGCTGTTCCGATGCATGGGTTTCGAGGCCACGCTTCAGCCCGGTTCCAAACAATGCGTCGATCAACAGCGGCGCCGGCTCGGTGCCCGCATCGAGCGCCTCGATCGGTCCTTGCCATTGAGCCCGAGCGCGTCGCGCGGCGTCGGACTTGGGATCGCCGAGCGCGGCCACTCGGACCGGCACTCCGCGGCTCGCCAGCTGCCGCGCTGCGACATAGCCGTCGCCGCCGTTGTTGCCCGACCCGCACAGGATCAACGTCGGCCGGGGCCCGGCGAAGCGAAAAGCGGCTTCGGCGAGCGCCGCCCCGGCCCGCTCCATCAATTGCTCGATCGAGGTGCCGCCGTCGATCGCCGCCTGCTCGGCGACAGCCATCGCGGACGCGGTCAGGATCGGGCGCCCTTGCGTCATGGCGCGCCCTTTAGCGCAAGCTCGTCGCCAGGCGCCACCATTGCCCGCGAACCGATGCGGCTGCCTCGTCGCGGGCGGCATCGTCGGCAAACAGCGCAAAGCAGGTCGCCCCGCTGCCCGACATGCGAACGCACTCGGCGCCCGGCTGTCCGCGGAGCCATTCGAGCACCTCGGCGATTTGCGGGACGAGCGACAGGGCCGCGGCTTCAAGGTCGTTGCGCCCGTCGCGCCAGCCCTCGAGCGAACCGAGGTCGACGCCGCCCCAGCGGCCGTAAACTTCGCCCGTCGACAGCTGCACCCCGGGGTTGACCAGCAGCACGGGCGTGCCGGCAATCGACGGATCGTCGACCAGCCGGAGCTCGTCACCAGCGCCTTCCCCGCGGCACGTCATGCTCAGCAGGCAGGCCGGGACGTCCGAGCCGAGCCGTGGCGCGACCGCGCTGGCGTGGCTCGGGTCGATGCCCCACCATGCCGTCAGCAGCCTCAAAGCGGCCCCCGCATCCGCCGAGCCGCCGCCAAGCCCGGCCGCGATCGGCAGCCTCTTGTCGAGCTGCAGCGCGGCTTTGCCGTTGATCCCGGCCTCGCGAGCCAGTTCGATCGCCGCTCGCGTGACGAGATTGCCTTCGAGGTCGGAAAGCTGGTCCGCGAACGGCCCGCTCACGCCGCGAAGGCCGATGCCGTCGCCGTCTTCCACTCCGAGGCGGTCGCCGTCGAGGCAGAAGGCAACGAGCGTTTCGATCGCGTGCCGGCCGTCGGCGAGCTTGCCGCGGACATGCAATGCAAGATTAACCTTCGCCGGAGCGATCTCGTGCCGGCGCTCGGCCTCGGGCTTCAAGGCGCGGCGGTTGCCGGGGTCAGGCCGGTATCGAGCTTGAGCCGGATGCGCGCGGCGATGTCGTCCTCGGCGGTGATCAACGCCGCGTTCCACGCAAAGCGCGCTTCATAGCGGCGGCCGCTGGCATAGAGCGCGTCGCCGAGATGCTCATGGATCTCGGACTGACCCGGATCCTTCGCCGCGGCTCGCTGCAACGTCTCGATCGCATCGGCGTATCGCCCGCGCTTGTACAATGCCCAGCCCAACGAATCCGTGATCGAGGCGTCGTCCGGGGCAAGCGCGCTGGCCTTGCGGATCATCGCTTCGGCGCCGTCGAGGTCCTCGCCCCGCTCGAGCTTCGCATAGCCGAGGAAATTGAGGATCAGCGGCTGTTCCGGTTCCAGCGCCAATGCCGCCAGCAACTCTTGCTTGGCTTCCGGCCAGCGGTCGGCGGATTCGAACGCGGTCGCGCGCAGCAGGTGCAGCGGCCACAACTCGCTTTGCAGGTTTTGCGCCCGGGCCATGGCGATCGCTCGGCCATAGGCGTCGGCCGCTTCATTGTAGCGCTCGGCCGAATGGAGCACGTCGCCGAGGCGCGCGAAGTCGCCGAGCGCGGCATCGCGGGCCGAAGCGGCGGACCGGGCCAAGGCCAGGGCCTCGTCGAAGCGGTCCGAGTCGACCAGGATCCGGGCCGCGGTGTCCCGGGCCTGCGGCGCCAATGGGTCGGAAGCGGGGATGTTGCGGAGTACATCCATCGCCTCGGCCGCACGGTCGCGGGCGTCGAGCAGCAAAGCGAGCAGGACGATGGCGGCGCTGTTGCCCGGATCGGCGAAGCGCGCGACCTGGACCATGCTGATCGGCAGCGCGCGGTTGTCGATGCGATTGAGGTCGGCGGCCATGCCCAGCAACAGCTCGGCATAGGCCTTGGCCGGCGCGTCGATTGCCAGCCCGGTGCGCTTGCCGGCGAGGATCCGCTGCTTTGCGGCGCCGGCTTCGCTGCCCATGCCTTCGACCATCGCCAGCGCCCTGGCGCGGTCCCCGGCGGCGAGGAAGCCATCGGCGAGCGCCAGCCGCAGCCGGGTCTCGCGGCCGCCGGCCAGGCCGATCGCCCGGCGGGCGTAGGGCTCAGCCTCCTGGGGGCGGCGGAATTTCAGCAGGATAAAGGCCGCATTCTCGTCGCGGAACGGGCCGAGCAGGGCCGAGGCCGGAATCCGGTTGAGCACCGCCAGCGCCGCCACCTGGTCCTTGCGCTCGGCCGCGTTCCAGGCGGTGATCAACGGCGACAGGAACGACAGGCTCCCTTCGTCGAGCGGGCCGGCAAGATATCGCAGCGCGAGATCGGAGCGGCCGCGGTGCAGCTCGTCGGCGATCAGCAGCAGCCGTGCATCGACGGTCAGGTCGTCCGCCGGCAGCTTGCGCGCCAGCCGCAGCGCGAGCGGAAAATTCCCGGCCCCGATCGTTTCGGTCACCGCCTTGCGGTTGATGGTCGTGTCGCCCGGATTGGATTCGGCCAGTGCGGCGAGGAGATCGGCCGATCGCCGGTGCTCGCCGCTCATCGCCGCGGCCCGCGCCTGGACATAGGTCAGTGCAGAATTCTCGGCCGTCGAGGTCCGCGCCGCCATCGCCGGCGCCGCGGCCAGCATTGCCGCCGCCAGCGCCGATCCGCCGATCCAGTTACATATTGGGATAGTTCGGCCCTCCTCCGCCTTCGGGTGTGACCCAATTGATGTTCTGCGTCGGGTCTTTGATGTCGCAGGTCTTGCAGTGGACGCAGTTCTGGGCGTTGATTTGCAATCGCTGCTCGCCGTTTCCAGCGTCGACAAACTCATAAACGCCCGCCGGGCAATAACGCTGCTCAGGACCGTCATAGACCGGCAGATTGATCTCAGTGGGTATATCGGCGTCCTTGAGCGTCAGATGAACCGGTTGGTTTTCCTCATGATTGGTGTTCGACACGAACACCGACGACAAAAGGTCGAAGGTCAGCAGCCCGTCGGGCTTGGGATAGGCGATCGGCCGGACATGTTCTTTGCGCTTGAGACGGGTGTGATCGGCGTGGTGCTTAAGCGTCCACGGCAGGCGCATTCCGAGCTGGCCCAGCCACATGTCGAAGCCGGCATAGAGGGTTCCGACGATCCCGCCCCAACGCGCAACCGCCGGCTGCGCGTTGCGGACGAGGCGCAGCTCCTTGTCGACCCAGCTCGAGCGAAGCGCCTTTGAATAGTTGTCGAGCCGGTCGCCGCTGCGGTCGGCGGCGATGGCCTCGAACGCGGCTTCGGCGGCGAGCATCGCCGACTTCATCGCGGTGTGGGTGCCCTTGATCCGCGGCACGTTGACGAACCCGGCCGAGCAGCCGATCAGCGCGCCGCCGGGGAACACCAGCTCGGGGATCGCCTGCCAGCCGCCCTCGTTGATCGCCCGGGCCCCGTACGACACGCGCTTGCCGCCCTCGATTTCGGCGCGGATCGCGGGATGGGTCTTCCACCGCTGGAACTCGTGGAACGGTGACAAATACGGGTTCTCGTAATCGAGCGCGACCACGAACCCCAAAGCGACCTGGTTGTTCTCCTGATGGTACAGAAATCCCCCGCCCCACGCATCCTCGAGCGGCCAGCCCTGGCTGTGAATGACTCGCCCGGGCTTATGCTTGTCCGCAGGAACGTCCCACAACTCCTTGACACCGATACCGAAAACCTGCGGACCGCTGTCCTTGCGAAGGTCGAAAATTTCGGTCAGCCGCTTGGTCAGGTGGCCGCGTGCGCCCTCGGCGAAGAAGGTGTAGCGCGCGTGGAGCTCGATCCCCGGCTGGTAGTCGGACCGGTGGGTGCCGTCGCGCGCCACCCCCATGTCGCCGGTCGCGACGCCCTTCACTGAGCCATCCTCGTGGAACAGGATCTCGGCGGCGGCGAAGCCGGGGAAAATTTCGACCCCAAGCCCTTCCGCCTGACCGGCCAGCCAGCGGCAGAAATTGCCGAGGCTGAGCGTATAGGTCCCGGTGTTGTGCATGAACCGCGGCATCGTCAGCTCGGGCAGCCGCCACTTGCGCTTCGCGGTCAGCACCCAATGGTGGTTTTCGGTCACCGGCACGGTCAGCGGCGAGCCCTTGTCGTTCCAGTCGGGAATCAGCTCGTCGAGCGCCTTCGGGTCGAGCACCGCGCCCGAAAGGAGGTGCGCGCCGACCTCGCTCCCTTTCTCGAGCACGCAGACGGAAACTTCGCGGCCGGCGTCGCTTGCCAGCTGCTTGAGGCGGATGGCGGCGCTCAGCCCGGCCGGGCCGGCGCCGACGATCACCACGTCATAGGCCATGGATTCGCGTTCGCTCATCGGCTCCTCTCGTGCCCGCATGACTGGCGTCTCGTCGCGGCGCCGACACAATTCGACTCGTCAGCCCTGCCAATTCCTTGACCGCGCCGTCAATGCCCGTGAGGACTGTGCGCATGGGCAGGGAAGGTCATCGGATCAGCGCGACCGAGGCGGCCAGCACGCTCGGCTGGTGGCTCGAAGCCGGCGTCGATGGCGCGGTCGCGGAGAGACCTCGCAACTGGTTGGAGCGCAAGACCGAGCCGTCCAACGTGCGCGAGCCGTCCCCACAGGCGGTGAGCCAGGCGCTTGAGACGCTGCATTTGTTCCGCGACTGGCTGGGCACGGCACCGTCGCTGCCGCTCGGGGGCCCCGGCGCCCGGCGTGTCCTGCCTCAGGGCCAGGAAGCCGCTCCGGTGATGCTGATCGCCGAAATGCCGGGGCAAGAGGACGCAGCCGAAGGCAAGCCGATCGGCGGCGAAGCCTGGTTGCTGATGACGAGAATGCTGGCCGCAATCGATATCCGCGCCGAAGACGCCTACAGTGCAAGCCTGTCCTGCTTCCACGCGCCGGGCGCCAAGATGGATGCGGGCGAGCTCGCCGAATGCGCGGACATTGCCCGCCAGCATATCGTTTTAGCCAAGCCGAAGCGCCTGCTGCTGCTCGGCGACGCGCCGGCTCGGGCATTGCTCGGCAAGTCGCTCGCCGCGGCTCGCGGCCATGTTCACAAAATCGAAGGGGTGCGCGCGGTAGCGACGTTTCACCCGCGAACGCTGATGAACCAGCCGTCCAACAAGGCGCTGGCGTGGCGGGACCTGTTGCTGTTGATGGAGGAAGAGCCTTGAAGTCCGGCCTGTTCGCGCTCGCGGCGCTGCTCGCCGCCCAACCGGCCCTCGCCCAGGACCCGCTGGCACCGATTTCGCAGTCGCCGCCGCCCGCGCAGCAGCTGCCGCCGCCCATCGCCCAGCCCATGCCGGCGCCGGTGGCGCCTGTCGTTGCACCAATTCAAATTCCCCGCGACTGGCGGAGCGTGTTCGCCGCCATCCGGAGCGGCAATTGGTCGTCGGCCCAGGCCGGCATTGCGGTGCTTCCGAACCACGCCCTGACGCCCGTTGCCAAGGCCGAGCTGTACACTGCCAAGGGATCCCCGACCGTCGACCTCGCCCGGATCGAGGCCTTGCTGGCCGAAGCCCCGGACCTTCCCCAGGCCGAGCAGCTCGCGCGGATGGCGCTGAGCCGCGGCGCCGCGACCAGCCCGCTGATCGTTCCGAAAAGGCCGCTGGTGTGGCTCGGCTCGGCGCCGCGCCGGTCGCGCGCCCGGCCGGTCGCGGGCGAGCCGGCCGCCGACCAGCTACGCATCGCGCTCGACCCGTTGCTCAAGGCCGACGCTGCCGGCGAGGCCGAGATTTTGCTGCTACAGGCCGCTCCGACGCTGTCTGTCGAAGCGCGGGCGGAAGCCGGACAACGCATCGCCTGGGCCTATTACCAGCTCGGCCGCGATGCGGACGCCCGCCGGATGGCCGATGCCTGGCGTGCCGGTGCGGCCGGCGATTGGGCCGCCCACGCCGCGTGGATTTCGGGCCTGGCGGCATGGCGTCTCACCGATTGCGAAGCGGCGTCGCGCGCGTTCCGCGAGGTCGCGGCGCGGTCCCGCGAGCGCGAGCTCGGAGCCGGCGGATATTATTGGGCGGCGCGCTCGGAACAGGCGTGCCGGCGCCCGCAGTCGGTCGCACCCTTGCTGCGTGCGGCGGCGCGCTCGAGCGAAAGCTTTTACGGGCTGCTCGCCCGCGAGACGCTCGGCCTCGACACCCGCTTGCCGCCCGGGCGGCCGGCTGTGCCGACGGCGGTCGAACAGCTTCCCAACGTCCGACGGGCGCTCGAACTGGTCGCCATCGGCGAACATTGGCTGGCCGAGGAGATGCTTCGCCACCAGGCGCGGATCGGCCGGCCGTCGGATCACCAAGGACTGATCCAGCTCGCCAAGCGGCTCGACCTCGCCGGCGCCCAATTCTGGCTCGCGCACAACGGCCAGTCGGGAGCCGTCGCCGATCCTCAGGACCGCTACCCGGCGCCGCGCTGGGCGCCGCTCACCGGCTGGCGGGTCGATCCGGCGCTGGCCTTCGCCCACATCATCCAGGAATCGACCTTTCGCGCCGACGCTGTCAGCCCGGCGGGAGCGGTCGGGCTGATGCAGGTTCGGCCGGGGACCGCGGGCGACATGGCGAAGGCCCGCAACCTGCCCTTTTCGCCGGCGACCCTGACCGACCCCCGCTACAACCTCGAATTCGGCCAAAGCTTCATCGAGCTGATGCACCGCTCGTCCGCGACCGGCGGGCAATTGCCGCGGATGATGGCCGCCTACAACGCCGGGCCGGTGCCCGTCGCGCGCTGGGCATGGATCCCCGGCCAGGGCGATCCCCTGCTGTGGATCGAGAGCATCCCCTATTGGGAAACACGCCACTACGTGCCGGCGGTGTTCCGGAACATGTGGGTGTACCAGGGGATCGCCAAGGGCGAGGCGCCAACCCTTGCCGCCCTCGCCCAGCACCGCTGGCCGGCCTTCCCGAGCAGCCGTTCCCCACTACCTCGCTAACTCTCGCGAGAAAGGTTCGGGAACTCTCCGCCCCCGCGGGCGATTAAACCCGCAGGAAAGGAGCATTTTTATGTATATTGGAATTGGTGGCCTGATCTTGCTGATCATCATCCTCGTCGTCGTTTTCTAACCGACAAAGAGGGTGCGAGCCGGCGCCCATTGCCGGTCTTTGTTCTTGATATGTTCTACAGCTGGCGTACCATCGCGGGATGCCGGTCGAGTCGATTCGCGGGCGCGGCGCAACGCGCAACGTCACTCCGACGCGCTTCAACCTGAAGGAGCGCGCGGTCGATGGCGAATGGCTCGATACCGTCGAGGCGCTGGACGGCGTTGCCAGGCGCCGGACGACCGTTACCATCGAGCACGCGCGGTCCATCCTCACGCGCAACCGCTCCCCCGACATCGGCTTCGACCGCTCGATCAACGCCTATCGCGGTTGCGAGCACGGCTGCATCTACTGCTTCGCGCGGCCGACCCACGCGTTCCACGATTTGTCCCCCGGGGTCGATTTCGAATCGCGCCTGTTCGTCAAGCCCAATGCGGCGCAGCTGCTCCACTCGGCGCTGTCGCGGCCCGGCTACGAGTGCGCGCCGATCGCGATGGGCACCAATACCGACCCCTATCAGCCGATCGAGGAGCGCTGGCGGGTGACCCGCTCGGTGATCGAGGTGCTGCTCGAGACCCGCCACCCCTTCACCATCACCACCAAGTCGGACCGAGTGCTTCGCGACCTCGACCTCTTAAAGCCGGCCGCCGAGCTTGGCATCGTCGCGGTCGCGCTGTCGGTGACCTCGCTTGACCCCGCCATCGCCCGCACTCTCGAGCCTCGCGCCCCGTCGGCGCGCAAGCGCCTCGAAGCGGTCCGGCAGCTGAACTCGGCCGGGGTGCCGTGCAGCGTCGCCATCGCCCCGGTGGTGCCGCAAATCACCGACCATGAGCTCGAGGCGATTGTCGAGGCCGCCGCCGCCGCCGGTGCCGCAGGGGGCTTTTATTTGCCGGTTCGCCTGCCTCACGAGGTCGCGCCTTTGTTCCGGGCCTGGCTGGCCGAGCATTATCCCGAGCGCGCGTCGAAGGTGATGGCGACGATCGCGTCGCTGCGCGGCGGCCGCGACAACGACCCCAATTTCTTCACCCGGATGCGCGGCCAGGGGCCGTGGGCGGAGCTGATCCGCACCCGCTTCGAGATCGCGGCGAAGAAATACGGGCTCGGCCGGGCCAAATTCGAGCTCCGCCGCGACCTGTTCCGCCCGCCCGAAGGCGCGCAGATGCGCCTGTTGTAATTTCGACCAATGGACGATGACAGGCCGCTGTTGCGAAGCTATTCGGTCGGGATGAAAACCTGCCTCTTCGCGCTGCTTCTCGCCGCTGTCGCCCCCGCCTTTGCCCAGCCCGTCGATCCCAAGGTCGCGAGCCTTCGCGACGCCGCGCTTGGCGACGAATATGCTTGGGACATCGTCGAGGGGATGACGACCGAGGTCGGGCCGCGCTTCGCCGGCACCGAGGCCGAAGCCCGCGCCCGCGAGTGGTCGGTCGCCAAGCTTCGTTCGCTCGGCTTCGCCAACGTCCGGGTCGAGACCTTCGACATGCCGGTGTGGGTGCGCGGCGAAGAGAAAGCGTGGATCACCGCGCCGTTCCCGCAGCCGCTGGTGGTAAACGCGCTCGGCAACAGCGCCGCCACACCTGCGCAGGGGATCGAGGCGGAACTCGTTGGCTTCGACACTATCGAGCAATTCGAAGCGGCCCCGGACGCGGCGGTGCGCGGTAGAATCGTGTTCGTCAGCCACGCCATGCCGCGTACCCAGGACGGCTCCAGCTATGGCGCGTTCATCGGCCCGAGGAGCCGCGGTCCGTCGATCGCCAGCCGCAAGGGCGCCGCGGCACTCGTCATCCGCTCGATCGGCACCGATTACCACCGAAACCCGCACGCCGGCGCGATGCGCTTCGAGGAGGGTGTCCAGCCGATTCCGGCGGGCGCGCTGACGGTCCCGGACGCCGAGCAGGTGCAGCGGATCCTCAAGCGCGGCCGCCCGGTGCGGATGCGGCTGCTGCTGACGCCGCGCAACATCGGCACCCGCCAGTCGGGCAACGTCATCGCCGAGGTGCCGGGTCGCGATTCCGCAGCGCTGCCGATCCTCGTCGCCTGCCATCTCGACAGCTGGGATCTCGGCACCGGCGCCGTCGACGATGCCGCCGGCTGCGGGATCGTCGCCGCGGCCGCCAAGCGGATCATGGACGCCGGACGGCCGCTGCGGCCGATCCGCGTGCTGTGGTTCGGTGCCGAGGAGGTCGGCTTGTTCGGCGGCCTCGACTATCGCGCCAAGCACGGCAAGGAGCCGCATTACGCGATCGCCGAAAGCGACTTCGGTGCCGGGCGGGTGTGGAAGGTTGACAGCCGGCTGGGCAAGGAGCGCGAGGCCGAGGCGAAAGCGCTGCAGCTCGCTCTCGCCCCGCTCGGCATCGTGGCCGGCGCGACCGACCAGGCCGATGGGTCGGACATCGGGCCGATGCTTGCCGATGGGCTGCCGGGTGTCGGCCTCAACCAGGACGGCACCTATTATTTCGACGTCCACCACACCCCCGACGACACGCTGGACAAAGTCGATCCCGAGGCGCTTCGGCAAAACGTCGCGGCGTGGACGGCGATGCTCGGCGTGCTATCGGGTGGCATCGAGCCGGATCGCCGCCGGCGTTGACCCGTTCAACCAAGGAGGACTGCCCGATGCGCATCCCGATCGTACTTCCGCTCCTGCTGCTGGGGGCCTGCGAAGTGACCACGGACGACGCCAACGACCAGGTGACGGTCGAATATAACCAAGGCCTCGCCGAAAACAGCGCCGCGGACGTCGCCAACGAAGTCGGCAATATCGCCGACGACATCGGCAACGACGTCGAGCGGACCGGCGACAGGATCCAGAACGAGGTCGGCGACGTCGATGTCGACGTCAGCCGCAACGCGCCCGCCAATTCGAACTAAGCCGCGCTGGCCGCGGGAGGAGCAGCGCTACCTCCCGCCGCCGAACTGATCTTGCAACTCACACCCTCGGTGAGGGCATTGTCGCCGACGTCCGCTTTCGACCCGTTGCGGACAGTAGCCTACGCGCTTAGGGATTGCTGATCATTTCCGCATTCACCCATCGGGACCCCGCCAGTTTGCGCAAGCGAAGAAGCGCTGCAATTTTGGGTATACTAGGTCTCCTGACCCCTTCTTGCGGCCAGTCTGACACCGATACCTCGACAAAACTTGCCTATCAGCTCTGCCCAAAGAGCGGAGATGCTCGCGCAAAATTGCACGAGCTCGCGATGGCTTATGCCGCCCAGCAGCAGGCTCAGGTATTCGATCGGGGTGCCGAGGCGCAGAACGAGCTCGCCTCAATGCAATCGGGGCAATCGGTCGCTCTACGGTCGACAAATCTGCCTCTCGTTCTCCTGACGATTGAGAAGCCGAGAGCCTTCCGAATTTCGATTACGAATGTGGGATTGAAGGAGAAGTTCGGTCTGTCGGTCCGCCTCTGGAATAACAGTAGCGGAGACAGCAACGCCGCAGCCTTCCTGAGTCAAGTGGAACGCTTCTGGAGAATCGACAAGGTGCAGGGAGGTGTTTCGAACGACCCGCCGTGTCCGGCTTCCTAGCTGGAGAGTGTCCGCTTTCCACCCAAAGCGGAATTCGGCCCGTTCAAGACGGAATGGAGCGCGAGCAACCACTTGCTAGTTCGCCGGATGGTCGGGGAGACAGGATTCGAACCTGCGACCCTCTGCTCCCAAAGCAGATGCGCTACCAGGCTGCGCCACTCCCCGCCAAACCACCCCACGAAGTGATACTTCGTGGGGATGCCAACGCCGGGCCACCTGCTACTTGGGCCCAGTGCAAGAAGGAAGAAGAAAGGCTCCTCTTCCCTCGATCAAAGTACCACTTTGATCGAAACCGCCGGTGGGCCCGGAGGGAATCGAACCCCCAACCAAGCCGTTATGAGCGGCCGGCTCTACCGTTGAGCTACAGGCCCTGCCCGGCCCTCACGCGATTAGCGGTGCACGGGTGCAAGGCGCAAGCCACCGCTCAGCCAAGCTAGAGCTGGGACCGCTTACAGTTCCGGCAGCGCAAGGCTGATCCGGGTTCGGCTGATCGTCAGGTCGCCGCCGGCGATCCGCGCCAGGCCGCGCACCAGCCGCAGCCCGAAGCTGCCGCCGGCGGGATCGGCGTCGGCTGGCTCGAGCCCGGGCGGGGGACGAACCCACAGCACGCAGCGGCCCGAACGGTTGTCGAGGTGGACGACCAAATTCTCGCCGTCCGCCGCGGCCCCCAGCAGCGCAGTGCAGAACCGGGTCACCAAGCGTTCCGCCAACGCCGGCTCGAGCGCGCAGCGGCGCTTGCGCGTCTCAATCGCCAGCTCTAGCCGCGGAGCCGCGCCCGAAGCGCCCTGGCGCATGGCGGCGGCGATCTGCTCGAGCAGCATGGCAAGATCGGTGCCGCTGCCCGGGCGGCTGCGATCGGCCTGCAGTTTGGCGGCAAAGTCGAGGTCGTCGATCGCCGACAGCAGCAGCTTGGCCTGGCCGACGATCTCCGCCGCCCGTGACCGATAGTGGCGGTCGGCGGGGCCCAGCAACTGGCCGTCGATGATTTCGGCAAAGCCGATGATCGCATTGAGCGGCGTCTTGATCTCGTGGACCAGCTCGCGCAGCGAATTGGGATCGCTCAAAAGCGAGTGCTGGCCGTTGCGGGTGACATCGTAGGCCCCACCGTTCTCGCGCAGCGCGATGCCGCGATAGCCGGCGAAGCGGCCGTCCGCCGGCTCAAACGCCGGGACCCCGCTGATCTTCCACGATCCGGCGATAATCCCTTCGCCCGGCAGCGACAGCTGGGCGTCGCGAAACGGAGCGCGCATCGCGAACGCCCGCTGAACTTCTTCATCGACGCCTTCACCTTCTTCGGCGCGGGCGATCGAGCGGCCGATCAGCGGGCCGCGCGGCGCCCCTTCGACCCAGGTGATTTCGCCGGACGGGCTGCATTCCCAGCGGAACAGCAGCGGCGCGCCGGCGGCGAGCGCCTGGCCCTCGTCGGCCGCGTACGCGCCGGGCTGCGGCTGCGTCCGGCTCCTCCGCAACCGCTCGATGCGCGCCACCACGTCGCTGATCGAGGGGACCGGGTGGCCGCGCGCGGGCGGCTCGCCCGTCTCGACGAACGGCTCTTCGGGGGTGGGAGTTGGGCTATCCGCCGGTGGAAGGTCGGCGTGGAGCGTCAGGATGAACCGCCGGGTCTCTTCGTCGGCTTCGCCCAGCAGCTTCTGCCATTCCTCGCGCTCCAGCCGCGCCGAGGCGAGGATCGGGGCGGACACGGCGAGTTTGTCGTCGGCAAACAGCGCGACCAGCTCAAAGGGCAAGGGCAGCGCCGCGACCGCCCGCGCCGCCGCCGCGCGAAGTGAATCGTCAACTTCCGGACGATCGGCGCGAATCAGCTCCAGCGCCTGCTCGACGAGTGGATTTCCGGCTTGCGCGCCGGCGCGGGCGACGAGGTCGACGAGCTGGCGCCAGCGCACCGCCCGGTCGTGCGGGTCGGTGGCGGGCTGGTCCAGCACCGTCATCAGGCGATCGTCGAAGCGCACCGGCTAGTTCCGCATCCTCAGCTGCATGTGCGCCGGTCTATCCGAGGCCCAGGCGCGCGTAAGGCGGAGCCGCTTAACCATCCCGAAATGGCACAGGCTTGCGGAGCATCGGGGAATACGCCGCTGCGGCGCCGGCGGTGACTGGCGGCGGTTGATCGTCAGCCGGTCACGAGCGCCCTGCTAGGTGCGGGTACCGAGATAGATCAGCCAAAATTTAGCCAGTTCCGAGCGCGGCCCGGTGACCGCGTTGAACGCCGCGGTGGCGCTCGCCTTGTCGCCCGCCCGGGCGAGGGCCATGCCGAGGCGAAGGTTCAAGAGATTGGCATCGGCCCCGGTCTTGGTCAGCGCGGCGCGGTACAGCTCGGCGGCCTCGGCATAGTCGCCGTAGCCGTAATAGGCATTCGCGGTGCGGACCGCGAGCTGGGCGGCCGCGGCGGACCGGGCTTCGTTCGCCAGCGCCGGGAGGGACGCCCGGCTCATCGTCTTGTTGTCGTTGATGTACGCGACGATCTCTTTGTACCGCGCCGAGCCCGGATCGATCTGCTTCGCCGCGACCGCTTCGTCGATGACCGACTTTGCCTCGCCCGGCGACGAGGCGTCCGTGGCCAGCACCGCAAATTTCCCCACATCCGCTTCGTCGAGCGCGCCGGTCGCCCGCGCCAGGCGCAGCGTGTCTAGCGTTTCAGTGGAGTCGGGACTTCCCGTTTGGCGAAAGAGCTTGAGGGCGTCCCTCCAATTGGCGGGACTCGGATAGGCGGCAACCCATTGCCGGCTAAGCTCTACACTGGACGGCAGCTTTGCGCCGTAGGCGAGCGCGACCGCCCGCCTGTGCCAGCTCTCGTCGACTTTCTGCCCGCTCGCCCGTTTCACTTGGACAGCGCGCTCGATCAGCCGCACTGCCTCGGCCGTCTGGCCGAGCCTGTTGCGGGCTTCGGCGAGCAGGACAAGCGCGTCGGTGTCGGCGGGGTTGGCCGCAATCGCGCGCTCGAGCCATGCTGTCGCCTTGGCGTATTGCTTGTTCTTATATTCAAGCTCGCCGAGATTGAGGTACATAAGCGCGGTGTCGGCTTGGTCGACCCCGTCGGCAGCGAGCAGCGCTTCAAGCGCGGAAATTGTCGCCGCATCGTCCTTCGATGCCAGGGCCGCCTTCAACTGCAGCTGGGCGACCACCAATCTGTCATCCACCGTCCGGGCCGCCGCCTGCGCTGCCGCAAGCTTCGCGGGAATATTGGCGGCGTCGTTGGCATTCACCGCCGATTGAAGCTCGCCGATCGCTTTGCGCGCACCCTTGGAGACGGTCACCCTGCGCGGGGCAGTCGCCGGAACTTGGTCAGGCGCCTGGATCTGCGGCTGCTGCGCCGGCGGGGTTGAATATTGCGCGCTCGCAGGGACGGCCGCGAACAGGGCCGAGCCAAGCGGCAAAGCGAGGATCATCGAGGCAGGTCTCATCAATTTTCTCCCGGTGCGCGCCGAGTGACGGCGGAGCTGGATTCTCGAAAATCAGAAACGGAATTGCTTCCTAATCGCCGCTGCGCCGCCCGCCAAGCGGCTGTGGTCCCGGGCTTGCCGATCGGCCGGCGGCCGGCGGCCATCTCGCGCGTGTGCGAGCGCGCGCGGGGTGGCGCTGGCCTTCCCGATCGGCTAGTCCGTTGGCGGTGGGGGGCGCGCAAGCAGCGCATCCCATCCCTGTTCCCGTAATCTCTAACTCAGGACGGACACCACTTGGCCACCGAACCGCCGGTCGAGGACCGCGACGACAACAACCCCGGCGGCGGCAGCGGCGGCGGCGATCGCGACATCGCGCCCATTTCCATCGTCGAGGAAATGAAGACCAGCTACCTCGATTATGCGATGAGCGTCATCGTCAGCCGCGCCCTGCCCGATGTGCGCGACGGTCTGAAGCCGGTTCACCGCCGCATCCTCTACTCGGCCTACGAGAACGGCTTCACTTACAACCGCGGCTTCCGCAAGTCGGCGCGCATCGTCGGCGACGTCATCGGTAAATATCACCCGCACGGCGACACCGCGATCTATGACGCGCTGGCGCGGATGACCCAGAGTTGGTCGATGCGGGTGCCGCTGATCGACGGCCAGGGCAATTTCGGCTCGATGGACCCCGATCCGCCGGCGGCGATGCGTTACACCGAGGCGCGGCTGGCGCGGGTCGCCAATTTCCTCCTCGGCGACCTCGACAAGGACACCGTCAACTTCCAGCCCAACTACGACGCCAACGAAACCGAGCCGCAGGTGCTGCCGGCGCGCTTCCCAAATATCCTCGTCAATGGCGCCGGCGGAATCGCGGTCGGCATGGCGACCAACATCCCGCCGCACAATCTGGGCGAAGTGCTCGCCGCGTGCCGCGCCTACATCGACGATCCCGCAATCACCTCCGAAGCGCTGATGGAGCATGTGAAGGGCCCCGACTTCCCGACCGGCGCCTTCATCCTTGGCTTGAGCGGCATCCGCAGCGCCTACACCACCGGGCGCGGCTCGATCCTCCAGCGCTCGCGCCACCACGTCGAGGAAGGCCGCGGCGACCGGGTGTCGATCGTGCTTACAGAAATCCCCTTCCAGGTCGGCAAGAACGGCCTTGTCGAGAAGATCGCCGAAGCCGCCAAGGACAAGCGCATCGAAGGCGTCAGCGACATCCGCGACGAATCGAACCGCGAGGGCGTGCGCATCGTCATCGAGTTGAAGCGCGACGCGACGCCCGAGGTCGTGCTCAACCAATTGTGGCGCCACACGCCCGCCCAATCCTCCTTCCCGGCCAACATGCTGGCGATCCGCGGCGGGCGCCCCGAAACGCTCACCTTGCGCGACTTCATCGACGCGTTCGTCCGCTTTCGCGAGGAGGTCATCACCCGCCGCTCGAAGCACGAGCTGGCAAGAGCCCGGGAGCGCGCTCACATCCTGCTGGGCCTGGTCGTCGCGGTCACCAACCTCGACGAGGTGGTCAAGCTGATCCGCGGGTCGGCGAGCCCCGCCGAAGCTCGCGAGAAACTGCTCGCGCGCAAATGGCCCGGCGAGCAGATCCGCCCCTACATCGCGCTGGTCGAAGCCGTCGAGCCGCAGAAAGCCGGCGCCAGCTATCGCCTGTCGGAAGCGCAGGTCAAAGCGATCCTCGAGCTTCGCCTCCACCGCTTGACGGCGCTCGGCCGCGACGAGATCGGCAACGAGCTCGAGACGCTGGCCGCGTCGATCGGCGAGCTGCTCGAGATCCTCGCCAACCGGGCGCGCCTCTACGAGGTGATGCGCGACGAGTTCGACGAGGTCGACGCCGAGTTCTCAACCCCGCGGAAGAGCGAGCTCGCCGCCGCCGCCGACGGGATCGAGGACGAGGATTTGATCGAGCATGAGGACATGGTCGTGACGGTGACCATGACCGGCTACATCAAGCGCACCCCGCTGGCCGTGTTCCGCGAGCAGAAGCGCGGCGGCAAGGGCCGCTCGGGCATGGCGACCAAGGACGAAGACGCGGTCACCAACCTGTTCGTCACCTCGACCCACAATCCGGTGCTGTTCTTCTCCTCGGCTGGCAAGGTCTACCGGATGAAGGTGTGGCGCCTGCCCGAGGGCGGCCCCAACGCCAAGGGCCGGCCGATGGTCAATTTG
The DNA here is from genome assembly GCA_035512655.1 of Sphingomicrobium sp. Lineage (GTDB taxonomy): Bacteria > Pseudomonadota > Alphaproteobacteria > Sphingomonadales > Sphingomonadaceae > Sphingomicrobium. The sequence continues at coordinate 90,540 of DATKDM010000008.1, read as the reverse complement.
CTGCCGCTGGCCGAGGGCGAGACCATCTCCACGGTCCTCTCCTTGCCCGAGGACGAGGCCGAGTGGGGCGGACTGCACATCATGTTCGCCACCGCTCGCGGCACCGTTCGGCGCAACAGCATGGACGCGTTCGCCAGCATCCGCACCGCCGGCAAGCGGGCAATGCGCTTCGGCGAGACCGAGAGCGACGAGGGCGAAGAGGAAAATTCGAACGACCGGCTGATCGGCGTCGAGCTGCTGACCGAGGACGACGACGTCTTCCTCGCTACCCGCAACGGCAAGGCGATCCGCTTCAAGTCGACCGACGTTCGCGAATTTCAGTCGCGCGATTCGCAAGGGGTCCGCGGCGTCCGGCTGCTGGGCGACGACGAAGTGATCTCGATGTCGATCCTCCACCGCGTCGGCACCACCCAGGAGGAGCGCGAGGCTTACCTGCGCTGCCCACCGTGGCGCGAGCGCGAAGATGTCGAGTGCACGCTGCCCGCGGAGCGCGTCGCCGAGCTGGCCGAACGGGAGCAATTCATCCTCACCGTCACCGAAAACGGCTACGGCAAGCGTTCCTCGGCCTATGAGTACCGCCGCACCAACCGCGGCGGCCAGGGCATCGCCAACATCGACACGTCGGAGCGCAACGGCAACGTTATCGCCAGCTTCCCGGTCACGCCGGGCGAGCAGTTGATGCTGGTCACCGACCAGGCGAAGATGATCCGCACGACCGTCGGCGACATTCGGGTCATGGGCCGCAACACGCAGGGCGTGACCATTTTCCGCATCGCCGAGGGGGAGCGCGTGGTCAGCGTCGCCAAGATCGACGAATCCGACGACGAGATTGAGACCGAAGCCGGCGACGAGCTCGCGCCGGACGATGGAGCGACGATCGGCGAGGACCTCGCTGCCGGCAGCGACGAATAAAGGAACGGCGCCGCGGCCTCTCGCGTTCGCACTTGCGAACCAACAGGAGAAACTCATGGCCCTCCCCAATCACGCGCTGGTGCTCGTCGCCGACGGGCGCAAGATGCTCCTGCTTCGCAACCACGGCGACGAGGCGCAGATCGACCTTCGCACCGAATCGCATGACCAGCGCGAGGATTCGATGGACCGCGACCTGAAGACCGACGGCCCAGGCAGCCAGTCGCCGCGCTTCGGATCCGGCCGCGACACGATGGAGGAGACCGATTTCCACCAGCAGGAGGAGGACCGCTGGGTCAAGGACGCCGCGGAAGAGCTCAAGCGCCGGGCGCTGAAGAATGATTTCGACGCGCTGGCGATCATCGCTCCGCCCAAGGCGCTCGGCGTGCTCCGCAAGGAGCTGCACAAGGAGGTCGAGCGGCGGATCGTCCTCACCCTCAACAAGGAAATGACCGACCGCCCGATCTCCGACATCGAGGAGCTGCTGATCGGCGAGGCCGCGCCCCCGGCGTGAAAGAGATCGTCGGCGGTTGCATAAGCGAACAGGTCGGCGACTTCGGCGTCGCGCGCGACCGCCGTCGAATTTACCGTTCGTCCTGAGCGAAGTCGAAGGACGTATCTCGGCCGCGGTGCAACCGCCCTTCGACTACGCGCTAGAGCGCTTCGCTCAGGACGAACGGGTGTTAGCGACCGGCGGATTTGATATGAAAGCGGCGACTTGACCCACGACGTCCACATCATCGGCGGCGGCCTCGCCGGTTCGGAAGCCGCATGGCAGCTTGCCGAGGCGGGGTTCAGGGTTCGCTTGAGCGAAATGCGCGGCGGCGGCGACGGCACCCCGGCGCACGAGACCGACCGGCTCGCGGAAATGGTCTGCTCGAACAGTTTTCGAAGCGACGACGCCGACAATAATGCGGTCGGCCTGCTCCACCAGGAAATGCGGGCGCTGGGCTCGCTGATCATGCGCGCCGCCGACCAGCATCGCGTGCCGGCCGGCTCGGCGCTCGCGGTCGACCGGGACGCCTTCGCGGGGCAAGTGACGCGCGCGGTGGAGCAACATCCGAACGTCACCGTGGTGCGCGAGCGGGTCGACGTGCTGCCCGATCATCCGGCGATCATCGCCACCGGCCCGCTGACCGGGTCGCGCCTCGCGCAAGCGATCGCCGCCGAGACCGGCCAGGACGCCCTCGCCTTCTTCGACGCGATCGCCCCCATCGTCCACCGCGACAGCGTCGACATGGACGTGTGCTGGATGGCCGCGCGTTGGGATCGTGGTTCGGCAGAGGGGGACGGCAAGGACTACATCAACTGCCCGATGGACCGCGCGCAGTACGAAGCCTTCGTCGCGGCGCTGAATGCGGGCGAGAAAACCGAGTTCAAGGAGTGGGAGCGCGACACGCCCTATTTCGAGGGCTGCATGCCGATCGAGGTGATGGCCGAGCGCGGACCCGAGACGCTGCGCCACGGGCCGATGAAGCCGATCGGCCTCGACAATCCCCGCACCGGGCGCTGGCCCTATGCCGTAGTCCAGCTGCGCCAGGACAATGCGCTCGGCACCTTGTGGAACATGGTCGGCTTCCAGACCAAGCTGAAGCATGGCGAGCAGGTGCGGATATTCCGCACCATCCCGGGGCTCGAGAATGCCGAATTCGCGCGCCTCGGCGGCATTCACCGCAACAGCTTCATCAATTCTCCGCGGCTGCTGGATGCGGACTTGCGGCTGAGATCGAAACCCAACATCCGTTTCGCCGGCCAGATCACGGGGTGCGAAGGCTATGTCGAAAGCGCCGCCATCGGGCTGATCGCCGCACGTTTCACCGCCGCCGAGCTCAGCGGCGCACCCCTCCCCGCGCTCCCGCCCGAGACCGCGATCGGCGCGCTGCTCGCCCACATCACCGGCGGCGCCGACGCCGACACCTACCAGCCGATGAACGTCAATTTCGGCCTGATGCCGCCGCTCGCGGAACGGGCCAGGAAAGCCGATCGCAAGAAAGCCTATACGGATCGAGCCCGCGCGGCGCTGGCAGAGTGGTTGGCCAAAGTTCCTCCCCACGAGCATTCGTGGGGAGGGGAACCAGCGCAGCTGGTGGAGGGGTAGCTAGCGACGGCAAGCGAGAAGAATCGCCGTAACCATCGACTCCAAATCCTTCATCACGTCCGCAGCGGCGAACCGGAGGATGCGCAGATCCTGGCCGCTCAGCCATTCGTCGCGCCGTATATCGCGCTGCGGGTGCTCGCCCATTGCATGGCTCATCCCGTCGACCTCGATCACCACGCGCCTTCGCGGACAGTAGAAATCGACGATGCACCGCCCGATCGGGTGCTGCCTCCTGAATTTGAGTCCATCGGGTCGCTCGCTGAGCACTCGCCACAAGAGACCTTCGGGCAACGTCATCTCACGCCTCAGAGCACGAGCTCGCAGGACTGTCTCATTCTTTTCACGACGCGGGGGCATTACCCCTCCACCATGCTGCGCATGGTTCCCCTCCCCATGCGCAGCATGGGGAGGATTGTTAGCACGCGCACTTCTTCGGCTTAGGCGGCGGTGGGGCGGTGGTCGCGTATTCCGCGGCGGTCAGCCAGCCGGAGCGGTCGGCGTCAGCGCCGCTGAACTTGTCGAGCGTCTTCACCGCCCATTCGTCGAACGACAGCGAGCCGTTCCGGTCGACATCGAGCTTGGCAAAGGCCTTGCGCCGCGGCGCGAGCAGCTCCTCGCGCACGATGCGCCCGTCCTTGTTCTTGTCGGCGCGCGAAAAGCGCTTCTGCTCGCGGCTCTTGGGGGTCGCCTCGGGCGCCGTGGGAACAGAGCCGCCGACCACCATCGACGGCGCTCCAGATTGAGCCGGGGGTGCGTCGGGCAGCACCGGCGCGTCCTGGGCCTGGCCCTGCCAGAGGAGGAAGGCTCCGGTGACGAGGAGCAGGCCGGCCGCGGCCCCGGCAGCAAAGCGCGTCATCGGGGATCTCCTTCGATAGGAGACTCGGCGCACACATGGTCCGCTTCGGCGCGACGACTGTCAATCTATGTTAAGTTCGGCCCGTGATCCGGTGCCGCATCAGGAGCCATGACCGGCCCGGCGTAGCTTCCCGCTCCGTAGTTCCGCGAGCGAGGTCGCGGCGGGCCAGGCTGGCCAAAGCGGTCAGCGGCCGCAGCTGGCGCGGAAAGCGCGGGAGCGGCCGCGGGTCGGCGCGGGCGCTCAAATCAACGAACCCTCGGCGGGTCACATCCATCACCGCATAGAGCCGCCCGGCCGCGCGGATGCCGTCGTGGCTCGCTCCGAGAAGCCTCGCGGCCATCGCGAACAACGCCTCGCCGCGCGCTTCGACAAGCGCGATGTCCGGGCGCTCGTCGAGCAGGGTCACCCAGCCCGCCTCGAGACCGGCGAGTTCGCGCCCCGCGATCCCCCTCGGCAACAGCTCGGCCGCAGCGGCTTGCAGCCTCGGCTCGGCCGGTGGCGGCGCACCGTCCAGGGCCTCGAGCTGCTCGCGCCACCAGGCGAGCTTGATCGCCGCCAGCGCCGGCTCGGTGGCGCGCAGGACAGCCCCGGCCATGGCATCGTCGATGTCGAACAAAGCGTCGAAAGCCGGCCGCAGGTCATTGGGCCAGTGCAGCCGGACCAGGTCGCGGTCGCGGGTCGGTTCAGCGATAGCAGACGGCTTTCGCGGCCTCGACCACCTTGCCCGCGTCGATCAGCGCGATTTTTTCGAGATTGGCGGCATATGGTAGCGGCACGTCCTCATTCGTCACCCGCATCACCGGCGCATCGAGATCGTCGAAGCCCTCGTTCATGCAGATGGCGATGATTTCGGAGGCGATCGAGCAGGTCGGCCAGCCTTCCTCAACGACCACCATGCGGTTGGTGCGCGCGAGGCTCTCCAGCACCGCGGCCTTGTCGAGCGGGCGCAGTGTCCGCAGGTCGATGACCTCCGCCTCGATCCCCTCGCCGGCGAGCTTCTCGGCCGCTTCGAGCGCGACTCCGACCCCGATCGAGTAGCTGACCAGGGTGACGTCCTTGCCGGGACGGACGGTCCGCGCCTTGCCGATCGGCAGCACGAAATCGTCGAGCTCGGGGACATCGAAGCTAGTCCCGTAGAGCAGCTCATTTTCGAGGAACACGACCGGGTCCTCGCTGCGGATCGCCGCCTTCAGGAGGCCCTTGGCATCCGCCGCGCTGTAGGGCGCGATCACCACCAGCCCGGGGACGCTCGCGTACCAGGGGCCGTAATTCTGGCTGTGCTGGGCGGCGACCCGCGATGCGGCGCCGTTGGGCCCGCGAAACACCACCGGGCAGCGCATCTGGCCGCCGGACATGTAATTGGTCTTGGCCGCCGAATTGACGATGTGGTCGATCGCCTGCATCGCAAAATTGAAGGTCATGAACTCGACGATGGGGCGCAAGCCGCCCATTGCCGCGCCGGTGCCGAGGCCGGCAAAGCCATATTCGGTGATCGGCGTGTCGACGACGCGCCTCGGCCCGAATTCCTCGAGCAGGCCCTGCGTCACCTTATACGCGCCCTGATACTCAGCGACCTCTTCGCCGAGCACGAACACTCGTTCGTCGCGACGCATTTCCTCGGCCATCGCATCGCGCAGCGCCTCGCGGACCGAGACCTGCGTCATCGCGGTGCCTTCGGGGACTTCGGGGCCGACCGTGACCTTGGGCTCGATCATCAGCTGGTCGGTGCCGGTATCCGCGTTCTGGGGGCCGGATGTCTCGATCGCGCTCTGCTCGGTCTTCTGGTCCGACGGCCGCGGCTGGTCGGGCACATTGTCCGCTTGTTGAGCCGGCGCCTCCGCCTTGCTCGCATCCTCGCCTTCCCCGGCCATAACCGCGATCGGCGTACCCACCTTCACCCCGTCGCTGCCTTCGGGAACCAGAATCTTGGCGATCGTGCCTTCGTCGACCGCCTCGAACTCCATCGTCGCCTTGTCGGTCTCGATCTCGGCGAGGATGTCGCCGGACTTCACTTCATCGCCTTCCTTGACCAGCCATTTCGCCAGCGTCCCCTCCTCCATGGTCGGCGACAAAGCGGGCATGGTGAGCTCGATACCCATCAATAGCTCTCGACCAGCACGTCGGTGTACAGTTCGGCCGGTTCGGGCGCCGCAGCTTCCTCAGCATATTTGGCAGCTTCGACGACGATGTCCTTGATCTCCTTGTCGATTGCCTTCAGCTCATCTTCGCCGACCCCGAGCTCGGCAAGGTCGCGGGCGGCGTTGGTGATCGGGTCGTTCCCTTCGCGAAAGCCCTGCACTTCTTCGCGGGTGCGATATTTCGCCGGATCGGACATCGAGTGGCCGCGGTAGCGGTACGTCTCCAGCTCGAGGATGATCGGCCCCTTGCCGCCTCGCACCCATTCGAGCGCCATCTCGGCCGCTCCGCGGACGCTCAGCAAATCCATCCCGTCGACCCGGATGCCGGGGATCCGGAAACTCTCGCCGCGCTTGTAGAAATCGGGCTCCGACGAGGACCGCTCGACCGAGGTGCCCATCGCATATTGGTTGTTCTCGATCGCGTAGATCACCGGCAGCTTCCACAGCGCGGCCATGTTGAAGCTCTCGTAGACCTGGCCCTGGTTGGCGGCGCCGTCGCCGAAATAGGTCAGGCAGACCCCGCCGTCCTCCGCGTAGCGATGCTTGAAGCCAAGGCCGGTGCCGAGGCTGACCTGCGCTCCGACGATGCCGTGGCCGCCGTAAAAGCCGTGCTCGACGCTGAACATGTGCATCGAGCCGCCCTTGCCCTTGGAGATGCCGGCGGCGCGGCCGGTCAGCTCGGCCATGATCAGCTTGGGGTCGATCCCGTAAGCGAGCATGTGGCCATGGTCGCGGTAGCCGGTGATGACGCTGTCCTTGCCGACCGTCATCGCCGACTGGAGGCCAACCGCAACCGCTTCCTGGCCGATGTAGAGGTGGCAGAAGCCGCCGATCAGCCCCAAACCGTAAAGCTGCCCGGCGCGCTCCTCGAACCGGCGGATGAGCAGCATCTGCTTGTACAGGTCGAGCAGCTCGTCGCGCTTCGCCTTGTAGCGCTTCGGCTCGGGCGGACGCTCACGCTTGGGCGATGGCGGCGCGGCCGCCTTGGCGCGCTTGGCCGGCGCGGGCGCGGATGCGGCTTTGGCTTTAGCGGAACGCGCCACGAATGATCCTCGTCGGGATGAGCTGAACCGGCGCCTATAAAAGCCGCGCCTTCAAGCGGCAATGGCCGAGCGCTTTACCTAATCGCCGGCAACCAGCGCCCGAATGCGCCATATGCCGTCCGCCTTGGAGACGAACAAGCGATAGTCGAGCGGGTTCCTGGCCTCGCCGGCACGAACATAGCCCCGCCGCCCGTCACTCAGCCTCACCCGCCACCAGTCCAGATCGCCGACCACCTCCTCCAGCGTCAGGACATCCCAGTGCAGCGTTGCCACCGCCGATGCGTCTACGCGCGGCTCGGAGCGAAGCGGCGAGCCGGGAATGACCGCGACAAAAGTCTCGAGCAGATCGCGGTCGGGCCCAACCTGCTCGAAAAGAGAGGGCATCAGATTGCCGCCCTCGCCGCTTATGCAGCCAAGCCTCAGCAGCGTGGCGATTTCGCCCCACACCTTGCTCTGCTGCGGGATGTCCAGGGTCCAGGCGGCGATGAACGCGCGCTTGCCGTAACCGTCGCCGCCAAGGTCGACCTGCACATTGTCGTTGACGAGCTCGAGAAGCCGCTCCTTGTCCTGCCGGCCGACGATATCAGCGAGATCGCTGCGGAAGCGTTCGAACGACGGATCGCCCGAACATTGATCGACCGGCGGCAGTCGATCCGGGCTCGCGGCGGCAAGGGCAAGTGCGACCAAAGCCGCACCACTATTCAAGCGGGATGATCACTTCGTCGGGCCGGACCAGGCCGAGGTCGCGGCGAACCAGCTCGTCGGCGATGTCCGGGTCGGCTTTCCTCGGGTCGAGCAGCGCCGAGCGGTGGCGCAATTGCGTGCGCTCCGCTTCGAGCTGCGCGAGTTCGGTCTTGCGCTCGTTCAAATCACGGTGATAGCCGCCCCAGGCGAGCAGGCCGTTGGGCCCGGCGATCGCGTAGCCGGCAAAATTGCCGACGACGATCAGCGCCAGCGCCGGCATCGCCGCCCGGCGGATCAGTCCCAAACTGCGCTTCGCTCCCCCCATCCCGCAGCAAAGAATCACGATGACGTCATGAAGGCAAGCGAAAACCACGGATTCGCTGCTGAATCTGTGGATTAGCGCGGGTTGTAAGCCTTCAGAGCCTCGCGACCCGCGTAGCGCGCGGTGTCGCCCAGCTCTTCTTCGATGCGCAGCAGCTGGTTGTATTTGGCGGTGCGGTCGGAGCGGGCGAGGCTGCCGGTCTTGATCTGTCCGCATTCGAGCGCGACGGCGAGGTCGGCGATGGTCGAATCCTCGGTTTCGCCCGAGCGGTGCGACATCACCGCGGTGTAGCCCGAGCGTTGCGCGAGCCGGACCGCGGCGATGGTCTCGGTCAGCGTTCCGATCTGGTTGACCTTGACCAGGATCGAGTTGGCGATGCCGTCGGCGATACCCTGCGCGAGGCGCTGCTCGCTGGTCACGAACAGATCGTCGCCGACCAGCTGGATTTGGCGCCCAAGCCGCTCGGTCAGCAGCTTCCACCCGGCCATGTCGTCCTCGGCCATGCCGTCCTCGATCGACGCGATCGGATAGGCGCCGGCAAGCTCGGCGAGATCGTCGACCATCGCTTCGGGGCTGAGCGTTTTCCCTTCGCCTGTAAGATCATAGACGCCGTTCCTGAAATATTCGGTCGCCGCGCAGTCGAGCGCGAGCAGCACATCCTTGCCCGCCGAATAGCCGGCGCTGGTCACCGCCTGCACGATCAGGTCGAGCGCATCGCGCGCCGAAGCGATGTTCGGAGCGAACCCGCCTTCGTCGCCGACCGCAGTCGACAGCCCGGCCTTGGCCAGCGCCGCTTTCAGCGCATGAAAAATCTCCGCCCCGCAGCGCAGCGCTTCCGCAAAGCTCGGCGCCCCCACCGGCATGACCATGAATTCCTGGAAATCGATCGGATTGTCGGCGTGGGCGCCGCCGTTCAATATGTTCATCATCGGCACCGGCAGCAGCGCCGCCTCCGCCCCCCCGACATAGCGGTAGAGCGGCTGCCCGAGCGAGTTCGCGGCCGCCCTCGCCGCCGCCAGGCTGACGCCGAGGATAGCGTTGGCGCCGAGCCGGCTCTTGTTGGCGGTGCCGTCGAGCGCGATCAGCGCCGCGTCGAGCCCGGCCTGGTCCTCGGCCTCGCGGCCCACCATCGCCTGGGCGATTTCGCCATTCACCGAGCCAACCGCGCCTTGAACCCCTTTGCCCAGCCATCGGCCCGGAACGCCGTCGCGGCGCTCGACCGCCTCGTGCGCCCCGGTCGAGGCGCCCGACGGCACCGCCGCCCGGCCGATACTGCCGTCGGCCAGAGTGACATCGACCTCGACCGTCGGGTTGCCGCGGCTGTCGAGGATCTGGCGGCCATGAACGGCGGCGATGGCGGTCATGGAGTTCCCCAATGCGGAAGTGTAATATGCGGCAAGCGTGATGAAACTGCCGACGGACGCACATATATGGCGCGGGTCGAGGCGTGCAACTTTCGCCCCGACGCGCCGGAACGAAGCCGTTCGGGTCGGGGTTGAGAATTCAAAGGAGTGAAGAGATGCAGGACGACAAGCGCAAGCTACCCGAAGGAACCGACCGGATCATCGCCGGCGCCTCGGCCCCCACCGTCGACAACAGCGGCACCGTTGGCGTCAACGCGGGTGCCGGCACCGACCGCGGCGACGATGGCGAGGTGATGGTGGTCGACGTTGGCGATGACACCGGCGGCACTGGCCGCACCGGGCGCGGCCGCGGCGGCTCGGCCGCGACGGGCGCAATCGTCGACAAGATCCGCAGCGGCCGTGAGAAGCTGTCGAGCCAGGCTGCCGACAAGACCCGCGGCCTGGTCAACCAGGGCCTCGAGCGGTCGGCCGAAGCGCTGGCCAATGTCGGCAAGCTGGTCGGCGACACCGCCGACGGCCTCGATGAGCGGCTCGGCGCCGAATATGGCGATTATGCGCGCCGCGCCGCGACCGCGATCGAGGACACCGCCAACAGCCTCGCGACCAAGGACGCCGACGAGTTGATCGACGACACTCGCGAATTCGTCCGCAAGAGCCCGGGCGTGGCCCTCGCCGGAGCGGCGATCATCGGCTTCGCGCTGGCCCGCCTGGTCAAGACCGGCCTCGCCAAGGACGAAGACGACGGTGGCAAGCGCGGCGGCAAGCACGGCGGCAAGCGGGAGAGCTGATGCTGAAGCCCAGCGATCCTGCCCTGCAGCCGCCCGAGCCGGGTTCGGAGCGCCCCGTCGGCGAGCTCGTCAACCAGCTCGTCGAGGACGGCAAGGCTTATGCACGCGCCGAGTTCGGCGTCGCCAAGGCGATCGCCTCGGCGAAGGCGAGCGCGCTCAAGGTTCCGGCGATCCTGCTCGGCGCCGCGGTGCTCATCCTGCAGGCCGGGGTGACGATGCTCGCCGCCGGCCTGTTCGTCGCCTTGCTGGCGCCGCTCGGCCCATTGTTGGCCGGGCTGCTCGCCGCCTTGCTGTTCGCCGCTGTCGCCGGTGGTCTCGCTTGGTGGGCGGTCACGACGATCCGGCGGGCGCCATGACCGGCGACACACCGGAAATCGGCGCGGCGCGGATCGAGGCGGAACGGGCGCGGGCCAGTCTGATGGACACGGCGCGCGCGCTGCAGGAGCGGTTGAGTCCGGGCAACCTTGCCCACAACGCCTGGGAGGGCGCCAAGTCGAAGGGCGCCGACCTCGCCGAAGACGCGGTCGACGCGGTCCGGCGCCGGCCGGCGATCGCCGGCGGGGTGGTCGCGGTGATCGCCCTGTTCCTCGCCCGCGAACCGTTGATCGACATGGCCGGCAAGCTCGCCGGCGAAGTCGGAGCCAAGCGCAAGGCGCGCAAGACAAAGCCACGGCCGGCAAAAACCAGGACTAAACAAAAGGCTACGGAGACCATCGAATGACCGACCAGAAAAACGAGAACACCATCCGCAGTCGCGCGATCGAGGCTTATGACGACGCCCGTGACAGCGTCGCCGGCGCCGGCCGCCGAGCCACCGATGGAATCGATGAAGCGCCGCTGATCGCGCTCGCCGCCGGGGTCGCCGCCGGCGCCTTGCTGGCCGCCTTGCTGCCCCGCACCGAGAGCGAGACGCGGCTGCTGCGCCCGGTCGGCGACCGGCTCACCGGCACCGCCAAGGCGGCCGCCGCGGCGGCCAGGGAAGCCGGCAATTCGCGCCTCGCCGAGCTCGGCCTGACTCCGGAAAAGGGCCGCGATACGCTGCGCTCGATCTTTGAGAGCGCCGAGGATGCGGCGCGGACCTCGGCCAAGGCGGCGCTCAGTGCGGCGCGGACCCGCGAATGAGCAAACTCCATTTGGTCTTTGGCGGACGCGTCAAGGATCCGCGCGGGCTCGAGTTCGTCGACCTCGACGGCATCGACCTCGTCGGGCTTTATTCCAGCTATGCCGAGGCCGAGGAGGCGTGGCGCGGCAAAGCGCAGCGCACCGTCGACGACGCCGAGATGAAATATGTCGTCGTGCACCTGCACCGGCTGCTCGAACCGGAGGCGGAGTCAGGCGCCGTGACGGCGGTCTGAGTTCCTCCCCACGATTTCGTGGGGAGGGGAACCATCGAACGCAGATTCGATGGTGGAGGGGTAGACAGCGCTGACGTCCATTACCCCTCCACCAGCTGCGCTGGTTCCCCTCCCCATCGCTTCGCGACAGGGAGGAATCAGGCCGCGCGATACCGCCACAGCAGCAGCGGCCGCTGCAGCAACAATCCCGCGACGAAGCCGCCGACGTGCGCCGGAACCGCGATCAGCACTCCCTGCCCGCCGGCCAGCAGTCCGATCATGATCTGCATCACCACCCAGGCGGCAAGCAGCCACGCGGCGTTCAGCCACCGGTTGAGCCGCGGCGAGCGCGTGATCCGCCGCGCCTCGCCGAATCTCAATGCAAACGCCCCGATCACCGCGCTAACCGCGCCGCTGGCGCCGATCACCGGCACCAGCGAGGCGGGATCGGCAAGCCATTGCGCGATCGCCGCCGCAAAAGCGCCGACCCCATAGAGCAGTAGCAAGGCGCCGCGCCCGAGCACGCGCTCGACCGCGCTTCCGCACCACACCAGCATCAGCAGGTTTAAGGCGACGTGCAGAAAGCCGCTGTGGACCAGCGTCGTGCTCAGCGGAGTCAGTATCGCGGGCACCGCCGGGGACACGACGATCAAGCCGCTCAGCCGCGCCGGAATGATGCCCATCGTGGTTGCGGCGCCGTTGGTCGCGCCGATCGCCTCGACCAGCACCCAGGCAAGCGCAGTTACGCCGGCGATGGCGACCGTCGCCGTGCGCGCGATCCTCATGACCGGCGACCCGCGCTCAAACGAATTCGATCGCCTTGATCTTGTAGTAGCGTTCGCCCGACGGGGTCGAAAACTCGATCTCGTCGCCGACGCGGCGGCCGATCAGCGCCCGCCCGAGCGGCGAGTTATAGCTGATTCGCCCGACCTTGGCGTCGGCTTCGGTCTGGCCGACCAGCTGGTAGCGGACCTTCTTCTTGTCTTCGTCGGTCAGGGTGACGGTCGCCCCGAACACGACCTTGTCGCCGGACAGGGTCGTCGGGTCGATCACCATCGCCCGGCTCAAGCGGTCCTCGAGGTCGGCGATCGTCGCCTCGACCTGGCCCTGCCGCTCCTTGGCGGCGTGATATTCGGCGTTTTCGGAGAGGTCGCCGTGCGCCCGCGCCATCTCGATTGCCTCGATGATCGCCGGGCGTTCGATCATTTTGAGGTGCCGGACCTCGTCGTCGATCTTGCGGTGGCCCTCGGCCAGCATGGGCACTTTGTCGGCGCTTGCCATTGAAAAAATGCCTTTCTTTCTCCCGAAAACCCTGCCCTTGCGCGGCCAGGCTGGCTCGCGGTCAGGGAGCGGATTTTCGGCTGAATATCAGTTTTCGGAAGCGGAATAATAGGACTGAAGCGAGGCAACTTCAAGCGCGTGGCCGCGAACCGCCTCGATCGACCGGGCCGCGGCGAGGCTCGCGGCGGCGGTCGTGAAGTATGGCACCTTGCGGGCGAGCGCCGTCGCGCGGATCGAATGGCTGTCCTTTAAAGACTGCCAGCCCTCGGTGGTGTTGAACACCAGGTCGACATCGCCGTCGAGTATTCGGTCGACGATGTGCGGCCGCCCCTGCGCGACCTTGTTGACGCGTTCGACCGGCAGTCCGCGCGCGGCGAGATGGTCGGCGGTGCCGCCGGTGGCGATGATCGCGAAGCCCAGTTCGATCATCTTCTCGACGGCGGGGACGATATTGTCCTTGTCGGCATCCTTGACCGACACGAACGCGGTGCCGCGGTCGGGCAGCGCCATCCCCGATCCGAGCAACGCCTTGCTGAAGGCGATATCGAAATCATGATCGATTCCCATGACTTCGCCGGTGCTCTTCATTTCAGGACCGAGCACCGGGTCGGTACCCGGGAAGCGCGCGAACGGGAACACCGGCGCCTTGACCGCGATATGGCCGATGCCGCGGTCGATCGGCTCGAACGCCGACAAGGGCTCGCCAGCCATCACCCGCGCCGCGATCTTGGCGATCGGCCGCCCGATCGCCTTTGCGACGAACGGCACCGTCCGGCTGGCGCGCGGATTGACCTCGATCAGATAGACCTGGTCCTCCTTGACCGCGAACTGGACGTTCATCAGGCCCCGCACGTCGAGGGCCAGCGCGAGCTCGCGCGTCTGCCGCTCGATTTCCTCGATGACCTTGGCTGACAGCCCGTGCGGCGGGATTGCGCAGGCGCTGTCGCCCGAATGCACCCCCGCTTCCTCGATATGCTGGAGGACCCCGGCGACTGCGACGTCCTTGCCGTCGCAGATCGCATCGACGTCGACCTCGATCGCGTCGCGCAAATAGCGGTCGATCAGCACCGGGCTGGTCCCCGAAACCGCCACCGCGGTGGCGATGTAATGGTCGAGCTGGGCGGGGCCGTCGACCACCTCCATGCCGCGGCCGCCGAGCACGTAGGACGGCCGCAGAAGCACCGGATAGCCGATCCGCTCCGCAACCTGCAGCGCCTCGTCGCGGCTGCGGGCGATGCCGTTGGGCGGCTGCAGCAGCCCGAGCTGGCCGACCAGCTTGGCGAACCGCTCGCGGTCCTCGGCGAGGTCGATCGAATCGGGGCTGGTGCCGAGGATCGTCACCCCCGCCGCCTGCAGTTCGGCGGCGAGTCGCAGCGGCGTCTGGCCGCCAAGCTGGACGATCACTCCGAGCAGCTCCCCCGCCTCGCTCTCGCGGGCGACGATTTCGAGCACGTCTTCGGCGGTCAGCGGCTCGAAATAGAGCCGGTCCGAGGTGTCCGGGTCGGTCGAGACCGTCTCCGGGTTGCAATTGACCATGATCGTCTCGAGCCCGGCGCCTTCTTCGCCTTCGATTCCCTGGCCGAGTGCAAACGCCGCATGGCAACAGCAATAATCGAACTCGATCCCCTGGCCGATGCGGTTGGGCCCGCCGCCCAGGATGATGACCTTCCGGGCGTCGCTCACCTCGGCCTCGTCCTCGGGATCGCCGAACAAAGGCGCCTCGTAGGTCGAGTAGAGATAGGGCGTCGCCGCGTCGAACTCGGCGGCGCAGCTGTCGATGCGCTTGAACACCGGCGTCACCCCCAGCCGCAGCCGGTGCGCGCGCACTTCCGCCTCGGTCACTCCGCCGGTCAGCGCCTTCAATGCGTCGTGGACGACGCCCGATCCGCGCGCGCTCTTCTCGCTCATGGCGCGCGGCGCATGGGCGGAGCGCAGCGCGAGCTGGGCGAGGCGCGCGTCGGAAAAACCCATCGCCTTCAATCCGCGCATCCCGGCCGCGTCCTGCGGCAGGCCTTCGTCGCGGACCCGCTCCTCGGCGCGGACGATCTCCTCCAGCCGCTCGAGGAACCAGGGATCGAAGCCGGCGATGGCGTTGATCCGCTCGACCGTGAAGCCCTGCCGAAGCGCCTCGGCGGCGACCAGCAGCCGGTCCGGCGTCGGCCGCGCCAGAGCGCTCTCGATCGCGGCGGGGTCCGCATGCTCGAGCGCGCGCACCCGGTCGAGCCCGCACAGGCCGGTTTCGAGCCCGCGCAGCGCTTTTTGCAGGCTCTCGGGAAACGATCGCCCGATCGCCATCACCTCGCCGACCGATTTCATCGACGTGCTCAGGATCGCCTCGGCGCCACGGAACTTCTCGAAGGCGAACCGCGGCACCTTGGTGACGACATAATCGATGGTCGGCTCGAAGCTCGCCGGGGTAGCCCCACCAGTGATGTCGTTGGCGATCTCGTCCAACGTATAGCCGACCGCGAGCCGCGCCGCGACCTTGGCGATCGGGAAGCCGGTGGCCTTCGAAGCCAGCGCCGAGGAGCGCGATACGCGCGGGTTCATCTCGATCACCACCATCCGCCCGGTCTTGGGGTCAATTGCGAACTGGACGTTGGAACCGCCTGTTTCAACGCCGATTTCCCGCAGCACCGCGATCGAAGCGGAGCGCATGCGTTGATATTCCTTGTCGGTCAGCGTCAGCGCCGGGGCGACGGTGATCGAATCGCCGGTATGGACCCCCATCGGGTCGATATTCTCGATCGAGCAGACGATGATCGCATTGTCGGCGCGGTCGCGGACGACCTCCATCTCATATTCTTTCCAGCCGAGCACCGATTCCTCGATCAGCACTTCGCTGGACGGCGAGGCTTCGAGCCCGCCGCGGACGATCGCCTCAAATTCCTCGCGGTTGTAGGCGATGCCGCCGCCGGTGCCGCCCAAGGTGAAGCTCGGCCGGATAATCGCCGGCAGTCCGATCGTGTCGAGTACGGCCAGGGCCTCGTCGAGCGAAGTAGCGATCGCCGAGCGCGGGCTCTCGAGCCCGATCCGGTCCATCGCCTCGCGAAACTTCAAGCGATCCTCGGCCATTTCGATCGCCGCTGCGTTGGCGCCGATCAGCTCGACTCCGAGCCGCTCGAGAGTGCCGTCCTTCGCCAGGCTAAGCGCGGTGTTGAGCGCCGTCTGCCCGCCCATCGTCGGCAACAGCGCGTCGGGACGCTCCTTCTCGATGATCTTGGCAACGATCCCCGGAGTGATCGGCTCGATATAGGTCGCATCCGCAAGCTCGGGGTCGGTCATGATCGTCGCCGGGTTCGAGTTGACGACGATCACCCGATAGCCCTCGGCCTTGAGCGCCTTGACCGCCTGGCTCCCCGAATAATCGAACTCCGCCGCCTGCCCGATAATGATCGGTCCCGCGCCGATGATCAGAATCGAGGAAATGTCGGTGCGCTTAGGCATCAGCTCTCCTCGGGAAAGTTGATGGCGTCGACGATCACGGTCTTGAGGTGGTTGCGGCGCGCCCAGCGGACGACGCAGGCGCGCTGGGCGGCGCTCGGCTCGATCTTGAACAGGAACAGCAGCTGTTTCTCGCTCTCGTCCTGGAACAGCTCGCCCAGCGCCAGCCCGCAATCGCGCCCGACCGTCGCCAGCTCCTCCTCGGAATGCAGCCGCGCCGTCACGCAGCCGGAAGCCAAAAAAGTTATCGCCAACAGGGTCCCGTAACAAAAAGGAGCGACGCGAATTCGCTGCATCGTCAAACCCCAAAATACTTAACAGCTAGAACGCCCAGCACTGCGCCCAGCCCAATTTTGATCATGTCCCAAACCCCCTTACCAATCGGGACTGCTTGAAGGCGTTCTCGTAAAGTCGGACTGCGCTCGGCATCGAGCGCAACATCAGCCTCTGCCATTCCTGCGTCAGTGATACGAAGCCAAAACCCGGACCCGGGCTTTTCAACCTTCCTAACCATCCCAGCCGCAATTAGTCGTCGGGCGCACGCGTCCGCCTCTCGATGATCATCATCGCAAATTAAATCATACACGTTCGCTGGGTTCGCTTTGAAATGGGCTCCTTTTCGAAGCCCGACGAGCAGCATCTTGTCTTTCGGAGACAGCTCGCTCACCGCATCGCCGCGACAAACTTCTCGAACAGATAGAAGCTGTCCTGCGGTCCCGGGCTCGCCTCGGGGTGGTATTGGACGCTGAACGCCGGGCGGTCGGTGAGCTCGAAGCCGCAATTGCTGCCGTCGAACAGCGACACGTGGGTCTCGCGGGCATTGTCCGGCAGCCCCTCTCGCTCGACCGCGAAGCCGTGGTTCATGCTCGTGATCTCGACCTTGCCGTCGGCGAGGCGCTGGACCGGGTGGTTGGCGCCGCGGTGCCCCTGGAACATCTTTGACGTTTTCCCGCCGACCGCCAGCGCCAGCAGCTGATGCCCGAGGCAGATCCCGAACAGCGGTTTTTTGGTCTCGAGCATCGCCTTGATCACCGGCACCGCATATTCGCCGGTCGCGGCCGGGTCGCCGGGGCCGTTCGAGAGGAAAAAGCCGTCGGGCTCGTGCGCCATCACCTCGTCGAACGTCGCCTCGGCCGGGACGATCGTCACCCGCGCCCCAGCCTCGACCAGGTTGCGGAAGATGTTGCGCTTCGAGCCGTAATCGACCGCGACAACATGGGGTCGCTCTACCCCTCCCGCCTTTCGGGAGGGCGATTCGAGCGCATACCCCTGCCCCCACGCCCATTTCCCGTCATTCCACCGCTCGACCTGCAGCCGGCTGACATCCTTCGCCAGGTCCATCCCTTCGAGCCCGGGCCACTCCCCGGCCAGTTTCTGGAGCTCAGCGAGATCGAACTTGCCATCCGGGCGGTGCGCGATGGCGATCGTCGGCGGACCTTCCTTGCGCACCAGCTTGGTCAGCGCCCGCGTATCCAGCCCGGCGATGCCGATCCGTCCCCATTTCGCCATCCACCCCGCGAAATCCTCGCCTGCGCGATAATTGCTCGGCCTCGTCACCACCTCGCGCACCAGGCAGCCGAGCGCATGGGCTTCGGCCGCCTCGACGTCCTCGTCGTTGGCGCCGACATTGCCGATGTGCGGGAAGGTGAAGGCGATTACCTGCTTTGCGTAGCTGGGGTCGGTCATCACCTCCTGATAGCCGGTCATCGCGGTGTTGAAGCACAGCTCGCCGACCGCCTGCCCTTCCGCCCCGAAGCCCTTGCCCCATGCCACCCGGCCATCCGCGAATACCACGACTCCGGTCGCGCCGGCTGGTTGCGGCGCGGGCGAGCCTTTCTCAGGCAAGCGCGTGGCGTCGGCCATGGGCTGGAAGAGCCTTTCCGCGAGTAGTTATGCAACGATGTCGCTAAGCGATGTTCGCTACGGGCCGCATGGCTTCAGGTCAACGCTGTAAAAGGCCCGCGGCGGGCGGTAGGACGAGTTTCGGAGCCCACACGACATGAGGACACGATGATTCGCGACGACATCAAGGCCGCGACGATCGCCGCGATGAAAAGCGGCGACAAGGCGGCGACCGGAACGCTGCGCATGGTCCAGTCGACGATCAAGAACCGCGACATCGAGGCCCGCACCGGCGCCGCGCCGACGGACGACGACGCGCTGGTCACCGAAGTCCTGCAGAAAATGATCAAGCAGCGCCGCGAATCGGTCGAGCTCTACCGCAAGGGCGGCCGTGAGGAGCTCGCCGCGGCCGAGGAAGCCGAGATCGCGGTGATTGAGCGCTTCCTGCCCCGGCAGATGAGCGACGAGGAAGCGAAAGCCGCGATCCAGGCGATCATCGCCGAAACCGGCGCCAGCTCGATGAAGGACATGGGCCGGGTGATGGCACTGGTCAAAGAGCGCCTCGGCACCGCGATCGACCCGGCGCGGGCGAGCGGGCTGGTAAGGCAAGCGCTTGCAGGGTGAGCGACCTAATGCCAGTCTCCAGACTTCGTTCGTCCTGAGCGAAGTCGAAGGGCGCTGGCACGACATCGATGCAGTTCTGGGTTTATCTTCTGCGCTGTAGCGACGGCTCATATTACGCCGGCCACACGGATAATCTTGAGGGTCGCATTTGGCAGCACGAACAGGGCCTCTGTTGCGACTGGACAGCTCGCCGAAGGCCAGTTGTGCTCGTGTGGTGCGAGGCTGTTCCCACGCGGGAGGAAGCCCTGGCATTCGAGCGCCGCATCAAGGGCTGGGTAAGAGCAAAGAAGGAAGCATTGATCGCCGGCGATTGGGATAGAGTCAGCTGGCTCGCGCGACCGCCACGCGAGCGCCCTTCGACTTCGCTCAGGACGAACGAGGTTGTTGCTTGCGTTGAACATGCCGACCGTCCTGAGCGCAGTCTAACGGCCGAAGCCGAAGGGCGCGAACCATGACCCTCTCGCCCGCCTGGCTCGACGAGCTTCGCGCCCGCACCACCCTGTCCGCGCTGATCGCGCCCTCGGTGAAGCTGTTGAAGGCGGGCCGCGAGTTCAAGGCGTGCTGCCCGTTCCACCAGGAAAAGACGCCGAGCTTCACGGTCAACGACGAAAAGGGCTTCTACCATTGCTTCGGCTGCGGCGCTCACGGCGACGCGATCCGCTTCCTGACCGACGCGCGCGGCATGCAATTCCCGGACGCGGTCAAGGAGCTTGCCGCCAAAGCCGGGATGGAAATCCCCGCCCCCGACCCTCGCGCCCGCGATCAGGCCGAGCGCACCCAGAGCCTGACCGAGGTCATGGGGACGGTCCAGAAATGGTTCGCCGAGCAGCTTCAGGGCATCGAAGGCGCCGACGCCCGCGATTACCTCGCGAGGCGCGGCATCGAGCCCGCCACCATCGCGCGCTTCGGCCTCGGCCTTGCGCCCCACGGCCGCTCCCGCCTCAAGCAGGCGCTGGGCGAGCTAGGCGAGGACAAGCTCATCGAGACCGGCATGCTGATCAAGCCGGACGACGATTCCGAAAGCTACGACCGGTTTCGCGGTCGGCTGATGTTTCCGATCCGCGACCCGCGCGGGCGAGTCATCGCGTTCGGCGGGCGGATCCTTGGGCACGGCGAGCCGAAATATCTGAACTCCCCGGACACGCCGCTGTTCGACAAGGGCCGCACCCTCTACAACATCGACCGCGCCGGGCCGGCCAGCCGAGCCGCGAAACGGCTGGTCGTCGTCGAAGGCTATATGGACGTCATCGGCCTCGACCGCGCCGGGATATCCGAGGTTGTCGCCCCGAACGGCACCGCCGTCACGGAAAGCCAGCTCGAGCGCATGTGGCGCCTCGATCCGATGCCGATCCTGTGCTTCGACGGCGACAGCGCGGGGCGCAAGGCGGCGGTGCGCGCCGCGCTGCGCGCCTTGCCGCATATCGGGCCCGATCGGACCCTGCGCTTCGTCGAGCTGCCCCAGGGCCAGGACCCCGACGACGTCGTTCGAACCGCCGGCCGG
This sequence comes from Sphingomicrobium sp., assembly GCA_035512655.1. Classification (GTDB taxonomy): domain Bacteria; phylum Pseudomonadota; class Alphaproteobacteria; order Sphingomonadales; family Sphingomonadaceae; genus Sphingomicrobium. The sequence goes on along the minus strand of DATKDM010000008.1, from coordinate 70,312 downwards.
GCGGCGTTCGAAGCCCTGATCGCCCAGCCCGAGGCGCTCGACCAGCGCCTGTGGCGCCACGAACGCGATGCGGCACCCATCGCCACCCCCGAGGCCCGCGCCGGGCTTCGCCAGCGGCTGATCGAGCACAGCCAGGCGATTCCCGACCCGGCGCTGCGCCGCCTCTACCGCGACCAGTGGCTCGGCCGTTTCGATGCCGAGATCGCGCCGCAGCGCGGCCCACGCAGCTTCAGCAAGCGCCCGTTCCGCCCCGGCGCCCGCTTCACGCCCCCCGATCCGCCCGCCAGCGACACCGCCCGGGCGATCGGCGCCGGCGGCATCGACCGGGCGACGGCGCGCGCGCTGATCGTCGGCTTTGCCAATTTCCCCGAGGCGCTGGCCACCCATTGCGAGCAGCTAGCGGCGCTGCCGATCGCCGATGCGCGCACGGCCCGCCTTCGCGATCACCTCGTCAACGCCGCCTTCACCGACGCCGCGCTTGATCGCGACCGCCTCGCCACCATATTGGCCAATGCCGGTGCGGCGGCTGATTTGCAGGCGGCGCTTAGCTCCGGCGGGATCGGATATTCCTTTACCCGCGGCGATGCCGAGCCCGAACGCGCGATGCGCGATCTCGGGGTTGCGGTCGAGGCGCTGACGGCGGAAGGCGAAATTGGCGCGGCACTCGCACGGGCAACCGAGCGTTTACAGGCCGGCGAGGAACAGGCTTTTGAGGAACAGCGGCAGCTGCATGTCGCCAGGGAAAAGGTCAAGGAACGGCTGGCGTCGCTGAGCGGCACCGACTAAGCGCGCTTCAAGTAAAATAAGACCATGGCAAAAAACGAAACCACCGACACCGAGATCGTGGACGGCGGCGATGCGCCGCTGATCGACCTCAATGACGCGTCGATCAAGAAATTGCTCGCCCGCGCCAAGAAGCGCGGGGTGATCACCTACGCCGAACTGAACGAGGCCCTGCCGCAGGACCAGATGTCGTCCGAGCAGATCGAGGACGTCATGTCGGCGATCTCCGAAATGGGCGTCAACATCGTCGAGACCGCCGACGATGCCGAGGAGGAAGACGACGAGCCCGGCCCCGGCCCCCAGGAAGGCGAGGTCGACCCGCTCGACGACGGCGGCCCGCGCCCCGCGGCAGCGACCAAGAAGGAGCCGACCGACCGCACCGACGACCCGGTCCGCATGTACTTGCGCGAGATGGGCGCCGTCGAACTGCTCTCCCGCGAGGGCGAGATCGCCATCGCCAAGCGCATCGAGGCCGGCCGCGACATCATGATCTGGGGGCTGTGCGAAAGCCCGATCAGCTTCAACGCGATCATCGAATGGTCGAATGCCTTGAACGACGGCCGAATGCAGCTGCGCGAGATCCTCGATTTGGAAGCGATGCTGTCCAAGGGCCCGACCCCCGAGCAGGTCGCCGGCGCCGAGGAAGGCGCGGAAGGCGGGGAAGGCGAGATCACCGCGGCGGCCGCCGGCACTACCTTCAAGGAGGACGAGGAGCCCGAGGAGGAGCCGGCGGCGGTCGACGAGGACGAGGAGAATCTCATCGAGCGCCGCAACGTGCCGCGGCCGGTCGACGACGACGACGAGGACAACACCTTGTCGCTCGCCCAGATGGAGGAGCAGCTCAAGCCGCAGGCGCTCGAGAAGTTCGCCTCGATCACCTCGCTCTACAAGAAATTCGCCAAGCTCCAGGCGGCGCGATTGGAAGCGCTCGGCTCCGGCCAGGAATATCCCGCCAGCGACGAGAAGAAATACCAGAAGCTTCGCGAGCAGCTCACCGCCGAGGTCGAGAGCGTCCAGTTCCACGCCTCGAAGATCGAATATCTCGTCGACCAGCTCTATTCGTACAACCGCCGCCTGACCGCGCTCGGCGGCCAGATGCTGCGCCTCGCCGAGCGCCACCGCGTGCCCCGCCGCGCCTTCCTCGAAAGCTACATGGGCTCCGAGCTCGACGACGGCTGGCTCACCCGCGCCGCGGCGATCGACAAGAAGTTCGCCGCCTTCGCGGTCGCCGAGGCCGACACCGTCGAGCGCATCCGCAACGAGATCGGCGAGATCGCCCAGGCGACCGGAATGGCGCTCGGCGAGTTCCGCCGCATCGTCAACCAGGTCCAGAAGGGCGAGCGCGAGGCCCGCATCGCCAAGAAGGAGATGGTCGAGGCCAACCTCCGCCTGGTCATCTCGATCGCCAAGAAATACACCAACCGCGGCCTGCAGTTCCTCGACTTGATCCAGGAAGGCAATATCGGGCTGATGAAGGCGGTCGACAAGTTCGAGTACCGCCGCGGCTACAAATTCTCGACCTATGCGACGTGGTGGATCCGCCAGGCGATCACCCGCAGCATCGCCGACCAGGCAAGAACCATCCGCATCCCGGTCCACATGATCGAGACCATCAACAAGCTCGTTCGCACCAGCCGCCAGTTCCTCCACGAAAGCGGCCGCGAGCCGACCCCCGAAGAGCTCGCCGAGCGCCTGTCGATGCCGCTCGAAAAAGTCCGCAAGGTGATGAAGATCGCCAAGGAGCCGATCTCCCTCGAAACGCCGATCGGCGACGAGGAAGACAGCCATTTGGGCGACTTCATCGAGGACAAGAACGCCGTCATCCCGGTGGATGCGGCGATCCAGTCGAACTTGAAGGAAACCGTGACCCGCGTGCTGGCGTCATTGACCCCCCGCGAGGAGCGCGTGCTGCGAATGCGCTTCGGGATTGGGATGAACACCGATCATACGCTGGAAGAGGTGGGCCAGCAGTTCTCGGTCACGCGCGAGCGGATCCGGCAGATCGAGGCCAAGGCGCTTCGGAAGCTCAAGCATCCGTCTCGGTCAAGGAAGATGCGGTCGTTCCTCGATCAGTGAGGCTGATGTTAAGCGCCGCGAGCCCGAATCGGAATTTCGACTTGGGGTATTAACGCCTCCAAACGCCCAGCGTAGCTACGAATAATGCGGTTGTAGAGGTCGTCTGCTCCCCGCTCGCTGATCGTTACGATCAAGGCGTAATGCACTGAATCGCTCCGCTGCGCAGGTTGACCGTGCGATCGTGCGAGGTGCTCGATGTCGAATACCGGCTGGTCTAAGGTAGCGGGTCGAAAGCCCTTTCTGGCCTTAAGTACAGCCTCCCACCGCTGGGCATCGTCTCGCAACTGCTGTTCAGTCTGAAATAATGCCGACTGACCGAAGAACGAACGACTTTCATGTGCCGAGCGCTCCCTCATCTCGCCGTTCTGATTATACCAACCGGTGTGGCCGACTGTTTTCGGTCTAAAGGTAATCCCGACACCGGTTCTGGTGTAGTTGATGGCATCTTCGGGATCGACCGCAGTTGCGGCCACAAAGGTCGCCTTCAGGCTTACAGTTCCGTCAAAGCCGTCTGCCGGAACAGGAATGAAGAAGCGACGGTGCCTCGCGGGCTCCAAAAGTCCTTGATAGACAATCGTCGCTTCGCCTGGTGCGCAAGTCGCAAGTTCGTCTAGAGTCGAGGGCAGACAGCCCCATCCAACTTCGCACTGCGGCTGCCCTCGATCCTCAGCTTGGTGTACAAGCAGCGCCTTCACAGCGACCGAGGTAAGTTGTCCCCCAAACAATGCCTTCAAGCCCAACCCAAGTCGAGCAGCTGCAGGTGCAGCGAAACTTGTCCCGCAAACGCCCCGAGCGGTACCAGTTTGATCAACAGCGAAGAAGGGTTCGCCATCCGAGCCACCAAATGCAACGATATCAGGTTTGACGAGCCCCGGGCTTCGCCCTGGTCCTTTCGCGCTGTAAGGTGCTCGTGACCACTCATCGCCCTGACGATCAGCTGAACCGACGGCGAGCACGTTCACGCCGTCGGACGCCGGTTGCACCCGACACAAGCCGCTGGGCTCATCCATTTCACCGTTGTTTCCAGCGGCGGAGATCACGAGCGTGTGTCCTGTCGCTGCGAACTGATCCAAACGTGACGTCCAGACGTGCACATCATCGTCCAGCATAGCCTCGTCAGGACCGAGTGAAATGCTCACGACCTCGTATGGGTGCTGTTCAAGCACATCCATTATGCGATCGAGGGTCGTCAACAATTCGAAGTCGTCGCCGTTTGCATCGACAACCCGCCAGTGATCGACGCCCGCAAATGGCCTATCTGGCTGCTCACCTTCGTTTAGGGGACCATATAGGAATGCGCTGGTCACTTCAGTGCCATGGCGTAGAGCCGCTCTTGCGGCAGCGCCAATTCCCGGCGCGTCTCGCGGGACAACATAACCCGGAAAGGGGTGGTTGCTCGGCAAGCCACCATCAAAAATTGCGGCACGCAATTCGCTATCAACCACGTCATCACTTGGAAGGCGGACTGCAAACGAACTTTCGGTGTGAAATGAACGAAACTCCGCATCCCTGAACACTAATTTCGGCATTCGCCTCGCAGTGCGAAGAAATGCGAACTGCACGAGGTCGTCCAAAACTGTCCGTGCCGCGTGGAAGCCCAAGAAAGACAAGCCGCCAACGTGCTGCCGCCGCGACCAATCAACATCAATACCCAATTCAGCGCACCACTTACGGAACGCCCGCAAAACGTCTTCACCCCATCCCTCGGATACGTCTGCATGGAGGATCACTTCGAGCGGCGGGCGGGGGTCATCACCAGGGATTAATCGCAAGCGATCCGTTCCCAATGCAGCTATATGTTCGATGCGACGAAATTCGTCGAATAGACGACCGTCGCGACTGGCACGCACAGTTTCACCAAGTGACGCGAGGCGCTGCCTATTGCCGGCAACGAATAATTCCGGGGCTATGAGGGGGGCGCTTGGCGGCTCCTTTTTAGTCCATTTACGAGGAAATAGTCGTCGTTCGCGACTGCCTACCTGACGCAGGCCGAGTTCACCTAGCAATCGGGTGGGATGGTATGACTTGGCCAGATATGCAGGATGAAGCGTGATCGATGCGACGGCTTCGTCGTTGGGGCATGCGAGGTCCGGTAAATCATTGATTGCCGTCGCCAGCGCTTCCAGTTCTGGGCGCAGTTGTGCGTAAGCTTCGTCGAATTCATATGGATGTGCCTTTTCGCCACCGCCAGTTGCTAATGTGATCGGCTGAACGAGTGTTTTCACCTCTCCCAATAAGGAAATTGATCGGCTTAGGCATCTTGCACCTCTACATCTCTGGCCTTTCGGATCGTGTCTCTCGAAAGCCCAGTGATTTCCGAAATTTGCCGCTGTGAAACACCGGCCGCTTCAAGTTGGACACCAAGAGCCTTTCGCTGCGCCTTTGGAAGGCTTTGAAGCTCGGTCTGGATCAGCACCTTCAGTCTTTCTCCAAGTGGTTGGTCTCGGAGCAAGGAATGTCTGCGTGCCGATCGCAACGAGCGAAGTACGTCTGAAAACGACCTATCCCTAAAAAGGACGGACAAGGCTCGAAACCAACCTTCCTCAAGCTCTTCCGGAAGCTCTTGATGAAGTAGTCTGTGAAGATCATCGCCACTTGGCATCGGAAACTCCACGACTGCATCAAATCGCCGCCAGATGGCCGGGTCGAGCAATTCGCCGTGGTTAGTTGCTGCGATTAGCAATCGATCTGCTGGCCACCGGTCGATTTCTTGAAGGATTACGGTGACAAGACGTTTTAGCTCGCCCACCTCGGTCTGATCATTTCGCCTCTTTGCGAGTGAATCAAACTCATCCAAGAGCAATACGCCATCATTAGCTTTCGCGTATTCAAGCACCGCTCGAAGGTTGTTACCCGTTTTACCGAGATAACTACTCATCACGGACGCAAGATCGAGCACAAACAGGGGCTTACGTAGCCTTTCTGCGATCCAGTAGGCAGTAAGCGTCTTTCCGACGCCTGGCGGACCTACAAACAGAATTGTGCGGGACGGCTCAAGATCCAGCTTGAGCAAATCCGAAGCGCGCTGCCGCTCAAGCACAATCTGATCAATTTGTTCTGCAAGGGAATCGGAAAGTACCGGCACCTGACTCACATGAGGCGCATTTTCTATCCGCAGCAGATCCCAGCGACTTTCCTGATCGACTGGCACAAGTCGTGTGCCGGGGCTTTGCGCATCAACGTCTGGCGTACGCCGCATGGGCATTCCAGCCGTAACCAAGTGCAGCAGCGCCCCTCCCGTATCGGGATGCTCTTTGGCTATTGTTCTGCCCAGTCTGCGGACATACGATTCCAATTGCCTCCGCTCACCCAAGAGCGCGAGTCGTGAGAGTTGGACTATATTCTGCAAAAGCTTATCTTTTTCGTCCATGTTGTCGTCACTCTGGTTCAGAGGGAGAAATCAGGTGATCGCATATAGATTGGACTAGTTTTAAACGCAATAGACTTTTTTAGTCCAACGCAGGCAGTTTGGGTATTAAGATTGGCAATCGCCATTCCGCTCCGGGCACTTAGGTCTTGGCGCGCTGTTCCGAACCCGCGATGGGAGTAAATCTTGCGAAGTCGGTTTTCGCGTTTTTTTCGCGATTGCTGCCGCAATCCCTCCCCGCGCTCGGGCGAAAACCACGGGGTCTCTCTCTGACCATCCTGGATGATCAGAATTCCCTGTCCTACACGCCCCCATCTGTGGCTTATGCTCCGCGTCGAGCCGCGGTTCTCACCTATTCCGCGGCTGAATTCGCCGGCTGGTCGAGGTCGTTTGTTTGCAGGGTTGTATTGTCCAAGGCCCAATCGTCGAGCGCATCGCGTTCGGTCAGGCCCTCTTCGTCATAGTCTCCATACCCACCCATCGTGTTGAACTCGACGCCGTTCACGACGAAATCGGCGTCGTCCCTTGGGCCGCTCAATTGTGCGTGGAAAACGATCTTCAAGACAAAGGCGATGACGAAAGCGGCCAACAGGATCAAGCTGCACAGCAAGGCTATTAAATCCCCCGGCACGGGCTTCGCCACATGCTTGCGCAGGTACCGCCAGAACAGCAGCCCAACGGCCATCCCGTAGATCAGGAGCCATACCGCCCCCTCCTCGCCCGCCGCGACGAACAGCACCCCGGACACGACAGCGAGCTCGGAACCGAAGAGCCACATGCCGAACGCGGGATATTTGTTCTTCAGCTCGTCCTGAATGCATTGTGTGATCATCTCCGAAATCATACGCCCCTCCCCAGGCAGATCCGGCTCGGCTAGTCATAGTCTCACGAAAGGCTGTCCTACAGCCCCTATTCTGTGGCTTAAGCTGTTCGATGCAGCAGCGCCCGGCCCCCTCGCTCTCCGCCGCCAATCGCCTCGCGATTTCCTCGCGCGGTAGCGGCGTGAAGCTTGTGAAGAACGGGCACCTGGATACCCGCCGCGGGGCACCGCGCACGGGCGCGCCGCTTAGTCCTTGGTCTGCGCGGATTCTGCACCTAGAAAGGGAAGATCGGGCTCACAAAGGGGAAAGTTGCAATGGTCAAGAATGTTGGATCGGGCGACCGGGTGGCTCGGATCGTCCTCGCAATCCTGCTTGCGGTTCCGATCTATGTCGACGCCATCGACGGGGTTGCAGCCATCGTCGCCGGTGTCGCCGCCGCCTATCTCGTCCTCACCGCCATCATGCGGTCGTGCCTGTTCTACAAGCTGGCGGGGGTCGATACCACCACCGAGGGACAGCCTTACTCGACCACAGACGACCGCGCGGGCCTTTAAGCTCGAGGCGTTTGCTGGAGAAGGCGGGCGAAGAGGGACGCCGTCAGGCGCCCCTCCCCTGATGCCGCCCTAGTGCGTGGCTTCCATCCGTGCCCGGCTGGCGCTGTGCCCGCCGTTGCGGAACAGGATTTCGCGCGCCTGCTCGAACGCGGGGCCGGCCTGGTCGGCGTGCACCGCGACGAAATAGCCGCCCTTCTGGATGCTCTCCTCGAAATAGCGCGAGTCGTCCTCGTCGACGCCATGGTCGGAAAGCAATCCGGCGACGCTGCCGGCGGCGAGGCCGGCTCCGGCGCCGATCGCTGCGGCGGCCGGAATTGCCGTGCTGGCGATCGCTCCGGCTGCAACCAGCGGCCCGATGCCCGGGATGGCGAGCGCGGCGATGCCGAGCAGCGCGCCGGCGCCAGTGCCGATCGCGGCGCCCTTGACGACGTCGCCCTTGGCCTCGTCATCGCTGCCGTCGGTGTCGCCGCCCAGGGTGGTCGAGCCGCCGTCTTCGTCGCCGCGCCCGACGATCGAGATCGCGCTTTGGCTAATTCCGGCGGTGCGCAGTTCGGACAAGGCGCGCTCGGCCTCATCGCGGCTGTCGAACACGGCCGATGCAATACGTTCGTTCATGGATAGTCTCCTGGCTTTGCAGTTAAGGCGACGGAAGGGTCACCGTCACAAGACTAACCTGTTGGAACAGCGCCCGTTCCTCGGCTCGGCGCGTCAGGAGGGGCTTCGTCGCGAAGCCGGTCCGCAGAAGCCGCGGGGGCGAGCGCGGCGGCGCGCAATCCCTAATTTTCCTAAACCATGTCCGCTCATCGACCGCTAACCGAGGCCCGGTAAATTCACCCTCAGCAGCGCCGCACTTGACCCCCGTCTAGTGGCCTGCCGGAATGACAGGAAGCCCTGCCCCTTCGCTCCCCTGCAGGCAGGGCTTCCACTTTTTTAAAGCGCCCAGCATCGCCGCGGACCGCGCAACAGAGCTGAAATGGGACGGGGAGCACGAACCGAAGCTCGCACTCCCCGCTGGAAGGTGGTCGTGAACCACGCCCGTGTTTAGCGCGCACGGACGGGCCGCACAGTTACCAAAAGTTAGTGTTGCCGCAGCGCACCGCGGGGAGCCTGATTTCGACGCCCTGTGCGGTTCGTTGCCGATGCGATATCAACCGCGCGTGACCAGGGGACTCCAATATCCGTCGGCGCGCGTGATCGCGATCGGCCGCCTGATGCTGGCGACGCTGTTCCTGCTGGCGATCTGGATCGACATCACCCAGCCTGCGCTGGCGCCGGTCGCGACCTACGCGCTGCTCGGCGCCTATGTCGTCTTCGCCGTGGCGATGCTCGCGCTGACATGGAGCGACTGGTGGCTCGACGCCAAGCTCGCGGGACCGGCGCATGCGGTCGACCTCGCTTTGTTCACCTTGCTGGTCCTGTTGACCGAGGCTTACACCAGCCCGGTTTTCACTTTCGTCGTCTTCCTGTTGCTGTCGGCGGCGATCCGCTGGGGCTGGGCGGCGACCACCCTGACCGCGATCCTCGTCACCCTGCTTTATCTGGTCGCCGGGCTGATCGTCGTTCCGAATACCGAGCTGTTCGAGCTGCAGCGCTTCCTCGTCCGAACCGGCCAAGTCGTCATCCTGTCGCTGATCCTGATCTGGTTCGGCGCCAACGAATGGCGGGCGCGCTATCACCGGCGCGACGAAGAGATCTTCGGGCGCGCATCCCTGGACGAATCGCCTCTCGAGATCGCCTTGCAGGCAGCGATGAACGGCGTTGGCGCGGCCGCCGGAGCGCTGGTCTGGCGGGATCCGGATCAATCCGACGTCGCCGGCCTCGCCGCGAGCGGCGGTGAGATCAGGCCGGTGAGTCTTGGCGGGCCCGCGCTCATGCATGCGCTCGCGCCATCGCCGTTCCTCTACGACCTTGGCAAGGATCGGGCCCTCCGGCGGGATTCCGAGCGCAATCTGACCCACCTCGCGCCGCTCGACGCGATCGCGCCGCAAGCCGCGTCCGCCTTGGCGCTCAAGCACGGGCTTGCCATTCCGATCCGCTCGGAGGGCGGGGAAGGCGAGCTGTTCCTGGAGTCGGTGCCGAATCTCTCGACCGATCACATCGACCTTGGCGAACAGATCGCCGCCGACGTCGCCGCTCATTTGCAAGGATTTGCGCTGCTCAAAGCGGCGGAGGAAAGCGCCGAGGCGCGCTCCCGGCTGGGACTTGCGCGCGATCTCCACGACAGCGTCGTGCAGTTCCTCGCCGGCGCCGCGTTTCGGCTGGAGGCGATGAAGCGATCCCAGGCATCCGGCCGCGACCTCCAGCCGGATCTCAACGAACTGAAGCAGCTGATGCTTCAGGAACAGGGCGAGCTGCGGTCGTTCATCGCGGCGCTGCGGAGCGGACCGCTGGTGGCGTTCAACGATCTCGCCACGGACCTCAAGACACTCGGCAGGCGGTTGGCGCAACAGTGGGACGTCGCTTGCAAGGTTTCGGCGCAGCCCACTCAGACGATGATCCCGACCCGGCTCCATCTCGACGCTCACCAGCTGATGCGGGAGGCCGTCGCCAATGCCGTCCGTCACGCCGAAGCCAAGCTGGTCACCGTCACCCTCGTTGCCGAAGCAGGTGAGCTGCGTCTCGACTTCGTCAACGACGGGACCGCCTATCCCCGGCGTGGAGAGCGGCTGGAACTGCCGAGCTCGCTCAAGGAGCGCGTCGAGAACGCCGGCGGGGCGCTCGACATGGCGCGCGGCATGGGCGTGACGAAAGTCTCCGTGTCCCTCCCGATCCGCGGGCGGCGCCATTGACCCGCCTGCCCGCTCCGGTGCGCATCCTGCTGGCCGATGACCATCCAATGATCCGCACCGCGCTCGAAGCGCTGCTCCGCGATACTGAATTCGAGATTGTCGGCACCGCGGCGACGGGCGAGGCCGCGCTGCGCGAGTTCGACAGCCTGCGGCCCGACATCCTGCTGCTCGATCTGCAGATGCCCGGCGGCAGCGGAATGGACGTGCTGCGTCGCATCCGGACCGCCAAGGCGCCGGCTCCCAAACCGTCCCCGGTGAGGGTCGTCCTGCTGACCGCGGCGATCGAGGATTGGGCGCTGCTGGAGGCGAAATCGCTCAAGGTGCAGGGCATCGTGCTCAAGAATTCCGACCCCGCCTATCTGCTCGACTGTCTCGACCAGGTTCGCAACGGCCGGTCGTGGATCGATCCCGAACTCGCCGGGAGGGCGCGGCAGCTCGCGGCCGCACGGGTTCACGGTGATGCCGCGCCTCTAGCCCCGCGCGAACGCCAGCTGATCCGGTTCGTCCGTCAGAGCCTCCGCAACCGCGAGATCGCCGAACAGCTCGGGGTGACCGAAGGGACCGTCAAATCCTATCTCCACGCAATATTCGAGAAGCTGCAAGTCCGCACCCGTACCGAGCTGGCGATGCGCGCGGACGAATTTTTGGCCCGCTGAGGTCCATCGCGCGAGCCTCATTGATGCCACTGCACGTGGCGGCATTTCCCAACATTCGGTCACCGCGCCCGTCGAATAGGCGAGAGTGAGTGCTGCGGGTCCAGCTAAGTCGCTGGACACGCCGGACTTTCACATTCTGGCACGGCTCTTGCTTAATAGCTTCCATCACCGGGATTTCCCGGCACACCAACGGAGTTATCGATGCAAGACGCCCAGCCCGCGCAGTTCCAAGCGCCCGTTCTCGAGCAACAGCCGTCTGCGGAAGGCGAGCAGCTCAACCTGTTCCTGCGCCACGACACCATCCTCGGCGTCTGCCAGGGGCTCGGCGAAGACTTCGGATTTAGCCCAACCTACCTGCGGCTCGCGTTCGCCGGGCTGTTCTACTTCAGCCCGCTGTGGGTGATCGGCACCTATCTGGCGCTCGGTCTGGCCGTGGCGCTGTCGCGCTGGCTGGCCCCGGCCCAGCGCCCGGCCGCCGTCCCGCAGCTTGCAGCACAGGCCGACGCTCCCCAGGCGGCGAACGAGACAATCGCCCGTCCGGAGTGCCTCGCCGCTTGATGGATTGCCCCGCGCTCTGCGTTCAATGCGAGCAGGCCAGGCCGCTCCGCCGGTATCCGAAAGCCTAAGGCCGCATAAACCTCCTCTTTACGCCCTTGGGTTAGAGTGCCCCGGCTAGCGTTGCGTCCGGTTGGGCAGGGTTGAGAGGAAAAGAGCGAATGGCGAGCTGTCGGTCCGTCGACCGCGAACCGGTTAGCGTTTCCCAAGCGCACCTTGCCCGCGTCAGCGGGAACGGCTGCGCTGGGCACCCGCACCTCCATGCACTGGTCGAGGGATCGGGGCCGCATTCCGGCCGCGATCTCGCCGACGCGGTGCACTTGTTGTGCGGGCTGCACGGCCGCCATCCCGGCCTGATCGAACTGGCCTGCACGCACAGCCCGGACACGATGGCGCGCGACTGGCTGTCCCATGCATCGGAGGCGTTCGAGCGCGAGCGCCTGTACCTCGTCCGGCTGACGGCCGCGGTCGGGCCGCTACCGAGCACCCCCGGCGGTGCCGAGACCGAAGCCAGCCTTCTTGCCCAGCGTCATGCGCTCGAGATCCTCGCTGGCTCCGAACGCCACGGCTGCGCGCTTGGCGCGGCAGCCGCGCTGGTCGGCGACTGGAGCCCGATCCGCGGCCTGCTCGACCGCGCGGCGGCGCGGGCCGGCCTCGACCGCCTTACTCCATCGCTGCCCGATGACGCCTCGCTGAGCGAGATTATCGAACGGTCTTGCGAAAGCGTCGCGAGCGGTCGCGCGCTGGCGTTCGGCGGCGAGCAATTGTTGCTCCAGCACCGCGCCCTGTTCGACCTGCTCGAAGCCAGGGCCAGCGCCCGCGCCGACTACTGACGCATTAGGCGCCATCGCCCAAGCGGCGATTCGTTAGAAAAGCAAGAAGCTGGGTTCCCGCTTTCGCGGGAATGACGAAAGGCATCAATCGTCGCGGTAGGCGAGCTCGAAATTGCCCCAGCGGCGGCCTTTGACGAACAACGGCACGAACACGTTCTTGACCGGAATGAACTTGTCGCCAAGCTCCATCCGGTAGGTTGCGAGCGTCGCCGGGCGGTTGCTGAGCAGCGCGTTGCGGGTGGTGTCGTCGATCAGCACGCGGCGGTTACGGCAATGCTCGTCGTTCCACACCGGGTCCGGACCTTGCGGATGGCTGCGCTCCGACAAATGGGTCGGCAAATAGCCGTTCATGTCGCCGATGGCGGAGCCGATGATCCGGTTGTCCGACCCCTTGGTGCGGTCGAGCACCGGGCGCACATGCTTGTCGGCAAACGCGCAAAAGCGGGTGTTGTACTGGGTCGGGTTGCTGTCGGCGACTTCCTGATAATCGCGGTCGAACACGTCTTCGAGTGCGACTTCGCCCGAATCGATGCCGCGCTCGATCGCGTCGACAATGATCCGGGTCGCTTCCTGGGCTTTGAGGATGAACGGCGTGTCGTCGATCTCGGCACCCGAATTGGCGAGCGTGTCGAGCATCGTGTTGGACAACAGCTCGAGGTGAGCGAGGCGTTTTTGCGCCTGCATCAGCTGGCTGCCGTTGTCGCGGGCGTCGCCGGCGAAGTCGGTCAGCCCGGCTTTGACGCGGTCGACGCTGGTCTGGATCATGTTGGTCGAGTGGGCGATGCCCTCGGTCTGGCGGTCGACCATGCCGACGATCTCGCTGACTTCGCGGACCGTATCGCTGATCTGGCCAAAGCCCATCTGGGCGGCGCGGCTGCGCTCGACGCCGGTCTTGATTTCGGAGGTCACCGCGCCCGCCTCGCGGGTCAGCTCGCCAATGGTCTGGGCGATCTGGCTGGTCGCCGAGCGGGTGTCGTGGGCGAGCTTCTTCACTTCGGCGGCAACGACCGCGAAACTGCGGCCGGCATCCCCTGCCCGCGCCGCCTCGATGGTCGCGTTGAGGGCCAGCATGTTGGTCTTGCGGGCGATCGTCTCGATCGTCGAGGATACGCTCTGGACCTGGTTCATCGCCGCGGCAAAGCCGGCCATTCGCTCGCCCAATTGGACGACCAGCTCGGTCAGCCCCTTGAAGCCGCCGATGGTGCCGTCGATCGCCTCGCGGCCGGCTTCGAGCTTGGCTTTGGCCTGCTCCGACAGCAGCCGCGCTTCGTCAGTCGAATCCGATACCCGCGCCTGGTCGGCGAGCAGCCGCGTCGTCACGTCCTCGAGGCTGTCGAGCATTTTCAAATGATCGCCGAGCTTATTGGCGACGCCCTCGACGTAACCGGCGACGTCGCTGCATTCCATGGACAGCGACCCGCAATCGCGCGCCACTGCGCGGATCGCGTTCTCGGTCACTTCCTCGATGCCCTGTGTCGCCATGTGCCCGCCCGCTCCCGCTCAATCGTTGCGAGAGGGATAAGCGGAACCTCCTACTCTTTCGTTAACCACGCCGTCCGGAAACGGCGTTGCCGGCCGGTCAGTATCGCAGATACGGCCTGCGCAACTCTTCCCAGTCGCGCTCGTCGGGCTCGGTCAGGGCGTCGAGATCGCCGGGCGCGGCGTCGCCGTCGACCCATTCGCGTAAGCTTCGCGAGCCGTTGATGACGTCGATGGCGAGCTTGCCGTGCTCATATTCGTAAGCGAAATCGCGCCACAAATCGTAGTCCGGATAGAGCCGGCGGACCGCCTTGAAGGCCAGCGCCTGGAGCCGCCACGGCCTGAACGCCGAGTGATCGTAGAACCGCCCCTCCGCGTGGATGTGGACGCCGTGGCACAGCTTGCCGACATGCTTGTGGAAGGTCGGCTCGAACGACGCTTCGCGCATTGCGCAGCCGGCCAGCCACTGCGGCGCGATCCGCTCCATCTCCGCCATCACCGCCCGCGCGTCGATGTCGGGGGCGCCGAACAATTCCAGCGGCCGCGTCGTGCCGCGGCCCTCGCTGAGCGTGGTTCCTTCGAGCATCACCGTGCCGGCGTAACAGCGCGCCATGTTGAGGTTGGCGGCATTGGGGCTGGGATTGATCCAGATGCGGTCGGCCGGCCAGCCGAAGCCGGGGCTTTCGTCGGGCTCCCACCCCGCCATCTCGATGACTCGGTAATCCACGTCGAGCTTGAAATGATCGACAAACCATTGCCCAAGCTCGCCGAGCGTCAGGCCGTGGCGCATCGGCATCGGCCCGGCGCCGACGAAGCTTTCCCACCCCGGGCGCAGCGCCATCCCTTCGATCGGCCGTCCCGCCGGGTTGGGCCGGTCGAGCACCCACACCGATTTTCCATGCTCGGCGGCGGCCTCGAGCACGTACAGCAGGGTGGTGATGAACGTGTAGATGCGGCAGCCGAGGTCCTGCAGATCGACGAGGATCGTGTCGAACGTGCCCATCGCCTGGCCGGTCGGTCGGCGCACCTCACCGTACAGGCTGAACACGGGAATGCCGTGGACCGGATCGGTGAAGTCGTCGGACTCGACCATATTATCCTGCTTGTCGCCGCGCAGGCCGTGCTGCGGGCCGAACGCCGCGGTCAGGTTGACCCCGGCCGCAGCCAGCGCGTCGAGGCTATGGGTGAGTGCGCGCGTCACCGAGGCGGGGTGCGCGAGCAGCGCGACGCGCTGGCCTGCAAGCGGTTGCCGCAACTCCGGCTCGGCAAGCAGCCGGTCGATTCCGAACAGGGTCATGGCCGAAGTGCTTACGGAAGCTGCGCGGCGAAGCAAACGGCATGGTGGAAATCGGGCTTCTCGCCGGGCGGATGAGCGAGCGCCCAATAGGATTTGGTGCCGTCCGTTTCCTCGAGCACCGCGGAGAGGCCAAGCCGCCATTGCTCGCCGGCATCGACGGCGATCGTCGCGCCGACGGTCCACCAGGTAAAATTGTCTTCCATGCGGATGTAGGGCGGCGAGCCGGCCTCGGCCCGGGCCATGTTTTCCCGGTACCCCGCGAAATCATAAGCCGCCCAATTGCCCGACGGCGCGAAATTCCACTCGCGGTAGGTTTCCGCGCCGGCGGCACGGAAAAACGCTTCGAAGCAGGTCGTGCGCCACAATTCATCCGCGCGCCACGGCTCGGTCAGCCTGGGAATGACGAACCGGCCGGCGGCCGCGCCGACTCCGAACCAGATGTTGGTCGTGGCGACCGCGCCGAGCGAAGCGACATGGTCGACCGTCGCCCAGACCTTGAACGGCGCGCCGTGGGGTGGAGTCGATGGGTGAGGTGTTAGATTGAATTGCATTGCATCGCAGTAGCAGCGTGGAAAGCATGACGCTAAGCAGCGCGGCAATGACCGCCTATCGCTCCTCGCTTCTCCGCCTGCTCGACGAGCGCGGCTATATCCATCAGCTGACCGACGCCGCGGCGCTCGACGCGCTGGCGGCGAAGGAGACGGTCACCGCTTACATCGGCTTCGACGCCACCGCTCCGAGTCTCCATGTCGGCAGCCTGGTGCAGATCATGTTGCTTCGCCGCCTGCAGCAGGCGGGGCACAGGCCGATCGTGCTGATGGGCGGCGGCACGACCAAGGTCGGCGATCCGTCGGGCAAGGACGAGGCTCGTCAGCTCCTCACTTCCGAGCAGATCAATGCCAACATCGCCTCGATCCGCCGCGTGTTTGAGCGGCTCCTGAGATTCGGCGACGGCCCCACCGACGCGGTGCTGCTCGACAATAGCGAGTGGCTCGACGGCCTCGCCTACGTGCCCTTCCTGCGCGAAGTCGGCCGCCACTTCACCATCAACCGGATGCTGACCTTCGACAGCGTCAAATTGCGCCTCGACCGCGAGCAGCCGCTGACCTTCCTCGAGTTCAACTACATGATCCTCCAGGCCTACGATTTTCTCGAGCTGTCGCGGCGCGCCGGCTGCCGGCTGCAGATGGGCGGCTCCGACCAGTGGGGGAATATCATCAACGGCATCGAGCTCGGGCGGCGCATCGACGGCACCGAGCTCTACGGCGTGACGACCCCGCTGGTCACCACCGCGGACGGGGCCAAGATGGGCAAGACCGCGCAAGGGGCGGTGTGGCTCAACGAAGAGCTGCTGAGCCCCTACGACTATTGGCAGTTCTGGCGGAACACGGATGACGCCGACGTCAGCACGTTCCTCCGCCGGTTCACCGACTTGCCGCTCGACGAAATCGCGAAGCTCGAGGGATTGCATGGCGCGGAGCTCAACGCGGCCAAGATCGCGCTGGCGACCGCGGCGACGGCGATGTTGCACGGCGACGATGCTGCGCGCGCGGCGCAGGAGACGGCGAAGGCCACGTTCGAGGGCGGCGCGGGCGAGGATTTGCCGACGCTGAAAGTCGGCGACGGCATCAACATCGCTCATGCGCTCACCGCGCTTGGCTTCACTCCGTCGAACAAGGAAGCCAAGCGCAAGATCGCCGAGGGCGCGGTGCGGCTGAATGACTCGGTGATCGGCGATCCCGGGCTGGTGATCAAGACCGAGGGCAAGCTCAGCCTCGGCCGCAAGAAGCACGCGCTGCTGGTCAAGTAATGTGCTCCTGCGAAGGCAGGAGCCCAGTCTGGATCCCTGCCTTCGCAGGGATACAATTAGCCGCTCCTAATCAACCCAATCGCCTGGTCGCGCTCGAACAGATAGAGGCAGGTGCGCGCCGCTTGCCCCCTGGGACCTGCCAACCCGCCGTCGCGGTCGAGCAGCAATTGCGCGTCGCTTTGCGCGATCGGCGCCAGCTCGGCGACCTCCTCGGCCGAGGCGACCCGGAACCCCGCCTCGCCCGACTGTTTGGTGCCGAGGATCTCGCCGGGGCCGCGCAGCCGCAAATCTTCCTCGGCAATGCGGAATCCGTCGTTGGTCTCGCGCATCAGCGCGAGGCGTGCGCGCGCGGATTCCGACAGAGTCGACCCGCGGACCAGCAGGCAAATGCTCTTGCCCGCGCCGCGCCCGACGCGGCCGCGCAACTGGTGCAGCTGCGCCAGCCCGAAGCGCTCGGCGCCCTCGACCACCATCAGCGTCGCATTGGGCACGTCGACGCCGACCTCGATGACCGTCGTCGCGACCAGTACCGCGATCTCGCCGCTAGCGAACGCGGCCATCACCGCGTCCTTCTCCGGCCCTTTCATTCGGCCGTGGACCAGCCCGATGCGGTCGCCGAACCGCAGCCGCAGCACTTCCGCGCGCTGCTCGGCGGCGGCGCTGTCGATGGTGTCGCTTTCCTCGACCAGCGGGCACACCCAATAGGCCTGCCCGCCCGCCGCCAAATGCCGCCCGAGCCCGTCGATCACCTGCGGCAGTCGCTCATCGCTGATCACCCGAGTCTCGACCGGGGTTCGGCCGGGCGGCATCTCGTCGATCCGGCTGACATCCATCTCGCCATATTGGGTCAGCGTCAGGGTCCGCGGGATCGGCGTCGCGGTCATCACCAGCAGGTGCGGCGGGCGCTCGGCCTTGGCCGACAGCAGCAGCCGCTGCGACACGCCGAAGCGATGCTGCTCGTCGATTACCGCGAGTCCGAGGTTCTTGTAGGCGACCTTCTCCTGGAAGATCGCGTGGGTGCCGACGAGGATGTCGATCGAACCGTCGGCCAGCCCCATGAACACCGATTCGCGCGCGCGTCCTTTCTCGCGGCCGGTCAGGATCGCCACCCGGACTCCGAGCGAATCGAGCTGGGCGAGCAATGTTGCATGGTGCTGGCGGGCGAGGATCTCGGTCGGCGCGAGCAACGCCGCCTGCGCGCCCGCCTCGACCGCCGACAGCATCGCCATCACCGCGACCAGCGTCTTGCCCGAGCCGACGTCGCCCTGGAGCAGCCGCAACATCGGCACCGGCTGCGCCATGTCGCCGCGGATTTCTTCGCTCACCCGCCGCTGCGCGCCCGTCAAAGTGTACGGCAACCGCAGCTTGTCGATCAGCCGCCCGTCGCCGGCCAGCGGCACCCCGCGCTTGCGCCGCGCCGACTGCCGCAGGAGCATCAGCGCCAGCTGATTGGCGAACACCTCGTCATAGGCCAGCCGGCCGCGGCTCTGAGTCGCGACCGGCTCGCCGTGGGCTTCGGCCAGCGCGGACCGCCAAGCCCGCCAGCCTTCGCGCGCGGCCAGGCTCGGCTCGATCCACTCGGCCTGCTCCGGCGCGCGCTCGAGCGCCGCTGCGGCGAGCTCGCGCATGCGTCGGTTGGTGACCCCTTCGGTCAGCGCATAGACCGGCTCACGAAGCGGCAGTTCGGCCGCCTTGCCGGGCGGTAGCACCTCGGGATGGACGATCTGCCACTCATCGCCATACGCATCGAGCCTTCCAGCGACGATTTTCGCTTGGCCGATCGGCAACTGCTTCTTCGCCCATCCAGGATTGTTGAAATAGACCAAAGTGATGGTGTTGCCGTCGCTGTCGGAGCAAAAGATTCGCAGCGGCCCGCGCGCACCCTGCCGCTCCTCGAACGGCGTCAGGTCGAGGACGACGTTGCGGCCGAGCAATGCAGCGCTCGCGGCCTTGGCGTGCACCCGCTCGATGACCCCGGTCGGCAAATGGTAAAGCAAGTCGACGACGCGGGTCAGGCCGATCCGCTTCAGCGCCTTGGCCAGCCCCGGTCCGACGCCTTTGAGCACCTCGGCTTCGGCGAACAACGGGTTGAGGATCTCGGGCCGCATCCTCGTCGTGGTAAGGGGAGGATCGCCGCCCAACAATCCTCCCCGGCCCCGTCATTCCTTGCTCATGCGGACGATCTGCAGCTCGATGCGCTTCAGCTCGCGCATCAACCGCTTCGTTTGGACCGCCGGCGGTACCGCAAGCTTGATGATCAGCGCCATCAGCAGCAGCACCACGGCGGGCAGGCCCCAGCGCAGCTGCGTTACCGGCTCGCCGGCTTCGAAGAACATCCAGGCCGCATACAAGCCGCCAACGAACAGCAGCGTCTGGACGATCATCATCACCCAGACCATCCAAATGATTTCGGGACCGGTCATCCCCAGCATTCTTTCGACGAAGCCCGGCTCGTCGCCGATGCTGCGCAGCAATTCACGCTCCTCGGCGTCCAGCGCCTCGTCGATCATGCGGTCAACGTCACTCATCACTCGTCTCCTCCAAGCGCGTCGCGCAACTTGCGCCGCGCATGCATCAGGCGGGTCTTCACCGTGCCCGCCGGAACGTCGAGAGCGACCGCCACCTCGGCGATGCTCAATTCCTCGAAGTGAAACAAAGCGATCGCGGCACGCTGCTCCGGCGGCAGCGCCCGAATGGCGCGCCGCAGCCGGTCACTGTCCGGCCCGGTATTCTGCGTCGGTTCGACCGCGTTCTCGAATTCGGTCTCGGCGGCGAGCCGCCGATGGTGGACCGCGGCATCAATTTGCCGGGCACAGCGCCGAGAGACGATCCGATGGGCCCAGGCCGGGAATGCCCGATCGTCCCGAAGCCTCGAAAGGCCGTTGACGATTTCCACCCAGCCTTCCTGCACTGCGTCACGCGCAGCCTCGGCATCGCCGCCGAGCAGCCGCCAGGCATGGGCGAGGAGTTTTCTCTGCCACCGGCGGGCCAGCAGCTCGAGCGCCGCGCGGTCACCGGCACGGATCGAGGCCAGCAGATATTCGTCCAGCACACGGGACGCGTTGACCGCCACAATGCAGCTCCCCCTCGTTCAAACCAAAGGTGCGGCAGCAGGCCCATTCGGTTCAATCGCCGACTGAAAAAACTCGCCGGTTCAGCCGCGCTCGCCGGTGAGGAGCGTGGGGTGCGACTTGAAATGCGCGGCGATCGAATCGAACAGGTCGCGGGCCGGCGGGCGGCGCAGGATCGCCCGCCTGGCCACCAGATAGATCGGGATGTCGAACTCGTCGGGAGGCTCAAAGCAGCGGACAAGCTCGGAGTCGCCATCGCCGATCGTGCACGGCAGCGCCGACACCGCTGCGCCGGACACCATCGCGGAGCGCAGCGCGCGAAAGTTGCTGCAGCGCATCGCCTTCGACTCATGCACCGGCAGGGAGGCGAGCCAGCGGTAGACCGGCAAGTGCCCTGGCGGCCCATCGACCAGCGCCAGCGGGTGGCCCGCGACCTCTTCAAGAGAATGCGGGAATTCATCCGGAGCGAGATGCGCCGAAGCGTAGACGGTCCAGCCGGTCGGCGGCAGCTCGTGGACGACGATCTCGTCGCTGGTCGGCCGGTCGCGACCGCGGATGGCGATATCCGCTTCGCCGCGCGCGAGGTCGTAAACTCGGTCGGAGGCAAGCAGCTCGGTCTGGATGCCGGGCCAGCGGCCGCGGAACTGGCGCAGCACGGGGATCAACAGGCGCTCGAAATGATCGAGAAAGGTCAGTCGGATGATGTTGAGGCCGGTCCCGGCCAGCGACCCGACTTCGGCAGTGAACTCGCACACCGCGCGCTCGACGCGCTCGGCCGTGGCCAGCAGACCATGCGCCGAGTCGGTCGGCTCAAGCCCGGTCGGCGTACGGTCGAACAGGCTGAGGCCGAGCTTATGCTCGAGCGATGCGAGCCGCCGGACGATGGTCGGCTGGCTGCAGCCGATGGCAGCGGCCGCGCGGCCCGTTGTCCGCTCCCGGTAGAGCGCCAGGAAGACCGCGATGTCGTCCCAGGCGAACATGACATTGCCAGCTATTCACATCTGAATACCGTGTTGCAAGCATTTCGATTGAGCGGTCGAGCGGCGAACCCTATTCGGCCCGCCGACGCTGCGAACGATGCGCGGCCCAACGGGGTTCTTTGAGATGAGACTGAAAATCGGCGCAGCGGTGCTTGCCGCGGCAATATCCATTTCGGCGCCCGCGACAATCGGAGCTACAGGCGAGCCAAGCCTCGACGAAGTTCGCGTCGCGACCGAGCGCTTTCAGGACATCAAGGTGGCGGAGGCCGAGGGCTACATCCGCGACCCGATGAACTTGTGCGACACCGCGCCGATGATGGGCCGCCCGGCGGCGCTCGGCGCGATGGGGGTGCATTACTTCCGCCCCGACCTGCTCGGCATTGCGGGACCGCCCAACCCACGCGTCGACGGCACCGGCACCCACACAGACTTCCGCAAGCCCGCGATCCTGATCTACGAGCCGCAGCCCGACGGCGCGATGAAACTGGTCGCGGTCGAGAATCTCGTGTTCCAAAAGTCGTGGCACGCAGCCGGCAACGACAAGCCGCCGAGCTTCCACGGCGTCGAATATGACACCATGCAAGACGACCCGGCGACGGCCATCGACGAGGCCCATATGTTCGAGCCGCACTACGACCGCCACGTCTGGCTCTACCGCGAGAACCCGAACGGCCTGTTCGCGCAGTTCAATCCCAGGGTGAGTTGCGCGGCGCACATCGCAAGTGCTGGCCAATCGATGAGCGCTCACACGATGTAGTCCGCGCCGGCCGCCTACCAAGAAGATCGCAGATTCGCGGCCAGCATCGCCGCGGCGCCACGGCGATTCCGCAGCCCGCCTACTTCACAGCGCACCGCGCGATGCCTAGATGCGGCCCCTCTCTTTCATCAGCCGACAGCGCCGCAAGGCGCCGCCGGCCAGTCGGCATTGGTGCGTCATGGACAGCGACGACGAATTGAAGCGCCTGCGCTGGCGCGCGACCCACCGGGGAACGCGCGAGGCCGACCTGCTGGTCGGCGGCTTTTTCGACGCGCACCACGCGCTTTGGGACGCCCACGAGCGCGCGCAATTCGCGGATCTGCTCGACGAGCAGGACGTCGATATCCTCGCCTGGGCGCACGGAACCGCGGCGCCGCCGGCGCGGTTCGATGGAGCGATGATCCAGGCGCTGAAAAAGCTCGACTATATCCGGGTCGCACGATGAGCGAACCGCTGCAGCGCCTGCTCGCCGCGACCGAGCCGTTGACGCTGGCCGGCGTGCCCGCCGGCTTCCTGCCGCTGCTTGCCGCCGATCTCGCGCGCGCCGCGGACGGCAAGGGCGGCCGTGCCGTTGTCATCGCCGCCGACGAAGCGGCGATGCGCGCGCTCGCCGACACGGTGCCGCTGTTCGCCCCCGACGTCGAACTGCTGACCCTGCCGTCGTGGGACTGCCTGCCCTACGACCGCGCCTCGCCGGCGCTGCGGGCGATGGCCGAGCGGCTGGCGACATTGAATGCGCTCCAGGCCAAGCGCGAGGGCCCGCAGCTGCTCGTCGCGACCGCCAACGCCGCGACCCAGCGGCTGCTGACCCCGTTTCGGATCCGCCAGCTGACACGGCGCGTCGCCGCCGGCGAGCGGGTCGACCGCGAAGCGCTGATCGGACAGCTGAACGCGCTCGGCTACCAGCGCGCCGACGCCGTTGCCGAGGCCGGCGAATTTGCGGTCCGCGGATCGCTGATCGACCTGTTCCCGGCCGGCGAGGAGACCGGCCTGCGCCTCGATTTCTTCGGCGACGAGATCGAGAGCATTCGCCGCTTCGACCCTGCCAACCAGCGCTCGACCGACCAGGCCAGGGGATTCACCCTGTTGCCGGCGTCCGAGGCTCTGCTCGACGCCGACAGCATCAAGCGCTTTCGCTCGCGCTATCGTGAGACGTTCGGCGGCACCGCGACCGGCGATCCGCTCTACCAGGCGCTGACCGAGGGGCGGCGGATGTCCGGCATGGAGCATTGGCTGCCGCTGCTCGAAGACAATCTCGCCACCCTGTTCGACCATCTTGGCGAGCGCGACCTGGTGGTCCGCGACCACGGCACGGAGGGTGCATTGGCGGCGCGGCGCGAAGCGATCGCCGATTATCATTCGAACCGCCTGCGGGCGATGGCGGCGGCGCCCGGCAGCTATCGCCCGCTCGAGCCGGACGAGCTCTATCTGCCCAAGGCGGAATGGGACGCCGCCATCGCCGAGCGGCCAATCCATCTCGCCTCTCCGTTCCACGAGCCAGAGAGCCCGCGCACCCTCCCCTTCGACGTCGAGCCGGCGCGCGACTTCGCCCCCGAACGCGCCCGCCAGGCGAACGTTTACGAAGCGGTCGCGGCCCATGTGAAGGGGCTCAAAAAGGACGGCCGTAAGGTCGTGTTCGCAAGCTACACCCGGGGCGCGCGCGAGCGGCTCCAGGGGCTGCTCGAGGACCACGGGCTGCAATCGCTCAAGCCCGCCGAGACTTGGCAGCAGGCACTGGCGTCGAAGGCGTCGGCGGCGCTGATGGTCTTGCCGCTCGACCACGGCTTCACATCGGCCGACGTCGCCGTCCTCACCGAGCAGGACATGCTCGGCGACCGGCTCGTGCGGCGCCGCAAGAAGCGCAAGGGCGCGGCCGCATTCCTGTCCGAGCTCGCGACGCTGTCGCCCGGCGACCTGGTGGTCCACGCCGACCACGGCGTCGGACGCTACGAGGGGCTGCAATCGATTCTGGTCGGGACTTCGCCGCACGATTGCGTCGCGCTCGAATATGCCGGCGGCAACAAGCTCTACGTGCCGGTCGAAAACATCGAGCTGTTGAGCCGCTACGGGAGCGAAACCGAAGGCGTCAGCCTCGACCGGCTCGGTGGTGAAGGGTGGCAGCGGCGCAAATCGCGGATGAAGGAGCGCATCCGCGAAATCGCCGGCGAGCTGATCAAGACCGCGGCGATGCGCGCGACCCGGCCTGGAGTCGTCGCCGAGCCCGACGCCGCCTATCCGCAGTTCGTCGACCGCTTCCCCTACGAGGAAACCGACGACCAGGACCGGGCGATCGAGGACGTGCTTGCCGACCTTGAATCCGGCAAGCCGATGGACCGGCTGGTGTGCGGCGACGTCGGCTTCGGTAAGACCGAAGTCGCATTGCGGGCCGCGTTCGTGGTGGCGATGACGGGGCTGCAAGTAGCGCTGATCTGTCCGACGACCCTGCTTGCGCGCCAGCATTACGACCAGTTCGTCGAGCGGCTCCAGGGCTTCCCGATCGAGGTTGGGCGGCTGTCGCGACTGGTTCCGGCGGCCGAGGCCAAGAAGACCAAAGAAGGGCTCGCGGGCGGCCGCATCGACATCGTCATCGGCACGCACGCTTTGCTGGCAAAATCTCTGCAGTTCAAGCGCTTGGGACTGGTCATTGTCGACGAGGAGCAGCATTTCGGGGTCGCCCACAAGGAACGGCTGAAAGCGCTCAAGGCCGACGTTCATGTGCTCACCCTGACCGCCACCCCGATCCCGCGAACGCTGCAAATGGCGATGTCGGGCCTGCGCGACCTCTCCGTCATCCAGACCCCGCCGGTCGACCGGCTGGCGATCCGCACCTACGTGACTCCGTGGGACCCCGTGGTGGTGCGCGAGGCGCTGCTCCGCGAGCATTACCGCGGCGGCCAGAGCTTTTTCGTCGTGCCCCGCGTCGCCGATTTGCCGCAGATGGAGGAATGGGTCGCCGCCGAAGTCCCCGAGGTCAAGGCGATCACCGCCCACGGCCAGTTGAGCGCGACCGCGGTCGAGGAGCGGATGAGCGCTTTCTACGACCGCAAGTACGACGTGCTTTTGTCGACCACGATCGTCGAGAGCGGGCTCGACATCCCGACCGCCAACACGCTCATCGTCCACCGCGCCGACCGCTTCGGCCTCGCCCAACTCTACCAGCTGCGCGGGCGCGTCGGCCGCGCCAAGACCCGCGCCTACGCCTATCTGACGACCCCCGCCGACCGCTCGATCACCGAGGCGGCGGACAAACGGCTGCAGGTGCTCGCCAACCTCGACAGCCTCGGCGCCGGCTTCCAGCTCGCCAGCCACGACCTCGATTTCCGCGGTGCCGGCAACCTTCTCGGCGACGAGCAGTCGGGGCACATCAAGGAAGTCGGCTTCGAACTCTACCAGTCGATGCTCGAGGAGGCGATTGTCGAGCACAAAGCCGGCGGAGTGCCGCAACGCGAAGAATTCTCGCCGCAAATCAGCATCGACGCGCCGATCCTGATCCCCGAGCATTATGTGCCTGACCTCGACCTTCGGATGGGCCTCTATCGCCGGCTCGGCGAGCTCGAGGACCGACGCGCCGTCGACGAGTTCGCGGCCGAGCTGATCGACCGCTTCGGCGACCTGCCGCAGGAGACCGCCAACCTGCTCCAGATCGTCGAGACCAAGCTCAACTGCCGTGCGGCGTGCATCGCCAAGCTCGACGTCGGCGCGCGGGGCGCGGTCGTCACCTTCGTGCCCGACGGCTTTCCCAACCTCGCCGCGCTGCTCGGCTATATCGAGCGCCTGAAGGGGTCGGCGAAGCTGCGGCCCGACAGCAAGATGTCGGTCGCGCGCGACTGGCCGAGCCCCGAAGCGCGGCTCGCGGGTGCGCTGCAATTGTCGCTGGGGCTGGCGCGGGTCGCCGCGGCCGGTGCAGCGATGCAGGCGGCCTAAGCCGCTTGCGCCATCGATGCGGTGACGAAGCGGGCGAGTTCGATCTCGTCGAGCGGACCCGCGCCGAGGAAGCCCTGGTAGAGCTCGCAGCCCCATTCGGCGAGCAGTGCCAGCTGGGCGGTGCTCTCGACCCCCTCGACCACGACCTTGAGGTCGAGTTCGCGGGCGAGCGCGATCATCGCCTTGACGACGATCCGGTCGCGTTTCCCGCCAACGATGTCGGCGATCAGCCCGCGGTCGATCTTCAATATGTCGAGCGGCAGGCTGGTGAGATAGGCGAGGCTCGCATAGCCGGTGCCGAAATCGTCGACCGCGATCCGGACCCCGGCGGCGCGCAGCCGCGCCAGCCGGGTGGCGATCGCATCGCTGTCGGACAATAAAGCGCTTTCGGTGATCTCGACCGTGATGCGCTTGGGGTCGATCCCGGCGGCGTCGATTTCCTCGAGCAGCCACTGGTCGTAACCCGCCCGCGCGAGATCCTCCGGCAACAGGTTGATCGACACATGCAGCGCCTTTAACGCGCCTTCCCAGCTCGCCGCAGCGCGCAATGCCTTGCGCTGGACCAGCCGCGACAAGCGCTCGCCGAGCCCGGCCTGGGCGGCGCGGCGGAAAAGCGATTCGGCGCTAGCGGCCCCCGCCCAGCGCGCGAGCGCCTCCGCCCCGACGATATTGCCGTTGAGCGGGTCGATCTGGGGCTGAAACAGGAGGCTGATCCGCTGATGGGCGATGACCGCTTCCAAGATGTGATCGCGCTTTGGAATTGCGGGCGCCGGAACCTGTTGATCCGACGCCCGCTGCCCCCGCGCAATTCTGTTGAACCAGTTGAACATGAGACCCTGCTAACGCTCCGTCGGCGAGCCCGGAAGCGGCAAGGCCGCCTCGCCCCACAACGGGACAGTGACGCCCTTGGCCAAAATCCCTATGATCGGGCGATGAGGAGCAGCCTTTGACCGCGGATGCGCCGAACCGTGCCGGCGGCGGCGGCGGGGGTGCCAGGGGCGACCTTAAGAGCCTCGGCATCGGCCTGCTGTCGTCGCCCACTGCCGTTGCTCAGTCTTCCGATGCGATGCTCCGCCAGCGCTACGACTGGACCGGCGTCGAGGAGGCCGAGACCCTGGTGGCGCTCGGCGGCGACGGTTTCATGCTGCAAACCCTGCACGACATGCTCGAAGCCGGCCGGGCGCGGCCCGTGTTCGGGATGAACCGCGGCACGATCGGCTTCCTGATGAACGAATGGCGGCTCGACATGCTCGCCGAACGGATCGCGGCGGCGAAAGCGATCCGGGTCGCGCCGCTGGAAATGGTGGCGACGACGGTCAGCGGCGAAACCTTTACCCACCCCGCGATCAACGAGGTTTCCCTGCTGCGCGAAACCCGGCAGACCGCGAAGATCGAAGTGCTCGTCAACGGCCGGGTGGCGATGCCGGAGCTCGCCTGCGACGGAGTGCTGGTGGCGACTCCGGCCGGATCGACCGCCTACAATCTGTCGGCGCGCGGGCCGATCCTGCCGCTGCAGGCGAAAATGCTGGCGCTGACCCCGATCAGCCCGTTCCGACCGCGGCGCTGGTCGGGCGCCATCCTGCCCGACGACACCGCGATCTGCTTCAGGGTGCTGGAGCCCGAGAACCGGCCGGTGTCGGCGGTCGCCGACCAGTTCGAAGTGCGCGATGTCGCCCAGGTCGATGTCCGCCTCGACCGCGAGCGGTCGCTGACCTTGCTGTTCGACCCCGAGCACGCCCTCGACGACCGCATCGCCATGGAGCAGTTCACGACCTGAGCCCCTCTCCCCTTGCGGGAGAGGGAGGGAGCCGCGCAGCGGCGGAAGGGTGAGGGAACGAGTGGCCGGGTGAGGGCCTTGTCTTTGCACGTACCTGCGCTATTTACCCGCCTCGCCTTCGACAGGTGTTCCCCGGTAGCTCAGCGGTAGAGCGTTCGACTGTTAATCGAATGGTCGCCTGTTCGAATCAGGCCCGGGGAGCCATCTTTTCACGGATAACATAGACGAACGAAGCGGCCGCGCCCGGAGAGCACGACCGCTTCGGCGAAGCGCGTTCATGTCCCGAAAGACCGCCCCGCGCCCGTATCAACCATTGTTCGACCGCTCCGCTCCAGCGCCAATCCCCGGCCGTGCCAGGACGGGACAGTCAGCCCTCCATCGCCGCCATCAGGGTCGCGTTGCCGCCCGCCGCGGTGGTGTCGATGCAGGTCACCCGCTCGGTCGCGAAGCGCGCGACGTAATGCGGGCCGCCGGCCTTGGGCCCGGTGCCGGACAAGCCTTCGCCGCCGAACGGCTGGCTTTCGACCACCGCGCCGATCTGGTTGCGGTTGACGTAGAGGTTGCCGACCCGCGCATGGCTCTCGACGAACTCGCGAACCGTGTCGATCCGGCTCTGCAGCCCGAGCGTCAGCCCGTAGCCGGTCGCGTTGATCGCATCGACAACCTTGCCGAGGTCCTCGGCGGCAAACCGAACGACGTGAAGAATTGGGCCGAAATTTTCGCGATTCAAGTCGCTTAAGGCATTGATCTCATACATCGCAGGAGCAACGAACGTGCCCTGCCCGGCCTCCGGCGCAAGTTCCAGCCGGACGATTTTCTTCGCATTCGCGTCGAGCCATTCGAGATGCTCGTCGAGCGCCCGCTTCGCCTCTTCATCGATCACCGGCCCGACGTCGGTGGCGAAGTCGCGCGGGTCGCCGACCTTGAGCGCGCGCATCGCGCCGGCGATCATTGTGATCATCGGCTCGGCGATGTCGTCCTGGAGAAACAGCACGCGCAGCGCCGAGCAGCGCTGGCCGGCGCTCTGGAACGCGGACGACATGACGTCGCGGGTGACCTGCTCGGGCAGAGCGGACGAATCGACGATCATCGCGTTCTGGCCGCCGGTCTCGGCGATGAACGGGATGATCGGCCCGTCCCGCTCGGCCAAGGAACGGTTGATCATCCGCGCGGTCTCGGTCGAGCCAGTGAAAACCACGCCCGCGAGCAGGGGATGCGCGGTCAGCGTACCGCCGACAACCCGGCCTTGCCCGGGCGCGAGCTGAACGATGTCCTTGGGAATACCGGCCTGGTGCATAAGCTCGACCCCGAGCGCGCCGATCAGCGGCGTTTGCCCGGCCGGCTTGGCGATCACGGCATTGCCCGCAGCCAATGGCGCCGAAACCAGGCCGGTGAAGATGGCCAGCGGGAAATTCCAAGGTGAAATGCTGGCGAACACCCCGCGGCCATGCAGGCGCAGTTCGTTCTGCTCGCCGGTGGGACCCGGAAGCGGCAGCGGCGCGGTGAACTGGCGCCGCGCCTCCGAAGCATAGAAGCGAAGGAAATCGACCGCCTCGCGAACTTCGAGCACGGCGTCGACCAGAGTCTTCCCCGCCTCGCGGATGCACAGCGACAACAACTCCTCGCGATGCTCCTCGTAGAGGTCGGCGGTGCGGTCGAGCAGCCGGGCGCGGGCCTCGCCACCGAGCGCGTCCCAGTCGTGCTGCGCGGCGTGGCCGGCGCGAACCATGCGATCGACGTCGGCTTCGCTCGCCTCGAACACGCTGCCCACTTCAATTTGCCGATCGTGCGGCGAAGTGACTGCCTTCCTCTTTCCCTTTCCAAGCGTCGGCCTGGCGGTCCAGCCACGGCTTTCGAGCGCTTCCAGCCGCTCCAGGAGCGGTTCGCGAACCAGCGGATCGGACAAATCGACGCCGGCGCTGTTGCGGCGCGCCGGCTCGAAGATCAGCCGCGGCAAAGGGATCGCCGGGTTGCGCCTGGGCTCGAGCGATTCGAGCTTGGCGACCGGGTCGCGGACCAGCTCGTCGAGCGAGAACTGCTCGTCCGCGATCCGGTTGACGAAGCTGGAATTGGCGCCGTTCTCGAGCAGTCGGCGGACGAGATAGGCGAGCAGCTCCTTGTGGCTGCCGACCGGCGCGTAGATGCGCACCGGCGTCAGCGCATCGCCGATCGCGGCCTCGAGCTTGCCAAGCTCCTCGTACAGCGCCTCGCCCATGCCGTGCAGGCGCTGGAACTCGAACGGCGTCTTGCCGGCCAGCGCCTTGATCGTGCCGATGCTGTTGGCGTTATGGGTCGCGAAGGCCGGGTAGATGACGTCGCCCGCGGCAAGCAGCTTCTTCGCGCAGGCAAGGAACGACACGTCGGTCGCGACCTTGCGGGTGAACACCGGATAGTCGCTCAGGCCCGCGACCTGCGCGGCCTTGATCTCGGTATCCCAATAGGCGCCCTTGACCAGCCGAACCTTCAGCTTGCGGCCGTGCGCCCGGGCCGCCTCGACGACCCAGTCGCAGAGCGGCGCCGCGCGCTTCTGGTAGGCCTGGATCGCCAGCCCGAACCCGGTCCAACCGCTTTCGAACAGCGAATCGTCGGCCAGCAGCGCCTCGAACAGGTCGAGCGACAGCTCGAGCCGGTCGGCCTCCTCGGCATCGATGGTGAAATGGAGGTCGGCGGCGCTCGCCTGGCGGGCGAGGCTGCGGAGCACCGGCAGCATCGCCGCCGTCGCGTGCCTGGCCTGGGTGAACTCGTAGCGCGGGTGGAGCGCCGACAGCTTGACCGAAATGCCCGGCGAGCGGGTGATGCCGCCGCGGGCTTCCCTGGCGATGCGGTC
This sequence comes from Sphingomicrobium sp., assembly GCA_035512655.1. Lineage (GTDB taxonomy): Bacteria > Pseudomonadota > Alphaproteobacteria > Sphingomonadales > Sphingomonadaceae > Sphingomicrobium. The sequence goes on along the minus strand of DATKDM010000008.1, from coordinate 39,956 downwards.
GAGCGCGTCGGCATAGGCGGCCGCGTAACGTGCCGCATCCTCGTGCGTGCGCGCGGCCTCACCCAGCATGTCGAAGCTGTGGGTCAGTCCGGCCTCCCGCTCGGGAGCGGCGCGGCGCAGCGCTTCCTCGATCGTCCGGCCGAACACGAATTGGCGTCCGAGGATGCGCATCGCCTGGGTGACCGCGGTGCGGACGACCGGCTCGCCCAACCGGCCGACGGTGCGGCCGAGTACGGCGCGCCAATTGTCGCTTCGGTCGTGGGCGCCTTCGAGCACCTTGCCGGTCAGCAGCAAGGAGAAGGTCGCGGCGTTGACGAAGGCGGAGTTCGAATGGCTGAGCTTGTCGGTCCAGTCGGGACCGGCGAGCTTGTCGGCGATCAACTCGTCGGCGGTATGCGCGTCGGGGATGCGGAGCAGCGCCTCGGCCAGGCACATCAGTGCAATGCCCTCTTCGCTGCCGAGATCGTAGGCGTGCAGGAACGCATCGAGGCCCGACGGATCGTGGGCTCTAACGCCCTTGACCAGCGCCCGCGCGGTCGCCGTCGCCTCGCCGAGCGCGGCCGGCGCCAGCCTGGACTCGGCGATGCGCTCGAGCACGACCTGTTCCTCATCCGGGCGATAGGCGCGGCGAAACGCGCTGCGGTCGACCGGCGGCACCGCCGGCGGTGAAACTCTCGTCAGGCCAGCTGACCGTGGCAATGCTTGAATTTCCGGCCCGAGCCGCACGGGCACGGCGCGTTGCGGCTAACCGGCGGCTGGGCGAGCTCGCCGTCGGCCGCCGCCGGCATGTCCGGCCGCGGGATGTTGAGCGGCGGCAGGTTGGACAGGATCGATCCGGTTGCAAAATCGATATCGGCGGTGTCGTCGTCCCCCGAGAACGGGTCGAGGTGCTGGGTGATGAAGTCGGGCAGCACCGGCGGCGGCGCCGCGTCGAGCTGCACCTGGGCCCGCATCAGCACCCGGGTCACGTCCTCGCGGATGGCGATCAGCAGCCGCTCGAACAGCAGGAACGCCTCCTGCTTATACTCGTCGATCGGCTTCTTCTGGGCATAGCTGCGCAAGTGGATGACGGCGCGCAGCGCGTCGAGCGTCGACAAATGCTCCTTCCAGAAATGGTCGAGCGTCTGCAGCAGGATGTTCTTCTCGGCCTGCTCCCAGCGCTCGGGATCGACGTCGCGGGTCTTCTCCTCCATCGCCTCGTCGGCGAGCCGCTGGAGCCGCTCGGTGATGATCTCCTGCTCGACGGCTTCTTCCTCGAGCCAGTCGTCGATCGGCGGCGTCAGTCCGAAGATCGCGTCGATGCTCTCCTTGAGGCCCGCGACGTCCCATTGCTCGGGGTAGGTCCCCGGCGGGCAGTGGGCGGTGACGATCGACGCCGCGGTTTCGGCGCGCATCTCGGCGATGACGTCGCCGACGGTCTCGGCGTCCATGATGTCGGCGCGCTGCTCGTAGATGACCTTGCGCTGGTCATTCATGACGTCGTCATATTCGACGACCTGCTTGCGGATGTCGTAGTTGCGCGCCTCAACCTTTTTCTGCGCGGTTTCGATCGCTTTCGAGATCCACGGGCTAATGATCGCCTCGCCGTCCTCGAGATTCTTGTTCATCAGCCGGGCGAACATGGTCTGCGGGCCGAAGATGCGCAGCAAGTCGTCGTCGAGGCTCAAATAGAAGCGCGACAGCCCGGGGTCGCCCTGGCGGCCGGAGCGGCCGCGCAACTGATTGTCGATGCGCCGGCTCTCGTGGCGCTCGGTGCCGAGCACAAACAGCCCGCCGGCATCGACCACGAGCCGCTTTTGCTCGGCGACTTCGGCGCGGATGCGCTCGATCGCTTGCTCGCGCTCCTTGCCCTCCGGCATGTCGCCGAGCTCGTCCTCAATCCGGAAGTCGACGTTGCCGCCGAGCTGGATGTCGGTGCCGCGCCCCGCCATGTTGGTGGCGATGGTCACCGCCTTTAGGGCGCCCGCCTGGGCGACGATATGCGCTTCCTTTTCGTGGAAGCGGGCATTGAGGACCTCGTGGCTGATCTCTTCGCGGTTCAAAAATTCCGACAGCATCTCCGATTTTTCGATCGAAACCGTGCCGACCAGCACCGGCTGGCCCTTCTCCTGCCGAGCCTTGATCTCTTTCGCGATCGCCGCGAACTTGTCGGTGATGTTCTTGTAGAATTCGTCTTCGTCGTCGATCCGCTGGACCTCGACGTTGGTCGGGATCGAGACGACGTTCATCCGATAGATGTCGAAGAATTCGGGCGCTTCGGTCAGCGCCGTGCCGGTCATCCCCGACAGCTTCGGGTACATGCGGAAATAATTCTGGAAGGTGATCGAGGCGAGAGTCTGGTTCTCGGGCTCGATGTTGACCCCTTCCTTGGCTTCGACCGCCTGGTGGAGGCCGTCCGACCAGCGCCGCCCTTCCATCATCCGGCCGGTGAACTCATCGATGATGATGACCTTCTCGTCCTTGACGATATAGTCGATGTCCTTCTTGAACATGACGTTGGCCTTCAACGCCTGGTTCAGATGGTGGACCACCTGGGTGTTGGCGATCGCGTAGAGGTTGCGGCCTTCGATCAGCCCGGCATCCTCGAGCATGCGCTCGGCCTTCTCGGTGCCGTCCTCGGTCAGGACGACGCTTTTTTGCTTCTCGTCGAGCTCGTAGTCCTCAGGCGACAGCGTCTTCACCAGCGCGTCGACGGACATGTAGAGCTCCGACTTGTCGTCGGTCGGTCCGGAGATGATCAGCGGAGTCCGCGCCTCGTCGATCAGGATCGAGTCGACCTCGTCGACGATGGCGAAATTGAACGGCCGCTGGACCATCTGGTCGCGCGAATATTTCATATTGTCGCGCAGGTAATCGAAGCCGAGCTCGTTGTTGGTCGCGTAGGTGATGTCGGAATTGTAGGCGTCGCGGCGTTGCTGGTCGCTGAGGTTGGGAACGATGACTCCCACGCTCAGCCCGAGGAAGCGGTAGATCTGCCCCATCCACTCGGCGTCGCGGCGGGCAAGATAGTCGTTGACCGTGACCACGTGGACGCCCTTGCCGGGCAGCGCATTCAAATAGACGGCGAGGGTCGCCACCAGCGTCTTGCCCTCACCGGTCTTCATTTCGGCGATCTCGCCGCGGTGAAGCGCGATGCCGCCGATCAGCTGGACGTCGTAATGGCGCTGGCCAAGCGTGCGCCGGGCGGCTTCGCGGACCGTCGCGAAGGCTTCGCCAAGCAGCTGGTCGATGGTTTCGCCGGCGTTCAGCCGCTGGCGGAACAAATCGGTCTGGGCGCGAAGTTCGTCGTCCGACATCGCCGACACCGCCGGTTCGAGCGCATTGATCGCGTCGACATATTTGCCAAGGCCCCGCACATAGCGGTCGTTGGCCGATCCGAAGACGCTCTTTGCCAATGCGGCGAACATGGGATTCCCTTAAATGCCGGGACGCGCGTTATGAAGGGCGAAACCGCGTGCCCACGCGCGAGGCTGGTGCCGGCGCGATGTAGGAAGGCGCCCGGTCTTAGTCAATTGAAGGTAGGCTCCAGTTGGGGCCTGCAGGCTAAAGCCTAGAGCTCGCTTTCCAGCCATTGCTGGATTTGGCTGCGCGGCGCCGCGCCGACTTTCTGCGCGACCGGCTGTCCGCCCTTGAACAGCAGCATGGTCGGGATCCCGCGCACTCCATAGCGCGACGGGGTATCCTGGTTCTCATCGATATTGAGCTTGGCGATGGTGACCTTGTCACCAAGCTCGGTAGCGATCTCCTCGAGCGCCGGAGCGATCATCCGGCATGGCCCGCACCATTCGGCCCAGAAGTCGACGAGTACCGGGCCGGGAGCGCCCAGCACCTCGGCTGCGAAGTTCTGATCGGTAACGGATTTGGTGGCCATGACGGTGCAATCTCCTAAGGGGTTGCCGGCCATATGGGCATTGCCGGGCGGGCGCTCAACCATCTAGGTCAAACGGGCGCTGATAGTTCGAAGAGTGTGGGCGCGCTGGTATACAGCAGCGCTGGGCGAATGCTTCGGCCCGGGAAGATCACCGCCAACGCCTCCGCATAGGCGACCATCTGGGCGCGGTGAGCGGCCGGAATCTGTTCCTCGCCCGCGGGCGGCCAACCGGTCTTGAAGTCGATTACGGAAACGCGGTCGTCTTCGACCAGCAGCCGGTCGACGGTCCCGGCGACGACGCGGCCGTCGGCCAGCGTCGCGGCGATCGGCGCTTCGGCCAATGAGCCCGGCCCGAACAGCGCCGAGAAACGAGGGTCGGCGAGGATCGAGCAGACAAGGCCGGCCAGCGCTTCCCGCTCGGCGGCGTCGGACAGGTCCGCCGATCGCTGCAGCCAATTGTCGGCGGCGGCCGAGCGAAGCGCCGGCGCAACGTCCGGCAGACGTTCGAAAAGCTGGTGGATCAGCGTCCCTCGGTGTGCGGCCGCGCGCTGCTGGGCGCTGGGCGCCGGGGCCGCCTCGCGATCCTCGACCAGGGCGGACGGCGCGAGCGGCCGCGGTGGCCGGCTCTCGGGGGGTGCGGGACGTTGCGCCCATTCGGGCACCTGCGAGGGCTCGATCGCAACGCGCGGCGCCTTGGCCCGTGGTGGAGCGGCAGTGACGCTGCCGCGGTAGCGGACCGCCTCGCCCCAATGCTCGTCCGGCTCCGGCTGCGCGCCCAGCGAAACCAGGCCCTGCTCAACCCGCCGGTGCCAGCAATTCTCGGCCCGCCCGCCCCTCGGCTCGGCCCCGGCGATCACCAGCCGCTCGATGGCGCGGGTCATGCCGACATAGAGCAGCCGCCAATGCTCCTGCAGATCGCTCTGCTCCTTCATCGCCATCACTTCGGCGAAGGGGGACATGCGTTCGGCCTTGCGCGGGCGGATCAGCGGCACCTTCAACGTCTGCTCGCGATCCAGCGGGAATTCGATCGTCCGCGCGGTCCCGCCGAGCTTGGCGGGATCGGCGGTCGCGTCGGCGAGGATGACGAACGGCGCCTCGAGGCCCTTGGCACCGTGCACGGTCATTACTCGCACCGCCTGGGCCGGCGCCGACGGATCGCGCTGGATCTCGACGTCGCCGCGCCCGAACCAGGCCAGAAAGCGATCGAGCGACGGCGTTTCGTTGCGCTCGAACTCGATCGCGCTCGACAGCAGCTCGTCGATCGGGTCGCGCGCCGCGAGCCCAAGTCGGCGGTAAAGCTTGCGGCGCCCGTCGAGCGGCCCCGACAGGATGGTCTCGAGAAACCGCGCCGGGGTCGTGAAATCCGCCATTGCCAGCAGCGACCCGAGCGCGTCGTGGGCCGCCGACAGATGCGGCTCCTCGGCCGAGCGTTCGCGAAGGACCCGCCACAATGGTCGCTTGCCGCGGCCATAAGCGAGCTCGAACAATTGCTCCTGGCTCCAGCCAATCAGCGGCGAAACGAGGATATTGGCGAGATTGAGGTCGTCGAGCGGCTGGACCGCGAAGGCGATCGCGGCGAGCAGGTCGCGCACCGCGAACGGCTTGGAGAGATGCAGCCGGTCGATCCCGGCGACCGGCACCTTGGCGGCGAACAGCCGAGCGACGAGCAGCGAGGCGAGCTCGCCGCGGCTGCGGACCAGCACCAGCACGTCGCCCGGGCCGAGCGGCCGCCGGGTCGAGGCGAGGACCGGGGCCTCGTCGAGCCAGCGCCTGACCTGGCCGGCAAGTGCGGTCGCATATTGGCGGTCGCGGTCGTCGAGCCAGCCCTCCTCGCCTTCGTCCTCCTCGGCAGCCTCGACGGCGAACGGCTTCCACAGCTCGACCTGCCCGGGACGCCGGTCGAAGTGCGCGCGGTGGGGGTTGGGCGGCTCGGGAAGGCCCATCTCGGAATGGCCGACCTCGCCGATCACCGCATCGACCGCGTCCAGGACCGCCGGGGCGGAGCGGAAGCTGGCATCGATCGACAGGTCACGAAACTCGAGCGCCAGGCGCTGGCCGTCGTCGGCTTCGTCCTCGGCCTCGCGCAAGGCCGCCGAATTGTCGCGGACCCAGTCGCGGGCCCGCTTGAACTCATTGGGGTCGGTGCCCTGGAAGCCGAAGATAGCCTGCTTGAAGTCGCCGACCATGAACAGGGTCCGGAAGCGCTCCTCGGCTTCGCTCGATCCACTGAAATATTCGGCGGCGAGCGCCTCGATGATCGCCCACTGGCTGCGATTGGTGTCCTGGGATTCGTCGACCAGGATATGATCGGTGCGCCGGTCGAGCTTGTAGCGCACCCATTCGCCCATGCCGGGCTGCTCGAGCAGGCTGACGGCCCAAGAAATCAAGTCGTCGAAGTCGGCGACCCCGGCGCTGCGCTTGGCCCGGCTGTAGGCGTCGGCGAAGCCCTGGCCGGCGCGAAGGCCGGCGGCCATGTCGCCGGCCAGCCGGGCGCCATTCTGGACCCGAAGCAGCTCGGCCACCGCCGCGGCGAGGCGCTCGGCGTGGGCGTCGTAGTCCGGATCGGCGTTGCGCTGCCCCGCATGGACCTTGCGCGGGTCGCCGCCACCGGTGAACACCAGCATCGCGAGGTCCGGGAGCCCGGCCGCGCGAGCCGCCGGCTCCAGCGCCAGCCAGCGCTCGACACTCTCGGCGACGCCGGTGCCGGTGGCGCTGCCCCATGTACGGTTGGCCAAAGCGATCGCCCGCAACAGGTCGCAATCGAAGCGATCGTCGGCGCAATGCACAGCGAGATATTCGTCGGCCGCGCCCTCGGGCAGGCGCATGACTTTGCGAAGCCTGCCCTCGATGGCTTCGGGCGCGCCCATCGCTGCCAGCCTTTCGCTCGCCCGCGCGCACTGCATCAGATACGCGATCGCGTCCTTCTCGCCGAGCCGCAAACTGAGGCACTGGACGTCGGCGATGAGCCGCTCGTTGCCCGCGCCCTCGGCGGCGGCGAGCAGGCTCGCGAGGGTGGTTCGCGCCAGCTCTTGCTCGGCGCGGCCCTCGATGGGCTGGAAACCAGGCATGATCCCCGCCTCGGCCGGGAAAGCGGCGAGCAAGGCCTGGGCGAAACTGTGGATCGTCTGGATGCGCAGGCCGCCGGGGGCGTCGAGGATCTTGGCGAACAGCCTTCGCGCCCGCTGTATCGTAAGCGGATCATTGGCTTCGCCGAGGTTTATGAGATCGGTTCTCAAGTCCTGATCGCGCATCCGGACCCAGGTCGCGAGCCGCGTGTTGATGCGGTTGGCCATCTCCGCGGCGCCGGCCTTGGTAAAGGTCAGGCACAGGATCCGCTCGGGCCGCACGCCGGACAGCAACAGGCGCAATACGCGGGCGCTCAGCACCTGGGTCTTGCCGGTTCCGGCCGATGCCGACAACGCCGCGTGGACGCGCGGATCGGAAGCACGCTCCTGGTCGCCGATCAGCTCGGGAAACGGCTTGAGCCGGTAGCGCATCAGCAGCCCGCTTCCCAAGCGGCCGGCGAGGCCATAGAAAGCGCCGGATGAGCGACAGCGACAAAGACGCCGACAAACAGGCCGATCAAGCCAGCGAGCAGCGGCGCGCCAAGCTGGTCAAAGCCGGTTACGCCGTCGGCATCGGCTCGGCGGCGATCGTCGCGGCCCTGCTTTACGCTTCGAAAGTCAAGAAGCCGCCGCGCAAATAGTCTCATTCGCGGCCGTACCATTCCTCGAGCCGCATCAGCTGGTCGAAATCGCCATAGGGCGCGTAAGCCGGGTGGAGCTTGGCGGTGAACGGCTCCTCCCCGGTCAGCCACTTGCGCGCCGCGCCGATGAAGTGCGCCTCGGCATGCGCGAGAAACTCGGCGGCGCCCATTTTCCGGTCGGGACAGACGCGCTTGCCGAACTGGTCGCCATATTTGGTCAGCGACCAATATTCGTAGGCGCTCGGCTCTCCCGTCACGTCCGCGAAGCCTCCGCCCCGTGCGATCAGCCCGAGCAGCCCGAGTTGCAGCGCGAAACCCGCATCGACCGCTTTCTGGGCGGGCGCCTTGCCGGTCTTGTAGTCGATGATCGCGATGCCGCCGCCGGCGAGCCGGTCAATCCGGTCCGCCTTGCCGTGGACGGTCACTCCGTCGATCACCGCCTCCCCTTTGATCTCCGCCTTGAGCGGCAGCCGGTCTTCCGCGCGGTTGGCCAGCTCCTGGTCCCCGACCCAGCGGATCGCCTCGATCAGCCGCGGCTGCCACAGCGCGCGCAGCATCGGGTGGATAGTCTCGCCCTCAAGCAGAGCGCGGGCCCGCTGAAGCAGACTGGCGGGGTCGCAATCATCCTCGGCCAGCCACTGCTCGAGCACCTCGTGAACGGCCGTTCCTTTCCACGCCGCGCTATGGTCGGCGTCGACCGGGTCGAGGCTGCGCAGCCCGAGCATCGCCTGCGCATAGAATGCGAACGGGTCGGCCTTCAGCCGGTCGACCGCGGTGACCGAGATCTTGCGCGGGCGCAGCTCTTGGCGCGGCGACGGGCGCGGCCGCCCGGCCGGCTCGAGCACGCCGGGATCGTCGAGGGCCGCAGCGAGCCGCTCGAGCCGCGTGTCGCGGGCCAGTCCGCCGGTCATCGCCCGCAAGCGAAGCCAGAACCGCGAGGCGACCGTCGGCGAGCGGTTGTCGCGGCGGGAGCGGGTAATCAGGACGCTGGGGGCGCCAAGCGCGCTGGCAAAGTCATGGGCCGCAAGGCCGGTCCGAAAATCGAGACCGGGCATGCCGAGATTGGCGCGAATCTTCGGCGCCAGCCACGGGTCGGGCGCGGCAAGCGCCGGCCATACGCCCTCGTTCAAGCCGCCCAGCACCATCAGGTCGGCGTGCTGCAGGCGGGCCTCGAGCAGGCCCCAGATGAACACGCGCGGATGACCGCCGTAGGGCGGCCGCACCCGGCGCTCGTCGAACAGCTGGCGGAGCAGCGGCACCGCCTCGCCGTCGCTGACGGTGAGCGCCGCCGCTTCCGGCAATGCCTGCAGCTCGGCGATCAGCTCGGCGCTCATCCGCCCGTCCTGGCCCCGCCACGCGGACGGGCCGGCAAGCGCCTCCGCCGCTGCTGCGAGCCGCTCGGCAAAGGCGCTGAGCGCAAGTGGAGCGCCGAGCATTCCATCAAGTGCCGCGACCTGGCTCCGCACGCGTTGCCACGCTCCGAGGGACCCGAAATGTTCGTCGAGGCCCTGCAAGCCCGCCGCCGGGCGCGGTCCGCGCAGGGCGAGGTCGAGCGCGCGCACGTCGTCCAGCCAGGCAAGCCGCTGGTCGCCTTCGCCGCCGACCAGCGGATGCTTGAGCAGCGCCAGCAGCGGCACCGGCGCGAGGTCCTCGGCGGCGGCCGCGGCGACCCCCAGCAGCAAGGTGCCCGCCGCGGTTTGCGACAGCGGCCGGCCGGCGCTGTCGTCGGCTTCGATCCGCCAGCGCGCGAGGAGCGCGGACACCCGCGCCGCGAGCATCCGGTCCGGAGTGACCAGCGCCGCCGTCTTGCCGGGGGATTCGACCGCCTCGCGCAAGGCGAGCGCAATCGCCTGGGCTTCGGCGGCGGGATCGGGCAGCTCGGCGGCGCGGATTCCGGTCAGCCGCCGCTCCGCGGGCTTGAGGCCATTCCATTTGTCGCTGAAGTCGGCGGCGGTCATCGCGTTGGCAATCGCCCGCCCGCGGATCGCCCGAGCCGCCGACCGGCCCGACGAGCGCCACAGCCGGACCTCGCCGCGGGCGATGCCCATGCGGTCGAGCAGCAGCCTCAAGTGAAACTGCGGGTGGCTCTCCTCGGCCCTTGTCTCTGCACCAGGGCCATCCACTGTCCGGAGCGCATCCCACTCGTCGTCCGGCATCACCGGGGCGAGGCTCAGGCCCGGCAGCACGACCATGCTGTCGGGAAGACCGGCGATGGTCCGCAGCAGATCGGCAACCGCCGGCGCCGCGGTGGTAATGCCGGCCGCGACCGTGAAGCCGTCCGGAGGAGATCGCTGCCAGCGCCCGGCCATCGCTTTCAGCAAACGGTTGCGCCGGTCGGCCAGGTCTATCCGGCCGCTCGCTGCAAGCTGCTCCGGCCAGCGTGCGACGATCGCCTGCAAGCGATCCAGTGACAGCTGCCAGTGGCGCGCGAGCTCGGGGGCGTCCGCCGCCGCTTCGGCAAGCCCCTCGGGCGCGACATCCTCGATCAGCAGCGCGTCGAGGGTGCGGGCCAAATCGGCGGCCAGGCGCAGCGCTTCGGCGGTTCCACCGCAATCCGCCGCGACCAGCCCGGCGAGCGCCAGCAAGCGCGCCAGGGAATCGACCGCGGGCGGGATCGGCTCGGAACTCTCGGCCGGGTCGAGGGCACCGCCAATCCGCTCCTCGAGCTCGGCGTCTCCGATCGGCACCAGGCGCGGCAGCACCAGTCCTGAATCGCTGGCGCGGACGAAGGCTTCGGTGACGGTCCGCACCGCGCGGTTGTTGGGCAGCAGGATCCGCCCCCGCGCAAGGTCCATCGGGCCGTCGCCGAAGCGCGTTCGAAGCCCGGCGACCAGCGCATCGGCGAACGAGCGATGTGCCGGGATGGTGAAGACCGCCGGTGCCCGTGGGCGCTCGGCGGCGAGGTCAGGCATTTACCAGGACTTGCTCGGTCGCGCGGATCGATTGCGGGTTGCCGACGTCGAACCACAGGCCCTGGTGGACGGCGCCGAAACAGCGGCCGGCGGCGATCGCGCGGTCCCACAGCAAATTGGTCGAGAACGGCCCTTGCGGGGCATCCGCGAGCAGCGCCTTCGAAACGATCTGCACGCCGGTGTAAACGAACGGCGCGACCCGCGAGCGGCCGCGGCGGCGCAAATGGCCGACCCGGTCCATGTGGAAATCGCCGAGTCCGCCGTGGTTCATGGCGCGCGCCTGCGGGACCAGCAGCAGCAGCGCATCCATCTTGGCGCTGTCCCAGTGGGATGCGAGCAGCCGGAGCGTGTCGCCGGGGCCGTCGATCCACAAATTGTCGCTGTTGATCGCGAAAAACGGGTCGCAGTCGATCAGCGACTGGGCGCGGACCAGCCCGCCGCCGGTCTCCAGCAGCTGCTCGCGCTCGTCGGAAATGGTCACTTCCAGCCCGTCCGCCGACCGGGCCAGATGGGCCTGCAGCACATCGGCGAGATAGTGGACGTTGACGACGACCTTCTTGACCCCTACCGCGCGCAGCCGGTCGAAGACATGATCGAGCAGCGGCTTGCCGGCGACCTCGATCAGCGGTTTCGGCTTGCTCGCGGTCAGCGGGCGCATGCGCTTGCCGAGACCTGCGGCCATGACCATCGCCGTATCCGGGACTTCGGCCGCGACTTCGGCGCGCAGCCGCAATGCGCGACGGGTTTCGCTCATGCCGCTTGCGCCCACGGCGCCGAGCGATGCTCGGGCGCGATATTGGCGTCGAACCAGCCGCGCACCGGTGCAAGCTCGGGGCAGCCAAGGTCGCGCTCGAGCAGGCCCCACATCCGCGGCTGGAAGGCCGTATAGTGCGGCTTGTTGTCGCGCTTCCACAGCCGCGTGAAGACTCCGAGGATGCGGGTGTTGCGCTGCGCCGCGAGCGCCCAATATGCCCGCTCGAACGCGGCGCCGTTGCCGGTCGCGTCAATGTAGCGGTCCATCATCACGCGCTCGATCGCCTCCGGCACGTCGCGGCGCGCATCTTCCAGCACCGAGGCGAGGTCGTAGGCCGGGTGCCCGACATGCGCATCCTGGAAGTCGAGCAGGCCGACATGGGCAATGCCGTCACGGCCATGGATCAGCATGACGTTCTCGGCGTGATAATCGCGAAGGACGGTGACCGGCCCGAGGCCGTCGGCCTCGACCGGCCGCAGCGCCTCGATCCAGGCGGCGCGATATCCTTCGACATCGACGGTCAGTCCGAGCGCCGGACAATACCAGTCCGGGAACAGCATCAGCTCGTCGAGCCACTGGTCGAGCCCGTGCACCGGCAACCCGGCCATCGGCGGATGACGATGGAGATGAATGAGCACGTCGGTCGCCAGCTCGTACAGCTCGCGCTCCCGATCGGGGTCGGCATCGAGCGTCTCGCGCAGCCGGGCGTCGCCGAAGTCGGCGAGCAGCAGCAGCCCTTTGTCGAGATCGCGGGCGATGATCTGCGGCGCGCTCAGCCCCATCGCGCACAGCCATTCGGCGACCGCGACGAACGGCCGCGGGTCCTCGTGCGGCGGTGGCGCATCCATCAGCACCGCCGAGCGGCCATCCCCGATCACCCGGAAATAGCGGCGGAACGAGGCGTCGCCGGCCAGCGGCTCGATGCGCGCCCCGGCCCAGCCGCAGTCCGCCAGGAATCGCGGTGCGTCGGCGGGGGGAATCATCGCGGCCATCGCTCTTCCCATGCCGGGGGCACTTGGGCTGTCAAGCGCCGTGCGCCGGCTTTGTCGAAGTCGAGCGACAACCGGAGTGCGTGGGGCCAGGCATCACCGCCGGCGCGCTCCGGCCATTCGACCAGCAGCACCGCGTCAGCGGCGGCGTCGAGCCCAAGCTCGGCGAGCTCGCGGCGGTCCTCGAGACGGTACAGATCGACGTGCCAGGCCGGCGGGTCGAGCGCTTCGTAGGGCTGGACGATCGCGAAGGTCGGGCTCGGCACCTCGTCCAGATGGCCGAGGCCCAGCAGGAAGCCGCGGACCAGCGTCGTCTTGCCGACTCCCAGCGGCCCGGACAGCGTGATCACGTCGCCGGCCCGGGCGACGGCGGCAAGCGTCTCGCCGAACGCCGCGGTCTCCGCTTCGCTGTGCAGGATCACGGGCTACCGCGCGGCACCGTCAGCGTGACCGTGGTTCCCTTGGCTTTCTTGGACTGAAGCTCGACCGTGCCGCCATGCGCCTCGATGAACTGGCGGGTCAGCGGCAGCCCCAGCCCAAGCGCCGCCTCGCCGCGCACCCCCGCCTCCTCGACGCGGTCGAAACGGTTGAACACGCGCGGCAGGTCTTGCTTGGCAATACCGGAGCCATTGTCGCTGATCTTGATCACCGCACGCTCGGCATCGCCTTCAGCCTTCAAGGCGATGCGGCCCTTGCGGTCGGTGTAGGCGATTGCGTTGTGCAGCACATGCTCGATGGATTCGCGCAGCCGGCGGGCGTCGCCGATGACGAAACCGGTCGACTCAGAAATGTCGCTGGTGAGCTTCTGGGCCTTTTCCGCGGCGCGCGGGTGCGCGGTTTCGACCGCCGCCCGGCACAAGCCGCCGAGGTCGACCCGCTCATGTTCGAGGCTGACCCCGCGCGCATCGCCGGTGGTCAGGTCGAGCACGTCGTCGACCAGCTTCGCCAGCCGCCCGACCGACTCCTCGATCGCTTGCACGTAATCGATCGCCTTGGCGGTCAGCTTTCCGGCATATCCGGCCGACAGCATCTCGGCAAAGCCGCCGATCGACGTCAGCGGGGTCCGCAATTCGTAGCTCATGTTGGCGACGAAGTCGGTTTTCACCCGGTCGGCCTCCTCCAGCGCGGTTGCGCGCTCGCGAAGGGCGGCCTCGATCCGCGTTGAATCGGTGACGTCGATCATCGTGAACAGCGCATTACCGTCGGGGAGCGGCACCGCGGCAAATTCGAAATGGCGCCCGTCCGTCAACGAGATTCGCCCTCCGGCCGACTCTCGCTTGCTCGTGGTCTGGCGAACCTGCTCGCGGATGTTCGCGGCGGTGATCGGGTTGACCAGCTTGCGCGCCATCGCCGGGACCAGTTCGTCGACCCGCGGATGCTCCGCGAGCCACTCCTCGTCGAGGTCCCACACCTGGCAAAAGCGGCGGTTCCACAGGTACAGCCGGCCGTCGCTGGCGAACACGCTGATCGCCTCGAAAAGATTGTCGAAGGTCGCCGCGCGGACCCTGAGCAGCGTGTCCCGCGCCGACGCCAGGCGAACCTGCTCGGTGCGGTCCTCGACGAACAGGCGCAAGCCGCCATCGGGAAGCGGCTGCGCGACGATCCGCAGATGGTCGCCGTTGGCCAGCATCCATTCTTCCTCGACGACTTCGTCGGCGCTGCTGAACCAGGCCCGCCGCTCATCTTTCCAGGCGGGGAAGTCGCGCGTTTCGGGCAGGCGGTGATTGTCGCGCATGCGTTCGAGAACCCGGTCGAATTCGGGCCGCTCCGACAACCATTCGGGGTCGAGCTGGGCCATCACTGCGAACGGCTGGTTGAAGAAGCTCAAGGTTCGGTCGGCATCGAACTGCGCCGCGCCGGCGGTCATCCGGTCGGCGAGCTCGCGCTGCGATTCGATGTGGCGGGCGAGCTCGAAGCGCGCGTCCTCCAGATCCTGAATGTCGATCGCGAAGCCGGCCACGGCGCCGGTCGGCAACGGCACGTTGACGATCCGCAGCATGCGCCGTTCGCCGCGCACGATCGCCGCCTGGTTGCGCGACTGGATCCTCCCCGCTTCGACCGCTTTGAGCGCCGCAGCGCGCGCCCCGTGATCCCCCGGCTCGTCGATGAGCTCGATGCCGCGCTCGATCACATCGGCGGCGTCGCCGGCCTCGACCGCTTCGACGAACGCGCTGTTGACGAGGCCGAGCTTCAGGTCGGGCCCTCGGAACCACATCGGGAACGGCGCGGACTCGATCAAATGGGTTAGCGAATCCAGCGCGCCTTCGGTCTGCTTGAGCCGCAGCGACAGCTTCGACCGCTCGGTCTCGGCGCTGCTGCGGTCGGAAAACCACAACAGCATCGTCCCTGCAGGCTCCGGCGGAGGCGCGGGCGCTCCACAAACACCGAACACGCAGCTTGAGCCTGCGGAGCGAACTTGCAGCTCGATTTTCTCGCCAGTCGCGGCAGCGCTTGCAATCGCCTCGCGAAGTCCGGTCAGGTCGTCGGGGTCGAGGCCGGCGTCGCCTGCAGCGAGATCGTTGATCGTTCGGGGTTGGGGCGTGAGCCCGAGTTCACGAGCGAGGCGCCGGTCGATTTCTATGCTGCCCTCGGGACGAACCAGCATTGGCCGCGCTGGAGCCACTTCGAGAAGGCGCGCCATGGATTGGGCGGCGCCGACCACCGAAGCGGCATCGCGAATTCGCCGCGCGGCGACGAAGGACAACGCTACGCCTACCGCGATCCAAAAAGCCGCCATTGCAGCCAGAATCGTCGCCACTGGATCAGTCATAATGGCCAGCTGCCCCGCCCCATGGAGAATCCATAAGGCCGGCGAAGCGCCAAGCAAGTGCTGATCGGCGCACAGAAAAAGGGCCGCCTCGGCTGAGGCGGCCCTCTTGTCTTGTGTAGTACTCGCTTATCCGCGCTCGCTAGACACCGGCGGAGGCGCTGGCGACGGCGGCGGAGGAGGGCGCGGCGGCAGGCCAAATCGAGCGCCGATATGGGCCGGTTTCCGGGCCTTACGCACTGTGTCGCGACGGCAACAGCTAGCGGCTTTTTCTCCGGTCTGTTGACAGGCCTTCCGGCCAATGGAACTGTCGTTAACGACTGTCGAATAATGCCCGTGTCCGCGGGCCGCCGGGCGGCATAATCCAGTGGGGAGAATTTGAATGTCCGATCGCAATCGAGCCTACGCAAGCGCTCGCACGGCATTGATGCTAGGCGTGTCCGCCGGCGCCTTGATATTTGCCAATCCGGCGCTCGCGCAGGATGCGCCGCAAGATCCGAACGCGCCCGCCACTGCCGACACGGTGCAGAACGAGCAGGGCGAGAACACCCCCGAGGGCGCGACAACCGAAACGGATGACTCGACGATTGTCGTCACCGGCACCCGCATTCGCGGGCGGCCTGAGTTCTCCAGCCCCGACCCGGTCACTTTGATTGATCCCGAAATCGCCAAGAAAGAGGGCAAATTCGACACTGCGGAAATGCTGCAATCTTCGCCGATCGCCGCCGGCTCGACGCAGATCACCGCGGCCATTTCGTCAAACTTCGTCACTCAGGGGGGCCAAGGCACCCAGACCATCGACCTTCGCGGACTTGGCCCAGGCCGGACCCTGGTCCTTCTCAATGGTCGCCGAGCAGGCCCTGCCGGCACGCGTGGCGCCGTGGCGGCCTTCGACCTCAACGTGCTGCCGCAGTCGATCGTCAGCCGGGTCGACATCCTGAAGACGGGTGCTTCGTCAATCTATGGCTCGGACGCGGTCGCCGGCGTGGTCAATCTGATCACCAAGACGGATACGGGCGGACTTCAGATTGATGGCAACGTCTCAATCCCACGGCAGGGCGGCGGTGAGCAATACCGTCTGAGCGCGATCTACGGAAAGGAATTCAGCCGCGGGAGCTTCTTGATCGCGGCTGATTATACCCGGCAAAAAGAGCTTGCGCGCGGCGACCGCGATTATCTTGGCTGCCCCGAGGCCTACACTTTCCGCGAGGGAGGAGGCCGTGCGGACCTGATCGACCCGCGCACCGGCGAGTTCAAATGCGAAGACCTGAGATGGGGCCACGTCTGGACCTATGACCTCGAATATCGGTTCGGTTTCGGCGCCGGCACGATGTTCCTTCCGGACGGCAGGTACGTTGGCTCGCTCAGTGGCGTTAACCTGGTCCAGTTCCAGTACCCTGGGGAAACTCTCGGCATTCCGCCGGCGGTGTTCCAACCCGGCACATTCAGCAACTTCGTAACGCCTGCGGGCTGGTTCCCGACCGGCTATGACACTCCGTCGCTCGCCGTCCAGAATAGCTACCATCCGTTCGTCCTGGAGCAGTCGCTGATCCCGGACACCAAGCGCTACACTTTGTATGCGCAAGGTACGTTTGAGCTGACCGACAATATCGAGGCGTTCGCCGAGTTCCTCGGTAATCGCCGCGAAACCTATCAGAACGGCTGGCGCCAGATCTGGAGCTTTGGATACACGGGCGACCTTTACAACACCAACAACACTTTAGGCTCCGGCACGATCTGGGCCCAGGGCTGGGAAGGGCTCAACTGGCTAAGCCCGACCGGCATTACCAATCACACCGACAGCAGCCAGAAGGTCAACTACAAGCGTGGTGTTGGAGGGTTTCGTGGCGACTTCGGGAGCTTCCTGAACGGCTGGTCGTGGGATGTACATGCCCAGTACAGCCATTCCAACGGCAAGTATCGGCAGGAACACTTCCTGCAGGAAATATACGACATAGCGTCATTCCAAACGGCATCGTGCGTCGGCACCACCCTGCCGATCTCCGGCAAGCAATGCATCGACCTGCCGTGGACTGATCCCTTCTTCCTCGCGGGGCAGTACACGCCTGAGCAAGCGGACTTCATGTTCGACTGGGAAGAAGGCAAGACCATCTACAAGCAGCTTACCGGGGAGGCCGTTGTCACGGGCAACCTGATCCAGCTGCCGGCCGGCCCGCTTGGAGTCGCTCTTGGCGTCCACTGGAGGCGTGACGACATCAAGGATACTCCGGGTGAAATCACTCTCGCCGGAAACGCGTGGGGCTTCTCGACCTCGGGAATCACGGCGGGTGACCAGGTGTCCAAAGAAGCCTTTGGCGAGATCCAGGTGCCGCTGCTCGCGCGGCAGCCGTTCTTCAAGGATCTCTCCCTCTCTGGCGCAGCCCGAGTGACGAGCGTGACGGCGGAGCGCGACTCCGACGACAGGAAAGACAGCGATAATGGCAACTGGACCTATAAGGTCGGCGCGAACTGGGCGGTCAACGACTGGGTCCGCTTCCGCGGAACCTACGGTACGTCCTACCGGTCTCCAGCCCTGTTCGAGCAATTCCTCGCGGACGAGTCGTCCTTTATATCGCAGCGCAACATTGATCCGTGCATTAACTGGTTAGCCAATAACGCCGCGGGCATTATCAACGACACGATTGCTGCAAATTGCCAGGCTGCCGGTGTTCCGACAAACTTTGGCGGCGGAGCCATTACTGCATCAGTGTTTTCAACCGGGGGCATCGGATTCCTCGAAGCTGAAACCTCAAAGGCCAAAACGGCCAGCATCATCCTGACGCCAAGCTTCGGCTTCCTTCCCAACACCAGGCTCAGCCTGGCCATCGATTACTTCGACATTAAAGTGAAGGGTGAGATTGCGCAGCTGGGTGCCCAAAACATTGTATTCGGTTGCTATGCCAGCATAAGCTTCCCGGACGATCCGTTGTGTGAGCTGTTCACCCGGGAACCTATCGGCTCTCTGAACGCGTTCGCGATTGACGATGTAACTGACCCCTTCATCAACATCGCCAGTCAGAGAAACAAGGGCCTCGATTTCACCGCCAACGTTCGTCACCAGCTCGGTCGCCTGGGCAGCTTGAACATCCTCGGCAGCGCAACCCGGCAGCTCAAGGATGATATCCTGCTGCTTCCGGGGAGCCCGCAGGAGTCGGATAACGGGGAGGCGGGTTCGCCCAAGTGGGTCGGCGACTTGAACCTGACCTGGCAGTCGCAAAGCCGCAAGTGGACGGTTTTCTGGGGTATGGACTGGATCGGAAAGACGTCCAATGTCGGCGACTTCCTCGAGGATAACGGCGGCGACCCGTGCATCGATTCTGTCAATGTCGTCACAGGCGAGGATCTCCGCGGCAGATATTGTCCGGACCTTAAGGCGCCAACGAGATTCTACCATAACGTCTCGGTCACGAGGTCGATCGGCGACCAAGACCAGTTCGAGATGACGCTGGGTATCGCCAATCTGTTCGATACGAGCCCGCCAAGGGTGTCCGTCCTAAACGGCGGGCAGATCTCGATGATTGGGCCGGTGGTCAGTGCTTCACAGTACGACCTCCTCGGGCGCAGGTTCTTCCTCAATGTGACCAGGCGCTTCTAACGCCGAGAAAAATAAGGTGAATGGCGTGGGCGTCGGAGCTATCCGGCGCCCATTGCCTTTATGGGTGGGCCTTTGCGGCGCGCACCAGGGAACTTACCGATGCCTGTTGTGAAATTGATGCCCGACTCGCTCAATCAGGAAACCCGGCGGTTCCAACAGTCGCCGCTTCGGCAACCGGTTTTCCTCAACAGCGTCCCAAAAAGCGGCAGCCACCTGTTGCGCAACATCGTTCGCATGTTCGTGCCGGTGGAACAGCAGTATCAGCAGCAATTCGTCCAATGGGGTAACATGCCGCAGCATTTGGACGCCTGGGACGCGAAGAAGAATTATCTCAGCTGGGGTCACCTGTTCTTTTCCGATGCGTCCGCTATCGAGCTGGGGCACGTCCGCAAAGTGCTGCTTTACCGCGACCCGTATGATTGGATCCTTGCGCGCGCGCGCTTTTTTATGTCGGAAAATTACCAGGACAACGTCGATATCATCAGCCAGGGCCGCCTTTCGGTCGACGAACTCCTGTCGCTGATGATCTTCGGAATCCACGGCAAATCACCGCCACTGGCCGACATCTTCCTGTTCAACGCGGTCGCCTGGCTCGGCTCGGACATCCATGTCGTCCGCTTCGAAGAGCTTCGAGACCACTGCGGGAACCTCAAGGGCGTTGAAGCCGAGCGATACTTCACCGATCTCCTGACGGCATGCGGGATCACCATGCCCGCGGACTGGCGAGAGCGGGTTCAAATCGGCGCCGACCCGAAGCTAAGCGGGACGGCGCGAGAGAATTTGAGCAATACGGTCGCTCTTCCCGACCAACTTCCGGCCAGGCACAAGCGCCTCGTCGACTATGCCGCGCCGGGACTGCGCGGACTGCTCGGCTATGCCTGACCGTTCGATCGGAAGTCGGCGATGATCAGCGCATTTCCAAAGCTGAGTGCCGCACAGAAAGCGCTCGACGCCGGCCGATACCAGCATGCGGCCCAGCTCGCGCTAAAGCATGTCCGCGCGAATCCGCAAGATCCTCGCGGGCTCGGCCTGCTCGGCACGGTGGCAATGAGGATGGGCGCCCTTGGCCAGGCCGAACGGTTTTTGCGGCAGGCGCTCGCGCAGCTTCCCGATAGTCCGCAAGTCCACCGCGAGCTGGCGTCGTGCCTGCACCAGCAGGAGAAGCTCGAAGAAGCGCTCGCCGAGTTCAACAGGGTCGCTGAAATGATCCCCGAGGATTCTCAGCTGCGCCTGATGACGACCCTGATCCTCGACAAATTGGGCCGCGCGGACGAAGCCCGCGATATCCTCGTAGACCTGGTCGAACGGTTTCCAGAAAGCATCAACAATTGGCTGGCCTACGGTCTCAATCTGCGCGCCGCGGGCAGAACCGATGAGTCGGTGCGTGCGTACCGCCGGGCGGCCATGATCGACCCGGAGCGAGGCGACGCCTGGTGGGGTATCGCCAGCATCAAGGAGAACGTACTTACCGACGACGACATCGCGGTCATGGAAGAGCAGGTCGGGATTGCGATCGACGTAAAAAATCTTTCGCCGCTACACTTCGCGCTGGCGCGGGCCTGGCACGAGCGCAAGGAGTATAGAAAGGCCTTCCATCACTATTCGGAAGCCAATCGCTTATGGGCTGAATCGTTGGACTATCAGCCGAACGAGCTCACCGAGGAAATCGATCAGGCGCAGCGGCTGTTCGACCGAGACTTTTTCGCCAACCAGACGGACGGCGGCGACCCCTCGAGCGCGCCGATCTTCATCGTCAGCTTGCCCCGTTCGGGCTCCACTCTCCTCGAGCAGATGCTCGGCAGCCACGGCGACGTCGAGCCGCTCGGCGAGCTGCCTTACATCCCCGCCCTCCTCCGGTCAGTGATGGAGGACGCGACGCGGCGCGGCATCACCAGCGTGCCGGATGCCATCCGGGTCCTGCCGCCCGCCGACCGCACCGCATTTGGACGCGACTATCTTCGCCGGGTCGCCGTGCATCGGAGAAGCGGCGCTCCGCGCTTCACGGACAAATTGCCCCATAACTGGAGCAATATCCTGTTCATCCGACAGATCCTGCCGAATGCCCGGATCATCGACATCCGCCGCGCGCCCCTTGACTGCTGCTTCTCGAATTTCACGCACTCCTTCTCGCGCGCGCACGCTTCATCCTTCGCGCTGAAGGACATCGGGCGAACCTATGTCGATTATGTCCGGTTCATGGATCACCTGGACCAAGCCGCCTCCGGGATGGTGCAACACGTGCGCTACGAGGAGCTGATCGAGGCGCCGGAGCGCGAGCTGCGCCTGATCAAGGATTATCTCGGCCTGCCATGGGACGAAGCCTGTCTGCGCTTCTATGAATCAAAGCGCACAGTCCGCACTCCAAGCGCCGAGCAGGTCCGCCGTCCGCTCAACCGCGAAGGGGTCGCCAATTGGAAACCCTATGCGCAATGGCTCGGGCCGCTTCGCGAGGCTCTTGGCCCACTCGCCGGCTCCTGAGCCTTAGTAGCGGTAGTGCTCCGGCTTGAATGGGCCGTCCGCCGGCACGCCGATATATTCCGCCTGCTTCGCGCTCAGCTTGGTCAGCTTCACCCCCAATTTGTCGAGATGGAGCGCGGCGACCTTCTCGTCCAAATGCTTGGGCAACACATAGACCTCATTCTTATACTTGTCGGCGCCGGTCCACAGCTCGATCTGCGCCAGCACCTGGTTCGAAAAGCTCGACGACATCACGAAGCTCGGATGGCCCGTGGCATTGCCGAGGTTCACCAGCCGGCCCTTCGACAGAATGATGATCTTCTTGCCGTCCGGGAATTCGACCTGGTCGACCTGCGGCTTGACCTCGGTCCATTTCATGTTGGCCAGCGCGCCGATCTGGATCTCGCTGTCGAAGTGGCCGATGTTGGCGACAATCGCCATGTTCTTCATCGCCCGCATGTGGTCCAATGTGATGACGTCCATGTTGCCGGTCGCGGTGACGAAGATGTCGGCGCGGGTCGCGGCCTCCTCCATGGTCACCACTTCGTGGCCTTCCATCGCCGCCTGGAGAGCGCAAATCGGGTCGACCTCGGTGACGATAACCCGGGCGCCGCCGTTGCGAAGGCTCTGGGCCGAGCCTTTGCCAACGTCGCCGAAGCCCGCGACGCAGGCGATCTTGCCGGCGAGCATGACGTCGGTGGCTCGGCGGATCGCGTCGACCAGACTTTCGCGGCAACCATAGAGATTGTCGAATTTGGACTTGGTGACGCTGTCGTTGACGTTGATCGCGGGGAACGGCAGCTTGCCGCGCTTGGCGAGGTCATAGAGCCGGTGGACACCGGTCGTGGTCTCTTCCGAAACGCCCTTGATGTTGGCGACGGTCTTGGTGAGGTAGCCGGGGCGGTCCTTGAGGAACCGTTGCAGCGTCGCGGCGAAGATCTCCTCTTCCTCGTTGGACGGCGCGAACAGCTCCTCCCCGGCTTCGACGCGCGCCCCCCACAATGCGAACATGGTCGCGTCGCCGCCGTCGTCGAGGATCAAATTGCAGGTCTGGTCGCCCCAGTCGAAGATCCGCGCCGCATATTGCCAATATTCCTCGAGGCTCTCACCCTTGACCGCGAACACCGGGACTCCGGAGGCAGCAATCGCCGCGGCGGCGTGGTCCTGGGTCGAAAAGATGTTGCACGACGCCCAGCGGACCTCGGCGCCGAGCGCGGTGAGGGTTTCGATCAACACCGCAGTCTGGATGGTCATGTGCAGCGAGCCGGCAATGCGCGCGCCCTTCAATGGCTTCGCAGCGCCATATTCGGCCTGCAGCGCCATCAGACCGGGCATCTCGGTCTCGGCGATGTCGATCTCGCGGCGGCCGAAATCGGCGAGCGAGATGTCCTTCACGACATAATCGTTGAAACGGGTGTCAGCCTGCGTCGCCACGTGAGATTCTCCGGTTTAAAAGGTGCGAAGGCGCGGCCAAACCGGCCGCATCAGTCGCGGCGTGCCTAGCCCGACCATCGCTCCAAAGCAAATATAAAGAATTCTTTATATGTTCATTCTCTCCACGAAATCGTGGGGAGGAACCTAGGCGACGCCGGTTTCGCTTGACAGCAGGCGCGGGTCGACGCCTTGCGCCTTGAACGTTGCCGCCCAGCGATCGTCGGTCGGGATGTCGAACAGGATCGCCGCATTGCCGTCGGCTGCGAACCAGCCGTGGCGGGTCATCTCCTCTTCGAGCTGGCCATCGCCCCAGCCGGCATAACCGAGCGCCGCGATCCAGCGCGACGGCCCGCGGCCTTCGGCGATCGCTTTCAGCACATCGATCGTGCCGGTCATCGCGCACAGCATGCCGTCGCCGCCCGCGACGTGCAGCGTGTCCTGCCCGCCCCAGTCGGTCGAGTGGAGGATGAACCCCCTCCCCGGCTCCACCGGTCCGCCGTGGTGGACGATGGCATCCGGCGCTTCGCCAGGATCGATGCCAAGCTGATTCAGCAGCCCGCGAAAGCGCAAGCCCGCGCGGGTATGGCCGATGCCGATTCCGACCGCTCCGTTTTCGTCATGGACGCAGATCGCGATCACCGCCTGCTCGAAGCGCGGATCGGCCATCCCCGGCATCGCCAGGAGCAGCTTGCCCGACAGGTATGGCGGCTGGTCCATTGGAATGAAAGCATGGCCTCGCACCCGGCATCGGGCAAGCCTTGAGACGGGCTGTCGGCGGGCCTATCTGCCACTTTGTCCCATCTTGTCCCAGGAGAATTTCCAATGACCATATCCGTCGGCGACCGCATTCCCGACGTCCCGCTGGCAATTTCGACGCCGGACGGGCCGGAGCCGACCACCAGCGGCGAATATTTCGCCGGCAAGCGCGTCGCTTTGTTCGCAGTGCCCGGAGCGTTCACTCCGACCTGTTCGGCGCGGCACCTGCCCTCCTACGTCGAGAAAGCCGGTGAACTCAAAGCCAAGGGCGTCGACGAAATCGCCTGCGTCTCGGTCAACGACCCGTTCGTCATGGCGGCTTGGAACAAGAGCGACGGATCGGACGACATCACCATGCTCGCCGACGGCAACGGCGCCTTCGCCGACTCCATCGGGCTGACCATGGACGGCAGCAAATTCGGCATGGGCAAGCGCAGCCAGCGCTATTCGATGCTGGTCAACGACGGCGTCGTCGAGCAGCTCAACGTCGAGGCGCCGGGCGAATATCACGCATCGAGCGCCGAGCATTTGCTGGGCCAGGTCTGAGCCCGTCGCACCGCCGCCTCTCTTCGCCCCGTTGCCGAAACGTGCAGCGCTTCCAAGCGTTTAAACCGTAGGCACCCCAAACAGAGGAGAATATTTCTATGCCCAGGAAAAATCAGAACAATCGCGGCCGTCGCTCGAACGTCAATAATCCCGAAGGTCACAACCAATACAGCAACGGCTGGATGGACACGGCGCGCGAACGCCCGGTCGCAACGGGCCGCAGCGGCGGCCGCGGCAGTCGGCGCCGGCGTCTTTTTGTGGTCGAAACGCGGCCAGATCAGCGAGCAGCTGAGCAACATCAGCGACCAGATCGGCGAGTGGACCGAGAACATGAGCTCGCGCGAGCTTGAGACGGTCGGCGGCGATCGCAGCTTCACCGGATCGACCGGCAGCGGCGCAAGCGGCGATTTTGACAATGTCCCGTCGGCCGGCACGGGCCGAGCCACAACCTCGACGAGCCGGTCCACCGGCAACAAACGTCGTGGTGCAACCAGCGGCGGCACCACCGGCAGCGGAACGATGACCGGCGGTTCGCTCGACACCGGCCCCAGCGGACGCGACAGCGCCTAACGCTGAGCGCCAAACACGAACGAAAGGGGCGCCTCGCGGCGCCCCTTTTTTCATGTGCCCGTCCGGGCAGTCAGCCGAAGATCACCAGCCGCATTGCTTGCCGCGGTTCTGCTGCTGGAGCCAGGTCTGGAGCGGAGTGAAATATTCGAGCATCGGTTTGCCCGAAATCTCGCGCGTTCCGGTAAAGGCCTGGAGGGCGTCGGGCCATTCCTTGGAAAGGCCCATCGCCAGCATGGCGTTGAGCCGCTGCCCGACCTGCTTGTTGCCGTAGAAGCTGCAGCGGTGGAGAGGCCCGTTCCAGCCGGCCATGTCGCAGGCCGCCTTGTAGAACTGAAACTGCAGGACGCGGGCCAGGAAATATCGTTCGTACGTGGTGTTGCCGGGAACGTGGAACTTGGCGCCGGGGTCGAAGTCGGCTTCCGACCGCGCCACCGGCGGGACGACGCCCTGATACTGGCGCTTCAAATCGACCCACGCCTGGTTGTAATTCGCCGGCGTGATCGAGCCGTTGAATACGCCCCAGCGCCATTTGTCGACGACATAGCCGAACGGCATGAAAGCCACCTTGTCCATCGCCTGGCGCAGCAGCAGCCCGATGTCCTTGTCCGCTGATGGCACCTTGTTGCTGTCGAGCAGCCCGATCTGGACCAGATAGTCCGGAGTCACCGACAGTGCGACGAAATCGCCGATTGCCTCGTGGAACCCGTCGTTGGCGCTGTCCTGGTACAAATAGCTCTGCTGGTTGTAGGCCAGCTGATAGTAATTGTGGCCGAGCTCGTGATGGATCGTGACGAAATCGTCGGCATTGGGCTTGATGCACATCTTGATGCGCAGGTCGTCCTTGGCATCGACGTTCCACGCCGACGCGTGACAGATCACGTCCCGGTCCCGCGGCCGCACGAACTGGGAGCGGGTGTAGAAGCTTTCCGGCAGGGCGTTGAGGCCTAGCGAGGTGTAGAAGCCCTCCCCCGCGCGCACCATCTTTACCGGGTCGTACTTGTTGGCAACGAGGAGGTCGGTGAGGCTGTAGCCAATGTCGCCGACACCCGCCGGCGCCACGATATCGTAGATATTGCCCCACTCCTGCGCCCACATGTTGCCGAGCAGGTCGGCGCGGATCGGGCCGCTATCCGGCTGAACGGCGGAGCCGTATTTCTGGTTGAGCTTGGTCCGCGTGTAGCAGTGCAGCTGATCGTAGATCGGTTTCAACTCCGACAGCAGGCGGTCGTACATCGCCTCGAATTGCTGCGGCGTCATATCGAAGCGCGACCGCCACATCGCACCTGTGTCGGGATAGCCGAGTTCCTTTGCGCCGGCGTTCGAAATCGCTGCCATCCGGGTGTAGTCTTCGCGCATCGGACGGCCGGTGGTCTCGTGCCAGCTCTGCCACATCTGCGCGAGCTTTTGCGGGTCGCGCGTCGAACCCATCAGCGCTTCGACTTCGTCGCCGGTTAAAGTCTTGCCGTCGAGCTGCGCCCTCCCTTTTGCATAAGTCGACTGCAGCCGGGTCGCGATGGTGTTGAGCTCGGTCGCCGCGCCCGCGGTGTCGGGTGCCGCAAGGGTCAGCGATCCGCGCAGCAGGTTGAGCTTGCGAAGCGTGTCGGGATCCACTCCCGGAACCGCAGCCCAGCGTGCCGCTTCCTTGGCGTAGTGCACACCTTTTTCGGTCCCGATTGCGCCAAAGTATGCGGCGACGGCGTCGGTGTCGTCGTTGACGTAGGTTTCGTTGGCCCAGGCCGCCCGGCCGGCGATCAAAGACAGATCGAACAGATCCTTTTCCGCCGCGGCGACGAACGCTCGCGCGCCGTCGGCCGTTCTCGGCGCGGCGGCATTCGGCTGCGCCGCGGGCGCGCTCGCCGCCAAGGCCAGCGCCGCCAGCGAAGCAGTTGCAAATAATGCCTTCATCAAACCCCCCCTCAAGTGACGTTCATTTGCGTCACATACGAGGGTCCGATGCCGGCGAGCGGCGGGTCAAAGCGATTCCGACGAACGGGGCTCTCCGTTCAACGAGCGGCTCAACGAATGCGGTTTACCAGCCGCATTGCTTGCCGCGGTTCTGCTCCTGGAGCCAGGTCTGGAGCGGAGCAAAATAGGCGAGCAGGGGCCGCCCCGACATCTCGCGCGTGCCGGTGAACGCTTCGAGCGCGTCGGGCCACGGGCGCGACTTGCCCATCTCGAGCATCGCGTTGAGCCGCTGCCCGACCTCGCGGTTGTTGTAGAACGAGCAACGATGCAGCGGGCCGGTCCAGCCGGCCTGCCGGCACGCCGCCTCGTAGAACTGGAATTGCAGGATCCGGGCGAGGAAGTAGCGGGTGTAGGGGGTGTTGCCCGGGATGTGGAACTTGGCGCCCGGGTCGAAGTCGGTCGCGGCGCGCGGGACCGGCGGGGTGATGCCCTGGTAACGCAAGCGCAGGTCGTTCCACGACTGGTTGTAACTGGCCGCCGGCGTCTCGCCCGAGAACACGCCCCAGCGCCAGCGGTCGACCATCAGGCCGAACGGCAGGAAGGCGACCTTGTCCATCGCCTGGCGGAGCAGCAGCCCGATGTCCTTTGCCGCGGGCGGCACCCTGTTTTCCGGGAGCAGATCGACCTGGGTCAAATACTCCGGCGTCACCGACAGCGCGATCATGTCGCCGATCGCCTCGTGGAAGCCGTCGTTGGCGCTGTCCTTGTAGAGCAACGGCTGGTTCTTGTAGGCGCGCTGGTAATAATTGTGGCCGAGCTCGTGGTGGACGGTGACGAAGTCGTCGGCGTTGACCTTGGTGCACATCTTGATGCGGATATCGTCCAGATTGTCGATGTCCCACGCCGACGCGTGGCAAACCACTTCGCGGTCGCGAGGCTTGGTGATCATCGAGCGCTCCCAGAACGTTTGCGGCAGCGGCGCGAAGCCCAGCGAGGAGAAGAAATTCTCGCCGGTCTTGACGATCTTCTCGGGCGTATATTTGTTGGCGACAAGCAAATCGGTGAGGTCGTAGCCGATGTCGCCGGCGCCCGGCGGCGCGACGATGTCATATATGCCGCCCCACTCCTGCGCCCACATGTTGCCGAGCAAATCGGAGCGGATCGGGCCCGCCGCCGGCTGCACCGCATTGCCGTATTTCTGGTTGAGCTTGCCGCGCGTGTAGCAATGCAGCTCGTCGTACAACGGCTTCACTTCCAGCCACAGCTTGTCGGTCAGCGCCGCAAAATCGTCCGGCGCCATGTCGTAGCCGGACCGCCACATCGCCCCGGTGTCGGCATAGCCGAGGCCCCGCGCACCGGCGTTCGACAGCGCGACGAAGCGCCCATAGTCGTCGCGCATCGGGCGTCCGACATTGTTGTGCCAGCTGACCCACATTTCCTTGAGCAGGTCCGGGTTGCGCTCGGTGCCCATCAGCGCCTCGAGGTCGACGCCCGGGGTCGGCTGGCCCTTATAGGTCCCGCGGCCCTTGCCGTATTGGCTCTGCAGGCCGGTCAGCAGCGTCGACAGCTCGTCGGCGGCGCCGGGGACATTCTCGGCCGGCGCGACGATGCCCTGCTTGAGGATGTTGAGCTTGCGGCGGGTGTCGAACGACAGCCCCTCGATGGCATCGAACCGCGCCGCCTCGGTCGCCAGCCGGACCTGCGCCTCGGTCAGCTCGGCACCGGCCTTGGCGGCCAGCCAATCGCTGTCGTCGTTGATGTAAGTGGCGTTCACCCATGCGGCGCGATTCACGTAGAGGCTGAGGTCGGACAGCTCCTTATCGGCGTTGGCGACAAAGGTGTCGGCGTCGACCGAGGTCAGTGCGGCGCCGGACTCGGCTGGGGCGAGCGGCGGCGCGACCGTCGTTTCTGCGGGAGGAACCGAAGCGCAGCCAGCAATCGCCAGTGCGGCCAAAGAAACGGAAGCGGCAAATTTCATGGCGGGCGTCCTCGTCCTGAGTCTCGACTTTTCGCGCGACGTGCGAGTCTAGCGAGTCGTTGAATTGATCAACTGACTAGGAAACGGACGATTTCTTCTCCAAGTTCCGCTTTGGTCACCGAGCTCATGTGCGTGCCCGGAATTTCGACGAAGGTCGCTTGCGGAAGCGTCGTGGCCAGCTCGGCCGCCGAACCATTGTCTTCATCCTCGCGGCCGCAGATGACGAGGGTCGGCATTGCAAAGGCTTGCAGCCAGCCCGGCGAAAAACCCGAGAAGCTCGCAAGGGCATACAGCGCCGCTTCGCGATCGACCTTCATGGTCTTCATGAACTGGATCGCGAGCCAGTGCGGATCGCCTCGTGAGCTGGTGTCGAAATTGCCGATCGCATCAACAAAAAAGGCCTGGCGCCGGTCCCAATTCTCGAGGCCTCGAAGGCCCATCCCGGCGAGGATCGCCTTGCCTGGCCGGAGCCCCTCGCCGACGGCCTGGACAACGGTTCGAGCGCCGAGCGAGAAGCCGCCGAGATCGAAGTCGTCAAGGCCAAGATGCGCGATTAGCTCGGTGAGATCGCGGACGAGGACGCCCGGCGGGTAGGCCTCGGCATTGTGCGGCTTGGCGCTCAGTCCATGCGCCCGCAGGTCGGGCATGATCACCCGAAAGCCCGCCGCGGCGACGCAGTCCGCATGGCCGAAGTTGATCCAGTTCATCGGTGCGTCGGAAAACAGTCCGTGCAGCAGGAGAACCGCCCGCCCCTCGCCCGTCTCATGCCAGGAAAGCTCGGCGCCGTCGGACGCGGTCCAGCGGTGGACCTCGGCCGTCACTGGGGGATGCTGCCGGTCGCTTCGAGCCACTTGTCGACCAGCACTTGATAGTCGGTGGTCTTATGCTCCGGCAGGCCCTCGGTATTGAGCCAGGCCCGGTGGATGCTCTCGGCGCCGAAATGCCATTTGGGGACGAATCGTGATGGATCGTCAAAGCTCGCGACGGTCAGGTCGATCTTATCGCTGCCCTCGCGGAACATGAACCCGAGTGAAGTGCCGCAGTCCCGGCAATAGGGCCGGCGCGCGATCGGCGAGCTGTCGTACCAGTCCGGCTCAGTTTCCCAGCTGAGGTCTTCCCGCCGGACCTGCTTAAACGCGATCGACACCGAACCCGTCGCCCGCTGGCACATCCGGCAATGGCACAGATAAGCCTCGTCGTCGGCAATGCGCACCGTGAACCGTATCCGCCCGCAGGCGCAGCCGCCCGTCATCGTCTCGCCCGCAATCGCCTCGTTTGCCATGCGCTTCTCCCCTTCAGCAATGAAGATGCACATGGCCCTTTGCGCGGCTAAGGGGCGGCATGTCCAGCGCTCCCTCGCCCCCCGAGATCGCCCACGATACGCACTGGCTAGCGCTCCCTCGCCCCCCGAGATCGCCCACGATACGCACTGGCTAGCGCTCGAAAAGCCTTAGTTCAGGCCGCTTTCTTGAGGTGCTTGCGGCCGAGCAGCTCGGCGATCTGGACCGCATTCAAAGCGGCACCCTTGCGCAGGTTGTCGCTGACCACCCACAGCGACAGCCCGCTTTCCACCGTCGGGTCTTCGCGCACCCGGCTGACGAAGGTCGCATAGTCGCCGACGCACTCGACCGGTGTCACGTAGCCGCCGTCTTCCTGCTTATCGACCAGCATGACGCCGGGCGCCTCGCGCAGGATGCGGCGCGCCTGGGCGGCCGAAATTTCCTTTTCGAACTCGATGTTCACGGCTTCGCTGTGGCCGACGAACACCGGCACCCGGACACAGGTGGCGGTGAGCTTGATCGCGGGATCGAGAATCTTCTTGGTTTCGACGACCAGCTTCCATTCCTCGGTGGTCGCCCCGTCATCATTGAAATCGCCGCATTGCGGGATGACGTTGAACGCGATCTGCTTGGGGAATTTGGCCGGCTCGTTGCCGTCGCCGACGAAGATGTTGCGCGACTGCTCGAACAGCTCGTCCATGCCGGCTTTGCCCGCGCCGGAGACCGACTGATAAGTGGAGACAACCACTCGCCGGATGGTCGCCGCATCGTGAAGCGGTTTTAACGCCACCACCAGCTGCGCGGTCGAGCAATTGGGGTTGGCGATGATATTTTTCTTTGTGTAGCCGGCAATCGCCTGCGGGTTCACTTCCGGCACGATCAGCGGCACGTCCGGGTCCATCCGGAAGAGCGAGCTGTTGTCGATCACCGTGCAGCCGGCGCCGGCGGCGCGAGGCGCGTGCAGCTTGCTGGTTTCCGAGCCCGCCGCGAACAACGCCATGTCCCAGCCGGCGAAGTCGAAATGTTCGAGGTTCTTGACCTTTAGAGTCTCGCCGGATTCGCCGAAATCAACCTCGTCGCCGGTCGAACGGGCGGACGCCACGGCGGCGACCTCGGCGAGTGGAAATTGCCGTTCCGCGAGGATGTTGAGGATCTCGCGCCCGACGTTACCCGTCGCGCCGACCACCGCCACTCGATAGCCCGATGCCATCAGACTTCGGCTTTCTCCGCCTTTTGAGGCTTGCCGTCGGACTTCTGAGGCTTGCTCTCGGCCTTCTCCGCCTTGGCGGCTTCGCTACCCTTGGGTGGGCGGACGTCGCGGCGCTCGGCGATGCGGGCCGACTTGCCGGTGCGGCCGCGCAGATAATAGAGCTTCGCCCGGCGAACCGCGCCGCGGCGCACTACCTCGATCGAATCGATCGCCGGCGAATAGAGCGGGAAGACGCGCTCGACGCCCTCGCCGAAGCTGATCTTGCGGACGGTGAAGCTGGAGCCGACGCCCCTGTTGGAGCGGGCGATGCAGACGCCCTCGAAATTCTGGACGCGGGCGCGTTCGCCCTCGACCACCTTAACGCCGACGCGCAACGTGTCGCCGGGGCGGAATTCGGGGATGGAGCGCTGCTCGGTCAGCGCGTCAATGGCTTCGCGCTCGAGCGTCTCGATAAGGTTCATTGGTCGTCGCCTTCGTCTTCGTGCCGCGCGCCAGAGGGCGGTGCCTGCGATGCGCCCCCGTGGCGCTCGATCAGGTCCGGCCGCCTTAGCCGTGTGTCTTCGGATGCGCGTTCGTGTCGCCACGCCGCGATCCTCGCATGATCCCCCGACCGCAGCACCTCGGGGATCGTGCGCCCTTCCCATGTCACAGGCCGGGTATAATGCGGATATTCGAGAAGCCCCGCATCGAAGCTCTCTTCCTCTCCGCTGGAGGCCGCGCCCATTACCCCGGGGAGCAATCGAACGCAAGCATCGAGCAGGACCATCGCGCCCAGCTCGCCGCCCGACAAAACATAGTCGCCGACGCTGACCGGCTCGAGGTCGCGGGCTTCGAAGATCCGCTCGTCGAATCCTTCGAAGCGGCCGCACAGCAGGATCGCGCCCGGGCCGGCGGCGAGCTCGCGCACGCGGGCCTGGGTCAGCGGCTTGCCGCGCGGCGAAAGCGCCAGCATCGGGCGAGCGCCTTTGTCCTCGGCGGCAACGCTGTCGAGCGCCGCCGCAAGAACGTCGGGACGAAGCACCATCCCCGCTCCGCCGCCGGCGGGCGTGTCGTCGACGCTGCGGTGCTTGTCGGTGGCAAAATCGCGGATGTTGCGGGTGTCGAGGCTCCACAGCCCCTGCTCGAGCGCCCGCCCGGCAATGCTCAGCCCGAGCGGCCCCGGAAACATCTCGGGGTAGAGAGTGAGTACAGAGGCGCAAAAATTCATCGCTCCCGACCCTTCTCGACCATCACCGCACCGATAAGTCCGCCTGCAAGCGTGACGGCAGCAAAAATCGCACCGACACCGATCACGACTGCGATCGCCAGATCCCTCATGTTCTCACTCGAGCCCATTACATACCAGCCAACGCCGATCGCGCTTGCAACGACGACAATTGCCGGCAGTGGCGTGGAAGCAGTGAACACACGTCGCCGGATGCTCCACGTCGGCTTGCGGCTGGCCAGTCGGGCATTCGCCCAGGCACCCGCCAGGACCGCCAATCCAAACGCCACGAACAGCGGGATCCAATTCATGCTCGCGCGCTAGTCGGGAACCGCTCCGTCTACAATCCATTGGGGCACGGATGGATGAACCTCTCGACTGCCTGATCGTCGGCGGCGGCCCGGCCGGGCTGACCGCCGCCATCTACCTCGCGCGTTTCCACCTCGACATCCTGGTCGTCGACGCCGGCAAGAGCCGCGCCCGAATGATTCCGTGCACCCACAACCATGCCGGTTTCCCAGACGGCATCAACGGCAAGGAATTGCTCGAGCGGATGCGCGCCCAGGCCCAGAAATACGGCGCGAAAATCGTCACCGACCGGGTGTCCAAGCTCGAGTGCGACCAAAACAGCGGCCTGTTCACCGGCACCTGGGGTTCAGCCAGCGAAAGCGCCCGCACCGTCCTGCTGGCCACCGGAGTCACCAACCGTCGACCGCCGATGGACGAGGATCTGCACGACGAAGCGCTGGCCCGCGGGCTGATCCGCTACTGCCCGATTTGCGACGGCTATGAAGTCACCGACAAGAAGGTTGGCGTGATCGGCAGCGATTCGCACGGCGTTTCCGAGGCGATCTTCCTGCGCAGCTACACCGCCGATGTGACCCTGATCGCGCCGGACACCGCACTGCGTCTTGACGCCGAAGACCAGGAAAAACTGAAGATTGCAAAAGTCGATTGCGTGGACGGACCTGCCCAAGCAGTCGCGGCGCTCGACAAATGCATCGTCGTCGACACTGCCGAGGGGCAATTCACGTTCGACAGTGTCTACCCGGCGCTCGGGACGGATACCCACACGCAGCTCGCCGACATGGTCGGGGCGCGGCTCGGCGAGGACGGCTGCATCGGCGTCGATGCTCGCCAGCGGACCAGCGTCCCGGGGGTCTATGCCGCCGGCGACGTGGTCATCGGCCTCGACCAGATCAGCCATGCGATGGGCGAAGGGGGCGTCGCCGCGACCACCATCCGCAACGACCTCGCCAAGGAGCAGCCGATGCTGCGTTAAGCTAGGAATTCGGGGTCGAGGACGATCTTGCCGTCCTTGAGGTCGGCGATGCCTGGGCGGAACGGAATCAGCGCGCGGCGGCCGCGGTCGTCCTCGATTTCGAGCAGGTCCCCGGCGCCGAAATTCTCGACCTGGACCACCGCTCCGAGCGCCCCTCCCTGCGGATCGACGCACGGCAATCCGATCAGGTCGGCATGGTAATATTCGCCGTCTGCGAGCGGGGGCAGCGCGGCGCGGTCGATCTCGACCAGCGATCCGCGCAGGCTTTCGGCTGCGGTTCGGTCATCCACGCCTTCGAACCGGGCGACCGCGCCCTTGCCGGCGGCGCGCACCGCGAGCAGCCGGCGCTCGGAGCCGCCGACGTAGAGGGTGCCGTGACCTACGAGGCTCTCGGCGCTGTCGCTGAACAGCTTCAAGCGGACCTCGCCCTTGATGCCGTGGGCGCCGACGACCGCGGCGAGCGGAATTCTCCGCTCCTCCGTCGCCGGCGCGATCATGCCTATTCGGCCTTCTCGGCTTCATCGGCGGCGGGAGCGTCTTCCGCCGCGCCTTCGGCGGGTTCATCGGTCGACGGCGCCGGCTCATCCGCGGCGGCTTCGGCCGGCTCTTCCACGGCGGCTTCAACCGGCTCCGCAGAGTCGGCGGTCGCCGGAGCAGCTTCGTCCCCGCCCTCGGCCGGCTCGGCAGCCGGCTCGCCTTGGTTGTCGGCGTCGTCGGCGGGCGCAGCGGCCTCGTCGGTGGCTTCCTCAGCCGGCGCCTCCTCGGCAGCCGGCTCCTCGGCCGAATCGGCTTCAGCGGCGGGCGCCTCTTCGGCGGCGGGAGCTTCGGCAGCAGCTTCCTCGGCGGCCGGAGCGGCCTCCTCGGCGCCCGGTGCTTCTTCCTCAACCGGAGGCGCGGCGGCAGCAGCTTCCGCAGCCTCGATGGCCGCGGCTTCCTTGCCGGCCCGCTCCTCGATACGAGCCTTGGCTTTCTCGCCCGGCTCGCCCTTGTGCGGGTTGTTGCGCGCCGGGCGCTCGCGGATGCCGGCAGCATCAAGGAAGCGCAGCACGCGGTCCGACGGCTGGGCGCCGACTCCGAGCCAATGCGAAATCCGCTCGGCGTCGAGCTTGACGCGCTCGGGCGAATCCTTGGCGAGAAGCGGGTTGTAAGAACCCAGTTTCTCGATGAACCGGCCGTCGCGCGGCGCGCGGCTGTCGGCGACAACGATCCGGTAATAGGGCCGCTTCTTGGCCCCGCCGCGTGTCAGGCGAATTGAAAGTGCCATTGGAAAATCTTTCCTTTCGAGTGAGGTATTCTACTTCTTTGTGAACTTGTCTAAACCGGGCGGAAGATTGAATGGCGAGCCGCCGAGTCCCGGCAAGGCGGGTCCGCCGCCGGCGCCAAGCCCGCCGGGCGGAAGCATTCCCGGGGCCATTCCGCCGAGCGCCCCTTCGAGCCCGCCCTTGCCGAACATCGCGGCCAGTTTGCTTAAGCCGCCCATCTTCTTCAGCCGCTTCATCACGGTCGCCATTTCCTGGTGCATCTTGAGCAGCTTGTTGACCTCCTGGACGGTGGTCCCGGAGCCCTTGGCGATGCGGATCTTGCGCTTGGCGTTGATCAGCTCGGGCCGCGCACGTTCCTTCGCGGTCATCGACGACATCATCGCTTCGAGGTGAACCAGGGCCTTGCCGTCGGCGACCTTCTCGCTGGCGCCCTTGATGCCCTTCATGCCCGGCATCATCGATGCGAGCGCGCCCAATCCGCCCATCCGCTGCATCTGGCCGATTTGCGCACGCAGGTCGTCGAGGTCGAACTTGCCCTTCAGCATCTTGCCGGCGAGCTTCTCGGCTTCCTCGACCTGGATAGTCTCGGCGGCGCGCTCGACCAGGCTGACGACATCGCCCATGCCGAGGATGCGCCCGGCGATCCGATCGGGGTGGAAGGCCTCGAGCTTGTCGATCGCCTCGCCGACTCCGGCGAACTTGATCGGCTTGCCGGTGACGGCGCGCATCGACAATGCGGCGCCGCCGCGCGCATCGCCGTCGAGACGGGTGAGGATGACGCCGGTCAGCTCAACCCCGCCGCCGAAGCCCTTGGCGACATTGACCGCGTCCTGGCCGGTGAGGCTGTCGACCACCAGCAAGGTCTCGGTCGGGCGCGACGCTTGCGCGACCGCCTTCATCTCGCTCATCAACGTCTCGTCAACGTGGAGCCGACCGGCGGTATCGAGGAGAACGACGTCATAGGCCTGGAGCCTGGCCGCCTGGATCGCCCTTTTGGCGATATCGACCGGCTGCTGGCCGGCGACGACGGCAAGCGTATCGACATTGGCCTCCCGGCCGAGCACCGCCAGCTGCTCCTGGGCGGCCGGGCGAGCGACGTCGAGCGACGCCATCAGCACCTTCTTGCGGTTTTTCTCGGACAGGCGCTTGGCGAGCTTGGCGGTGCTCGTCGTCTTGCCCGAGCCCTGCAGCCCGACCATCATCACCACGGCCGGAGGGCTGACATCGACCCGAAGCTCGGAAGCATCGGAGCCAAGCGTCTCGACCAGCTGGTCGTGAACGATCTTGACGACCATCTGGCCCGGGGTGACCGAGCGAAGCACTTCCGCGCCGATCGCTTTCTCGGTCGCCTGCTCGACGAACTCGCGCGCCACGGCAAGCGCCACGTCCGCCTCGAGCAAAGCGACCCGCACCTCGCGCATCGCCGAGCGCACGTCGGCCTCGCTGAGCGATCCCCGCCCGCGCAGCTTGTCGAATACGCCCGAAAGGCGATCGCTCAGATTGTCAAACACTTAACTCTCCCAAACATGTCCGAGCGGCCCCTATGGGTAGGCTCAACGCGATTTGCGCCGGCGGACGAAACCTCGTCGGCCGGCGTGCACCCTGGGCTCAAGACCCGTTGGCGCTCCAGTCATGTTCTGTCGAAAACGACGGCTGGCCCCTAGCGGATGACCAGCACCGAATCAACTCACGCCAGTCTTAACTCACGACAGTATAACTCACGACAGGCGCGGCTTGCCCTTGGGCTTGCGGCGCGGGCGAGCCGGTCCGCCGGGCCCCTTTGAGTCAGGGCCGCGCGGCGGGCCGCCGGGTCCCCGTCCGTCCGGGCCGCGTCGCGGCCGCCGGTCGCCTGGAGGAATGCGCCGGTCCCGCTCCGGCACCCGGTCGAGCGGGCGCGACTGCTGCATCTGCTGGCGCGGGCCGACCGCATAACCCTCCTTGAGCAGCTGGGTGAAGGCCGAACGAGTGCTTTCGACGATCGCGTCCTGGAGCGGCTTGGGAAGGTCCTGGAAGGTGGTGTTGAGATGAATCGCCTGGAGGTCGCGGACCAGCTGGTTCGGCAAGCCTCCCGACGCCGCCTTGAGCGCCTTGACGGCGTCGAGCACCGCGGAGAAAATCACCGCCTGCATCACTTCATTGGCTGGTCTCGGCATCGCTGTTGTGCCCTCGCTTGTGGACTTGGTCCCGACAGCCTCCTAGATGCGCCGCCGAGCGATGATAATCCATTTTCACAAGATGCACGGCCTCGGCAATGACTTCGTGATCGTCGACGGGCGGGAGCAGAGCGTAACGATCACGCCCGAACTGGCGCGTGACATCGCCGACCGGCACCGCGGAATCGGGTGCGACCAGCTCATCCTGGTCGGCAAGTCGGACAAGGCCGACGTGTCGATGCGGATCTGGAACCATGACGGCGGCGAGGTCGAATCCTGCGGCAATGCGGCGCGCTGCGTGGTCGCGCTCACCAAGGCGACGACCATCGAAACGCCGGCCGGGATCATCGAGGGCTCGACCGCCGGAAGCGAGATCGAGGTCACGGTTCGCGAGCCGCGCTTCGGCTGGGACGACATCCCGATCTCCTATGCGATGGACACCAACCCGGTCCCGCTCGATTGGGGCGAGCTGACCCACGGCTTTGCGGTCAACGTCGGCAATCCGCACATCGTCTTCTTCGTCGAGGATCCAGGCAAGATCGACCTCGACCTGCGCGGGCCGGAGATCGAGAACGACCCGGCCTTTCCAAAGCGAATCAACGTTCATGTCGCGGCCGTCCGCAAGGGGGATATCCACATGCGCTCCTGGGAGCGCGGAGCGGGGCTGACTTTGGCCTGCGGCACCGGCGCCTGCGCAACCGCAGTCGCGGCGATCGCCACCGAGCGGGCAAAAAGCCCGGTGAAGGTGCACATGCCGGGCGGCACCGTGACCGTCAGCTGGAAGCCCGGCGGGCAGCTCCGGATGCTCGGCGGAGCGACCCATGTGTTCGAAGGCGATCTCGACCTCGAAAGCCTGGGCAAGTGCGCGTCGTGACGGTCGAAACCATCTCTCTTGGCTGCCGGTTGAATTTCGCGGAAGGCGAGACGATCGCAAGGGCGGCGCCCAAGGACGAGCAATGGGTCGTCGTCAACAGCTGCTCGGTGACCAGCGAGGCGGTCCGCCAGACCCGGCAGGCGATCCGAAGGGCCCACCGGCGGCGCCCCGACGCCCGGATCCTCGTCACCGGCTGCGCGGCCGAGCTCGACCGCCGCTCGTTCGAGCGGATGCCGGAAGTGAGCCGGGTCGTCGGCAATGCCGGCAAGCTCCAGGCATTCGACGCCATGACGCCAAAGGTCGCTTCGGGGTCGCATTCGCGGGTTCGAAGCTTCGTCGCCGTCCAGAACGGCTGCGACCATCGCTGCACCTTCTGCTCGATCTGGAAGGCGCGCGGAAATAGCGTCTCTTTGCCCTTCGAGGCGATCCGCGATGCCGTGGCCCGCGAGATCGACCGTGGCGCAAGGGAGATCGTTCTCACCGGAGTCGACATCACCGATTACGCCGGCGGCCTTGGCGCCTTGTGCCAGCGGCTGCTCGCCTCCCAATCGCGGCTCCAGCGCCTTCGCCTGTCCTCCCTCGACAGCATCGAGATCGACGAGGCGCTGTTCGAGCTGATATCCGGCGAGCCCCGGCTAATGCCGCATTTCCACCTGTCGCTGCAGGCCGGCGACGACATGATCCTCAAGCGCATGAAGCGCCGCCACAGCCGAAGCGAGGCGGTTGCGGCGGTCGAGCGGATCAAGGCCCTTCGGCCGGGGGCGACCATCGGCGCCGACCTCATCGCCGGATTTCCAACCGAAACTGAAGAGATGGCGCTGAACAGCCTGAAACTGCTGGACGATTGCGACATCATCGCGGCTCACGTCTTTCCCTTCTCGCCGCGCCCGGATACGCCCGCGGCGCGAATGCCGCAGCTCGACCGCGATCTGGTGAAGGCGCGTGCGGCGCGGCTCCGGCAAGCCGCGGCGGAGCGTCGAGCGGCTTGGCTCGACAGCCTCGTCGCAAGCGAGCAGCCGGTGCTGATCGAAAACAAGAGCAAGGGCCATACCGACGCCTTCGCGCCGATTTTCCTGGCCGGGGCCGCCCGCGGCGAAACCGGGCGGGCCCGGGTGACCGGCCGCCAAGGCGATTTCCTCGTCGGGTCCTGGGCATGAGCTGGCTCGACCGGCTGCGCGGCGGCTTCTCGAAGACCGCCGACAAGCTTGCCGACAACCTCACGGGCCTGTCGAGCCGGGCGGCGCTCGACACCTCCACCCTCGACGATATCGAGGAGGCGCTGATCGCGTCCGACATCGGGCCGCAGGCATCGAGCCGAATCCGCCAGGCGATCGCCGAGAGGAAGTTCGAGCGGCTCGACGAGCGCGGCTTGCGGACGATCCTTGCCGAAGAGATAGAAAAGATCTTAGCGCC
The DNA here is from genome assembly GCA_035512655.1 of Sphingomicrobium sp. Taxonomy (GTDB): domain Bacteria; phylum Pseudomonadota; class Alphaproteobacteria; order Sphingomonadales; family Sphingomonadaceae; genus Sphingomicrobium. The sequence goes on along the minus strand of DATKDM010000008.1, from coordinate 1,038 downwards.
GGTTGCCAAGCCGCTGGAAGTCTGGGGCTTTCCTCGTCCGCACGTCATCCTGGTCATCGGCGTCAACGGATCGGGCAAGACGACCACCATCGGCAAGCTCGGCCATTGGCTGATGGAGCTGGATTACGGCGTCCTGCTGTGCGCCGGCGACACCTTCCGCGCCGCCGCGATCGAGCAGCTTCAGATCTGGGGGACACGGATCGGCGCGCCGGTCATCGCGGGCAAGGAAGGTGCCGATCCCGCCGGCCTCGTCTTCGACGGAGTGAAGCAGGCGACCGCGCAGGGCATCGACGTCCTGGTCGTCGACACGGCAGGGCGGATGCAGAACAAGCGTCACCTGATGGACGAGCTGTCGAAGATCCGGCGAGTGCTCGGCCGGCTCAACCCCGAGGCTCCGCACGACGTGCTCCTGGTGCTCGACGCGACCACCGGCCAGAACGCGCTTGCCCAGGTCGAGGTGTTCCGCGAGGTCGCCAACGTCACCGGCCTCATCATGACCAAGCTCGACGGGACCGCTCGCGGCGGGGTCCTGGTTGCCGCGGCCGAAAGGTTCGGCCTTCCCATCTACGCAATCGGGGTCGGCGAAACCGCCGATGACCTGAGGCCCTTCGACCCGCGTTCGGTCGCCCGCGCAATTGCAGGACTTCCCCCCCAATGAGCAAGAAATCCGAACCGGCCGGCGCATCGCAACTGCTGATCGACGTCGGCCCGCTGATCGTCTTCTTCGCCGCCAATTTCTTCGCACCGGTTCCGCAGGCGCTGAAGATTTTCGTCGCGACCGGCGCCTTCATGGTCGCGATGGTCGTGGCGATGCTCTACTCGGCTTTGCGCTTCGGGCGCATTTCGCCGATGCTCTGGTTCTCGGGCGTGCTGGTGGTGGTGATGGGCGCCATCACCCTGTGGCTCCACGACGACGTCTTCATCAAGATGAAGCCGACCTTCTACTATTTGCTCGTCGCCGCGATCCTGAGCTTCGGGCTGTTCACCGGGAGGTCGCTTCTCAAGCGCGTGCTGGGAAGCGCCTATCCGGGCCTCGAC
>DATKDM010000007.1:0-78694 GCA_035512655.1 Sphingomicrobium sp. | reverse complement strand
TTGCCACGCGACGAATGGATGTAGCTGCCATTCTCGTTGGAATTGACCTCGACGGTGTAGCCATTGCGCTTCATCACGTCGGCGATCTGCGACAAATCAGCGACGACATTGCGCGCCGAAACGGGCGCTGCGGCCATCGATCCGGCAATGGCACCCAGCAACAGATATACGCTTACTCGCTTCATCTTAATCCCCCTGGTCCAGGCCGGCATGCATAATGGTAAGCGGGACCGCGCGCCAGCGTGCTTGTCGCTTTTGCCGGCGCTCTGCTAGGCCACGCGCGAACAGGAGAGCTGAATGTCCGAGCCCGGACTCGATTTCGACCTTGGCGAGATGGCCGACGCGATCCGCGAGACGACCGAGCGGTTCGCGCGCGAGAAAATCGCGCCGATCGCCGCCGACATCGACGAGAAGGACGAGTTTCCCACGCATCTCTGGCCGCAGATGGGCGAACTCGGGCTGCACGGCATCACCGTCGAGGAGGAGTGGGGCGGGCTCGGCCTCGGCTATGTCGAGCATGTCGTCGCGCAGGAGGAGGTGGCGCGGGCCTCGGCGTCGGTCGGCCTGTCCTACGGCGCCCATTCCAACCTGTGCGTCAACCAGATCCGCCGCTGGGCGAACGACGAGCAGAAGAAGAAATATCTGCCCCAGCTGATCAGCGGCGAGCATGTCGGGGCGCTGGCGATGAGCGAGGCGAGTGCCGGCAGCGACGTCGTTGGAATGAAGCTGAAGGCCGAAAGAAGCGGCAACGGATATCGCCTCAACGGCACCAAATTCTGGATCACCAACGGCCACCAGGCCGACACGCTGGTCGTCTATGCCAAGACCGGCGAGGGCAGCAAAGGCATCACCGCTTTCCTCATCGAGAAGGGGATGGACGGCTTCGCGCCCGGGCAGAAGATCGACAAGATGGGCATGCGCGGCAGCCCGACCAGCGAGCTGGTGTTCGACGACTGCTTCGTCCCGCCCGAAAATGTGCTCGGCGAGGAAAATAGAGGCGTCGAAGTGCTGATGAGCGGGCTCGACTATGAGCGCACGGTGCTCGCCGGCATCCAGATCGGGATCATGCAGGCCTGCCTCGACGTCGTCATCCCCTATGTCCGGGAGAGGAAACAGTTCGGGCAGCCGATCGGCTCGTTTCAGCTGATCCAGGCCAAGGTAGCCGACATGTATGTCGCGCTGAATTCGGCGCGCGCCTATGTCTATCAGGTGGCGAGGGCGTGCGATGCCGGCCGGACGACGCGCTTCGACGCGGCCGGCGCGATCCTGCTGGCCAGCGAGAATGCGTTCAGGGTCGCGGGCGAGGCGGTGCAGGCGCTGGGCGGCGCCGGCTATACCAAAGACTGGCCGGTCGAGCGCTATTTGCGCGACGCCAAATTGCTCGACATCGGCGCGGGGACGAACGAGATCCGGCGGATGCTGATCGGGCGCGAGCTGATCGGGACATGAGCGCTCCTAAGATCGACAGCAAGATCGCCATCGACAGCGACGAATATCGCGCGCGGGCCGAGCACAACCGCGCGCTGGCCGAAAAGCTGCGGGCCGACGTTGCGCAGGCGGCGCTCGGCGGGACCGAGAAGCACCGCGAGCGGCATGTGTCGCGGGGCAAGCTGCTGCCGCGCGAGCGCGTCGAGCGGCTGCTCGATCCGGGCTCGCCGTTCCTCGAGATCGGCCAGCTTGCCGCCTGCGACCTATACGAGGGCGAGGTGCCGGGGGCGGGGATGATCGCCGGCATCGGCCGCGTGTCGGGCCGCCAGGCGATGATCGTCTGCAACGATGCGACGGTGAAGGGCGGCACTTATTACCCGCTGACCGTCAAGAAGCATCTGCGCGCGCAGGAGATCGCCGAGGCCAACAGGCTGCCGTGCATTTACCTAGTCGATTCGGGCGGGGCCAATTTGCCGCACCAGGCCGAGGTGTTCCCCGACCGCGATCATTTCGGCCGCATCTTCTTCAACCAGGCGAACATGTCGGCCCAAGGCATCGCCCAGATCGCCTGCGTGATGGGCAGCTGCACGGCGGGCGGCGCCTACGTTCCGGCGATGAGCGACGAGAGCATCATCGTTCGCGAGCAAGGCACGATCTTCCTCGCCGGCCCGCCGCTGGTAAAGGCCGCGACCGGCGAGGAAATCAGCGCCGAGGAACTGGGCGGCGGCGACCTCCACGCGCGCAAATCGGGCGTCGTCGATCATCTCGCCGACACTGACGAGCACGCGCTGACCATCGTCCGCGATATCGTCAGCACGCTCCCCGCGCCGTTCGTTCCGGGTCCTGCGAGTAGCTCAGACGGGGGTGACTCAAATCCCGCCGGTCTCGATGAACTCGAAACCGGCGGACTGAATTTTCGCGAGCCGCGGCCGCCGCTCCACGACGCCGAGGAATTGTACGGCCTGATCCCCGTCGACGTGCGCGAGCCCTACGACGTGCGCGAGCTGATCGCGCGGATCGTCGACGGGTCCGAGCTGCACGAGTTCAAGCCCTTGTTCGGCGCGACCCTGGTCACCGGCTTTGCGCACGTCTGGGGCATGCCGGTCGCGATCCTCGCCAACAACGGCGTCCTGTTCTCCGAGAGCGCGGTGAAGGGCGCGCATTTCATCGAATTGGCCTGCCAGCGGCGGATCCCCTTGCTGTTCCTCCAGAACATCTCGGGCTTCATGGTCGGCGGCAAATATGAGGCGGAGGGGATCGCCAAGCACGGCGCCAAGCTGGTCACCGCGGTGGCGACCGCGCAGGTGCCCAAGGTCACCGTGCTGATCGGCGGTAGCTTCGGTGCCGGCAATTACGGGATGGCCGGCCGCGCCTACAGCCCGCGCTTCCTGTTCACCTGGCCGAACTCGCGTATCAGCGTGATGGGCGGCGAGCAGGCGGCGTCGGTGCTGGCAACCGTCCACCGCGACGCCGACAAATGGACGCCCGAGGAGGCCGAAGCGTTCAAGGCGCCGATCCGCGAGGATTACGAGGCGCAAGGCAACCCATGGCACGCGACGTCGCGGCTGTGGGACGACGGCATCATCGACCCCGCGCAGACGAGAGACGTGCTCGGCCTGGCCTTCGCGGCATGCCTGAACGCACCCATTCCGGAGCGCCCGCAGTTCGGCGTATTCCGGATGTGACGTGCCCACCAGGGCGTCATCCTGAACTCGTTTCAGGATCCATTTTCGTGAAATGTCGGCGTGGTTCGAAACTGGATGCTAAACCAAGTTCAGCATGACGGCAGGGGAGGGAGGCCAAGTCCTACCGCCAGATCGACCCACTGAGGATTTTCACTCTCGATCAGGTTGATTTTCCACTGCCGGTACCAGCGCTTCAGCTGTTTCTCACGGGCAATGGCCGTCGGCATGTCTTCGAACATCTCGAACCGCGCCAGTCGGTGCACGGCGTATCGGCTTGTGAAACCTTGCTTCTGGAGGTCGCGATGTTGATAGACGCGCGCCAGGAGGTCGGACGTGACGCCGATGTAGAGCGTCCCACGTTCGCGACTGGCGAGGATGTAGACGCAAGGCTGTTTCACTGATGCCCATGTTGCGGAGGAATGGATGCTGAAACAAGTTCAGCATGACGGCAGTGGTGGCTGAATGCCAAAAGTTCGGGCCGACCAGCTGCTCGTCGTGCGGGAGCTCGCGGAAAGCCGGACACGGGCTCAGGCGTTGATCCTCGCCGGCTCGGTGTTTTCGGGGGACCGGCGCGTCGCCAAGGCCGGCGACCTGCTGGCCGAGGACGCGCCGCTCGAGGTTCGGGGCCGCGACCATCCGTGGGTTTCGCGCGGCGGCATTAAGCTCGCGCATGGGCTGGCGCATTTCGGCTTCGACGTCGCGGGGGCGGTGGCGCTCGATGTGGGCTCTTCGACGGGCGGCTTCACCGATGTCCTGTTGAGCCGCGGCGCGGCCAAGGTCTATGCGGTCGATGCCGGCACCAACCAGCTGGCGTGGAAGCTGCGGCAGGACCCGCGGGTGATTGTCCACGAACAGACCAACGCCCGCTACCTTGACGCCGCGATTGTGCCGGAGCCGGTCGACGTCGTGGTTTGCGACGCAAGCTTCATCGCATTGTCCAAGGTGCTCGGGCCGGCGCTCGGCCTCGCGCGGCCCGGCGCGACGCTGGTGGCGCTGGTCAAGCCGCAGTTCGAGGCGGGGCGCGAGGAAGTGGGGAAGGGCGGCGTGGTGCGTGACCCTTCGGTCCACCAGCGCGTTTGCGACTTGGCGGCCGATTGGGTTCGGTCGCAGGGCTGGACGGTGCTGGGCGTCATCGAGAGTCCGATTACCGGGCCTCAGGGCAATGTCGAATTCTTGTTGGGAGCGGTAAAGGATGGCTGAAGGCACTACGCGGCGCAAAAGGTGGAAAATCGCGCTTCTCACCGTGCCGGCCATCGTCCTGCTCGGTTCGGCCAGCGGCTGGCTGTCGGACAGCGGCTACGGAAATTCATGGTTCGACGGGCTCGTGAAGCCGTCGTTCATGCCGCCCGGCTGGATGTTCGGAGCGGCGTGGACGACCCTCTATGCGCTGCTCGGGATCGCCTTGGCCCTGATCCTCGCCGAGCCGCCGAGCGACCGCCGACGCAAGGCCCTGATCCTGTTTTTCGCCCAGCTGGCGCTCAATTACGCCTGGTCGCCGATTTTCTTTGCCGCCCATGACATCCAGCTGGCATTGATTACGATATTCGTCATGCTGGCGATCGCCGCCGTCGCCGCGGGGCAATTCTTCCGCATCCGGCCACTGGCAGGTGCGCTGATGACTCCCTATCTGGCGTGGCTGTGCTTCGCGGCCGCTTTGAACAGCGCGATCGCGACATTGAACCCGGGTGCGGGCACGTCTCTGCTGGGATGAGGGGTTGCTCGATTGACAGGAGACGCGACGATGCAATCCGAGAACCGTATGTTTGACGATCTGGTCAAGATGGTGAACGGCGTTGCCGGCACCATGGCCGGGGCCGGCCGCGAGGCCGAGGCCTCGATGCGCGAGCGGATGCGCGAGTGGATCGGCGGCGAGGATTTCGTCGGCCGCGACGAGTTCGAGGCCGTAAAGGCGATGGCCGCGGCCGCCCGGGACGAGAATGAGCTTCTAAAAGCCAGGATTGCGGCCCTCGAGGCGAAGGCAGGTGGCTCGGCCGCCGGAGCCGGAGCCAAGCGCGCCGCCAAGCCGAAGCCGAAGCCGAAGCCGAAACCGGAGGCGAGACCCTGAGCGAGCCCGAAGAGCAGGAAGAGCGCGACGACGGCGCCCCGATCGAGGTTCTCGAGCAGTATTTCGACGCCCGCGGCTGGGCCTGCGAGCGCTCCGCCGAGGGCGAAATCGTCGCGTCCGCTACCGGCAGCTGGGCGCAATATGAATTGCGCGGCGTGTGGCGGCCCGAGGACCAGGTGCTGCAATTCCTCGCCTTCCCCGACATCAAGGTGGCGGTGGAAAAGCGGGCCGCGATCTACGAGGCATTGGGCCTGATCAACGAGCAATTGTGGCTCGGCCATTTCGAGATGTGGTCGGGTTCGGGCTTGATCGTCTTCCGCCACGCGACGATCCTCGACGCGCGCGAAGGCGAGGGGCTGAGCCTCGAACAGGCCGAAGCGATCGCCGAGGCGGCGATGGAGGAGTGCGAGCGCTTTTACCCCGTGTTCCAGTTCGTGCTGTGGGGCGGCAAATCGCCCGGCGAGGCGATCGCCGCGGCACTGATCGACACGCATGGTGAAGCCTGATGGCTGGCGAGGCGTAGGCTTGGTCGCCCTTCCCAATCCTACCTGGTTCGTCGGCTGCGGCAACATGGCCGGGGCGATGGCCGCGGGCTGGCGCTTGGCGGGCGTCGATTTGACCGGCGCCGTCGCGATCCGGCCGAGCGGCACGCCGGTCGACGGCATTCGCACGGTCGCTTCGATGGCCGAGGCGGGTGACGCTCCAAAGCTCGCGATCCTCGGCTTCAAGCCGCAGCAGCTCGACGAGATCGCGCCCGAGCTCGCCCAGCGGCTGACCGAGGACACCGTAGTGCTGTCGATCCTTGCCGGGGTCGAAGCGTCGAGCCTGCGCGGCCGGTTCCTGAGGGCGCGGTCGGTTGTCCGCGCCATGCCCAACCTGCCGGTCTCGATCCGCCGCGGAGTGATCGCGCTGTACAGCGACGACGCCGACGATGCGCTTCGGCGGCAATTGTCCGAGCTTTCGGCGACGCTCGGCTATGCGCTGTGGACCTCGACCGAGACCGCGCTGGCGGCGGTCGGCTCGGTCGCCGGGGCGGGACCGGCCTATGTCGCGCGCTTCATCGCAGCGCTGGCCAAAGCGGGCGAACGGCGCGGACTGCCTGCGACCCTCGCCGCAACCATCGCCATTGAAACGGTGCTCGGCACGGCCTGGCTGGCCGCGACGACCCGCGAAAGCATGGACGAGATCGTCCGCCGCGTCGCCAGCCCGAACGGGACGACCGAGGCCGGCCTGGCGGTGCTCGACCCGCATCTCGAAGGCCTGATCGCGGTCACGATCGAAGCCGCTGCGCGACGCGGCGCCGAGCTTGCCGAGGAAGCCGCCGACCGGGCGAGTTGATTCACCCGGGTCGCTGCCTTACGCGGCTGGGTCAAGCAACAGGGACAGTGAATGGCCGAACAGCGCACTTTCGACGACCGCGACGGATGGATCTGGTTCGACGGCAGCCTGGTCCCGTGGCGCGAGGCCAACGTCCATATCCTGACCCACGCCTTGCATTATGCGAGTAGCGTGTTCGAGGGGCAGCGGGCCTACAACGGCGAAATCTTCAAGCTGACCGAGCACAGCGAGCGGCTGCACGCGAGCGCCAGGATCCTTGGCTTCGAGATCCCGTGGAGCGTCGCCGAGATCGATGCCGCTTGCCGGGAAGTGCTGGAGGCCAACAAGCTTGTCGATGCGTACATGCGGCCCGTCGCGTGGCGCGGCTCGGAGCAGATGGGGGTGACGGCGCGCGGCACCAAGCCGCACCTCGCGATCGCGACTTGGGAGTGGGGCAAGTATTTCGACCCCAAGCTCGCCGAGAAGGGCATCCGGCTCGACATCGCCCGCTACCGCCGCCCGGCGCCCTACACCGCGCCGGTCCACTCGAAGGCCGCCGGCCTGTACATGATCGCGACTCTGTCGCGGCAGCAGGCGGAGGGCCGCGGGTTCGACGACGCGCTGATGTTCGACTGGCGCGGGCAGGTCGCCGAAGCGACCGGCGCCAACGTCTTTTTCGTATCCGACGGGACACTCCACACGCCGACCCCGGATTGTTTCCTTGACGGCATCACCCGGCGCACGGTGATGGATCTCGCGCGGAGCCGCGGCATCGAGGTGGTCGAGCGGGCGATCTGGCCCGAGGAGCTCGAGAGTTTCGAGCAGATGTTCCTGACCGGAAGCGCGGCCGAAGTCACCTTCGTCCAGTCCGCCGGGCCGTGGAATTTCGAGGTTGGCGACCTGTCGCGCGCGCTCGCCAGGGATTATGACGACACAGTCAACGGGCGGCGGCCCAACCGTTAGCCGCTCAGCCGAAGATCGACAGGTCTAGCGCTTCGCTTGGGCCGAACCAGATCACATGGCTGGTATGGTCGGCGCGGTCGTCGCCGGTGGTGGCATGGGCAAAGATCGTCAGGCCGTCGCGGTTCAGCGCCAGCCACTGCGCGAAATCGCCGAACTGCGCGGGCGCGACGGTCAGCTGGCAGCTGCCGCGCGGGTGCGGCCCGACCGGCCCTGCATGGAAATGGCCAACCGGGACTCCAAATCGCTCCCGCGCCGCGTCGCCCAGCGCCCGCGCCCGTTCGAGCTGGTCGGCGTCGAAATAGATGTGGGCATGGAAGTTGAGGATGGTGCGTTCCGCCATAGATACCGCCTACCAGATCGGCGCCGCATTGTCCGGTGGCATGGCGTCCGCCGCCCACCGCCCGCCGGCCCTTTTCATGCCACGCCCGGCAGCTATAAGCGCCCCCTTCCCGACTGACGGGCTCGCCTGCTGGGGCGTCGCCAAGTGGTAAGGCACCGGTTTTTGGTATCGGCATTCGCAGGTTCGAATCCTGCCGCCCCAGCCAGCACTTAGCCCAAGGGCCGTCCGGCCGCGCGGGTTCGGATCCTGCCGCCCCGCCCAGTCCCGGAGACGATCCGGTTTTCGAACTGGCTTGACACTTGCCGACTATCGGCATTTTTATAGCAACTGCTCGGTCGGGGGATGCGGTCATGGAACTGCCGAGCTTTACGGCTATCGTTTGACGTTCCGCCGTCATTCGGTCCGGGCGCGACTGCCCGGACCCGGCTGGTCGCGGAAGCGCGCCCGGAAAGGGACCTCGTATGCCTACGCGTGATGATATCGCCTGGTTCAAGAAGGAATTCGGCGCCGACATTCGAAGAGCATTGGTCGGCTCTCCATTCAGTATCGACATGCTCACAGCGATCGCGTGCCAGGAAACCGGCTACATCTGGTCAACGCTGCGCAAAAAGGGACTTTCAACAGCTCAGGTTCTGCGCTTGTGCGTCGGTGACTCGATCGATGGCAACCCGAATGGAACCGGCCGCCGGGCCTTCCCGCGAACCAAGTCGGAACTCCTGGCCAAGCCCAACGGCGACCAGGCTTTCGACATCGGCCGCCAGGCACTCGTTGAGATGAGTGAACATATTCGAGGCTACGCGGGCGCCGTTCGCAACCCGAACAAGTTTTGCCGCGGTTACGGAATATTCCAGTATGACCTGCAGCATTATTTAACCGACCCCGCTTATTTCCTGGGTCGCGGTTACGAACATTTCGATCGGGCGCTTGAGAAGTGCCTCGCGGAGCTGAGGGCTGCGCTCATACGGGTCGGCCTGCGCAACCGAACGCAGCTCAACGAGCAGGAAATGGCGGCGGTCGCCATCGCCTATAATCGCGGCAGCTATAATCCACGAAAGGGATTGAAGCAGGGTCATTTCGACGGGCGGCGCTACTACGGCGAGCTGTTCATGGATTTCCTGCGGCTCGCCAAGACCGTGGCGGAGCCCGGAGAGCAGCCGCAGCTTAACCCTCCGGCTGCGGGCGAGTCGATTTTGTCGCCGCCAACGCCGGTGGTCGAGACGGGCGACCGCTATATTGTTGATACGCGAACATCGGATCTCAGAGTCCGAAGCGAACCGCGCGTTGATCGAAGTCGGCCGCGCCGCAATGTCATCGCCGATTTGCCCGATGGCCATCCGGTCCGCGCCGTTGGCGCTGCTCCGGTCAACGGCTTCCTTGAAATCGAGACCAACCTTCGCGGCGCGCTCGTGCGGGGGTTTGCCTCGACCGAATTCCTCAAGCTGGTCCGCGCGGCGCTTCCGTCCTTGCCGCCCCCTGCCACAAGCCTCGTCGGTGAGGCGCGGTTGCTCCGGAGGCCAGGCTCGGTGACTCGGCGGGTCGATCCGGCCGGCGCGCACTCGCTCAATGAGCAAGGGCAGCCTGGCCGCCGCGGCACGACTTCAGATGCACTTCGGGTCGAGCTCGCGCGGATCATCGACTGGCTCGCGGTGAATGACCCCAGGCACAAACGCTACCTGGGAGGCAGCGGCAAGACCTACTGCAACATCTATGCTCACGACTATTGCGACCTGGCGGGTGTTTATCTTCCTCGCGTCTGGTGGAACGGCCGGGCACTCGAGCGCCTGGGTGCCGGCGAAAACGTTCCTCCACGCTATGGCGCGACCGTGGACGAGATGCGGGCGAACGATTTGTTTCGATGGCTGCGCGACTTCGGGTCCCGGTTCGGATGGCGCCAGACCGGAACCCTGACCAAGCTTCAGACCGAAGTGAACCATGGTGCCCTTGGACTGGTCGTTGCGCGTCGGCGAATCGAAGGGAAGTCCGGTCACATCGTCATGGTGGTCCCAGAAACCGCTACGCAATCGGCGCGTCGCGATGGCGAGGGTGAAGTCGTCGCGCCGTTGCAAAGCCAGGCCGGCGCAACCAATTTCCAGTACGGCTTCGGACGGCCCGAGTGGTGGCGCGGCGAACAGTTCGTCGAGTTCGCATTTTGGCTTCACGCCTGAGGTCGTTCGCGGCCTCAGATCTCCAGGCTGGCGACGTAGGCGCGCTGGTAAACGCGGACCCTGTCGCGAATATCCGGCGCCAAATCGACTAGCGAGGCTGAGTCGATGCTAAGCTTGGCCGAATTGTGCCGAAGCTTGGCCTTGTTCTTTTTGATTTTGAAGAACAGCACCTGGGTCACCGTCTTGCTGGCCTCGATTCCAAACGCCATCATGCTGACCATCACGTCGCCAGTATTACTCTGTTGAACCAGCGAGATCTGGAATCGCGCCGCTTTCGCATGTTGGCTCTCACGTTGGAAAATGGTCAGCCAGCCATTGTCGGATTTCATCGCCTTCAATGCGTCCAGCGTGGTCTTGATGACCGCCAACGCCGCGGCTCCCGGACCAAGCAGCACTGCGGCGACATCCATGATCTTCTCATGGACTTCGAAGCCTTGGCTGCTCTCCGAGAACTCAGCAAAACCGCCGTCCTGGACCACCCAGCCGAGCGCCTTCAGCACGTCGAAATAGGCTTCGTACCAAGCGTAGATATCCTCCTTGTCAGCGACCTTTTTGCTCGCCGCCAGCTGCGCGAGGAGCGCGCAATTGGAGATCGCCGCGCGCGTTTCAGCATCGACTCCAGCCATGAACGAAACGACTTCGGAACCGACCACGGCGGCCTGCTCCTTGACGGTGTCGAAGACCGGCGCGCTGGGCGTTGCGTCTTGCGGAATGGCACCCGACGAGGGCCGCGGCGGCAAATCCACATCTGCGATGTAGCTGCGCGCCTGTTGAAGATTAACGCTCATGAGCACCTCCCGAGGTGGATGCGAAAGAGCCGAGCAGAGTCAAAGGAAGCCCTTCCGGCGGCAGGTTGTCAAGAGCGCCGGAAAGTCGCAGCATAGCCGGGCCGATCATCGCGTGTTGCGATTGAAACTTTCGCTTGGAGCCAAGCCCTAAAACCAAAGTCTCGGTATAGGGGAGTGAGACGTCATGGGACGCAAGGCATGTCTGGCAATCGGTATTTCGGACGCTCCGCCGCTCGATTATCTGCCGGGTGCGGTGAACGGCGCCAAGGCGATGGACGCCTGGGCCAAAAAGGCCGGGTACGAGACCAAATTGCTGATCGACTCCAAGAAGCCGGTCGGCGTTGAGGATGTCAAAAAGGCAATGCAAAAACTCCTGCCTCAAGGAACCAAGACCGACAGGCTGATCCTCTATTTCGCCGGCCACGGCCTGGCGCGCGACGCAGCCGAAGACTTGTGGCTGCTGTCGCAATGGCACGAAGAGCAGGAGGCTGTCGCCGTCGGTGGCCTGAAGCGCAAGCTCGAGCGCTTCGGAATCGAGCAAATCGCAATCATTTCCGATGCTTGCCGATCCCTGCCGGCGGATGCCGATACGGCCGACCTGACGTCAGACAACGTCCTTGGACGCGGGCCGTACGATCCAAATTTGCCTTTGATCGACATGCTCAAGGCATCGTCAAAGTTCCGCGCTGCATACATGATACCGGGCGCCACTCTGGATGACGACCGCTGCATTTTCACCGGCGTCATCGAGGAAGCGCTGTGGGGCCATAAGCCTTCGGCATTTTCGGATCACATGGTTGGTAACCAGCGCCGCATCACCAGCGGCAGCCTCGCCAAATATCTTCGTAGCGAGGTTCCGGTCAAGGCCGCATTCTACAAGGTCGAGCTGCGCCCCGACATCATTTCGGGCTTCCTCGATCCGGATGACGTTTACGTCACCGAGCCGCTCGCCGGGGCTCCGGCGCCAAAAGCCTGGCCCGCGCCTGCTCCGCCAGGAGCCATGGGTCCCGACGGCGGCGCGCCTGCCGGCGGCAAGCGCGGCTGGTCGACCGTGGGGCAGGCAGCCAAAGCCGCGCCACCGGATGCGGCGCCAGCGACGGCGCCGACTCCCGGTGCCATTATTTTGAACGATCTGGGGTTTGCGGGGAGCGTAAGCAATTGGGTTCCCGGTGTGGAATCGTCAACCAGGGCACGGCCGCGTATGCCGGCAAGCATCGCTCCCCGGGCGCCGACTCCTCCGCCCCCCGAGTCGCCGCCACCCGAAACGCCCGAGGAAGAGCGCACCCGGATCGAGCGCGAGGCATCCATCTGTGACGAGAAGGCGCGCGGCTTCCTCGATTCCTACCGTGCGGAAAATTGGCCGACCCATTTTGAAACCGGATCGGGGTTCAGCCTAACCGGTGCGAAGGCCGTTCGCGGCTTGATCGGTCAGCCGGAGATCGTCGAGCGTGACGATGATAGTCCGGAGTGGTGGCGGATTCGAGACCCGCACAAGTTCGAACTCCAAAGACCGCTGCCCATGCTGGTCGAGCTGGATGACGGTCGCTGGCTCGGTACGACTGCGATTCCGAAGTTCATTCAGACATTCACTATCGATGAGACGGGAGCGGTCAGCGTCATTTATCGGCCAATCGGAATGGCGGGCGCCGAGGCGAAAGCGGAAGAGGCGGTCGCTAACCTCCGCGCCGGCATGTTTCGAGGCGGTGAGGCCTATGATTATGCGCTAGAGCTTCGAGACGGGAAGCATCAGGATCCGATGTTGGGCGCACTGGCCGCCTACCTCTATGACTCGCAGGGGGACGTCGAAAGCATCCGCCAGATTGCCTATTTCTTTGCGAATGCAAACCAGCCGATACCCTTCGATGTGGCGATGCTTGCCCGCATCAAGGCCGAGCGTGGCAACGGCGTGGTGGTGGCGAGTATTCCAGCCGTGGCCAAGCGTGCACCACGGACCGAAAGCGAAGCGAACAGCCAATGGGCGTATGATGCCACTCCCGCCGTCGAGGGCGTCGTGGCGGGCACCTTCCCATGGCTGAGGCAGGGCTGGCAGCTGGTCGATGACGGCGAGCCGCAGCTTATGCCGGAAGGTCTGGCCACCATCCGCCAGCATCTCACTTCCGCGCCGTTTACAACTCTCACGCCCGAGGGCGGGACGCTCCTCGGCGATCTGATCTTCGGAGACGATCGATGACCCGGCTGGTTCTCGTTCACGGCATCAATCAGCAAGGCAAGAGCGAGGAATTGCTTCGCAAGGACTGGGTTTGCCACATTTGCCGTGGCCTGGGGAAAGCCGGCGCGCTCGACCAGCTCGAGATCGACGTGCCTTTCTACGGCGATGAGCTCAAGCGCCTGTCCGACACCAGCGATGTCGTCGCCGTGTCGCAGGGTCCTGACGGGAAACCCGATGCCGATGAAGCGGCGTTTCTTGCCAGCGCGCTGATGGAAACGGCGAGCGAGGCGGGCATCGGACCGGCCGCGATCGCGGCCGAGCAACGCGCGATCGCGCGTCAGTCCGGCGACCTCGCCCACGAGCAGGGGTTGATCATGAACCGCCGGTTCAACGCCATCGTTCGACTGCTCGAGCGTGTGTCTCCGCTTCACGGCAAACTGGTGATGCGCATCCTCAAGCAGGCGCATTCCTATTTGAAGAAACCGGGAGCGGCGAGGGCTGTCGATGCAATCGTCGGGCCGGCGCTCGAGCAGGGGCCGAGCATCATCGTCGCGCACTCACTCGGCACCGTGGTGACGTTCAAGCTGCTTCGGCAGATGGCCTCGGAGGGAAACCCGGTGACGGTTCCGCTTTACGTCACGGTCGGCTCGCCGCTGCCGCTAATGGCCGTGCAGGCGGCGCTCGGTCCGGAGTTTTCCAGGCCGCCGGGCGTCGAGCGCTGGATCAACGCCGGCGATCCCGACGACTTCATCACCCTGGGAAAGGGGCTCGACAAAGCGACCTTTGCCGACGGGATCGAAAACCTGCTCGATGTCGAAAACGACCTCGACGATCCGCACTCCATTGGGGGCTATCTCGCCGACAAGCGCATCGCCACCGCAATTGGAAAGGCGTGCGGGGTCTAGGGGCTGGGTCAGTTTGCGGTTGGAGCTTTTCCGTAGTTTGCGACGAGTGAGATTTCTACCCGAAGGGTCCTTTGCACTGCGCTCGCCGTTACCATGCTGGCCTTAGTCGGAACTGTTCCGCCAACGGACTGAACTACAATTTCGCTTGGCGGTATCCCACGTCCCGTAAGCCAATCCTCAATCGACCGCCCGAGACGTCTCCCCAAGGCACCATCTGATGGATTGGAGTAAATTCGGACTATGATCTGAACAAGGCCAGGCTCGATATTCCCCCGTGACCCAACTTCATTCTTATATGCATCAGCTATTCTCCGGAGCGCTGCTTCGGTATCGGGCGTGATGACCGTCGTGTCGGCGTCCAAGAATAATACAAACGGGCCAGCTAGGATCTCCGTTTCAGACGTCGTCGCCGCTTCGGCCGCCCGTTCAACGGCGTCGGCGGCCGCTTCAAGTGCATCTTTAGCTGCGTTCGTGTTATCCTTGGCGTCGTTCGCGCTGCCCGCTAGATTTGACGCATTGGCGTCAGCATTCGCGTTGCCGGCGTCACTCGTGTTGCCCGCTTCATCCAACGCACGGCCAGCGGCGTCCAAAATCGGTTCCTTCTCCTCTTCAGGAAACAAAGGCTCGAAGGGAGCGACTTCCCCTTGAGTGGGAGTACGCGTTTCGGTCGTAGCTTGAGCCGTCGTGGGTTCAGGGAAAAGCGTGGGCCATTGCCATGCGCCGATGACGATAGTCGCCGCGGCGGCGATGGCCACGGCACGTGCCTCGTTGCTCGCCCACAGGCTTCGCGAATGGCGCAGGAGCGTTTTGGGCGCTTCGAGGCCGAGCTCCTCGGCCGCTCGGCCCCCCAGCGCCTCGATAAGCAGTTGATCGCTCAGCAGGCTTTCCGGCGTCAGCTTGAGCCAGTCGAGAAGCCGCTTGCGCAGCCGCGGATCCTTGCCGCGCGAAAAGTCGATCTTGGCCTCGCCTTCGGGCTGGTCCGCGGGCATGAGAAAGGCCTGGATGGCGTCGGTCGCCGCCTCGAGCTGCGCCGGCGTGAGGCCTCGCACCAATGCACGGCGCAACCAATCGGGCATCCGGCCGGCGCGAAGCCAGGGCAAACGGGCAAGATCGAAGAAGCGGGCTTCCTCCAACAGCGGCCGACCGTCGCCATCGACCAGCGCCTTGCCGAGGAAGACCGTGAACCCCGGATCGATATAGGGGAATAGCGCCAGGCCGCGCAGCCAGTAGCCGCCGCCTTCGTCGAGCCAAAGGTCGAGATCCGTGACCAGCTCGCCGATCAGCGAGTCGAGCGGCGGTTCGTTGTCGAGCAGCAAATTCCGGTCGCGAGCCAAGCTCTCCGGAAGATCGAAGCGCGTCGCATTGCTTCGGGCGAGCCGGCGCCGCACGTTTCCGGTCGTGTTGAGATAATCGCCATAATCCGCGATTCCGCGGCCGTTCGGCGAAAAGATCCCAAATCCAAGCGAAGTCAGGCGGGTTTCCGCCGATCCCCAGGCATCCGGCGACCGGGGGTTGAGCAGCACCGGCCGTTCGGTTTCCGCGATGCGCGCCAGCCACTCGGGGCTGTTGTCTTCGGCAAAGCAATCATGGCTTTCCTGCAAGAGCATCACTCGAGCGCCGTCATGCCGCGCGAGCTCGGTCGAAAGCGGGAAAACTCCAGCCGGCGAGCCACGTTCGATCCGCTGGAGCCGGCGCGGGTCGCCGAAATATTCGTACCGGCTATGGGCAACATGCTCCTCGGTCATGCGCCTCGCCATTACATGGCCGATCACAGCAAGATGATCGGTGGGTGACTCTCTTTCGTTGAGCACGAGATATTCGGGGCTGCGCGGACGGAATCCGTAGCGCATTTGCGGGAAGCCGGCCGACCGGATGGTGGCGCGGATCGCGGCGGGGACATTGAGCTTGGACGAGATGACCGGGCGATGGCGGCGAAGGTTGCCCATCGCCTTGCGAAGCGAGCGCTCCGCCAGGAAATTTTCGAGGCCGGTCGCGAAGGCGAGCCTGACCGATCGTTCGGGTGCGGGGGCGTGGTCGCGCCTGATGATGCGCCGGCGGCGGCGCAACCAAATGACGTAAGCGCTGGCCAGCAATGCCGGCAGGCCCAGCGCCAGCCAGGTTCGTAAAGTGGGCCCTCGCGGCGGCTCTTCTGTTGGCGGCGGTGAATTCGAACCGGGTGGCGGGGAAGTTGTGTTGGTCAGGTCGGTCGATTGGTTGGCGAACTCTGGTTCGGCCCGGAACTGAGGTATGACGACAAGCGCGACAAAAGCGGCAATAGCCAGAATCAGAATCGCCCCCAGCAGCGTTTTTCGCCATCCGACGCGAGGTCGAGTGCGGAGCCTGCGCTTGGCCCGGCGATCCGCGGCGGCGCTGCGCTTGCGGTCCTTTGGCAATTGTCCGACCTTCGGCGGCTCTTTGGGGAAGCTTTCGAAGAAAAGCCGGCGCGCTTCCGGCGTCGTGCAGAACATCGGAGCAATCCAGAGCGGAATGCGCTGGTCGCTCTTGCGAATGCCGTGCGCCGCGAGCTGAAGGCGAATCGCTTCGAAGCGGATCAGGCTCGCAGGGCTGACTTTCAGTCGTCGCGCAGCGCTTGCCGAAAGATCGAAATAATCGATTTCGTCGATGGCCGCGGATGCCACGGTTGCTAGCCTTTTGCCGCTGCCGCCCTGAGCACGCGCTTGCCGGCCTCGATATCCACGCGGGTTTTGAGCAGCGCGCTCAAGCTATTATTGAGCAGGTCGGGCTGATCCTTCAGCCGGTTCGCGAGATTCTCGTCCGCGCTGATCTTTTCCCGCGAAACAATTATGTCGATCCAAGCCAGCAATTCGGCCGTGCCGGGCTTTCGGCCAACCTCGCGGTCGGCACGTATCGCCTCGAATAACGCAATTGCGCTCGTAACCAGGGGGCTGCCTTTGGTCAGACTGGCGATCGCCGATTGAACGATTTCGGCCAGCTCAGCTTCCACCGGGAACGGGATGTCGAAATAAACGCAGCGGCGCAGAAATGGCTCAGGCAGCGATTTTTCCGAATTGCTTGTGAGAATTACGATCGGCCGGAAGCTCGGATCGGATCGAATTGCAATTCCCATCTCCGGGATTGCAAAGCCCATGTTTTCGATCTCCGCGAGCAGGTCGTTGGGGGTGTCGCGGGGCGCCTTGTCGAGTTCGTCGATCAACACCGCGCAGTGCTGAGGGAGCGCTTCGACGAACGCAGCATCCTCCGGCACCAGCCATGCTGCACGCGCCGCGCCGGCCGCAACCAGGTCCTCGCCAAAAGCGCGCGTGATGAGCTTTTCCGCGCTTGCGAAGCGATCACCACTAAGTTCCCGGCCTGCAATATCGGTGAGGATGCCTTGACCCCCCGCTGCTCGTACGATCGCTTCGCCGAGCGCGTTGAGCTGCAGATAATCGATCAGAGGCTTAGACTCATTAGCGGCGGCATCCCGGAAGCGGGCAACTTCATCGAAGCTGTACAGGAGGTCACGCCCGCTTGAGCCGGATTTGACGTCGAACCGAAGCGGTTGCGGGGCGGGCAAGCCCAGCTCATGGCATAGCCAATAGGCAGCCCGCGTTTTGCCGGTGCCCGGCTCACCGGTGATGAGCAAGGGCACGCCAAGCATCATCGCAACGTCGAACGCTTCACGAAGCCCCTGAGCGGGGCGGTAGGAGCCGGCGGCCTTGTGTCCCTCAGCGAGTGGTGTGACCAGCCGTAACGGGCTGTCTTGACTGACTGCTACAAACCCCATGGCAAACCCTTTACTTGTCGCCGATCAACCAGGCAGCGACTTCATCCAATTCCCCACGTCCTTCAATCGAATGTAATGGGCGTCGGCAAAGGTGTCGCGCGCGGCTTCGCGAACGTCGTCCGCCAATTGCTCGTCCAGTCCAACGATCTCTGAATTCATCCCAATCCAATTATCGATAAAGTCAATATCGAAATAGTTGAGCAGTGAGGTATTTTCGATTTCCGAGTCTGGCGGCATCTTGCGATTGGTGCGTGCAATAAGGTCGCGATAAAAAGCCGTAAGCAGCGCGTTCGGCTCCTGGGACGTGGCTTGGAAGTCATCCGGATCCAGTTTGATAATGAGAAAATGAATCAATGGTCGATCGATCGGCTCATCATCAATTGCGTTAAAGTACGCCGCCCATTTTTGTAGCAGATCGAGTTGGTTTTTCCCCAAGGTCCGTTGATTTGGACGGCTATAGAACGTGCGTTGATCGAGCTGGCTGTAAAAGATCAGCTGCCGAAGGTCGGTGTTCAGCGCCTCCCGGATTTGCCCGGGTTCGGTGCCCGAAGCGTGGAGATGCCCCGCCAGCACGCCTTTCATCCGTTTCAGGACCCGTTCGACGTCAAACTTTCGCTCGTGGAGCGGCCACGAAATTTCCAAGGCGTCGATCTTGCTCGCGGCGATGTTATTGCGCCTCAGAAAATCCTTCAGGTCGTAATGTCTGAACTTGTCCCGGCAATGGCTCGGCACGTCGTCGTCGAGTCCAGCGATCGCGCAAAGCATCACCGAGCGATTCTGATTCCACTTACGGTCGAAGGCATCGCGAAAGTCCGCGGACTGGTCGTGGCGATCGAAATCACTGAAGGCGCGAAGCATCCGCTTGTTGAGCGGTTCCGCCGTCTTGCCGGCGATAGCTTCGCCCCCAGACGGGGTCGACGAAGCCGGGTTGGCGCCGCGGATCGACAATACTTTCCGCAAAATTTCGATCGGGATGATCAGCGCCATGGCGGTCTGCTGGACTTCTGCAACCAATCCAAGCAAGCCCTCGTGGCCATGAAAAATGGCCGCTCCGGAACAGCCGGGCTGGACCGACTGATCGGGATGAAACCCAGCCACAAACACCCGGTTGGACTCGACAGGTTCCCCGGTTTGCCCGGCGATCTGTATTCCGTCCAGATAGCCCTTCATGATGCCCGTTCCGAAGAACTCCATATGCCGATCGAGTGACGTCAGCCTGCTGCTCACCGGTTGAAAGTCCGGAGGGAAGCTACTCCCCGGCTCGAGCTCAAGCACTGCGATGTCGCGAAGCAACCGAACCTGCGGATCTCCTGCGCCAGCGGACGTCGGAAAGCTTTTGGTCACGCGAAGCCTGGCTCGATGGTCTGGCGTTCCCGGAAAGCGGCATTCCACGACGGCATTGTCGACCGGACCAGTGACGCAGCTTGCGACAACATGAGTGCACGTCATCATTTGCCGATCATCGCAGATGAACCCGCAGCCAACCGGCGACCCGGTTTCATCAAGCAGGCGTACCTGGCAGTGGAGACGACCGTTGCGATCCATCCGTTTTCGTGCGCTGTCCCAATCGATTATTGCGCAATATTGTGTCGATTAAGGGCGTTCGGTCAATGTAATTAGTTGTCGTCTACCCCGGACTTTGCGCGCATATCGCCATTGGGCCGTCGATGCGCCTGAGGCAAAGTGATCAAACCGGAGATGGACACATCACGGTCCGCGTTTCGCATGTTCACGCCGTGCGAATGAGGACGCGCAAGGTTCCCGCCACGGACTCTTAATTCCAGTGACCATCCGCGACGAGCTATCTAAGGAAGCTTCCAACCAGGGAATCATCGGGCCGGATGGTCAGGATCCCGCCATCGATAATCTCGGACGAGATGTCCGTGAAAGGATGAGGCGCGGGTCCGGCATCGGCTCCGGTCGGTTTCGATCGGCGAAATAAAAGTCGAGGTCGGGGGCCAGCGTCTCGGGTTCGTCCACCTTGAACCATTCGTCCCGCTGCAGATACCTCCCCTCGGGGAAGTTCCACGTATTGCGGCCGTGGCGGACGTACACATAGTCGTCGCGGCCGCGAAGCCGGCACAGTCTGGCGCCGTCGCGCACGGCGCGCATTAACAGTTCAGCGTCCTCGCGCAGGGAAATGCGCGGATAGGGTCCGCTGCGCCGCCAGATCTCCCGCCGGAACATCATGGTGCCGCCGTTGATGTTCTCGACGAACAGTCTGGCGTAGAGTTCCGGCGATACCGACCAGAATTCGCGCGTCGGCACGATCATGAACAATGTGTCGTTGAAGCCGGTGATATCGGCGATGCCCTGCAGGATCGGGGTTGCCTGACGGCTCAGGCGCCGCGGGCCATGCCAATCGTCGTCGTCCCAATGGGCGATGATGTCGCCGCGCGCCGCCTCGACGGCCGCATTGCGCATGCCGCCGATGCTGGCCTGGCTCGTCCGGACAAAGCGGAGGCCAGGGCCCGCCTTGCCCTCCGGCAGGTCGGAGTCTTCATGATGGACGATCACCAGCTCGCGGGCCGGATAATCCTGGCGCTGGAAATAGGCGATCGCTTGCGCGACGAACGCGGGCCGCCCCTGCGTCGGCATGATGCAGCTGATCAGCGGTAGTTCCGGCCCGAGCTGGCACGTCTCCGCTTGGGCCGCCGGCAGCGGCAGCGAAAGGGTGATCGTGGCGGGCGCGAAATTGGCGCAATCGTCGCCGCGGCAATGATTGCGATAAGGCGCCCCGCGCCCTGCGGTCCCGAAACGGCGGCCGCAGAAACGATCCTGGTAGGCGCGCTTGTTGACCTCGAAGAGGCGCTGCTCCATCGTCATACGCTCGGTGGGGAATGGCGCACGATGGACAAAGGCCGCCTGCGCCCAAACCGACGCAAAACCGGCGCGGGCGGCCCGCACCGCATAGTCCATCTCCCAGCAAGGGCCGCGCCCATAAACGGGGTCGGCCGCGCCGATCGCCGCGACCACTTCCTTGCGCACCACGAAACAGAAATCCGACAGCGAGTAGAGCGGCGCCATCGAGCGCCGGCCGTGCCCATGCTGGTGGAGCAGGGCTCTTGTCTGTTGCGTCAGATCGCAGGCCGTCGCGGCGCAACCCGGCGTGACGCCCTGCTCATTCCAGCACCGGTTGGTCGAAGGCCCGGCGAGCCCGTTGGCTGGATCTGCCTCGAGCGCTCCAACGAGCAGGTCGAGCCATCCGGCGCCCGGCAGCGCCCCACCTTCAAGAAAGACGTAGATATCCGCGGCCAGGCCAACCAGCTGGTTGAAGCAGGCGGGCGCGCCCCCGGGGGCCGGTATCCGGCAATGGCGAAGCTGGGGCAATGCGACCGCCGTCGCGCCGAGCCCACCCGCCTCACCGGGCGCGAAATCATCGAGCACCACAAGTTCGAACGGCAGCGACGTATTTTCGTGCAACGCGCGCAGGGTTGCCGCCAAGTCTTGCTGGCGGGAGCAGACATGAATGCCGATACGGATTCTCAGCGCGGCCGACCGCCGCGCCGGCAAACTCGTCGCCGGCCGTGCGAAACCGGCAACCATTGCCCGCACCGGCCCCGGGTCGCGTTTATGGTAGAAACCGCCGTCGGTTCGCTTGGGGCAGGTGTTGCCGCCGTGGACGCGGGAAACAAGGAAGTCGTTGTCCGCCATTGAATGGATTGCGGCACCGGCCGCGCCAAATACCCAGCGCGTGTCTTCGCCGGCGGCGATCGGGGCGAAGCGGTGCCGTTCCCAGAAACTCCGGCGATAGGCGAGGCTCGCACCGCACACCCAACGTCCGCCGCCGCGGTAGACATAGTCCCAGGCACGCTCGCCGTCCTCCGACAGGAAGATCACGCGGTCGAGCCCGCAAATATCTGCGCCCGACGCTTCCAGCGCGGCGACCTGACGGGCAATCCGGTCGGGCGCGTACCAATCGTCGTCGTCCCAGTGCAGGATGATGTCGCCGCGGGCGAGCTCGCACAGGCGATTGCGCTTGTCGCCCAGCGGCCGCCGCGGGCTATCGCGGAGGTAGCGGATACGCGGGTCGGCGGGGATGAGGTCGGACACCGGGTCGTTGCCGTCGTCGAGGATCAGGAGCTCGGCGTCGTCGCGGTTCTGGGCGAGGAATTGCGCGATCGCTTGCGGCACGAACCGGCGCCGGTCGGCGGTCGGCATCAGGGCGGAAACAATAGGCCTGGTCATTCACGAGCCCTCTTCGTTCAACTTGCATCCTGAATGAAGCCATCCTCATCAACCGCGTAAGTGCCGTCGTGCAGACGGTCACGATAATCGCAGAGCCACTTCGTGAATGACTGCCATTCAGTAGTCGCGGGTCCCATCGATCTTTCAAAGCGCACCACTTGCCCCCGAGTGCCCTGTGGTCCGGGCTCAAGGTCGACGCAAAAGAGATTTCCACCGCTGTCCTTTGCAAAAGGGAACCATGCGCTGTGCCACCAGACCGGCTTGATTGTTTTAGTCTTTGGGTCATCTATCGATCGGTCGGCGAAGGCACCCTCCTGTTCGAGTTTCTTGAGCCTCTTCCAGGTGTCCATCGCGGTCTCGATGGAAAGATAAGTATAATCGCTCAGATCGGCCTCACCGTCATGGACGCCAAGTGATTCGGCGTAATCATCGGGCAGACTATAACCTGTGATTTTTGCGACTTTCGCGATCTCGACATCGTCGGCGCCTGGCATAAGCTCGCTTGCTCGATCGGGAGCATTCTTGTTCAACCACTTTTCGATGTCTTGCCAGATGAGCTTAATGTCGTTCTTTGCCACTTATCCCTCCTCTGGGCTCACCACCAACTGCGATGGCTCCCAAGCACTTTCGCCGGGATGATGTAACGCTCAGACGCGCCACCCGAAGCAGACGACTCGTCCTCATGTTCGGGACCGACGTAGTTCTTCGGATTCCGATTCCACGTCTGGTTCTCGGCCTTCGTCTGCTTGTGACCCTCTCGGTTCCAATGGCCGGATGCTCCAGGGTCCTTGTGGCCCAAAATCGCTACTGGGAAGCGGAAGTTCTTCCAACCGCTACCCGGCTTCTGGCTATCATATCGGGCTTTCTTGACGTGATATTCCGCGCTCGTTGGTTCTTGCGGTTGAGGAGAATCTTTTCGTAATCCTTTACTGAGAATCGTCAGACCTACAGACGATTTCTTGTTGGGATTGCTATAACCATATTTGGAACGATTGTTGGGATTGGTTTCTCTTTCTCCACACTTCTCTTTGTCAAAGGAATATAGGGTGCCGGCGTCACTTGATGCTGACGCAAGAGCGAACAAGCCACCGGCGGCCCTCATCTCGTTGATGCGGGACAAGACACTCGATTTTGACAGGCCCAATTCGCTTTCGGCTTCTTGTCGAGCGAATAGCCTCTTGCCGAACGCTTTCCTGAAGATGCCAACGTCTTGGTCTGCAGTATCGGAAAGCTTCAGCCGCCACTCTGCCTTCGGGTTTATCGCGACCAGAACGAACCACTCACCGTCGCGTTGGAACGGTTCGATCAAATTCAGCCCGTAACGCGTTTTGATTGCAACCAGGAGCGGCGCAATCAATGTTTTCGTCACTTTGGAGCCTTGCAATTTTCGCGTGACTGCGATGGCGGCCTCGCCTGCCAACCGAAGCCGCTCGTTCGGGTCGTGGGGGACGCCGGCCTGGGCGATGAATTTGCCGAGCTTGCGGGCCTGACCGACGATCCACGCGACGACCTTGTCGAGCGCCTTATCGACCGGGGCGCGGATCTTCTTGATCAACTCCATGACCTTCTTCGGGATGTTCCCGAGACCAGCGAAATCGGCGAGGAAACTGATCGCCAGCGACATCCCCTGCGCCAGCACTGTCTCCACCTTGTTGGCGGCCGGAGCGATCACCCCGGCGGCGATGGCGGCAAGGCCGTCGATGAACGCGGCCACCACGCGCGCGATCGCTCTGATCTTTTGGACGATGAACATGACGGTCCGGTAGATGGACCGGATGGCCTCGATGAACGCGCCGGCCGGAGTGAGGAACGAAACCAGCTTCTCGATGGCAACTCTCACCACCGTGCTTTTCACGATGTCGATCGCGGCATCGACGATCATGGATTTTAGATTGGACAGCGACTTGAGCAGCTCCTCCCAGGCCGCTGCGGGGCCCTGCGTCACAAGTTTCCGGACCAGGTCGAACCCGGTCTCAAGCCCCTTGACCACGGTCTCGTTGGTGGCCGCAACGAGCTTGCCGCGGATATTCGCCCATGTGAGCCCGAGCACCGAGAGGCCGAACTTCAGCAACTCAAGCGGCGCGAAGCCCTTCGGGAAATACACCCCTGCGCCCTCGGCGGAGCCGAGCAGCCATTTGAACAATGCGTTCTGCAGATGTTTGACGATCCGATTCTTGAACTGGTTGAAGCCGAGCTTGCCGGCCCGCACCAGGTGGCCGATAAAGCGCCCCGGCGCCTTGATGATGGTGCTGAATGCGCCGCGGGCTTTCTTCAGGTACGGGACGACTGACGGCGCCACGACCGTCAGGATGATCTCGAGCAGCGAGAGAACCTGCTTGAGCGCCCATCCTGTGAAATCCTTGACGAAGCTGCCGAACGTGCCGGCGATTTTCCCGAACGCTCCGGCGATCGTGACAATGTCGAAAATCGTCAGCGAGCGGATGGTCGCCATGACGCGGCCGGGCAACGACAGGACCAGCGCCAGTGCGCCCTTCATCGCAGTCTTGAACCACATCCAGGCTTTACCGACGGCGCCGCCCTTCTGGATGTTGTCCCAAACCTCTTTCTGGCCGATCAGCCCCATGAACCCGCCGATCAGCGCCGCGGCCGGGCTTTGCGTCTCGTCGGAAATCGGGTTCTTGCCGAAGACTCCGACCAGCAGATTCCAATGCGGAATGTTGTTCGCGGCCCAGCGGGCGAGCGGCTTGAGGATCGCGTCCTTGACGATTCGGGCGATGCCGGAAACCAGGCCCCGGCCGAACTCGATCAGCTTGTCGACGGGATCGGTGAAGATGCGCTTGGCGCGATTCCACACGCTGCCGAGGCGGAAGATGTCGCGCCAGCCGAGCGAGTCGATGAACTTCATCAACGCGTCGCGGAACATGCTTCCGACCATGCCGAGCGCACGGAATTGATCTTCGATGAACTTGCCGCCCTTCTCGAAGATGCCGTGGTTCTCGAGCGCGTTGACGATCAGCTTGCCGCCGGGGATGAACTCGATCAACGCGCGCAGAATGTTGGCGCCGCTGCGCTCGACTTTCGCCATGTTGATGGGGTTGACCCCGATGACGATCGTGAACAGCCGAAAGCCCATGATGTTGTTGGCCTTGTCGGCGATCCAATCGAGCGCTTCGCTGACGATGCCGCGCTGGACATGGGGGGATGCGGACTCGCGCACCTCGACCGGCGTCGATTGATCGAGCTCGCGCTGGACAACTTCGCGCTGCTGGATGGTGTGGGTGAGCTCGTGCGCGATGAGCTCTAACCCTTCGCTGGTCTCCGGCTGGAACTGGCCGCTGTTGAAGAAGATGTCGCGGCCGTAGGTGAAAGCGCGGGCGCCGAGCCGGGTTGCGAGATTGGCGGCGCGCGCGTCGGTGTGGATCCTTACCCTGGCAAAGCTCGCGTTGAAGCGTGGCTCCATGAACTCGGTGACGTCGCGCGGCAGCGGATGCCCGCCGCCGAGGTTAGCGCGGATCGCGCCCTCGAGCTCCGGGCTGGTCTGGTCTGGCGCGCGGGCGGGCGGCGTCACGCTCGGCGGCGGATCGACGCGCGGAACGGGAATGGCGGGAACTCGGGCCGCCATGATCGGTCCGCGCGCGGCGACCGGCAAACGGAGCGCCGGGCGGCGCATTGCGACGACGTTGCGGGCGGTCTGCTCGGCTTCCCGCTCGGCGGTATCACCGGGCGAAGATACTCTAAGCGCAGTGCGGATCCGTCGCTCTTCCCGGTGGCGCGACGGAGTTGGTGCCTCAGCGCTTTCCGGCGCCGCGTGACCGGGCACCGTTAGAGCCCGGCTAGCCACTCAGCCCGCCGCCGCGAGCTGCGGCTTCAAAGGGCAGTGCGCGTCGATCTTGCGATACTCGCGAATTAGCGCCGCGCGCAGCTCATCGTCGCGCAGCGGGCCCTTGCGATCGAGCGCCAGCAGGCGCGCATGTTGGGCTATGTTTTTGATCTGGCCGCCGGTCAGTGCGCAGCGGCAAGCAATTTCCTGCAGCAAGCGGTCGGACGCCGCATGATCGCCCAGATGCCGGTCGAGGATCGCGTATCGCCGCATTTCATCGGGGGCGCGGAACTGGACTACGACGTCCATCCTTCGGCCGAATGCCTTGTCGATCCGTTCAGCGGCGTTGGTGGTGACGAGCAGGATACCTTCGAACGCCTCGATCCGCTGGAGCAGGAAATTGGTTTCCAGATTCGCATAGCGGTCGTTGGCGTTGCCGACATCCGTGCGCCGCGCCATGAGGGCGTCGCCCTCGTCGATCAGCAGGACGCAATCCAAGTCTTCGGCGGCTGCGAAGGCTCGGTCCAGGATCTTCTCGGTTTCGCCGATATACTTGCTGACCGAAGCGGCAAGGTCGAGGCGATAGAGATCTTTTCCAAGGCGCTGGGCGAGCCATTGCGCGGCAAGCGTTTTGCCAGTGCCGCTGGGTCCCGCAAACAGGGCGCGCACTCCGGCCTGGCCGGCCAAGAAGCTGCTAGCGCCTTCGCGGCTCAGCTCCTCGCGGTGGCGGCAACGGCTTGAGAGCATCGCCAGCTCGTCGAGCGCGAGCTCGTCCAGTGATATGAAATCGCAATTCTCTCCGAGTTCCACCCGGCGCGCGACGGCCTCGAGACGCGAGTCGTGCAGGCCGCGGATTGCTTCGCGTACGTCGGTGACAGCGATGCGCTTGCTGTCTGCGAGCCGCGTTCGGATGGCAATCGCTTCGGTCGCGCGAACGAGATTGCCGCTAGTCAGGCGAAAGCGCTCTGCGAACTCCGCGGCTGTCTCGTTGTCGACGTTGCACCGGCGCCGCCAGATTAGCGCTCGTGCAGCGGCATCGGGCAGAGGCAAGTCAATCGGGAAGACCGGCCGGCCATCGGCGCTTTGAATGCCGCCGCTGGC
Source organism: Sphingomicrobium sp. (assembly GCA_035512655.1). Lineage (GTDB taxonomy): Bacteria > Pseudomonadota > Alphaproteobacteria > Sphingomonadales > Sphingomonadaceae > Sphingomicrobium. The sequence continues at coordinate 52,053 of DATKDM010000007.1, read as the reverse complement.
ACCCGCGATGACCATCAGGATAGGCTCGCCGAATGGGAAGGCGGGCACAATCCGGTCTTGGCCGGGGCCGAGCGAAAGCTCGATCGCGATGCCGGCATCCGTCAGGCAGGCAAGGACTCCCGCGAGCGCCCAATCCATCGGCTTGTCGAGCATTGCGGCGTCCGCGGAAAGAAGCGGCCTGCCCAAGGCCTTCATCACGCATCCGGCCAGCGTATGCCGGCCATTTCGCGTCCGGCCGCGCAGGCAGAGGATCGGATTGTGCGTGGCGACGAGCTCGGCAATCTCGCCTGGGCTCGGGAACGGTTCACGCGGGGGCACGAAGTCCGCGACATCGGGGAGTGCCTGGCAAGGCTCCAGATTGAGGCCCGCCGGCGGACGAAACACCCCGGCCAGCGCATCCCAGACCGAGGGAGTAACGGCATATTCCCACGAGTGACGCGCGCCGCTTTGTTCATCGAGCTTGACGATGCCCAGGTCGCTCAGTCGCGCCACCGCCGACGCAACTGTGGTTCCCCCCTCGACGTCGCGGCCGCGACACATTGCCAGCAGGGCACCGAGTGTGAGCCTGCTCGAGTCACCGAACAGCGCGGCAAAGCGGGGGTCTTCTTCGGCAAAGCCGAGCGTTAGCAGGACGTCTAACGCGAGTTGGTCGAGGCCGGCCGATTCCAGCCTGCGCAGCGGCAAATTCTCATGTCCTTCGCTCCACCTGGTCAATGCTGTTTGCCAGTCCGCGGCGGTCGGAATCGGTTGGCTCGTGAGCTGCGCAAAATCGCCCAAATATTCGGCGACGAACGGATGCGCTTCGACAATCGCCTCCCTATCCTCGACCAGCTCGATCGCCCGCAGGACAACTCCCAACATCGCCAGGCGCAGGTGCGTGACGGCGTTGCGGTCGAACCGGTCGAGGTCGCGGGCCAGGGTCATTCGAACACAAACTGGAGGTTGCGACCGGCCGCCGGCAGCCATCCAGGATCGCGGTCGAGTCCGGCGAGGCGGATCGCGAGCGGATGTTCGGCCAGCGCGAAGCGGGCTGTGACTTGTTCTGCGGCCATCTCAATGTGGGCGGGCCGCCGGCACAATAGTGTGCGCCCGTCGCGACGGCCGACCGCAAGCCCCAGCCGTGCGTCGAGGTACAGTGCAAGGCAGGTTATCCATCTATCGCGTGCCGCCTGTGGAAGGCGCGGCGGCCGTACAGCGCGCTCGATGCGTCGGAACCCCAACCGGCGTGCGGCTAACGAAGCGGCTCCGGCATGCTCCACTGGCAGCTCCGCGAGCGGAAAGCCGGCCCGGTGCCACAGCAAGGGCCGCGGTCGTTCGCGCCCGATCCGAATCGCGCCGATCCGCGGCCATGGATCGAGCCAAAAGCCCGGAACTGCCCAGTCCGGAGGCATGAAGTCGGGGGCCGACTCACCCTCGCCGGCAAGCGCGAGCAGGGCGGTATGAAGTGGGTCGGCCCGGAAATTCCGGCCAAACCATATGCTTCCAAGCCGCGCGAGAAGGGTGAAGGGCGATAGCCCCAAGAGCCGCCGGTCCGGCCGCGAGAAGTCGCCGTAAAGCTCAAGCGCAAGCAGTGCGTTTAGAACAAAGAGCATCCCCCCAAAGCGTGTCGCCACGGCTTGGTCGGCTGTGTGCGACGCCGGTTCTCTCGACGCAATTCGATGGGTCGCGGTCGCCGTTTGAGCGGCGGGGCTGGGTAACGACTCAATCAAGGTGCGTCGATCGGGCAGGGCAACCGCAGCTCCTGTTGGGCGGCGCACTCCGGATCTGGACGCACGTCGTTTTGGCGCCCGATCCGCATCCTGCAGTTGCGCCGCGTCTGTCTTTGCGGGCTCAAGCGCGGCCAGCTGAGCCAGGTGCTGGTAGGCTCGGCGTACGATTGACGTGCAAAGCAGCGAGGGCCTGCGCCGAACCATAAGCGCTATGAACACAAGCAGCCGCTGCCGAAGCGGGAGCCCAGTCTCGAGACATTCGGGAACGTTTCCGAGCGCCCCTGGGGCGAACATCGTCCCGGCCGGTTGCTCGCGGGACGTCGCCTTGCTGCCAGCCGTGGACGGAAGCTCCAGGCCCTGACCGCTCGCCATGGTTGCGAGCGCGGTTTCCACGTCCTGCTGGTCGAGACGCAACATCCAGGCCGTTGCGAGCCGCTTTTCCGCCAGCCGCTCGATGACGCACGGCAGCAACACTGGGTCGATGAGCAAGCGTCTGCGCCACCAGGTTGGCGGATCGAGATCGCCTGTCATCTGGGCCCACCAGCGCCGCTCGGAGCGCGCAGTGCCCGCGAGCCAAGCAGAGATCACGGCCGTCGCCGCGTCCGCTTTATCTTCAAACAGCAGCGGATCGTCGCTCGAATGCGGCTCTCCCGGACGCCGCGCCTGCCGCAGGGCCGTTCTCAGCGCGTCGACGACGGATCCGGTAAACCGGCTCGAATGGCCGTGGCGCGACAGGGGCCGGTCGACGACGACGCGGGGAATGAGCAAGATCGAGCGCGGGCCCAACCCGATGTCGACGGATCGGACCGAGTCGAGCTGGTGCGCCAGCCGTTCCCGATCGCCGGCCAAAGCGCGGCGCAACCGGGCCATGCGGATTTCGAGCGCCGCCCGAGGAGCGGCGAAGAGAGGCGCGTGCCGGTTCATTTCACCGTGAGATCACCTCCACGCGGCGGCTCGCACGCGCCCCGGAGCTGGCTTCAATCGTGAGCAACAGGTTTGGCTCGGTCGGCGTGCCTATTTCGACGATCCGTTCGCCCACGCCCCCAAAGGCACGGGTCGAATGGCTCCCCGATCCACTCATGGTTCCCAGCATCCGACTAATGCCGCCGCTGTCACCAGTGGAACCCGCGTCGCGGCTGTCCCGAGTCTCGTGGAATTCGCCGAAGTCTGCGTGGATTTCGAGACGCGCCAAGTCGATGCGGAAGGTTATCCGCTCGTCATCACCCTGGAGGTCAGTCGGTCGGAACGGCTTTTCGTTGAGGAGGAAGTTTTTGAGGCCGGCAGGCTTTAGACCAGTCCCGAACACTTCGAACGACAGCGTCGTTTCGCGCCGCCTGGCGACGACGCTCTTGATCACCAGCGTCTGGCGGACGGGTTCGCCGCCATCTTCTGGAACCACGAAGCGGCCCTCGGCCTCGAGGACCGAAATTCGGCCCTCAAGCTCCCAGATTGCGCCGATCATGTCGTTGAAGAATGTCGCCGTGATGAGATCGCCCGGCCGGACCTGCCGAAGGGCGGTAATGAGATTCGACGCGCTGGCCATGTCACACTCCTGTCAGGCTGTAGTTGGCGAAGTCCCAGTAATTGAGGTCGAACCGAGCATCGCCGCGGTAGGGGAGATGGCCGTTGGCGAAGACCATCACCCGACCGGACTCGGCAAAGGCGGTTTGGGCGATGCGATAGAGCCAGACGGTCTCGGGCGAGTCCGTTTCGATCGCCGGCATGACGAAGCTCTCGCGGATCAGCGGCTCGACGCTCGCCGCATCGATGTAATGCGGACCGCGCACCGTCATGCCGGCGAAGAAGGCCGCGGCATCGGCGTCATCAAGCCAGGGCAGGATTCCAGCCGGAGGAAGCCAGCGGAAGTGACCTCGCGCGGTCGCGGGTGCGAGCGCCCCGTTAGGCCCCGCGAGAGAATCGATCTGAGACTGGAACTGCCGGAACATTGCCCAGCCGACACCTTCTCGCCGACGCTCGGTTAAATTGGCGATCACCGAATTCGGATCGCGCACCTCGATCGGCCGCCTCACGCTCCAGACGTCGGTGAACAGATGGTCAAAGCTGCCAGTAAAGGCCAGTAGCGCTAGCGGGACCTCGGACCTGCGCAAACGGCTCCCCAGCGCCGTCAACAGATCGTCGCCACGCGGCTTCGAGCCGAGCAGATCGGCGGGCCAGAAGCGCGTCACACCCTCGCCGAAAGCCCGGTAGGCGACGCGATTGCGGAAGTCCGTGGCTGCGAACGAGGCTTCGGGGAAAAGTGCGGATTCGATCTCGACCAGGCGGAACTGAACGGCTTCAACGGTGGCGTCGGTGTTGCAGCGCGCGCCACCCTCCTCGAAGCCACTGGTGCGGGCGCGGCCTTCGCTGACGAAGGCGGGCGCGATGGTCAGGAGGTACAAGCCCTGGCCCGCAACGTAATCGCCTTCGCTGAGGCCGGGGCAATCGTCGAACAGGCAGGGGATGGCGTCTGAAAATTGTGCGACGCTGCGGGACAGCGCGACGGTCGTGTCGCGTGTCAGCCGCAAGGTTCGCCCGTCGCGGTTGATGGCGACCCCCGCGCTGATCGTCGCGGCCGGACGGTTGCCGGGTGCAATCCGGCCGGCGAACGCAACCTCGAGCCCCTCGGCGACGCCGTCGCCGAGGGCGAGGCCGATGCGCGAATCCGCCTCCCTTCGCGCCTCTTGCTCGCGGCCCATGTCGCTGCCGGTGAGCAGCCTGCCGTTGAAGAAGTTTATCGTCCGAATGCCGCCTTCGGGCAGCGGTTGGTCGAGCGCGGGGAAAGTGGTTGCCATCTCTCCCTCCTCAGCGCGGCTGGCGGTCGGCCATGCCGATCCAGCGGTTGCGTCCGTCGGACATCAGCATCTCAGCCCCGCCCTGACTGAATTCGATGCCGGTCTGCCCCTCAATCCGGTCCCCGCGTCGCGCCCGGACAGTGACCGACCGGACGAGGCAGCGGATGATGTAAACGCGTCCTTCGCCGGCCCGGTCGGCGGGCGGCATGGTGATCGTGAGACCCGGTTGTTCGGCGACAACGGCGTCGATCTCCTTGTCCGGGTCGATGTCCAGATCGGTAGAGATGAAGACCGGCTTGAGTCTGAGCGGTGACGCAATCTGAGTTCCCGGAGGCCCTTGCGGAACCGCGAAGTCGAGAACGGCGGCCGAGGCCGTGCCGCTGTTGGTGACCGTGGCCGGCGATCCTGGGGGCAGGGTGGTCACTGCGCCGACCGCGATGGTCGCGCTGGCGCCCGCAATTCCTGGATTGCCATCCTTGCCTTGCGGGATGCCGAAATTGAATTTGGCGGCCGATGGCGTGCCTGTGTTGGTTACCGACGGCGCTGACCCGGCGGGCAGCGACGTGACTGCGCCGATCGTGATTGTAGGGTCTGTGCCGGCGCTCCCTGGATCGCCAGGCGTTCCTTGCGGGATCGCGAAATCAAACACGGCAGCCGAGGCCGTGCCGGTGTTGGTAACGGTAGCCGGCGAGCCGGGAGGCAGCGTGGTGACCGCGCCCACCGCGATGGTCGAGCCGGCGCCGGCGGCCGCCGGATCGCCATCCTTTCCTTGCGGGATGCCGAAGTCAAACACCGCGGCTGACGCCGTGCCGGAGTTGATGACGGTGGCCGGCGTTCCGGGAGGCAGTGTGGTCACGGCGCCAATCGTGATGGTGGCGCTGGTGCCCGGATCACCTTGCGGGCCGGCAGGCGGCGACGCCATGTCCTCGTCCGCGCCGACGGCCATCCCGAGTACAGTTTGGACGAGGTGCAACGGCACAATCATGGGGCGCCGGGATTCGTCGACGCGGATTGCCGCCGCGTCGCCGTCGACCTGCCAGCCGCGGTCCGGTGCGTCGCCTTCCTTGAGCACCGGTACCGTGAGGCTGGCGAGAAGCACGCAATCGTCGCGCTCGTCGGCGTCCGTGCCGCACGGGCGCGCCATGACGGTCGGCCTGATTTCCGTCACCCAGACCCGGAAGACGAATTTCAGGAAGTCGTCATATCGATCCTCGGAAATCGTAAGTGGCTCGGCTGGCGCAGGCGGGCTGGCGGGCGGAGAACCTTCATCGGCGCCGATCCCAAGCGCCTCAAGCACGGCCTCTCGCCAGACAGCCTCCTCGTCCTCGGGCGGCGATGAGCCCGCGGGCGGCGACGATAAACCTTCGTCGAGCGCGACCAGGTCGATCCACGCGACCAGGCGCGCGATCGCGTCCGCTTCGCTTTGTTCGGGGGGCTCGAAGTCGAGCGACAGCACATAGTCGTCGGCGATCCGCGATGGGCTCATCAGCTCCTCGTCGGACCGGCACGGCTCGCCGGGAACGGGAACCGGCAACACGGCACAGTCGCGGAAACAAAGCTTGAGGTAGACGTCGACCTCGCCGTCGTCGGGCGGGGAGTTGGCGGACAGCCGCCGTGTAAGCTCGGACGCTACTTCAGGTTGCGCGAGCCAGGCATTGATGGATCCGCATTGCGGCGCGCCGACGCAGATCATTCGACCGGATGGGGGAACGGCGGCTCCGGGAATAACGCGCACTCGCGGGCCGTTGGTACCGTCGTCCTCGACGGCGACGGCCAGGCCGCTGGCCGTGCCGTACCCGATTAGCTCGCGGATTGCCCATTGGTAGCCGTTGGAGAGATAGGCGAACTCCTGCCGCAGGTCGTCGACGCCCAGGACCATCCCTTTGACGAAGTTGACGTGCATGCTCGGGTTGAGCGCACCGGTCGAAAGTCCGGTCGAGAGATGGTTACAGCATCCCATAATGCGCCTCCCTGAATTTGAATTTCTGCATTGTGGCGCCGGTTAGCATGCCAACCTCCTGCGCCCGGTTTCTTCCGGCCAAGTCCGCCCGACAAAGCTTTCGCCGAAATAGCTGCGGCCCAGGATCGCGGGTGGAAGCAGCTCGGGAGCTCGGCTTCCCTGCCCGAGCGTCGTATCGAATCCGAGGCGCGCTTCTCCCAGGCGGTTCATCGCGAAATAGAAGCGCACGTCGAAGATCGTGTGCGCGGGCTTTTCGAGGTCCACGATTCGGCGGGCGAGGGCTCGGTCGCGGGTCAGCGCGGCTGAATCGGTGACCACGTCGCGCACCGGCAGAAGGACGGTGAATCGATGCGCCGCGGCGTCGAACGGCAACACGCGAGTCTCGAAATCGCGCCAGTCCTTGCTTGCCGCAGTTGTGTTTGGAAGACGGTCCGGCAAAGCGATTTCACTGAAATTGGTCCACCCCGAGCCGTGCGCGATGTTGAGCGATGCAATGCGGGCGTAGCGCCCCTCGAGAAAGTCCTGCCACAGGCGACGCGAGCGCGACGCGAGCGAAACAAAGGCGAGCCAATCCGCTCTGTGAGCTGACGGAACTGCGTGGCGCGGTAGATCCGGAAGCGGCGACTCGCGGCCGCGCCCCGCCTGGAACTCCTGCCAACGCCAACGCTCGGCTCCGCCCGCCTCCGGAACGAAGCCGAGCACGGCCATCATCGCTTTGCGCCATTTCGTGGGCTCGATGCTTTTGGGAACGAAAAGTGGAACGGGCTGAGCACGCTCGTCCTCGGAGGCGTGATCTTTTCCCATCGCACGCGCGATGCGCTCGGCGAGCGCCACATTACCTTCGCCGGGCGACCAGTAGTCTGCGCCTGGCGCAGCCTGTGCGGGTAGGGCGGCTAATTTCCTCGTCAGGAAGTTCTCGACGATCCGAATTCCGGTCGGAACGGTATCGGCGGCATCGAACAGGCGCTCGTCCGCGCATTGTGTAAACGCGAGCGCAAGCGCGGTTTCAACGCCGCGCCTGGTGCCGCGGAGGGCCAGGAAGCGCGTCGCGTGAGCGATCAGCAACCGGCGCTGCGCTTCTGACCAGGAGGGGTCGAGGGCGACATCGAACCAGGACGCGAGCCAATCCAGAGCTTCGACCGGAGCGGTTCGCGGATCGAACATAGCTTGTGCGTCGACAATGCGGCGCTCGATGGTGGTGAGGGTCCCCTCCATGTTCGCAAGAAAGCGGTCGAGGAAAGCGGCCGGGCTCGGCTCGGCGCGATAGACGGCCGGAAGGTAGCGCTCTGACCAGCTTTGCCTGGGGTACCAGGCCCGCAGCGCGCGCAGCTCGGGGCTCGCATTTTCGTTCCCCGAGAGGGTCAGGCGCAACTGCAGGAAGCGCCCGCGCATTTGCTGGACGAGAAGCTCCCACGTTCCCTTGCCGTGTTGGCGGTCAGTCAGCGGAACGGCAGCCGGGCCATAGCCGGCGAACTCGTCCCCCCCAGCGTTCAAAATCGGCTCCGGCTGGATCGTCCATTCGCCCAGCAATTCAGGGTCGAACTCGCCCTCGTCCCCGGCTCGGGCGGCAATCTGAACCTTTGTGCCCGGCGGAATGCTCCCGTCGATGCGGACCCTGTCCCAGACCGTAGCCGGGATCCCGCCATCGAAGACCGGCGTCACAAACTCGCTCGAAGCAGCGAAGCGCACGACCGGTCGCTCGGCGAGCGGCGTCCAGGTCGGAACGTCGCCGCTGTCGTAGTGGATCGCGCCGAGCACGGTGAGGAGCCCTCGGCCGCCATAGCGCCGAAGCGGAAATACCTCGCTCGTCGGCTCCAGCCGAACGCCGCCATTTGCCCGATCGATGCGGAACGCGATTGCCTGGTTGCCGGCGCCGCCCGTGACAATCAGCCGCAAACCCGGCACGCGATCACGCAGCATGGCGTTTCCGAGCGACATGTCGTGCGGCCTGAAATCGACCCGGGCGGGAGGCGGAGCTTCGCCGCCGTCCACGCGAAGCACATAAACGAGGCCGTGGTCGAGTTGCCGCGACAGGATCGCCACCGCTCCGTCGGCGAGCATCTCAATGGCGATTGGGTTGATCGCCGGATCGAGCGACCCGAGGTCCCGGCAGCGAAGTGGGGGCGGCGCGGCGTGGCTGCGCGGTTCACCACTGTCGGGCTGGAAAAGTTCGGCGGCGGGCTGCTCGTTGGCGGCGCCCGCGATCTCGGTACGCCGATCTAGCTCGAACAACCTCTTTTGATCGTCGAGCAACCACAGTGTTCCATGCGGCCCCGTCGCCAGGTCCATGACCTGCACCGGGTCAGAGGCCGGCCATAGACGATCGATTGGCGCGCCGCCTCCAACGAGGTCGAAAAGGGACAGTCCGCTGCGGCCGTCACCGTCTTCAAAGCCGACGAGAAGCCAGGCATCGTCCGTGATTGCCATGCCGGCATAGATACGGCTGTCCGCCCGCGGCGGTTCGAGCGGGCCGAATACGCCTTCCGGCTCAGGAAAAGCGCGTGGATCGGGCCAGAAGCGGCTCGGCTGCCCGGTTCCGGCGGAGCGAACGAACAGCTGGCGCGCATCGTCGCCGATCCAGTAAATGTTGCCGTTCGCATCGGCAGCGCCGGCCCGCCGAGCGGCGAGCGAGAGCGCAGCCTCGCCCTTGGTGGGCGGGACGATGTCCCTGACCCGGGGCAAAGTGAGGACTGCACGATCGCTGTCCCAGTCCGGCGGCACCGGCTCGCGACTTCCGAAGTCGAGGACCCACAGGCTCTGGAGAACGGCTTCGCCGCCGGGTTCGCCGATGCGGCAACGCCCCCAGTCACGCTCGCCCAAAAGCAGGTGAAAGAAAGTCGGGTCGGGCCGCATCAGCAGGTCTCCGCCACCACCGGCACCGGCAAGCGCTTCGTACCGGCCGGCTCTTGCGGGCCAGGTTCCCCACGAAGGCTGGCCAGCTCAACCGGATCGCCGGCAACGACCGATATTCCCAGGATCTCAGGAAGCTCGATGCCGTTGATTGGAACGGCTTCCACGGCCGGCCCCGATCCCTCGGCAAGGAGGACCGCGCCGACAGATTTAACGTCGAGAACACGGGCCGCCTCGGCCAGGAGCACGCGTGACTGAATCGCTTGTCCCAGCGGCCATCCGCGCCGCTCATTGCGTGGCGGCGGTCCGTAGAGCGGCGCCTGCTGCCCCGCGAAGCCCGTCGACGGCAGTGGGCTCAGCAAGTCCCGCAGACGCTGGCGCACCGCCTCGCACGTGGCTGCTACCGATGCGCCGGGCAGGGACTCGATCCCGACCGAAATCCAGATGCCCTTGTAGATCGCTCCGTGCAGGACGAGCTCGGTGGTGATCAGCCGGCGAGGTTCGAGATAGCGGCAAAGTGCGTCGAGGAACGGCCGGTCCGCGCGCGGCGCCTGGGGATTGGCGGGATCGTAGCGGGGGATGGCGAGCAGGGTAACGACACCCGGAGCCGAGCCGGGGGCAGCCGGGGCGAGGGCTGGATGCCAGGCCGGCAGCACTTCGATCCGCCCCACCACCACGCCGGGCGTTCGCCACGCTATCGTTTCGAAGTCCGCCGCGGTGACCAGGCGATCCCGGTGCTGGAGATAGCGCCTGACGTGCCGCTCGCCGTCCTCGACCCTTTCGGCGTCCGCTCCTCCCCACGTCGGGAGCGGATTGGTTGCAGTGAAGCCAGCCGGAAGGAGCGGGCCAGTTTTGATCGCGTCCGCGCCGAGATTCCCTTCGAAGCCCTCGCTGTAAAGATAGGTGGCGAAGAGCTGCGCACCGGCCGCCGGCCGTCGTCCCGCCAGTCCGTCGCCGAACCGGATCGTCCCCGATTCATAATCAGCGAGAAAAACATCGGTCGGCGCAGCGCTCGGCTTGGTGCCGGAGACCGGGACCTCCGCTCCTGCAGCTATTAGGTCGTCGATCGCGGCCCAAGCATGCTCGCCGTCGGCATCGACGCTGGTGATCCTGATCGATCCTTCGAGCACTGGCGGGCGCGCCAGCCGGCGTATCTGGTCCGGCGTTCCATCGCCTTCGCTCAGCGCTTCTGCAAAAACGCGTGCGATCTGCCGGATTGGCGTCGCATTAATGCCCGCCCAACGCAGTTTCACGTCGGCTCCGCCAGTGACTCGCACCCGCAGCCATGTCACCAGCCGGTCGGTCGCGGCACTGTCCTCGATCGCCGGTGGCAGGTCTCCAACTCCGGCCTCCAGGGGATCGAGATTCTCCCAACTGCGGAGGCCGTCAGCGCCCGGAAGCGGGATCTGGACCACGCCCGCATCGGTAAGCGGGTCGAAATCGGTCCGCACCTCAAGCCGCCGATAGGCGGGCAAGGGCCGTCCGTCGGGCCCGAAGCTGATCAGCCCATCGTCGCCCGCGCGGGGCATTTCAAACGCGAGCAAATCCTGCGGCGGCCGCGCCGCGCCGCCCGGGAAAAGCGTACGTGTGTCCGCGTACGTCTGTGGCGCGAGGCCCAGCGACAGGGTGCGGTTGGCGAGTGTGTCGCGCAGCCCGTCGCGCTCTTCCGGCACGCGAGCGAGGATTGCGATCCACAGCGAACGGTCGCTGGTGCGGCCGAGATCGATGCTGTCCTTGCCGGGATCGATTTGTACCGATTCATACAGCGCCGGCTCGAGCGGGAGCTCCGAACCATAGGAGGCGTAGAGCAAGCGGTAGTAATCGAGCAGCGCCGGGTCCGGCGTGTCGATCGGCCGCTTCATGAATAACCGCCCCTCGACCGGCAGGACATCGAGGCCAAGTTGCGTGCGGAACGGGATTTCTCCCGCAAAGAGCTCGACGTTCGAGGCCAGGGTCTCCACGGTTGGTGGACCATTTTCGTTGCGGATGACCGCGAGACCGCGCGCCTCTTTGGCTGTGCAGAGCGGGATACCAAGAAGGTTCAGGAACTTACGCCGATTGCGTTCGGGGATCTGGTTAGCCCGATAGATCAGGGCCTCGGTGACGAACGCGAACAGATGAACCAAGGTTACCCCGGGGTCTGAAGCGTTGAAATTTGTCCATTCCGGCGTGTGTACCGGCACTCTCGCGAGCGTATCGTCGACCAGCTGCTGGAAATTCCGGGAGTCGATCTGTGGCGCGGGAAGGGGCATGGCGGGACTTCCTAGCCGACTGGACCGAGGGGGATCGTGACGCTGGTGCGCTCGTGCGCGCCCGTGGCGACAAGGCGATAGTTGATGGTGGCGATGGCGTTCGCAGACTCGACGGCATCCTCAGCGACATCGACCGCTTCTACCGTCACACGCGGTTCCGAGCGGGCCAGCGCAACGGTAATCGACTGGGCGATTCTGGCGTGTGTAGCGGCGTTGTTCGGCTCGAACAGGTAGCTCATCAGGCCGGCGCCGAAATCCGGCAGCGCCACGCGCTCGCCCGGTTCCGTGCTGAGGATGATGCGAATCGATTCTCGGATGTTGGACTCGCCTTCCGACCAGCGCATCCGACCGTCGGCGCCCACCTGCGGCGGGAAGCCCAGGCCTTTACCGAACGGGCTCATGCCGTCGCTCCTTTCTTACCCTTCAGGCCGGGGATCGGCAGGCAGAGGATGAACCAGGGCAGCCAGCGGAAGATGAAGTCGAGCAGCATCACGATGATGATCAGCAGAAGAAGCGCGCAGATCGTGATGATCGGGATCGAGAGCGAGCAGATCATGCCGATTTCGACCTCGCCGCTACCTTTGCAGCCGCCGCCGTTGCCCATGTCCAAATCTTTGTGGAGCGGGGCTGGCAGCACCTGGCGAATGAGGTCGACCAGGCCGAGGCCTTTTGCGCGCTGGACCTGACCGCACAGCATGTCCGACAAGACGAATGCGGTCCCGCGGCCATATTTCCTCAGGCCGGCGGGGCTGGTGTCGAGCGGAAGCGTGATCCGGATCGGGCGAACGGGCGCGTCGGGGTCGAAGAAGCTCGCCATCCGGAATTTCTCTGTCGGCTCGGACAGAGTCGGCGGATGGAGGGGCCCGCAGTCGCGGTTGAGGTGCACGAAGCGGATCACGAAAAGACCGTCGTCGCCCGCCGTCGCAATCAGCGAATCCCTGAGCTTGAGCGCGAACGGGACCGGCTGGACATCGGCTTCCGACTGCGCAGGCAGGGCGCGTCCGACAAGAGCGGTGAATTTGTCGAGTGCTTCCGGGTCAGGACCGCCGGGCGGTATCGCGGCGGGCGTCTCGACTACCGCCGCGTCGCCTTCGATCTGGGGTTCGGTCAAGCCGGCAATGACTCCGGCGAACGGTCCTTTCGCCATGTTCGCCGTATCCAGCCCCGCCAGTGGGAAATGGAACGGAGGCCAGTCGGCCTCGCGCGCAAGTGCCCCAACGGCCGCATAGTGCGTGGTCTTGCCTTCGAGCATCTCGCGCACGCCGGCCGCGCGCACCTGAGACAAAGCGGAGACGAGCGACGGCGCCATCGGCTTGAGGTTTCCAGTCGTGCTCAACTGGTTGGCCGGATCGCGCATAGGCACGACCAGTTCGGAGGCATGTGCCGCCTCCAGCCGCTGGAAGAGGGTGAACTCATTGCCGGACAGCCCATCCGGCGAGCTGGCTTTTACTGCCGTCCAGACGCGCGGCAGATAGGCTTCGAGCCAGTCGGCCAAATCCAGCAGGATCAGCCAGGACTGCATCTGGAACTGGAGGTTGAAGTCGAACCGCTGCCGGGCCGTTGCCGACGACGATGCCCGCAGGTCGTCCGACGCCTTGGCGGCGGCGCGGATCATTGCCTTCCACGGTTCTGCCACTTCCATCTTGAACCGCGTCAGCCGTGCCGACTTGGACGGCGCGGGTGCGGCTCTTGCGCCGGGGCGCAGCGCGGCCTGCTGGCCGGCGGCGAGCGCGACGACCGTTCGGTCCACCGGTTTCGCGTGATAATCGTCGCGCCGGCCGACGGGGATAACGCCAGTCCAGAGTCCGCGAGCGCGCCCGACTTCGTCCCGATGTGGAAGCCGGAACAGCGGCAGAATTTCTTCGCCCGGCGCCAGCACATTTTCGCTCGAGCCGGCATCCGCCACGCGCTGCCAGCGCTGCTCATCGCCCTCCTGGATGAAGGCGAACTCGACCTTTGTCTGGTCGCCGCTGGGGCTCGCGCTGGCCGGAAGCAGCCGGCGAATCACGTAGCCGACGCGTTCCTGGCTGCCTGCAAGGATATGCTCGGGCAGTCCCGGCACCGCGCAGGTGAGCGACCCCGCGACCAGGTAGTGGCGCATGTGCGCGGGCTGGTAGAGCTTGAGCGGGCTTTCGGGGGCCGGTGCCGGGGGAGGCGAAGCAGGCCTCGAAATGCCGAGCCTCAAGCGTCGCTTGGTGTTCGCCACGGGAGCGGGAATCGGCACCCGCTGGATCAGGTCCGACGACTCATTCTCGGCCATCGGCGTGTGCCAGGTTTCCGGCTTGGCGACCAGGCGAGAGATCGCGGCCGGATCTTCGTCCAGAGTCGCGATCATCTGCTCCATGAATTCGTCGGATGCGAACCGCAGCAGCTGTGGCGCGCGCGAGAATGACGTGGTGCCGCGCCACAGTGGACGGGGCGGTTGCCACGCGATCCTGTTGTGAGCCGGGTTCACCAGATGTTTCCTGCGCCGGGCGTGTAGACCGACGAAATAACGGTGTTGGTGATGACCGTGGATGACTGAACGACGCCGGAGAAGCGCGACATCCCGGAATCAACGGTGACCATGCCGGACGAAACGGCGAGCTGAGCCGACGCGTTGATGGTGACTTTGGCGGCCGCGGTAATCGTGATCCCCGAAGCCTCGAACTTGATCGAGTTGCCGTTCGAGTCTTCCAAAGTAACCGTGCCGGGTCCGTCCTTGAGCGTAAGCTTCTGGCCCCCGGGAGTTTCGAGCGTCAGGGCCTCCTGACCCTGCTGGTCGTCGAACGTCGCCTTGACGCCGTTCCGCGACCGGATAACCTTTTTGTTGTTCCGCCCACTCCCGTCCATCCGCTCGGGCGGCTTGTCCTTGCCATTCCAAAGACCACCGATCACGTAGGGCCGCCGGGCGTCGCCATGCTCAAAGGCCACCAGGACTTCGTCACCGACGTCGGGGATGAACCAGCTGCCTCGGTTCCCTCCCGCGAACAGGGCAGCGATCCGCGCCCACGCCTCGAAGTCCTGACCACCGGCTCCATCGGGCGACCATGGAAGCTTTATCTTCACTCGGCCCTGGCCGTCCGGATCCTTGATGTCGGTGACAAGGGCGGGCGCGACTCCGTACCAACGGCCGCCCCAGCCGCCACCGAGCCGTTCGTCGACCCGCGCGTCCGCGCGATCGAGGTCGAGCAGCGCCGTCATGGCCGCCCCAATCCTGGACGTTCACATCCAAATTCGCTGCGTTGCCCTTCGGTCGCATCGAACAGATGGTGGACGCTGGTGGCGCGATACTCGCCGTCAAACAGTTGGCCGAGGCCGGATAAGGCGAGTGTCGCGCCGACTTTGAGTCCGGGACGAGTCTCGGCGACTCCGCGGCCGGAAACGAAGCGCCGCGCGATCTGCCGATAGCCGGCCTCGGCGATCGCTTTCGCTTCCTGGGTGTCGAAAGGGACGTGGTGGGCGAGTGTGTCGACCCGGCGCTTGAAGGCTTTCTCAAGTATCGCGGAGCCGAGATCGAGATTGTGCGCCTCGGACGAAATTGCGGCTTGATCGGCTTGCTGGCTGATTGCGGTCTTGGCGGCGACGTCCCAGCCGCTCGCCACCAACGCGCTGCGTTGATGGGCCAGTTCTGCCTCGACATGGAATTCCCGCAGGCTTCCTGCCCATCGCAGCTCGACCTTGTCTGCGGGCCGGGTTTTTGCGGCACGAAGCTTGGTGCCCTCGAGCCAGATCTGAGCGTCTTCGCGACGCGCCAGGTCGTGCAACAAGGCGAGGTCGCTCTGATTGACTTGCGCGACCACTTTCATCGTCCCGCCACTCAGCGAGACGTCCGCCGTCAAGCCGTGCTCGCCGGCGATTTGGCGGACAATGTCGCCGAGCGACTTGTTGTCGAACGCGCGCGAGCGGCGCGTCATGCGCAAGTCTTGCAAATTGTCGTCGGCGATCAGGCCGATCGTGGGTGGCCCGCCGTCAGGATAGCCGGCGAGAATGGCTGTGATCCGGCCTTCGAACAGGCGGGCGTCGCCGAGCTTCACCACCAGGCGTTTGCCGAACTCGATCGTCTTGCGGTCGAAGTGCTGGAAGCCGGAGGAATCGGGGCCGCCCCAATTTCCGAATATGAGCTCGGCGCGAGACACGGTATCGACGGCTTCCGAACATTCCATCGTGAGGAGCGCAGCCTCGAGATTCTGCTGCCGCACACCGTCAATCTCCAGCGCCGGCCGAGCGGGCCGCGACGGAAGGACCGCGACGTTGGAGGCGGGCACCTGCTGCCGCTCCTAATGCGACCGAACCCGCGCCGCGCGAGCAGCGAGGATGCGAAGCGGCGGGCGCAGATCGAAGGGCCGAATGCGCTTGGAGGGTTTAGGAGCGATGCCGCCTCCAGGGCGCACCTCGCCAGTGGGCTCTGCCACCGCTTCGAACTCATTGATAAGAACGGGCATGCGAGACCTTTCAATTGACGCCGAAGCGTGGGGCGATCGAGGTGGCGGGGAGGGACAGTGAGGCGGAGGTCGACGGTCCGCCGGCAACACCGATTGAAGCGCCCGCGGAAATGCTTGCATTGAGATTGAGCAATTGGCCCGGCTTCAGGCGCAGCGGGTCCTCTATTCCATTGGCGGCGGCGATCCCCTGCCAGTCGCCGCCTTTGCCGCCGGCAGCTGCCACGCCCTGAACGCTGTCGCCCGATTGGGCGGCGCTAAGCGGCGCTTGCCCAGGCGTGGAGACTTTCCCTTCGCCGGTGAACTCGCTCACCAGGATCTTCTGCTGGGAGAGGGTCAGGCTGATGTTGGCGCGCAGCGGCTTGCCGTCGGGTGAAAAGAACTCGAGGCTCTCGTCGAGGCCCTCGACCATTCCATCAAAAAGGAACGACCCCCAGCTGAACCGGACGCCTGGCGGAATCAGTTTCTTCGGGTCCTTTTTGTCCTTTTGCGGGGTCATGAAGAAAATAACCTTGCTGGTCAGTCGTCGGACATCGTCGACCGGATCTTCGATCATTGCAGTGACGTCGAACCACAATGTGAGTGCGAGCTTGGTCGTCCCCGCACCGACAA
Source organism: Sphingomicrobium sp. (assembly GCA_035512655.1). Lineage (GTDB taxonomy): Bacteria > Pseudomonadota > Alphaproteobacteria > Sphingomonadales > Sphingomonadaceae > Sphingomicrobium. Next base: position 35,457 of record DATKDM010000007.1, on the reverse strand, counting down.
ACTGCCGGCCCGTATTGCCCGCCGCCTGGTCGCCGCCCTCGGGTTGGACGAGCTGGTTGGCAAAGGTCACTTTGAGCGTGTCGGGATTGAACTGGACGGTGACGTTCTGGCCACCGGACTTCTCTTTCTTGAAGTCCTGCTCGAGTTCGATCAGCCGGGCCTTGGCGAGCTCCGTCATGCTCCCACTCCCGGCACAAATTTCAGGCGCTCATAGGCGAGCTGCATTTCTTCGATGGCGACAGCGCCATCCTTGGCGTTGAAGGCCGGGGCCTTCATCTTGATCGGGACGCAGCGGGTGAGTTGGAAACGGGCCTGTTCGGTCTTGCCGTCGGCACCGAGCAGGACGATCTCGGCGCTCGCACGCAGACGCGGGTCGGCGATCGAATCTTCAAACCATTTCCACAGATCGAAATTGCGCGTCATTCCGCGCTTGAGGGTAAGGTTGGCATAGTTGACTGCGCCGGAGACGCGGATCGGATGGTCGTTCGACCCGCCTTCGCGGATGGTTTTTACGTCCATCGTCATTTCAAGGCCGTCGCAATCGGAGAATTGCGCGGCGGCGAGCGGGCCGCCTTCCTGGCCGCGGTTGATCTCGACCGAGAAGTTGAAGCCGGTGAAAGGATAGGGCGGGAGCATCGCTTAGCCCTCCTCGACCGCGAAGCGGCCGCCGGACTGAACTAGCCGGACGGTGACGAACCGCATGGGCTGCGCTGGAGCGACGCCGATCTCCACCACGAGCCGGCCAGACTCGCGATCGGCCGCGGTGGTCGCGACCGACAGGCCATAGGCCTGTTCCGGTATGCGGCCGACGAACGCGCCGAGGCGGAACAGCCGGTCGAGCAGCTCGGTAAAGCCGCGCTCGACGGCTCGGCGGAGAACGTCGCTGTTCGGCTCGAAGACATAGGATGCACCGCGCCGGATCGAGACTCTGCGCAGCAGGCTCATCAGGCGCCGGACGTTGATCTGCCGCCATTCCGGCTCGTCCGACAATGTGTCGGCGTCAAGCAGCAGGAACCCGCGCGAGTCGCGTCGAATCAAGTTAACCCGGTTGAGGTCGCAAGCCGGCCAGTCGGCGTCCCCGATCGCCGGCTCGAGCGCAACGACGTCACGCAGGCGTTCATTGGCGGCGGCAATCCAGGCGCCGCGGTCCCGCGTTCGGCGCGCGTGCACTCCAGCGATCGCGCCTTCCGGCGGTGCCGCAACCAAGACTTTTTCGTCGGTCGCAAACGAAACGGTCCAAGGGTGATGCAAGGCACCGAAGGAGAGGGTGCGGCGCTCATTTCCGTCGAACAAGGTCGAATCGCCAAAGCCGCCACGGCGCCAGCGGGACAGCCGCCGGGCATGGTCGACCGCTTCGGCCGCTCGGTAGTGGCGCGGCAGCGACAGCAAGGCAAACATGTCGCCGCTTGCCGCCGCTAGTCGCAAAAGCCCCCGCTGCACTGCGAGCAGCGCTGCCGACGAATAGGCCTCGGCTGATAACATCGTCCAGTCAGACGCGCGGACGGCCAATGCGAGCAGAGCGGGAAAGCTGACCTCATCCGCTTCGCGCGCACGAAGCCGGAAATAGTAAAAACCCTCGCCCAGGAGATCGATGACGTACGAGGTTTCAGGCCCCTCGTAGACGATTTCAGCATCGTCGAAGCCGGCACTTCGCGCAATTTCGAGCGTGTAGGTGCAGTTGGCACCGACCGAGCTCCAGCGCAGCGGCAAGGCTCCGGGGGCGCGGGTTTCGTCGACCGCTTCGAAAATTGGCGAAGCGAGAACCCGGGTCGCGCAGTCGAGGAAAGCGGACCGGTCGAGGTCGGCAGCCAGCTCACTTTCCGGTGACACGGAAGCGCAAGGGCCACGATGGTCGAACCAGTGTGCCGGCGGCGAGATCTTCGACCTGGCCGGCGGTGCCGAGAGGCGGCGGTCTCGCTCTATCCAACCGCGCTGGACCGCGTCCGGGACGGCCAGCAGGCTCACCGGATTGAAGTCGCCCGCATCATTGATGCCGAGCACGCTGTGAATGCCGAACAATGGCCGACCGTCGAGCTGAAGAATTCGCTCGGCGTCTTCCAACAGACGGCCCGTTCCGATCTGCGCGAGCCGCGGGTCGAGGAACAGGTCTTCGCCAAGGCGCGAGAGGCCATCGCGCTCGAGTGCGGTGCGGCCGTCGTGGTCGATGGCGACGGGCTCGGAGAACTGGCCGGTAAGGCCGACCGGCAGCCACACCAACGGTGGCCGGTCGAGTTCGGCGTTGTCGACCGCGATCGGCAGGCCTGGCGGTGAAAAATCATCGGGCCGGCGATCGTCCGGGAGATGCTTCCACCAGCTTTGCGCGTGGAGCGGAGTCAGCCCGATGCCGGAGAGCGTGAAACGATCGGCGCCGTCATTGACACGAAGTTCGAGCGAGACCCGAGCCGCCCGGGCATTGGGCATGGGAGCGCGTGCACCCGGTTCGAGCAAGGCGGAGGGCGGCAGCTCCGGCGTCGAGCCAGACGGCGGCGAGGCAATCGGAGGGCTAGCTTCGGGCGGGCTGGCTGGCGGCGGAGCGGGCAGACAAAAGGGAATCAGAAACGCCTTGGCCCGTTGACCGTTGACCTCGTCAATCCTGGCGTAAATCGTGCCCTGCGAGTCCTCGAATTCAACGAGATCTCCGGGTTCGAGCGGCTGGCTGGCGCTCAGCGTCAGTTCCGTGCCGTCGACTTCGAGGCCGCGGTAAGAAAACGGCCTGCGCTCGACCCGGGCCGCGACGCCAAGCCGGTCGGACCAGGAGCCAAGGCTGCGAGCCTGGGCGCGGGCCGGGACGAGCTGCCCGTCCAAATCAACGGCGACCAGCCCCGGCAGCTCGAAACGTCCGACTGAAGCGACACCGTCACCTTCCGGCGGCAAATTTCTGGAGCCGTCGCGGACTGCTTCCAGCGCCTCGGTGCGCAAGACGCGGACAATCCAGCAGCGCCGACCGCCGTTCGCAAAGAAGGCGCGCACGGTTGGGGCGAGAGCGGTTCCGACTGTTTCGCCCGTGCTGGCGTCATATGCCAACGGATGAGTGTCGCCGAAAACCCGGCGAAACTGTGCAAAATCTTCGACGGGCACGGGCCGGTGTGCCGGCCCCATCGCGGCGAACCCTGCGAACAGTGCAACGTCCATCGGCGGCAGCGCTTCAGGAGCCGGCGCAACGACCGTTTCGAACGCAATTCCGGGGAGGCGGTGACCGCCGAACATCGCCTACTCCATCTCGAGGCGTTCGTAGGCGAGAACCATTTCCTCGATGGCTACGTCGGTGCCCTTGGCACTCAGCGGGCCGTCGACGACCTTGATGGGCCGCGCCCGCATCAGCTTCCAGGTCATGACGGGCTGGCTGTGGTCTTCGCTCATCAGCGTGACGGTGACCGTGCGCATGGCATTTTGGTCGCCGTTCCGAATCTCGTCGAGCCATTTGTACAGATTGAGCGACCCGATCACGCCGCGCTTCATCGTGACGTCGGACGACTTGTTCATGCCGGTGATTTTCATCACCGAATTTTCCTTGGAATTGCCGGTCCGGTACTCGGATACCGTCACTTCCATGCCGATCCCGGAAAGCTCCTGGAAACCGGCCGCGGGCCCTTCCGTGCCTTCGCCGAAATCCACCAGGAAGTTGAATTGGACGTATGGGCGATCGCGCAGCGTTGCCATGGCTCAGCTCCTTAAATCTTGCGGTCGGCCGTCCACTGGCCGATGCGGAAGATGACGAATTCGGCGGGGCGCAGGGCGGCTACGCCGACGAGGCAGACGAGCCGGCCGTTGTCGAGGTCGTTTTGCGACATGGTCGAGCGGTCGCATTTGACGAAGTAGGCTTTCTCCGGCTTGTCGCCGAGCAGCGCGCCGTTTTGCCATTCGTTGAGCAGGAAATCGGATACAGTGCTGCGGACATTGGTCCACAAACGCTCGCCGTTGGGCTCGAACACGGCCCATTGCGTGTGCTTGTCTATGGAGCGCTCAAGGTAGGCGAAGTATCTGCGAAGATTGACATATTTCCATTCGGGATCGCTCGACATCGTGCGCGCGCCCCACAGGCGCATGCCGCGCCCTTCAAAATAGCGGAAACAGTTGATGCCTTCGGGGTTGAGCACTTCCTGCTGGGCCTTGTTGAGCAGCGTCTCGAACCCGACCGCAAGGTTCACGACCTCATTTGCGGGAGCTTTGTAGACAGCCCGCTCGATATCGTTCCGCGCATAAATGCCGGCCACGAAGCCCGATGGCGGATAATGGTTCTCCTGCTGCGTTGTCGGATCGACGATCCGCACCCACGGGTAGTAAAATGCGGCGTGGCTGCTGTCGTACAATGCCCGCAACGCCCGCACTTCGGCGATGCTCTGATCGCGCATGCTGTCGATCACCGCGATCCGGTACTGCATCCGCTCGGCGTGGCTGATCAGCAGGCCGATGACCGCTCTGCTCTGGGGATTGTCGTTGCGCGTCGAGCCGGGCGCGGCGACGATCGAGATGTCCTCGAGGGACTCGAACGCACGCAGCCCCGTCCGGCGGTCCTTGTCGTCGACCTCGCCTTCATAATCGGTGGCCTGCGGGATCGCACCGTCGTCGCCGTTTTCGAGGATCATCACGATCGAGCGGCGCGCGATCGGGGTCGCCTCGTTACTTGTCAGGCTATCGAGGATGCCCTGATCCGGCGGACTGACCGGCGGGGACGCCAATTCGTAGGCGTCGATCAGCGCGTTGATCACCCCGAGTCCAGTCGATCCGTCGGCGGCCGTGAGGACGAGCGGAATGCTTCGAGCGCGGGACAGGCTGGAGGGCTCTTCAGCAAAGTAGGCAAAGAGGGAATCGGGCGAACCGGCAAGGCTGTGCTCGGGATCGAGCGGCAACTCGGTCGCAACGAACGTTGGCAGGTCGCCGGTGGCGGATTCGAAGGTGACGGTCGCCGTAACCGTACGCACAGAGACGCCGGCTCCCGCGAGATCTGCCTGCATTTCGAAGTCGGCGCCGCCGAGGTCTGCCCCGGTCCTCGAAAAGCGCCAGGTGCGCTGAAGGTCGTCGCGCAGCGCGAGATAGAAACCGTCGTTCGAAGTGCCGCCAATGTACACGAGATCCCGATGCAGCGCGCCGCGCAGCGCGGGCCCGTCATCGGTGGTTGCCAGCCGGTTGGGGCTGAGCTGGAGCGTGATCGTGACCCGCCCGTTACCTGCTTCTCCAGGGAAGCGCGCGCGCACCGCAATCGGCGCCGGTGGTGATTCCGGCGGCCGCGCGATGCCGTCACCGTTCGCCGGGTTGAAGATGCGGCTGACGTATAGTCGCTTGCCACCTTCCTCAAAGAAGGCGCGGGCGGCGTTCCAAAGATAATTGTCGACCGGACTTCCCTCGAACACGAGTTGCGAACGGCCGCCATAGACACGCTCGAACTCAACGAGGCTCGTGATCACCTCGGGCTCGATGTTCAGCGGGCCGAAGCGGGCGGGGCCGACGAAACCGGTCGTGGTCGTCGAAACGCCCTCGATCGATTTGGCGCGGTAGGAAACTTCCTCCACGAAAACGCCTGGCGCGAGATATTCTGGCATTCGGCTTCTCCTCGATCGCTCAATCGGGGCCCAGGAAAAGGCTGGACGACGATCCCTCTGGTGTTCGGCTGGTCCTCAGGACCATTGGCCGGCCGTAAGTCAGGAGCTGAGAGGGGAGCAGCTCCGGGGGTGAAAGCGTCGACTTCAAAAGGTCGCGCGGGTGATCCAGCTGGGCCATCATCTGCTCGAGGTCCGGCACGGCTGGTGGCGGCCCAGGGGTGGGATCGAAGAAGGCTTGGACGTCCAGCTCCCAGCGGTAATCGGTGATCGCCGGCGGCGACGTGGCGAGCGACGGCCGCGGCCGTTCCGGGTAACCGAACAACAGCGCGACGCGGCCCTCTTTGTCCGACAGGCCGATGCCGCGCGTCCGGCCGTCGTGGCCGACGGTCAGCAGAGCCCAGGCGGCCGCGTCGCCGGTGCTGGAGTCGACAAGCTGGCACCGCACTTCGGCCAGCGCCGGCGGTGTCGGCCGGCCGGGCGCAGAGAATAGAGGAATGCGCCGCGGACTGATGCGCGGCGGCGAAGGATCCGCCCCTAGCGGAGTCATCGGTTCGGTCGGCAGGGTCTCCCAGCCGGGCCAGTGATAAAGGCCGCGCGAGGGGAGCTCGGCGTCGAACGCAAGAGGCAGGAACCGCCCCAGCGGGTCGACCACTTCAACACGATACGTCCGGCGCAGCGCTGCCCAGTCGACCGTTGCGAGTTCGTAGGCGGAACGCCCCGGCAGGTCCGGAGCGAGCCAGACACCGTTGCGGTTGGAGATCAGCGTACGCGCTACGCCAGCACGGCTTTTCAGTGCAATTGAGACGGACAGGTCATCCGCGACCGGCGTTCCGGTGGCAAAGTCCCAGAAGACGAGGCCAAGCGGGGCCGGCCGCGAAATCCGCTCGAGGAACCGATACCCGGGGAGAGCGCCGCTCATGCCGCCACGGTCCCGAAATCGAGGTTGCGCTCTTCGACGAGCGGATATTCGTCGAGTGGCTTGTCGCTGTCGATCAGGAGTAATCGAACAAGATAGGTGGCGGCCGGGGGAAGCCGCTTCAGCCTGTCCCACAAAGTAAGATAGTCGCCGACCGAGAGCGCCTCGGGGACCGCATCGAGGCTTTCGGCCTCGGCGAAAGTATCGCTCTCGGCAAGATAATGGTTGAGGTGAGTCGGCACCATCGGACCGAGCTCGTGCATTGCCCGGATCAGCCATCCGAGCAGCCGCTGCTGGCGCTCGGCCTTGTCTGCGAACGGCACGATCAAATAATAAAGATCGATCGGGATCGAGCCGCGGAGGCGCCGCCCGAACTGATCAGTGCGCGTTGGGAAATTGCGCCGGTTGCCGTTGGGAGCAGCACGCCAAAGGCAAATCGCGATGCCCTCGCGCATCGGGTCCTCGAAATTGCGCGGTTGATAGAGCTCGAAGGCAAGAGAGGGACCGAATTCATCGCGCGGATAGGAATCGCGCAGGAGCCCGAGCAGGGTCGCGCTCACCGCGGCGATTGCTTGCGAGCGGGCCATCTCAGGCTGGCTCCATCGCTTGGCGGACTGCCTGGGCCAGCGATTTCGCGCCGTCGTCATCCAGCCGCAGCTGGCGCCGCACCAGATTTATGGATGTGCCTGCAGACCCGCCTGGCGCAATCGCGAGGATAGTGAGCGGGACGTTTTGCGTAACCGCATTAAGGCACTGGTCGGCGACTGCCGCCCCTTCCTGGGTGATGATCATGTTTGCGCCTTGGGCGCGCGCGGCCAGTAGGGAATTTCCGGTTTTCGCCTCACTGCCGACGATCTCAATATCTTCTTCTGCAGCGAGCAGATCGGTGATCATCCGGCGAAGCAATGGAGACATGTGAGCGAGATGAATCCGCACTGTGTCCACTGCATTCCTCCGCAACCGCGCGACCTTGCGCGCGTTGTGGCGGGGCCGGAATCCCCCGAATGGAGAGGGTCCGGAAATTTTTGGGGAGGGGACCGGTCGGCGTCGCAAATGCGGGCGTCGTCAGTGCACGGCCGACTGATGAATGTGGTTTAATGTCGCCCGGGGACTTTAGCCTAAGCCACTCGGTCTAGATCGTTTGGATGGGTCCGCTGGCCCCTTGGTGCTCCATCCAACGGGCCGGGGCCGCATTTTTCCTTCCCCGAATCGCTTACGTTTGTTACGCTCTCAACTGTCGACAACGTGACCGGACTTACGCCCGGCGACGCTGCCTATAAGTAATCTCCGCTCGGGTCCGGAGGCATAAATGAGCGTGGACGGGCGCGAGTTTTGCGACGCCGCTTTGGTCCAGAACGGGAATTCCCCCCGGATCGTCGTGGCCAGCGGCATTCTTCTGTATCGGGAAGGTCTTGCGGCAAGCTTGGCACGGGATAGCCGGCTCGAAGTAGTCGCGGTCACAGATCTCAGCGAGACGCTCGCTGCGGTGACGTTTACGCGACCTGACGCCGTAGTCCTCGACGCTGCCACTGCGGAAGGACTTGCGCTTGCCCGGCGGCTCAAGAATGCTGACCCGACTCTGCCGCTCGTTGGGTTCGGTATCTCCGAATCCGCTGCCGACGTAATCGGCTGCGCTGAGGCCGGCGTGATCGGCTTTGTTGACCAAAACGGATCAATCGATGCGCTCGTCAGAGTCGTGTCGGACGCGCTTCGCGGCGAATTCACTTGCTCTCCCCGAGTGGCAACGATCCTGTGTGCCCGCCTCGCTCGTCTTGCCGACCGCGGTTCTGAAGCATCGCCATCGTTGACACCGCGCGAGCACGAAATCGCAGGGATGGTCGCCGAGGGGATGTCCAACAAAGAGATAGCGCAAGGCCTTCGCATCGGGCCGACGACGGTCAAAAACCACGTCCACAACATTCTCGATAAACTCCAGGTGCGCCGCCGCGCAGCCATCGCCAGCCGGGTGGCTGCGTCCGAATTCAGTAGCCTTCAGGCCGGCAGGAACGGGTAGGGGGAGATCGTCTTGCGGTTCTCGTGAACCGCGAGCATTCGCCCGGCGGGCGGGGTGGCGCGGTACGGGCATTGCATCCTCGGGCAGATCGCGCAGGCTGGCCCGACCGGCGTCGCCGGAGTGTTCATCAGGTCGAGGCCATCGGCATAAGCCATGCGCGACGCGTGGCGCAGGTCACAACCAAGCCCGATGGCGAGCAGGCTGTCGTCGCGTAAGTCGGGGCGGATCGGCCGCTCGATGGTGCGGCTGATGGTGAAAAACCGCTGGCCGTCGGGAGTCTCGATGATCTGGCGGATGGTCTGGCCGGGCGTCTGGAACGCCGCGTGCAGGTTCCATCGCGGGCAGGTGCCGCCGAAGTGCGAGAACGGGAAGCTGTCGCCGGCGTAGCGCTTGGAAATGTTGCCGGCCGGGTCGACGCGCAGCATGAAGAACGGGACTCCGCGCGCGCCGGAGCGGCCGAGCGTCGTGAAGCGGTGCGCGACCTGCTCGACATTGGCGCCGAACTGCCCGCACAACCGGTCGATGGCGTAGCGATGCTCTTCGGCGGCACGGAGGAACTTGCCGTACGGCATCATGATCGCTCCGGCGGCGTAGTTGGCGAAGCTCATGTGCAGCAGGCTGCGGCTGCCAACGTCGGGCGGCCGCGCCGAATCGACCAGGCGCTGGATGATGCCCGCGAACTCCATCAGCGCGAGCTGGTAGGCGAGGCCGAACGTGCGGTTCTCGGGCCGCAGCAACCCCGACAACATCAGCGTCCGCCGCTGGGCGTCGTAATGCTGGCTGGCGTCGTCGAGCATTTCGGGCGGCACGACCTTGGCCTCGACGCCATAGGCTTCCTTCAAGCGGCGCCGGAGCGGCTCGGCGACCGACAACGGATCGCTCAGGCCGCCGCCGAGCGTCTCGGCGCTTTCCTCGAGCTCGGGGAAATGGTTGCGCTGCGCCTGGATGTAGTCGCGCACCCAGGTTTCGGGGGTGATCAGCACCCGCGGGTCGGCGCCCTCCTCGCCGGCCGGCCGGCGGTGGAGCTCGCGGAGCGCGGTGTAGAGGCGGGTGATGCCTTCGGCGACCGAAGGCGCATTGTCGGAAAGCTCGACCAGCTCGAACCGACTGACCCCGAGGTCCGCGAGCATTCCGTCGGAGAAGATCTCGCTGAGCTGGTCCGCCCCGGCCCCTTCGCCGCTGTCGGCGGCGAACGCTTTGACGTCGACGTCGAACGTCTCGGCGAGCCGCAGCAGGATGCCGGCGGTGACCGGCCTCTGGTTACGCTCGAGATGGTTCAGATAGGAGGCGGAAATGCCAAGCTGGCCGGCCATCTCGCTCTGGTTGAGGCCGTGGTCACGGCGCAGGCGCCGCAGTCGGGCACCGAGCAGGAGCTTGCGTTGAGCCATGGTCGAATTGTGAAGAAATTTACACAGAACACAAGACGTGTTCTGACAACTGCGCCCTTTTCGCTGCATCTTTTCTGATCCGCATCGGCTTTGGTCCCAGTGCAGCTACAGGGGATCAGGATGTCGGATTTCAGCCAAGTCATTAGCGCACCGCCCGGACGCTTCGACGGGATCGAGCGGAGCTACTCGGTCGAAGACGTGCTTCGGCTAAGGGGCTCGTTCCCGGTCGAGCATACGCTGGCGCGACGGGGAGCGCTGCGCTTGTGGGAACTGCTCAAGCGCGACGAGCCGGTCCGCGCGCTGGGCGCCGTCACCGGCAACCAGGCGATGCAGATGGTCCGCGCCGGCCTCGAGGCGATTTATTTGTCCGGCTGGCAGGCGGCCGCCGACGCCAACACCGCCGGCGCGATGTACCCCGACCAGTCGCTCTATCCGGCCAACACCGGACCGGAGCTTGCGCGGCGGATCAACCGCACGCTGCAACGCGCCGACCAGGTCGAGCATCTCGAAGGCGGGGCGAGACGCGACTGGTTCGCGCCGATCCTGGCCGACGCCGAGGCCGGTTTCGGCGGCCCATTGAACTGTTTTGAGATCATGAAGGCCTATATCGAGGCGGGCGTGGCGGGCGTTCACTTCGAGGACCAGCTCGCTTCGGAAAAGAAGTGCGGCCATCTCGGCGGCAAGGTACTGATCCCGACGCAGGCGGCGATCCGCAACCTCGGCGCGGCGCGGCTCGCCGCCGACGTCTGCGGAGTGCCGACCATCCTCGTCGCGCGCACCGATGCCGAAAGTGCGCGGCTGATCACCAGCGACGTCGACGAGCGCGACCGGCCATTCCTGACCGGCGAGCGCACCGCGGAGGGGTTCTTCCGGCTGAATGAGGGCACCGGGCTTGACCATTGCATCGCGCGCGGCCTCGCCTTCGCGCCGCACGCCGACCTTCTGTGGTGGGAAACCAGCCACCCCGACCTCGGGGAGGCCCGCGCCTTCGCCGAAGCGGTGCACCGCGAGCATCCGGGCAAATTGCTCGCCTATAATTGCAGCCCGAGCTTCAACTGGGCGGCAAAGCTCGATGCCGACACGATCGCGCGCTTCCAGCGCGAGCTCGGGGCGATGGGCTACAAGTTCCAGTTCGTCACCTTGGCCGGCTTCCACAGCCTCAACCATGCTATGTTCGAGCTCGCCGGCGGCTACCGCGACCGCGGTATGGCGGCTTACTCCGAGCTGCAGCAGGCCGAGTTCGCCTCGGAGCCGGCGGGCTACACCGCCACCCGCCACCAGCGCGAAGTCGGAACCGGCTATTTCGACGCGATCGCCACCGCCATTTCGGGCGGGCAGGCGTCGACCGTGGCGCTCAAGGAATCGACCGAAGCCGCGCAGTTCGTGGCCGCGGAATGAAGGAGGAAAGCATGGGACAGCGTTACTGGGTGGTCGGCGGCGATTATCGCGACTGCGCGTTCGGGCAGCTCGAGCCCGGCACCGAGACGATCAGCGGTCCGTTCAGCGATGAATTGCGCGCTCGGACTGAGTGGCAGCGGCTGACCTTCCGCGACGGGTGCGGAGCGACGACACGCTATTCGATCGCCGCCGAGCCGGGCCGCCGGTGAGCGGCATCATCGATCTGCAGCGGGTTTCGGCCGCGGCGTCCGGCGTGCGGGGCGCCGGCGAGGTGTTGACGGCCGACGCGCTCGACTTCCTCGCCGAGCTCCACGAACGGTTCGATAGGCGGCGCCTCGCCTTGCTCGAACGGCGGCTCGAGCGCCAGGCGGCCTTCGACGCCGGCGAGCTTCCGGATTTCCCCGCCGAGACCAGCGACGTCCGCGACGCCGAATGGACCGTCGCGCCCGCGCCGGTCGACCTCCAGGACCGCCGCGTCGAGATTACCGGGCCGACCAACGCCAAGATGATCATCAACGCGCTCAATAGCGGCGCCAAGGTGTTCATGGCCGACTTCGAGGACGCGACCGCTCCGGCGTGGGACGAGCTGGTCCAGGGCCAGGTGAACCTGCGCAACCGCTGGCTCGCGCGGCTCGACTATGACGATCCCGCAAGGGGCAAGCATTATGCGATAGGGGACAATCCCGCCGTGCTGATGGTCCGGCCGCGCGGCTGGCACCTCGACGAGCGCCACGTGACCGTCGCCGGGCAGCCGATCGCCGGCGCGCTGTTCGATTTCGGGCTTTACCTTTGGCACAATGCCCGCGCTTCGCTGGCTGCCGGCTCCGGCCCTTATTTTTACCTGCCGAAGCTCGAGAACCGCCACGAGGCGGAACTGTGGAGCGACGTCTTCGCGTTCGCCGAAGCCAAGCTGCGGATCGAGCGCGGCGCGATCAAGGCCACGGTGCTCATCGAGACCATCCCGGCGGCGTTCGAGATGGACGAAATTCTCTTCGCTTTGCGCGCCAACATCGTCGGGCTCAATTGCGGCCGCTGGGACTATATCTTCTCGTACATCAAGCGGCTCGGGCGAACCCCGGACCGGCTGACCCCCGACCGCTCGGCGATGACCATGGACCGAGCATTTCTCGCCGCTTACTCATTGCGGCTGATCGCCACCTGCCACCGCCGCGGAGCCCATGCGATGGGCGGCATGTCGGCGTTCATCCCGGTCAAGGGCAACGCGGCGGCGAACGCGGCCGCGCTCGAAAAAGTGCGCGCCGACAAATTGCGCGAAGTGACCAATGGCCACGACGGCACCTGGGTCGCTCATCCGGCGCTGGTCGTGGTCGCGCTAGAGGCCTTCGCGGCGATGGAGGGTCCCAACCAATTGTCGAAAGTGCCCGAGCAGGTACCGGGCCGCGATGCGATGCTCGAGCTGCACCAGGGCGTGCGAACCGAAGCCGGGGCCCGCGAGAACATCCGCGTCGGAGTGCAGTATCTCGCCGCCTGGCTCGGCGGCAAGGGCGCGGTGCCGCTCTACAATCTGATGGAGGACGCCGCGACCGCCGAGATCTGCCGCTCGCAGCTGTGGCAATGGCTGCGCTTCGAAGCGCCGCTGGACGGCGGCATCCGGCTCGACCGCGCGCGGTTCGAGCAGCTCTTCGAGGAAGAGCTCGCCGCGCTTGGCGGCGGCCCGCGTCTCGACGAAGCGGCGCGGCTGTTCCACGGCATGGTGACCGCCGACCAGCCGCCGGAGTTCCTCACCACCGCCGCCTATTCGTTGCTTGCCTAAGCGCTCGGCAACTCCGTCCTTGCCCTGGCCGCGGTGGCTAGAACTGGTAGCTGATGCCGACCTTCATCCGCCACACCGATGAGGAGACGTTGATGAACCGGTCTTCCTCGAACCGCGACTGGGCGGTGTCGCCCGGCAGTGCGGTAATGACGTAGCGTCCCAGCGCATCGACTCCTCCATTTCCGGATGCGAGGTTGCCGATCTCCTGCAAGCCCGCGAAGTTCCGGCGGTACTGGACGTTCCAATCCCTGTTCAGGAAGTTCAGGAAGTTGTCGAACATTGCATACACGCGAAACGAATCGCGTGCCCCGCCGATACCGGTCAGTCGCGACAGGCCCGGAAGTTCCTGCGAGAATCTGAGGTCGAGGTCGTAGAACCACTCGTTCGTGCAAGTGTTACGCTCGATCGTGCGGCCGATATAGTTACGCGCGCAGCCGAGACCGCTTGCGAAGTCCGCCAGGCCCTGAACCGCAGTCATGTCCGACAGGGGCGAGACATTCGGATCGTTGACGCCAGTCGGCAAATAGATGAGGGCGTTGTTGCTGCCGGATGAGCTGTCGTTGAACACGCCGCTGCCCTGGAACGTCAGGCTGTACGGACGGCCGGAACGGGCGACGAAGCTAAAGCCGAACACCGTATCCAGATCCGGCAGGAACTGCTCCCGGAACGTCGTTGCCAGCGAGATATTGTGCCGGCTTTCGTAGAATCCGCGCGAAGCTTCCGGATTCTGCCGATCGAAGGCGGCAACGTTGTCAAAGTTCGACCCCGCGGTCGAATTGAACATGTTCCGCCGGTCCTGCGAATCCGTGTACGCATAGCCTAGCGAGAAGAACGTGCCACCGCCCGGCGTAAAGATGCCGGTGTCCCAGCTCTTCGACAGGATCGCCGAGGCGACATGGCTGTCGTATCCGCCCGAGTTGGTCAGCATGATCTCATCATCGCGTGACGTGCTGAAGCATGCGGTGGTGACGCCCGAATAGATCGGTGCCGGATCCCACCCTTCCAGCACTGCATCGCAGCCAGCGGCGTTCGGATCGATGGCCCGGTAGATTGGCCGCCCGTCGATCGTGAAGCCGTTAAGGCCGCGGCGAGGGTCGGGAACCTGCGACAGGTCGACTACCGTGAACGGATCCTTGTACCGGCTGAAGATATAGTCGACGTTCGCGTTCCAGCCGCTGAAAAAGCCAGTTGGCGTGACGTTGAACTGGGTCTGGAAGCCCAGGTTCAACCGGAACACGGTCGGCATCTTGATGTCCGGATCGATGGACTGCGCGTCGCCTAGTCCGGCGGCTGCGCGGGCAGCACCGACAGCGCGGATGCACTCCGGTACGCCGGTGAACTGGCCGCCGACCACGACATCGATCGGCGCGGCTGGGCACCCGGCGCCTTGCGTTGTGCCCTCGGCAAAGCCGAAGCCGTTGTTCTGGAAGGCGTTGCCGAACCAGACCAAGGGATCGCCGCCCGAGAAGATGCCGACGCCGCCCTGCAGCTTCGAGCGCGACAGGAAGGCGAAGTCGCTGAGGTCATAGGTGAAAGCAAGGCGTGGCAGGATCACCGGATCGAGGTCGCTGAAGCCGACCGAATTCGAGTGGCCGTAGCGCTGGACGAACACTGGGTTCTCATCGGGGGCGTCGCCGGTGAAAAAGTCTCCGCGGACGCCGAGGACCAAGTCGAGCCGATCGTTCACGCGCCAGTCGTCCTGCGCGTACACCGCGTAGATCGTCCGCTGGAACGCGGCGGCAGCGTCGTTGACGTCCCCGGTCCGCGAGAAGTTTCCGTACGCTCCTTCGATTTCGCCCGAGATCAGATTGTCGGGCAAGGGGAAGGTTTCGAAATTGCCGGTTCCGGGCGACAGAATTCCTGCTTCGAGATCGGCGAAGTTTCGGAAGGACAGCGCGCCGAACGCATTCTGCACGAACAGGTTGAAGATGTCGGCCTTGTTGATCTCGACACCGAACTTGATGCGGTGGTCGCCCGCGTCATAGTTCGCGACCGCCCGGTACTGGTCGATCTTCGTCTTCAGGTCATTGGCCGACCGCGAAAAACCCGGACCCGCCTGGAGCGTGCCGTCTTCTGCGTCGCCGGGATTGTCGATGCCAACGAAGATGCGCGGAATGGGATTCTCGTCCTGGGCTTCGCCGCCGCCGACCGGGTTCTGGATATCCTGAACGTCCGAACGCGAATAGCGCAGCTCGGTCGAGAAGCGGTCCGACCAGTTCGAATAGAGGCGGCCCGAGTAATAATGTGAGTCGGTGCCGCTGTTGTAGAAGGTGTTCAGGCCGACCGCGTTGTTGGAGAAGGTGCTGGTCGCATTGTCGTCCGACTGGATCGTGCTCTCCTTGAGGCGCTGATAGGTTGCCTCGAGGCGGTGATCGTCGGTGATCTGGAAGTCGAGCCGACCGAAGTAGCGGTCGTTTTTGTACGGCCGGCTGGTGACCAGTCCGCCGGTGTCGATGCCGTAGACGCTGCTCAGGATATCGGAAAACTGGTTGAACTGCTCGACCGTGACGCCCTCGATTTCTTCGGGATAGCCGCCGCCCGTCGGGCCGACCTCCTGGGCGAACCCCCCCTCGTGATGCTCGTAGGCGCCGAAAAAGAACAGGCGGTCGCGCCAGATCGGACCGCCGAGGGCCGCGCCCCAACGCTTCTCGGGTTTGACGGGCGCGGCGGTTACGTCCTTGACCCGGTTGCCGCGGATATCGTCGCTCGCATATTCGTAGAAAGCGTCGCCGTGGAAGCGGTTCGATCCCGACTTGGTAACGACGTTGATGGCGCAGCCGGTGAACTGGCCATATTCGACGTCGAACGGCGCGAACTGGACCTGCGTCTCGCGTACCGCATCGTACGGAAGCGGGGTCGAGCTGCGCGACGAGAAGCCGGTGTCATTGAGACCGTAAATGTCGCTCTGGGCGATTCCGTCGACCGTGAAGAGGTTGCCGCGGTCGTTGCCGCCAAGGCAGGAAATTCGATCGGCGCCCGAACCGCCGGTCGCCGAGTCCTCACGGTCGAGGCTGACGCGGGGATCAAGGCGAATGATGTCACGCACGTCGCGGTTAAACGACGGCGCCGTTTCGAGGACCGCCGCGCCGAATGACGTGCCGGGCCCGACCTCGAGCTGGGTCACGCGAGCGCGCTGCGCCGTGACGATGATCGTGTCCCCCGTTTCCGCGGTCGAAACCGGGGTCAGCGCGAAGGTTAGCTGGGTCGCGCCCTGCAGGGTCGTGGTGATCCCCTCGACCGTTTGGCCCTGATAGCCGTCGGCGGTCGCGGTGACGGTGTACGGGCCGCCTGTGGACAGGTTCTGGGCACTGAACAGGCCCTGATTGTTGGCCGAGATCTCCCGAGTCGAGCCGGTGCGATTGTCGATGACGACAACGACCGCGTTGGGCACCGGGGCGCCCGCCTCACTGGTCACCTGGCCGGTGATCTCGGTCGTGATCTGCTGCGCCTCGGCAGCGGTTGGAATGACCGTCGCGACGGCGAGCGGCACGGCAAAGATCGCGCACGAGCGCAGCAGAACAGATTTTTTCACGGAAACAGATCCCCCAGGCGAACGACTCAGTTACAGACCCGGGGGCAGCTATAGCCGGTTCAAGACATTGCGATGACAGCCAATTGGGCCTTCGCCGGAATCCCTCAAGCCGTTGCAGATTTGACACTAAGTAAAGCCGCCACCCCCGCGACTCGGCGATCAAGTCAGCATCTCCGGGCGGGCAATTCAAGCGCTAAGCGTCGCCGCTGCTTCTTTCGTCGAGCCGGCGCCCGATCGCGACGAACAAATAGATGAGCGGCGGCACCATCACCGCCGACAGCACCACCTTGGCGAGCATCTGGCCGAGCATCAGGCCGAAGATCGGGAACACGCCGTAAAATGCGATGCCGATGAACAAAATGGTGTCGACGACCTGCGACAGGACGCCGGCGACTCCGGCCCGCAGCCACAGCAGGCGCCCGGTCTCGCACTTCAGGCGGGTAAAGATGGTGACGTTGAGGAACTGCGACACACCATAGGCGATGATGCCGGCGATCCAGATGCGCGGCGTCGCGCCCATCACCACCTCGAACGCGGCGAGACGCTCGGGGTCCATCTCGTCCGCCGCCGGCAGCGCCAGCACCAGGGACGCCAGCAGCATCGAGGCGATCAGCGGAACGAAGCCGAACAGTACCAGCCGGCTTGCGGCCGGCCGGCCGAACAGCTCGGCGACCGTGCTCGACGTGACGACGAGCATCAGGAAGGCAAGGATACCGGCCTCGACCGCCAGCGGCCCGAGTTCGATCTGTTTGTTGGCGAGCACCCCGGCGATCACGACCATGCCGCCGTAGAAGACCGCGAGCACGAACAACGAACGGGGAATGGCTGCCGATTGTGGCGCCTCGGCGGCCGCCTGGACTTCGCTGGTCATGGTGGAGGGGTAACGGCTTTGGGCGGAGATGCAACGCCCGGTTCCGGACCGGAGTGGCACGGGCGGATTGACCGTTCATGCAGGCGAACGCTACGCCACTCGGCCGTGACGTCCCCGAAGCTCGACATCGTTGCGATCGGTGACGCCATCGTCGACGTGATTGCGACGTGCGACGATGAATTCCTGGCGGAGCGGGGGCTGCAGAAGGGCTCGATGCGCCTGCTGACCGCCGACGAGGCCGACGAGCTGTACGCGGCGATGGGCAGCGCCCGCGAGACCAGTGGCGGCTCGGCGGCCAACAGCATGGCCGGGGTCGCGGCCCTGGGCGGCCGCGCGGCCTTCATCGGCCTGGTCGCCGACGACCAGCTCGGCGATATCTTCGCCCACGACATGCGCGCGCTCGGGGTGCAGTTCGACACTCCGCCGCTGGTGGGCGGACCGCCGACCGGCCGTTGTTTGATCCTCGTCACCCCAGATGCGCAGCGGACTATGAACACCTGTCCCGGCGCCAGCCACGAGCTGGGTCCCAAGGCCCTCGACGAGGAGCTGATCCGCTCGGCCGCGATCACCTATCTCGAAGGCTATCTGTGGGGCCCCGAGCGGCCGCGTCGGGCGATGCTGCGAGCCGCCGAGATCGCCCATTTGGCCGGCCGCGCCGTCGCCTTCACTTTGTCGGAAAGCCTGTGCATCCCCGGCCGCCGAGAGGGGGTCCAGGGACTGATCGACGCCGGCGCCGTCGACCTGTTGTTCGCCAACGAGGACGAGGTTCAGCACCTGACCGGGAGCGGCGACCTCGAGCGCGCCTTGGAGCAGTTGTCAGCGAAGATCGCGACTTTGGTCGTGACCCGCGGGCCCGCCGGGGCAATCGGGATCGAGAGCGGCGAGCGGGTCGAGATTTGTGCGGCGCCGGTCGAGCGCGTGATCGACACGACCGGCGCCGGCGACCTGTTCGCGGCGGGCTTTGTCGCCGCCCGCTGCCGAGGCCACGGGCTCGAGCGGTGCCTGGAGGCCGGCGCGCTCGCCGCCGCGGAGGTCATCTCTCATTTCGGCGCGCGCCCCGAAGCCGACCTCAAGGAGCTGGTGCGGTTGTGAGCAACCTGCGGCGCCTCGCGGTCTATTGCGGGTCGGCGATCGGGTCCGACCCGGTCTTCTCCAACGCCGCCCAGGCCATGGCCGAGGCGATGGTCGGCAACGGCATCGACCTGGTTTACGGCGGCGGGCGCCTTGGCCTGATGGGGCTGATGGCCGACAGCGTTCTGGAGCTGGGCGGCCGGGTCTATGGCGTAATCCCGCACGCTTTGGTCGATCTCGAGGTCGCGCACACTGGGGTGACCGAATTGCACAAGGTCGCGAACATGCACGAGCGCAAGGCGCTGATGACCGACCTCGCCGACGGCTTCCTCGCGCTCCCGGGCGGTATCGGCACGCTCGACGAACTTTTCGAGGCGTGGTCGTGGAACGCGCTCGGCTACCATAAGAAGCCGCTTTGCCTGTTGAACGTCGCCGGCTTTTGGGAGGGGCTGGTCGAATTCATCGACCACGCGACCGCAAGCGGTTTCCTGTCCGAACGCCGGCGCGCGCAGCTGCTCGTCGCGCAAACGCCGGACGAGGCGATCAAACTTCTGGACGAGGCGGCGGGGACAGCGGCACAAGGTATGGTTTGGTAGGCCGGCGGGAGCGGAAATTTCCATGAATCAGATCCTGCTCGGCATTGCCGGCATCGTCGTCATCCTGGCGCTGGCATTCGCGCTTTCATCGAACCGCAAGGCGATCCGGCTGCGGGTCGTCGGCGCCGCGTTCGCGTTGCAGGCCGGGATCGCGGTGCTGGTGATCTACACGCCGTGGGGCCGAGCGGCGATCCGGGGCATGTCGACCGGGGTCGCCAATCTGCTCGGCTACGCCAACGAGGGAACCGAGTTCCTGTTCGGCCCGTCGGAGAACAACCCGCTGGCGCTGACCTTCGCGCTGGGCGCGCTGCCGGTGATCATCTTCTTCGCCTCGATCGTCTCGATCCTTTATTATCTCGGCATCATGCAGCGGGTCGTCCGCTGGGTCGGCGGGGCGATCGGCTGGATCACCGGCATCAGCCGGGTCGAATCGCTGGGCGCGGCGGCCAACATCTTCGTCGGCCAGTCGGAATCGCCTTTGGTCGTGCGACCGTACCTCGCCGCGCTGCCGCCGTCGCGGCTGTTCACCCTGATGACGGTCGGAATGGCGGGAGTTGCCGGCACCATCCTCGCCGCCTACGCGAGCCTGCTCGGCGAGGAATATTTGCCGTATCTGCTCGCCGCCGCCTTCATGTCCGCCCCGGGCGGCATATTGATGGCCAAGATCATCATGCCCGACGAGCCCCCGGCCGCGGACGAGCTTCCGCTCGCCGGCGGGGCCGTGGAAGAGGACCAGGTCGACCTCGCCGAGACGTTCGAGGAGGGCGAGCGGCCGGCCAACATCATCATGGCCGCGGCGCAGGGCGCCCAGACCGGCGTCAAGCTCGCGGTCGCGGTCGGCGCGATGGTGCTGGCTTTCGTCGCCTTGGTGGCGCTCGCCAACGGGCTCCTTTCCGGCGTCGGCGGCTGGTTCGGTCTCGAGGGCCTGACCTTCCAGCGGCTGGTCGGCTATCTGTTCGCGCCGATCATGTTCCTGATCGGCGTGCCGTGGAACGAGGCCGGGACCGCCGGCGGCCTGTTCGGCACCAAGGTCGTCCTCAACGAATTCGTCGCTTTCATCGATCTTGGCCAGATGGGCCCGGCGGTGATGAGCGAGCGCAGCCGCGCAATCGTCACCTTTGCCCTGTGCGGCTTCGCCAATTTCAGCTCGATCGCCATCCAGATGGCGGTGACCGGCGGCCTTGCGCCCAACCAAAGGCCGGTGATCGCCCGGCTGGGCATCCGCGCGCTGATCGCCGGTTCGCTGGCCAATCTCATGAGCGCCGCGCTGGCGGGATTGCTGATTTCGGCTTAAAACCCGGCGCATGGCTACGCTGACTACAGACCCCATCGCCTCGGTATCGCTGGCCGACGCCGACCGCGACGCGGACGCCTTCGCCGACAGGCTCGGCCGGAGCTTCGAGGAATATGGCTTCGCGATCATCGCCGACCACGGCATCCCCGACGCGCTGATCCGCGATGCCGAGGCGAAGGCGAAAGCCTTCTTCACGCTGCCCGGGGAGGTCAAACGCAAATATCATATCCCGGGCGGCGGCGGGGCGCGCGGCTACACGCCGTTCGGGATCGAGACCGCCAAGGGCGCGGCCGCCCACGACCTCAAGGAATTCTGGCACGTCGGCCGCGAGCTGCCCCCCGGACACCCGTTCCGCGGCCACATGGGCGACAATGTCTGGCCCGAGGAAGTCGCCAGCTTCAGGGACACGTTCCTCAAACTCTACAACACCTTCGACCGCACCGGGTTGAAGATCCTCAAAGCGATCGCGCGGTTCCTCAAGATCGACGAGGATTATTTCATCGACACCGTCCGCGACGGCAATTCGGTTCTGCGCCTGCTGCATTACCCGCCGATCGAGGGCGAGCCGGGGAGCAATGTACGCGCCGGAGCCCACGAGGACATCAATACCATAACGCTTTTGCTCGGCGCCGAGGAAGCGGGCCTCGAGCTGTTGACCCGCGACGGCCGCTGGATCCCCGTGTCGCCGAAGCCCGGCGAGCTGGTGGTCAACATCGGCGACATGCTGCAGCGGCTGACCAACGGCCTGCTGCGCTCGACCACTCACCGGGTCGCCAATCCGCCACCCGAGCGCCGCAACCGCTCGCGCTATTCGATGCCGTTCTTCCTTCACTTCCGCTCGGATTTCCTGATCGAGGCGCTGCCCGGGACCGTACCGCCCGGCGAGCCGCCCAAATGGCCGCCGATCACCGCCGACGCGTACCTCCAGGAGAGGCTGCGCGAGATCAAATTGACCTAAGCCCGGTGCTCGACGGGTGCAGTTTGCGTTTCTGGTAACTTTTTGCGAGCAAGCTCTTGAGGGTGGATCGCCTTGAGGGGGCCGTGCGATGGGACAGGACTTGGACAGCGGCATTCCCCCGGATCGACCGATGCGGCCCCGCGAACCGCGCACGGTTATCGACGCCGAGGTGTCCCTCCGGCGCACCGGCCACCACGGCTACCGAGTCAAGGTGTATGACGCTTCCGCGCACGGCTGCCGGATCGAGTTCGTCGAGCGCCCCAACCTCGATGA
The DNA here is from genome assembly GCA_035512655.1 of Sphingomicrobium sp. GTDB lineage: Bacteria > Pseudomonadota > Alphaproteobacteria > Sphingomonadales > Sphingomonadaceae > Sphingomicrobium. Next base: position 13,832 of record DATKDM010000007.1, on the reverse strand, counting down.
GCGCGTGTGGGTCAAGTTCGAGGGGCTGGATTCGGTCGAGGGACTGGTCTGCTGGGTCGACAATTTCGTCGCCGGTGTCGAGTTCGCGAAGCCGATCCACCCGGCCGTGTTCGACCGGCTGGTCGGGATGATGCGCTAGCCGCCTGCCAGGTTCGCCGGGCCGAAACCGTGGGGGATGAGGTCGCCGATCCGATGGCGGTCGACGGTTGCGCCGTCGCCGCTCGCGCAGTGAATCTCGATGTCGCGGCCGGATAATTGCGCGGCCTCGAGGATCGCCTGGCGGCAGCCGCCGCACGGAGTGACGACGGCGTCGCCGGCCAGCGCCCCGCCGGCGATCCGGCCCCCGGCGACCGCGATACGAGAAACCTTGGCGAGCCCGAACGCAGCCTGGGCGGTGGTCAGCGCGCTTTGCTCGGCGCAGACTCCGAGCCGGTAGCAGGCGTTCTCCATGTTGGCGCCGGTGACGAGTTCGCCGTCGCTGGATTCAATCGCGCAGCCGACATGGAAGCCCGAGTAGGGCGCATAAGCCTTCAACGCCGCGGCCCGGGCGAGGGCGACAAGCTCTTCCTCTGTCATGAAACTGACCTTAGGCGGTGGCAGGAGTCGCGGGCAAGCGCCTGAGACAGTCGTGGACTTGCACAGTGGAGTATTGAGTTGCTGAAGGTCTGGCCGGTCCCGCTCCTGTTCACGCTTGCGGCCTGTGCGGCCGTCCCGGTCGCGCCGCCGGCCGCACCGCCGACCGTGGTCCCATCGGCCCCGGTCGAAGTGCAGATTCTCGCGTTCAACGATCTCCACGGCAATCTCGAGCCGCCCAAGCTGACGGTCCGCTCGCGCGATTCGTCCGGTAAAGACGTGTGGGTGCCGGCGGGCGGGGTCGCTTATCTGGCGGGGGCGCTCGAGTTGCTGCGCAAAGGCCGTCCGCACAGCATCACCGTGTCGGCCGGCGATTTGATCGGCGGAAGCCCGCTGACATCGGCGATGTTCCTCGACGAGCCGACCATTGTCGCCATGAACCAGCTTGGGCTGGAGCTGAACGGGGTCGGCAACCACGAATTCGACCGCGGCTCGGTCGAGCTCCAGCGCATGCGGGCGGGAGGCTGCGAAAAGCACACCAGCCGCGAGCCGTGCGCTCTCGACAAGGCGTTCACGGGCGCGCGCTTCGAATTCCTCGCCGCCAATGTGCTGACCGCCAATGGCAGCACCTTGTTTCCCGGCACCGCGATCAAGCAGTTCGGGCCGGTCCGGGTCGGCTTCATCGGCATGACGCTCAAGGAAACCGGCGTGCTGGTGACTCCCTCGGGCGCCGCCGGCCTCACCTTTGCCGAGGAGGCGTCAACCGCCAACGCGCTCGTTCCGCAGCTGAAGGCTGAGGGCGCCGACGCGATCGTCCTGCTGCTTCACCAGGGGGCATATACCAAAAGCGACTGGAACGACCCGACCTGCCCCGGACTGTCCGGAGACGTTCTGCCGATCCTCGACAAGCTCGACCCGGCGATCGAGCTGGTCATCTCCGGCCACACCCATTGGGCGTATCGCTGCGAGCTGCCGATGGCGGACGGTCGAACGCGCCTACTGACCAGCGCCGGCCGCTACGGGACGATGCTGACCGACATCCGGCTGACCTTCAACGGGGTGACCCAAGCATTGGAGTCGAAGCAGGCGGCGTTGACCGTCGTCCAGGGCGAGCCGTTCGAAAGCCCGCGCGGCCCCGCGGCCCTGGACACCGCATTTCCGGTCTATCCCGCCGATCCGGCGATCAAGGCGCTCGTCGATCGCTACGCAGCCGCGGCCCGGGTCGAGGGGGAGCGGGTCGTGGCGCGCCTTGCCGGCACGGTCAGCGAGACCGAGGATTCGGACCTCGCCACCCGGGGCGGCGAGCTGATTGCCGATTCGCAGCTTGGCTGGACCCGGCCGAAGGAGCGCGGCGGGGCGCAGATCGCATTCATGAACAACAGCGGGGTGCGCGGCGACCTGGTGCCTCGCGACGACGGCACAATTACCTACGGCCAAATGTTCGCCCTGCAGCCGTTCGGCAACAATATCATTGTCATGACCCTGACCGGGGCCCAGCTCAAGCGCCTGCTCGAGGAGCAATTCCTCGACCCCAAACAGCCTGGCATGCTGATGCCCTCGGCCGGCTTTTCCTTCACCTATGACGTGCGGCGCCCGGCCGGCGAGCGGATCGTCGCGATGAGTTTCAACGGCAAACCGGTCGACCCGAACGGCCGCTATCGGGTCGCCACCAACAGCTTCCTGGCGGCGGGTGGCGACAATTTTACCGTCCTTACCGAAGGCACCGACCGGTTCGATGCCGGCCTCGATCTCGACGCGCTGGAGGCTTTTCTCAAAACCAACCCGCCGCTGCCGACGGGCGGGCGGGTCAAGAGCCTGCACATCGTCCGCGACCCGACGGCGGGCTAGCGCAGCGGCGGCTCGTCGAAGCTGCGCAGCTTGCGGCTGTGCAGCGCATCCCCCTCGCGCTTCAGCAGCTGCAGCGTTTCGATCCCGATCCGCAGGTGCTGGCTGATCGCCCGCTCGTAGAACGCGTTGGCCTGGCCGGGCAGCTTCAGTTCGCCGTGGAGCGGCTTGTCCGACACGCACAGCAAGGTTCCGTAGGGGACCCGGAAGCGATAGCCCTGGGCGGCGACGGTCGCCGATTCCATGTCGATTGCCACCGCCCGGCTCTGGTTGAAGCGCAGCGCCGACAGCGTGTAGCGCAGCTCCCAGTTGCGGTCGTCGGTGGTGACCACGGTGCCGGTCCGGAGCCGCTTCTTGAGGCTGTCCTCATCCTCTCCGGTGACGCCCATCGCCGCTTCGAACAGCGCCTGCTGGACTTCGGCGATGGCCGGGAGCGGAATTTCCACCGGGAGCACGTCATCGAGCAGGTGGTCGTCGCGCAGATAAGCGTGGGCGAGAACATAATCGCCGATCGACTGGCTCGGGCGAAGGCCGCCGCAATGGCCGATCATCAGCCACACTTCCGGCCGCAGAACCGCGACATGGTCGCAGATCGTCTTGGCGTTCGACGGCCCGACGCCGATGTTGATGAGCGTGATGCCGGTGCCGCCCTCGGCCATCAAATGATAGGCTGGCATCTGGTGCCGCCGCCAGTCGCCGGCGGCGGCCTGGTCCTCGGAATCGTCGAAGTCGCTCGCCCTAAAGATGCCACCCGGCACGGACAAAGCGGTGAACGGGCTGTCCGGCCGCTTGAGCTCGTCGACCGCGAAGTCAACGAACTCGTCGACGTAACGGATGTAGTTGGTGAACAGCACGAAATGCTGGAAATGCTCGGGCGCGGTGCCGGTGTAATGCTTGAGCCGGGCGAGGCTGAAGTCGGTGCGCGGCCCGTCGAACAGCGCCAGCGGCCGCGCCGGCCGGGTCGAAAAGTCCCACGCGCCGTCGGCGATCTCGTCTCCGATGTGGACCAACTCGCTCGACGGAAACCAGCGCGAGAGCTCCGCCGCGCCGATCTCGCCAAGCTCGATCTCGGCGCCGTCGAGGACATAGGGATAGGGGATTTCGCTGCGCGAGCGCCCGACCGTAATGCGAACCGAATAATCGCGCACCAAATGCTCAAGCTGGACCCTGAGATACTCTCGCAGCAGCGCCGGGCGAGCGACGCTGGTGGCATAGGTGCCCGCTTGATTGAGGCGAGCGAACGCCCGCGCCGGTGTCGGCGGCTCGGTTGAAGGCTCGTAGTCGATGCGTAGCTCGGGGTAGGCGAAGCAGCCTTCGGCGCGCGTCCCGGTCTCGGGGCGGGTGCCTTCGCGGACATAGGCGGCAAGCGCGTCACGCAGGGCGGCGGCGGACGCCGCGTAAATCTCGCACAACTGGTCGAGGATGCCGGGAATGTCTTCGGAGCGCGTCATTTCATTTACTAGGCGGGCAACGGCGCCAAGGACAAGTCCCCGCAGTGAAATGCCGGACCACTCGCAGCGGCGACCGGCGCCAGCTATGGGGTCGGGCGACGACGAGGAGTGGCCGAGCTTGAACCCGCTTTACGAGAAAATGGCGACGAGCGTGTTCGAGCGCATGTCGGCGCTTGCGGTGAAGCACGATGCGGTCAACCTCGGCCAGGGATTCCCCGACTTCGGCTGGCCCGACGAGATTCTCGACGCGGCTGCGCGGGCGCTCAAGGACGGCTCCAACCAGTATCCGCCATCGCGCGGGCTGCCGCGGCTGCGCGAGGCGGTCGCAGCGCATTACAACCGTCACCACGGACTGGAGATCGGGCCCGATCACATTTGCGTGACCAGCGGCGCCACCGAGGCGATCGGCGCGGCGATCCTGGCGACGGTCGAGCCGGGCGACGAGGTCATCATCCTGACCCCGGCCTATGACTGCTACGCGCCGATGATCCGGCGCGCGGGCGCGACTGTTCGCGAGGTCGCGCTTCAGCCTCCGGGCTGGCGGATCGAGCGAGCCGCGCTCGAGGCCGCGGTGGGTCCGAAAACCCGCGCGATCCTGTTCAACAATCCCCACAACCCCGCTGGCCGGCTGTTCGACGGAGACGAGCTCGAGATCGTCGCGGCGATCGCCCGCGAGCGCGGCTTGACCGTCATCAGCGACGAGGTGTGGGAGCATATCGTCCTCGACGGCCAGCGCTTCACTCCGCTCGCGTCGCTGCCGGGAATGGCGGAGCGGACGATCAAGATCGGCTCGGCGGGCAAGATCTTCTCGCTGACCGGCTGGAAGGTCGGCTGGATGGTGGCGGCGCCTGAAATGGCCGGCGTCGCGGCGCGCGCGCACCAGTTCCTGACCTTTTCGACCGCGCCCAACTTGCAAGCCGCGGTCGCCTTCGGGCTCGACCAGGGCGATGCCTGGATCGCGCCGATGAAGCAGCGCTTCGAGCGCGCCCGCGATCGCATGACCAATGGCCTGCGCGACGCCGGTTTCGCGGTGCTCGATGCGGCTTCGACCTATTTCCTGTGCGTCGATCTGGCCGCATCCGGAATCGACCTCGACGACGAAGCCTTCGCCGCGGCTGCGGTCGAGCGAGCCGGGGTCGCGGTCGTGCCGCTGTCGGCGTTCGCGAAAGCGGACCCGCCGCGGCGCCTGGTCCGGCTGTGCTTCGGCAAGAAGGACGAGACGATCGAAGCCGGGGTCGCCGCGATGGCCCGGGCCAAGGAGCTGCTCGCATGAGCCCCGCCGACGAGGCTGCCGCGATTCTCGCGCAATTCGGCATCGCCGCAGACGCCGGCGCGCTGGTCAGCGTCTCGCCGATCGACGGGCAGCCGATCGGGCGCGTCGCGTTCGGCGATCCTGGCGCCGCGTGCGAGCGCGCTTCGCAGGCGTTTCTTCAGTGGCGCAAGGTGCCGGCGCCGCGCCGCGGCGAGCTGGTGCGGTTGCTGGCGGAGGAACTGCGCGGGGCGAAGGAGCCGCTCGCCCGGCTGGTGACGCTCGAGACGGGCAAGATCGTCCAGGAGGGGTTGGGCGAAGTCCAGGAAATGATCGACATCTGCGATTTCGCGGTCGGGCTGTCGCGCCAGCTCTACGGCCTGACCATCGCCAGCGAGCGGCCCGACCACCGGATGATCGAGCAGTGGCATCCGCTCGGCCCGGTGCTGGTGATCAGCGCATTCAATTTCCCGGTCGCGGTGTGGGCGTGGAACGCGGCGCTGGCCCTGGTCTGCGGCGATCCGGTGATCTGGAAGCCGAGCGAGAAGACGCCGCTGACCGCCGCCGCGACGATGGCGCTCGCGGAGCGCGCGCTGGAGCGGTTCGGCGACGCGCCGCAAGGATTGCTTCAGCTGGTCCAGGGCGGCCGCGAAATCGGCGCGGCACTGGTCGACGACCCGCGCATCGCGTTGGTGTCGGCGACCGGGTCGACGGCGATGGGCCGCGCCGTCGGGCCGCGCGTCGCGGAGCGCTTCGGGCGGGTCCTGCTCGAGCTTGGCGGCAACAATGCGATGATCGTCGCCCCGAGCGCCGACCTCGACCTCGCCGAGCGCGCAATCCTGTTTTCGGCCGCGGGCACGGCGGGCCAGCGGTGCACCACGCTGCGCCGCCTGATCGTCCACGACAGCATCGCCGTCGAGCTTGTGGAGCGCCTGCGCGGGCTGTTCGCGCGCGTCTCGATCGGCGACCCGCGCCACCCCGGGACGCTGATCGGCCCGTTGATCGACGGGGCCGCCTTCGAGGCGATGGTCAAAGTGCTCGACGGTGCGGTCGAGCGGGTCGATGCCGTGCCGGGCGGTTTCTACGTCCGGCCGGCGATCGTCGAGGTTGCGGCGCAGCAGGGGACAATGCTCGAGGAGACGTTCGCGCCAATCCTCTACGTGTTGCGTTACTCCGGGCTGGAAGAAGCCATCGCGCTCAACAATGCGGTGACGCAAGGGCTGTCATCGTCGATCTTCACCACCGACCTGCGCGAAGCCGAGCGGTTCCTGTCCGCGGCGGGGTCGGACTGTGGCATTGCCAACGTCAATATCGGACCGTCGGGGGCCGAGATCGGCGGTGCGTTCGGCGGTGAAAAGGAGACCGGGGGCGGGCGCGAGAGCGGCTCCGATAGCTGGCGCGCCTACATGCGGCGGCAGACCAACACAATCAATTACGGCGCGGACTTGCCTCTAGCGCAGGGAATCCGCTTCGACGTTGCCCCATAGGGCAAGGCCCTCGTCTTCGATCATCGTCGGCCACTTCGCCCTGAACTCGTGCTTCCACTCCTGAAGACTATCCGGCTCCAGCGGATGCGAGATGAAATAGCCCTGGGCGACGTCGCAGCCGAGCTCGTGCAGGAGCCTGAGTTGCTTGCGCGTCTCAATGCCCTCGGCGGTGGCGGTCAGGCCAAGCCCTTGAGCCAGGTCGATGATGGTCTTCACGATCAGCCGCGAGTCCTGGGAGGTCACAGCGTCGTTGACGAAGAACCGGTCGATCTTCACTTCGGTGAACGGCAATTGTCGAAGCTGCATCAGCGACGAGTAGCCGGTGCCGAAGTCATCGATGGCAAGGCCGATGCCCTTGATCCGGAAGCGGGTCAGAGTGTCCATCAGCTTGATCAGCGGCAGCGTCGCCCCTTCGGTGAGCTCGACCACCAGGCGGTCGGTCGGGACATCGAGCGCGCGGCACATCCGCTCGACCAGGTCTGGGAAGTCGAGCTGCGCGAGGCTCAGTGCGGAGATGTTGAAGGCGAGGCTGGTGTCGATCCCCTGTTCGCGCCATTTGAGCCACTGGCGAAGGGTGGTTCGAAGCCCCCATTGGGTCAGCTCCTCGATCAGGCCGTGCTTTTCGGCAAGCGGCACAAACCGCGACGGCGGCACCGAGCCGAATTCGGCGTCTTCCCAGCGGACCAGCGCCTCGACCCGGGTCAGCGATCCGTCGCGCATCAGCACCTTGGGCTGATAGACCATGTGCAGCCGATGGTTGATCAAGGCCCGCTCGAAGCCTTCGACCAGGGCCAGCTCGGGCCGCGGCGTCATGACACCCGAGGTGCCTTCAAATCGGTGAAAATCGCTTCAAGCTCCTCCAGCCGAACCGGCTTTTCGATCGGCCCGACCATCGCCAGGCCGAGCGCCTCGCCGAGGCGAAAGGCGCTTTCGAGGACCCGGCGGTCGAACCCGCTGATGATTAGCACCGGCGAATCAAATTCCGCGGCGGCCAGGAACCGGAGGAGCTCGACGCCGTCCATGCCGGGCATCCCGAGGTCGAGCGCGACGATATCCGGGCGATCGACCTGGAAGCGCTCGCGAAACTGCTCGTCATCGGAGGTCACGACTGCATCGAAACCGCATTCACGCGCGGCGTTGGCGATGAAATCGGCAAGCGCCGGCTCATCGTCCACCAGCAGCAGCTGAGGCTGCTTCAATGTCACAATTCGGTCACCTCCGGTCGCGCCAACTGCGCTCTTTCTCTCGGAGAGGTCAAACGAATGAAACGGCTTTTTAACTATGCGCTGCGTAAAGTCCCGATTTGGTGCGGTTTAACAGGCACCTGGAGACAATCCGAATGTTCGGCTCGCTCATCCGCAAGAAGGCCGCGACGGTCTGGAACGACGAGGATGGCACCTTCGAGTCGACGACGTTCACCTTGAGCACGGCGGTGCCGCGGCCGAGCGAGCGGAGGGCAGACGACCGGCTGCTGCCGACGCTTCGGGTCGCAAAATTGATTGGCGCCAACAGCGAGCAACTGATCCGGGTGAGGAACATCTCCGCCGGTGGGCTGATGGGCGATACCGTCCAGGCGCCGCCCCAAGTCGGCGAACAGGTCTCGGTCGAGCTTTCGTCGCAAAAAATTCCGTCGACTGTGGTGTGGATCCGCGAAGGTACCGTCGGCTTGAAGTTCGCCCAGAACGTCGACCTCGGCGAGCTTCTGGCGGGACGCAAGCCGCGCCATGGCTTCCGGCCGCGGCCGCCGCGGCTCGATGTCCGCTGCAAGGCGTCGATCCGGGTCGGCAAGGTCTATTATACCGTCGACGTGCACGACATCTCGCTGGGCGGGATGAAGGTCGAGCCGATCGAGGAATATTGCGTCGGCAAGGACGTCATCGTCGTCGTCGAAAGCCTGCGGCCGATCCGTGGCCAGGTCCGCTGGTTCGCCGACCGCCGCGCCGGAATCGTGTTCGAAAAGGAACTCGAGTTCCAGGAACTGTCCGAGTGGGTCGGCAAACGGCTTGAGCTCGCCAGCCTCAAGGCGAGCTACCACCCCAAAACCCTTTAATGCAGCGCTGATCGGCCCTATCTCGCCCGCTTCATAACTTGGAGCGGGCCGATGGCTGATGAATCCCAGACTGACGAAGTAGCGGTGCTTGCGGGCGGGTGCTTTTGGTGCACCGAAGCGGTGTTCCTCGACCTGGTCGGGGTCAAGTCGGTCGAAAGCGGCTACACCGGCGGCCAGACGGTCAGCCCGACCTATAAGCAGGTGTGCGGCGGCGACACAGGCCACGCCGAGGCGATCCGGATCACGTTCGACCCGGATCAGCTCAGCTTCGACGATCTGCTCGACATTTTCTTCGCCACCCACGACCCGACCCAGCTCAACCGCCAGGGCAACGACATCGGCACGCAATATCGATCGGCCATCTTCCCGCAGTCGGCGAGCCAGAATGAGCGCGCGCGGGCCGCAATCGGGCGTGCCAACGCGCAACATGACGGTCGCGTCGTCACGACCATCGAGCCCGCTGCCGAATGGTATCCAGCCGAGGACTATCACCAGGATTATTGGAGCGGCGAAGGCCAGCGCAATCCCTATTGCCTGGCGATCATCCCGCCCAAGCTCAACAAGCTGCGCAAGAGCTTCCAGGCGAAGGTCAAGCCGGCAGTGGTTGCGAGCTGAGCCGCCGCCATGGCCCGGTTACGGCGAAGGTCACCCCCGGCGTCTGGGCATTGACGAACAAAATTCTCCCATCCGGCGAGAAGCAGGCGCCGGCGAACTCCGAATAGCTGTTGGCGGCCAGGGAGTAGAGCCGGCCTTGCGGGGTTACTCCGCGCAGATATTGCGGCTGGTCGTCCGCCCCGTCCTCGCACAGGATCAGGCCGCCCCACGGCGTGACGGCGACATTATCGGGGTTTTTGAGGCGGGCGGCGTCGCCAGTCTCGACGAACAGCTGCAGTCGGCCTGGGTTGGCCGCTTCTCCGGCACCGCCTTCGCTCGAGCTGGGCCGGTAGCGCCACACCTGGCCGAGGCGGGCCGGGCCGCCCATCGTGCAGCAGAAGTACAATTCGCTCGTCTGGCCGGCACGCCCGAGCGCCAGTCCCTCGCCGCGCGCGAAGCGCAGCGCGCCCTTGGCGAAGCCGCGGTCCTTGAGGTCGCCGTTGGGCGAGTCGACGCCGTCCATGTCGATCCAGCGGACCGCCGCCGAACCGCCGACGGCAAGCGCTTGCCCTTGTCCGGCGAAGCGCGATCCGTCGGCCGGCCAATTCCTGAGGTCGCGCTCACGCTGGTCGGCGAGGCCGAGCGCCTGCAGCCGGCCGCCGCGCGACAATTGCCCGCGGACGTTGGGCAGGAAGCGGTAGAACAGGCTGTCCGGCCGGTCCTCGGACAAATAGGCGATGCCGGTGCGGGGATCGACGATCGCCGCTTCGTGGATGAACCTGCCCATCGCGGTCAACGGCACCGGATCGACCAAGCCGGTCGCCTGGGACGGCACTTCGAACACCCAGCCGTGCGGCCGGCTGACCAGCGGCGCGTCCTTTTCGATGGTTTCCTCGCAGGTCAGCCACGAGCCCCAGGGAGTGGGGCCGCCGGCGCAATTGCCGCAGGTGCCGGCCAGGCTGAGATGCGAGCGCAGGAGCCGCTGCTGGCGCATGTCCCACACCAGCGTCGTGGTCCCACCGAGTTTCGGAACGCCGGCGGGCGTGAAGTCGAAAATCTTGTTGCGCGGGATCGCTGTCGCCAGTGCATGGTCGGCCCCAAACGCGCCGCCTTCGGTCAGGTTCGGCCACATCTCGTGATTGCGCACCAGCGCCACGCGATCGCGGCGCCCACGGACCGGGAAGCAGGCCATGCCGTCGAACGCCGCGGGCGTCCGCAAGCCGTCGCTCATCGGTTCGCCTTCGCGCGACACGATTTGATAAGAAAAGCCGCTGGGAAGATCGAGCAATCGCGCCGGGTCGGGCACCAGCGGCCCGTAGCCGGTAACCATCACCTGGGCCGACGCCGTCGAGCCGCTCAGCCGCTTCAGCCCGCCAAAGCCGAGCGCCGTCGCCGACAATCCCGCGATTACCGTTCGGCGACTCGTTTCCATGCTTTTTCTCCCGCTCGGCCCGACCGTTAGCCGCTTAGCGACCGGTTCGGAAAGCCGTTCGACGAAGGGACGCCATGGATCGACCGGCGCAGCTAGCTGGCCGCGGCGCGTCGCAGCCGGTCGTTAAGCGCCGCGCCGAGCCCCGCATCGGGAATCGGCGCGACCGCGATGCGCGATTGCGCGGATTCGTCGGCGCGGTGGAGCAGGTCGAAAAGCCGTGCCGCCGCCTCGACCAGGTCGCCCGATGGGCTCAGGCTGGCATCGCCCGCGACCGGCCCGAAGCCGATCATATATTCGTCGTGCGCGGCCTGCGACGCATCGAGGCGCAGCGGTTTCGACGGTGCATAGTGGCTCGGCAACTGGCCCGGGGATTCGACGGCTTCGTTGGTCGCCGCCGCCGCCTCCACCTCGATCGGCCCGGGGCGAAGCAGGCGCAGCGGCCCGCCGGTCGCGGCGACGATGGTCGATTCGATCCCGCGTTGGGTCGGGCCGTCGTCGACGATCAGCGCGATCTTGCCGCCGAGGCTTTTCAGCACATGCTCGGCGCGGGTTGGGCTGATCGTTCCGCTGCTGTTGGCCGACGGCGCGGCGAGCGGCCGGCCGGTCGCCCGCAATAGCGCCTGCATCGCAGCGTGGCCGGGCACGCGAATCGCGATTGTCGGCAAGCCGGCGGTGACCAGCGCGGCGATGCCGGAGCTGGGCTTTAGTGGCACCACCAGCGTCAGCGGTCCGGGCCAATGGTCTTCGGCGAGCTTCCGGGCTTCGGGTCCGAAAACACCGATTCCTTCGGCCGCGGCAAGATCGCGCACATGGACGATCAGCGGATTGAAGCTGGGCCGGCCCTTGGCCGCGTAGATGCGAGCGACCGCGTCCGGGTTGGTGGCGTCGGCGGCAAGGCCGTAGACCGTTTCGGTGGCAATCGCGACCGGCTCGCCGTCGCGGATCAGCTCCGCTGCCTCACGGATTGCGTCATCGCTGAAAGGCACAACGCGCGTCATTGCGACGGCGCTACTGGATTCCGGCCCGCGCAGGAATGCTTAGGCGGTTTCCTGGTCGAGCAGCCGCGCCGGATCGATCCCGAGCCGCTTCATGCGCGCGCACACCGCCGGCCATTCCTCTTCGACGAAGCGGTTGCGCTCGGAGTCGCGAAGGCGGGCGCTGGCGCCGGGAGCGACGAACATTCCGACCCCGCGCTTGACCGTGATCAAGCCCTCGTCCTGGAAGCCTTGGTACGCCTTGGCGACGGTCAGTGGATTGGCCGACTGCTCGGCAGCGAACGCGCGGACCGATGGCAGCGGGTCTCCGTCCGAATAGTGGCCGGCGAGAATCGCGTCGGCGATCGTCTCGCGCAGGCGGACGTAAACGGGCTTTTCGTGCTGCGATCCAAGCGTCATGCTGTTGTAATACAGCAGCGCGCGAAAAGGTCAAGGTTTAAGAAGCGGTTGCGGGCGGCGACCAGCGGCGCCGGACCGCCTCCAGCGGCGGGCGCGGCCGCTCGGCCATCTCGTTTCCCGGATGGCCGATGAAGATGAAGCCGGCGATGCACTCGCCGGGACCGCAAAATGCGGCTCGGACGCGTTCGGAATAGGCTTGCCAGCCGGTTACCCAGCCGCCGACGAAACCGAGCGCGTGGGCGGCCAGCAGCAGGCTCATCCCCGCCGCGCCGCACGACAATTGCTGCTCCCAGACCGGGATTTTGTGGTCGGCGACCGGCGCCGAGACGAGCACCACCAACGCTCCGGCGTACTGCGCGAACTGGTCCGCTTTTAGATGGTGCGCCGGTGTTGACGTCGGGTCCTCCTCGTCGAGCGCCTGGCGCAACAATTTGGCGAGCTCGTCGCGCTGGTCGTCGGCGACGGTGACGAAGCGCCACGGAGTGAGCTTGCCATGATCCGGGACGCGCGCGGCGATCGCCAGGATGCGCTCCATCTCGGCGGCCGAGGGGGCGGGACCGGCGATCTCGCGGGGCTTGGCCGAGCGGCGTGATTCGAGCAGCGACAGCAGGGACGAGCGATCATTGAGCATCTGTCGTTTGCCTAACAGTGACATCCGCCTGCAACAATCGGCTTCACAAGTGAATTTACGGCGTTAGGGTGCGCGCCGGTTGGCCGCTGTGGGCCGCGCGATCAGTCGAGGAGCAGAAACCAGTGGATACCGGAGCAGTTATCGCACTGATCGCAGCAGGATTGCTGCTCGTCCTGTTGGGTAGTGGCGCTTACATCGTCCTCCGCAAGGAACCGGAGTTCGCCGGGCACCCGAAGGGCCTTTACGTCCTGTTCTTCGCCGAGATGTGGGAGCGATTCTCCTACTACGGCATGCGCGCGCTGCTGATTTTCTACCTCACCCAGCACTGGCTATTCGCCGACGACGCAGCGTCAATCATTTACGGCGCTTACACTGCGTTGGTGTACATCACCCCGGTCCTCGGCGGCTATATCGCCGACCGCTATCTCGGGCAGCGCAAGGCCGTGCAATTCGGCGCCGTCCTGCTGACATTCGGCCATTTCCTGATGGCGTTCGAGGGCATGAGGGGAGTCACTGACGCGGCGGTCAAGCAGGCCGACCCAGCGATCAACGTCTTCTGGCTGGCGCTTTCGTTCATCATCGTCGGCTCGGGTTTCCTCAAGGCCAACATCTCGGTCATCGTCGGCCAGCTTTACCCGCGCACTGATGTGCGCCGCGACGGCGCCTACACCATCTTCTACATGGGAATTAACGCCGGCGCGGCGATCGGCACCATCCTCGCAGGCTATCTCGGCCAGACCTATGGCTGGGCCTATGGCTTCGGCGCCGCTGGCTTCGGCATGCTGCTCGGCCTGATCGTTTTCATCATCTTCAAGCCGCTGCTGCTCGGCAAGGGCGAATCGCGCGATCCGGCCCGGCTGAAATCGATGGTCGGGCCGATCAAGTTCGAATGGCTGATCTACCTGATCGGCTTCGCCGCGGTCGGCGCGATCTGGCTCCTGATCCAGTATCAGGAAGTGGTCGGCACGCTGGTCGGCGTGTTCGGCGCGATCCTTGTCGCTTATGTGCTGTACGTCGCGGTCGCCAAGCTGCCGAGCGAGGATCGCGACCGAATCTTCGCGGCGATGTTCCTGATCATCGGCTCGATCCTGTTCTGGGCGCTGTTCGAGCAGGCGGGCTCGTCGAT
>DATKDM010000006.1:0-2159 GCA_035512655.1 Sphingomicrobium sp. | reverse complement strand
GACGAAGCTGTTGGCGGCGAAGTCCTTGGGGTCGACCGTCGCCGAATCGACGTTGGTGAAAATCTTGAACTCGTCGGCGACTCGGGCGTCGTAGCCGTAGGACGACAGACCGTAGCTGATGCAGCCCTCGCGCCGCTGCGCCTCGACGAACGGCTCGATCATGCCGTGGGCCTGCGCCTGCTCGCGAATCCAGCGGTCGGATTGGATGGTCATGGGTTTGGCGTAGCGTCACCGCATTTTCCCGTCACCCCCGCGAAGGCGGGTGTCCCGAGACTTTTTCTGTGGACGAACAGGACCAGCGGGATTCCCGCTTTCGCGGGAATGACGGCGAGATCGGTTCACCAGATAATCCACAGACGGCCGGGAAAGGCGGTTGGAGCCGGCGAGCACATCGGGTTAGGGTGTTCACATGGCCGAAGTCGTTCGCATGACCGAGCCCGCCGCGGAGGCGGGAACCTCAGCGCTCCCCCAGAATGTCGAGGCGGAGGCGGCGCTGCTCGGCGCCCTGATGATCGACAATAGGCTGGTCGAGGATGTCCAGATGCGGCTCAAGCCGCATCATTTCTTCGAGCCGCTGCACGGCCGCATCTACGAGGCGATCCTCAAGCTCACCGATCGCAACATGATCGCCAATCCGGTCACCCTGCGGCCGTCGTTCGACGGCGACGAGGCGATGAAGCAGGTCGGCGGCCCGGCCTATCTCGCGCAACTCACCGGGTCGGGAGCAGCGATCATCGGCGCCCGGGATTTTGCTTCCCAGGTTTATGATCTGGCGCTGCTCCGCTCGTTGATCGGGGTGGGCAGAGAATTAGTCGAAGTCGCGCTCGACACCAGCGAGGACGTCGCTCCGCTGGCCCAGATCGAACGGGCGGAAACCGAGCTTTACAAGGTCGCCGAGGAAGGCGGCGCCGAAGGCAAGGCCAAGTCGTTCGGCGAAGCGACCAAGCTGGCCGTCGAAATGGCCGAGCGGGCGCTCAACAGCGGCGGCCATCTGTCCGGAATCACCACCGGGCTCGAAGGGTTGAACGCGAAGATCGGCGGCCTGCACCGGTCGGACCTGACGATCGTCGCCGGCCGTCCCGGCATGGGCAAGACCTCGCTCGCCACCAACATCGCCTTCGCCGCCGCGACGCGATACCAGCGCGACCTCGAGGACGGGATCGAGGCGGGCAAGTCGGCCGGCGCCGGGGTCGCCTTCTTCAGCCTGGAAATGTCGGCCGACCAGCTGGCCACCCGGGTCCTTGCCGAACAGTCGGGCATCAGTTCCGAGAATTTGCGGATGGGCAAGATCAGCCAGCAGGAATTCCGCAGCCTCGCCCGCGCCGCGGCCGAGCTGCAGAGCCTGCCCTTGTACATTGACGACACGCCCGGCCTGACCATCGCCGCACTGCGCACCCGGGCGCGGCGGCTCAAGCGGCAGAAGGGCATCGGCCTAGTGGTGGTCGA
The DNA here is from genome assembly GCA_035512655.1 of Sphingomicrobium sp. GTDB lineage: Bacteria > Pseudomonadota > Alphaproteobacteria > Sphingomonadales > Sphingomonadaceae > Sphingomicrobium. The sequence continues at coordinate 713 of DATKDM010000006.1, read as the reverse complement.
CTATCTCCAGCTGCTGCAGGGCACGGGGCGAAGCTCGAACGACAATCGGGTCCAGGAGATTTCCGAAATCAGCCGCGGCCTCAAGCAGCTGGCCAAGGAACTCGACCTGCCGGTGCTGGCGCTGTCGCAGCTCAGCCGCGCCGTCGAGCAACGCGAGGACAAAAGGCCGCTATTGTCCGACCTTCGCGAATCCGGCTCGATCGAGCAGGACGCCGACATCGTCCTGTTCGTCTATCGCGAGGATTATTATCTGAAAGCGTCCGAGCCCGATTTCCCGATGCCGGACGAGATCGACCAGCTGGCGAAATATAATGCCTGGAAGGAAAAGTTCGATCCGGTTGCCGGTCGCGCCGACCTGATCGTCGCCAAGCAGCGCCACGGCTCGACCGGAATCGTCCGGCTGCGCTTCGACGGCCGCACCACCAAGTTCAGCGACTCCGCCGACGAGGGCTATCTTCCGGAAATGCGCGGCTGATCGCGATCAAGCCGGAGCTAAGGCGTCAATCCTCGATCAGATTGGGATCGCGCAGGCCTTCGCCGATCGCGGCTCGCGGCGCGTCGGCTTCGCTGCTGGTCACCGGATAGGCGCAATAGTCGGCGGCGTAGAAGGCGCTCGGGCGGTGGTTGCCGGACAATCCGATGCCGCCGAACGGCGCGTTGGACGGAGCGCCGTTGGTCGGCCGGTTCCAGTTGATCACGCCCGACCGGACATT
>DATKDM010000005.1:0-5243 GCA_035512655.1 Sphingomicrobium sp. | reverse complement strand
TTCGTCGAGACGGGCGAGGGGGCGAATTTGCTCGCCGCTTTCAAGCGCGCCGCCAACGTCCTCAAGAAGGAAAAATGGGCCGGCGGCGGGGTGATGGACACGCGCGGCTCGCAGGGCATCGCCCAGACCGGCGAGGAAGATCCGCTAAGCGAGGTCGAGGAGCCGGCGATCGCCGAGGCGGTGGCCGAGATGGCCGAGCGCCGGGCTCACCCGGGTGGCCCGATGGCGCCCGAGGAAGCGGCGCTGATCGCCGCGCTGGCCGAGGCCGAGCGGCAGGCGCGCGCGGCGGTCGCGGCCGAGGCCGAGGATTTCACCGCGGCGATGGGCGCGCTGGCGGCGCTGCGCGGGCCGATCGACGCATTCTTCGACCATGACACGGTCAACGATCCCGACGCCGCGACGCGCGAGCGGCGACTCAATCTGCTGCTGCGCTTCCGCGACGCGGTTGGCCGAGTGGCGGATTTCTCGAAGATCGAGGGGTAGTTTCCCCCTCCCGCCTGCGGGAGGGGGTTGGCTCAGTTCGGCCCGCGGTCGTCGGGCCCGCGGTCGTCCGGCCCGCGGCCGTCCCGGGTGCGGTCGTCCAGATCGCGCTCGTCCGGGTCGCGGCGGTCCTTGATCGCCGAGGCGCGCAGCGAATCGCGTTCGCGCCAGTCTTTTTCGCGCTCGTCCCAGTCGCGCTGACGATCCGCATAATCCTGTTCGAGCTTTTCGCGGCGCTCGGCTTCGTCGCGGTAGCGGGTCTTCCACTTGCGGCGGCCGCCGGCGGTCATGAACGCGCCGACCAGCAGGCCAAGCACGAAGACCAGGGCCAGGATGATCCATTGGTCGGAGGTGAAGCTCGTCATCGCACTGTCCCCTAGTTGCACTTCTCAGGGGTTACAGCGCGCGATCCCGGCCCCGCGTTCCATGACGGCCGCGAAACCTTATTTGTTGAGGAAATTGTCGCTGATCGAGCAGGCCGCCGGTCCAAGGATGACGACGAACAGGGTCGGCAGGATGAACAGGATCAGCGGCACGGTCATGATCGCCGGCAGCCGCGCCGCCTTTTCCTCGGCCCGCATCATCCGCTCGTTGCGGAACTCGGCCGACAGGACGCGTAGCGCCGAGGCCAGCGGAGTGCCGTATTTCTCGGTCTGAATCATGGTCGTGACGACGCCGCGCACCGCCTCGAGATCGACCCGCATGGCGAGGTTCTCGAACGCGTTGCGGCGCTCGTTGAGGAAGCCCAATTCGATCGCGGTCAGTCCGAATTCGTCGCCGAGCTCCGGATAGGCCCTGCCGAGCTCCTTGGCGACGCGGCCGAAGGCGGCGTCGACGGTCAGGCCGGCCTCGGCGCAAATGACCAGAAGGTCGAGCGCGTCGGGCAGGCCCTTGCGGATCGCGTGGCTCCGCTTGGTGACCTTGTTCTTGAGCCAGATGTCGGGCGCCTTGTAGCTTCCGATCATGATTCCGGCGACGGTCATGTAGCGCCGCAGCCAGCCCCACTCGGGCCAATATTCCACCAGATAGATCAGCAGCACCGCGCCGACGCCGAGCACCGCCGGCAGGAGGAAGCGGGCGAAGATGATGAAGAACGCCAGCTCCTTGGTGCGGATGCCGGCCTGCATCAGCTTTTCCTGGGTCTTTTTCAGCTGGTCGTCCTGGATCATCTTGAAGCTGGTCAGGATCGAGCGGACCCGATCCGCCGCCTCGTTGCGGCTGCCAAGCCGCTTGCGCTTGTTGGTCGAGGCAACGATGCCGGCCTTGAGCTGCTCGCGGCGCTCGTTGAGCGCTTTCAGCCGGCCCGCCATCGGATCGCGGACGGTGGTCGCGGCGTAGATCGCGGTCAGCACGGCCATGGTCGCGACCCCGCTGAGGATGGTCGCAATCCAGATGACATCGAAGCCGAGGAGGGTGGGGCCGGTCGCCTGCATTTTTCTACTGGTCCCTCATCAGATTTCGAAGTTGACCATCTTGGCCATGATGAATGCGCCGATGCTCATCCACACCATTCCGCCGATACCGGCGACGATCAGCCGCTGGTCGGTAAAAAAGCCGCCCATGTAGGTCGGGTTCATCATGTAGACGAGCCCGAACACCACGAACGGCAGCGAGCCGACGATGTAGGCCGAGGCCTTGGATTCCGAGCTCATCGCCCGGATCTTGAGCTTCATCTGGGCGCGCTTGCGAAGCACGTCGGCGAGGTTCGACAAGGTTTCGGCAAGGTTGCCGCCGGTCTCGCGCTGGATCGCCAGGGTGATGACGAAAAACTGGAACTCGGCGGTGCCGAGCCGGTCGGCGGTCTCCTGGAGCGCCGCTTCCATCGTCCGGCCGATCTTCATCTTGTCGGCGACCATCCGGAACTCGATCCCGACCGGGCCCTGGATCTCGGACGCGACGATGCCGAGCGTTTCGGTGATCGGCAGGCCGGAGCGAAGGCCGCGGACCATCAGCTCGATGGCATCGGGGAAGTTGGAGTTGAACTTGGCGACGCGCCGCTTGATCATCTTGCCGATGACGAAGTGCGGCAGCCCGAAGCCGACGAACATCCCAGCGAGAAGCGCGAGCAAAAAGGGCGCTCCGCGAAGCATCAACAGCACCGTCACCGCGAACATCAGGCCCGCCGAGAACATCGCATATTTGGCGAGGCTGATGTTGCGGCCGGTCATTTCGATCCGCTTGCGGAGCAGCGCCGGGCGCGGGATGATCGACGATGCGACTCCCTCCATGCGGCCGACGCGGGCGGCCATCAGCTTGCGAATCTGCGCCTGGGCGTGGCCGGCGATGACGTCGCCGTGCCGCTCCTTGATCATTTCGACGCGGCGCTTCAGCGCGCTCGACGCGGACGGACCCTGGAAAGCGCTGAACAGCATCAGCAGAACGGCGGCGGCACCGATCGAAATGAGTATGGTGAGAAGCATTCGACCGTCTACCTTTCAACCGGCTTGTGTGGCCGGGCTTGTCGCCCGGCCGACTCGCGCCTTGCTTACGCCGCCTCCGCCTTGGGCTTGGCGAGCATCGACTTGATGTTGGCCACCAGAGTCCTGGCACCCGAGCTCGGCGCGGCTTCCGCCGCACCTTCTTCGGTGGCATGGCTCAGGACCATTCCGGACAGCGCATTGAACGGTGCCGCCATCTTGCCCGAGGCGACCTCGGCCAGCGGCTTGCCGAGCTTGGCCGCCTGGGCGGCGAGCTTGGCGTCGACCGGGAAGACGATGTCGATCGGGCGTTCGATCGACTGTTCGAAATCCTTGCGGCTGATTTCCAGCGCGCCCCCGGACGGCACGCCGTTGGCGACCACGATCACCTTGGTCTGCGGCGCGTTGGCCTTGAGCCAGGCGAGGATGCGGATGGCGTCGCGGGTCGCGGCGAGCGTCAATTCGGCGACGACCACGGCAACATGCGCGTCGTGCACCATGTGCGGATATTGGATCAGCATGTGGCGCGGCAGGTCGACCACGGTCGATTCGAACGCGTTGCGCATTTCCTCCTGAAGCTGGAAGAAAGCGGTGCCATCGGTGACCAGCGCCTGGTGGATCGGCGCTTCGGCCGACAGCACCGACAGGCGCTCATTGGCGCGGACCATCGCCCGCTCGATGAACAGGCCGTCGATCCGGCTCGGATTTTCGATCGCGTCGGTCAGTCCGCGCCCGGGCTCGAGGTCGAGCGCCAAGGCGCCCGTGCCGAAATGGATGTCGAGGTCAAGCAGCGCCGTCGTCCGCCGCGCCCGCTCGCCGAGCAGCCAGGCCAGCGACGTAGCGATGGTCGACGCGCCGACTCCGCCGCGAACCCCGACCACTGCCGCCATGACATGCGGCTTTTCCGCCTGGGCTTCGCCGCGCGGACCGGACAGCAGCATCTGCGCATGGGCAAAGCTGTCGCGCAGCTGGTCGACCGTGAACGGCTTCAACAGATAATCGTGAATGCCGCTGGCGACGAGGTCGCGGTACAGGCGAACATCGTTCACCTGGCCGGCGGCGATGACGATCGTCCCCGGCTCGCAGACTTCGGCAAGCGCATTGATGTCGTTGAGCGGATCGGCGGATTCGGACAGATCGACGAACAATATGTTCGGGCTGGCCGAGACCGACAGCGCCTGAACGGCGTTGCGCAGCCCGCCCTTGTTGACCTTCTCCGGAAGCCATCCGTGCTCGACCGCTACCGGCCGAAGCATGTCGGCGGTGGCATCGTCGCAGACGAATGCGGTGAACGGATCACGCAGACCCCCGCGTGCCTGAAAAGGAGCATTCATCACTGCTCATCCTTCTTCGTGCTGACATCCTGCAGACCCTGAGTTCCGGTCGGCGCCGTTTCGCGATAGCTGCGGATGGCCTTGGCGCTGGTCATCGAGTCGACCACTCCGCTGCCTTCGCGGCCGTGGATCAGGTCTTCCGGATTGGCGACCATCGCGGCCATGTTCGAGTTGACCGAGCAACCGAAGTTCGGAAGCATCTGGTTGTTGTAGTTGGGCTGCGCCGGGCGGCTCCAGTTGGGGCAGTTGGGAACGCTGGCGACGGTGCGGCTGACGACTACCCGAACCGTGTCCGGGCCGAATGCGCCGGGGGTCACCGGAGCGCCAGGGCTGACGAACAGCCCGTACTGGCCGGCGATCCGCTCGACTTCGGCCCGTGCCGGGCTGGCATAGCCGCCATCGACATAGACCATGTCGCCGTAGCGCAGATCGAGGCTTCGGAACCAGGCGTCGAGCCGTTCCGCTTCGCCGTATGACACCATTCCCGCCGGCGCCGAGACATCCATCACATAGTCGGACCGGCTGACGACCGGGACATTGGTGGCTTCAAAGCCGCGGTCCGGCAGATCCTGCGCCGTGTGGCTGCAGGCGGCGACCGCGGAGGCGAGGAGCACGAGGGCGATTCTGGAACGCATGGGCGCATCCTTCCTGAAGAAACCGCGGGTCACAGCTTGAACCCCGGGGCCGCGGCGGCGGCGCCGCCGATGGCCGGCGAGGGCGCGGGCTGGGAGCGAACGACGCCCTTCTGCCCGGTGTAGGTCTGGCCCTCCAGCACGCGCTCGGGATCGGTCGGAGCCCGAAGCCCGTCGGTGGGAAGCGCCATCCGGCCGGAAACCGGACGGACCAGATAAGGGGTGACGATAATCACCAGCTCGGTCTCGGAGCGACGGAACCGGGTCGAGCGGAACAGCGCGCCGAGGATCGGAAGGTCGCCGAGGAACGGCGCTTTCGAGATATCGTTGGTCACGGCGTTGCGAAGCAGGCCGGCGATCATGAAGCTCTGGCCCGAGCC
>DATKDM010000004.1:0-2051 GCA_035512655.1 Sphingomicrobium sp. | reverse complement strand
CGGTGCGCCAGGCATGTTGCGGCTGGGCGGGATGGCCATTCAGCCAGCCCGGCGAATGAGCATCAACCCGCAGCCGAAGGCCTTGGCGCGGCCGAAGCCGGTGCGCAGCCGGTCGAGAAAGGCGTCGGGCGCCGTCACCGTGACAAGACCGCGCAAGTCGAACACGCCGATCTGCCCAGGTTTCTTATGACGATTCCGCCGAATGGCGACGGCGCGGTAGCCGTCGAGATGCAGCGTCTCGAGCCTGAAGCCGCTCGCCTCGGATCGTGCGGCGAGCCAGTCCGTGGCGCCCTTCTGGGCCAGCTCCTGGCGGTGGTCCGCCCGCTCGTTCCTGGCGACCGGATGCAGCAGGTCCATGGCGACGTCGCGGCGCTCCGTCTTGCCGTCGCGCCCGTCCGACCGCCGGTCGACCGTGGCGTTGACGCGCAGGACGAACTCCAGGCGGTCGCCGGGAGCAAGGTGCGCCTCGAAGGGCTTCGTCTCAATGTCGAAGAAGCTGGAGTCCGGACGCGGCCTCGGCCCCAGCACGAAGTAGCGGCCAGGTCTATCGTCGCGGCGCCAGAGGAAGGCCGTCCCACCGCGATCCAGTCGATGGGCCTTTTGCAGCTCTTCCGGCATGGCAGTCCAGATTAGCCGATGGTCAGCCTCGATCCCGTCGCCGCGGCCGGCGGGCTGCAGCACGTTGATAAGCGGCGTAATCTCGGACGTCTTTTTCAGCGTGAGACGTGAAAGATGGAGCGAAGGGGTCATGTCTCCTCCTCCTCGATGCCGGGCAGCACGAACTCCCGGCGAGCGGAAAACTGCCAGGAGAGCCGGTCGCCTGGCTCGTCGTGTCGGCGGTGCTGGCGAGTTCGGCGATTGGCGGTGCCGAGATCCTCCCGGCGCTCGGCGGCGATAGGTCCTCGGCGATGGCGCCAATGGCGCCGAGCGAGGACGGACTTACTGGAATCAAGCCAAGCGCTATCCGCGCGGCGCTGGAAGAGCTCGACCAAGTCGTCCGACTCGATGATCTTCGGGTCGAGCGGTGCGGAAAGCGGGCAGGACTTGCGGCCGAGAGAGAGCGTGAATCGCGGCGCACGAAATGCCTCACTCAGGTCTTCCAGCTTCCAGTGCGCCCCTTCCTGAAGAGCATAGGCGGCCTCGTGCCAAACATCGGCACGGTATTCGCGCCGCGTGATCGAGGTGACGAGGTCGGTCCGGCGGGAAAGTGCCTCCGCACGCGTCTGTGGTGGCGGCCTGGAGGACGACGGCAGCGACTGGTACGTGTGGAAGTCGGACACCAGAGACCCGGCGCGCAGCGTGGCGGTGGCGACGCGGAAGCTTGCGGCCAGCCTGCGCTGACCCTCGTGATCGGCTCGGTGGATGCCGAGCGCGGCGCCCGCAAGGCCGATGAGGGCGGAACGCGTCGGCCGGTCGGCAGTGGGGCGCTCGACGTTGCCGGCCCGCTCGCCGAAGCTCGCCAACGGCGCCATAAGCGTGACAACGAGCCACCTGGTCATGACGCGGGCTCCGCCAGGTCCTCGGCGCAGAAGCGGGCGACCTCATCCAGCGTGGCGCTGTCGGCGGCACCGACATGGAGCCGGATGTCCGCGTCCCAATCCTTGCCGTAGACCCTGGCGAAGGCGTCGCGCTGCGCTGTCAGCTTGCCGACCGCCAATTCCATCTGATTGCCCTTCTCGACCGGCTCGACGAAGGCGCTGGCGAGCGATCGCGGCTGGCGATCCCCGCGTTCAGCGAGCAGGTATTCCGCGCGCACGTGATTGGCGAAGCTGTTGCGCTTGCCGGATGGCGAAGCGGTGGTCGCGGCTTTCACCAGCGCCTCAATCGAGCGAGCGGCAAGTTGCTTGTCCCCGCCCAAATTCTCGATCAGCAGGTCGCGGTCGACGCAGACATAGAGATAAAAGACACCGGCGGCGAAACCCGCCTCGCCGATGAAGCCGGCTCCGGCATCCTCGGACGGCTCCTTCAGATCGTCGACGGCGGTATAGTAGTCGTTCTCGACCTCCACCTTGTTGACTGTGATGGCATGGGCCACCTGAACGGCGGCATCG
>DATKDM010000003.1:0-153676 GCA_035512655.1 Sphingomicrobium sp. | reverse complement strand
CCGAACCCAAGGGCAGATTCCCACGCGTTACGCACCCGTGCGCCACTAGACCCGAAGGTCTCGTTCGACTTGCATGTGTTAGGCATGCCGCCAGCGTTCGTTCTGAGCCAGAATCAAACTCTCAAGTTGATGTACGACTTGGATCCCGCGGAATAGCGAGAAGCAAGCCGGCATCTCCGGGAGCCGTTCCTGCACAAAATATACAAACTGGTGTGTTTGCGTATTAGGACATTGGCCCCTCACCCGAGCATTCGCTCCGGCGGGTACCTTTGGAACGGCATAAATTTGACCGACCATCCTGAACCCAGAGGTTCCAGGAGACCGGGCCGCCGCCCACATGTCCCTTCATCAAAACCGACAATGTCAAAGAGCCGACACGCATCCAGCCCCGGTTCGATTCGCTCCGGGCATCGGTTGTACCGACAAAGTAGAGGCGCGAACGGAGGCCGGCCCCAGAGGGTCCGCCACCGCTTGCTGGGGCTGCATATATGGATAGCCCCCCTTTGCGTCAACGGCCTTTGTGCGATTTCTCGCAGCGACCGCGTCGCTTAGCTCGGGATCCGGACGCGCCGGTAGCCATCGCTACAAACTAGATAGGGTGCAATTCCCACGATTCAAGGCCTTAAGAGGCTGAAATCGCGTGATTTTAACGAATCCAGAGTCAAGCGCTCTGGATGTAGCTCCGCATCGCGTTTGCTTCGGCTTCAATTCGGTCCATACGGAATTTGACCAGGTCGCCGATCGAGACGATGCCGATCAGCCGGCCGGACTCGACGACCGGCAAATGGCGGATCCGCCGCTCGGTCATCAGCCCCAGCGCCGACAGCACCGGGGTCGATGGGTCGGCGGTGATCGCCGGCGCCGTCATCACCCGCGACACCGGCCAGTCGAGGACGTCGGCGCCGTGGTCGCGCAGGCAATAGATGACATCACGCTCCGACATAATGCCGACGATCCGCTCGCCTTCAACCACCGGCAGCGCGCCGATCCGCCGCTCGCCGAGCGAGGCGACGGCGGCGCTGACCCGGTCCTCGGCGCCGATGGTGGCGACTTCGCGCCCCTTGGACGAAAGGATCGCCGCGATGGTCATGCCAGCCTCCGCAAGTGAGTCGCACCCGAGCCTTGCTACTGACATTGGCCGCGGCCAAAGGGAAGCATGCCCAGCAACGAACGACGCGACGAACTTCACGACGATCCCCGCCCCGATCCCGTGCCGAGCCCGCGCCATGCGATGCTTGCCCGGTTCCGCCGGATCATGAAGTGGCTGGCCTTATTCGCGATCGTCATCGCCGCGATTGCCGTGGTGCTCGTCGCGCGCGGCGACCCGGGGTTCCACATCCACATGATGATCGCAACCGCGCTCGGGGTCGGGCTTACCGTGCTGCTGGCGACGGCGCTGATGGCCTTGCTGTTCCTGAGCGCGTCGAGCGGGCACGACGATGCGGCGACCGGCTCCAGGCGGGACGACTTATGACCGAACAGAAACGCGTGCCAATCCTGCGGGTCGTTCCCGGGCCCAGCGACATCAACGCCAATGGCAATATCTTCGGCGGCTGGGTCTTGAGCCAGATGGACATCGCCGCCGGCATCGTCGCTTCGAACCGCGCCAACGGACCGGTGGCGACGGTGGCGATCGAGCGCATGGAGTTCATCTCGCCAATCTACCTGCGCGACCTGATCTCGGTGTTCGCGCACGTCGAAAAGGTCGGTCGGACATCGATGAGCGTCCGCATCGAGGTGATCGCCCACCGCGACCGCGGAGCGACCGCGGTCAAGGTCACCGAGGGCCTGTTCACCTTCGTCGCCCTGGACGAGGACCACCGCCCGCGCGCCGTGGGGCCGGAGAAGCCTCAGACCCGGTAGCGCAGCTGCGCGGTGCCATTGGCGGGAACGCGGACGCGCCACAGCATCCAGCCGTCGCGCTTGACGAGCTTGCCGCCCGTCACCGCCCGCGCTTCCAGCGGAAGCTCGATCTCGACGGTCTGCGTTTCGCGCGAATCGTTGCTCAACGTCAGCACGAAGTCGCCCCGCGCCCCGCCCTCGCCGACCCGGCGCTGGTGGACCTGGTGGGCGTGGACGCCGGGCGCGGTGGCCACGCGAATCTCGACTTTCTCGCCAATCGTGTGATCGTCGATCCGCCCTTCGCCAAGCAGCACGCGGCGGCCCTGGCGCGTGCCGAACAACGCGAGCTTGCCGGCCGGGAGCGGCAAGCCGAGCCCCTCCGCCGTCCTGTTGCGGGTGACGAGGATGCGCTCCAGCGGCCCGTCGTACGGCCCCTGCGGAGCGCGCAGGCGGAGCACGCTCTCGACCTTGACCGACGGCTGCTTGAGCAGAGCGACCTGCTTTTGCGAGCGGGCGGCGACGGTGACGCTGACCGGGATGCGGTACAGCCGGACATCGCCGAGCCGCTCCTCCTCCGCCATCACGTCCCTGCCGCGTTCGGCTATCGGCGCGGGCGGCGGCGGCGGCGCGGCAGCGAGCCGGCTTCCAGTGACCATGATCGACTCTGAATATTGCGCTGCGTCCTTGGTTTCGCGCGGGATGTCGCTGGTGGTGCCGGACGGCCAGCAGTTGAGGACGATCGGCCGCGACTCCCCGCGCTCAACCGGCACGCGCTCGCGGTTGAGCTTGCCGGCCACGGCATTGGTGTCGGCGCCGGCGAGGCCGGTGTCGTCACCATTGGCGAGCGTCAGCCAGGCGAACAGCTTGAGCGTTCGCCCAGCCGGCGCCAAATCGGCGACATAGTCCGCCTGCCAGTCGAAATTGTTGGTGATGTAGGACAAGGTCACTTCGCGATCGATCGCCCGCGGACTGCGTACGCGCACTGACAGCGTCGGCTTCGCGGACAAGTCCGCCGGCACCGCCGGAGCGACCAGGGTTTCCGACAATCCTGTGCAGCGCAGCGCCTCGAACCCTTCGGCGGTCTGCAGCACCACGCCTTCCGCGGTCGCCCGGACGATTGCCTCGTGAACACGGACCTCGCCGGTCGCGCGCGACGTTCGGCGCAGCGTCAGCCGCTCGCCGAGAAAAGCGTCGAGCAGGGCGCCGGGCGACAGCAGGCGCGCGTCGCGGTTCTTCTCAAGCACTGCCTCGCCGAGACCGGTGACGATCGCGCTTTGCGGGACTATCCCGCTCGTTACCCCCTCGAAGCGCAGCTCGCTTGTCCCCGGCGGCAGGGACACCCGGCGGGTCTCGCTGACCAGGGCATAGCCGCCGAGCCATTGCAGGTTGATCGGCTCCAGCCCGCGATCAGGATTGCGATAGACGGTCACGGCGACGCGGTCTGGCGCCGGCGACGTGACGATCGGCGCACCCGGAAACTGGTCATGAGCCTGGGCCGCGAGGCCAAGCGCCAGCAAGGTCAGGAACGTGCGCACGCGACCTAGTGGCGGGTGTCGAAGGTCGCGGTGACGGTCGCCTGGCCGTTGGCCGGCACGGGGACTCGCCAGCGGGCGTCGTCAGCACTGAGCCTCTCGGATTTCATGCTCTGGTCGACGATCCGCGTGTCGCCCCACAGGCCCGACTGGACGACATCGACGGTCACCGCCTTGGGGCTGGCGTTGGTCAGCTCATAGCGCATCCGGGTCCGCCAGCGGCTGCTGCTCAACCGCGTCCGTTCCTCGACAATCGGGCGCACCTTGACGTCGAATGCCTGGCCGGTCGCGAGGCCGATGTCGGAGCCCATCGGCGTGTGGCCGATGCGGTGCTCGCCGACGAACTGCGGGTTGCCGCGCGCGTCGCGCTGATAGACGCGCATGATGCCGGCGGGCAGCGCATCGCCGAGGCCTTGCGACCGCGCGCTCGAGAAGCGCAGGACACTATAGGCGCTCTGCGCCTGGTCGGCGGTCGACAGCCAGCCGTTGCGATACTCGTAGGCGCGCGCCGCCGGGGTGCCCTGGACGTCGAGGAAGCTGACCTGCTTGGTCTGCTTGTTAGCGATCGTCGTCCGCTCGGGCAGCGGGTAGAGATAGAAGTCGCCCAGCCGCTCGCGCGGCGCGGTTTCGGTGCCCGGGCGATAGACGCCGTCAACCTCTGGTGGCGGGGGTGGCGGATAGCCGCGGCCAGAGGAGTCGCCCCGATAGCGGCCCGCCTGCCCGACCGCTCCCGCGACCAGCAAGGTCGAGGCGTTGACGTACGGTGTGCCGCTGTTGTTGGTGAGCGTGATCCAGCCCTGAACGTCCATCCGTCCATTGGCCTCGTCGAACAAAGCCACATAGTCGGCGGCCCAGGCGAGGCCGGGGGTGAGATAGGTCAGGGTGACTGGTCGGCGGCCGGCGCCGTCGGAGTTGAGAGTCACCGACAGGGTCGGGCGCGGGCGCAGCGTCTCGGGCACCTTGTCGAAGATCACGCGGGCGGGGATGCCGTCGTCGCGCAGCACCTCGATGCGGTCGCCAATCTGCATCACGACGCCGCCGTTGACGGCGAGGATGCGGGCGCGCTCGCGGGTTTCGGCGCCGGTCGCCGGGTTGGTGCGAACCAGCGTCACCGTCTGGCCGACGGCTTTCTGCATCAGCGCGGCGGGCGACAGCAGGTCGAAGTCGAAGTTTTGCTCGACGATGCCGATCCCGCGGCCGCTCAAGGTGACGGTTGCGGGCTCGATCTGCGCGGAGACGTCGCGGAACTCCTGGCGCGAACGGCCGGCCGGAAGGTCGAGCTGCCGGCGATCCTCAACCAGCGCGCGGTTATTGTTGTAGATGGTGACCGATATGTCGCCCTGCGCGGTCTGCGACGGCGCCGGCACAAGCGGCTGGGCGACAACCGGCGGCGCGGCCACGGCAATGGCCGAGCAAAGAAAAATCAACGAACGCATGAACACCCTCCCGGACTCCCGAAGCCAGGGGGAATGCCCATCAAATCCTGAACGTCAACTGGCTGGAAAACAACGCCAGATTAACGGCTATGCAGCGGGAGCGACTTCGCCTTCGTCGTCGGCCGGGCGCGGCTTGCGGGCGCGGCGCTTGGGGGCCGGCGCCTTGACTTCGTCGGCTGGCTCGACCGGGTCGGCCCGGCCGATCGCCGGAGGCAACGCGTCGAACGCAATGCTTTCCAGCCCGCCGCCGCGCGGCTCGCCATCGACCGCGTCCGGCACATCTTCGCCATTGCCCTCGGGACGCGCATAGCGGGGGCTGCGCTGGGGGCGCTCGTTGCGCACGTTCCGGTCGGGGCGCTCGGGGCGCTCGGAGCGGTCTGGGCGGTCGGGACGCGCATTGCGCTCGGGGCGCTCGAAACGCTCACGCGACTCCTTCGGTTCGGGACGATCGCGCGATTCTCTAGGCTCGTGCCGGTCGTCGTCGCGATGGTCGTCGGCCGAGCGCTCGTCGCTGGAATCCATTTGCTCGTCGTCGCCATCATCTTCGTTGCCGTCGCCGCGGGCCTGGCGCTGCTCCTCGAAGCGGGCGCGGCTTTCGCCCAGCACGCGGTAATAATGATCCGCATATTGCAGATAATATTCGGTTTGGACGCGGTCGCCGCCGAGCTGCGCGTCGCGCGCCATGCTCTTGTATTTTTCGAGCAACTGCGCGGCGTTGCCGCGCTGGCGATTGTCCTGGCGGTTGCCGTCCGGCCGGCCGCCGAGATTTTGGGGCCTTTGGCCTCCGCGGCCGCGACGGCGGCCACCCTGTCGATTATTGATCAAAAGCGCTTTCCCTCAAAAGCAGAAGCTAGCCCCTCTTCGCCTCAGGCGGTCAAAGCGGCGCGCCCTCGATGCAGGCACGGCTCTGACCCTTTCGTTCCGGTCTGCGCCAAATGCGCGTAGCGAACGGCCGATTGCGTCGGGGGTAGAGACGGGATGCGCTCAGCGTTGATTGTGAAGCGGGCCCGACCTTGCTCACCGATGTAGTGCCGTAACGGCCGAATGCCAAGCGATTTCGACCAAAGTGATGTTATCAAAGCAATGTTAGGGGGTTGCAGTCAGCAGAATGGCCCGCGGCCGGCCGGCGAGATCGCGCGCTAGCCGGGCCGTCAGCTCGCCCGTCGCAAGCAGCGCCGCCGCGGGTGCGGCCTGGTCGAAGCCAATCTCGACCGCCGCCAGTCCTCCCGGCTCGAGCACGCGGGGCAATTGCGGACCGAGCGCGCGCAAGGCTTCGAGGCCGTCGCCACCGGCAAACAGCGCCTCGTGCGGTTCATGCTCGGCGACGCCGGGGCCAAGCTTCGCCGAGGCCGCGACGTAGGGCGGGTTGCACAGCACGAGGTCGAAGCGCTGGTCGATCGCGCCGGCCCAGTCGCCGAGGCGGAACTCGGCGCGGTCCGCCATGCCCAGGCGATCGGCATTCCTTTGCGCGACGACGAGCGCGGCCGCCGAGCGATCGACGCCGATGCCCGACGAGCGCGGCCACTGGTCGAGCGCGGCGAGCAGCAGCGCCCCCGAACCGGTGCCGAGATCGAGCACGCGGTTCGGGCCGTCGCCGCCCGCGAAATGCTCGACCGCTGCATCGAGCAAGGTCTCGCTGTCGGGGCGCGGGATGAGAACGTCGGGCGTGACTTCCAGCTCGATCGTCCAGAATGCGCGCTTGCCGATGACGTATGCGACTGGCTCGCCGGCTTCGCGACGCGCCAGCAACGGCGCGAACCCGGCGGGTAATTCTTCCGGCGGGTTCAGCAGCAGCTGTTCGCGGTCGACGCCCAGCGCGTGGGCCAGCAACAGCTCCGCATCGAGCATGGGTGTGTCGCTGACGCCAGCAAGCCGGGTCGCCGCGTCGGCCAGTCGCCTCACGCTTCGTCGAGGCCGGCGAGCCGCTCGGCTTCGTCCTCGGCGACCAGCGCGTCGATCAGTTCGCTCAATCCGGGGCCCTCGAGGATCGCGTCGAGCTTGTGCAGGGTCAGGTTGATGCGGTGGTCGGTGACTCGGCCTTGCGGAAAATTGTAGGTACGGATGCGCTCCGACCGGTCGCCCGAGCCGACCATCGACTTGCGCGCCCCGGCGCGCGCGCTCGCCAGCCGCTCGCGCTCCAACTCGAACAAGCGCGTGCGCAACACTTTGAGCGCCTTCGCCTTGTTCTTGTGCTGCGATTTTTCGTCCTGCTGGATGACCACTAGACCGGTCGGCAAGTGCGTGATTCGGACCGCGCTGTCGGTGGTGTTGACCGACTGGCCGCCCGGTCCCGACGCGCGGTAGACGTCGATGCGCAGGTCGCCGTCGTTGATCTGGACGTCGACGTCCTCGGCTTCAGGGAGCACCGCGACGGTCGCTGCAGAAGTGTGGATGCGCCCGCCGCTTTCGGTCGCGGGGACGCGCTGGACGCGGTGGACGCCGCTCTCGAACTTGAGCTTGGCGAACACGCCGGTGCCGCTGATCGAGGCGATTGCTTCCTTGTAGCCGCCGACGTCCGACGGGCTCGCCGAGATCAGCTCGAACCGCCAGCCCTGCTCCTCGGCGAAGCGCTGGTACATGCGCAGCAGGTCGCCGGCGAACAGCGCCGCCTCGTCGCCGCCGGTGCCGGCGCGCAATTCGAGCATCGCCGCGCGCTCGTCGGCCGCGTCGCGCGGCAACAGCTTCAAAGCCAGCGCGCGTTCTGCCTCGGGCAGGCGGACGCGGATGTCGGCCGCTTCATGCTCCGCCATTTCGCGCAGCTCGGCCTCGGCGGTCGAGTCGGCGGCGAGGTGGGTCAGCACCTCGAGCTCGGCGCGCAGCCGGCGGACCTCGCGCGCGGCGAGCGCGACCGGCTCGATCGCCGCATATTCCTTGGACAAGCGCACGACCTCGTCGCGCGAAAGGTCCTGCCCGGCCATCGTCGCGGCAAGCTCATTCTTCCTCGCCTCGATCGAGGCGATCCGCTCCGGTGAGACGTGGGTCATTGCTCTTTCGGAAGGCTGCTGAGCTGGTCATACTCAGCAGGCAATCTCTGCAAGACACGGAAATCCAAATCAGTGTCATCGTATCGGCTACCTGGCGTGACACTGAGGTTGAGGCTTTCGCGCGTGTAATTTAAATTTCGAATGAAGAGGATTGCGTCGGCCCCATTTTTGCGAGCGACCTCGGCCTGTCGCTTCGCATTGCCCCGATAAGCCCTGTAGACGGCAACTCCCTTTCCTCGAAGGTGTTCAGTGATGCGGTCCGCTTCGAGACCGAACTCTGGAATATTTGGAACGACGCCAATTAGAGGTGCTTCCCGCACCGGCGCTTCGATCATCATCGCCAGCCGCTCGATCCCCGCTGCCCAGCCGACCGCCGGAGTCGGTGGCCCGCCGAGCGCCTCGATCAGCCCGTCGTAGCGGCCGCCGCCCAGCAACTGGCTTTGCGCGCCAAGCTCCTCGGTGACGAACTCGAACGCCGTGTGTCGATAATAGTCGAGCCCACGCACAAGCCGCGGCGCGCGGGTCCATGCGATGCCCGCGGAGTCCAGGCCGGCGGTCACCTCGGCAAAGAAATCCGCTGCTTCGCTCGTCAGATGCTCGTCGATGCCCGGGGCGCCGTCGACGATCGGCCAGTCCTGATGGGCCTTGCTGTCGAGGATGCGCAGCGGGTTGCGATCGAGCCGGGCGCGGCTTTCATCGCCAAGGGCCGCCTTGTGCCGAGTGAAATGCGCGTGCAGCGAATCGCGCCACGCGGCCCGCGTCGCCGGATCGCCGAGCGTGTTGAGGTGCAGGGTCGAGCGATCGGCAAGCCCGAGCTCGGCGATCAGCTGCGCAGCAAAGGCGATCGCCTCAATGTCCGCCGAGGGCTCCGCGGCTCCAATGATCTCCGCGTCCAATTGGTGGAACTGGCGAAAGCGGCCCTTTTGCGGGCGCTCGTAGCGGAACGCTGGCCCGTGCGTCGCGACCTTCAATGGCGCGTGCTGCTGCCAGCCCTCGGAGATGTAGGCGCGGGCGATCCCGGCGGTGAACTCGGGCCGCAGGGTGATCGAATCGCCGCCGCGATCCTCGAACGTGTACATTTCCTTGGAGACGATATCGGTGGTCTCGCCGATCGATCGGGCGAACACGGCCGTGTCCTCGATCACCGGGATTTCGACCCGCTTGAAGCCGAACAGCTTGCGCACGCGGTCGAACGCCGCGACCACCGCCGCGAGGCGGTCGGCGTCTTCTCCCAACAGGCTTTGCGTCCCCCGGACCGGCTGAAGCGTGCTCATCGCCAGGGGCTAAAGCACACTTCCCCGGCAGGCGGAAAGACTTAGCTCAGCGCGCCTGCGTGCGCTGCCTGCGGAAAAAGCTCGGCGGCGGCAAGAACAGCTTGCGGATCGAAATGCCCACCGTCCGCCCGAGCGGGTCGAGCAGGTCGGGCTGGTAGCTGATCGGCACCAGCCCCGCTGCATCGCGCACCTTGGGCTTGGTATCGAACATGTTGCGGACGTCGAGCCGCACCTGAGTGCCGCGCAGCCACGGATGCTTCGAAACGAGATCGAAGCGCTCGCCGAGATTGGCAAACATTCTAAGGTTGACGGTCGCGAGCGGCGAAAAGCGCAGGCTGCCGGCCTCCGCGCTGTCGACGCGGGTGCCGCTCCGCCAGTTGGTCGACAGCCGCGCACCGAGGCCGTTGTTGGCCCAGCCGGCCTGCGCTTCGACCTCGTGGCGCGGGCGGCCGCCCGACGAGCCGAGCGCATCGCCGTGGAGATAATCGAGCTCCGGCACACCCGGACGGATGACGACCTCGTCGAGAAGATTGACCGTGTGGGTCAAGGAGAAGGTCAGCCGGCCACCCTGGCGGCCGCCGCCGCCGAATCGCCCGCCGCCGAAACCCCGGCCGCCGCCGCCACCACCGCCCCGCTCGCCACCTGCTTCGGGGGGCGGGCCGTCGGGCGGAGGTCCGTCGGGTGGAGGTCCGCCCGCCGCTCCGCGCCGTGCGCGGAGTTGGTCGATCGCCGCCTGCGACGGGCGCGCGGAGCGCAGCGACTTGGTGAAGTCGAAGCCCCAGCGCAGCGTGTCGCGGCGAGCGGAATTGAAATTGACCGGGCGGAGGTCGGCGCTGACCAGCACTCCGGATGAATCGCGGACGAAGCGCTCGGGGAATGCGGCTTCCAGCGCCGCGCTGGGCCCCGGGAAGTTGGCGATCGGCCGGTCGAGCCGCGAGCGGACGTAATCGGCGCGCAGCCTCATATCGAGCTTGGTCGAGGGCCGCCAGTTGGCGCCGAGCTTGAGGACGTTGCGGCGGTCGGAGTCGAGCTCGGAATTGCCGCCGGTGATCGCGTCGACCAGCACCGTTTCGCCGCGGGTGAAGTCGAAAATGCGTGTACCCGGCGTCTCCAAGATCGGGTCGCCGAGCTGCGATACCGACGGAGCGCCCGCCTCGCGGGTCCAGCTGGTGATGAGGTTGAGTCGCTCGAGCGGGGTCCAGTTGAGGCCCGCACCGAGCGTCGTCAGAGTGCCGAAGTCGGACAATTGCTCGACCTCGGCGTTGGCGTTGAGGGTCAGATTGCCAAGCGCGCTGAAATCGCGGTTGCGGCGCGACACCGGCAAATCGAGGTTGACCGACGCATCGCCTTGCGTCCGCCCGACCGAGTTGGCGGTCGTCAATCCGGCGCGGCGCCGGCTGCTGTCGAGGTGCAGCGTGTCGGCGCCAACCCGGAACGTGGCGCTGGCGTCGCCGGCCGGGAGCTTGAACAACGACCCGTTGGCGGTAGCGTCGAGACCGCCCGACGCGCTGGTCGAGCGCGAACGGTCGCGGCTCGTGGCGGGGTCGTTGGGATCGCTCAAGGTAATGTTGCGCGCGAAGTCGCCGTTGCCGGTCACCGACCAGCGCCAGCGCGCCTTGTCCCAGTTGAGCGCCAGCCCGGCGTGGGCGCTGTCGGTCGAGGTGTTGCGAACGCGCGCGTCGAGGTCGGAGCTGAGCGGCGAGCCGTCGGCGAACACGGGGTAGCCAAGCAGCGACCGGCCTTCGCTGTGCTCGAGCTCGCCGTTGAGGGTCGCCGAGACGTTGCCGAGCACCTGCCGGTTGTGGGTGATCGTTTCGCGCAACGTCCGCCGCGACCCGATGAGCGTGCGCGCGTCGCGCGGGTCGAGCTCGGGATTGCCCGGCACCGGCTGGAAGGCGATGTCCCGCTCGGTTTCGGTCAAGGCGCTGTTGCCCTCGGCGCGGACGTTGATCGACGTGCGGCTGTCGGGCCCGATGATCAGGCCGGTGACGTCGCCGAGGCCGCTCGCATAGCCCCCGTCGGTCGCGGTCCGGCCCTCGGCGCGAACGGCGGTCGAGCGAAAGCGCTGGCGAAGGACGATGTTCACGACGCGCTGGTCGGCGCGATATCCGTATTTGAGGGCGACTTCCTCGGGCAGGATCTCAACCCTTAATATGGCCTCGGTGGGGATGTCGCGAAGCTCACGGAAACTGGAAACCCGCAGGCCGTTCAAAAGCATCACCGGGCGGCCGCCGCCGCGGCCGCGGGCGCTGCCGATCTGCGGCGCGAGGGCCTCCAGCAGCTCGGCGATGTCGGTCGCCCCGGTGGCCCGGACGTCGCGGCTGTCGAGCGTGTTCTCGGGCGGAATGTCGCCGACCACCGAGCCGCGCGGGCGCTGGCCGGTGACAACGATCTCGTCGCCGTTCTCATACTCTTCATATTCGTCGGCGGAGTCGGGGATGACAGGAGGTTCGTCGGCGGGAGGCGGATCCTGCGATTGCGCCAGCTGTGCATGCGCAGGAACCGCCACCGC
Source organism: Sphingomicrobium sp. (assembly GCA_035512655.1). GTDB lineage: Bacteria > Pseudomonadota > Alphaproteobacteria > Sphingomonadales > Sphingomonadaceae > Sphingomicrobium. The sequence continues at coordinate 142,096 of DATKDM010000003.1, read as the reverse complement.
CAGAATGAGTGAAACGCCGGCAAACAGCGCCGCGCGAGAGTGAGATTTGGACATCGGGGGGCGGTGACTTGGCTGACGTGAACCTTCGCTGACAAGGCGATGCGCTTCGACCAACCGCTCCGCCCACCCGACTAGTAGTCAACGAGCGTTCGGTCGATTAGGAACCGCGTGTCGCAGCGGGCGGGGAAAAAGGGGCAAGCCGGTGAAACGTAGCATTTCATTCTTCGTGATCGCGGCGGCCCTGGGCGGTTGCGCGGCGGCTGCGCAAATTCCTGTGCAAACGCAGGCAGCCGCGCCGGCAATGACCGGCGTCGGTCCCGCCGAGGCCGCAACCCGCGCGACCATCGCCCGAATCGAGCAGGTCGACCCGGCGCTGGGATCGGTGCTGGCAATCGATCCCACGGCGATCGCGCAGGCGCGTCGGGTCGATACGCAGGGGCTGCGCGGGCCGCTGGCCGGCGTGCCGGTGCTGCTCAAGGACAATATCGAAGCCGCCGGTCCGCTGCCGACGACGGCCGGCAGCCTCGCGCTCGCCAACAATGTCACCAATCGCGACGCGCCCCTGGTCGCGCGGCTGCGCGCCGCCGGGGCGGTGATCCTCGGCAAGACCAATCTGAGCGAATGGGCCAACTTCCGCTCGTCCAACTCGATCTCGGGCTGGAGCGCGGTCGGCGGCCAGACCCGCAATCCCTATGCGCTCGACCGCAACCCGTGCGGCTCGTCGAGCGGCAGCGGCGCCGCGGTCGCGGCCGGCCTCGTGCGGATGGCGATCGGCACCGAGACCGACGGTTCGGTTACCTGCCCGGCCGCAGTCAACGGCATCGTCGGCATGAAACCGACCGTCGGGTTGGTCAGCCGCACCCACATCGTCCCGATCAGCGCCAGCCAGGACACCGCCGGGCCGATGACCGCAACGGTGCGCGAGGCGGCGCTGCTGCTCGCCGCGATCGCCGGCAGCGACCCCGCCGACGACGCGACCCGCGAGGCCGACACCCGCAGGCAAGATTACGCCGCCGCGCTCAACGCCGGCTCGTTGCGCGGCGCGCGCCTCGGAGTGATGCGCTTCGCCACCGGCTTCGGCACCGACGCCGCGTTCGAGACCGCGCTCGCCGTGCTGCGCGAGCAAGGCGCGGTGCTGGTCGACATCAAGGAGTTCGACGACAAGGACATCGGCGACAATGAGTATGCAGTGCTGCTGACCGAGTTCAAGGCGGGCCTCAACGCCTATCTCGCGGGCAGCCCGGCGCCGATCGCGGTGCGAAGCCTTGCCGACCTGATCGCGTTCAACAATGCCCACGCCCGGCAGGAAATGCCGCTGTTCGGCCAGGACATCTTTGAAAAAGCGCAAGCGACCAAGGGGCTGACGGACCCGGCCTACACCAAGGCCCGCCGAACCAGCTTCCGCGCCGCCGGCCCCAACGGCATCGACCGCATGCTAAGCCAGCACAAGCTCGATGCTCTCGTCGGCCCGACGATGCCGCCGTCGTGGAAGATCGACGCGGTCAACGGCGACCAGATCGCCGGCGGCGGAGCGGGCGGCCTCGCCGCGGTCTCCGGCTACCCGCATCTCACCGTGCCGATGGGATTGGTGAAGGGACTGCCGGTCGGCCTGAGCTTCATCGGCCCCAAATGGAGCGACGCGCGGATGCTGTCGCTCGGCTATTCGTTCGAGCAGGCGCGCGGACCGCTGCCGGCGCCGCGCTTCCTGCGCTCGATCGAGGATAGCCCCGAAATCGCGCCGCACCTCCAGCCCGCGCGGATGCATCGGTAGCCGCCCTCTTCCAAGTGCACCTCGAGCATAGAAGGGCGCCGCAGACCGCGTAGTCTTAACAGTGGATGTCCGCTTGGGTTCAAAGTGGACGCTAGAGCTGGCGTCTAACTGGATCACAACGCGAGCGGTAGCATGCAACTACTGTCACTGGACTGCCCGCTATATTCATGCACCTGTGACCTAAGGTGCTCAGGCTTCAAATCGACGATGCATTCGTCATCGGGGTTTCCACGCGCGGACCCATTTGTCTGCCTTCAAGCGCTGAGCGGGACTAATATACTTGCGCGCGATGATGGTCGTTGTTGCCAGACTATCAGGGCATTTAGACCCGCACAGGGTGAGCCATTTGTAGGCCTCGAAATAATTGACCGGCGTGCCGCGGCCTATCAAGTAGCTCGTTCCAACACTGAGTTGCCCCGAGGAATCGCCCTTTTCCGCCGCGAGCAGATACCATTTCAAGGACTCCGCGGCATCTTTCGGAACGCCCTTGCCATCGGCATACATGATTCCCAGTCCAATTTCGGGGGTCGTGTCGGGAAAGCCCTGTTCCGCGGCGAGACGAAACCATTTCGCGGCTTCCGCATAGTCTTGCGTCGCCCCTATGCCAGTGAAGTAAATCAGTCCGAGCGAAATTTGTGCGTCGGGCAAGCCGCGCACCGCTCGATTCCGCAACAGCTCCAAAGCGACGGCGTCACTGCTGGGGTCCGATGCCGCATTCCCCATTGCGAGCGGGGCCCCGATCGCTGCGGCGGCGGCAGGCGAGGCCGCGGCGAGAAGCATCAGCGAAAAAAGCAGAATACCAGCTTTCATGTTATCGCCAATCGCTACTCTGGCCGGCAAGTGCCGGACTCATCTTCTGCTGGGTTACCCACGAAAAATCGTCACGTCGAAGCATCATAGCCAAAGTCAAAGTCTGTATCCTCCGCGATAAACCGCGAGCCCTCGAACCGACATTTGGCGTTACTGACGGCGCACCAATTGGGGCTCCAAACACCGTCACGCTTATAAAAAGAGCGCAGCTCGCCGGCCCCAAACTGAAACCGTACGACGGCGTTTGAGCCGTCCAGCGTGCAGGCATAGGCTCGAACCGCTTGCGCAATTGCTGGCGAAGTCGTGGTTAGAACCGTCAGCGGAAGAAGCAGAGCAAATGTCCTCATGGGAACCCCCTCCCGATTTTGCGGCGTTTGCCACCCCCGTGACCCGCCGCGCCGACGTAGCATGCCTTGCCGAAATTTGCCCACTTAAGCCGACAGATAGGCGGCGGCCGAATTGTCTGGCAATCCGGATCGCCCGCGCGCGACGAGGGGAAGCGGGATGGTAGCGGAGAGGGGATTCCGTCGATCGCCCTGACATGCCGCCTCGTGCTTTTTGTCACCGAGGGCTATTGTCCGCTTTGGGTGGCAACCCCTCCTAGGCCGTCAGCCTCAGCCCGGCGATGGCCGCGACGATGGTCAGGATCAGCAGCGCGCGGACCAGCGTTGCCGGCTCGTCGAACCAGTAAATGCCGACGATCACCGTGCCCAGAGCGCCGATGCCGCCCCACACCGCATAAGCAGTGCCCATCGGGATGGTGCGCGCGGCGAGCTCGAGCAGGCCCATGCTGATCGTCACCGAGACCAGGAAGGCGATCGTCCACGGCACGTTGTGGAAGCCGTCGACGAAGCGCAGCGCGGTGGTGAAGCCAATTTCGAACAGGCCGCCGACGATCAGGAAAAACCAGGCCATTCGCGCTCCTTCAGGTTGCCGCCTCGAGGGCGGGGCTGGCCTCGGCCGGCTTGCGCGCGGCGAGGATGCAGCCGGCGACGATCATCGCCGCGCCGGCCAAAGTGAATGGCGAAAGCCGCTCCTGGAACACCAGCCAGCCGAACAAAGCCGCCCACAGGAACGAGGTATATTCGGTCGCCGCGAGATAGCTCGCCTCGGCCCGCGCATAGGCCCAAGACAGCAGCAGCAGCGAGCTGATCGCCAGGAACGCGGCAAGCAGGATCCACGGCCAGTCGCTTGTCCCGGGAAGCTCGACGCCGGCTAACGGGATGAAGGCGGCGAGAATCAGCGTGACGATGAGGCTCTGGAAGAAGGCGATCTCGGTCGGCCCGGCGGCCAGCGCCTGGCGCCGCATCAGGATGATGTTGAGCGCGTAGCAGACCGCGGAAGCGAGGATGGCGAGGCTGCCGATGGTCGCCTCGCGGCCAAGGTCGGCCCGCGCTTGGCCGACGAAGATCACCAGCACCCCGGCAAGGGCGATCAGCGACGCCGCCACGGTGCGGCTGCCGACGGTCTCCTTGAGAATCACCGCCGCCAGATAGAGCGCGATCAGCGGGGCGATGAAGGCCAGCGCGATCGCCTGGGCGAGCGGCACCCGGCCCAGGCCCCAGAAGAACAGGAAACCCATCACGGTCGACAGCGCGCCCCGCGCGAGGTGCAGCCGCATCGTCGGGCGCGACGGCCACTGCGCGCCGCGCCCGAGATATAGCGCGCCCGACATGGCGACGCCGGCCAGGTTGCGCCAGAACATCGTCGCGAAGGTGCCGATCGCCAGCACCAGCCCCTTCATCACCGCGTCCATGCCGGAGAACATCGCGATGCCCAGCATGCCGACGAGGAACGCCGTCATCGGGTCGTGACGCTGCGGCCTCACTCTGCGGCGTGGAGCGTTTCGGCGGGATCGGCGGCCGCAGCTGCTGCCTCGATCTCCGCGGCCTTGGCTTCGACCAGCTGGACGATGTGGTCGATCATCGCTTCGTCGCGGATATGGTGGTCGGTGACGCCCGAAAGATAGACCATGTGGGTGCCGTTGCCGCCGCCGGTGATGCCGATATCGGTTTCGCGCGCCTCGCCGGGCCCGTTGACGACGCAGCCGAGCACCGACAGCGACATTGGCGTGCGGATGTGCTGGAGCCGCTCCTCGAGCGCTTCGACGGTGCGGATCACGTCGAAGCCCTGGCGCGCGCAGCTCGGGCATGAAACGACGCGGACGCCGCGGTTGCGGATGCCGAGGCTTTTCAGCAGCTCGTAGCCGACGCGGACTTCTTCTTCGGGCTCGGCCGACAGCGACACGCGGATGGTGTCGCCGATCCCCGCCCACAACAGGGCGCCCATGCCTATCGCCGACTTGACCGTGCCGCCGATCAGGCCGCCGGCCTCGGTGATGCCGAGGTGCAGCGGGCAATCGACCTGATCGGCGAGCTGCTGGTAGGCGGCGACCGCGAGGAACAGGTCCGACGCCTTCACCGCGACCTTATAGTCGCGAAAGCCATGGTCCTCGAGGATGCGGATGTGGTCCATCGCGCTTTCCACCAGCGCCTCGGGGCACGGTTCGGCATATTTCTCGAGCAGGTCTTTCTCCAGGCTGCCGGCATTGACCCCGATGCGGATCGCGCAGCCGTTGGCGCGGGCCGCGGCGATGACTTCGCGCACGCGCTGCTCGGAACCGATGTTGCCGGGATTGATGCGCAGGCAGGCGGCGCCGGCGTCGGCCGCCTCGAGCGCCCGCTTGTAGTGGAAATGGATGTCGGCGACGATCGGCACCTGCGCCTCGCGGACGATCTGCTTCAACGCGGCGGTGCTTTCGACGTCGGGGCAGGATACGCGGATGATATCGGCGCCGGCCTCCTCGCAGCGGCGAATCTGGTCGATCGTCGCGGCGGCGTCGCTAGTCGGCGTGTTGGTCATCGTCTGCACGGTGACCGGAGCGCCGCCGCCGACGGCGACGTTGCCGACCATGATCTGGCGCGACTTGCGCCGCTCGATCGTGCGCCAGGGACGGATGGAGGACATGGCGCGCATATAGGCGCGGGTTTGAAACATGGAAATGGACGGGCGTGGAGATTGGGTCTGCGCCACCGACGCAAAGCCGTCGTAGCGATAAAAAATCGGCGCTTGGGAATCGCGTCAACCGGGATTAACTTGATCCTGCTCGGTCGCCGATTCATTCGAGTCTCGGTTGGGATCTTCTGTTCTCGGTCGGGCTTGGGCCCGACGGAGTCAGGCACGATCACCTGCCCAGACATACTTTTCGTCGGGAGGCCTCGCCATGGACCATACGAGCATCCACCCCTCGTCGGTCAACCATGCCCATCACGTCGACCTGCACCTGTGGCGCGGGCCTCCTCTCAATCTCGACGAAACACGGCCGGTCCAGATCCTCGTCAACCAAGGTTATGTCGTCGGCTTCTGCCCGGACCGGCTACAACCGCTGTGGTCCGCATACCGTGTCGCCGACGCCGGGAGCGACGTCGATTACGAGCGGCCAATCCATTACCACGACGATCTGCGCCTGCCGCCCGAACTGCGGGTGGGCCGCAAGACCTTCGGCAAGCTTGGCGGTGTCGCATTGCACGTTGGTCACATGACCCCCAACGAGGTCATCAATCGCCAATTCGGCCGATTGGCGCAGATGGAAACATTCCTGATGTCAAACATGAGCCCGCAATATGGCTCACTCAATACTGGGGTGTGGCTGAAGCTCGAAGATTCGATCCGCAAGATTCAGGACGAGCAGGGGAAGGATCACGTCTGGGCGATCGTCGGCCCGGTGTTCGGCGACCAACCTTCTTCCATCAATCGCGGCAACCGCTATGTCCCCGTTCCCGACGGCTATTTTTGTATCACCGTCGATCCCTACACTTATCCCTTCGACAAGCCTTCGAACGCGCATATCGACTGCTTCATCATTCCTCAGAATGCTCCGCCTTCGTCCAACCCGCAGGATTATCCCGCGACGCTCGCCGAAGTCGAGGCGGCGACCCGCCTGAAATTCTTCACCGAATGGGGACGCGACATTCCCGTGTGGGAGGAACTGCAGCTCGCACAATCGGAAGCCGGGCCGCAGAGCCGAATGATGCGCGCTTTGGAAAGCAAGGCGGATGAGTGGCGGCAAGAGCAGGACGCGGTGGCTGCGGTTCAGCCGGACGCCGGCACGATCGACGGACTCATCGCCGCGCTGGGAGGCGAGGCGGATGCCCTCCAAGCGCTGAGCCGCCCGCTGTCCGATGCAGAGACGGCGCGCTTGAACACTATCCAGCACACGATTTCATGGCTGATCGCGGCGCGCGACCTGCCACGCCCCGACGCGAACGGGAACAAGGATGTCAAGCCGGAGGACCTTGCCAACTTCATTACTTACAACATCGTCAGCGACCTAGGCGACCGGCTAAAGCACGCGGCGCGCACCGCCTGCAATTTCTGGAATCGCTTCGTTGAACCGCGCTTCTCGATCATCATCCGCCTGGGGACGTTCACGCAGACCAGCAACATCATCGCCCGCGCCTACAAGCCCTATGAGAAAGACGGTGTTCGCTACGGGCGGGTCGAATTCAACACCAAATATCTGGTTGACTATACCCCGGAACAGATCGCGGGAACCGTGATCCACGAGATCGGTCACACTCTCGGCATCGGCTGGGACGACTGGGATTTACTGTTTGACCCTGCAACGGGCCTGTTCGGAGAGAATGCGGTCGGCAGCCTGGCTCTTCTGGCCCGCATGGAGGTCGAGCGGGACGGCGGACCAGGCACCGCCTTGTCTCACTGGGACGAGGGACTGTTCGACCAAGAATTGATGACCGGCTACAAGGATTCCGGCGAATATGTGCTGCCGGTAACGATCGACGTGATGGCGCTGTTCGGCCATCAGGTCCGCGAGTCGCTGATTGCGAAGTCCGATCTCGCCACGCTCATCGACGAATCGGCTAACCTTGTCTTTTCCCGGCAGGACGAGGCCCGGCGCCTCGATCTGAACCACTTCGAGGAAACCGACCTGCTCGAAACCGTGCCTCACGGGCCAGAGTTCCTGCCCGGGGCGGCCGCCTAGCTCACCGGCCCAACGGTCGGAACGGTCGCCGCCCGGCTGACGTGCGGGGTCTTCGTTCATTGCAGTCTTCCCAGCGATCCGGCCGGGCGAGCCTATCAAGGACGCCCGATGAGCGACACGCGGCACGCGATTCGAATTTCGCCGGTTAGCGCTCCTCCCTGGGCGGCCGCCCGCGTTTCCTTGGCACGGATGCTTTCAACTTCACCCCGCGCGCCTTCAGCGCCTCGCGCAGCAGGCATTCGACCTCGCTGTTGACGCTGCGCAGATCGGCCGCGGCGCAGCGCTCGACCGCTGTCCATAAGTCCGGGTCGATTCTGAGCGGGTAGGCTTTGCGGTCGCCGCCGGCCATCGATCTACTGGTACAGCGTTCCGGTGTTCACCACGGGCTGGGTGTCGCGCTCGCTGCACAGCACCACCATCAGGTTCGAGACCATCGCCGCGCGCCGCTCGTCGTCGAGTTCGACGACGTCTTTCTCGGACAGCAAAGCGAGCGCCATTTCGACCATCCCGACCGCGCCCTCGACCAGCGTCTTGCGCGCCGCGACGACTGCCTGTGCCTGTTGCCGACGAAGCATCGCTCCGGCGATTTCCTGCGCATAGGCCAAGTGCGTGAAGCCGCATTCGTCGGCGGTGATCCCGGCCACGGCGAGGCGCGCGCTGAGCTCCTCGCGAAGCTCGGCCCCAACCTCGTCGTGGTTGCCGCGCAGGGTCACTTCGAGATGCTCGAAATCGTCATAGGGATAGCGCGAGCCAATGGTGCGGATCGCCGCTTCCACCTGCACCTTCACGAACTCCTTGTAATCATCGACGTCGAACAGCGCCTGCGCGGTATCGACGACGCGCCAGACGATCTGTGCGGCCATCTCGATCGGGTTGCCGCGCAAATCGTTGACCTTGATCCGGTCGGAAATGAAGTTGTTGGCCCGGACCGAGACCTTCTTGCGCATCATCCACGGCCATACCCAGCGCAGCCCGGTCGTGCGATCGGTGCCGCGATAGTCGCCGAACAATGTGATGGCCGCCGCCTGGTTGGGCTGCAGCATGTAGAAGCCGGCAATGATCAACGTCATCAGCAATGAGCCGCCGATGACCGCGGCCAAGGTCAACCAGCCAAACTCGTCCTGGGCCATGCGGACGATGCCCCACACCATCAACGCGATGGTCGCCAGTACCGCCACCAGCATCACATAGCCGTTAGAGGCCGTCGCCGGACGCTCCATCGTCGAATTCAGCGCAATCATTTTACCCTTTGACACCATCGCCTCCCTTTAATCTGATATCAAAATAATATCATTACGGGACCGTCGTCAACTGGAATCGGATTCGATGCACGGCTATGGCCGCGCGACCACGGCGATGCGTTCGCTGCTGATTGTCGGAGCGTTGATCATGACCACTGCCGCCGAAGCGCAGACCAGCCGGGAGTGGAAGCTGGTGATCCACGGCGGCGCGGGCGTGATCGAACGGACGAAAACGACGCCGGAAAGGGATGCGGCGATCCGCGCGGCGCTGAACCGCTCGCTGGAAGCCGGTTCGCAAATTCTTTCTTCGGGCGGTACGTCGATCGACGCCGTCGAGGCGGCGGTGAAGGTCCTCGAGGACGACCCCAACTTCAACGCCGGGCACGGCGCCGTCTTCACTTACGACGGCACCCACGAACTCGATGCCTCGATCATGGATGGGCAGACCCGCGCGGCGGGGGCGGTGGCCGGCGCCGCGGCCACCAAAAACCCGATCAGCCTGGCGCGCGCGGTGATGGAAAGGAGCGAGCACGTGTTTCTCGCCGGCGAAGGCGCCGACCGGTACTCTAAGGAGCAAGGGCTGCAGCAGGTTCCCAACAGCCATTTCTCGACACCCGACCGGCGCCGGCAGCTCGAAGAGATGAAGTCGCAAAACCTCAACGCGCGCGAGGTCGAGTACAAGTACGGCACCGTTGGCGCCGTCGCGCTCGACTCGTTGGGCCATGTCGCTGCCGCGACCTCGACCGGCGGCATGACCGGAAAACGCTGGGGACGGGTCGGCGACAGCCCGGTGATCGGCGCAGGCACCTACGCCGACGACCGCGGTTGCGCGGTCTCGGCCACCGGCTGGGGCGAGTTTTTCATTCGCGTCGGAGTCGCGCACGAGATTTGCGCCCGAATGCGGCTGGGCGACGCCGGCGCTCAGGCGGCCGCGGATGCGGTCATGGCGGAAGTGAAGGCGCTGGGCGGCGATGGCGGCGTCATCGTCGTCACCCCGAAAGGCGAGCGGGCCTATTCGTTCAACTCGGCCGGAATGTATCGCGGGATGGCCGACGGCAGCGGCCGCAGCGTCGCCATCTATGGCGACGAGGACGAGCGGTAGGGCAGCGCCGCGCGCTCCCACTCGGCTTCGCTCGCGATCGCGCGGCGTTCCTGCTCGATGAAGTCCGCGACCGCCCGGCGGAATCCAGGGTCGGCGATGAAATGCGCCGAGCGCGAAATCACCGGCTCGTAGCCGCGCGCGAGCTTGTGCTCGCCCTGCGCGCCCGCCTGCACCGACGATAGTCCATGCGCGATCGCCCACTCGATCGCCTGGTAATAGCAAAGCTCGAAATGGAGGTACGGCATCGCGTCGATGGTGCCCCAGTAGCGGCCGTAAAGCGTGTCCGGCCCGACGAAGTTCAAGGCTCCGGCGATCGGGCGGCCGTCCCGGTAGGCGAGGAACAAAAGCAGCCGGTCGCCCATCGTCTCGCCGATCCGGTCGAAGAACTCGCGAGTCAGGTACGGCCGGCCCCATTTGCGGCTGCCGGTGTCCTGGTAATAGGCCCACATCGCGTCCCACTCGGCGGCGCCGATTTCGGCTCCGCGCAGAGCGGCGAACTCCAGCCCTTCACGCGCCGCCGAGCGCTCCTTGCGAATCGCCTTGCGCTTGCGGCTTGAAAGCGCGGCGAGGAAATCGTCGAAGTCGCGATAGCCGCGGTTGAGCCAATGATATTGGATACCGTGGCGGATCAGCCAGCCCCGCGCCAAGCACTCGGCTGCTCCGGCCTCATCGATGAAGGTGATATGTGCCGACGACAAATCGTTCTGGAGAGTCACCGTCTCGGCGGCGGCGAGCAATTGCTGCGGCCATGAACCCAGCAGCCGCGGGCCCGGCACCGGAGTGAAGGGAACCGCGATCTGCAGCTTGGGATAGTAACGCCCGCCGGCGCAATCGAGCGCCTCCGCCCAGCCATGGTCGAACACATATTCGCCCTGGCTATGGCCCTTGAGATAGGCTGGGGCGGCGGCGAGCAGGGCCCCGGTCTGGTCCTCGATCAGGATCGGCGCGGGCGACCAGCCGGTTCCGGGCCCGACGCTGCCGGATTGCTCGAGGGCGCCGAGGAATGCGTGGGCCACAAACGGGTCGCCGCCCGCCAGCCGGTCCCAGTCGTGCCCGTCGATCCCCGCGACTCCCGGCGCGAGGCGCGCGATCAGCTCGGTTTCACGGTCGGCCATCGGCTTCCCAGATAAGCGCATCCGAGTGAACCCGCGCTTGCTCGCGCTCGGCCGGGGTGCGGATCGTCCAGCAGTAGACCGGCATGTTTCGACGCGCCCGGGCAACCCAGGAGCGGCCGAGCGCGGTCCGCTCGACGGCTAGAAAATCCGCGGACGCGAGGCGCATCGCCAGCCATCGCCGCAGCGGCGGCATGCGGTCCCTGATCACCAGCCCGCGCCGAACCGAGGGCACGTTGGTCTTGAGCAGCCGCGGCAGCCGGGCATCGAAGCTCATCACTCCGTACCCCCCGCGATAGGCCGCCAGGTCGCGGCGAAGGGCCGGTATCCAGCGCCAGATGTCGCCGTCGACCTTGACCTCGAGCAGCAGGGGCACGCGCCCGGCGACCATGGCGAGGAGGCTGGCAAGGGTCGGGATCGGCCCATCGCCCAGCCGAAGCCGGCCAAGCTCCTCGAGGCTCGACCGTCCGATCCGCATCGGACTCGCGCACAGGCGCCACGCATCCGCGTCATGGAATACGACGATCTGGTCGTCGGCGGTCAACCGCACATCGCATTCGATCCCCGCGCCGAGTTCCAGCGCCGCGGCGAAGGCGATCAGGCTGTTCTCGGGAAAACCGGCGCCGTAGTGCCTGCCGCGGTGGGCGAAGCCGGCCGGTCCTGGATCCAGTGGGTCAGGGCCGGACCGCGACGATCGCATCAACCTCGACCGCTACTCCCAACGGCAGGACCGCGACCCCAACCGCGCTGCGGGCATGGCGGCCGGGTTCGCCGAACACCTGTTGCATCAGCTCGGAGGCGCCGTTGGCGACCTTGGGCTGGTCGGTGAAGGCGGGCGCGGAATTGACGAACACGCCCAGCTTGACGATCCGTTCGACCCGGTCGAGCGAGCCCAAGGCCGCCTTCATCTGTGCGAGCAGCATGATCCCGCAGCGTTGTGCAGCGGCAATTCCGCCGTCGAGGTCCATGTCCTCGCCGAGCCGCCCGGTAATCAGGCTGCCGTCCTCGGCGAAGCTGATCTGGCCGGAGATGTGGAGCAGGCCCCGATGTTCGACCGCGGGGACATAGGCCGCGACCGGAGCCGCGGGTTGGGGAAGTGTGATGCCAAGCTCGGCGAGGCGCTGGTCGATGGTGCTGGTCATGGCGAGCGCCTCATCACCTCACCGAAGCGAGGTCAAGCCCTCCCCATCAAGGGGAGGGGCTTTCGTCGCGCGCAACCGTAAAGCCGGCGAAGCTCTGGCTCGTTGGCATCAGCTCGATCGCGTTGATGTTCACATGGGGCGGCAGGTTGGCAATCCACCAGATGGTCTCGGCGAGGTCGTCGGCGGTCATCGGGTTCATGTTCGCATAGAGCTGCTCGGACGCCACCTTGTCGCCGCCGGTGCGGACCAGGGTGAATTCGGTCTCGGCCATGCCCGGTTCGATCGAGGTCACCCGGACGCCGGTGCCGGCGAGGTCGCAGCGCAGGTCGAGCGAGAATTGGCGGACGAACGCCTTGCTGGCGCCGTAAACCGCGCCGCCGCGATACGGATAGGTGGCGGCCACCGACGACAGGTTGATCACCGCGCCCTTCCGCTCGATCAACTTGGGCAGCAGCGCGCGGGTCAGCGCCACCAGCCCGGTGATGTTGGTGCCGATGACGTTGGTCAGCGGTTCGAGGTCGGAATCCTGCAGCGGCTCCATCGGCGGAGCGAGCCCGGCGTTGTTGAGCAGCAGGTCGATGTCGCCCCACGGCGGTGAGAGTTGCGCGAGCTGGGCCGCTTCATCGAAGTCGCGAATGTCGAGCTCGAGCGGCAGGCAGGCATCGCCGATCTCCTCGGCAAGCGCGCGCAGCCGGTCGCCGCGGCGGCCGGTCGCGATCACCCGCCAGCCGCCGGCCGCGAAGCGCCGGGCCGAGGCGGCGCCGATGCCCGCGGTGGCGCCGGTGATGAGGATGGTCTTGGTCATGGCTTCCCTTCGATCTTCTGCAGGATCCACTCGCATGCGGCCGGCCAGTCGTCGATCCGCGCATGGGCATCGGCGGCGGGCGGCACGACGGTGGCGAGCCGCGGCTCGGCCACCATATGCAGCCGCCAAACCTCAGGCGCGTGCTTGGCCACCGACGAATGGTGGACCGCGAGATCGTCGACGAACACCACATTGGAGGCGCTCCGGCGCTCGACGATGTCGCGCACCGGCCGGCCCTTGCCGCCGCGGTTGCAGACCACTTCGTGGCGGATGCCGTGGCTGGCGAGTTGCTCGACCCGCCACGCGTGCGCTTCGTCGCCCAGGTTGGTCAGGACGACGATGTCGGCGGCCTCGCCGATCCGGGACAGCGCCTCGAGCGCTCCCGGGACCAGCGTCTGGCGGTGGCTGTGGCCGAGGAAGAAGCGGTCGATCAAGGGCCAGATGTCCTCGGCCGGGACGATCGCCCCGGTGCGGCGGTCCGTCATTGCGTCGAACTGGCCGCTGTCGAGATCGAAGTGGATCGCATGCTCTTCGTCGAGCCACTCGGCGAAGTGCGCGACCATGTGCAGCAGGACGTCGTCGCAATCGGTGATGAATAGCGGGCGGCTCATTGCTCGAGTTCGCGGCGGGCGGCGACCAACGCCGCGGGCTGGACTCCGATCTCCTGCGCGATCGCGACCAGGTCCGGTTCATGCGCTTCGAGGAACCGGAGCAACGCCGCGAGCAGGCCGGGGTCGCTGGCGCGCTGTCTCAAATCGGGAGGGTCGATGCCGCTCAAGGAAAGAAACCGGTTTGCGAGCCGTTGATCACCGAGCGTTGCCGCGAGCGCACGCAAGGCCAGCGCCGAAGGGTCATTTGTCGTCGCGGCGCTCATGGCTTACGATCCGTCGGCGCCCGGGGATGGGGAAGTTCATTGGCCAAGATCCTGATCGTCGAGGACAATGCCCTCAACATCAAGCTGTTCTGCGACCTGCTCGCCGCGCACGGGCACCAGCCGCAAGCGGTGTCCGATAGCCGGCTGGCGCTGGATTCGGCGCGGAGCTTCGGGCCCGATCTGGTGATCACCGACATCCAGCTGCCGCACGTCAGCGGCCTCGAGCTCATTCGATTGCTGCGCGCGGATACCGAGCTTCGAAACGTGCCAATCATGGCGGTCACCGCTTATGCCGCCCAGGGCGACGAGGAGCGAATCCGCGGCGCCGGGGCGCAATCCTATGTGTCGAAGCCGATCTCGGTGGTGAAATTCGTCGCGACCGTCGAGGGGCTGCTGGCGGCGCATGGATCCCCAAGTGCGCGCGAGGGCGAAAAAGCATTGGCGCAAGACGTCTCGCCGGAGGCCGGCGGCGACGCGCCGACTACTTGATCTTCGCTTCCTTGAAGTCGACGTGCTTGCGGACGACCGGGTCGTACTTCTTGAAGGTTAGCTTCTCGGTCTGGTTGCGCGGATTCTTCTTGGTCACGTAGAAAAAGCCGGTGTCGGCCGAGCTGACGAGCTTGATCTTGACGGTTGCCGGCTTGGCCATGGCGCAATCCCAATATCTGAAAACAACAAAAGCGGCCCGCGCGCGGCGCCGCTCGATCGGCGCGCTCATTGGCCGCAGCGGCCGTTTTTGTCAACTATCGGGGCGGCTGTAACACGGTCTTAACCTTGCTGGTCCACTCTGCGTTCAACGTAAGGGGGGCCCGATGGCAAGTGATCCGCTGGCGATCGTCCGAGGACAGATCGGGGCACGCATCGCCGAGATCCAGCAGCGCGGCTCCCGCTTGTCCCCGCTCGACCTCTATGCCCGCATGGACGCGATCCGCCAGATGGCCGCCGCCCACGGCATGGTCGCATTGGAAGGGCTGGCGCGCTGCTCGGCGCAGCGGGCGCTGCTGCCCGGGCACAGGATCGCGATCCGCTCGTGCCTCGAGCATATCGAGGAAGCGCTCGACAGCCGTTCGAGCAAGGACTGCACCACCATCCTCGCGGCGCTCGCAGTCCGGCTGCACTAGCCCAAGCGGCACCCGGACCGCCGTTCGCGCATTGTCGGCGCGATGCGCGCGTTTTCCCAGCTGCTCGACGACCTCGTCTACACGCGCTCGCGCAACACCAAGCTGAAGTTGATCGGCGACTATCTCAAGCGAACGCCGGACCCCGATCGCGGCATCGCGCTCGCCGCACTGACCGGCGGGCTGGACATCCCGCACGTCAAGCCTGCGGCCATCCGCGGGCTGATCGAGGAACGCGTCGACCCCGTGTTGTTTCACATGAGCCGCGACTATATCGGTGACACCGCCGAGACCGTGGCCTTGCTTTGGCCGGCCTCGGAAGGGGAGCCGCCCGAGATCGACGATGCGACCGTCGGCATTGCCGACGCGGTGGAGCGGCTGCGCAACGCCAGCCGGCTGGACGCGCCCAAGGTGCTCGCGGGCATGCTCGACCACCTCGATGCGTCGGGTCGCTTCGCACTGCTCAAGCTGGCGACCGGAGGCTTGCGGGTTGGCATCAGCGCGCGGCTCGCCAAGCAGGCGCTGGCCAATGCGTTCGGGCTCGACGTCGATGCGGTCGAGGAAGTTTGGCACGGGCTTCGCCCACCTTACACCGAGCTGTTCGACTGGGCGGAAGGCCGCGGCGCCCAGCCGACGCCTAGCGACGTGCCGGTGTTCCGGCCGTTCATGCTCGCCCATCCGCTCGAGGAAGTTAAACTGTCGCTCGACGAGTTCGCCGCCGAGTGGAAATGGGATGGCATTCGCGTGCAGCTGGTCCACGCCGCAGGCCAGACGCGGCTCTACAGCCGCACCGGCGACGACATTTCGGGAAGCTTCCCCGACATTGCTTCGGCCTTTGCAGCACGTGCGGTCCTTGATGGCGAGCTGCTGGTGCGCGGGGCGGACCAGGGCGCGGAGCGTCACGGCGGCGCGGCGGCGAGCTTTAACGCGCTCCAGCAGCGGCTCGGCCGGAAAAACGTCAGCGCGAAGATCCAAGGAGACTATCCGGCGTTCGTCCGGCTTTACGACATATTGTTCGACGGCGACGAGGACTTGCGGCCGCTGCCGTGGGTCAAGCGGCGGGCGCGCCTCGAGACGTTCGTCGCCCGGCTCGATCCCGAGCGCTTCGACCTGTCGCAGCTGATCGCGGCGGCCAGTTTCGAAGAGCTTGAGGACCTGCGCTCCGGCGCCCGCGACGAGGCGATCGAAGGGATCATGCTCAAGCGCCGCGACAGCCCCTATGTCGCCGGGCGCCGGACCGGCCTGTGGTACAAATGGAAACGCGACCCGCTGATCGCCGATTGCGTGCTGATGTACGCCCAGCGCGGCTCGGGAAAGCGCTCGAGCTATTATTCCGACTTCACGTTCGGTTGCTGGACCGAGGACGGGGAGCTGATGCCGGTCGGCAAGGCCTATTTCGGCTTCACCGACGAGGAGCTCAAATGGCTCGACAATTTCGTCAGACGGAACACCGTCGAACGCTTCGGCCCGGTGCGCGAAGTCGCCAAGACGCTGGTGTTCGAGGTCGCGTTCGATTCGGTCCACGCAAGCAAGCGCCACAAGTCCGGCCTCGCCATGCGTTTCCCGCGGATCAGCCGGATTCGCACCGACAAGCCGGCGGCAGAGGCGGACCGAATTGCGACCCTGATCGCGATGGTGACCTGAACACAAAAGAAAACGCCCGCCCGGAACGTGCCGGGCGGGCGCTTGCCCCCGAACTGTTTGGCTTACTGAACCGGAGTGAGGTTCACCGCCGCATACTTGCCGCGCCGATCGACTTCGATCTCGAACTCGAGCCGGTCGCCCTCGTTGAGGGTCGGCATTCCGGCGCGCTCGACGGCCGAAATATGCACGAATGCATCAGGCTGCCCGTCATCGCGCTGGATGAAGCCGAAGCCCTTCATCGCGTTGAAGAACTTCACCGTACCGCTGGCTTTTTCGCCGGTCAGCTGGCGCTGCGGACCACCGCGGTCGCCGCCGCCGGCACGGTCGCCGTAAGCGCCGCCGCCGCCACCGCCGCCGCGATTGACTTCCATCGGCTCGCCCTCGATGCGCAAGTTGGTCGCCGAAATTCGGCCGCCGCGATCGACGAGCGTGAATTCCAATGGCTGGCCATCGGCAAGGTCGGTCAGGCCGGCCTGCTCGACCGCGGAGATGTGAACGAACACATCCTCGCCGCCGTCATCGCGAACGACGAAGCCGAATCCCTTCTGCGGATTGAAGAATTTGACGACGCCTTTGCCTTCGCCGACGACCTGGGGCGGCATTCCGCCACCCGCGCCGCCGCCAGCTCCACCGCCGCGGAAACCACCGCCGCCGCCGCCCGCGCCGCCGCCACCGCGGAATCCACCGCCGCCTCCGCCGCCGCCGTAACCGCTACCGCGATCACCGCCGGCGTATCCGCCGCCTCCGCCGCCGCCGTAGCTGCGGGGAGGACCGGCTCCGAAGCCGCCGCGATCGGCAAAGCCGCCGCGGTCCCCTGAACTCTCTTCTGCGAAAACACCGTCGCGCTTATCTCGTCCACGACCGCCCCGGTCGCCTTTACGCCCTTTGTCGAAACCCATGCCCGTCCAAACTTCCTTGTGCCCATAACCAAACAACCAACGCGCTGGGCCCATACGCGCAACCGGTCGCGGCGCGTCCTGCTCACGCACCGTTCACCGGTCTTACAGGAAAATTGGCGCCTGCTCTAGTGACTCAATCGGACTAGGGCTGGCAACCGCAGCGCAACAGCGCCTAGAGTGCGCGTCCGCGATCCACGGACCGAATATCAAGCATGGCTTGGGGACGACTGAATGACCATCCATTTCCATGAGGAGGACCTGGCGGCCGACGCCGCCTTCGCCGACGGGCCGATCGCCGTCGACACCGAAGCGATGGGCCTGCTCCCGGGCCGCGACCGCCTGTGCCTGGTCCAGCTCGCGGACGGCAAGGGCGACGAGCATCTCGTTCGCTTTGCGATCGACAGCGACTATTCGGCGCCGCGCCTGAAAGCGCTGCTCGGCGACCCGGCGCGGCTCAAGCTCTATCACTTCGCGCGCTTCGACGTGGCCATGATCCGCGCCTACCTCGGCATCCTCGCGGCGCCGCTCTACTGCACCCGGACGGCCTCGCGGCTGGTACGCACCTATACCGACCGGCACGGCCTCAAGGACCTGGTCAAGGAAATGCTCTGCCAGGAGATCTCCAAGCAGCAGCAGACCAGCGACTGGGGGGCGCCCGAGCTTAACGATGCGCAGCGTGAATATGCGGCCACCGACGTGCGCTTTCTCCACGCGCTCAAGGACAAGCTCGACGAGCGGCTGCAGCGCGAAAACCGTATCGGGCTCGCCCAGGCCTGCTTCGAGTTCCTTCCGCACCGCGCACTGCTCGACCTGGCCGGCTGGGCCGAGAAGGACATCTTCGCCCATGACGGCTGAGACGGACCATGTCTGAAGCCGCCACCCGCGAACGCGCGTTCCGCCAGCTGTGGGCGATGCCGGGCAGCAGCCACGACCGATTGGTGCGCTTCGCCAAGGTGGCGCTGCCGAGCGCGGTCGGAGCGTTGATCGCGATTCTCGCCTTCGCTCCGCTCGAAAAGGACGGCGACGCCAGCTTTATCCTCGACAAGAATCAGGTCGAGAACGCGCCCGAGCGGATGCGGGTGGAAGCCGCGCGCTACGTCGGCGAGGACAATCGCGGCCAGAAATTCTCGATCGAGGCGGCGTCGGCGATCCAGCGCAGCTCGGACGTCCCGGTCGTCGACATCAACGGAATGCTGGCGCGCCTCGGGCTCGCGCAGGGCCCGCTGATGATCGGTGCCAATTTCGCCCGCTACAACCTCGATACGCAGATGATCGCGATCCAAGGCCCGGTGCGGGTAATCGGGCCGGACCAATACCGGCTCGAGACTTACGACGTGAAGGTCGACCTCAAACGCCGCCGGCTGACCAGTTCGGGGCCGGTCGCGGGGAGCATGCGGCTGGGCAACTTCCGCGCCGCCACCCTGACCGCCGACCTTGGCGAGCGCAAGGTCATGCTCGGCGGCGGCGCTCGCTTGAAAATCGTCCAGGGGGCAATCAGATGAAGGACATGCGTCGGCCCGCCCTCCTGCTTCTCGCGGCCGCCGCCCTTGCCGGAACCGGCGCGCTGGCCCAAACCGCCGATCCGGTCTCGGCTTTGCGGGGCCACGACAGCAGCGCCCCGATCGACGTCTCCGCGGACCGCATCGAGGTCCAGGACCGCGCTGACCGGGCAATCTTCGCCGGCAACGTCCAGGTTCGGCAGGCCTCGCTGGCGCTCGACACCGCGCGGCTGACCGTCGCCTATTCAAGCGGCGGCGGAATCCAGGTCCGCCGGCTCGACGCGGCCGGCGGGGTGGTCGTCCGCAGCCCGTCCGAGACGGCGCGCGGCAACTTCGGCATTTACGACCTCGACAAAAGGCTGATCACATTGGTCGGAGATGTCCAGCTCAACCGCGGCGGTTCGCGGGTGATGGGATCGCGGCTGGTCATCGACCTCGATTCGGGGCGTGCGGTGATTGACGGCGGGGCACCGGGTGTTGGCCAGAGCGGCGGCCGTGTCACCGGTCGCTACACGGTCCCACCGCGGAGCCGTTGAGTATCGCGATGAACGACGCGGCACTCATTGCGCGAATAGAGGCCGAAGGGCAGCCCGCCCCTGTCCAGGCAGGGACGCTTGAAGTGCGGTCGATCGCCAAATCCTATGATCGCAAGGCCGTGCTCCACGACGTCTCGCTGACCGTCGCGCGCGGCGAAGTGGTCGGGCTGCTCGGCCCCAATGGCGCCGGCAAGACCACCTGCTTCTATTCGATCATGGGCCTGGTGAAGCCCGACAGCGGCCGCATTTTCCTCGACGGCGACGACATCACCGATTTGCCGATGTACCGCCGCGCCGTCCTCGGCATCGGCTATTTGCCGCAAGAGACATCGATCTTCCGCGGCCTGACGGTCGAGGAAAACATCCTCGCGGTGCTGGAGGTCTCCGAGCCCAATCGCGGGGCGCGCATGGAGCGTCTCGATCGGCTGCTCGGCGAGTTCGGCCTGACCAAGCTGCGCGTTTCATCCGCACTGTCGTTGTCGGGGGGCGAGCGGCGGCGCTGCGAGATCGCTCGCTCCTTGGCCGCCGATCCGTCGATCATGCTGCTGGACGAACCGTTCGCGGGCATCGACCCGATCTCGATTGCCGACATCCGCGAGCTGGTCCGCGAGCTGCGCGACCGCGACATCGGAGTCCTCATCACCGACCACAATGTCCGCGAGACGCTCGACATCGTCGACCGCGCCTGCATCATCTACGATGGCCAGGTGTTGTTCCAGGGCACGCCGCAGGCGCTGGTCGCAGACCAAGAGGTCCGCCGGCTCTACCTCGGCGAAAGCTTCGCGCTCTAGGCGGGATAGCCATGGGTCTCGGCCCGCGCATCGACATCCGCCAGTCGCAATCGCTGGTTCTCACCCCCCAGCTGACGCAGGCGATCAAGCTGCTGCAACTCAGCAACCTCGAGCTGGAGGCCTATATCGCCGAGGAAATGTCCAAGAACCCGTTGATCGAGGCGATCGGCGGTGAGGAAGAGGGCGAGGCGCCGGCCGCTGCCCCGGTGACGGCCGACGCCGAAGCGGGCGGCGAAGTCGAGGGCGACGAATCCCCGCCGGACCCGGGCGCGGACGAGCTGATCGCCTCGCTCAACGCAAGCGACGACCAGCCGCTGGACATTGACTGGCGCGACCAGGCGCTGGAGACCGACAGCTTCGCCGACATCGCCGGTTCACCCAGCGAGGGGTCTGGCGACCAGGGCTTTGACTTCGACCGGCTCGAGGCGGGCGAGAGCTCGCTCGGCGAGCATTTGCTGGCGCAGCTGCACGGGCTGCCGGGCCGCGACGGCGAATTGGCTCGGGCGATCGCCGAGCTGCTCGACGAGACCGGCTATCTGACGGTGCCGCTGTCGGATATTGCCGAGGACCACCAGGTCACCCGCGCCGAAGTCGAGCGCGCGCTGGCCTTCGTCCAGGACCTCGATCCGCCCGGCGTCGGCGCGCGCAGCCTCGCCGAATGCCTGGCGCTGCAGGCCAAGGCCGCCGACCGCTACGACCCGGCGATGGCGCGGCTCCTCGACAATCTCGAACTCCTGTCGCGCGGGCAGATGGCGGCGCTGAAGCGCATTTGCGGGGTCGACGATGAGGACCTCGCCGACATGGTCCGCGAGCTTCGCGCCTACGACCCCAAGCCCGGCTGCCGCTTCTCGAGCGAGGGTACCGACAGCGTCACGCCCGACGTGTTCGTCCGGCGTACCGCCAGCGGTTATGCGGTCGAGCTGAACGGAGCGACGCTGCCGCGGCTGCTGGTCAACCGCCGCTACTATCAGGAGTTGCGCAGCGGTCCGCAGGACAAGGCGTCGAAGGCGTGGCTGAGCGAATGCCTCGCCACCGCCAACTGGCTGGTCAAGGCGCTCGACCAGCGCGCCCGGACGATCGTCAAGGTCGTGTCGGAGATCGTCAAGCGGCAGCAGGGCTTCTTCGAGCGCGGCGTCAGCGGGCTCAAACCCCTGACCCTGCGCGAGGTCGGCGAGGCGATCGAGATGCACGAGTCGACGATCAGCCGGGTCACGTCCAACAAATATATGCTGTGCGACCGCGGTCTCTTCGAGCTCAAATATTTCTTCAGCTCGGGGGTCGGCTCGAGCGACGAAGGCGGCGAGGGCGCGGCGGCGGGAGCAGTCAAAAATGCGATCGGCGAGCTCATCGCGGACGAGACCGAGATCCTCAGCGACGACACCTTGGTCGAACTGCTCAACGCGCGCGGCTTCGAAGTCGCCCGCCGCACCGTCGCCAAATATCGCGAGGCGATGGGCATCGGCTCGTCGATCCAGCGGCGGCGCGAGCGGAAAATATCCGGCGGCCGCTAAGCCCCTAGACCGTCAAGCGCGCCCAGACCGGGAGATGGTCCGACGCGCGCTTCGCCGCGGAGCTGAAATGCACTCCGGCGGCTTCGACGGTCAAATCGGTGTGGACGATGATCCGGTCGAGGCAGGCGACCGGGCGGCGCGAGTGGAAGCTCGGCCCGGTCGCCGCGACCTGGTAGGTGGGGCCGAGCTCGCGCAGGCAGCCGGCGGCGTCGCGCCAGTCGTTGGTGTCGCCCATCAGCACGGTCGGCATCTTCTGCACCCGCGCCGCGATCGCATGGAGGATCGCGCGCATCTGGCGCCGCCGCCACAGGCCGGACAAGTCGAGGTGCATGCCGATCACCCGCAGCGGTTTGTCGCCGATCAGCAGCTCGGCCATCACCGCGCCGCGCGGCTCCAGCGTCGGCAGGTCGATCGCCGACACGTCGAGCACGCCGATGTCGCGCTTCACGAGCAGCGCATTGCCGTGCCAGCCGATGTTGCGGGTGCGCAGCTTGATCAGCTTCTCGGCCCGGTCGCCGCCCGGGATACGCTCCAGCGTGCGGCGGTGGCGAAGCCCGAAATGCACCGGCTTGTAGAGGCCGTGCTCGTCGATCAGCTCGTGCGGCACCGCCGACGCCCGCCCGCCGAAGCGCTTGTCGGCTTCCTGGAGCGCGACCACGTCGGCGCCAATCTCGCGGAGCACGTCGAGCACCCGCTGCGGATCGCGCCGCCGGTCGGTGCCGATCGCTTTGCGCATATTATAGCTGGCGACGGTGATGCTCGGCGCGGGGTTCACGCTTCCGCCAATATTCGCCCGCCCCTTAAACGTCGAGGTTGGCGACGTTGAGGGCGTTTTCCTGGATGAATTCGCGGCGGGGCTCGACGACGTCGCCCATCAGGCGGGTGAAGATCTCGTCGGCGACATCGGCCTGGGCGACCTCGACCCTGAGCAGCGAGCGATTGCCCGGATCGAGCGTGGTTTCCCACAATTGCTCGGGGTTCATCTCGCCAAGGCCCTTGTAGCGCGAGACGGACAGGCCCCTGCGGCCCGCGGCAAGCACCGCGTCGAGCAGTTCGGACGGGCGCGAGATCGGGATCGTCTTGCGCGTGTCTGCTTCGGGAGCCTCGGCCATTTCAACGGCTTCGGCCGGCTCGCCGGCGCCCTCTCCTTCGAGGGGTTCCGGGGCGGCGGCGGCTTCCTGGACCGGCGCCGCGCCTTTCTTGAGCACGCGCAGCGTCGACGGGCCGGCGTAGGCGGGCAGTTGCTCGCTCGCCAAGGCGTGCAGCTTGCGCCCTTCGGCCGAAACCAGGAATCCTTTTTCAATCACGTGGGCGTCGGTCACTCCGCGCCACAGCCGCTTCAAAAGATAGCCGCCCTCGGCCGCGACTTCGCCGGTCCAGCCCGCCTCCGGGTCGGCGGCGTCGAGCCAGGCGGCGACCTTGGCGATCGCTTTGCCTCGGCCTTCGTTGTCCAGGGTCGGCTTCAAGGCCCCGTTGATCGCCAGCGCTTCGATGATCGCGGAATCGTATTTGCGCGGCACGTAGCTCATCAGCGTCCGCACCCGCCGCGCGTGATCGACGAGGCTCCTCAGGTCGGCGCCGCTGCGCTGACCGTCCGGCCCCTCGAGGACCAGCCCGTCAAGCCCGACGTCGACCAGATATTCGTCGAGCGCGACGTCGTCCTTCAAATAAACCTCGGAGCGGCCGCGGCTGACTTTGTAGAGCGGCGGCTGGGCGATGAAGAGATGACCGGCCTCGATCAGATCGGGCATCTGGCGGTAGAAGAAAGTCAGCAGAAGCGTGCGGATATGGGCGCCGTCGACGTCGGCGTCGGTCATGATCACGATCTTGTGATAGCGCAGTTTCTCGAGGCTGAACTCCTCGCGGCCGATGCCGGTGCCGAGCGCCTGGATGATGGTGCCGATCTCGCGCGACGACAGCATGCGGTCGAAGCGCGCCCGCTCGACGTTGAGGATCTTGCCGCGGAGCGGCAGGATCGCCTGGTAATTGCTGTCTCGCGCCTGCTTCGCGGAGCCGCCGGCGCTGTCGCCCTCGACCAGAAACAATTCCGATTTGGCAGGGTCCTTTTCGGTGCAGTCGTGGAGCTTGCCGGGCAGCGAGGAGATGCCCATCACCGACTTGCGGCTCGCCTCGCGGGCCTTGCGCGCCGCCTCGCGCGCGGCGGCCGCGTCGATCACCTTCTGGATGATCATCCGGGCATGCGCCGGGTTCTCCTCCAGCCATTCGGCGAGCTTGTCGGCGATCAGGCTTTCGAGCGGCTGGCGGACTTCCGACGAAACGAGCTTGTCCTTGGTCTGTGAGCTGAACTTGGGGTCGGGCAGCTTGACCGAGACGATCGCGGTCAGCCCTTCGCGCATGTCCTCGCCGGTAAGATTGACCTTCTCGCGCTTCAGAGCGCCGGATTTCTCGGCGTAATTGTTGAGCGTCCGGGTCATCGCCGCGCGGAACGCCGCCAAATGCGTGCCGCCGTCGCGCTGCGGGATATTGTTGGTGAACGGCAGCACATTTTCGTAATAGCTGTCGTTCCACTCCATCGCGACGTCGATGCCGATCTCGTCGCGCTGGCCGTGGATGGCGATCGGGTCGGGGACCAGCGGCGTCTTGGCGCGGTCGAGATACTGGACGAACGCCGCGGTCCCGCCCTCATAATGAAGCTCGACCTCCTTCGGCTCGTCGTGGCGCGCGTCGACCAGCACCAGGCGAACGCCGGAGTTCAGGAACGCGAGCTCGCGAAAGCGGTGCTCGAGACGGTCGAAATCGAAATCCAGCGATTTGAAGGTCTCGCTCGACGGCAAAAATGTGACCCGGGTGCCGCGCTTGTCGGTCTTGCCGATGTCCTTCAACGGAGCCTCGGGCACGCCGTGGCGGAAGCGCATGAAATGCTCGACGCCGTCGCGCCAGACGCTGAGCTCGAGCCATTCCGACAGCGCGTTGACCACCGACACGCCGACTCCGTGCAAGCCGCCCGACACCTTGTAGGCATTGTCGTCGGACGCATTCTCGAACTTCCCGCCGGCATGCAGGTGGGTCATGATGACCTCGGCCGCCGAGACGCCCTCGCCCTCGTGGATGCCGGTCGGGATGCCGCGTCCGTTGTCCTCGACGCTGACCGAGCCGTCGGCGTTCAAGGTGATCAGGATCTTGTCGCAATGGCCGGCGAGCGCTTCGTCGATCGCATTGTCGGAAACCTCGAACACCATGTGGTGAAGGCCCGATCCGTCGTCGGTGTCGCCGATGTACATGCCGGGCCGCTTGCGCACCGCGTCGAGGCCCTTGAGGACCTGGATGGAGTCGGCATCGTAGGTGTTCTGATTGGGGTCTTCAGCCATGGCGAAGGATATAGAGGTTCCAGCCGCAAAGTCACGCGCGCGGGCATGCACGCGCGCGCGTGAGCGGGCGGAAATGAGCAGGAAGTAGAAAAGCGGCCCGCGGGAAGGTGCGCGAACCGCTTTTCAGTTGACTGATGCTGCCCGGCCGGGGGGACCGGGAACTGAGTGTCAGTCGAAAATGTCTTCATGTGGCTGGGCAACTCGAGACTTGGGCCGGCGGCCGGCGGCCTCGTAGCGGGCCGCCAGCTCGGCATGGGCCGCGGCAGCGCGCGGATCTGCCGCCGCTTCGGTCATGCGGCGCTCGGCGAGCGCCCGCACCGCGTAATATTTAGACTTGGGTGGTCCAGACATAATTGCTCCCCCACATAGCGGGAGCTCTCAGCTGTCTCTCGGTCACCAGTGCGCTAAATCACCGACCGGCGATACGTAGCTGCTACGCTTCTCAACTTGCCTTGTATAGGGACAAGTTGATTTAAATTATAGCTGACTGCTGGTTAGCCTTGCGCGCGGCGCTGGCCGCCGGGGCGCCCGCGGTTGCCGCCGGGGCGGCCGCTGCCGCCTCGCGGACCGCCGCGATGCCCTGGGTTGCGGTTGGGGCGGTGATCGCCGGACGGCCGGTGCGGGGCGCCACGATAGTTGCGCTGCTCGCGCACCGCCGGCGCGGGCTTGAGTGCCCGAGTCGAGCGTACCGCGTCTGCGAAATCGCCGGGCAGCGCTTCGATGCTGATCTTCATCCGGGTGAGCCGCTCGATGTCGCGCAACAGCGGCCGCTCCTCGTCCGAGCAGAAGGCGATGGCGATGCCGCTGGCGCCGGCGCGCGCAGTGCGCCCGATGCGGTGGACATACTGCTCGGCGACGTGCGGCAGGTCGTAATTGACGACGTGGCTGACGCCCGGGATGTCGATCCCGCGCGCGGCGATGTCGGTCGCCACCAGCACCTTGATCTCGCCCGAGCGGAACAAGGCGATCGCCCGCTCGCGCTGCGGCTGGCTCTTGTTGCCGTGAATAGCGTTGACTGGAATTCCGGCCGCGGTGAGCATCCGGACGATCTTGTCGGCACCGTGCTTGGTGCGGCTGAACACCAGCGCCCGCTCGACCGGAGCGGTCTTGAGCAGCTGGATCAGAAGCGCCTGCTTTTCGGCCTGGTTGACAAAGGTGACGCGCTGCTCGACGCGCTCGACCGTGGTCGCGACCGGCGCGACCGAAACTTCGGCCGGGTTGGTCAAATAGCGGTCGGCGAGTTCCTTGATCGCGCGCGGCATGGTCGCCGAGAAGAACAGGGTCTGGCGCTTGGGCGGGACCAGCGCGACGATCCGCTTCAAAGCGTGGATGAAGCCGAGGTCGAGCATCTGGTCGGCCTCGTCGAGGACGAGGATCTCGAGCTCGCGCAAGCTCAGCGCGCGCTGGTCGACGAGGTCGAGCAGCCGGCCGGGCGTCGCCACGAGCACGTCGAGGCCGCGCGACACTTCGCGCACGCTCTTGCCGTTGGGCACGCCGCCGAAGACGACTCCGACCGAAAGCTTCATGAACTTGCCGTAGGCGCGGGCGCTGGCGGCGATCTGGGCGGCGAGCTCGCGGGTCGGCGCCAGCACCAGCATCCGGATCTGGCCGGGCTTGAGGTAGGCGCGGTTGGCGGCGAGCCGGTCCAGCGACGGAAGCACGAAGGCCGCCGTCTTGCCGGTTCCGGTCTGGGCGATGCCGAGCAGGTCGCGCCCGGTCAGGAGCGTCGGGATCGCCTGGCGCTGGATTGGGGTAGGAACGGTGTATTTGGCGTGCGCGAGCGCATCGAGAACGGACTGCGAGAGCCCGAGAGTTTGAAAAGTCACTAGTATTTACCTTGACGAATTGCCGGCAGCGACCGCGTTGTTGCGGGCGCCAGCGGCGGGGAGTTGAGCACCCCGCGTGATATGGGAGAGCAAGTTGGTCGAGACGCGGGCCGGACCCCTGCCTTCTTCCGGCAGGACCGATCACGCCGCTTGATGGCGTCTCGTGCTGCAGTGCAACATAGGGGCGAAACGTTAAAAGTCCACCCCTTGCTAGCTGGGCGCGCTAGGAGGGGACAATCCGGCCGGGCTCGACGTGGAAGCGCGAGGCTTTCGCGATGCCCTCGAACAGCGCCGCTTCGGTCGCCGTCATCCACACCTGGCCGCGGCCTTCGAGCCGGGTGAACAGCGCCGAGCGCCGGCGCGGATCGAGATGTGCAGCGACCTCGTCGAGGAGCAGCACTGGCGGTGCGCCGCGGCGCTCCGCGACCAACTCGGCATGAGCGAGCACCAAACCCAACAACAGCGCCTTCTGCTCGCCGGTCGAGCTTAGCGCAGCGGGCATCTGCTTGGCCCGGTGGGTGACCGTGAGGTCCTGGCGGTGCGGGCCGACGGTCGCGCGCCCGGCCGCCGAATCGCGGCCGCGGCTGGCCTGAAGGTCGGCGGCGAGGTCGCTGTCCGCCCAGCCTTCAAGCGCCACCTTCGCAGTTGCAAAATCGCCCTCGGGCGCGTCTGCGAGCCGCTCGTCGAGCGCGGCGACCGTGCATGCCCGCGCCTGCGCGACCGCCGAGCCATGTTCGGCCATCCCGGCCTCGAGCGCCGCCAGCCAGGCCGGGTCCGCGCCCTCGGGCTCGGCGAGGAGCTTGTTGCGCGCGCGCATCGCGGCTTCGAAGCGCGCCGAATGGTGGGCGTGCGAGGGCTCGAGCGCCAGCACCAGCCGGTCGAGGAAGCGCCGCCGGGCGCCGGCGCTGTCCGTAAACAGCCGGTCCATCGCCGGCGTCAGCCACAGCACCGACAACCATTCGCTCAAGGAATTGACCGCCGCCGGAGCGCCGTTGATCCGCACCTGACGGCGATCGGGCGCGGTGACGATGGTGCCGGTGCCGATGGCGATACTCACCTCTCGCTCGCGGGGGGGTAGGAGTTCCGCCGCAACCGCGAACCCGCCCGGCCCGGCGTTCCGCGCCATTTCGGCCAGCGCCGCTCCGCGCAGCCCGCGCCCGGGGGTCAGCAGCGACACCGCTTCAAGGCAGTTGGTCTTGCCCGCGCCATTGTCCCCCGACAGCAGCACGAACCCCGGCCCCGCCTCGATCCGCGCGGTGGCATAGGAGCGAAAGTCGGTGAGGGCTAGACGGGTGACGGATGACATGGACGCCGAAGTAGCACTTCGGCCCGGGCGTCACACCCGCATCGGCATCAGCACGTAGAGCGCGTTCGATTTGTCGTTTTCGCGCAATAGCGTCGGCGCTGCGGCGTCGGCGAGGTGGACTTCGACGCTGTCGCCCTCGATCTCGTGGAGGATGTCCATCAGATAGCGGGCGTTGAAGCCGATCTCGAGGCCGTCGGAGCCGTAGTCGGCGGGCAGTTCCTCGGTCGCGAGGCCGTTTTCGGGGCTGGTCACCGACAACGTCACCTTGTCGCGGTCGACGCTCATCTTGACCGCGCGGGTCTTTTCGCTGGCGATCGTCGAGACCCGGTCGACGCCAGCCAAGAAGCTCTTCGGGTCGAGCTTGAGGAGCTTGTCGTTGGCGGTCGGGATGACCCGGTTATAGTCGGGGAAGGTGCCGTCGATCAGCTTGCTGGTCAACACCGCGCTGCCGAGGCCGAAGCGGATTTTCGTGGGCGACAGCGACACTTCGACCGTGCCCTCGACCTCGTCGAGCAGCTTCCGCAATTCGGTGACGCATTTGCGCGGCACGATCACGTCCGGCATGCCGTCGGCGCCGTCGGGCTTGGGCAGGGTGACCCGCGCCAGCCGGTGGCCGTCGGTCGCCGCGGCCTTGAGCTGCTCGTCGGCGACATGAAGGAAAATGCCCATCAAATAATAGCGCGTCTCCTCGGTCGAGATCGCGAACTTGGTCTTGTCGATCAGTTGCCGAAGCGTCGCTGCCGGCAGCTCGAAGCGGGTCGGCAAATCGCCTTCGGCAATGACCGGGAAGTCGTCGCGCGGAAGCGTCGACAGGTTGAAGCGCGAGCGGCCGGCGTTGACCTGCATCTTGCCCTCGGTCGCGGTCAGCTCGACCTGGCTGCCTTCCGGCAGTTTGCGGACGATATCGAATAGGGTGTGGGCCGAAACCGTGGTCGCACCGGCCTGGGTGACGTTGGCGGCGACGCTTTCGTCGACCTGGAGGTCGAGGTCGGTGGCCATCACCCGGAGCGAGCCGTCCTCGCTGGCCTCGATCAGAACGTTCGACAGGATCGGAATGGTGTTGCGGCGCTCGACCACCGACTGGACGTGGCTCAGGCTCTTGAGCAGCGTCGCCCGTTCAATCGTCGCCTTCATCTTACGTCCCTAGCCCCGTTCAACGCGTCGCCGAGCTTTATAGCGAGCGTTGAGCCGGGTGCCAGTGGGAAAGGGGTCTCCGCGGGAAAGCCTGGGTCAGGCCTCGCCCTGTTGCGACGGCATCAACACCGCATCGATCTGGTGGACGACCCCGTTCGAGCGCTTCTGATCGGCCTCGGTGACGGTCGCCTTGGCGCCGGCGGAGTCTGTGAGGACGATGTTGCCGCCTTCTCGGGTGGCCGTCAGCGTCCCGCCGCCCATCGTCGCCAGCACCGCCTTGCCCTTGCCGTTGTCGATTGCCTTGCCGATGTCCTCGGCGAGAATCGTGCCGGGCAGGATGTGGTTGGTGAGAACGCCGGTCAGCTGGGCACGGGCTTCGGGCTTGGTCCAGCCTTCGGTCGTGCCGGCCGGAAGCTTCCCGAACGCCGCGTCGTTCGGCACCAAGACCGTGTACGGGCCCGGGCCGGCGAGGGTCGCGTCGAGGCCCGCCGCCTTGGCCGCCTGGAAGAAGCGGCTGTTCTCGTCGATGCCGGCGGCGATCGTCTCAGCGCCCGCTTCGCCGGCCTCTCCGGCCGCGGCATTGCCCGGCTGAGCCGCCTGGTCGCCTTGATCGCAGCCGCTGATTGCGAGAGCCGCCGCGGCCACTCCAAGGAAGAGCGCGGTTCTGGTCATGCGCTTGTACTCCTGCTTTGTTTTGACAACGAAATGGCCCGGCAACGCATCGCCGGGCAATCCCGATCCATGATTATTTCCAAACGCTAGACTATCGCGTCGATAACAGCGGTGATCAGCCGCGTGGTCGGATCGACTTGGTAGATATGACCATCGTTATAGCGGTACATGGCGCCCGGCGTGTCATAATAATTGGCACGGTAAGCCATCGGCACATTGTAGGCGCTATAGCCGAGCGGCAGCTGCTGGCCGACACTCATGCCACCCGTCAGGAGCGATGCGACCGACGTAACCAGGCTGGTCGAGGGATCGACCTGGTAGATCGCGCCCGGGGCGTAGCGGTAATGATAATCCCCTCCGTCCGGGTAATAGCCGCGGTACTGGTACGGCACATTATACGCGGAATAGCCGGCCGGAAGCATCTGCCCAACGCCATAGCCACCGGCCATCAGCGGGATCAGGCTCTCGATCATCCCGGTGTTGCGGTCGATCTCGTACACATAGCCGTTGGAGAAGCGGTAATAGTAGTCCGGCGTGTCCCGATAGAAAGCCCGGTACTGGTTCGGCACCTGGTAATTGCTGTAGGCCGACCGGAACATTTGCCCCGGCATCAGCCCGGCGCCGAGCAGCGGCAGCAGCGACGAGATCAGGTTGGTGCGGCGGTCGACCCGATACACATAGCCGTCGCCGTACCGGTAATAGACGTCGTCATTGTCGCGATAGAAATCGTGCAGCCCGCGCGGCAGGACCCGTTGGCGATAGTTGGCGGGGATGACCTGGCCGACGAGTTTCTTCGCCTGGCCCGGCGGCATGCAGCCCTTGTCCATCAAGCCCGGCGGGCAACCGTTGACGATCGGGCCGCCGCGTCCGGGCACGAACCAGTTGCCGTTCAGATCGCGGACCCGAGCCACGTCGCGGCGGCCGGCGATCCGGACGTCGCGGTCCTTGCGGTCGAGCTTGACGGCTCGCTGCTGCCGGCGCTCGACATTGGCCTCACGGCCCTTGCCGCGCTCCTGCATCGCAACCCTCTGGGGGCCGCGGCGATCGGACTTGGCCGACGCCTTGCCGCCGCGCTCGGCCTTGGCGGCCTGACCCTTCTTTTCGTCACCCTTGCCGCCGCGCTCGGCGGCGACCGGCGCGGCAATAGCCAACGCGGCAACGCCGGCTGCGAAAAATAGCTTGGTCATCACACAAACTCCTTTGAACCCGATAGAACGGGCGGCGAGGCGCGCTGTTCCGCCACTTAACCGGAGCCAGGCGGGGCTGGTCGCGCTAAAGTGAACCGGTGATGACAGGTGCGTTCAGACTGTTGCGCCGGCCGCGATGGGGGGATCGTCATCGACCCAGTCCACGCGCAGCCGCTTGACCGCGAAGAACATCAGCAACGCCGCGAGCAAATAGAAGCCGAGGACGCTGACCGCCGCGTAGCGAAGCGCTTCGGTGCCGAAACGTTCCTTGAACAGCTCGGAAAGCGCACCAATCAAGGTCGGCCCAACGCCGAGACCGATGAGATTGTTGATCAGCAGGAAGCTGGCCGACGCCGTCGCGCGCAGGGGCCGCGTCACGAGATGCTGCACCGCGGTCGTGACCGGCCCGAGCCACAGGATGTTGAGTGCGTTCGGGATCAGCAGCAACACCCATGCCAGCCTGAGATCCTGCACCAAAAGGCCGGCAGCGAAGGTCGGAGCGGTGATCAGCCAGGCAATCGCCGGCAGGCGCGCGTACCAGGCGCGATCCGTGTGGCCGAGGCGATCCGCCAACCAGCCGCCGGCGAACACGCCCGCGGTTCCGCCAATCAGGAAGATCGAGGCGAGGAACTCCCCTCTGGCGATGATGGTGAGGCCGAAGCTGCGCTCGAGCACCGTCGGGGTCCAGAGGGCGAGGCCGTAGCCCGCAAGCGAGCTGCACGAGGCGGCGGTAGCCATGAGCCAGAAGCTGGGTTTGCGAGCGACCATCGGGAACGTCGAGAGGAGGCGCGGAGCGGACGACGCTTCGCCCCGCTCGCGCGGCTTGTCGCGGACGATGAACAGCATGACCGGCGCCAGCAGGATGCCGGCAATGCCCATCACGATGAATGCCGCCCGCCAATTGATCCACGAGGCGAGGTAGGCGCCGATCAATGTTCCGGAGGCGAGGCCGAGCGGGACCCCGAGCGAGAAGATCGCGAGCGCCCGGGCGCGCTTACGCGGCGGGAAGTAATCGGCAATCAGCGCATAGGAGGGCGCAACTCCGCCCGCCTCGCCGACTCCAACGCCGAGGCGGAAGAGGAACATCTGGGTGAAAGTCGTCGCCGTCCCGCACAGCGCGGTGAAGCCGCTCCACACCACCAGCGCTGCGGCGATGACTCGGCTTCGGCTGGTGCGGTCGGCGACCATCGCCAGGGGCACCGCCATCACCGAGTAGAGGATCGCGAAGGCCAGTCCGGCGATCGCCCCGAACTCGGCATCGGTGAGCTCGAGGTCGGCGATGATCGGCCCGGCGAGGATGCCGAGGATCTGCCGGTCGAGGAAATTGAAGATGTAGGCGAGAAGCAGCAGCGCCAGGACAAGATTGGGGCTGCGCCAGGTGGGGGCGTCGGTCCTCGTCACGTCAATGTCTCCAGCAATAGAGCAAGCCGGTCGATGTCTTCCTCATCATGATAGAGGCCCAACCCGATCCGAAGCACCTCGCCGCGAACGTCGGTGATGCAGTTGCGGGATCTGAGCTCGTCATGCCAGCCCGCCGCGTTCGCGGTCCGGAAAGCGAGGAAGCGCGCGTGCGGCTGGCCGTCGACCGGGTTGAGGAGTTCCGCGCCGCCGAGCGCCGTGCCCGCGACAGCGCCGAGCAGCATGACCTGCAGGCGCTCGACGTGTCCCGAAATCCGCGCGGTCGTCAGTCCGTTTTCGGCGAGCATCCGCTGGACCGCATTGAAGCGGTAGAGCGCGGACGGATCGAAGGTCGCGCCCATGAACCGCATCGCGTCGCGCGAATAGCCGACCGCACCGGGCGGCAGCGTCAAATCCTCGAACTCGGCGAACCAGCCGGTGACCGGCGGCCGCGGCGCGAAGCCGGGCGGCGCATGGAGGAACGCGCAGCCCTCACCGGACATGGCATATTTGTAGCCGCCGCCGAGGTAGAACGCCGATTGCGGGGCGGTTCCGCTGAACGGCGTCGGAATCGCCATGAACGCGTGATAGCCGTCGGCGACGACCCACGGCCCCTCGGGTCCAGCGAGCTCGGCCAACTCTTCGATCCCATCAAATCGCCGGCCGCTGCCGAACAGGACATGGCTGACGAGGATGAGGTCGTGGCCGCCGCTCCGCGCCGCGGCGAGGAAGCGGGCCGAGAAATCATCGAACGGCTCGGCCGCGACAGTATCGAGCTGCAGCCAGCCGTCCTCGGACCAGCGCGCGAGTTGGCGCCGCGCGCTGTGGAACTCGCCGTCGCTGGTCAGCACCCTGAGCCGGCGTGGGTCGGTGCGCGGCGCGGCAGCCGCGAGGCGGACAAGGAAATCATGGGTGCTCGACGCGAACACCACCGCGTCCGGCATGCCGGTGCCGAGCTCTGCGGCGACATGGCGCTGAGCCTGCGGCCACACCTCGTCCATGATCCGATCCCACTTGCGGTCGGCGAGCCGCGCCGCATCTTCCCAGCATTCGACCTGGCCGCCGAAGCTAGCGTCGGGCCACAGATGATGGCTGTGGGCTGCCATGTGCAACCGGCCGGGATCCGCCGCGAGGCTCCGCGAAAACAGAGCCTTGAAACTCAAAGGCTGGTCCTCATCGACCACAATTCCGGGAATGCGCGCTTGTCGAGCGTCGATCTAAGGTAGGCCGCGCCGGCCGAGCCGCCGGTCCCGGGCTTGTTGCCGATGATCCGCTCGACCGTCAGCACATGCTTGTGCCGCCACAGCGCCAGCGCATCGTCGAGATCGACTAGCTTCTCGGCGAGCTGGTAGAGGTCGAACCAGCGCTCGGCGTCGCGATACACTTGCAGCCACGCCTCGCCGACCGCCTCGGGCGAGCGGTCCTTGAGATCGAAGCCGGCGCGTTCGAGCGCGGCGTGCGAGGCATCGCTCAGGCTGGGTGCCTCGAGCGCGGCCTTCAGGCGGATATGCGCCTCGCTGCCCTCGGGAGTGTGAGCGAGGTGCTGCGGGTCCCTGATCCCAAGCCGGTACTCGAGCTCGCGGAACTGGACTGACTGGAAACCGGAAGCGGTCCCGAGAACGTGTCGAAAAGCGGTGTAATCGACCGGCGTCAGGGTCGCGAGCACATCCCACGACAGCGTCATCACCGACTGGATTCGGCTGATCCGCGACATCGCTTTATAGGCAGGCGCGAAGCTATCCTCGCCGACCAGCGTGATCGCCAGATCGAGCTCGTGAAGCATCTGCTTCAGCCACAGCTCCTTGGTCTGGTGGATAATGATGAACAGCATCTCGTCGTGCAGGTCCGACAGCGGCCGTTGCGCGGTCAGCACCCGGTCGAGCGCGAGATAGTCGGCGTAGGTGACGCCGGCGGGGGTGGCGGTCATGGCAAGCGCTTAGGGCAAAGCCGCGGCGTGAGAAAGACGCCCCTTGCCGCCTCGCGTTGGCGCTATTGCCCCCGTCCGGGGTCGCTTCCGGGAAGTCCGGGCTGGCTGATGCTGCCGATGTTGCCGAACAATTCGTCGAAGAAGCTGCGCTTGCGGCCCAACGTAGGGGTTCTCGCGCCTTCGGGATCGATCGACGCGATCAGCTCCTTGCCGGTGCGGTTGACGCCGACGACGTTACCGGCCGGGTCGAACCGGACATGAAGCACGGTCTGGGCGAGCACGCCCGGATCGCGGAAAGCGATCGTCTTGGTGTCGCGCGAAACCCAATACCAGTCGTTCGGGTTGAACTGCCCGACAAACGAAGGCCGGCCCAGGGTTTTAATGACCGATTCCTTATTGTCGACGCCGGCCTGGATCGCCGAAGCGAGCTCCTGGTCGATCACCGCGCCGCGATGATCGCGAATGCCCGCGCAGCCCGCCAGCAAGGCGGCTCCCGCCGCAGCCATGGCCATTTTCAACACCGCACTTGCCATTTTTTGTGAACCTCTTCCTCGCACGCAGGGACGCGTGAACCATGACGCGTCTTGCGCCGCGGCCGGGCGGCCTCAATATGCGCCGGACATGCGGAGGCGCAAGCCTTTGAGCCACCAGGGCCGCTCGACCGATGATATGCTAAGCTTCCTGTTCCCCCGATTAACGCCGGCTCCAGGCCGCGGCAGCGCGCTGTTCGAGTCGCTGGTCGGCGAGGCCCGGCAGCCGCATTGGTACCTGGCCGGGCAGGTGCCGGACTCGCTCGAGGGCAGGTTCGCGGTGCTCGCCACGGTTCTTGCGCTGGCGACGGTCCGGCTCGAGCGCGGCGGCGAGGACGCGCAGCGCGCATCCGTCGCGCTCGCCGAGCGGTTCGTCGAGGCGATGGACTCGGAGCACCGCGAAATGGGGATCGGCGACCCGGCGCTGGGCAAGACCGTGCGCCGGCTGGTCGGCGGGCTGGGCCGGAGGGTGGAGTTATGGCGCCACGTACTTGAGAGCGGCAAAGAGTGGGACGAGGCCATTGCCGGCAGCCTGTTCCGGGACGAGCCGCCGTCTTCGAACGGCGCCGCGCATTGCGAACGGGCGCTGCGTAGCTATTGGGCGAGGCTCGAGGCGGCGTCGGACGCAGCCCTCGCGGAAGGGACATTCGAATGATCGAGGATTTCGCCCACCGCCTCGACCTCGGCCGAATCCGCGATGGCGAGCGCATCGACCTCGCGGCCGACGACGACGAACGGCGGGCGATCGCCGAGCGGCTCGACCTCGCCTCGCTCGACCGCCTCGAGGCGCATGCGAGCCTGGCCCGCACCGGCGACACGGTCCACGCCACCGGTCGCATCGCCGCATCGCTCGAACAGCGCTGCGTGGTTACCGGCGATCCGGTCGCGGCTCATGTCGACGAGCCGTTCGACATCGCCTTCATCCCCGAGCCGCGCGCCGGCGACGCGCCCGAGGAGATCGAACTGCGCCCGGAGGATTGCGAGACGGTGTTCCACGACGGCGCCGCGATCGACCTCGGCACGGCGATCGCCGACACGCTGGCGCTCAGCCTCGATCCCTACCCGCGAAGCGCCGCGGCGGAGGCGGCGCTGCGCGAAGCCGGGGTGCTCAGCGAAGAAGAAGCCGGCCCGTTCGCGATGCTTGCGAAGCTCAAGAAGGGGTTGGGAGACGGCTAAACGGGCGACAGGGCCGTCGCCTGCGCAGGAGCGCAAACCCTAGAACGGAACGTCGTCGTCGAGGTCGGTGTCGAACGCGGCCGGTTGCGGGCGGGACTGGGCGCGGCTGCCGCCGCCGGAGCTGCCGCCGCTCGCGAAGTCGTCGGCGAAGTCCCCGCCGCCGCCACTGCGCGCACCGCCACCGCCCTCGCGGCTGTCGAGCAGCACCAGCTCACCACGGAAATTCTGCAGGACGACCTCGGTCGAATACTTCTCTTGGCCCGACTGGTCGGTCCATTTGCGAGTTTGCAGCTGGCCCTCGAGATAGACCTTGGAGCCCTTGCGCAGGTAATTTTTGGCAACCCGTCCCAAATTCTCGTTGAAGATGGTGACCCGGTGCCATTCGGTCCGCTCCTGGCGGTTGCCCTCCTTGTCCTTCCAGTTCTCGGACGTCGCGACGCGCAGGTTGACGACTTCACTGCCGCTCGGCAGCGAGCGCGACTCCGGGTCCGCGCCGAGATTGCCGACCAGGATCACCTTGTTGACGCCCGCCATTGCCGCTTCCTTCGTGTTTTGAACTGAAAAACGACGATAGAGCCGGCCTCAAGCCACAGCAAGCCGTCGGCTTTCGCGGCGGTTCCAGGCGAAGCCCAACAGCAAGGCGAGCAGCGTGCCGGCCTGGGCGGCGAGGCCTTCGAGGGTCGGATAGATGCCGAGGATCTCGATCCGCGGCGCGGCGGCCAGGGGTGTCATCCCGAGCAGCCCCGCTTCCTGCAGAGCGGCGATCCCCTTGCCGGCGAGCACCACCGCCAGCACCGCGATCAGCGCTGAGCTATAGACGAAGAATTTGGCGATCGGCAGCTTGCGGCTGAAGCGGAACATGGCGACCGCGATTCCGGCGAGCAGCACCAGCCCGACCGCGCCGCCGGCGACCAGCGCGCCGACATTGCCCTCCGCTGACAGCGCCGCAAAGAACAGGATCGTCTCGAACACCTCGCGGTAGACGGCGATGAAGGCGAGTAGGAACAGGAACCAGCCCGAGCGCCTCGACAGCGCCGCTCCGAGCTTGGCCTTGATGTAGCGCTGCCACTCGTCGGCCTGCGCTTTTCCGTGCATCCAGATGCCGACGAACAGCAGGATCAGCGCGGCGAGGATCGAGCCGAACCCTTCGGTGAGCTCGCGGCTGGCGCCGCTGATGGTCAGGATGTGGGTCGCCGCCCACCAGGTGGCGAGGCCTGCGGCGAGGGCCGCGACCCACCCGTAATGCACTGGCCGCACCATCTCCGGCCGCTCGGCCTTGCGCAGGAAGGTCAGCATCGCGACGATGATCAGCAGGGCCTCGAGGCCTTCGCGAAGCAAAATGGTCAGCGCCGCGACGAACGCCGTCGTGGCGCCGGCTTCGCTCGGGTCGAGCGCCTCCTCGGCTTCGGCGAACAGCGTATCGAGCGCCTCGATCCGCTCGCGGACTTCGGCCACCGGACGGCCCGCGCCGATCGCCGAGCGCAGTTCGGCCATGGCTCGCTCGACCCGCGCCATCAACGCCGAATCGCGGCTGGCGAGCACCGGTTCGATCGGCTCGAACCCGTCGAGATAGGCGGACAATGCCAGCGTCCGCGCCTGCTTCTGGTTCCCAGCCTCATAGGCGGCGAGGCTCTCGCGCAGCCGCTCGCGGGCCAGCGCCAGCGTGTCGCCGCCGCCCGATTCGCCCAGCGCTTCCGGATTGCCGCGCAAATAGGCCATCACTGCGGCCGCCTTGTCGTCGCCGATTTTGCCGGCCAGCGCGGCTGGGGTGAGGCTGGCCAGCGCTTCGAGGTCGGGGACCAGGCGGTGGA
Source organism: Sphingomicrobium sp. (assembly GCA_035512655.1). Classification (GTDB taxonomy): domain Bacteria; phylum Pseudomonadota; class Alphaproteobacteria; order Sphingomonadales; family Sphingomonadaceae; genus Sphingomicrobium. The sequence goes on along the minus strand of DATKDM010000003.1, from coordinate 103,943 downwards.
GCGCGGCGTCGGACTCCCACAGCCGTTTGCCCTTGGCGGCGAGCGCGGGCGAAAAAGCGAAACGGCCGGAGTGGATGGCGAGCGCCCATTTGTCGGCCTCGGGTAAGTGACGGAAGCTGGTCATCGCCGTGCCCTCGAGGCCCTGGTCGATCACTTGATAGAGCGCGAACAGGCTGCGCTCGCGGGTGCGGGCGCGATCGGTGAAGTCGATCGGCGGCGGGTCCATGGTCGCCGCGATCGGCGCCTTGGCCTCGCCGTTGGCGCCGTGGCACGAGGCGCAATTCTGGGCGTAGAGCGCCGCTCCGCGCTTGACGTCCGGCACTTCGACGGGCGCTAGCGGCACCGGGTAAGCGGCGAGCAGGTCGGAAGCGAGTAATCGCGCATGGCCGTGGACGGCGTCGGGCGCTGCCTTCGCGGCGATTTCCCGCTGCAGCGCCGTGGCGTCGCGGAGCAGCGCGGCCTTGGCGGGCTTGGCCGGAAGCTCTGCCAGCTGTTCGCGAACCGAAGCCGAAAACTCGACCATTTCGTCATATTCGAGTTGGTTGACGACGCGCCCGTCCACAACCGCCTCGCGATAATCGACTGCGATATAGTCGAGCAGGCGCCACGGCGTCTGGACGCCCTGCGACTGAGCGGCGGCCGGACCGGCCGGGATCGCCAGCGCGGCAAACGCAATCAGCAGCCAGAGGCGTCCAAGCAAGCCCATTTAAGCGCAGTCATCCCCAATCGTCGAAGCTGCGGCTAGCCTAGTTGCAAGTGATTATCAATAACGATTGGAGGAGTTCAGCGGGGCGGGTAGCGTAGCCGGCCGAGGAACCGGGAGACGCTCAAATGCTGTTCCGATCCGCGCCACTCGGCTTTCCATTTCTCGATCGACATGACGTCGTCGATCCGGCGGTCGAGGAAGGCGGCGGTATCGCTCCAGCCGGCGCTGTCGTCGTCGAGCCAGACGAGCAGCGTCGATGCATAGACGCCGCCGAGCATCATCCGCTTGGTATAATGGTTGAAGTCGGTGCTGGTGTCGCCGGCGATCCGCCACATCAGGTCCGACGTCCGCCAGCCGATGCGCAGCCCAAGCGACACATTCTGCGGCATGGCGAGGATCGCGGCACCGCGGCGCACAGCCTCGCGGGCCGGGCCCATGATCTCGAGCCGCCTCCAGACCAGCGCGCGGATCTTCTCGCGGATCTTCGTGCCCGCCAGTCGCTCGGACGTGAAATGCTCCTCGAGCGCGCGGTCGACGCCCTGAATGTAGGTATCGACCATGCCCGCCGGGGTCTTGGGCATCGCCAAACGCGCCTGGGCGCGGTCGATGCCGAGCTGGTCGGCGGCGGCATCGACCGCGGCCTGGCTCCAGCCGTCGAACACCGCATGCTCGCCGACCGCCAAGGCCAGGCGCCGGCGCAGAAGCTCGAGCGGAGTCGGCTCGTCCATGGCGGCTAGGTGGGCCGCTCGCGTGCCGCGCGCAAGTCCCGCTCCGGAAGCCGCACGAGGACCAGCGCAAGCGCGATCGCCGCCGCCCCGAGCCAGTCGAGCGGCGACAGCGTCTCATTGTAGGCGACCCAGCCGATGAACGCCGAGATCGCCGGCTGGGTCAGCAATGCGAGGCCGACGACGAGCGGCGGCAACGCGCCGATTGCATAGACGAGAAGCCCCTGCCCGAGCACCTGGCTGCCGAGCGCGAGGAGGAACACCGGCGTCCAGTCATCGGGGACCACTTGTTCGCCGAGCAGAAGCGAGAAGGGCAGCAGCATCGCCGCCCCGAACGCGCTGGCCAGGAACAGCAAGGGCAAGGCGCCGAGATCGCCGCGCGCGCGTTCGACCGCGATCAGATAGCCGGTGTAGAGCAGGCCGGCGGTCAGCGCGAGCAAGTCGCCGCGCAAGTGACGCGCCGAAAGCTCGGCGCTGCCGCTCATCAGCAACACCGCGCCGACGGCGGCGAGGGTCAAGGCCGCCGCCTGCACCGGCGACGGCAGCCGGCGCGCCAGCCACAATCCCCAGGCGGCGAAGGCGAAGCTCGAGATGTTGCCGAACAGGGTCGCATTGCCGAGCTTGGTCATGTGGATGCCGGTGTGCCAGGCGGCGAGGTCGGCGGCGAAGAAGAAGGCCGCGAAAGCGATCAGCGCGATCAGTCCGTGCCGGGGCCAATGTACCGGCTGGCCGATCATCCGCGCCAGCAGGAACAGGAACGGCAGCGCCAGCGCGAGGCGCCAGAATCCCGCGGCGACCGGACCAACGCCCGCAAGCCGCACCAGCCACGGCCCGAACGCGAGCGAGCAGCTGCCGACGAGCAGCGCCGTGAACGCGAGGGGGTGCGAGTTGGGTTTCGTCACGTCGGGCGCTTAGCGCGGACTCTCGATCGTGCGAAGGTTCAGCTGTTAAAGCGCGTTCTCAGCTCCATCAGCGCCAATGCAGCCCGCGCAGCGTCGCCGCCCTTGTCGCCTTGCTTGGGGTCGGCGCGGGCGATCGCCTGGGCCTCGTCCTCGACTGTGAGGATGCCGTTGCCGACGGCGAGCCCGTCGAGGGTCAATGCCATGACGCCGCGCGCGCTTTCGCCGGCGACGATTTCGAAATGGAACGTCTCGCCGCGGATCACGATCCCCAGCGCGACATAAGCGTCGAACCGGCCGCTCTCCGCCGCGAGGGCGATCGCGGCGGGAAGCTCGAGCGCCCCGGGGACGGTGACGGTTTCGCAGCTGTGCCCGGAGGCCTCGATCGCGGCGCGGGCGCCGGCGAGCAGCAGGTCGCTCAATTGCGTGTAGAAGCGCGCCTCGGCGATCAGCACATGCGCCATGGCGTTAGCCTGGCAACTTGATGGCGCGTTCCTCGACGATCGCCAGGCCGTAGCCGGACAAGGCGACCGGCGAATGGGCGGTGTTGGACAGCAGGATCATGTCGTGGATGCCGAGCGCGGCGAGGATCTGCGCGCCGATGCCGTAGCTGCGCAGCGCCTCGCCGGTCTCGGCGCTTTTGCCCGAGCGGAGATCGGTCGCGCGCGACAGCGAGCCCGGCGAGGCGGCGTGAAGCGCGACGATCACGCCCGAGCCTTCCGCCTCGATCATCGCCATCGCGCCGGGGAGCAGGCCGGAGCGCTCGCTCGCCTCGCCGAGCACGTCGGCGAACAGGTCGAGGCTGTGCATCCTCACCAGCACCGGCCGGTCCGGATCGATCGTGCCGTGGACGATCGCCAGTTGCTCGGCGCCGGTCGCCTTGTCGCGGAACACCTGGGCCTGCCACTGCGCGCCGCTCTTGGCGGTGAAGCCGGTCGAAGCGACCCGCTCGACCATGTGATCCTTTTGCAACCGGTAGGCGATGAGATCGCGGATGGTGCCGATCTTAAGACCGTGGGTGCTCGCGAAATCCATCAGATCGTCGAGCCGGGCCATGGTGCCGTCCTCGCGCATGATCTCGCAAATCACGCCCGACGGGTTAAGCCCGGCCAGTCGCGCGACATCGACCGCGGCTTCGGTATGGCCGGCGCGGACCAGCACTCCGCCCGGCTGCGCGACCAGCGGGAACACGTGGCCCGGCGAGACCAAAGCGTCGGGGCCGTGGGTCGCGTCGATCGCAACCGCGATGGTGCGGGCCCGGTCGGCGGCGCTGATCCCGGTCGAAATTCCTTCGCGGGCCTCGATCGAGATGGTGAACGCGGTGTTGTTGCGGCTGCGGTTGGAGCTCGCCATCGGCTGGAGCTCGAGCCCTTCGACCCGCTCCTTGGTCAGCGCGAGGCAGATCAGCCCGCGCCCGTAGCGCGCCATGAAGTTGATCGCATCCGGAGTCGCCATCTGCGCCGGAATGACGAGATCGCCCTCGTTCTCGCGGTCGTCGTCGTCGACGAGGATCACCATCCGCCCGTTGCGCGCCTCGTCGATGATCGCTTCGGCGCCGACCAGCACCTCGGTATTGCCGCGCTTGAGCAATTTCTCGAGCCGGCCGAGAGTATCGGCCGTCGGGTTCCAGTCGGGCGAGCCGAGCTTTCGCAGTGAATTCGGGTGGAGCCCGGCGGCGCGGGCAAGTCCGGAGCGGCTGACTTCCCCGGTGGCGATCACGGCGCTCAAGCGCTCGATGAGAGTTGTGCTCATGGCTGCGAATTATCACACTACAATGTGATAGCAAGCGCCAATTTACATCGCCGAGTGTGCGCCCACGGCCTGCATCCGCGCCAGGTAGCGGGCGATCACGTCGATCTCCACATTCAACTGTCGCCCGATCGCAACATCGTCGAACGTTGTGTTCTGCGCCGTGTGAGGAATGATGTTGACCGAAAATTGGGTCGAGCCGTCCTCCGCATCGCGCACGTCGTTGATGGTCAGCGACACTCCGTCGAGCGCCACCGAGCCCTTCGGAGCGAGATAGGGCGCGAGATCGGGCGCCACTTGAAGGCCCAGCCGGCTCGAGCCGCCTTCGGGGGAGACGCCGATGACCTCCGCGACGCTGTCGACATGGCCGCTGACGATATGTCCGCCGAGCTCGTCGCCGACGCGCAGCGAGCGCTCGAGGTTGAGGCGGCCGCCCTCGCGCCACATGTCCGGCGCGGTGCGCGACCGGGTTTCGGCCGAAACGTCGACGGCGAACCAGTCGCTTCCCTTGTCGACGACGGTGAAGCACACGCCCGAGCAGGCGATCGAGGCGCCAAGATCGACGGTCGCCATGTCGAAGCCGCAGGCGATGGTAACGCGCAGGTCGCCGCGCTGCTCGGCGCTGCGGACGGTGCCGATGTCAGTGGTGATCCCGGTGAACATTCGTGCGCCCTAGCTATCGCGGACCCGCTCGTAAACTTCGAGCCGGTCGACCCCGAGCGCGCGGCCGTCGCCGGCGCGCCAGCGCCCGTGCGCGGCGGCGATCGTGTCGAGGCCGACATAGCCGAACGACGATTTGCCCTCGCCGATGATGATCGGCGCGCGGTAGATCAGGATCCGGTCGACCAGATCCTCCGCCAGGAACGCCGTCGCGGTCGCCGAGCCGCCCTCGACCAGCAGGTCGTTGACGTCATGAAGCCCATAGACATCCTGCGGGGAACGCAGGGTTTCCCATCCCTCGACGGCATCGCCGCGGGTCAGCAGCGCGCGCCGCGGCGATCGGCCTTCGAGCCCCGCCAGCCGCACGTCCAGTTTGGGAGCATCGGCGGCGTAGGTTCCGCGCCCCACCAGGATCATGTCCGCGCGCGATCGCTCGAAATGGACGTCGGCGCGCGAATCTTCGCCGCTGATCCATTTGCTTTCGCTCGACGGCAGCGAAATCTTGCCGTCGATCGACAGCGCCAGCTTGAGCGTGATCCGCGGGCGGCCCAGTTTCAGGCGGGTCAGATATCCGGCCATCGATTGCTCGGCCGCCGCCGCGGCGCAGCCGATTTCGACCGTGATCCCGGCGGCTTTCAGGCGATTGATGCCTTCGCCCGCGGTGCGCGGATCGGGGTCCTCGAGTGCGACCACGACTCTTGCGGGCTTGGCTGCGACAACCAGGTCGGCGCAGGCCGGGCCGCGATCGCTATCGTGGACGCAGGGCTCGAGGCTGACGTACAAAGTCGCCCCGCCCGCGTTGGCGCCGGCTTCGGCCAGCGCAACCGCCTCGGCGTGCGGCCGGCCGCCCGGCGCGGTGGCGCCGCGGCCGACGATCTCGCCCTGCGGAGAGACGATGACGCAGCCGACGTTGGGGTTGGGTGCGGTGCGGCCGCGCATCGCGTCGCCGAGCGCGATCGCCTCGGTCATGAAGCGCTCGTCGTCGCTCACATCCCGAGCTGTTTTTCTAGTCTCTGGAATTGGCGCTGGCGCTCTTTTAGCGCCGCCTCCCGCTCCGCCTGGTGCTTTTTCTGGTCGGCGACGATCTCCGCATCGGTACGATTTACGCTCCACTGCTCGACGTAGACCATGCGCGGCGGCGGCGCGGTGTTGATCTTCGAATCGACGAAAAACTCGATGATGATGATCATCGTCACCAGCACCGCGAGGGCGGCGCCGATCCAATGCTCGCGCTCGCGGTGGCGCAGGAACGCCCGGAAATCCGCGAGTGCGGCGCGCGGGCTGACGGGGCTTGGAAACCAGGACATGGCGCGAAGATAGGCGCCGCTTGGGCGAAGGGCTAGTGAAAGAGCCACGCGAGTTCCCGCTGCAGTCCGCTAGCTGGCGGCTGCCGCGTTCAGCCGGGCCAGCGCTCGGTCCTTGCCCATCCGCTTCAGGAGGCCGGCCATTTCGGGGCCGCTCTCGCGGCCGGTCAGTGCCAGCCGAAGCGGATGAAATAGCGCCTTGCCGTTGAGGCCGGTCGCGCTCTTGAGCCCCTCGGCGAGCGCCCGCCACGGCTCGTCCGACCAGTCGAGGTCGCGAGCGATCGCCGCAGCCTTGCCGACTAAAGCGCGGTCGTCGTCGCCAAGCGCGGGTGGCGTCATCTCTCCGGAAATCACTTCAAACCATTCGGCAAAGTCCGACAGGCGCTCGAGATTGCCGCGGAGCAGCAGCCAATCGTCGTCGCTCGCGCCATTCGGCAAGCGGGCCGCCACATCCGCATATTCGAGCCGGTGCAGCAGCCGCGCGTTCAGCAGCTCGACGTCATGCAGGTCGAAATGCGCCGGAGCGCGGCCGAAATGCGCGAAGTCGAAACTCGCGGCCAACTCATCGAGGCTGGCGACCGGCTCCACCGGCTGCGACGTGCCGAGCCGCGCGAGCAGCGACAGCAACGCCATCGGGTCGAGGCCTGCCTGGCGGATTTCCTCGACCCCGATCGAACCCAACCGCTTGGACAATTTGCCTTCGGCCGCGACCAGCAGCGCTTCGTGGGCAAGCTCGGGCGGCCCGGCGCCCAGCGCCTCGAACATCTTCAGCTGCGCGGCGCTGTTCGAGACATGGTCCTCGCCGCGAACGACGTGGGTGATGCCAAGGTCGATGTCGTCGATCACCGACGGCAGCAGATAGAGCCAGCTGCCGTCCTCGCGCCGCACCACCGGGTCGGAAAGCAGTTTCGGGTCGAACCGCTGGGGGCCGCGGATCAGGTCGTGCCAGACGATCGGCTCGTCATGATCAAGCCTGAAGCGCCAGTGCGGCTGCCGCCCCTCCGCAACCGGCGATCCTTCCGGCTTGCGCTCGTAGACCGGCGGCAGGCCGCGCCCGAGCAGCACCTTGCGACGAAGCTCGAGCTCCTCGGGCGTCTCGTAGCAGGCATAGACCCGGCCCGTGTCGCGCAGCCGACCGAACTCCCGTTCGTAAACTTCGAACCGCTCCGACTGGCGGACGATCCTGTCGGGCTTCTGTCCCAGCCATTCGAGGTCGTCGCGGATCGCCTGATCGAATTCCTGCGTAGAGCGCTCGCGGTCGGTGTCGTCGATGCGCAGAATGAACGTTCCGCCGTGCTTGCGAGCGAACAGCGCGTTGTGCAGCGCTGTGCGGATGTTGCCGACGTGCAGCCGCCCGGTCGGCGACGGCGCAAAGCGGGTGACGGCTTTGATTTCTTGGGAGGTCATCGGGGCCCGGTGTGGAAGGCGTTGGTGATCGGATAGCGGCGGTCGCGGCCGAAGTTGCGGTTGCCGATTTTGACTCCGGGCGGGGCCTGGCGACGCTTGTACTCGGCGCGCAGCAGCTTGGTCTCGATGTCGGCGACCAGCGCGATCTCGGCGCCGGTGGCGAGCGCGACTTCGTCGACCGACATCTCCCTGTCGACCAGTCCTTCGAGGATTTGGTCGAGCAGCGCATAAGGCGGCAGGCTGTCCTCGTCTTTCTGCCCGGGGCGGAGCTCGGCGGTCGGCGGCTTTGAGATCACCCGCTCCGGCATCACCGGACCGTCGGGACCGAGGGCTCCTTCAGGCTTCACCCGATTGCGCCAGCGCGAGAGCGCGAACACCGTCGTCTTGTAGGCGTCCTTGAGCACCGAATAGCCGCCGGCCATGTCGCCGTAGAGCGTTGCATAGCCGACCGACATTTCGCTCTTGTTGCCGGTCGTCAGCAGCATGTGGCCGTGGGCGTTGGACAAGGCCATCAGGGTCACCATCCTGAGGCGCGCCTGCACGTTCTCGGCCGCGGGCCCGGCGAGATTGGGCAGCATCTTGTCCAGTGCCGAGACCGCCGGGACGATCGGCACGACGTCATGGCGGCAGCCGAGCAGTCGCGCGCATTCGCCGGCGTCCTCGAGGCTCTCGTCACTGGTGTACTTCGACGGCAGCATCACTCCCCAGACCTTGTCGGGCCCAAGCGCATCGACTGCGATCGCGGCCGATAGCGCGCTGTCGATCCCGCCCGACAGGCCGAGGATCACGCCCGGAAATCCGTTGCGGGTCACATAGTCATGAAGCGCGACCATCATCGCCCGGTAGACGTCGACCGGGAACGGATCGAGGCTGTGCTCGGCGCGGGTCTCGCAGCGCCAGCCGCCCCCGACGCCTCCGCGCACCCATTCGGTCAGCAGCAGATCCTCTTCCCAGTCGCACATCTGCACGACCAGCTCGGCCTCGGCCTTCGCCTCCCCACCCGGCTGCATGACGAACGACGATCCATCGAACACGATCTCGTCCTGCCCCCCGACGCGGTTCAAGTAAGCGAGCGGCAGCCCGATCGCCGTCACTCGCGAGCGCACCAGGCGCTGGCGGTGATCGTCCTTGTCGAGCTCGTAGGGCGAGCCGTTGGGCACCAGCAGCATGTCCGCGCCGGCCTCGGCCAGATGCGCGCACACCGATTCCTGCCAGATGTCCTCGCAGATCGGCACGCCGAGCTTGACGCCGCGAAACTCGATCGGCTCGGGCATCGGTCCGGGCATGAAAATCCGCTTCTCGTCGAAGGTGCCGTAATTGGGCAGCTCGCGCTTCAGTGTCCGGCCGATCACCCGGCCGCCATCGGCGAGCAGCATCGCGTTGTAATTGGCGCCGCCTTCATGGACGATAGTCCCGATCAGCATCGCCGGCCCCGGCGCCGCGGTCGCATCGACCAGCCGCTCCGCCGCCTCCATCGTCCGCCGCACGAACTCGGGCTTGAGCACCAGGTCCTCGGGCGGATAACCGGTCAGCTGCAGCTCGGGGCACAGCAACAGATCGGCGCCCGCCGCTTTCTCGCGCATCGCCAGCATCGCCGCGGCATTGCCGTCGAGGTCGCCGACGCGCTGGTTCATCTGGGCAAGGGCGATCACAAGCCGGTCGGTCATCGCCGGCGCCTTAGACCGGAAGCTTTGCTTTGCGAAGCGTCATTGGGCTGGCTAAGGGGTCGCTCCATATCGCCGCTGGGACATCGGGGCCGCCGCCATGAAATTGCTCGCCGGGAACAGCAATTTGCCGCTGTCCCGCTCGATATCCGAATATCTCGAAATGCCGCTGACCGAGGCCAGCGTGCGGCGCTTCGCCGACGAGGAAATCTTCGTCGAGATCAACGAGAACGTCCGCGGCGAAGACGTGTTCGTGATCCAGTCGACCAGCTACCCGGCCAACGACAATCTTATGGAGCTGTTGATCTGCATCGACGCGCTCCGGCGCGCGTCGGCCAAGCGGATCACCGCGGTGCTCCCCTATTTCGGCTATGCTCGGCAAGACCGGAAGCCCGGGCCGCGGACCCCCATTTCCGCCAAGCTGGTCGCCAATTTGATCACCGTCGCCGGCGCCAGCCGGGTGCTGTCGATCGACCTCCACGCCGGGCAGATCCAGGGCTTCTTCGACATACCCACCGACAATCTGTTCGCCTCCCCGGTGATCGCCGCCGACATCCAGGCGCGCTTTTCCAACGAAAACCTGACCGTCGTTTCACCCGACGTCGGCGGCGTGGTCCGCGCCCGCGGACTTGCCAAGCGCCTCAGCAACGCGCCGCTGGCGATCATCGACAAGCGACGCGAACGCGCCGGCGAGTCCGAGGTGATGAACGTCATCGGCGAAGTCGACAAGCGCACCTGCATCCTCATCGACGACATCGTCGATTCGGGCGGGACCCTGTGCAACGCCGCCGCGGCGCTGAAGCAGCAGGGGGCCGAGGAAGTCGTCGCTTACTGCACCCACGGGGTGCTCTCCGGCGGGGCCGCGGCGCGGGTTGGGGCGTCCGAGCTTGGCGAACTCGTGGTCACCGACACCATCCACACCGGCGAAGTCGACCCCAAGAACGGCAAGATTCGCCGGCTGACGATCGCCCCGCTCCTCGCCGAAGCGATCCGCCGCATCGCCGACGAAGCGAGCGTCTCGAGCCTGTTCGACTAAGGAAATGAACCTCGACGCCGCCCTCAAGCGCTTCGAGGCGCCCGATGAGGCTCGGGAGTTCGAGCTCGGGCGCTTCGAGCTGGTTCATCTCGGCGGAATGACGATCGGCCGGGCGACCTACCAGCCCGGGTGGAAATGGTCGGTGCACGTCGGCGCGCCGCTTGGCCAGGCGTCGTGCATGGTCGAGCATGTCGGGATGGTCGTGTCAGGCTGCGCAGCGGCGGGCATGAACGATGGCCGGGTAATCGAGATGCACGCCGGCGACCTGTTCTACATCCCGCCCGGCCACGACAGCTGGGTTGTCGGCGACGAGCCCTACGTGTCGCTGCACTTCATGGGCGCCGAGGACTACGCCGCGAAAGAGTGACTGCATGAGCCTGACGGTGATCTGTGGGAGGCGCCGGTCGTTTTCGACCCGGACGTCGGACCCGGCCCTGACCTTGCCTCGGACGCGCAGTGCCTTTATAGGCCCGCCCTTTCCAGATCCGTGGAAAATGAACGGCCCGGCCGGTTAGGGCTGCCGTGGCGGTTCGATAACGTCGCTCCTGCGAGACATCGCGTGGGGCACAAAGGAGACGAAAATGCCCAAGCTCAAGACCAAGAGCGGCGTCAAGAAACGCTTCTCTCTTACGGCCACCGGGAAGGTGAAGCACGGCGTCGCCGGCAAGCGCCACCGCCTCATCAGCCACAACGCCAAATACATCCGCCAGAACCGCGGCACCGAGATCCTCGCCGACGCCGACACGGCGCGGGTGAAGCTCTGGGCGCCCTACGGCCTCAAGTAAGGAACGCGAAGACATGACACGCATCAAGCGCGGCGTCACGACGCGCGCCAAGCACAAGCGGATCCTCGAGAATGCGAAGGGCTATTACGGCCGCCGCAAGAACACCATCCGCATCGCCCGCCAGGCGGTCGAGAAGGCCGGGCAATACGCCTACCGCGACCGCAAGGTGAAAAAGCGCAGCTTCCGCGCCTTGTGGATCCAGCGGATCAACGCCGCGGTGCGCGCCGAGGGACTGACCTACGGCCAGTTCATCCACGCGCTCAAGCTCGCCGGCATCGACCTTGACCGGAAGGTGCTGGCCGACATCGCCATGCACGAGGGCGCCGCGTTCAGCGCCATTATCGCGCAGGCCAAGGCGGCGCTTCCCAAGGAAGACGCGAAGGCGGCTTAAGGGGCGACCGGGTCGCGTTCGAGCACTCGCCGGTCCCATTTGGCCAGATCGGCCGCCGCCGCGTAGGTCGACTCCAGGAACTCGGTGAGCATCGCCGCGGGGTCGCTCGCCGCGCGGACGGTCGCATAGGGCAACACGAACTCGCCGTAGGTCTCGTCGAACCGGCCATGCGCGACGCTTGCCTGGCGAAAGCCGGCCGGCTCGGGATAGGCGTAGCTGTAGAAGAACGGCTCGGCCGGCAGCACCCCGCCCGCCCAAAAGCCCGCGCTCGACACTTCGTCGCTATAGGCTTCCCGAGTGACCCGATCGGGAAGGCCCGGAACTCCGCCCGGATGCTGCGGCGCCTTGCGGCCCGAAAAGCGCGTCACCGCGAGGTCGAACGCCCCCCACCAGAAATGCACCGGACTGGCCTTGCCGGTGAAGCCCGCGCGGAAATGTTCGAACGCCGGCATCATCGCTGCCAGCGCCTCGCGCAATCGCTCGGCCGAATCGCGGCTGTAGTCGCGCGGCGCCTTGTCCTCGGCAAACGCGACCGCGCCTTCAATCTCGCTTGGCGTGCCGTGGAAGTCCGATGGCAGGCCGTGCCGGTCCAGCATGGCGACCAGGCGCGAGTGAAGTGCGGCCACGCTGCCCGCATTGAGTGGCAGCTCATCGCGCGATTCGTCGCTGACCCACAACACGATCGCGTGCCGGCACAAATCGAGCACGAGCGTGAAGGTCCGCCCGTCGCCGGACGCGGTCGGCAGCGTCTCCAGGCCGTTGGCTCGCGGCTGGAGCGCGACGTGCCAGCCATGATTGCTCCACGGCGCCTGGGCGACGCGGATCTTGCCCAGCATCTGGGCTGCGAGATGAAGCAGCGCGAAGGTCGGGGAATCCCGCTCCACGTCGAACTCAGGCCAAGTGTGTCCGCCCATCGCGCAACCTCTTTGCATTTTGCGGCGCAGCACGGCTAGAGGCAGCGGCGATGGCGGGCGATAAAAACATCATCGAGGGGATTGAAAGCGCGGCCGATCTCGCGGCGCTCGAGAAATTGCGCGTGGCTGCTCTTGGCAAGTCGGGATCGGTGACCGCGCAGTTGAAGTCGCTCGGATCGATGGACGCAGAGACGCGGGCCGCCGAGGGGCCAAAAATCCACGGCCTGCGCGAAGCGGTCACCGCGGCGATCGCGGCCCGCAAGGCCGAGCTGGAGACCGCCGAGCTCGACCGGCGCCTGGCCACCGAGCGCCTCGATTTGTCGCTTCCTGCGCCCGAAGGCCCGCAGGGCACGGTGCATCCGGTCAGCCAGGTGATGGACGAGCTTGCCGAGATCTTCGCGGACCTCGGCTTCGCGGTCGCGGAAGGGCCGGAGATCGAAACCCAATGGTATAATTTCACCGCCCTCAACATGCCCGAAGAGCATCCCGCGCGGGCGATGCACGACACTTTCTATTGCGAGCTCAGGGGCGGCGAGAGCGAGCCGCGGGTGCTGCGCACGCACACATCGCCGGTGCAGATCCGGGCGATGCAGGAGCATGGAGCGCCGCTCAGGATCATCGCTCCGGGCCGCGTCTACCGCTCGGACAGCGATGCCACCCACACGCCGATGTTCCACCAGGTCGAGGGGTTGGTGATCGACCGCGCGATCCACCTGGGACATTTGCGCTGGACGCTGGAGACTTTCTTGAAAGCGTTTTTCGAGCGCGACGACATCGCCATCCGCATGCGCCCGTCCTACTTCCCGTTCACCGAGCCGTCGGCCGAGGTCGATGTCGGCTGGTCGATCGAGAAAGGCCGCCGCGTGGTCGGCGGGTCCGAGGGCTGGATGGAGGTGCTGGGCTCCGGGATGGTCCACCCGCGGGTGATCGCCGATTGCGGGCTCGACCCCGCCCAGTGGCAGGGCTTCGCGTTCGGCACCGGAGTCGATCGGCTGGCGATGCTCAAATACGGCATGGACGATCTGCGCGCCTTCTTCGACGCCGACTTGCGCTGGCTCAGGCATTACGGCTTCAGGGCGCTCGACGTGCCGACGCTTTCGGGTGGCGTGGGCGCGTGAAGTTTACTCTGTCCTGGCTCAAGGACCATCTCGACACCGGCGCGTCGCCGGCCGAGATCGCCGACAAGCTGACGGCGATCGGGCTCGAGGTCGAAGAGCTGTCCAATCCCGCCGAGGCACTGGCGCCGTTCAAGGTCGCGCGAGTGCTGACCGCCGAGAAGCATCCGCAGGCCGACAAGCTCCAGGTTCTGACCGTCGATGCCGGCCCGGATGTCAACAACGGGGCGCCGGTCCAGGTGGTCTGCGGCGCACCCAACGCCCGAGCCGGGATGCTCGGCGTGTTCGGGGGTCCGGGGACGACCATCCCCGGGACCGGCCTTTTATTGAAGGTCGCGGCGATCCGCGGGGTCGAATCGCACGGCATGATGTGCTCGGTCAAAGAGCTCGAGCTTGGCGACGAGCATGACGGCATCATCGCGCTTGCCGACGACGCGCCGGTCGGCGCCGGCTTCGCCGCTTATGCCGGACTGGACGACCCGCTGTTCGACGTCGCCGTGACTCCCAACCGGCCGGATTGCTTCGGGGTCGACGGCATCGCCCGCGACCTTGCCGCGGCCGGTCTCGGCCAGCGCAAGCCCAGAAGCTACCGGGCCATCGAGGGAACTTTCGAGCCGCCGGTGCCGGTCGAGGTCGAACCCGATTCCGGCTGCTACGTTTTCTGGCGCCGGGCGATCCGCGGGGTCCGCAACGGCCCGAGCCCCGAATGGCTTCAGCGCCGGCTCAAGGCGGTCGGCCTGCGCCCGATCTCGGCGCTGGTCGACATCACCAACTTCTACTCGATCGACCAGGCGCGGCCGTTGCACGTGTACGACATCGCCAAACTGGCCGGCGGCATCATCGTCCGCCGCGGCCGCAGCGGCGAGCGCTTCCTCGCCCTGAACGGCAAGGAGTATGAGCCGACCGGCGAAGACTGCGTGATCGCCGACGACAGCGGCGCGATCGGCCTCGGCGGTATCATCGGCGGCGAGAGCACCAGCGTCGATGAGGGCACCACCGACGTGCTCCTCGAATGCGCCTGGTTCGACCCGGCGCGGATCGGCGCCACCGGCCGCCAGCACGCGATCCACACCGACGCCCGGGCGCGGTTCGAGCGGGGCATCGACCCGATGAAGCTGTCGACGGCGATCGAGAGCGCGGCCGAGATGATCCTCGACCTGTGCGGCGGCGAGGCGTCGGGGCCGCGGATCAGCGGCGAGTTCCCCGCCGGCGGCTACCCCAATGTCGATCGCATCGTTGCCTATCGGCCGAGCCGGCTTGCCGGCCTCGCCGGGATCGATCTCGGCGCGGAAGAGCAGCGCGGCATCCTCGGCCGCCTCGAATTCCTATCGCTTGACCCCGCCGACCCCGAGAGCTGGGTCAGTGAGGCGCAGCGTCAGGAGATGATTGGGCGCCAAAAGTCCGCCACCGAAGAGACCTGGTTCGTCCGCGCGCCGACCTGGCGCCCCGACGTCGACGGCGAGGCCGACATCGTCGAGGAGATCGCCCGAATCCACGGCTATGACGCGGTCCCCTCGACGCCGCTGGACCGCGAGCCGGGTGTTGCCCGGCCGACCGCGACGCGGGCGCAGCTCGTCGAGCGCAGGGTGCGCCGCACCGCGGCCGCGCGCGGTCTCGACGAGGCGGTCACCTGGAGCTTCATTTCCGAGGACGAGGCGGCAGCGTTCGGCCCCGCCGACTGGCGGCTGATGAACCCGATCAGCGAGGACATGAAGGTGATGCGCACGTCGCTGCTGCCGAGCCTGATCGCCGCGGCGCGGCGCAATCTGGATCGCGGCCAGTCGTCGGTGCGGCTGTTCGAGGTCGGCCGCCGCTATCTCGGAGACGCCGAGCACCCGACCGTCGCGCTGCTGCTCGCCGGTGAGCGGCAGGCGCGCGGCTGGGCGTCGGGCAAGGCGCAAGCAGTCGACGCATTCGACGCCAAGGCCGAAGCGCTGGCGCTGCTCGAGGCAGCCGGGGCGCCGGTGGCCGGCCTGCAGCTGTTCCCCGACGCCGGCCCGACCTGGCACCCGGGCAAGTCGGCGACCTTGCGGCTCGGTCCCAAGGCGGTGCTCGCGGCGTTCGGCGAGCTCCACCCGCGCCTCGTCGCGCTGCTCGATGCGCCGCCCGGTACCGTCGCGGCCGAAATCTATCTCGACGCCATCCCCGAAGCCCGTTCGAGCGGCCAGGCGCGGCCCGCGTTCGCCCCTCCGGCGCTGCAACCAGTGACGCGCGACTTCGCCTTTGTCGTGCCCCACGAAGTGACCGCCGAGGCGCTGGTGCGGGCGATCCGCGGTGCCGACAAGGCGGCGATCACATCCGCTCGGCTGTTCGACCGGTTCGAGACCCAGGACGGGCTCTCGCTGGCCATCGAGGTCTCGCTTCAGCCGGCCGACAAGAGCTTCACCGACGAGGATTTGTCGGCGATCGCCAAGCGCATCGTCGAGGCTGCCGAAAAGCTCGGCGCCAAACTACGGAGCTGATCTCTCCAGCGCGTTGATGGCGGCGTGGACCCGCGCCTCGATCTCGGCGCGCTTCAGGCCCGGCGGGATGACCTCGCCGATGCGAAAGCGGACGGTGCCGCTGTGCTTTACGAGGCCGCGCTTAAAGAGGCGCCCGCTGTCCAGCGCCACCGGCACGACCGGGAGGCCGAGGGCTCGATAGAGGCCGGCGAATCCGGCGCGCAGGGGCGGCGTCGAGCCCGGAGCCACCCGGGTTCCCTCCGGATAGATGATAACCGGGCGCCCGGTCGCCACCGCGGCCTTGGCCTCGGTGAGCATTTCGCGCAGCGCTTTGGCGCCCGCCTCGCGATCGACCGGAATGACGCCATAACGCCGGGTGATGCGGCCAAACAGCGGCAGGTCGGCGAGCTCGCGCTTTAGGACGATCACCGGCGTCCGCGCGATCAGCAGCATCTCGATGGTCTCGAACATCGACTGATGCTTGGCGGCGATTAAATATGGGCCCGGGGGGACGGCGCCTTCGACCTCGGTGCGGATGCCGAGCAGGTTCACGGCCAGCCAATGATGGAGGCGCGCCCAGCCCTGGATGACGCGGAGCATCGCCGGGTTGTTGACCAGTCCAGCGCTGAGGCCGGCGATCACGAACAGCAGCGTCGCCGGATAGAAAATCAGCGAGAAGAGCAGCGACCGCGCGAGCTGCATCAGATCTCGAGCCACACCGCGAGGCGGCGCAGTACGTATTTGTTGTACTCGCCGAACAGCGTCGTGAACCTCGGTTGGCTGCGCACCGCATCCGGGACGATCTCATACTTGGTGCCGAGGACCTGGTGGAAATCGTGGCGCGCGCGGCGCATGTGCCAGTCGCTGGTGACCAGCCGGAACGAGCCGTAGCGCTGTTTCGCCAGCCACCGCCCGGCTTCCTCGGCATTGGAGCGGGTATCGACCGATTCGCTGCCAAGGTCGACGCAGCAATTGACCAGCCGGCGGCGTCCACCGAGCCTGCGGATCAGGTCCTGCTTGGTCACCGCGGGGTCCGCGCCGGCGACCAGCAGCCGCCTGGCGCGGCCCGACCGCAGCACCTCGACCCCGTGCTCGATCCGGCCGCTTCCGCCGGTGATGACGACGATCGCGTCGGTCCGCACGCCGTCGTCGCCCGCCGGCCGGCCCAAAGTGACCGTGAACAGGATGAAGCCGAGCGCGTAGAGCAGTGCGACCAGCGAAGCGAAGCGGATGATCACGCCGCTGTCCGCAGCGTTGCCAGCACCGCGGTCCGCGCGACCCAGGTCGCCAGCACGACCAGCGCCAGCGGCAGCAGCGCGAGGATCACGAGGTCACGGCCGCGCAGGGGCGTGGTGCCCATCAGGTCGCCGGCGAAAGCCTGGCCGCCGCCCGCCAGCAGCACCAGCACGAGCGCCGCCGCGACCGATCCGGCGATCGCCCCGGCCAGCGAGTCGAGGGCGATCTTGCGCTGGAACAGATTGGTGACCTGGAGGTCGGTGGCGCCGATGCCATGCATCACCTCGATCGTCGAGCGATGCGTGTCGAGCGCTCCGCGGGCGGCGAGGACGACGGTCGCGGAAGTCGCCGCGGCCATCAACGCGACCAGCGACAGGGCCAGCCACTTCAGCACACCGATCGCGCGCAACAGCGGCTCCAGCTCTTCGCGGTGGGCAATGAAGCGCGCCCCCGGCGCGGCCGCTTCCACCCGCGCCCGGATGGCGGCAAGGTCGGCGCCGTCGGCGACATCGAGCGTGACCAGCGCCGGCACCGGCAACTGGTCGTCGACCCCGGCGGGGCCGAGCCAGCGCTCGAGGGTCTTGCGCATCTCGGCCTCGGGAACGGCCTCAGCCTTGGCCACGCCGGGGGCCGTGCGCGCCGCTGCAAGGGCGTTGGGCAGCATTCGGCTGCCGGCCGGAATCTGCACCGCGTAGCGGTTCTCAATACCCTCGGCGACCAGCCCCGCGGCATTGGACAAGGCCAGGCCTGCCGCGGCGACCGTCATCATCGCGAAGGTCATGATCGCGATCACGAACGGCGTCGGGCCGCTGAACTTTCCGCCTGGCAGCAGCCGCCGCTCGGCGGGCGAGGCGAACAGCCAGTCGAGCATCACCGCTGCTCCGGCGGCATGGATTGCATCGGCGGCGGGGGATTCCTGAGCGATCCGGTCGGATCGACCATCGAGCCCTGCTCGAGCCGCACCATCTGGGCGCCGGGGATCGAGGCGATCAGCCCGACGTCGTGGGTCGCGACGACGACCGTCGTGCCGAGCCGGTTGAGGGCCGAGAACAGGTGCATCAGGCGCTCGGCCATGTCGGCATCGACGTTCCCGGTCGGCTCGTCGGCGACCAGAATCTCGGGCTGGCTGATGACCGCGCGGGCGATTGCAACGCGCTGTTGCTCGCCCCCCGACAAGGTCGCCGGCCGGGCGCTCGCCCGGTCGGCCAGGCCGACCCACGCGAGCATCTCGCGTACCGGCCCTTCGACCTCGGCCTCGGTCTTCCCGGCAATGCGCAGCGGCAAGGCGACATTGTCGAACGCCGACAGGTGCCGGATCAGGCGGAAGTCCTGGAACACGACGCCGATCCGGCGCCGGAAGGCGGGGAGCGCGTCGCGCGGCGCGTCCGACAGCTCCTCGCCGAACAGCCGGATGCGGCCCCGCGTCGGCCGCTGGGCCAGGTAAAGCAGCCGCAACAAGGACGTCTTGCCGGCGCCCGACGGTCCCGTGAGGAAATAAAAGGTCCCGCGGCCAAGGCGAAAATCGAGGTCGCGCAGCACCTCGGCGCCGGTACCGTAGCGCAGGCCTACGCTATCGAATTCGACGATCCCCGACAGCGCCCCGTCCCCTTCCCACTCACCGTTCGGCTTGTCGCACAGCGCCCGCCGCCTTGCCAATGCCCGCGCATTCCTGTTTATCGCCTGTTGCCTGCCGGCCCTGGTTTACGGGGCGCGGCGGTCCGATAAGGGCGTTGTCGATGATTCTCACCTGCCCCTCCTGCGGCACCCAATATGTCGTCAAGGACGGGGCGATCCCAGCGCAAGGGCGGCAGGTCCGCTGCGCTTCGTGCAAGCACAGCTGGCACCAGGATCCGGATCCGGAACCCGGCGGCGATGCCGATCCCGGCCAGTCGATCCCCGAGGCGGCGGTGATCGATCCCAGTAGTGGCCCCGAAGCCGAGGAACGCGCCTTCGAGGCCGCGGTTCTGGCCGCCGACGACGATTCGATCGGCGAGCTGGGCGAAACCGTCGAGCCGGGCGAGGACGAACGGGAAGCGCCGCCCGGCTACGCTCCGATCGATCCGATTGCTTCACCCGGCGACCCCCTGGCCGAGCTGGAGGAGCGGCCCGCGGAAGCCCTTTATGCGCACGAGACGGCGGCCGCTGAAGAGCCGGCTGCGCAGCCCGAGCGGGCTGCGGATGCAGCTCCCGTCGACGACGACTTCAGCCCATTCGCTCTGCGCCCGCCCGAGGAGCCGCGCCGCCGCCCGCTGGTTCGGGTCCTGGTGATCGCTTTGCTGATCGCCGCCGCCGCTGCCGCTTTCTGGTTCCTGGCCCCACCAGAATGGAAGCAGCGCATTGGCATTGCCGGGTCTGGCGAAACCCCGCTCCAGCTGATGATGACCCACAGCGACCGGCAGCGGCTGGCCAGCGGCAACGAGCTGCTGGCGGTGAGCGGCAGGGTGATCAACCCGACCGACGAGAGCCAGGACGTGCCGCCGATCCAGGCGCAGTTGCGCAGCAGTACTGGAAGGCTGGTCTACAGCTGGACGATCGCACCGCCGGCGCGAACCCTCCCGCCCGGCGCCAGCGCGACCTTCAACAGCGCCGAGGTCAATGTCCCGGCCGGCGGCGACGAGCTGACCATCACCTTGGGCTCCGCCAAAACCTGAATTACTGGAATTCGACCAGCTTCGCGGCTTCCGGGGTGCCGTTCGGGCCGCGGATCATGGTTTCGCGCAAGGCCTCGGGACGGTCGCGCTCGATCTCGGAGAAACGCACCGCGGCGCTCGATACGATCCGCACCATGGCCTGCGCCTGGCGCTGGACGGCGATCGGCGACGACGGCTGCACCGCCTCTTGAGCTGGGGCGGCGGCGACGATCGCGGCTGCGGCGAGAATGACCATCTGCCGATCGTAATGCGCGAGCGCCCGGATGGTAAAGAAAGCCTTAAGGCAGCGTCCCGGCGTGGGACGGATCGGGCGCCATTGCCTGCCCTAATGCCCTTTGCTAGACGCCGCGCCTCGCCAGTCGGCGGCGCCTCCGCCGCCAGCTTTTCATGACGTGCGGTCGTGGCGGAACTGGTAGACGCGCAGCGTTGAGGTCGCTGTGGCCGAAAGGCCGTGGAAGTTCGAGTCTTCTCGACCGCACCAACTTTTCCTCGCCGGCCCAAGATCAGAGCGTGCGACCGCACTGTGTTTGATGCGCATTAGCAATAAGCGTCTGCTCGCGCGGATTTCCGCGAAAAATCCGAGCGCGCAAAGACCCAACCTGGCGTAGACGGCCGGTCAGTCGTCCAAGACGACTTTGCTATTGCTGAGTCTTATTCGAGGGAGGCGACGCGCGCCGGCGGGTCGATGTGGATCGCCCCCAGCCGCACGATCGATTTCGCGGCGTTGACGGAAACGGTGACGCTCAATTGGCGCGAGAGGCCGGTCGCGGCGGCGGACTCGGCCGACAGGCGGAGCCCATATTCGCCATAGGGGACGCGCTCGAACAGGAAGAAACCGTCGAATTCGGTCCGGGTGGCGGCCACTTTCCGCCCCGCCGCATCGACCAGCTCGAGCTCCACCCCCTCGAAGCCGATGCCGCCGCTCTTGACGATTGCGCCTTCGATGTCGCCGCCGCCGACCAGGCCGATCTCGACGTCGGCCGGGACTCCGGGGCGCGGCACCACGACTTGCAGCGCCTTGCGCGGCACCAGCATCGGGTCGGCGAGACTGCTCTCGTCGATGCCGACAGTTACCGGGGTAAAGGTCGCGAGGCCGCCGACCAGCACCGCGCCGTTGCGGTCGGTGCCGGCTTCAGAAAGCCGCCGTCCAGTGGTGATCAGGGCGCCTTCCTCGAGCGGTTCGGCGGGATCGCGGATGCCATTGTCGTTGAGGTCGCGATAGACCCGCGCATTGATCGCTCCGGCCGATGCCAGCGGCTGGCGCGAGAGCTTGAAGCCGCTCCCCGGATCGAGCGAGAAATTGAGGTTGAGGCCAAGCGCCAGCGAGCCGTCGCTGGCGGCCTCGCCGGTCACCGCCACGGCCATCGAAGGGAGCCTGCGGACGTGCGACAGGCGCGCCCGCCCGCGGCGCGCGGCGGCATCGTAGATCACGGCGCCCTCCCAGTCCGTTCGCTCGGACGCCGACCAATAAGCGGATAGTTCGAGCGAGCGGAACCGCGCCTGCGGCACGACATCGAAACTGGTCGAGCCGCGCAAGCGAACGTCGCCCGCCCGGCCCGCGCCGATCAATGCCAAATTGAGCTCGCCCGGAGGCGCCGGGCCGGAGCGCAGATATTGCTTTCGGTAGCGCAGGTCGGTGGCGAGATTGAACCGGTCGATGTTGGCGGCGAAGCGCGCCGCCGCCTCCAGCTGCCGGGATCCGTCGCGGCGGTCGGTGTAGTGGACATCCGCATGCGCTGGAATGACCGTTCGCCCCAGCCGTAGCGGTGCATCCAGCGACAGACGGAAGTCGCGCAGGCTCGCGGGCCGGGTCCCCCGCAAATGAAAATCATTCGCAGCAAGCGCCTCGGCACTGACGTTGAGCTTGCCGAACTTGGCCAGCAGCTGCGCCCGCGCCGCCTTCCCGCCGGAGCTGTCGCCGGCGATGCCGACCTCGATCATCGCCTGGCCGATCGAACGGCGGACCGTGCCCTCGAGGAAACTCAGCCGCTCGTCGTCGATCAGCATCATCCGCGCCAGCGCGCCGACCGAGGTGCGCGCATCCACGCCATGCTCGACCGACACCGCGGCCTGGGCCTCGGGCACCCCGTCCGGGTGCTGCGGACGATCGAACGACGCGACATCGCGCCCCGGCTGGTTGGCGCCGGCCCAGTACCAGGTCTTTCCGGCAGGCACATTGTCCTGGCCGACGTTGATCAATTCCTCGCGCGTGCGCATTTGCCCCTGGGGACCGTAGAGGATGATTGAAACCCGGTTCTCGCCATAGAGAAGCTGAACGTCCTCAAACACATAACGCTGGTCGGCAGTCGGCTTGGCGAAGGCGAGAAGCTCGCCGTTGCGATAGATTTCGGCGTCCCAGCCGCTCGGCAGGTCGCCCTCGAAGCGGGTGCGATCGAACGCCGACTGGGTAAACAGCGGCCGGTTGGTGAGAACTGCCCCGCGCCCGCTCACCGGCGAGCCGGTCAGCCCGCTGTCGAAACCCGCCACGTCGCCGAACCCGAAATGGGTCGCCTTGAGCGGTCCCAGCAGCCCGGCGTCGGGGTCGGAGCGGTAGGCGCGCAGCCGGACATTGGTCGGAATGCCCTTCTGATCGGTCGACAGCTGGGCGTCGTAGGACAAAGTGGCGATTTCCCCGGCCGCGTAGACCGCGGTCCGGCGATCGACCTTGACTCCGTCACGCGCCCGGTAGGTGACGCCGCCGCTGACGACGAAGTCGAGCGCCGGGGTGCGCCACATGCGATACGGCAACCGTACTTGCGGGAGCGACGAGAGATCAAAGCTGGCCGGCTTGATCCGCGCCGCGCGCTGCTGCCGCTCGACCGCCAGCTCGACCGGCAGCTTGGCATCGGAATCGAGCATCAGCACCGCCCCCGAGGTCATCGGCTTGATCCCAATCCCGAACCAGCGGGTCAGCGCCGCGCTTTCGACGCACCACCCCTCCGGAGTCTCGCGGACCGTCCCGCCGGCCAGCGACTCGGTCTTGTCACGATAGCTCGCCGTCCGGGCCGGGACGTCGATCGAAATACGATTGTCCTCCCGAAACGCCCACCCGCTCGCCTTTTTCGCCGCCACATCGACCTTGATCGGGACGTCGAGGGTGGTCAGCAGGTCGCCCAGCAGGATGCAGGTACCTTCGGGGGTCGCATAAGCGCGCACTCCGTCGCCGAGCCGCAGCTGACGGATGCGGACGTCGAGCAGGAACTGCTCCTCGGGATCGGCCGTCCAGCCGGCAGCGGCCGGATTCGATGCCGACGCGCCCGGCGCGGCCGCGCAGCCTATCGCCGCCAGCATCGCCAGCCGGCGCAGCCACTTGCGGCCGGGACGCATGCGCCTCGCCCTCGTGTCCCCCCTGCGCCTAGCGCAGCACCGCCTGGGTTTCGGCGATGGTCCGCGCGCCGTCGTCGTAGGTTTCGACATATTGGACCGTCACCGGCCCGCTAAGCGCACCCTTGAACGCCTCATCGACCGGGATGGTCACCCGCCGCGTCGTGACTTCCTTGTACACTGCGACGGCCTTCTGGATGGCTATCGGGTCCTTGACGCCAGGCTTGAGCACCCGGACCTCGCCATAGGTCGAGCGGTCGCCCGAGCGGCTGAGGTCCAATGCCACCGCGGGCTTGCCGTCGCGCTTGTCGAGATGGACATTCGCGATGCCGGCCTTGGCTTCGAGATTGCCGAACCGGACGATGACCGGGATGGTCACACCATAGACCGGGGTCAGCGCGAAGCGCAGGCCCTTCGGCGCCTCGGCGAGGGGCGCGGCGCTGACGGGCTTGGCCGGCGGAATCGCCCGAAACAGCAGGTGCACCCGATACTCGCCGTCTGGCAGCCCTTGCGGTGCCCGCGCGGTCACCCTGATCGATTGCGGCTGGCGTGGAGCCAGTGTCACGCGCCGCGGCGCAAAAACGATCATGTCTTCGGCGAGGCGATCCTCGGCGGTCGGCTCGGGGACGTCGACCAGCCCGCCATCGGCGGTCATCCGCCGGAACTCGACCGAGATCCGGTAGGTCGCGGGCTCCTCGCCGATGTTGTTGAGAATGACCTCGGCGCCCTTGCGGCCGTCGAGCACCAGCCGGGTCGGCGCCACCAGCAGGTCGCCGATGCCGGCGCTTGCAACCGATGGCGCGACAGTGAGGGCCATGGCCAGCGCTGCTGCGGCGAGCCGACGGGCGGAGGAATGTATCATCGTGCGATCCCCGAGTTTGCTCCGAAATGGAGCGATCGCCTCCGTCTTGCCCGGCAATGGTTGATTTTCGGTCAACCATTGCGATTCAACGCTTAAGCCTCGGCCACGAAAAAGGGGCCGCCGTCGCCGGCGACCCCTTCCCTCCAGCCCCCCTCGAGGAGCGACGGCGCTCAAAATGATCAGTAATCGACGGTCACGTTGAAGGTGCCCGAATAGACCCCGTCCACGGTGTCGGAATCGACCGAGATCGAGCCGCCAAGGTTGAAGTCGTTGCCCGGCACGCCCGAGTTGGTCAGAGTGACCGAGCCTGGGTTGTCGACGGTCAGCAACAGGCTCTCGCCCGCGACGGAGGCGTGGTTCAACGTGACGTTCGGCGCGGTGATGGTAACGACTTGGTTATTGGTGCCCGCGACGTTGTAGCGCGCAACCTGCGTCGCGCCGGAACAGGTGACGTTGGCGTCGAGGCAGCTGAATGTGCCGTCAGACGCGATGCCGACAACGGCACCAGCCCAAACGCCCGCGCCCGACAGCATGATCGTGCCGAGGTCGAGGTCCTGCTCCCAGGTCAAGGTCAGCGGCCGAACGATCCGCGCGGTTGCGGTCGCATTGCGGCTGCCGGCTGCCGGTCCGACCGGCGCAGCAAGCGCCGGCGTCGAGGTCAGCACGAGTGCGGCGATCACCGCCGTGGTACGAAGAATGGTCATTGGCTTGTTCCCCACTGGTCGAATGTCAGCGGCTGTCCCGACCGTGGCTGGGTCACCCGTGGAGCCGTCATTAACGAAGCCCGCTTACGGTTTTCCTCAAGGCATTGGTTAACGCGCGGTTTGCATTTTGTCCGGAACGGAGACGATTGCGTTAGAGATATTCGACTGTGATCGGCACGTCGCCGCGATAGTCGCCCTCGGCGTCCCCCGAAATCCGCAGCCGGCCGCCGAATCGGAAATCGAGCGCACCAGCGGAATTGAGCCTGGCGCCGGCGGGCAGGTCGCTGACGATGTCCTCAATAGTGATTCGGGCGCCGCTCAGTGAGTAGAGCTCGATCCGGGCCGGCAACTCGATGCGGACCGCGCGGCCCGCCTCGCCGTGAACCGTGGCGCTTCCGACCATTGCCCGGCCGCTGAGATCGCTGACGACGCCACTGACGCTGCGCGACCCATTGGGCAGCAGGGTCGCCGTCCCTTCGCCTGCGCCGAGCAGGATCAAGCGGTCGAAATCGAGGCTGGTTTCGACTTCCAGGCTCACCGGCCCGGTGGCGGACTCAGCCGCGAGCTCGGTCGTCGGTGCATCGCACAGCCGGCATTGCGCGCCAACCGGCAACGGCATGGCGGATATCCCCGCGGCAGCTGCGAGGACCGGCAGGAGGTATGGTTTCCGCCTCATCGCGAACGACCCTATTGGGGACAGGCTAAAACAGGGTTAATCCGCGGCTAACCCAATCGCGGCCAGTAATGCGGGGATGGTAATGGACAAGCTTACGCGGACCGACGCCGAGTGGCGGGCGAAGCTGACGCCCGAGCAATATCGCATCTTGAGGGAGGCCGGTACCGAGCCGCCGTTTTCGGGCGAGCTGCTGGACGTCAAGGACGAAGGCGAATTCCGCTGCGCCGCCTGCGGCGAGCCGCTGTTCGCCAGCGGCCACAAATATGACAGCGGCAGCGGCTGGCCGAGCTTCACCCGGCCCAAGGACCCGGCCAAGGTCAGCGAGCAGGCCGACGCCAGCCACGGCATGACCCGCACCGAAGTCCGCTGTGCCCGCTGCGACGGCCATCTCGGCCATGTCTTTCCGGATGGGCCCGGCCCCGAAGGCCAGCGCTACTGCATCAACTCGGCGGCCTTGTCTTTCGCCCGCGAAGGGGACAGCGGCGATGACGACGCGGCCGGCGCCGACGACAGCGATGCGGCCTGACGGTTGTCCCGCTTGACCCCATTACCTATCGCCTGAGGCTCGATGGCCCCGACGCCCACCGCACGCCGCCACCGCCGGCCGCTGATGACCACCTTGAAGGCGCTGCTCTACACGGGCTTCGTCGGCCTGCTGGTGCTGATCGTCGCGGTTGCGGTCGCCATCGCGTCGCTGCCGGGGTATTCCGAGCTGACGACGCGAGGCGACCTCGGCCAGACGATCCGCATGCGGGCGAACAACGGCGCCGTGCTGGTGTCGCTGGGCCCAAGCTTCGGGCAATGGCTCCGCTACGAGGACATTCCGCCGCAGATGCGGGCGGCGATGATCTCGGTCGAGGACAAACGCTTTCGAAGCCACGTCGGAGTCGATCCGCTCGGGGTCGCCCGGTCGATCCGGGTCCGGTTTGAGAGCGGCAGCTGGCGGCAGGGCGGCTCGACCATCACCCAGCAGCTCGCCCGTAACATCTTCCTGACCAACAGCCGGACGTTCGGCCGCAAGGTCAAGGAGGGGGTCCTCGCGCTGGCGCTCGAGCGCAAGTTCAGCAAGAACCAGATCCTCGAGCTCTATTTGAACCGCGTCTATTTCGGCGGCGGCGCCTATGGCATCGATGCCGCCTCGAGGCGTTTCTTCGGTCACAGCGCCGATACGCTCTCGCTGGGCGAGGCGGCGATCATCGCCGGCCTGGTCAAGGCGCCGTCGAACTACTCGCCGACCGCGGACGTCGAGGCGGCCCGCGATCGTGCTTCGGTGGTGCTGAAGTCGATGGTCGACAACGGCTTCGTCAGTCCCGCGGCCGCTGCATCCGTCGACCCGGCCGAGATTCGGCTGCAGCCAACCACCCGGCAGAACAGCGTCCGCTATTTCACCGACTGGGCGCTGCCGCAGCTCGACACGCTGATCGACGAGACCGGCGAGCCGATCGATGTCTGGACGACGCTTGACACGAGCATGCAAACGGCCGCCGACCGCGCGATCGCCGCCAATACTCCGAGGCTCGCCCAGGGCGCGCTCGTCGCGCTCGATCGCGACGGTGCGGTGCGGGCGATGGTCGGCGGCCGCGACTATGTCGATTCGCTCTATAACCGGGCCACCCAGGCCCAGCGCCAGCCGGGCTCGTCGTTCAAATTATTCGTTTACCTGGCAGCGCTCGAATCGGGGATGAAGCCGACCGACACGATCGTCGACGAGCCGATCGAGATCGACGGCTGGCGGCCGCGCAACGCCACCCGCACGCACCAGGGTCCAGTCACTTTGCGGGAGGCATTCTCGCGCTCGATCAACACCGTCAGCGCCAAGATCGGAGCCGAGCTCGGATTTGCGACTATCGCCGACATGGCGCGCCGGTTCGGCATCAGCAGCAACATCTCGACCTATCCGTCGATGGTACTCGGGACCAGCGATGTCCGTCTGCTCGACATGACCCGGGCGTTCGCCTCGGTCGCCAACCGCGGCGTATCGGTAGTGCCCTACGCAATCCGCCGGGTGGTCACCGCTGACGGCCGCCAGCTCTACCAGCACGAGCAGCGCGAGGAGCGGGTGCTGGTCGCGCCATGGGTCGCGGCAGAAATGACCGATTTGCTTCAGGCGGCGGTGCTGACCGGGACCGGCCGCGCCGCCCAGATCGGCCGCCCGGTTGCCGGCAAGACCGGCACCACCAGCTCCAACAAGGACGGCTGGTTCATCGGTTACTCAAGCGGCATCACGGCCGGCGTGTGGATGGGCCGCGACAATGCCCGGCCAGTCGGCGGGCTGCAGGGCGGAACCGCGCCGGCGCGCGCCTTCCACGACTTCATGGTCCGCGCGGTCGCCCATCGGCCGATCGAACAGTTTGAAACCGAAGTTCCGGTGCCCGACTGGCAGCTTGAACCGGAAGAGGAAATTTGGGGGTTGCCGCCAGAGGATCTCGGCCTCGAGCCGTTGGTCGACGCCGACGGCAATCCGCTCCCGCCCGGCGATCCTGGCGGCGCCCAGCCGGAAGTCGTTCGCCCCGACGATTTCGGTCAGCCGCAGTGGCCCAATGAGATCATCCGCCGCGGCGGAGAACGCTTGCCTCAGCCGCAGCCCCAGCAACCGCCCCAGCCGCCCCAGCGTGCCCCGGGGCCGCGGTTAGTGCCTGCGCCCGATCCGCTTGAGCCGAGGCCCGACCCGCCGCAATAGGCTGCGCGCAGCGGCGACATCGCCGTCAAACAGCCGCTCCTCGAGCATCTTGAACTCCAACCCGTGGTCGAGGTGGACGAGGTGGGCGACTTCGTGCGCGACGACGTACCGGCGCGCGGCGGGCGGTGCCAGGATCAGCCGCCAGCTGTAGCGGATCCGCCGCTCGGCCGAGCAGCTGCCCCACCGCGTGTTGGCGTCGCCGACCGCGACCGAGCGCGGAGATATTCCGGCGGCCTTCGCGGCTGCACCGGTTTCCAGCGAGAGCGTGTCGAGCGCGAGCCGCTTGAGAAAGCTCTCGACGCGCCGCTCGAAAGTGCTTTCGGGGCCGCCACAGCGCAGTTCGAGCCCATCGAGACGCGGTGCGCGCGCCGCGCCGCTCGCCCACACCAGTCGGGTCTCGCGCCCCTCGACCGGAATGCGCGCACCGGGGACAAACGGTTCGCCCGGAAGCACGTCGGCGATTTGCGTGTCGACCCAGGCGCGTTGCTCGGCGGCCCAGGCCAGGGCCGCCCGGCTGCTGGTGCGCATCGGGCAGGTCAGCTTGAGCACCCGCCGGCGCTCGTCGAACCGCAGCCGCAAGCGCCGCGCGGTGCGCACCGCGTGGATCTCGACCGGCACCGGGAGGCCGGGATGAACGGCGAGTTCCTTAGAGCGCGCGCTCGACGACATGAAACTCAAGGTCCCCCGCATCCACTTCGCTGACCGTCCAGCCGCGCGTTGACTGGCCGGCTTGGTGGACGCTCTCGCGGCTTCCGGAAATGAGATAATGCCAGTCGGGCAGCGGCTCCCCGTTGGCCCGCAGCCGGTAGGCGCAGGTCTCCGGAAGCCAGTCGAGCGAGCCCAGCTTGCCCTTTTCCAGGGTGACGCAATCGGCGACCCGCGCCTTGCGGTGCGCGTAATCGGTGCACCGGCCGCTCTTGCGGTCGAGCAGCTCGCAAGCGACGTTGGTCGGGTAAAGTATCCCGGAGTCCTCGTCCTCCAGCTTATGCACGCAACACCGCCCGCAACCGTCGCACAGCGCTTCCCACTGGCCGCGGTCGAGCTTCGCCAGCGGCTGTTCCCAGAATGGCGTTTGCGCCCGAAGTGACCCAGCCTTGTTCATGACAAGCTTATCCATGGTCTGCTATCGGTCCCCGATCAAGTTTCGGGGGTGGCATTTCACAATGGTTTTCAAACAAGCGTTTCTGTCGGCCGTCGCGGCCTTAAGCGTGCTGGCAACGCCGGCGGCGGCCCAGCTGGGCGGCTATGACAGCGACGCTTTCGTCAAGGCGGTACGCGAACGCGACGGGGCCAAGGTGATGGAGCTGCTCGAATCCCGCGGCACGCCTGTTCTCAACTCCCGCGACGGCAAGGGCGAAACCGGACTGATCATCGCTATCTCCAAACGCGACGACCTGTTGACCTCGTTCCTTCTCCAGGAGGGTGCGGACCCCGATCTGGCCGCCCGCGATGGCGACACTCCGCTGATCGCTGCTGCCCGGATCGGCTATACCCAGGCGGCCGCCCAGCTCCTCCAGCGAAAAGCCAAGGTCGATGCCGCCAACCGGATGGGCGAAACGGCGTTGATCATCGCCGTTCAGCAGCGCCACGTCCCGCTCGTCAAGCTGCTGCTCGAGGCCGGCGCCGACCCCGACAAGACCGATTCAGCGGCCGGATATTCGGCGCGCGATTACGCCCGGCGCGACACCCGCTCGCGCGAAATCCTGAATCTCATCGAAGCCAAGCAACCCAAAGCCTGATTGCCGCTGGCGCTAATTCCCGTCGCCAAGAGTCGGGTCGATCTGCGCCGACAGCCGTCGCGCGGCCCGGCGGGCGAACCGCAGCAGCTCGGCCTTGCGCCGGGCCGGCGCCAGCGGCCGGTGCAAGGCATTGCGCATGATCGCGGCGTCATAGCGGTCGGCAACAATCAGCCCCGCCGCGTCCGGAAGATATCGCTCATGCTCGAGTACCGCCGCGAGGAACGGCGGCACCGCCCAATAGAAATGATCGCAATAGTCGAGATAGTCGGTCCATTTGCAATCGCCGACGAGGTCGGCCTTGGCGACCTTGATCTCGACGATCGTCAAGGCGCCTTTGGGGTCGATGGCCATCATGTCGGCGCGGCGGCCGTTGGGCAACGGCACCTCGCAGATTGAAAACAGGTCGCGCCGGCAAAATAGCCGGGTGACTCCGCGGGCGACGTCCCCGGCAATCGGCGGGGCGTCGGCGAAGCAGGGAGAATCGAGCGCGACGTCCATCCCGCCAGCCTAGAACAAAAGGTCAACGCCGCCAATCCGGGGCCACGCCGAGAGCACCGGCCTAGCGGTAGAAGATGTGGTTGCCGATCGAGGCGACGCGCTTCAGCTTCCAGCCCGGCGAAACCCGCTTGGCGTGGAAGAACAAGGCCTTGGACGCCGCCGAATCCTTCAGATCCTGGTCGACGATCTTGGCGATGGCGACCGCCGTCGTCCATTGGCGGCTCGAGCGCGGCACCGCCGGCAAGGCGCGGCCGCGGATGAAGGAGAACTGCTTGCGCTGGAACAGCACGCCGCAATAGGACGAGGGGAAGCGGCCGGAATTGACCCGGTTGGCGATGACTTCGCCGACCGCCAGCTGGCCGGCGAGCGGTTCGCCCTTCGATTCAAAATAAATGCCGACGGCGAGGCATTCGAGATCGCGGCTGCCGGGATTGGAGGAGCGCAATTGCGCGACCAGCGATGTCAGATCGCCGCGCGGCCTGGCGGGCACGGTGAGTGCCTCCGGCAACGGCGCGAGCTCGTCGGTGACGGGCACCGGACTCGCAATGGGAGCCCTGGGGTCGACCGGGAGTGCCGGCGAGACAATTGCTTGAGGAATCGCCGGGATCGAGACCGAGACCAGAGTCTCGGCGGCCGGGCCGACTTGAGCCGGTGCAACCGAACCGGCGCTGAGCGCGCTGAACACCAGCAGCGCGGAACGAAGTGATGGCAACATTAATACCGCTAGATCATGCGGTTAACCGCCCTACGCTTAGGCCCATAACACTTGCGGATAATCCGCTCTCGGCCCTGTGGGTGGTTCCCCGTCTCGCGTGGCATTGTCCGCCGAAATTTCGGTCGAAAATGTCCCCCGCTCTTGTGTAGCGGGCGCTTTTCCGGTGCCGAAACGAAGCGGTCAACCCGTTAAGGTTGTTTCAGCGATGAATCGTTCCGCCTCCGCGATGTCCAGTTCAATCACCCACGAATCCGCGTCGAAACGGGCGCGCTTGGCAAGGAAATCGTCGATTTCATCGGAAGTGGACGATTCGCCCGGTCCGACGCTGTGCCAGCGATAACCGCCGTCGAATGCCGGCATCCGCTCGAGGCAGCCGACGTGGCGGCCGCGGCTGCGGATCATCAGGAGCAGCGCGCCGCGGTCCGGATCGCCGCGCCTGAGGATGGCCGCGAAGTCGCCCGCCGCCTCGATCCGCCGAACGAGGCCCGTGGCTTCGACGGCCGATGACAGCCGACCGTCGTTCACGTCGCCGAGCGGTAGCCGGCGAGACCGCTGAGCGCGATATGCGAGCGCAGGAAGGTTCCGGTGCCGCGCGCGCATTCCTCGCCTTCGGCATCGAGGATTCGCGCTTCCGCAACCAGCACTCGGCGCTTGCCGCTGATCCAGCGCCCCTCGGCCGTCGCCTCGCCGGCGCGCATCGGCCCGGTGAAATGGAGATTGAACGCGGTGGTCAGCAGGAAGCGGTCGCTGATCAGGCTGTTGGCGGCATAAAAAGCCGCGTCGTCGAGCATCTTGAAATAGAGCGTTCCATGGGCGGCGTTGGCGGCGTGGAAATAGCGGTCGTCGACATGGAAGCGGATCTCGGAGCGCCCCGGGCCGACGATCTTCATTTCGGATTGGAACTGGCGGTCGATCGGAGCGGAGCGGTAAAGCGCCTCGAGGCTGCGGAAGTGCGCCTCCTCACCCCTCGCAGAATCAGGCGGCGTCGCGCTCATCGGCCCCCATCAGCACCGCGGCCAATGCATCGCGGCTGCGCGCGCCGCGCATTTTCTCGAGGGTCGAGGCGTTCCGGGTCACCCGGCTGATCGCGGCCAGTGCTTTTAAATGCTCGGCGCCAGCTTCGGGCGGCGACAGCAGCAGGAACACCAGGTCCACCGGCACTCGATCGAGGGCCTTGAAATCGACCGGATCGCCCAGCCGGACGAACAGGCCGTAGATCCGCGTCAAGCCGTCGATCTTGCCGTGCGGTATCGCAACTCCCTGCCCGAAGCCGGTCGAAGCGAGCCGCTCGCGCTCGGCCAGGCTCGACAGGATGGCCGCCGGGTCGAGACCGGTTCGCTGGCCGGCGAGATTGGCGAGCTGCTGCAGCAAGGATCGCTTGCTGCCGCCCGGGAACGCAGTCTTGATCGCATCGAAATCGAGGAACTCGGAAAGCTGCATCAAACGCACTCTAGTAAAGCCTGCCCGTGCATCGCACGCCGGCCGCAATTGGGAATGGCCGTCAGGAGCCGTGCGGCTCGACCCAGCCGATGTTTCCGTCTTCTCGTCGGTAAATCATGTTGAAGGCGCCAGACGCCGAATTCTTGAACATCAGCGCATTGGTGTTGCGCAGATCCATCAGCATCACCGCGTCGGACACGCTAGCTTCGGGAATGTCGGCACGGGTCTCGGCGATAATCGCCGGGTGGGCCGCGAAATCATCATCGTCCCCCGGTGCCGACAGCACCGTATATCCGGCATTCTCGACGTACGGCTCGGCGCCATCGGTTTTGTGCTCGCGAAGACGCTTCACGTAGCGGCGCAGCTGTTTCTCGATGCGGTCGGCGGCGCCGTTGAAGGCCATCGGCGCCTCCGGCGCCCGGTGCGACGCTTTCAGCACTACGCCATGCGCGACCGGAGCGACGATATCGCAGGTGAAGTCGTTGATCGGGCCGCGGCCGAACGTCACGTTGGCGGCCACCGCGCGGGAGAAATATTTCTCGGTGATTTCTTCCATCCGCCGGATCGCCAGCTCGCGCAGCGACTCCCCGGTGTCGACCTGATGACCCGCGACCCGAACGTCCACTTGTCGGCTCCTCTCGATTGTCGGGCGGGGCTTAGGACCCGCGCCAACCCGCCGTCAACCGACCCGCACGACGATGCTAGGCGAAGCGCGCCCAGAGCGGGTTGACCAGCTTGGCGATAAACGCGCGGTGGCGTTCCAGTTCCTCATCCGCGGCGAAATGCGGGCGCGGTTCGAGCGGTTCGCGGGCGGCGATGGTAATGCCGTTCGCCGCGACTTCGATCCGGTCGGTGTCGGCGACCAGCCCAAGCCCGATCTGACGACCGCCGGTCAGCTCTACATAGACCTGCGCGAGCAATTGCGCATCGAGCAGCGCGCCGTGCTTGACCCGCTGGCTGCGGTCGACTCCGAAACGGCTGCACAAGGCGTCGAGGCTGTGCTTGGCACCGGGATGGCGGGTCCGCGCGAGCACCAGCGTGTCGACCATTCGGCTGGTGCAGACGCCGGCACGGCCGCACCGCCCGAGCTCATGATTGAGGAAGCCGAAATCGAAGCTCGCGTTATGCGCGACGAGCGGCGAATCCTCGAAGAATTCGAGCAGCTCCTCGGCGCGGTCGCCGAACTTCGGCTTGTCGGACAGGAAGATATTGGTCAGGCCGTGAACCGCTTCGGCCTCGCTCGGTATCGGCCGTTCGGGATTGAAATAGGCGTGGAACTGACGCCCGGTTTCGACCCGGTTGAAAATCTCGATGCAGCCGATCTCGACCATGCGGTCGCCGCCGGCCGGGTTGAGCCCCGTTGTCTCGGTGTCGAAGATGATCTCCCGCACAATCCTTTTATTCACCCGCGGCGAGTCCGAGACAAGCCAATATTTGCGCAACCTGGCGTTCGGTTGCGGCCAGCGGCCCTGAGGAGTCGATGACGAAGTTGGCGCGCTTGCGCTTTTCCTCGTCCGGCATCTGGCGGGCCAGAATCGCCTCCAGTTTTTTCGCCGTCATCCCGGGCCGCGACAGCACGCGCTGGCGCTGGACCTCGGGCGGTGCCGACACAACGATGACCTGATCGACCTTCCGCTCGCCCCCGGTCTCGAGCAGCAAGGGGATTTCGAACAGCACCGCTGCTGCGCCGGCATGCTCGGCAAGAAACCGCTCGCGCGCGCTACTGACCGCCGGATGGACGATCGCCTCCAATGCGGCCAGCTCCCCCGGCTTGCCTAGCACGAGCTCCGACAGCGCCTCGCGGTCGACCGCGCCATCGCGAATGCTGCCCGGAAAGCGCCGTTCGATCGCCTCGACCAACGCTCCGCCGGGGCCTTGCAGCCGGCGAACCTCGGCGTCCGCGTCGAACACCGGCACTCCGGCCCGCTCGAACATCCGGGCCGCGGTCGACTTGCCCATGCCGATCGATCCGGTGAGGCCGAGGCGGATCATACGGCAAGTTCTCCGCGCTCGCGCAACGCCTGCAACAATGGCAGCAAGGGCATGCCGAGGATCGTGAAATAGTCGCCATCGACCCGGTCGAACAATTGCACGCCGGGGCCCTCGAAGCGGAACACGCCGACGCAGTTCGAAACCTGCGGCCATTCCTGGTCGAGATAGGTGC
This sequence comes from Sphingomicrobium sp., assembly GCA_035512655.1. Taxonomy (GTDB): domain Bacteria; phylum Pseudomonadota; class Alphaproteobacteria; order Sphingomonadales; family Sphingomonadaceae; genus Sphingomicrobium. The sequence goes on along the minus strand of DATKDM010000003.1, from coordinate 69,458 downwards.
CAATGAATGCTTCCGACAATGCGCGGACGTGGAGCGTCGCGCTCTCGCCATGGCTCCAGTCGACCGCTCCGCCGCGGGCCACAGCGACCGCGCTGGTCAGCCGCATGGGTTGTCCGGAGAAGGCGCGCAAATGCTCGGCTGCCTGGTCGCGGCTGGCGGGCTTGGCGAACAATCGCCCACCGACACAGATCACCGAATCGCCGCCGATTACCCAGTCATCCGGACGCGCGGTGCTGACCGCCATGGCCTTGGCCTCGGCAAGCTCGAGCGCCAGCGAGTCCGGTTCGCCGTGCCGCGCCGTGACCGCCGCTTCATCGATCCCCGCGGGGACCGCCTCATGGCTCACTCCGGCGGCCGCGAGCATCGCCCGGCGAATTGCGCTTGAAGAGGCGAGAACCAACGGCACGGCATAACCTTGTGGACGAATGGGGCCATTGCCCTAGCGCGGCTATGGGGACAGGCTCAACGGCTGGCTTATGCGCGTGCCGCCCCGCTCCATACGAAGATTCATCCACGGCAGCGCGATTTCACCCCCAGCCTGTGAATCGCGGGCACCCTTGTCGATGCTTCCGACGCATTTCGGCGAGTCCGCCAGGACCGCGGTTGTTGGCAAATCCGGGAGGCAGGCCTAAGTCCCGCAACTTGGCCGCCATCTCCATCATCAATCTTTCTCTATATATATAATAAGGGAGAATAAGAGGGTGGCCTTGACGCCCCACGAAACCTCGCTCGATCGCTTGGCCGATAAGCCGGTGCTTGCCGTCCTCAAAGGTGAGCGGCGCGATCCGCCGCCCGTGTGGATGATGCGGCAGGCGGGTCGCTATCTTCCCGAGTATCGCGAGCTGCGCGAGGCCAAGGGCGGATTCCTCGACCTCGTTTACGACAGCGAGGCCGCGGCCGAGGTCACGCTCCAGCCGCTCAAGCGCTTCTCGCTCGATGCCGCGATCCTGTTCTCGGACATCCTCATTGTCCCCTTCGCGCTGGGCCAAAATCTAAGCTTCGTCGCCGGGGACGGACCGCGGCTGACGCCGCCCCTGGCCAGTTCGGCGCTCGAGGAATTGAAGCCGTTTCCGGGCCGGCTCGAGCCCATCTACACCACCGTTGCCCGAGTGAAGGAGCAACTCGATCCCACCAAGACCCTGATCGGCTTTGCCGGGGCGCCGTGGACGGTCGCCACTTACATGGTCGCCGGCGAGGGCAGCCGCCAGCAATCCGATGCGCGTCGGCTCGCCTATCTCGATCACAAGCGGTTCGGCGCGATCGTCGAGCGGATCGAGGACGTCACCTTCGAATATTTGAGCGGCCAGATCGCCGCGGGAGCCGAGGCGGTGCAGCTGTTCGACAGCTGGTCCGGGAGCCTGGCGCCGTCCGAGTTCGAGCGCTGGGTGATCGCTCCGACCGCCCGGCTGGTCGAGCGGTTGCGGGCAAGCCATCCCGGCGTTCCGGTGATCGGCTTTCCCAAGGGCGCCGGCGGCAAGCTTGGCGCCTATGCCCGCGAAACCCGGGTCCACGCTATCGGGCTCGATGAAACCGTCGACCCGGCCTGGGCCCATAAGGAGTTGCCCAAACGGCTGCCGGTCCAGGGCAATCTCGATCCGCTGGCACTGATCGCCGGCGGCGAAGCTTTGCGGAGCTCGGTCCGGCGAATCCTTGACGCGCTCGCCGGGCGCCCGCACATCTTCAACCTCGGGCACGGCATCCTTCCGGAAACGCCGATCGCGCATGTGGATGAGCTGATGGGAATCGTGAAAGCGGGCCGATGACCGAATTGCAGCTGACCGGATTCCTCGGCGACGCCTATCCGTGGGTCAAGGCCGCGCACGTCACCTTCGTGATCTTCTGGATGGCCGGGCTGTTCCTGGTGCCGCGCTTTTACGTCTATCATCATGCGACCACTCCCGGCTCGGCCGAGGACCGCGCCTGGATCGAGCGCGGGGACCGCGCGCGGACGATCATCCTGACCCCGGCGATGCTGCTGGTGTGGGTCTTGGGGCTGATGCTGGCGTTCCACCTCGATGCGTTCACGCAAGGCTGGTTCATCGCTAAACTGGTGCTGGTTGTCGCGCTGACCGGTTACCAGGGCTGGATCGTCTCGTACGGAAAGTCGCTCGCGACCGGCAAGCGGGCGCTCGAGAACCGCACCTTGCGGATCATGAACGAAGTCCCGGGCATCGCCGCGGCATTGATCGTCGTGCTGGCCATCGTTCGCCCATTCTAGGCTTGATCGCCGCCCATCCTTGTGCGCCGGGCTGCGCGTTCCAATATTGACTTGCGACGGGCCGAGCCATAACGCCACCGCACACGGCTCTCATCGGCCAGTTTCTTCAGATCGCCGGTGCCCGCTCCCCCAACGATGCAGCGTCCTGCCGCATCCGCTTTGATCTCAAGCGCAAGAATTTTCCAAGAAAAGACCCATCAATGCACCTCAAGGACCTCAAGCAGAAAACCCCCGCCGAGCTGGTCACCATGGCCGAGGAACTTGGCGTCGAGGGCGCCTCGACCCTGCGCAAGCAGGACCTGATGTTCTCGATCCTCAAGGTCCGCGCCGAAAGCGGCGCCGAGATCATGGGCATGGGCACCATCGAAGTGCTCAACGACGGCTTCGGCTTCCTCCGCTCGCCGGAGGCCAATTATCTCGCCGGCCCGGACGACATCTATGTCGCCCCGAGCCACGTCCGCCGCTACGGGCTGCGCACCGGCGACACGCTCGAAGGCGAGATCCGCGGGCCCAAGGACGGCGAGCGCTATTTCGCCTTGACCCGGGTCAGCCAGATCAATTTCGACGACCCCGAAGCGGTCCGCCACCGCGTCAATTTCGACAATCTGACGCCGCTCTATCCCGACGAGAAGCTGACCCTCGACAGCGCCGATCCGACCGTCAAGGACAAGTCGGCCCGGGTGATCGACATCGTAGCTCCGCAGGGCAAGGGCCAGCGCGCATTGATCGTCTCCCCGCCGCGGACCGGCAAGACGGTGCTGCTGCAGAACATCGCCAAGGCGATCACCGACAATCACCCAGAGATATTCCTGATCGTGCTGTTGATCGACGAGCGGCCCGAGGAGGTCACCGACATGCAGCGCTCGGTCAAGGGCGAGGTCATCTCCTCGACCTTCGACGAGCCCGCCAGCCGCCACGTCCAGGTTGCCGAGATGGTGATCGAGAAGGCCAAGAGGCTGGTCGAGCATAAGAAGGACGTCGTCATCCTGCTCGATTCGATCACCCGCCTCGGCCGCGCCGACAACACCGTTGGTCCGTCCTCGGGCACGGTGCTGACCGGCGGCGTCGACGCCAATGCGCTGCAGCGGCCCAAGCGCTTCTTCGGCGCCGCCCGCAACATCGAGGAGGGCGGCTCGCTGTCGATCATCGCCACCGCCTTGATCGACACCGGGTCGAAGATGGACGAGGTCATCTTCGAGGAGTTCAAGGGCACCGGCAACTCCGAGATCGTGCTCGACCGCAAGGTCTCCGACAAGCGAATCTTCCCGGCGCTCGACGTCGGCAAGTCGGGCACCCGCAAGGAGGAGTTGCTGGTCGACCAGGGCACTTTGACCAAGATGTGGGTGCTGCGCCGGATCCTGATGCAGATGGGGACCATCGACGCAATGCAGTTCTTGCTCGACAAGATGAAGGACGCCAAATCGAACGAGGATTTCTTTGCTTCGATGAACCAATAGCCGGGCCGGCGCGACCCGTGCGCGGTCGCGGGCCATCATGCCGGGGAACAGAAGGGCGCTCTCCGGCTTTCGCGTTGCGGACGCTTTGGACAGGGTAACTTCGGCTGATGATCGAACTTCTCTTGGCGGGTGCGGCGGGTGCGGGCGGTTTCGGCGGCCCGGGCGAAATGTGGAACGCAATCGTCACCGATTTCTCGAACCTGGGCGAGCCCGCGGCCATGGCCGCTTTCTTCCAGGTGCTGATGATCGACCTGGTGTTGGCCGGGGACAATGCGATCGTCGTCGGGGCGCTCGCCGCCGGGCTCCCGCCCGAACAGCGTCGCAAGGTCATCCTGATCGGAGTCATCGCGGCGCTGGTGCTGCGCATCGGCTTTGCGTTGATCGTCACCCAGCTGCTGCAGGTGGTTGGCCTGATCCTCGCCGGCGGGCTGTTGCTGCTGTGGGTCGCCTGGAAAATGTGGCGCGAGCTGCACCATGCCGGGGAATCGGCTGGCTCGGAAGAGATCGAGGGGGACGAGCATTCGGGCCTGAGGCCGGCCAAGAGCTTCGCCGGAGCGGTCTGGGCGGTCGCGGTGGCCGATGTCTCAATGAGCCTCGACAATGTGCTGGCCGTCGCCGGCGCCGCGCACGACCACCCGGGCATCCTGATTGTCGGCCTGGTGTTTGCGGTCGCTCTGATGGGCCTCGCCGCCAACGTCATCGCCAAATATATCGAGCGCTACCGCTGGATCGCCTACGTCGGCCTGCTGGTTATCCTGTGGGTCGCGGGGAAGATGATCTGGGACGGCTGGCACGACGTATCGCCGGTGCTCGGCCTGGGGGGATAGCAACCGGATGACCGCGGCGACGATCTACGCGCTCGCCAGCGGCCGGCCACCGGCGGCGATCTCCATCATCCGGGTCAGCGGCCCTGGTGCGCATGAAGCGGGGAGGCGGGTCGCCGGCAATCTTGCGCCGCCGCGTGAAGCGGCCCTCCGCGAACTTCGGCACCCCCGCAACGGAATGTTGCTCGACCACGCGCTGGTGCTGCGCTTCGACGGGCCGGCGAGCTCGACCGGCGAGGATGTCGTCGAATTCCATCTCCACGGCGGCCGCGCAGTCGGTGATGCGGTGCTCGACGCCTTGGCGTCACTCGATGGCTTGCGGCTAGCGGCGCCGGGCGAATTCACCCGCCGGGCGTTCGAGAACGGGCGTATCGACCTAACCGAAGCCGAAGGGCTCGCCGACCTCATCGAGGCCGAAACCGAAAGCCAGCGCCGCGCGGCCCTGGCCCTGGCCGAGGGCGGCCTGCGGCGCCAAATCGAGCAATGGCAGGAGCAGCTGATCGGCCTTTCGGCCAGTGCCGAGCGCGCGATCGATTATGACGAGGACGGGGATTCAGGCGTCGATCCGAGCCTCTCTGGCGACTGCGGCGCATTAGCAACAGAGTTGCGTTCATGGCTCGAACGGCCGCGCATGGAGCCGCTGCGCGATGGCGTGCGAGTGGTGATCTCGGGTCCTGTGAATTCCGGAAAGTCCAGCCTACTCAATGCAATAGCGGGGTCTGAGCGAGCGATCGTGACCGACCAACCGGGAACCACGCGCGACCATATCGAAGTCCCGCTGGCCCTCGCCGGGATCCCGTTTGTTCTGACCGACACCGCCGGATTGCGCGCCACGGATGAGCTGGTCGAGCGGATCGGGGTCGAGCGGTCGCGCGGCCTGATCGACGCTGCCGACATTCTGCTGTGGCTTGGCGAGCCTGGCGATGCGCCGGATCATCCTCGACTTCTTCGCATCCATTCTAAATGCGACCTGCCCGGGCGAGCTGGCGCACCCGCCGGCTCGTTGCCGGTCTCATCACACACCGGCGAAGGGATTGGGCCGCTGCTCGAACGGGTAGGGGAGCTTGCGGCGACTTTCCTGCCGGGCGACGATGCGCTGGCGCTGAACCGCCGCCAGGCGTTGCACCTCGAGGGGGCCCGCGGATCGCTTTCGCGGGCGGAGAGCGCGGACGATGTCGTTACGATAGCGGAAGAGTTGCGCCTCGCTCGGGGTTCTTTTGATCGGCTGACCGGCCGAGCGGGCATCGAGGATGTCCTCGACGCGCTATTTTCGCGCTTTTGCCTCGGAAAATAGCCGTTTCACGTGAAACATCGGTTCGCGCCATTCCCGCGAAAGCCTCAATCCTCTAGAGCGACGGCATGTTCGACGTCCTGGTAATCGGTGCCGGCCACGCCGGTTGCGAAGCCGCTGCGGCCGCGGCGCGGCGCGGCGCACGCGTCGGGCTACTGACCTTCCGCGCCGAAGATCTCGGCCAGATGTCGTGCAATCCGTCAATCGGCGGGGTCGGCAAGGGCCATCTGGTGCGCGAACTCGACGTGTTCGACGGTCTGATGGCGCGCGCGGCGGACCGCGCAGCAATCCACCGCCGGATGCTCAACCGGAGCAAGGGCCCGGCAGTGCAGGGGCCGCGGGTCCAAGCCGATCGACGGCTGTACCGCGCGGCCATCGCCGAATTCATCTCCGAGAGCGGCGTCGAGGTGATCGTTGGCGAAGCGCTGGGAATGCGGGTCGAAAGCGGGCGGATTACCGGGATCGAGACCAGTTCAAGCACGCTGGACTGCCGGGCGCTCGTCGTGGCCACTGGTACCTTCCTCGACGCGCGGATATTCGTCGGCGAGGAGATGACCAACGGCGGGCGCAGCGGCGAGCGATCGTCGGTCCCGCTCGGCCATCAGCTTCGCGAACTCGGCCTCGGCCAGGGCCGGCTCAAGACCGGCACTCCGCCGCGCCTCGACGGGCGTTCGATCGACTGGGCGCGGCTCGACGAGCAGCCGACCGACGCCGAGCGCTGGACGATGTCGGCGCTCGACGACGGCATTGCCCAGCCGCAGTTGCGCTGCGCGATCGCCCGGACCAACGGCCGCACGCACGACATCATCCGCTCGGCCTACCACCGCTCGCCCTTGTTCGCTGGTGCGATCGGGGGCCGCGGCCCGCGCTATTGCCCGTCGATCGAGGACAAGGTGAAGCGCTTCGGCGACCGCGACGGCCACCAGATTTTCCTTGAGCCGGAAGGACTTGGTGAGGCCCTCGTCTATCCGAACGGAATTTCGACATCGCTTCCGGCCGACGTCCAGCTCGATTTCGTCCGCAGCATCGCCGGCCTCGAGCGGGCCGCGATCGTCCGCCCCGGCTATGCGGTCGAATATGAGTTCGTCGATCCACGACGTCTCAATGCAACGCTGCAAACCCGCGACATCGCCGGGCTTTTCCTCGCTGGCCAGATCAACGGCACGACCGGCTATGAGGAAGCCGCCGCGCAAGGGTTGACGGCCGGTCTAAACGCCGCTGCCTATGCGCTTGACCTTGTGGAAGTCCGGTTTGACCGGCGCACGAGCTATATCGGCGTGATGATCGACGATCTGACGCTCCAGGGCGTCAATGAGCCGTACCGGATGATGACCGCAAGGGCCGAGCATCGCCTGTCGCTGCGCGCCGACAACGCGACCACCCGGCTGGGAGCGGCCGCGATCGAGGCTGATTGCCTGTCGGACCGGCGGCGGGATTACATCGAGCGGCATGGGAAGTTGCGCGGCACGACTGCGTGGGCGGAGACGCACGAGGGCCGCGCCGATGCCGTCTATGCGCCATATGTCGAGCGGCAGCGGCGCGAATGGGACGCGGTCCAGCGCGATTCGGCAGTGTGGATCCCGGGCGATTTCGATTACGCGACGGTGCCCGGCCTTTCGACTGAGATGATCGAGCGGCTTGCCGCCTCGCGGCCCGAGACTTTGGATCAAGCCTCGCGCGTGCACGGCGTGACTCCGGCCGCTTTGTCCGCCGTCTATGTCGCCGCCAATCGCCGCGCGGCGGCATGATCGAAGCGCTCGAGCGGGCCGCGGGCCGGCCTGTTTCACGTGAAACATTTGAGCGCCTCACCGCCTTCGTCGAACGACTAAAGACCGCGAATCGCACTCAGAATCTGGTCGCCGCGTCGACCCTCGATGATATCTGGGACCGTCACATTCTCGACTGCGCGCAGCTGGTTCGCTTCGAGCCACAGCCAGGGGCGTCGTGGGTCGACATCGGCTCGGGCGCTGGTCTTCCCGGGATTGTCGTCGCCTCTCTAGCCGAGGGCCCGGTGAACCTGGTCGAGCCGCGTCGCCTGCGCGCGGCGTTCCTCGCCGAGACCGTCAGCGAGCTCGGTTTGGCGGATCGGGTGTCAGTGCGGGCGGCGAAAATCGATCAGGTGCGCGGCGCATTCGATGTGATTACCGCCCGGGCGGTCGCGCCGCTCGACCGCTTGCTCGCCATGGGCCTCCATCTGGCGCATTCCGGGACGGTTTGGGCGCTCCCCAAGGGAAGAAACGCCAATTCGGAACTGGCCGAAGCGCGGCGAAGCTGGCAATGTACGGTTCGACACGAGGCGAGCTGCACCGACGCGCAAGCGACGATCCTGGTGCTGAGCAAGGTGAGGGCGAAGTCGAACCGATGATTCGTGTGGCGATCGCCAATCAAAAGGGCGGGGTGGGCAAGACGACCACCGCGATCAACCTCGCGACCGCGCTCGCGGCGATCGGCTGGAAGGTGCTGCTGGTCGATCTCGACCCCCAGGGCAATGCCTCGACTGGGCTCGGCGTTGGCCACGCGCAGCGCCAGCGCTCGAGCTACGACGTGCTGATCGGCAATTCGAGCGTAGTCGAAGCCGCCGTCGCGACGCGCGTGCCGAAGCTCGACCTGCTGCCGTCGACCGTCGATTTGTCGGGCGCCGAGATCGAGCTCGTCGCGCTCGACGATCGCGCCCACCGGCTCGAGCGCGCGCTCGAGCAGGCCGACGTGCGCTGGGACATCTGCTTGATCGACTGCCCGCCGTCGCTCGGGCTACTGACCGTCAACGCGCTCGTCGCGGCGCGCCATTTGCTCGTCCCGCTCCAATGTGAATTCTTTGCATTAGAAGGACTTAGCCAACTTTTGCAAACCGTCGAACGGATCCGCCAAGCGTTCAATCCGAACCTTGCAATCCTCGGTGTGGCGCTGACGATGTTTGATCGCCGTAACAATCTTTCGCAGGCCGTGGCCGACGACGTTCGCGCGTGCCTCGGGCCGGCGGTGTTCGACACGGTGATCCCGCGCAACGTCCGTCTGTCCGAAGCCCCGAGCCACGGACTGCCGGCCTTGATCTACGACCTCAAATGCGCCGGCTCGGAAGCCTACCTCAACCTGGCTCGCGAACTGATGACCCGGCTTCCCCAGCGCGCGGAGGCGGCGTGAAGCGCCCGGTTTCGGGGCTTGGCCGGGGGCTGTCGGCGCTGATCGACGAGTCGGCGCGCGCTCCGACCGACGAAACGCCGGTTCAGTCCCGCGGCGGCGTTCGCGACGTCGAGGTCGGCCGCATCCGCCCCAACCCCAACCAGCCGCGGATGCATTTTTCCGAGGAATCGATCGACGAGCTTGCCGATTCGATTGCCGAACGCGGCGTGCTGCAGCCAATCCTGCTGCGGCCGCACGGCGACGGGTACGAGATCATCGCCGGCGAACGCCGGTGGCGGGCGGCGCAGCGGGCGCGGCTCCACACCATCCCGGCGATCGTCCGCGATATCGACGATGCGGCGGCCGCCGAGATCGCGCTCATCGAGAACATCCAGCGCGAGGATCTCAACGCGATCGAGGAGGCCGAGGGCTACAAGCAGCTGATCGAGCACCACGGCCACAACGCCGACGACATCGGCCGGCTGGTCCACAAGTCGCGCAGCCATGTTTCCAACCTGCTGCGCCTGCTCGACCTGCCGGCGTTCGTGCGCGATGCGCTGGTTCGCGGCGACATCAGCATGGGCCACGCGCGCGCCGTCGCCACCGCGCCCGATCCCGAAGGGCTGGCAAAGGAAATCATCGCCCGCGGGCTTTCGGTGCGCCAGGCCGAGGCCCGCGCGCGCCGCGAGAAAAAGCCGGCGGGCGAGCTCCAGCTGACCGAGCGGCGCGCCGATCCCGACCTGGTGGCGCTCGAGCGGCAGCTGGGCGATCTGCTCGGCGTCCGCGTCCGGGTGGCGCACAATGGCGCCGCGGGAACGGTCACGCTCCACTACAACAGTCTCGACCAGCTCGACATGATCTGCCAGCGGCTGACCGGCGAACCGATCTAGCGCCCAACCGGGGAGGGGTTAGCGCCGGCGCGCCGCGCGGCGCGCAATGGCCGTCAGCTCTTCGCCAAGGGCCTCGGCCGGCGGCGGCGATTCGGGCCGCATCAGCAGCCGCTCGAGCCTGCCGGCGCGGTCCGCAACGGTTGCCAGGCCGCGCGCATCCCACGTTTCGAGCAGTTTCTCCACCGTCGGTTTGTCTTTCCAGAACAAAGACTTGCCGAGTGACGTCATGACAGCGGCGGAGCGCTCGCCAGCCTCCATCCTGGCGCGCAGCGGGGCCAGCATCAGCAAGCGGCGCTGGAGCGAACGGATCACCGGGATCGCCTCGCCGCCGCCCGGGGACAGCCGCGCGAGCTCGTCGGCGACCGCGGCGAGGTCACCCGACAAAGCGAGATCGGCGAGCCGCAGGAAATTGCCCTCGGCGGCGTCGGCGCCGACCGCGTCGACCGCATCATGGTCGAGCTCCTTCGGCGATTCGGGCGACGCGCCGAGATAGAGCGCGAGCTTGGCGAGCTCCTGGCCGACGATCGCCCGGTCGTTTCCGCACGCGCCCGCGACTCGGGCCGCGACCGAATCTGGGACGCGCAGGCCGTGGATCCGTCCCACTTCGATTACCATCCGCTCCGCGTCCTGCCCTTCCGGGACATAAGAGGCGTGGGCCAGCGCCCGGGCATCGCCTTCGGCGAGCTTGAGCAGGGCCGAGGATTTGCGCAGCGCCCCGGCGATCGCGATCACCGCGCTCTCGGCGGCGGGAGCCGCAAGCAGCGCCTCGACTCCCGCGGCGATCTCGTCGCCCGCCGGTTCGACCCAGATCGCCCGCGGTTCGCCGAACAGGCTCATCGCCCCGGCTTCGTCGGCGAGCAGCGCCGGGTCGGAGCGGATCGCGCCCCCGCTAACGACGAACCGGGTCGCTCCGAGACCCTGAAGCAGGCGATCACCGAGCGCTCGGGATTGCGCCTCGTCCGGACCGTGGAGCAAATAGAGCCGGACCCCCCCGTTGGGCCGGTCGACCGCGCGCCCGATGCTGCCCCTGGCGGCTTTCACTGCGCCGTTACCGGTCCGGCGCGGTGCGCGCCGCGAACAAGCCGAGCCGGGCGACGATTTGGTCGGCGAGCACTTCCGACAACCGCTCGGCGGCGGTCTGCTCGGCGGCGACGGTCGCATATTCCGAGCTGACGACGTCGATCCCGGCGTCGGATCCGGCGGTTGCGTCCAGCACCACTCCGCCGGTATCGAGGTTGACCAGCCGGTAGCGGGCGCGGAGCATTCGCCGCTCGCGGGTCACGGCGCGGTCGCCGCGGATGCCGAAGCCGGTGATATTGTCGTCGAGCTCGACCTCGAGCCGGTAGAGCGGCGGCTCGCCTCCATCGCCCGCGCCGAGCCGCTCGGTCAGGTTGTTGTGCACCAGCCAACCGACCTGGCCGGCGATCGGCGCCACCTCGACCGTGCGCAGAATTGTCGCGACCGGGCTCGCCGAGCCGCCTCCGTAGAGCGGCTGGAGCCCGCAAGCCGAAAGGGCAAGGGCAGCGAGCAAGGCGAGTGCGCGACGCATCACGCGACGATATTCACCAGCCGGTCGGGAACGACAATGACCTTGCGGGGCGCCGCGCCATCGAGCTGTCGTTGGACTTTGGCCGAGGCCAGCGCCAGCGCCTCTGCCGATTCGCGGTCGAGGCCGCGCGGGGCAAGGATCGTGTCGCGCAGCTTGCCGTTCACTTGGACGGCAATCGTCACGTCGTCATCGACCAGCAAATTGGGATCGAACGAGGGCCAGTCAGCCTCGGCCATCAGGCCATCGCCGCCCAACTTCGCCCAGCATTCCTCGGCCAGATGCGGCGCCATCGGCGAGGCGAGCTTGACCAAAGTCCGCACCGCTTCGGCGCGACTCGCCGATGGCGCCGCCTTCTCGATCGCGTTCACCAGTTCGTACAATTGCGCGACGGCCTTGTTGAATTGCAGCCCCTCGATCGCCTCGCCGACCGCGGCGATCGCGCGGTGCGCCTTCTTGTCGAGCGCGGGGTCGGGTCCGTCGCCCGCCTGGGGCTCGGTCGCCAGCCGCCAGACCCGCTGGACAAACCGCGCCGCCCCTTCAATTCCGTCGATCGACCATTCGAGGTCGCGTTCGGGCGGGCTGTCAGAGAGCATGAACCAACGCACCGCGTCGGCGCCATATTTGGCGACGATCGGCTCGGGATCGACGGTGTTGCGTCGCGACTTGGACATTTTCTCGATGCGCCCGCGCTCGGCCGCGGCGCTGGTCGCGCGCTCGACCAGCGCGCCGCCCTCGCGAACCTCGATCTCGTCGGGAGACAGCCAGCGCCCGTCTACCGAGCGAAAGGTTTCGTGGGTCACCATTCCTTGCGTGAACAATCCCTTGAACGGCTCGGCGATACCGATCCGGCCGATGCGCTGCAGCGCCCGGGTCCAGAAGCGCGCGTAGAGCAGGTGCAGGATCGCATGCTCGACACCGCCGATATACTGGTCGACCGGCAACCATGCCTCGGCCTCGGCACGTTCGAACGGCCGGCCGGCGGGCTGGCTCGCGAAGCGAATGAAGTACCAGGAAGAATCGACGAAGGTGTCGAGGGTGTCGGTCTCGCGCGCCGCCGCCGCGCCGCAGGATGGGCATGCGACCTGGCGCCAGGCGTCGTGACGATCGAGCGGGTTGCCCGGCAGGTCGAACGCCACGTCCTCGGGAAGCACCACCGGCAGCTGGTCGCGCGGCACCGGCACCGGCCCGCAGCTCGCGCAGTGAATGATCGGGATCGGTGTGCCCCAGTAGCGCTGGCGCGACACGCCCCAATCGCGCAGCCGCCATGCGGTCGTGCCGACGCCCCAGCCGGCGGTTTCGGCGCGGCGGATGACTTCCGCCGACGCTTCCTCGGTCTCAAGGCCGTCGAGAAACTCCGAGTTGACCGCGATTCCGGGCTCGCTTTCGGCCTCCTCGCCAATCGGCAGCGCGGCCTCGCCGTGGCTGGAGGCGACCACCCGCTTGATGGGCAAATGATATTGCTTCGCAAACTCGAAATCGCGCTGGTCGTGCCCGGGAACGCCGAAAATCGCCCCGGTTCCGTAGTCCATCAGCACGAAATTGGCGATGTAGACCGGCAGCCTCCATTCGGGATCGAGCGGATGGACTGCCTCGAGCCGGGTCTTGTAGCCTGTCTTCTCGGCGGTTTCGATCTCGGCGGCGCTGGTGCCTCCGGCGCGGCACACGTCGATGAACTGGTGCGCGCCCGGATCCGCCGCCGCGACCGCCTGCGCGAGCGGGTGCGCGGCGGCGATTGCCACGAACGATGCCCCGAAGATCGTGTCCGGCCGAGTCGTGAACACCTCGATCCGCTCGATATCGTCGGCCGGCTCGGCCAGGCGGAACGAGAATACCAGCCCGCGGCTCTTGCCGATCCAGTTCTCCTGCATCAGCCGCACCTTGTCCGGCCATTGCTCGAGCGATTCCAGCCCGGCGAGCAAATCCTCGGCGAAATCGGTGATTTTCAGGAACCATTGCGCCAGCTTGCGCCGCTCGACGGGCGCGCCGGAACGCCAGCCGCGCCCGTCGATCACCTGCTCGTTGGCGAGCACGGTCCGGTCGACCGGGTCCCAATTGACCTCGCTCTCCTTGCGATAGACCAGCCCGGCGTCGAACAGGTCGAGGAACAGCGCTTGCTCGTGGCCGTAATATTCGGGGTCGCAGGTCGCGAGCTCGCGGCTCCAGTCGAGCGCGAAGCCCAGGCGTTTCAGCTGGTCTCGCATCGCCGCGATGTTGTCCCGGGTCCATGTCCCGGGATGCACCTTGCGCTCCAACGCGGCGTTCTCGGCCGGCATTCCGAACGCGTCCCAGCCCATCGGGTGGAGGACTTCGTGCCCCTGCATCCGCCGGTAGCGGGCGATGACGTCGCCCATCGTGTAGTTGCGGACATGGCCCATGTGGATCCGCCCCGACGGGTACGGAAACATCTCCAGCACATAGGTCTTGGGCTTGGGGCTGGCGCTGTCGGCGGCGAAGCAGCCTGCCGCATCCCACCGCGCCTGCCAGCGGCGCTCGGCCCCCGCCGGGTCGAAGCGGCCGGTCATTGCATCGCGGCCTAGCCGCCGACGGCGGTGCGGCGAAGGTCGCGGGCGCGGGTCAGGATGATGTCTTCGAGCTTCTGAACGGTCGCCGCCGCAACGGGCGCGTTGACCCACACTCCGTTCTGAAGCGTCTGCCGCGACGCCGCGACTCGGAGTGCATCGGCGCGCAGGTCCTGGTCGAGGATCGACACCGTGAGCTTGACCCTGTCGCTGGGCGAGCTGGGGTTGATGTACCAGTCGGTGACGATGACCCCGCCGTTCGAGTCCGCCTGCAGCAGCGGTGCGAAAGACACGGTGTCGATCGCCGCGCGCCACAAATAGCTGTTGACCCCGATCGAGGTGGTCCGCGACGGCGCCAGCTGGGTCGGGATGTCGCGGTTCCGGGCGCAGCCGGCCCCGGCGAGTGTGAGGACGATAAGCGCGGCGGCGGTGATTTGCAGGCGGGGCATCGGTGTTCCTTGAAGCGAAGTCGGTCGGTGGGCGTTATAGATGCTCGAAGTTGCTCCGCAAGCATGTCCCTTAACGGGCCTAAATTGTTGTCCATCGGCAACAGGGCGCTTGTGAATCGATTCCGGACATGGAACCTTCAGGCTGCGATAGCTATATCGAGTCGTGAACAGGGAGTTCACCAAAGTGAATAGCGTGAGTCGGTCAAAGTCAGGCAAGCTGGTCGCGGCGTTCGCCGCGGCTGGGATGGTGCTGACTCCGGCGCTCGCCACTGCCCAGGCCAAGAAGCGGCCGGCGGCGGTTGCGGTCAGCTTCGACCCGGTCGCGACCTTCACGCCCGCCAACGCCGATCCGCGCCTGGCCGCCGCTTTCGCCGGCAAGGCCAACTCGCTGAGCGATTTCAAATTCACTCCGGCCCCGGCCAAGGGACGGCCGTCACAGGTGCGAGTCGCGATTCGCGCCCGCGCCGATGGCCCGGGCAAGGTCCGAGTCGCCGACGCGGCCGCGCTGACCTCGATCAACGCGCTGACTCCGGCGAGTTACAACCTCGGGGTTGCCGTCGGCTGGCGGCGGTTCGCAGTCGCTGGCGATGTCGCCCGGACCAAGGATGGCAATCCGGCACTCGGCGGCCGCGAGAGCGCGGCGCTGGGCGTAAGTTACTCGGTCAACAAGCGCCTGACCGGCCGAGTCGCTGTCGGCGCCGACCGTGGCGACGGGCGCGCGCTTACTCCATTGCGCAAGGCGGACAATTATTCTCTCGATGTCGGCGGCGCCTATTCGCTGACCCGCAACATCGCGGTCACCGGCGGGGTGCGCTATCGAGTCGATCACGAGCGGCTGTCGGCGCTCAAGGACGACCGCCGCGACAGCCAGGCAGTCTACGTCGGGACCGCCTTCAAGTTCTGATCCGGCGCCGAATTCTCGCCTGACCGACCAGCTGGGCTATGGCCCGGGCCAATGACCGCCGCCGACCGCCGCCAATCGATTCTCGCCGGCATCGCCGCAGCGGCGAAGATTGCCCGTCGTGATCCCGGCGAAGTGACCCTGATCGCGGTGAGCAAGGGGCGCACGGCCGAAGAGATCGACGCGTTGATCGCCGCCGGCCAGCGGGACTTTGGCGAAAGCCGCGTCCAGGAAGCGCTCGCCAAATGGCCGCCGATCCTCGAGCGCCACAACGGCATCACCCTGCACGGCATTGGCCGGCTGCAGTCCAACAAAGCGGCCGACGCCGTGCGCCTGTTCGCCGTGATCCACTCGCTCGACCGGCACTCGCTGCTCGAAGCGCTGGTTCGCGAGGCGGACAAGCAGGGCCGCGCTGCCGGCGTATATGTCCAAGTCAATATCGGCGACGAGGAGCAGAAGGGCGGCTGCGCGATCGGCGAGGTCGGCGATCTGGTGGCCGCGGTGCGGGCTTCACCGCTGGCGCTCGCCGGCCTGATGGCGATCCCGCCGCTCGACACCGAGCCGGCGCCCTATTTCGCGCTGCTCGCGGAAATCGCGCGGCGTCATGGCGTCAGCGGGCTCAGCATCGGCATGTCGGACGACTACCAAACGGCGGTGACGATTGGCGCGACCGCCGTGCGCGTCGGCACGGCGCTGTTCGAATAAATTAGGCCAGATGCCCGCTCTTGCTGCGCTTAACCGCCAGATAATCGGCGTTGTGCGGATTGGCGGGCATGTGGTGGGCGACCCGCTCGGCAATCTCGATCCCGGCGGCGGCCAGTCCCGCGGCCTTGCCCGGATTGTTGGTCAACAGCCGGACGCTGGCGATGCCGAGCGCGCGCAGCATCGCCGCGGCGTGCGCGTAATCGCGCTCGTCGTCGGCAAACCCCAACCGCTGGTTCGCCTCGACCGTGTCGAGACCGCGGTCCTGGAGCGCATAGGCGCGTACCTTGTTGGCGAGCCCGATCCCGCGGCCCTCCTGGCGAAGATAGAGCAGCACCCCGCCGCCGGCCGTCGCGATCAGCCGCAGCGCGGCGCGCAATTGCGGGCCGCAATCGCACTTCAGCGATCCGAATACGTCGCCGGTCAGGCACTCACTGTGCAGGCGCACCAGCGGCGGGGCGCCGGCGAAGGCGCCGATCACCAAGGCCACATGCTCCTCGCCATCGGGGCTTCTAAAAACGACGATCTGGGTGTCCGGCATGTCCTCGAGCGGCAAGCGGGCGCGCGCGATCAAGGCGACTTCGGACGCGAGGCCGGTCAGGTCCCCGGCCTCGACGGCGGCCGCGGCTTCAGCGGACGGATCCAGCAGCCACAGCGCCGGCAGCAATCCCGCCGCCCTCGCCAACTCGAGCGCCGCGCCGGCCAGCGCCTCATCCGGAACCGGAATCGGCCGCAGCGGACCGATCGGTGCCCGAGTCAGGTCCTGGCCGGGGTCGGCGAGGGCCAGCGCGCTGTCCGCATCCAGCCAGGGACTGCGCTCGACCAGCACCGGCCGCGCGGGATCGGCGGCGTCGCGGGCATTGGCGAGCGACAGCGCCGTTGCCCGGGCGCCGCTCAACAGCAGTGGCGCCTGGCCCTTGGGATCGAGCAGCTCGAGCAGTTCGCCGGTCGCGGTCTCGACGGCGACCACGGTCCCGCGATCCTCGATCCGGACCGGCCGTCCGGCCTTGAGCGCGGCGATCGCGCGCCGGATCCGCGCTGCCTCTTTCAAAGGCTGACTTCGCAGATCAGCGGAACATGGTCCGACGGACGCTGCCAGCCGCGACATGGCTCGAGCACCCGATGGCCGACGATCCGCGGCACAAGCGCGGGCGACGCCCACATATGGTCGAGCCGCCGTCCGCGGTCGTTCTTGGTCCAGTCGGGCGACCGATAGCTCCACCAGGTAAAGCAGCGATCCGGCGCGGGCACGAACCGGCGGCCGATATCGACCCAGTCGTGCGCCTGCTGCAGCCGGTTCAACGCCTCGACCTCGACCGGCGTGTGGCTGACGACGTTGATCAGCGCCTTGTGGCTCCAGACGTCGCATTCGAGCGGGGCGACGTTGAAATCGCCGACCACCAGCGTCGGCTCGCGCAGACTCTCTGACCAGCGCGTCATCCGTTCGATGAAATCGAGCTTCTGCCCGAACTTTGGATTGAC
The DNA here is from genome assembly GCA_035512655.1 of Sphingomicrobium sp. Lineage (GTDB taxonomy): Bacteria > Pseudomonadota > Alphaproteobacteria > Sphingomonadales > Sphingomonadaceae > Sphingomicrobium. Next base: position 52,056 of record DATKDM010000003.1, on the reverse strand, counting down.
CGTGCGGTCGGGAACGTCGCCGCCGGCCGGCACATAGACATTCTCGAGCCGCATGCCGCACGGCAGGCGAACGCCGATATGGCGCGCCTCGCCGTTGTCCTGCCAGTCGTGGCGGCCGGGCTCATCGAGCGCGATGCGGCTAACGATGGCGACCCCATGGTGCATCTTCTGGCCGTGCAAATGCTGGTGGACATAGCCGTGCCGCCGGAAGAACTCGGCCGGGAAAACCTCGTTGAGGGCCTTCGTTTCCTGCAGGCACAGAATGTCGGGCTGCTCTTCGCGAAGCAGCCGCTCGACGATGTCGATGCGAGCCCGCACCGAATTGACGTTCCACGAGGCGATCTTGAGCTGGGTCACGACTGCCGATGTAGCCACCATGTGCGTCCATTGCGAGCCGAGCGAGGACAAGAAAAGGCCCCCGCTCCGGGGGCGTGGAGCGAGGGCCGCCTAGCGTTCGTCACGCAAGGGATCCTGCGCCGCGCCCGGGTAACAGGGGGAAACCCCAAGCTATGCGCAGAATCGAAACTTATTTAGTGCGCTTCTGCTGACGCGGCGATGAACAAGTAGCGAACGGAAACTGGTTAGCCGCGCTTCTTTTTCGGCTCCGCGTAAGTGAATGCGCGGTCGGGAACCGCGACATTGTAGCGCTGGTTGGAGAGCTTGACCGTGGTCCGCTTGTTCTGGGCGTCGATCGCCGTCCATCCGTACAGCATCAGCCCGCCCGGCGCCGACGGCGAGCGCAGGAACGCCAGGATCAGGGAACCGAACTGGGCCGGGTCCCTTGCCCGCACGACGACGACGCGGGGGTCGTCGCTCGGCATGACTTGCGCCCGGCCCTTGAGGTTGGGCGAGCCCGACAGCAACACTCCGAGCGGGGTCTTGTTGAGCGGCCAGCTCGATTTCTGCCCGACCTGGTAGTCGATGAAGGTCAGCTGGCGGCCATTGGCGACCAGCAGCAAGTCGCCGCTGCCGTATTGGAAACGCACCCGGCCGGGCCGCTTCAACTGCAGAGTTCCGGCCGCGGACCGGCCCTTGGCGTCGGTCTGGACGAAGTTCGCGGTCATCGACTGCACCGACGAGAGGTGCGCCCGGACCTTGGGCATGTCGGCGGACTCGGCCGCCGCGGCGGGCACCGCGGCCGCGACCATGGCGATCGGGGCCAGCACGCGTGCAAAACGGGTTGAAAACGTCATTCCTGAAGCTCCTGGAAATTTTGCACGGTATCGGGCCTGGGCATTGAATGCGGCGTGAACCCGCCGGTTCCCTGCGGTTCAGGTGCGAAGAGGTTACGCGCTTAGCGGCGAAGCGCCACGTTTCCGGAGCTATTGCGCAGCGTCTCGCCCGATGGCTCCTGGGCGATGGTCTTCGCCGGCGCTTGGTTGCCGTCGACCAGCAGGGGCGGCTCAGCAGGGCTGCAGGCGGTCAGCCAAAGTGCGAGTATCGCGCCGGGATGGAGAAGCCTGCGAAGCATGTGCGCACCGTAGGCGAACGGGTCTGAATCATAGATGAATCGAGTCGGCCGGCCGACAATTAAAGTGGGTGGCTAAAGCGGTCGGCCTTCGAGGTCGATTAGTACCTCGCGACGGCCGACGTGGTCGGGTTGCCCAACCTTGCCGTCCTTCTCCATCCGTTCGATCAAACGAGCCGCGCTGTTGTAGCCGACACGGAGCTGGCGCTGGAGGTAGGACACCGACGCCTTCTGGCTCTCGGCGACGATCTGCACCGCTTTCCTGTAGAGCTGGGTCTCGGCGTCGTCTTCCTGCGTCGGCTGGCCGTCGAACAAATAGCCGCCGTCCTCGGGCTCCTCGGTCACCGCCTGGATATAATCGGGCACGCCCTGCTTGCGCCAATGGTCGGCGACGCTGCGGACTTCCTCGTCGCGGACCAGCGGGCCGTGGACCCGGACGATTTGCTTGCCGCCGGGCATGTAGAGCATGTCGCCCTTGCCGAGCAGCTGCTCGGCGCCCTGTTCGCCAAGGATCGTCCGGCTGTCGATCTTGCTCGTCACCTGGAAGCTGATGCGAGTCGGCAGGTTCGCCTTGATGACACCGGTGATGACGTCGACCGACGGCCTCTGGGTCGCCATGATCAGGTGGATGCCGGCTGCCCGCGCTTTCTGGGCGAGCCGCTGGACGAGGAATTCGACCTCCTTGCCGGCGGTCATCATCAGGTCGGCGAGTTCGTCGATGATGACGACGATCTGCGGCAGCACGTCGTAGTCCAGTTCCTCGACCTCGTAGATCGGCTGGCCGGTGTCGGCGTTGTAGCCGGTCTGCACCCGCCGCCCGAGCTGGGCGCCCTTGGCCTTGGCGTCGCGCACCTTGGCGTTGAAGCTCGGCAGCGCGCGGACGCCGAGGTTGGCCATCATCCGATAGCGCTCTTCCATCTGCTCGACGGTCCATTTCAAGGCGCGGATCGCCTTGCCGGCCTCGGTGACCACCGGCGCCAGCAAGTGCGGAATGTCCTCATAGGTGGAGAGCTCGAGCATCTTGGGATCGATCAGGATCAGCCGGCACTCGTCGGGGGTCATCTTGTAAAGCAGCGACAGGATCATGCAGTTGAGGCCGACCGACTTGCCCGAGCCGGTGGTGCCGGCGACCAGCAGATGCGGCATCGGCGCGAGGTCGGCGATCACCGGGTCGCCGGCGATATTCTTGCCGAGGATCAGCGGCAGCGACATGTTCTGGTCCTCGAACGCCTGGCTGCCGATCAGCTCGGACAAGGTAACCGGCTCACGCTTGGGGTTGGGCAGCTCGATGCCGATCACGCTGCGGCCAGGGACGGTCGCGACACGCGCCGACAGCGCCGACATGTTGCGGGCGATGTCGTCGGCGAGCTGGATCACCCGGCTCGCCTTGATGCCGCTTGCCGGCTCCAATTCGTACATCGTTACCACCGGCCCCGGGCGGACCTCGACGATGTCGCCGCGGACGTGGAAGTCCTCGAGTACCGATTCGAGCAACCGCGCATTGCGCTCAAGCCCGGCGCGATCGATCTGCGTGCGCCCGCTTTCCGGCGGCCTGGCGAGCAGGTCGATCGTCGGCAGGGTATAGTAACCGCCGAACGCCAGGCTCGGCTGGCGGGCTGCATTGGCCTTGCGGCCCGCCGCGCCGCGGGCGGCGGCGACTCCGGGCGATGGTTCGGCGACGGCGACCGCCGGCCGCGATCGCGGTGGAGCGGCGGCGGCGGCGCGCTCGTCGCGCAGATCTTCGGTGCGCCGCGGCGACGGCACCCGCGCCCGCGAACGGCGGCGCAGCAGCCCGCCCAGCCAGGCCTTTTCGTCCGCCTGCAGGCCGATCGCCAGATAGCCCAGGGCCAATCCGGCGGCTGCGAACAACAGCAGCAAGGTCAGCCGCAACGGCCCTTCGACCGACGGATTGCCGATTGCACCGACGCCGAGCTCGACCCCGTACGCCGCGGCGAGCGCGATCATTCCGCCCCAGCCGCTTGGCAGCCCCGACACCGCCGATCCGCTGAGCAGGCTGAGCGCAATTCCAACCAGCACCGCTCCGATCGCGGCGATCAGCAGGCCGCGGGCAATGCGCCCCGACCGCTGCAGCCGCATCATCCTAAGGCCGGCCAGCGCGATCACCGGAAGCAGCAGCACCGAGCCCAGGCCGAACAGCAGCAGCAGCGCGTCGCTGGCATAGGCGCCGAAGCTGCCGAGCCAGTTGCTTGGCGGTCCCCCGGCGGCGGTCGAGAAGCTCGGGTCGGTCGAGCTGTGGGTGGCGAGGGCGAGGCCGCCGGCGACGGCGATGCCAAGCAGCAGCGCGCCCCAGCTGCGCAGCCCGAAGCGCCGCAGCGATGCCGCCAGCGCCTCGCGCCAGTCCGGCCCGAGGTCGCGCTTCCTTGTCCGCGCCGCAGCGGTCGCCATGTCCACCCCACTGTATTGCCGACGTAGAATGCCTCGCGGTGGAGTCGGCGGTCAAGCGCAACGCGCGGCCGGACCGGGCGGATCGGCAAGAATGGCGCTTGGCCTTGGTGGCGTCGTGGCGCTACGGACACAGTCATGGATCGCGGCGACGTCATCATCTTCGGTGGAGGGATGATCGGCCTCGCGCTCGCCGCGGCGCTCGATTCGAGCGGAATGTCGGCGATCATCGTCGACCCGGCCGACCCCGAAAAGCGGAACGACGCCGCGTTCGACGGCCGCACCAGCGCGGTGTCTTCGAGCTCGATGCGCATGCTTCGGACGATCGGGATCGCCGACCATTTTCCGGAGCCGGGCGGGCCGATCGATCGGATCCAGGTCGCCGACGGGCTCGAGCCGGGCGGCCTCCGCTTCGAACCGCCCGCCGGCGACGAGCCGCTGGGCTGGATGCACGAAAACCGTCATTTGCGCCGTGCGTTGCGCGACCGCGCCGAAGCCGGGCCCAATCTGTGGCTGCTGTGGAAGTCGGTGGTGACGTCGGTCGAACGCGACGCGCATGGCGTCAAGGTGGCGCTGGCCGACGGCCGCACGCTCAACGCGCCGCTGCTGGTCGCCGCCGACGGGCGCCAGTCGCCGACCCGCGAGGCGGCCGGAATTCGCGTCGCGCGCTGGCGCTACGACCACCAGGCGATCGTCTCGACGCTCCGCCACGAGCGCAGCCATGAGCGCGTCGCCTATGAGATTTTTTATCCGACCGGGCCGTTCGCGCTGCTGCCGATGACCGACGACGAGGCTGGCCACCGCTCGGCGATCGTGTGGTCGGTGCCGTCCGAAGACGCGCCCGGCTGGCTGTCGCTGTCCGACGGCGATTTCGCGGCCGAGGCTCAGGCGGCGATGGGCGGCTTCCTCGGCAAGGTCGCTTTGGCCGCGCCGCGCTCGAGCTACCCGCTCGGCTTCCACCACGCGGCGCAGATCACCGCGCAGCGGCTGGCGCTGCTCGGCGACGCCGCGCACGCGATCCACCCGATTGCCGGACAGGGACTGAACTTGGGCTTCCGCGACGCCGCGGCGCTCGCCGAGGTCCTGGTCGAAGGCGCCCGCCTGGGCCTCGATCTGGGCGACCGGCAGCTCCTCGACCGCTACCGGCGCTGGCGCTCGCTCGACAGCCTGATGGTGGCGGTGGCGACCGACGGCCTGACCCGGGTCTACGGAGTGCCCGGCCGCGCCGCGTCGGCGATCCGCCGCTTCGGGATGGGGGTCGTCGACCGCGTCCGGCCGTTGAAAGACCAGCTGATGTCCGAGGCCCGCGGCACCAGCGGCGACCTGCCCCTGCTGCTGCGGGGTTTGCCAATCTGAACTATTGCAGGGTCGGCTCGATGTCCGCCCCGGCGCTTGCCGCCAGGCGCTGAAACTGCATCAGCTGGGCGAGCAGGTCGGCGCGCGCGTCGAGGCTCTCGGCTTCGAGCAGGGCCTGCTTGGCGCCGATGTCGAACGGCGCCACCTGGGCGATCGCGTTGACCAGCATTTCGTCGTCCAGCCGCCCGACCGCCGCCCAGTCGACCGCCAGCCCGAGCACATCGCCCAGCCGCCGGGCCTCCTGCTCGACTTCGGCGCGCAGCGACAGCGGAAGCGCCTGCGGCTCGCGGTCGTCGAACGCCGCGGCGTCGACGTCGGCATTGCGATAGGACGTCTCGAGGTCGGCCTCGGCGACCAGCCGGAACCGGCTCGAGCCGTTGAGGACGATGTTGTAGCGGCCGTCCTCCAGCTCCTCGACGCCGACAATCTCGCCGATGCAGCCGACCGCGTACAGCGCGGGATCGCCCTCTTCCGAGCCGAGCGGCTGGATCATCGCGATCCGTCCCGCGCCGTCGAGCGCATCGCGGACCATCTCGCGATAGCGCGGCTCGAAGATGTGAAGCGGCAGCTGCGAGCGGGGGAACAGGATCGCGCCGGCCAGCGGGAAGATCGGCACCCGCAGAATTAGCGCCCGCGTCATGAGAAAAAGGTGCTCATGACCAAACCGAGCTCACGCGGCGAACGTCCGCCTCACGTGAACAGCAGTGCCGACAGCCGCCGCCGCTGGCTGCGCGCCCAAGGGTCCTCGAGGCCCTGCGCCTCCAGCAGCTGGAGGAAGCGCTGGCGGGCCGCGCCATCGTTCCAGTCGCGGTCGCGGGAGACGATTTCGAGCAAGGCGTCGGCGGCGGCATCGCGGTCGCCGGAGGCGGCCTTTGCCCCGGCAAGTTCGAACCGCGCCGAATGATCGTCGGGGTCGGCAGCGACCCTCGCTTCGATCGGCGCGGTGTCGACCGCCGGGACCGCCGCCAGTTCCAACGCGGCAAGGGCGCGCGCAATCGCCGGGTGCTTGCTGCTGTCCTCGGGCAAGGCGGCAAGAATGCCCTCGGCTTCCGGCAGTTCTCCAGCCGCGGTCAGCGCCCGCACCAGCCCGCCGGCGACTTCGGCATCGTCGGGAGCCATGTCGCGGATCTGGCGGAAGATCGACGTTGCCCGCGCCGCGTCGCCCTCGGCGAGAATCTGCTCGCCCATCGCCATCAGCGGCTCGATGTCGGGCTGCGCGGCCGCAGCCGCCGCGTCGGCTTCGCCGCCGACGTTCAGTTGGGCGAGCAACTGGTCGATCACTTTCTTGAGCTGGTTCTCGGTGCGATAGTTGGTCAGGTCCGCGACCGGCTGCCCCTGATAGAAGGCGTAGACGGTGGGGATCGACTGGACGCGGAACTGCGCCGCGATCAGTTTCTCCTGTTCGACATCGATCTTGACCAGCTTGACGCCTTTGGCCGCATAATCCGCGACGAGCTTCTCGAGCACCGGCGACAATTGCTTGCACGGCTCGCACCACTCGGCCCAAAAGTCGAGGATAACCAGCGCCGCCATCGACGGCTGGATGACGTCGCGCTCGAAGCGCTCGATCGCCTCGCGTTCGGCATCGCTGATACCAAGGGTCGCCACGCTTATTTTCGCTCCCGTTGCCGCTAGTTCGAGTGCGCCATATGGGCGGCTGCGGCTTAGGCCACAAGCCAAAGCTCAAGCCCTTGCGGGAGTCGCGGACCCCATGCTAGGCGCCCGCCTCACCTCAGCCGGGCGGCCCCGTGTAAAAGCATGGTGGCAGCGCGGCTCAGCTCGAGAGCGGGCGTAGCTCAGGGGTAGAGCACAACCTTGCCAAGGTTGGGGTCGAGGGTTCGAATCCCTTCGCCCGCTCCAGTTTTTCCTGAACCAGACGCGCCAGGGTCAGGCCGCGCTGCGCTGGCGAAACCATTTGGTCAGGATGTATTTGGTCCCGCGCCGCACCTTCATCCCCTGGTGCAGGGTGGCCGGATTGGGCGAGCCGCTGGGCAGCAGATTGTTCCACGCAAGCAGCTTGCCGGCCTCAGGGCGGACCGTCTTGCCGATCACCTTGAAGCGGGTCGCGCCGCCGTCCTCGGGCTCGTTGAGGTAGATCATCGCGGTCCAGGTTCGCTGCCCGGTGTCGGCGCAATGCTCGTAATAATCGGCGCCGTCCGGTTCGAAGGTGTCGGTGTGCGGCTTGAACTCCTGGCCGGGCGCATAGCGCTGTCCTTGGAGCGGCTCGCTGTGGCTGAGCGGCAGCCCGAGCAGCTCGGCGATCTGATGATCGACCGCCGCAACCACCGGGTCCTGCCAGTTTAGGTCGCACGTCTCGCTGGTTCGAAAGCGCTCGATGCCCTGGTCGTCGGCGATGTCCGAGGGCCGCCGCTGCACTTCGATGCGTTCGATCAGCGCGCGGCATTGCTCGGAATCGAGGAAATTGCGGACAATGAACAGCTCCAGCCGCGGGCTCGGCACGCGCTGGACTCCGACGACGGACCGCAGCCGCGCCGCCGGGCCGGCCGGCTCAAAGCGTGTAGGCGGCGGCGTGTCTCATCTCGTGCTGGGCGATCACCGCCCGGACGACGTTGTTCATCAGCGTCATCCGCGTTCCGAGCGGCGCCGAGGTGCGCTTGATCATTACCGCGACAGAATAGCTGCGGCCATCCGGAGCGGTCAGCACGCCGATGTCGTTATAACCGGCCTGGACCGAACCGAGCACCTGGCCGGTGCCGGTCTTGTGGCTGAGGCTCCAGCCCGCCTTGAGCCCGCCCTTCAGCCGATTGGGCCCGGTCCTGGTGTTGCCCATGATCGACAGCAAGCGCGCGGTAGACGCCGGCGACAGCAGCTCGCCGCGCTTGAGCCGGGCGAGCGCATCGACGATCGCCGCCGGCGAGGCGCCGTCATACGGATCCTGGACATAGCGATCGAACGAGGCCTTGCGGACCGAGTAGGGCAATGCGTTGCGGGCCGCCGAAAAAGCGTTGCCGACCGAATAGCTTTGCGACCACAGCAGGCCGGCGATCTTGCTCTGGAGCGCGCGCTCGCCGTCGTAAAAGCGGATCTGCCCGAGCCCCTTCTCGGCGATCATCGCCCGCACCGCGGAAGGTCCCCCGACCGAGCGCATCAGCTTGTCGTTGCAGGTGTTGTCGCTCTTGGTCAGCGCCTGGTACAACAGCTCATTGAGCGACATCGTCGTGCCGCCCTTGAAAATCTTCGCGGCGATCGGCTGGTGGAACAGGGTCAGGTCGCTGCGGGTCAGGCTGACGCGCTTGCTCAAATCGACCCGGCCCTTGTCGACCGCATCCAAGGCGGTCATTGCCACCCACAATTTGCTGACGCTCTGCTGGGGGAACAGCTCGTCGTCCCGCCACCCGGTCGTCCAGCCCTCGTTGATCGATTTGACGGCGATTCCGACGCGGCCGTCGAACTTGCGCGCCAGCGCATCGACGCGGTCACGCAAATAGGACGGCGCCTGCGGCGGGGGCGCCGGCCGGACGATCGTTGGCGCTGGCGCGAGCGGCACCGGCTGGATCGCGGCCGATGCTCCGACCTGGGCCAGCCCGGTCATCACCACGGCCAGTCCCGCGCGGCTCCAAAATGAGGTCATAACCCGTCGTCTCCCCCGAACCTTACTCTCACGCGACCATCCTAGCCGGCAGAGCTGAACCCCCGCTGTGCGGCTCAACGGGCAAAGATTCGCATCCGAGAGTCGCCTTGCCAACCCCCTTTCTGCAAAAGCTTTTTAGGTCTGGGTCAGCGCGCGGTGCCGTTGCCGGCGAGCAGCGCCGACGATTCGATCTCGTCCAGCGCCCGGTGGGCGGCGACATAGCGCCGAGCCTTCATAACCCACGCTTCGGCATGCGCCGCGCCGGGGAGGCGCATCGTCTCGGCCAAGGCGGTGTCGACGTCGCCCGCTTCGAGCCGGGCAAGCGCGCGCCGGTAGCGTGCGTCGGGCTTGGCCGAAGGTGCGTCGGCGCGGCGGATATCGACCAGCGAGCCGAGCTCGCGCTGGAAATTCGCCCACCAGCTGTCCTGCGGACCGCCGGCCCGAAGCCCCGGCCCCAGCCGCTCGTAATCGGCGGTGAGCTCATCGAGCCGGACCGGCGAGCGCGACGCGGTGACGATGGTCGCGACGGCTCTTGGATGCCGCGCTCCGAAACGGTCGAGCAGCAGCGATTCGAGATAGCCGAGGGCAACTCCGCGATCGATTGCCCGGCGGGTCGCGAAGGCGACCACGAGCGCGTCGGTCCTGCCCGCAGAGCCCTCGGCTCGCTGAGCCGCATTCTCGGCCCGCGCCAGCCGCGCTTCGAGCCCCGCCACCCGCGCTTCCACCGCCGCCGACCGATTCCCAGTCTCGGCGGTGCCCGGCTGGGCTTGGATTGCACGCAACATCGGCTGCGGCGCGCGGACCGCCGATGCCGCAGGAGCCACTCCGAGCAGTTGCGCGGCGCGGTCGTAGCGCGCCAGCGCCCAGGTCGCGGCGGCTGCTCCGGCGATCACCAGGGCCAGCGCGATCAGCAGCCGGGCGCTCCAGTTCAAGCGGCTTCGGGGAGCGGTCGCGTTCATCGGTCGAGGCGATTGTCGCACAGCCGCGCAGCGAGGGCCAGCAGCGCGGTCTCGTCGGGGCTTTCGACGGATTCGCAGCTCTCCCAGCCCTTCCCGGCGGACTTCGCGGCGGCTTCGCTGATCGCGGCGATGCGAATCGTATTTCGAGCGATCCCGGCCTCATCGACCAGCCCGCCCAAGCGCTCGCCCGCCCGCGGCGAATGAATTGCGACCGTCTGCCCCTCGATCCGCCGGAAGCCGTCGGGCATCGGCAGCGGGTTCGAACGATAGACCGGGATCGCGGTGATCGCCCGGCCGGCCGGAGCCGGGCCCCGGTGCTCGCCGCACAAATGGAGCAGGCGCAGGTCCGGCGGGACCGAGCCGAGCAGCCGCTCGAGGCCGCCGCCGCCGACGCCCGCGCTGGTGAAGCCGACATCGCGCGCCGCGGCGGCGGTCGCTTCGCCGACCGCATAGACCGGCAAGCCGCGCAACGCCTCGAGACCCCGCCCGCCGTGGCGAACGGCATTGGCGCTGGTCAGCAGCAGCGCATCGAAGTCGCGCGGATCGGGAACCGTCCACTCGACCGGCTCGACCCTGAACAACGGCAATGCGAATGCGTCGAGCTGCATCGCTTTGGCGCGCTCCACGGTCGCCCTTGCACCCGGCTCGGGGCGCACAATCACCAGCCGCCTCATGCCTTCGCGAACAGGCTCCGGATCGACGGCGGCGCGCTCTCGAGCATCCGCCTGGCAAGCCCCGCAGGCGTGCCGTCGTCGCCGCACTCGAACCGTGCCTTGTCCTGGATCATCTCGCTTCCGTCTTCCGAGAACAGCTGGGCGCGCATGCTGAGCTCGCCGTCGTCGAGCATGGCGAGCGCGGCCACCGGCGAATGGCAGCTTGCGCCGAGCGTCCGGGTAAACGCCCGCTCCGCCATCACCGCCGCAAAGGTGATCTCGTGGTTGACCGTCGTCAGCATGCTTTGGGTCATGGTGTCGTCGGTCCGGCATTCCATGCCGAGCGCGGCCTGCCCCGGAGCCGGGAGCAGAATTTCGACCGGCACCGCGACGCCGACATCGGTCAGTCCGAGCCGCTTGAGTGCGGCCGAGGTCAGCAAAGTGGCGTCGAGTTCGCCCGAACGAACCTTCTCGAGCCGCGTTTCGACATTGCCGCGCAGTGGGACGATCTTGAGGTCGGGCCGGCGCGAGCGCAGCTGTGCGGCTCGCCGCGGCGACGAAGTGCCGACCACCGCGCCGTTTGGCAAAGCGTCGAGCGATTCGGCGCCGATCAGGCGCTCGCGAAAATCGCCGCGCGGGCGCATCGCGGCGATGTGGATTGCCGGCGGCCGCTCGCTTTCGACGTCCTTCATCGAATGGACGCAGAAATCGACCTCGCCGCCGAGCAGCGCCCGGTCGAGCTCCTTGGTCCACAGGGCCTTGCCGCCGATGTCGGCCAGCGGCCGATCCTGGACTTCGTCGCCGGTGGTCCGGATCGGCACGATCTGCACATAATCCGACGGCCAGCGCTGCGCGGTTTCCAGCGCCGCCGCGACCTTGCGCGCCTGGGCCAGCGCCAGCGGCGATCCGCGCGTGCCAAGCCTCAGTCCGCCGTTCATTCAAGGCCGCCGTTCATGGCTGACCCCTAGTGCATCGAGGCGGGTTGAGGCAAAGGCCAACCCCGTGCCTTTGATCCTCGGCCTCGAATCGTCGTGCGACGACACCGCCGCCGCGCTGGTCGGCAGCGACCGGCGGATTCTGGCTCATGCGATCGTCAGCCAAGGTGCGGCCCATCGGCCCTACGGCGGGGTCGTCCCGGAGATCGCCGCGCGCGCCCATGTCGAGATCCTGCCGGGCCTCGTTCGCCGCGTGCTCGACGAAGCCGGAGTGACGATCGGCGAGGTCGATGCGATCGCCGCGACCGCCGGGCCCGGGCTGATCGGCGGAGTCATGGTCGCGCTGCTCGCCGGCAAGGGCGTTGCGCTGGCCACCGGCAAGCCGCTGATTGCCGTCAATCATCTCGAAGGCCACGCTCTGTCGCCGCGGCTGGTCGATCCCGAACTCGATTTTCCCTATCTGCTGCTGCTGGTCTCCGGCGGCCATTGCCAGCTGCTCGAGGTCGACGGCGTCGGCCGCTACCGGCGGCTGGCGACGACCATCGACGACGCGGTCGGCGAGGCATTCGACAAGTCGGCGAAACTTCTCGGCCTCGACTATCCCGGCGGGCCGGCGCTCGAAGCACTGGCCGCAACCGGCGACGCCGCGGCGGTGCCATTGCCGCGCCCTTTGCTCGGCTCGCCGGAGCCGCATTTTTCGTTCGCCGGCCTCAAGAGCGCGGTCCAGCGCGCGGTCGCGGCGGGCGCGCATCAGCCGGCCGATATCGCCGCGAGCTTCCAGCAGGCGGTGATCGATTGCCTGGTCGACCGCACCGCGCGCGCACTGGCTTCCAGCGATGCGCCGGCGGTCGTGGTCGCCGGCGGGGTCGCCGCCAACCGCCCGGTGCGGACGGCGCTGGCGCGGCTGGCGGAAGATCACGGGCGGCGCTTCGCGGTACCGCCCGCCTGGCTGTGTACCGACAATGCGGCGATGATCGCCTGGGCCGGGGCCGAGCGCCTCGCCGCCGGACTGACCGACTCGCTCGACGCTCCCGCCCGCGCCCGCTGGCCGCTCGACGAAAGCGCCGAAAAGGTGCGTGGCGCCGGGGTCAAGGCATGAAGTTGGCGGTGATTGGCGGCGGCGCGTGGGGAACCGCGCTCGCCCAGGTCGCCGCGTCGGGCGGGCGCGAGACCCTGCTGTGGGCGCGCGAGCCCGAAGTCGTGGAATCGGTCAACTCGGCCCACGAAAATCCGGTGTTCCTGCCCGGCCAGAAACTCGATCCGGCGATCCGCGCGACCGGCGACCTCGCCGAGATCGCGCAGTGCGACGCCTGGCTGGTGGTCACCCCGGCACAGCACATGCGCGCCGTCCTCGCCGCCGCCCCGCAATGCGCCACGCCGATGGTCCTGTGCTCGAAGGGGATCGAGGAAGCGAGCGGCCAGCTGCTCCACGACGTCGCCGCGAGCGCCTGTCCGGGCGCACCGGTCGCGGCGCTCTCCGGGCCGAGCTTTGCCGGCGAGGTCGCGGCCGGGTTGCCGACCGCGGTGACGCTTGCCGCCGAGGATGCAGCCCTCGCCGAGTCGCTGCGCGAACGGCTCGCGCGGCCCAGTTTCCGAATCTACCTGACCGACGACGTGATCGGCGCGGAGATCGGCGGAGCGGTCAAGAACGTGCTCGCGATTGCTTGCGGAGTAGTCGCCGGCAAGGGCCTCGGAGAGAATGCGCGGGCGGCGCTGATCGCGCGCGGCTTTGCCGAGATGACCCGGTTCGGGCTCGACTTGGGGGCCCGGCGCGAAACCCTGGCCGGCATGTCGGGCCTCGGCGATCTGGTCCTCACCTGCTCGTCGACCAGCTCGCGCAACTTTTCATTGGGCAAGGGCATCGGCGAGGGCCGCTCGCCGGCCGAGCTGCTGGCCGACCGGCGGACCGTCGCCGAGGGCGCATTCACGGCGCCGGTGCTGGCCCGGCTCGCGGCCGAGCGCGGCATCGACATGCCGATCGTCGCCGCGGTGGATGGCCTGCTCGCCGGTCGCTTCACGGTAGATGAGGTGCTCGAGCAACTGATGTCCCGCCCGCCGCGGCCGGAATCCCAGTAGGTGCAGGGAGCCTCAGAAATCGACCGCGATCCCCGTCTTCTCCCAGTCGCCGTAGCGGGTCGGGTCGAGCCTTTGCTCTTCGCCCTCGGGCGGCGCGTCGCTCGCGGCCGGTCCGGGCTCGGGCACCGGCGGCGACGGGCTCAAATAATCGGGCGGATTGTTCGGCCGCTTCTTCATGACGCCAAGATGGCCATCGCCGGCTCCGATGCCAAGCGTTGAAGGAGTCGACGCCCGTAAGGCGGCGCTGCAGATGCTCGATTCGGTGCTCCGCCAGGGCCGGACGCTCGACGGCGCCGCGCAGCAATCGCGCGGCCTTGCACCGCCCGACCAGGCACTGGCGGTCGCCATCGCCGGCGAAGCGCTGCGCCGACTGCCCGACCTTGACGCGTTGATCGACGGTGCCACCCAGCGCCCGCTTCCGGACGATTCGAAGGCGCGTATGGTGCTGCGGCTCGCGCTCGCGCAGAAGATCGGGCTGGGAACTCCCGACCACGCCCTCGTTGCCACTGCGCTGCCGCTGGTCGCCGGCGGCCCGCGGCGGCTGGTCCACGGAGTGCTCGGCACGCTGCTTCGCAAGGGCATCCCGCCGCTCGAAGCACCGCGGTTGCCGGAACCAGCCGAGCAACGCTGGAGCGCCGCCTGGGGCGACGATGCCGTCCAGGCCGCTCGCCGCCAGATCGCCAGGCGCCCGCCGCTCGACTTGAGCTTCGCCGACGATTCGGCGGCCCAGGCCTATGCGCAGGCTCACGGCGGCGTCTCGCTCGCGCCGCGCCACGTTCGCCTGCCGGAAAGTTCGGCGGTGCCCCGGCTGGCCGGGTTCGGCGACGGCGCTTGGTGGGTCCAGGACCTCGCCGCGTCGCTGCCGGCCCGGCTGGTTCCGGGCGACGCTGCCGAGGTGCTCGACCTGTGCGCGGCGCCCGGCGGCAAGACCATGCAGCTTGCCGCAGCCGGTCACCGCGTGACTTCGGTCGATGCGTCGAAGAACCGCCTCGCTCGGATCCGCGAGAATTTGCATCGCACGAAAATGAGCGCGAGCCTGGTCCCGGTCGACGCGCTGACCTGGGAGCCGGGGCGCAGTTTCGACGCGATCCTGCTCGACGCGCCTTGCTCCGCGACCGGCACTTTTCGCCGTCATCCCGAAGTCCTCTACCGAGCGCGTCCGCAGATCATCGCCGAACGCGCCGAGTTGCAGGCGAAGCTGCTGGCGCGCGCCGCGGGATGGCTGAAACCGGGCGGCGCATTGGTCTATTCGGTCTGCTCGCTGGAGCCCGAAGAGAGCGAGCAGGTGATCACTGCCTTCCTGGCTAGCCAGCCCGCCTTTGCCCCTGACAAGCCAACCGGACTTCCTGGTTTCGTGCCCGCGGACCCATCGGGGGTGATCCGCATCCTCCCCGGCCTGCTCGAAGCCGAAGGCGGCCTTGACGGTTTCTTCGCCGCGCGCATCGTCCGCAGCCTTGTTTGAAGGCGCGATTAGCGTCTAATCGAGCCGATGCCGCTGATTGCTCCTTCCATCCTGTCCGCCGACTTCGCCCGCCTCGGCGAAGAAGTCCGGGCGATGGACGAGGCCGGCGCCGACTGGTTGCACGTCGATGTGATGGACGGCCATTTCGTCCCCAATCTGACCATCGGCCCGGCAGTCGTGAAGGCGCTCCGCCCGCACACGGCAAAACCCCTCGACGTTCATCTGATGATCGCTCCGGTCGACCTGTTCCTCGATGCCTTCGCCGAGGCCGGGGCCGACATCATCACCGTTCACCCGGAGGCAGGGCCGCACCTCCACCGGACCATCCAGCGGATCAAGGCGCTCGGCAAGAAGGCCGGCGTGTCGCTCAATCCGGCGACTCCGGCGAAGATGCTCGACTACGTGCTCGAGGACATCGACCTGGTGCTGGTGATGAGCGTCAATCCAGGTTTCGGTGGGCAGAAGTTCCTCACCGGCCAGTTGAAGAAGATTGAGGCGGTTGCCCGGCGCATCGTCAAGCAGGGGCTCGATATCCAGCTCGAAGTCGACGGCGGCATCGATCCCGAGACCGCGCGCCAAGCCGTTTCCGCGGGCGCCACCGCTTTGGTCGCCGGCACCGCCGCCTTCCGCGGCGGGCCGAGCCAATACGCCGCCAACATTGCCGCGCTGCGGGGAGACGGATGACGCTGGCGACGGCGGCCGAGCGCGATATCGTCCGCAAGCTTGCCCGCGGCTCCTTGTTCTCGCGCCTGGTCGGCTCCGGCCGCCAGCCGCTCAAGCTCGCTGCAGTCCCGCGCGACCATGTCGCCGGCGACCGCAAGCGCGGCGACGCCTTGCTCGCCGGGCGGTTCACCCTCGGCGCCGAGACGCTGTCCCTCGACACCGCCGAGTTCGCCGAGATCGGCGCCGCCGGCCCGCTCGCCGAGCAATTGCAGGGCTTTTCCTGGCTGCGCGACCTCGCCGCCGCCGCGAGCCGCGAGAACGGCGCCCGGCTGGCCGAGGCGCTCGCCGGCCGCTGGCTGCTGGCCCATGGCACCCGCGCCGACGAGGCGTGGCGACCCGACCTGTGGGGTGAGCGGATCCTGTTCTGGACGGCCTACGCACCGTACATATTGTCGAGCCGCGACGGCGGCTACCGCTCGGCGGTGCTTAATACGCTGGCCCGCGGAGCGCGGCACCTTGACGCCACCGCCGATCGCGCGCCGCCGGGCCTTAAGCGAATCACCGCCTGGGCCGGGGTGGTCGCCGCCGGCCTGCTCGTCCAGGGCGGGGTGACGCGGGTTGCCCGCGGCGAGGCCGGGCTGGCGCGCGCCTTGGCCACCGCCCAGTTCGAGGACGGTGGGCTGACGAGCCGTTCACCCCACGAGCAGATGCTGCTGGTCGATCGCCTGGGGCTGCTGCGGGCCGCTTACTTTGCCGCCAAGCAAACGCTGCCCGACGGCATTCAGGCGGCCGCCGCCGCCGCTCTCGCCGCCCTCCACGGAGTGACCATGGGCGACGGGGCGCTGTCGAACTGGCAAGGTGGCAATCCCGGCGATGCGGAGCGGCTCACCGCTTTGGTCGAAGGTTGCGGCCTTCGCGCCCGCCCGCTGCGCCACGCGCGCGGCTGGGGCTACCAGCGGATGTCGGCACTGGGCACCGTTCTCGTCCTCGACGCCGCGCCGCCGCCGCCGCCCCGGATGACCGCCTGCGGAGGCGCTTCGACCCTGGCGTTCGAGCTGTCCGACGGCGGCCAGCGGCTGGTCGTTAATTGCGGCGGCCCGGCCCCGCTCCCCTCGAAACTGTCTGAACCGCTGGTCGAAGCCCTGCGCTCGACCGCGGCGCACAGCACTCTGACGCTCGCCGAAACCAACTCGACCGCGATCCTCGCCGACGGCTCGCTGGGGCGCGGAGTCACCGACGTCACCGTCGAGCGCTCCGAGGACAATGATTCGAGCCGCATCGAGGCGACACACGACGGCTACGTCCGCCGCTTTGGGCTCATCCACAAGCGCAGCCTGATGCTCGGCAACGACGGCAAGGAATTGCGCGGCGCCGACCAGCTAATCGCCAGGGGCCGGCGCAAGGTCCGCGATGCGGTGCCGTTCGCCGCCCGCTTCCACCTCGCGCGCAATGTTGAGCCGACGCTCACCGCCGACGGCATGGGTGCGATCCTCCGTTCGAAGGGTACGCCGCCGTGGAACTTCCGTTGCCGCGGGGCGATGCTGACCACCGAGGAAAGCATCGTCGTCGACGGCGCTGGAGTGCCGCACAAGACGACGCAGCTGGTGATCGTCGGCGAGATGTCGGGCATCGGCGGCGAAATCGGCTGGCAGTTCCGGCGCTCGAGCTAAGGGGTGACAATGACCGATCTCGTGCCCGTCCGCCGAGCGCTGATCTCGCTGTCCGACAAGGCCGGGCTCGACACGCTCGCCGCCGGGCTTGCCCGCCACGGCGTCGAGCTCGTCTCGACCGGCGGCACCGCGGCCATGCTGCGCGAGCTCGGCCACACGGTCCGCGACATTTCCGACGTGACCGGCTTTCCCGAGATCCTGGACGGGCGGGTCAAGACGCTCCACCCCAAGGTTCACGGCGGCCTGCTCGGGGTGCGCGACAATCCCGAGCATCGCGCGGTCATGGACGAGCACGGCATCGCCGCGATCGACCTCGCCGTCGTCAACCTCTATCCGTTCGAGCAGACCGTGACGGGCGGCGCCTCGCGCGACGAGATCATCGAGAATATCGACATCGGCGGCCCGTCGATGGTCCGCTCGGCCGCCAAGAACCACGCCCATGTCGCAGTTGTCACCGACCCCGAGGATTATGGCGCCCTGCTCGCAGAACTTGACGCCAACGACGGAGCGACGTCGCTCGAGCTTCGCAAGCGCCTCGCCGCCAAGGCCTTCGCGCTCACCGCTGCCTATGATTCGATGATCTCGCAATGGTTCGCGTTCGCCGACCAGGGCGTGCTGTTTCCGCCGGCGATCACGCTTGCCATGGAGCTTGGCGAGGAGCTTCGCTACGGCGAGAACCCGGATCAGCAGGCGGCGCTCTATCTGCCGCGCGGCCCACACATCCGCGGCATTGCCCAGGCGCAGCAGATCCAGGGCAAAGCGCTGTCCTACAACAATTACAACGACGCCGACGCAGCGCTCGAACTGGTCGCCGAATTTCGCGGCTCGGGGCCGGCCTGCGTCATCGTCAAGCACGCCAATCCGTGCGGCGTCGCCTTGGGCGCGTCGCCGGCCGAAGCCTATGCCGCCGCGCTTGCCTGCGACAGCGTGTCGGCGTTCGGCGGGATCGTCGCGGTCAATACCACCCTAGACCGCGCCGCGGCCGAGGCGATCGTTCGAATATTCACCGAAGTCGTCATTGCCCCCGACGCCGACGACGAGGCACGGGCGGTGTTTGCGGCCAAGAAGAATTTGCGGCTGCTGCTGACCGGCGAATTGCCCGATCCGGGCCGGTCGGGCATGGCCGTCAAGTCGATCGCCGGCGGCTGGCTGATCCAGACCCGCGACAACGGCCGCATTGCTCGCGACCAGCTCAAATGCGTCACCAAACGCCAGCCAACCGAGCAGGAAGTCGCCGACTGCCTGTTCGCCTGGACCGTCGCCAAGCACGTCAAGTCCAACGCCATCGTTTATGCGAAGGACGGCGCCACGGCCGGTATCGGCGCCGGGCAGATGAACCGCCGCGACAGCGCGCGCATTGCCGCGGCGAAAGCCGGAGAGGCGGCTGAGATCAACGGCTGGCCCGAGCCGCGAACCATCGGCTCGGCGGTCGCGTCCGACGCCTTCTTCCCGTTCGCCGACGGCCTGCTCGCGGCCGCCGAAGCAGGCGCCACTGCGGTGATTCAGCCCGGCGGCTCGATCCGCGACGACGAAGTCATCGCCGCCGCCGACGCCGCCGGGATCGCGATGCTGTTCACCGACAAGCGCCACTTCCGGCACTAGAATTCCTCTCCCGCCGCGCGAGAGAGGGAGGGAGCGGAGCAGCCGCGGAAGGTCGATCGCGGGCATCGCAGCCACTTTGGATCAGTCGCCGCCCTTAATCGAATCGCGCAATCTGCAACGAAAGACGGCTCAGTCCGTTAATGCGGCATCACCAGTAACTTAGAAGAGCCTTGGTGCTGGAGAGTCCTGGCACGCTCCCCGCTCACGGAGCGCCGCGATGCACGCACTCATCATTGAAGACGAATCCTTGATTGCCATGGCAATAGAGGACGCGTTGCGCGGTTGCGGCTTCACCTCGTTTGACGTTGCCGTCTCGGCCGACGAGGCCGTCGCGGCGGCTGCACGCAAGTGTCCCGACCTGATTACCGCGGACGTCGAACTCAGGCCGGGCTGCGGAATTACAACGGTTCAATCGATCTGTTCGGATCAGCCGATACCTGTCCTCTTCATTACGGGCAGTCCCGGAGAGGTCAGGATAAGGATGCCCGGGCATGCGTTGGTCGAAAAACCATTCAGCGCCGATCATATAATGGATGCTGCCAAGCTTACCCTGGACGCCAGAGATGGCTGAGCCAACGCCACTCCCGAACGAGACGGTGACCAGCCTCGCCATGGCCCTTGTCGAGTCGTCGAAGGCGCCGCTCCTCCTGCTCGACGACGAAGTGGTCGTCATTGGTGCAAGCGCCTCATTCTGTAATACCTTCAATCTCGACCCAGCGACCATCGCTAACCGCAAGCTGGCCGATGTCGGTGCCGGCGAATGGGATGTTCCACAACTCAACTCGCTGCTCCTGGCAACGATTGCGGGAGCAGCGGAGATTGACGCCTATGAGATGGACCTGGTGCGAAAAGGCAAGAAAACCTGCCGCCTGATATTGAGCGCTCACAAACTTGAATATTTTGACACCGAGAAGGTGCGTGTCGTGCTTGCTGCGACGGACGTCACGGCAAGGCGCGTTGCCGAAGAGCAAAAGGACAGCCTCGTTCGTGAGAAGCAAATCCTGCTGCAGGAGCTCCAGCATCGCGTCGCCAACAGCCTGCAGATCATAGCCAGCGTTCTGATGCAGAGCGCGCGGCGCGTTCAGTCCGAAGAAACACGTCTTCATCTTCACGACGCCCACAGCCGGGTCATGTCGATCGCGATGCTTCAAAAGCAGCTGGCAGTCACCCAATTGAAGTCCGTTGAACTGCGCACGTATCTCGCGGACCTGTGCCGAAGCATTTCGGCCTCCATGATCGACGATCCGCAACGGCTCACGCTTGAGTCGATCGCCGATGACACGGCCACGAATTCCGACGTCTCGGTCAGCATGGGCCTGATCGTCACGGAGTTGGCGATCAACGCGATCAAGCAT
This sequence comes from Sphingomicrobium sp., assembly GCA_035512655.1. Classification (GTDB taxonomy): domain Bacteria; phylum Pseudomonadota; class Alphaproteobacteria; order Sphingomonadales; family Sphingomonadaceae; genus Sphingomicrobium. Next base: position 31,862 of record DATKDM010000003.1, on the reverse strand, counting down.
GCGTTTTCAGGTCGGGCCGAGGGCGGCAAGATCACCGTGTCCTTTGCGGCAGACGGGGAGGCCTGGCTGCTGTCCGTGTCGGATAATGGGTCAGGGATGCCTGTCGGCAAGAAACGCGGCAAGCCGGGTCTCGGCACAGGGATCGTCGAAGCCTTGTCCAAGCAACTCGACGCGAGCGTGACCGTGATTGACGCAGATCCGGGAACGCGCGTGGAAATTCGACACGAGCAGAACCGAGGCTCACCGGGATAGGTAATACCGCTACCGCGGCGCATCGCCTCCGGTGGCCGGGTCCGGCAAGCTCAAATCTTCGATATCGCTCTTCTTCATCTTGAACAGCTCGCGGTCCTCGGCGGAGAAGCCGCGCCACCAAAGCACGGCCCCAAAGGCCAGCAGGATCGCCGGGATGCCGACGCTGAGCTCGAGCCATTCGGGCACCATCGTCGCCACTTGGCCGGCGATCGCCGCCGCGGCGGCCGCCCACACCAGCTCCCACCGCCAGCCGGACACCGGCGCTTTGAGCAAATGCGACAGCAGCCGTGCCTTGGCGATCGCCGCCATTCCGAGAACGATGAACAAGGCGATGGCGGGACCGGTCGCCTGCCAGATTTCCGGCCAGCCGAGCCGCTGGAACAGCAGGACCAGCGCGATCGACAGCAGCACCTGGATGGCGATCATCGCCAGGCTCAGCGCCATGTTGCGCTTGCGGGCGATGTAGATCAGCGCCGACTCGCTGACCGTAGCCGTCGCAGCGACGACTTCGGCGAACAGCAGGATGGCGAGCGCCGCGGTCCCGGAGACGAACGCCGGCCCGACCAGCCCGAGCACGCCCTCGCCCGGTATCGCGAGCGCCATGGCGACGGCGAGCTGCGCCGCGATCACCCAGAAGCCGACCTGCCGCACCTGTTTCGCGACCGCCTCCATGTTGCCCGCGGCGATGTTGCGCGAGATCACCGGCCCTAGGATCGGGTCGAAGCTGGTCTTCAGTTTCGACGGCAGCGAGGCGATGTTCTGGGCGACGTAATAGACGCCGACCACCGTCGGGCTGACGAACAGGCCGAGGACCGCGATATCGACCCGGCGCGAGCCCCATTCGACGGCGTCGGCAGCGGCGACTGGCAGGTTGCGCACCGCCATCCGCCACAATGTGCCCGGCTGGGGTCTCCAATTGTGCGGCAGCCCGTAGCTTTTGTAGAATGGGATGAACGAGGCGATCAGCGCGCCCATCATCGACAGCGCGTAGGCGACCAGCAGCCCGTCGCGCGGCGACACGAACCACAGGCCGAAGGCGGCGATGCTGAGCGTCCACGGCTCGACAATCGCCCGCGCACGGACCGTCGCTCCGACGTCATGGCGATAGGCGAGCGCGGCCAGCATCACGTCCGACCAGGCGAGCGCGATCACCGCCGTCGGCAGCAGCCATTCGAGCCCGTAAATTTCGCTGTTGGGGAACATCGCCTGCGGGAATGCGAACAGCAGCGCCATTCCCAGGATCGAGCCGAGAGCGCCGACCAGCAGCGCGTCCGAAACGATGCAGACGTGAGGCTTGTCAGTATGCGCGAGCTGCTGGGCGAGCCCGCGCTTCAAGCCCAGCGTCGCCAGCTGGGCGGCGAATTCGACGATCAGCACCGCGTAGGCGAACCGGCCGAGCTGCTCGGCGCCATACATCCGCCCGGCGATGAACAGGAACGGCAGCCGCGCCGCCAGCCGCAGGATGAAACCGAAGAAGTTGATCCGCCCTCCGCGTGCCAGCGCCGCCAGGTCCGCGGCCGGTGGCGGAGCGGCGGGATCGGACTTGGTCAATGCGCGGCGCCCCAGTGGACGCCCCAGCCGACCTCGACATCCAACGGCACGTCGAGCTGGATCGCCGGTTCGGCGGCTCCGCCCATCACCCGTCGGATCACGTCAGCGGCATCCTGCTCGCGGCCCTCGGGCACTTCGAACACCAGTTCGTCGTGGACCTGGAGGAGCATCCGAACGCCATCCAGCCCGGCTGCCGCGAGTGCCTCGTCCATCCGCGCCATCGCTCGCTTGATCAGATCGGCGCTGGTCCCCTGGAGCGGTGCGTTGATCGCCGCGCGCTCGCTGCCCTGGCGCAGGTTCTGCTGGCGGCTGGCGATGTTGGGGAAGTGCGTCTTGCGGCCGAACAGGGTGCGGGTGAAGCCGTTTTCGCGGGCGAAGGTCAGCGTCTGGGCGATGTAATTTCGTATGCCGGGAAAGCGCTCGAAATAGCGGTCGATGATCGCCTGGCCTTCCTCGCGGCTGACCCCCAGCCGTCCCGCCAGGCCCCACGATGAGATGCCGTAGAGGATCGCGAAGTTGATCGTCTTGGCCTTGTTGCGGTTCTCGCGGTCGGCGGACCCGAACAGCTCCTCGGCGGTCAAATTGTGGATGTCGGCCTTGCTTCGGAAGGCGTCCTTGAGCGGCGGCACGTCGGCGACGTGCGCGGCCAGCCGAAGCTCGATCTGGCTGTAGTCGGCGCTCATCAGCACATGCCCCGGCTCGGCGACGAACGCGTCGCGAATCTTGCGGCCGATTTCGGTGCGGATCGGGATGTTCTGGAGGTTTGGGTCGGTTGACGCCAATCGCCCGGTCTGCGCGACCGCGAGGCTGAAACTGGTGTGCACCCGGCCGGTCTCAGGGTTGATTTGCGCCTGGAGCGCGTCGGTGTAGGTCGATTTCAACTTTGTCAGCTGGCGCCAGTCGAGCACCAGCCGCGCGCAATCGACTCCCTCGCCCGCCAGCCGCTCCAATTCGGTGACGTCGGTCGAATAAGCGCCGCTCTTGCCCTTGCGGCCGCCTTTCAGGCCCAGCCGCTCATAGAGCACATGACCCAATTGCTGCGTCGAGCCGATTGTGAACGGCCCGCGCGCCGCTTCGTAGATGCGCTCCTCGAGCGCCGAAATCTCCTTGGCGAATTCGCCCGACAGCTTGGCGAGATAGTCACGGTCGACCTTGACCCCGCGCCGCTCCATCCGCCCGACGACGCTGACCAGCGGCCTGTCGACGCGTTCGTAGACCTGGGTCGAGCCTTCCGCGGCGATGCGCGGCTTCAACCGCTGCCACAGCCGAAGCGTGATGTCGGCGTCCTCGGCGGCATATTGCGTCGCCTGCGGCAGCGGCACCTTGTCGAAGGTGATCTGCTTGGCCCCGGTTCCGCACACGCTTTTGAAACTGATGCACTCGTGCTCGAAGTGCAGCTTGGCGAGCTCGTCGAGCCCGTGGTTGTGGCGCCCGGCGTCGAGGTCGTAGCTCATCAGCATCGTGTCGTCGTACGGAGCGACGTCGATCCCCTCCTTGTCGAACATCACCCAGTCGTACTTGAGGTTGTGCCCGATCTTGAGCACCGCCGGGTCTTCGAGCAGCGGCTTCAGCCTGGCGAGGACCAGGCTCTTCTCGAGCTGGTCGGGCGCGTCGGAGTACAAGTCGGCGCCGCTGTGCCCGACGGGAATGTAGCAGGCGCGATTGGGAGCGGTGGCGAGGCTGATGCCGGCGAGCCTGGCAATCACGCAGTCGATGCAGTCGGTCTCGGTGTCGATGGCGACATGGCCCTGGGCCCGCGCCTCATCGATCCAGCGGGCAAGTGATGCCTCGTCGGTCACCGTTTCATAGGACGAGCGGTCGACAGCGATCGCCTCGGCCGCGGCCGGCGCGGCCGGCGCCGGAGCGGCGACCGCCGTCATGACGTCGTTGATCCCGCCGCCACTGCTGTTCCCGCCGATTCCGCCGCGGCCGCCGACCATTCGCGCCAGCAGGGTCTTGAACCCCTGCTCCTCGAGGAATTCCTGGAGCGGCCCGGTCGGGATTCCGGTGAGTGCCAGATCCTCGAGCGGTTCGGGCAGCGGCGCGTCGCACACCAGCCGGACCAGTTCGCGGCTCAGCCGCGCCGCGTCGGCATGATCGATCAAATTCTGCTTCAATTTGGGCTTGGTGATCTGGTCGGTGCTTGCAAGGACCGTCTCGAGGTCGCCGAACTGCTGGATGAGCTGCGACGCGGTCTTCGGTCCGATCCCCGGCACGCCTGGAATGTTATCGACGCTGTCGCCCATCAGCGCCAGCACGTCGCCGACCTTTTCCGGCGGCACCCCGAACTTCTCGAGCACCGCGTTGCGGTCGATGCGGCGGTCGTTCATCGTGTCGAGCATGTCGACCGAGCCGTCCTCGATCAGCTGCATCAAATCCTTGTCGGAACTGACGATGGTTACCCGCCACCCGGCTTCCTTGGCCGCGGTGACGTAGCAGGCGATGATGTCGTCGGCCTCCAGTCCTTCTTCCTCGATGCAGGGGATCGAAAAGGCCCTGGTGGCGGTGCGGATCAGCGGGAATTGCGGGACCAGGTCTTCGGGCGCCGGCGGCCGATGCGCCTTGTATTGGTCGTATAGCTCATTGCGGAACGTGTGCTCCGACTTGTCGAGGATGACCGCCATGTGGGTCGGCCCGTCGGCCTTGTTGAGGCCGTCGGCGAGCTTCCACAGCATGGTCGTGTAGCCATAGACCGCGCCGACGTTCATGCCGTGGCGGTTGGTCAGCGGCGGCAGGCGGTGATAGGCGCGGAAGATGTAACTTGAGCCGTCGACGAGGTAGAGGTGGGGCTGTGGCTCGGACATGAGGGCGGCGGTTTAGCAGGAGACGCGCCCGATGCCAGCCGTGGGAGAGTGACGATGACCGAGCGGTTCGAACGCCACCGCCAGCCGTGGAAGCAGGACGAGATCCAGAAGCTCCACGCGCTTGCCCGCAAAGGCATGTCGGTCCGCGCCATCGCCAAAGCGCTGACCCGCAGCGAAGAGTCCGTTCAAATCCGCGCCAAGGCGGACAAGCTCAAGATCAGCAAGCTCCGCTAGCGCGGCTTACATTCGCTTGCGCTCCGGAAAGGCTGGATCTGCCGGAGATTCGTTCGCGGCGGCGGCGCCTTCGCCAGCCCCTCCGCCCATCTGCAGGAACGCGTTGACCGTCGAGGCCGACACCGCGCGGCCGAACAGCCATCCTTGAGCTTCCGAACAACCGAGCTTGCTGATCTCGCCCCGAACCTGTTCCGATTCCACGCCCTCGGCGGTGATCGGCACGTTGAGCTTGTGGCCGAGGTTCGCGATCGTGTCGACGATCGCATCGGTGCGGTCGCTCTTGACCAGGGTCTTGATGAAGCTCTTGTCGATCTTGATGCGGTCAACGGGCAGGGAGTGCAGCTCGGCCAGCGAGGCATAGCCGGTTCCGAAATCGTCCAGGCAAATGCTGATCCCGACATTTTGCAGGCTGTGAATGATGGTCGTCACCTGGTGCCGATCCTCGAGCAACGCGGCTTCGGTAATCTCGATCTCGAGGCGGTTGGCGGGAAAGCCGGTTGCCGCCAACACCTTCAGCATCTGCTCCGCCAGGGTGCGGTCACGAAACTGCACGGGCGCGACGTTCACCGCGATCTTCAAATGCGGCGGCCAGTTGCGCGCCTCCTGGAGCGCCTGCTCCATGACGCTCATGGTGAGCGGACCGATCAGGCCGGTCGTTTCCGCGGTTTCCATGAAGGTCGCGGGCTCGAGCAGGCCACGGGCTGGCGATCGCCACCGAGCGAGCGCCTCGAAGCCGACCAGCTGGCGCGTCGCAAGGTCGATCAGCGGCTGAAAGAACGGAACGAACTCGCCCTGGTCGATGCCAATGCGGATGTCCTCTTCCAGCTTGAGCCGGCCGGACAGTTCGAGCTCCATTTGCCGATCGAACCAGGCGAAGCAATTTCGTCCGGCGCGCTTGGCGGCGTAGAGCGCGACATCGCAGCGCCGCAGCGCCTCTTCCTCGCCATCCGACCGCTCGAGCATCGCGAGGCCGATGGACGCGGACACATGGGCCTCGATGTTGCCGATGCGGAACGGCGTACTGAGCTTTGTGACCAATGTTTGGGCTAGATTGTCGGCGAGCGCCCGGTCGCCGCTTTCGAGCAGGATTGCGAACTCGTCACCGCCGATTCTCGCGCAGCAGGAGCCTGGCGGAGAAGCTTCTCGCGCCGCGCCGGCGACGGCGCAAAGCAGCTGGTCGCCGGTCGAATGCCCGTGCAAGTCGTTGACCCTCTTGAAATGGTCGAGGTCGAGGAAGAGCAGGATGCCGCCGTTACGGGCCTCAAGCCGGTCGGCCAGCGAGCGCATCAGTTCGCGCCGGTTGGCGAGGCCCGTGGTGGGGTCCGTGTTGGCATTGCGATGCGCGGCGCGCTCCGCGGCTTCGTGGGCTTCGAGCGCGTCGTGAAGATCCTTGGACCGGCGCCAGCCGAACAGGATGATTGCGATGTTGAGCAAAAATGCGGTTTTGAGGCTGGCGCTGGACGCGGGCAGTTCCATGCCGGCAATCGCAGGCGGAAGGATCTGGCTGCCAAGGCCGACAAACAGCAACAGTGCCGCCATGGTCGCGCAGGTCGTGATGAGATGGCTGCCGGCTAGCCGAACAGACTTACTTCTTGCCCGCTGCAAATTGCCCACCCACGCTGGTTACCACCTGTCCTTGTCGCGCGGATTGGTGAAGATACTCCTACCGGTTGGCGGATAGCTGCTCTTCACGGGGCAGAGCCTGCGCCTCAGCGGCCGGAGAGTTTCCGGATCACGCCCTCGCTGGTTCCGACCGTCACGCCGAACTTGCGCACAATCAAGCGGTTGCGCGCCGCAGTCCCGTTGGCGAGCGGCGCCAGCCATTGCTCGACGGACAGATTGCCCTTCATCTTGAAGCGGAAGCGGTAACGGCCGCCGACAACCTCGATGCTCACCGGGCCGATTGCTTCCGACATTGTGCCGGAAAAACGGTTTGCACCGACCTGCCGAATCTTCCACTTGCGCTCGCGCACCGGCCGACCCTCGTCTTCGACCCGCTGAACGAGCGACAAGCTGCCGTCGGATTCGATCCGGCCTTTGCCGATGCTGCGGCTGCGATACGGCTTCTTGAACATGATCCGGATGACCCCGGAGCCCTCCGTCCGCCCTTCGAAAAACTGCAGCGGATGAATCTGCGGTGCGGCGGTCGCCGAGGTGGCTAAGAGCGAGGCGGTTGCGGCCGTAATCAGCAATCGAATTGCATGCATGGAACGCAAGCCTCGGCTGGAAAATCAGGAAAAAGCGGGCCGTGCCGATGTCGGCGCGGACGAATGGATCGGTGTTGGGACCTAACCTGCATTAATGAACAAGGTTCCGCGCGAGAACCTCTTTAGCTCGCGCCTTCCGGTGGCGGTTGCTCGATCCACCGCGCGCCGATCCGCTCGAGCGGGCGCCGAACTTCCACTTCCCGGCAGCCGGGAAGCTGGAGCGCAATATGCTCTGCCAACGCTTCCCCCCATGAGAGATCGTCGGCAAGGTGCGTATGGTCGAGGCCCGCAAGCACCGTTTCCAGCTTGTTTTGAACGTCGCGTGCGTCGCCCTGCGAGAACCACGCCCAGACTTCGTAACTGTGTCCGTGAAGCACCCCTTCGGGGCTGTGATGCGAGGCGGAGAAGACGCCTCCGACGCCTGTCAATCTCATGCGATTCCCCAAAATTTGTGGGCTTGGATATTCAGCCGCCAGCGATTGTCCTGCTTTATGTAATCGATCGCCGTCCGGACGTTCTCAGCCCACTCGGGGCCGTCCATCGGCGAGAGCCAGCGATGCTTCGCCGAAACCGCCCGCAGCGCGTCCTCGGGGGTCAGGCGCGGTCCCTGCGGATATACCAGTTTCAGCTCGTCTGCCTCGGAAACCACGATATCCGTCCCGGCTTTCGGGCTGACGCAAGTCCATTGCACTTTGGGAATGGCGCGAGTCCCGTTGGTCTCGATCGCCACTTGGTAGCCGAATTGACCGTGGAGCTCGTCGACCAACTCCTGGTCGAGCTGAAGTGCCGGCTCTCCGCCGGTGAAGACGATCAGCTCCGCACCGGGAAACGCGCGGATTCTCGTTACGAGCTCCAAACGGGAGTGGGGCGCGCCCTTGCGAAAGTCGGTGTCGCAGAATTGACAGACCGCCGTGCCGCGGTCTTTCTCGCGCCCGCTCCACAGGTTACACCCGGCGAAGCGGACGAACACGGCCGCGCGACCCAGGTTCGCACCTTCTCCCTGAATGGTGTGGAAGATGTCGTGCACAATGTAGGTCATAAGTAGCGTTGGTGCCCATTCGGCAGCCGGTCAGGTACGCCCGGTATCCCAACTGGTTGGGTTCTCCAAGGCCGCGGCGCACTTAGGGCACTAGCACCGTGTCCTTCGCCTCCGCCGCCGTCTCCGGATAGTCGAGCGTATAGTGCAAGCCGCGGCTTTCCCGTCTCGACAGCGCCGAGCGCACGATCAGGTCGGCGACCTCGAGCAGGTTGCGCAACTCGATAAGGTCGGGGGTGACGCGAAAGTTGCGGTAATAGTCGCTGACTTCCTGCCGCAGCATGTCGATCCGGCGCTTGGCGCGCTCGAGTCGCTTGGTGGTCCGCACGATGCCGACGAAGTTCCACATGAAGCGGCGAATCTCGCCCCAGATCTGCTGGATCACGACCTCCTCGTCGCTGTCGGAGACCCGGCTTTCGTCCCACGCGCGGATCGGTGGCGGCACTGGAAACTCGTCCCAGCACGCGGCGATGTGCCGCGCCGCGGCCTCGCCGAATACGAGGCATTCCAAAAGGCTGTTGGAAGCGAGGCGATTGGCGCCGTGAAGTCCCGACTGGGTGACCTCGCCGGCCGCGTAGAGCCCCGGAGCGTCGGTGCGTCCATCGAGGTCCACGACGACCCCGCCGCAGGTGTAGTGCTGCGCCGGAACCACCGGAATCGGGTCGGTCGTGATGTCGATGCCGAGGCCGAGCAGCCGCTCGTAGATATTGGGGAAATGGGCTTTGACGAAATCGGCGTCGCGGTGTGAGATGTCGAGGTGGACGAAGTCGAGCCCGAGACGCTTGATCTCGTGGTCGATGGCGCGGGCGACGATGTCTCTTGGCGCGAGCTCGGCGCGCTCGTCGAACCGCGGCATGAAGCGCTCGCCGCCGCCTTTCACTCCGGGCGGGAGCTTCAGGTGCCCGCCCTCGCCACGCACCGCCTCGGTGATCAGGAAGTTCTTGACGGCAAGATTGTACAGGCAGGTCGGGTGGAACTGCATGAACTCCATGTTGGAGACCCTGCAGCCGGCCCGCCACGCCATCGCGATGCCGTCGCCGGTCGCGCCGCGCGGGGCGGTCGAATAGAGGTAGGCGCGCCCGGCGCCGCCGCTGGCGAGGATGGTCGCCCGGGCGGTCAGCGTCTCGACCCGCTTCGACTTGCGGTTGTACGCATAGAGCCCGTGGATCGCGCCGCTGGTCGAAAAGGTCTTCGCATTCCGCCCGGTGACGAGGTCGATCGCGACCATGTCCGGGACCAGCCGGATGTTCGGATGCTTTGCGGCCGCGCTTTCCAGCGCATTTTGCACCGCCCAACCGGTCGCGTCGGCGACGTGGACGATGCGGCGATGGCTGTGACCGCCTTCGCGGGTCAAATGCCAGCGCTCCCCGCCCGAACCGGCCGCGAACGGCACGCCCAGTTGCGCCAATCGCTCGATCGCTCGCGGAGCGGCGCCGACCACGTGCTCGACGACGTGCGGGTCGTTCAAGCCGGCGCCGGCGGTCATCGTGTCGCGGACATGCGCATCGAAGCTGTCGCCCTCCTCGAACACCGCGGCGATGCCGCCCTGCGCCCAGCCGGTCGCGCCTTCGCCCAATGCCCCCTTGGCGACCACCGCGACCGTGTGCGTTTCGGCAAGGTTCAGCGCGGCGGTCAGCCCGGCCGCGCCCGAGCCGACGATCAGCACATCCTGTTTCTTGCTCATGCGTCCTGGTCGCCGCCAACCAGGCTCAGGAACACATCCTCGAGGTCCGGGTCGCGGGTCGAGACATCGACGATCGCCAGCCCGTCGGCGGCGAGCGCGGCGAGCACCTGGCCGGCATTCACCCGGTCCTTGCGATAGGTGATCTCGAGGGTCCGCTCATCGACCAGCGCAATATCTTCGAAGCATGGAGCGTTGGGGACGGCGGCGATGTCGTGGTCGAACGTCACCACCACCGCTTTCTCCTGCGCCTTGGCGATCAAGTCGCGGGTCGGCTCGTTGGCCACCACCTTGCCGCGATGGATGATGGCGATGCGGTCGCAAAGCTGCTCGGCTTCCTCGAGGTAATGGGTGGTGAGAACCACCGTCACACCTTTGCGGTTGAGCTCGCGGACATAATTCCACAGCTCCTTGCGAAGCTCGACGTCGACCCCGGCGGTCGGCTCGTCGAGCACCAGGATTGGCGGCGAGTGGACCATCGCTTTCGCAACCAGCAGCCGGCGCTTCATGCCGCCCGACAATGTGCGCGCATAAGCGTCCGCCTTGTCGGTCAGGTGCATCGCGGCGAGCAGCGCGTCGCTCTGCCTCTGCGGCGGCGCAATTCCGTACAGGCCCGCCTGGATTTCGAGCGCCTCGCGCGGCGAGAAGAACGGGTCGAACAGGATCTCCTGGGGGACGATGCCGATCGAGCGCTTGGCGTTGCGCGGGTGCTGGTCAAGATCGAAGCCCCAGATCGTCACCTTGCCAACGCTCTTCGTTACCAGACCGGCAAGGATATTGATTAGCGTTGACTTGCCGGCGCCGCTCGGTCCCAGCAGCCCGAAGATCTGTCCGCGCGGCACGTCGAAACTGACGTCGTCGAGCGCGAGCTTGGGTGGCTGGCCTCTGACGGCATAGGTCTTCGACAGGCTGTCAATGCGGATTGCGGCATCGGCTGCGGTCATCGCGCCCGCATAGGCACCGCCGTCGGCGGCTACAAGTAAACGCGCCGTTAACCCTGATCACTACATTCGTCTTGATGTTCGAACTGTACCGAACATTCCAAATGATTGGTTTACCCCACTTACGCTGCCTCGCCGCGGCGCTGGCGCTGTTGACGCCCGCGCTGTCGAATGCTGCGCCGGTGGCGCCGGCGAGAAACGCGACCGCGACCGTGCGGATCGCGCCGCCGGCAACCGTCCGCAAGCTCGAGGATCTCAACTTCGCAAATTTGTCGGTGAGCGCCGCCGGCACTGCGGTGATCGACCCGAATACCGACGCGATGACGACCACCGGCGGCGTGCTGCACGCGGGCGGGACACCCTATGCGGCGCTGTTCGAAGCAGTCGCGCCGGTCAAGTCGGTGGTCATCATCCGGATCCCGCGCGACCCGATCACGGTCACCCGGGTCGGCGGCACCGAGACCATGACAGTTTCCAACTGGACGATGTCCGGCAATGCGCGGCGCACGGTGGCTGCGCAGGAAGCGTTTTTGTTCAAGGTCGGCGGCACGTTGACCGTCAACGCCAACCAGGCCGAGGGGCTCTACCTCGGCACTTTCACCGTCGAGGTGCAATATCCCTGAACCGCGCGCCGCTCATTGAAGGGCAAGGAAGCCGTTGCTAGGGCGGGCCGATGCCGATCCCCCCACCCGAGATTATCCGAGTGAAGACCGTCCAGGTCGCCTGCGACGGCTCCGGCGACATTCCCGCCGAGCTCGGCCACCCGCGCGTGTTCCTGCGCATCGAGCCCGAGACGGGCTTTGTCGAATGCGGCTATTGCGACCGCCGCTTCATCCTCGAGGGAGGGCCGGCCGACACTGGGCAGCAGCCATGACGAGCGGCGATCCCCGGCGCTTTCTGTACCACGACGGAATGCTCGACCCGGACGAGGCGAAGCGGCTGGCGGCGCGGCACCTGGCCCGCTCCGACGACGGCGAGCTATACCTCCAATATAGTGCCAGCGAGGCGTTTGGCTTCGACGACGGCCGCCTCAAGACCGCCGACTATCACACCTCCTCGGGCTTCGGCTTGCGCGGGGTGGCCGGTGAAACCACCGCCTTCGCCCATGCCAATGAAATCAGCGCCGCGGCCATCGACCGGGCGGCGGCGACCTTGCAGCTGCTCGATCCCGCGACCGTCGCTCCGGCCTCGCCGCCGCGCCGGACCAACCAGTCGATGTACGGCTCGGACGATCCGCTGTCCGCGATCCCGTTCGCGAAGAAGGTCGCTTTGTGCCAGGCGATCGACGCCGCGGCACGCGCGCGTGATCCGAGGGTTTCGCAGGTCAGCGTATCGATCGCCGGCAGCTGGAGCGTCATCGAGATCGTTCGCGCCGACGGCTTTGTCGCATCCGATGTGCGGCCGCTGGTGCGCCTCAATGTCCAGATCGTCGCCCAGGACGGCGACCGGCGCGAGACCGGCTACCACGGGCTCGGCGGGCGCTATCTCTACGGCCGTCTGTTCGAGCCGGCGCAGTGGAACCGGGCGATCGACATCGCTTTGGCGCAGGCGCTGGTGAACCTCGAATCGGTCGCCGCCCCGGCGGGCGAAATGCCGGTGGTGCTCGGGCCGGGCTGGCCCGGAGTCCTGCTCCACGAGGCGGTCGGCCACGGCCTCGAAGGCGATTTCAACCGCAAGGGCACGTCGGCTTTCTCTGGCCGCATTGGCGAGCGCGTCGCGGCGCCCGGAGTGACGGTCATCGACGAAGGCGCGATGGCCGACCGCCGCGGCTCGCTGACCATCGACGACGAAGGCACTCCGACGCAGCGCAACGTGCTGATCGAGGACGGCATACTGAAAGGCTATTTGCAAGACCGGCTGAACGCCCGGCTGATGGGCGTCGAGCCAACCGGGAACGGGCGCCGCGAAAGCTTCGCCCATGCGCCGATGCCGCGGATGACCAATACCTTCATGCTCGGCGGCAGCGACGACCCCGCCGAACTGATCGAGCGGGTGCCGAACGGCATCTACGCCAAGAGCTTCGGCGGCGGCCAGGTCGACATCACCAGCGGCAAGTTCGTTTTCTCGTGCACCGAGGCCTACAAAATCGAGAACGGTCGGATCGGCGCGCCGATCAAGGGCGCGACGCTGATCGGCGACGGTCCGACCGTGCTGACCCGAGTCAAGGGCATCGGCAACGACTTCGCGCTCGACGAGGGCGTCGGCATTTGCGGCAAGGGCGGGCAGACGGTCCCGGCCGGCGTCGGCCAGCCAACGCTGCTGATCGACGGGCTGACCGTGGGAGGCACGGCTGCTTGACAGAGAACGGCGCAAGCGACTGGCGCAGCGACGTCTTCAAATATTGGTTCGCGCTCGAGCCCGACCGCTGGTGGAAGGCGGACCCCGACCTCGATGACGAGATCCGCCGCCGCTTTGTGAAGCTGTGGAAAAAGCAGCGCGAGCTGCCGGCCGCGCGCTTCCTCGATGATTCGCTTACCGCGCTTGCCGGAGTGATCCTGTTCGACCAGTTCCCGCGCAACATGTTCCGCGGCCATGCCGAGCAGTTCGCGACCGACCACCTCGCGCTGGCAATCGCCAAGGAAGCCATCGAGCGTGGTTTCGACGATCAGCTCGAGCCGCAGGAACGCGCATTTCTCTACATGCCGTTCCAGCACAGCGAGGACCTCGGCGATCAGCGCCGCTCGCTCGCTCTGTTTACCGCGCTCGGCGACGATTACCTGCTCGGCTTTGCCAAAAAGCATCATGACGTGATCGAGCGCTTCGGGCGCTTTCCCCATCGCAACGCGATTCTCGGCCGTGCCCCGCGCCCTGAAGAAGCCGCCGCCGGCAAGGTCGTCCCCTGGTAATGGCGCTGGTCGAACTGGCCCGGTTCGACAACCGGATCGAAGCCGAGCTCGTGCGCTTGCGGCTTCAGGCCGACGGGCTCGAGGCGATCCTGTTCGACGCGGAGATGAACAGCTTCGGCTGGGGGCCGATGATGCCGGTGCGGCTGATGGTGCTCGACGAGGATCGCGAGCTTGGCGAGCGGTTGCTGGCGGAAGGCAGCGCCTAGAGCAGGTGCGCCACCGGGCCGATGTCGATGCCCGCCTGGGCGGCGCCGCGCTCGAGCTCTTCGCGGGGAACGCCCTCCTCGGCGCGGGCAACCGCCCAGGCAAGAGCCGAGCGGTTCCCGGAGCGGCAGAAGAGCAGCATCTTGCCATCGCCGCAGGCGCGCATCGCTTCTTGCAAATCGTCAACCGCCGAGGGCCCGAGTCCGCGCGCGATCGGGACGTGGCGGTAGGCGATGCCGGCTTGGCGCGCCGCCGCTTCGATTTCGGCGCCGAGCGGCTGGCCCGGGTCCTCGCCGTCGGGGCGGTTGTTGATGATCAAAGTGACGCCATGGTCCCGCAGCTCCGGCACCTGCTCGGGCGAGATCTGCCCGCTGACCAGCGTCCTGTCGTCAAGCGGGCGAAGCATCGGCGGCCTCCATTTGCGCCGCGACGGCGGCGAGCATCGCCTCTCCATAGCGCAGCAGCTTCGCTTCGCCCACGCCCTGGATGCGCGACAATTCGTGAAGGGTGCGCGGCCGCGCCTCGGCGATGCCGCGCAGCGTCGAATCGTGGAACACCACATAGGGCGGCACGCTCGCGGCGGCGGCGAGCTCGCGGCGGGCCGCGCGCAATGCCTCGAACATCGGGTCGGCGGGGCCTTCGCTGCGGCTGCGCCTGGACTTTCGCCGCGGCGACGGAACGGCGATCGTCACCTGCTCCTCGCCCTTCAGGATCGGCTTGGCGGCCGGGCCGAACGACAAGCCGCCATATGCGTCGGCGCGCAGCGCGTCGCGCGCGATCAATGCCCGCGCGACCGGCCGCATCAATGCGATTTCGTCGGCCGAGGCGATCCCGAATACCGATAGTCGGTGGTGGCCCAGGCCGCGCACTCTCTCGCTATCGTTGCCGGCCAGCACCTCGGCGAGATGGGCGACCCCGAAGCGCATCTCGGTCCGGAACGCCGCCGATAGCAATTTGCGCGCGACTTCGGTCGCGTCGATGGTCGCCGGCGGGTCGAGGCAATTGTCGCAATTGCCGCAGGCTTCGGGCGGCTGCTCCCCGAAGTGCCGCAGCAGGATCGCGCGCCGGCAACCCGACGCTTCAACGAACGCGGCGAGCGCGTTGAGGCGCTCGCGCTCGGCCGGGCGTCGGGCCGGCTCGACCTCCTGCTCGATGCGCCGCCGGGTCAGCGCGAAATCTTCCTGCCCCCAGAACAGCCACGCCTCGGCCGGCTCGCCGTCGCGTCCGGCGCGGCCGGTCTCCTGGTAAAAGGCCTCGATCGACTTGGGGATGCCGGCGTGGGCGACGAACCGCACGTCGGGCTTGTCGATGCCCATGCCGAACGCGATGGTCGCCACCATCACCATCTCTTCCGAGCGCACGAACGCTGCCTGGTTGCGCGCCCGGACCGGCGCCTCGAGCCCCGCGTGATAGGGCAGCGCCGGCCGACCGGTCGCGGCGAGCTGCTCGGCGTGTTTCTCCGCCTTGTCGCGGCTCGGCGCATAGACGATGCCGGGACCCGGCTGGTCGGCGAGCAGCTGCTTCAACTGCTGGCCGATGCCGTCGCGGGGGCGGACATGATAGCGGATGTTGGGCCGGTCGAATCCGGCGAGGATCAACCCGTCTTCGGGGATTCCGAGCTGCGCGAGGATGTCGGCGCGGGTCCGCGCGTCGGCGGTCGCGGTCAGCGCCAGCCGGCCCACGTCCCGATGCGCGTCGAGCAGCGGCTGCAGCAGCCGGTAGTCGGGCCGAAAGTCGTGGCCCCATTCGCTGACGCAATGCGCCTCGTCGATCGCGATCAGCGCCAGCGGCATCTCGTCGAGCAGCTGGCGGAAGCCGTCGGTGGTCGCCCGCTCGGGAGCGACATAGAGCAAGTCGAGCTCGCCGGCGCGAAACCGGTCGATGGTCTCGCCGCGGTTGGAGTCGGCCGAGGTCAGCGACGCGGCCCGGATGCCGAGCGTCTCGGCCGAGCGGATCTGGTCGTGCATCAAGGCGATCAGCGGCGAGATGACCAGCGCGGTGCCGTCGCGGGCGAGCGCCGGCAACTGGTAGCACAGCGACTTGCCGGCGCCGGTCGGCATCACCGCAAGCGTCGGCAGGCCGCGCATGACGCGGTCGACGACCTGCTCCTGGACGCCGCGGAATTCGCCGAATCCGAACACGCGCTTGAGGATTGCCTTGGGGCTCTCGGTCATTCCGCCGCTTCCGCTGTTTCCTCGACCGAGCGCTCGGCAGCCTGCCGGACCCACAGGTCGGCGTAAAGCCCGTTCGCTTCGAGCAATTCCTCGTGGGTGCCGCGCTCGGCGACCCGGCCGTTGTCGAGCACGACAATCTGGTCGGCGCCGACAACCGTCGATAGCCGGTGGGCGATGACGATCGTCGTGCGGTCGCGGGCGACCCGGTCGAGCGTGTCCTGGATCGCCTGCTCGGTGCGGCTGTCGAGCGCGCTGGTCGCCTCGTCGAGCACCAGGATGGGCGGGTCCTTGACCAGGGTTCGGGCGATCGCGACCCGCTGCTTCTCGCCGCCCGACAGCTTGAGGCCGCGCTCGCCGACCATCGACTCATAGCCGTCAGGAAGCGCGGCGATGAAGCCGTCGATCGACGCTCCCTGCGCCGCGTCATCGATATCCTGCCGGGTGGCGCCATCGCGGCCGTAGGCGATGTTGTACTCTAGCGTGTCGTTGAACAGCACCGTGTCCTGCGGGACGATGCCGATCGCGGCGCGAAGGCTCGATTGCTGCACCGTGGCGATGTCCTGGCCGTCGATGTCGATGCGCCCCGCGGTCGGGTCGTAGAAGCGGTAGAGCAGCCGGGCGAGTGTCGACTTGCCGGCACCCGACGGGCCGACCACCGCGATTGTCTTGCCCGGCGGGACGTCGAGGTCGAGGCCCTGCAGAATCTCGCGCCCCGGCTCATAGCCGAAATGTACGTTGTCAAATCGAACGTGGCCGCGGGTGACGGCCAGGGGCGGCGCGCCCGGCCGGTCCGTGACCTCGGCGGGCGTGTCCATCAGGGCGAACATCGCTTCCATGTCGATCAGGCCCTGGCGGATCGAGCGATAGACCCAGCCGAGCATGTCGAGCGGCCGGAACAGCTGCATCAGGAGCGCATTGACGAGCACCACGTCGCCGGGCGTGAAGCGGCCGACGCTCCAGCCCCAGACGGTGAAGATCATCGCCCCGGCCATCATCGAATTGGTGATCAGCGACTGGCCGACATTGAGCCAGGCGAGCGACGTCTCGTTCTTGACCGCGGCCTCGGTGAACGCCCCGATCGCCTCGTCGTAGCGCCTTGCCTCGCGCTCCTCGGCGCCGAAATATTTGACCGTTTCGTAGTTGAGCAGCGAATCGACCGCCCGGCCGATGGCCCGGTTGTCGACCTCGTTCATCTCGCGCTGCACCCGCGCCCGCCAGTCGGTGACCAGCCGCGTGAAAACGATATAGACCGCGACCATCGCCAGCGTCGCGGCGACCAGGCCGGCGCCGAACTTGACATAAAAGATGACGCAGATCGCAATCAGCTCGATGGCCGTCGGGGCGATGTTGAACAGCAGGAAATAGAGCATCATGTCGATGCTCTTGGTGCCGCGCTCGACGATCTTGGTGAGGCTCCCGGTCCGCCGCTCGAGGTGGAAGCGCAGCGACAGATCGTGGACGTGGCGGAACACCTTGCCGGCGAGCTTGCGCGCGGCGCGTTGGCCGACTTTTTCGAACAAAGCATTGCGAAGGTTGTCGGCGAGCACCCCGGCGAAGCGCGCGGCGCTGTGGGCGACGACCAGCCCGGCGACGACGCCCAACGCCGCGGTCCCGGCCGACATCCGGTCGATCACCGCCTTGTAGGCGAACGGCATTATCAACACCGTCGCCTTGCCGGCAAGCACCAGCACGACCGCGGCGATGACGCGCGCTTTTAGCTCCGCCTCACCCTTCGGCCACAGCATCGGCAGGAACCGCAGGAGAACGCGGAAGCCGCCGCCTCCCTGCTCCGTGAGTGCCGCCGCGTCCCGCATCCGCCCCTAAGTAGGGAGCGGCTGCCCGTGCGGCAATCAGCGCATGCAGTGGAACCGCGCCGAGCCGACGGCGGTTTTTCAAGGACTAGGAGACACACGATGTCCGACCTCATCGAACCGATGATCCATGAAGACGATTTGCCCGGGCACGAGAGCGAGCTCGAGCCCAAGCCGGATTGGGAACCACGCTTCAAGGGCTCGGACCGCCTGGAGGGTAAGGTCGCACTGATCACCGGCGCCGACAGCGGCATCGGCCGCGCCGTCGCCGCCTTGTTCGCGCGCGAGGGCGCGGACGTCGCGATCGTTTATTTGTGCGAGCACGACGATGCGAAAAAGACCAAGGAGATCGTCGAGAAAGAGGGCCAACGCGCGCTCGCCATTGCCGGCGACCTCGGCGACAAGAGCTTTTGCGAACGCGCCGTCGCCCAGACCGTCCAGCAGCTCGGCCGCCTCGACATCCTCGTCAACAATGCCGGCGAGCAGCATTGGGAAAAGGACATCCGCGATATCAGCGAGGAGCAGCTCAAGCGCACCTTCCAGACCAACATCTTCTCGATGTTCTACCTGACCCAAGCCGCGCGGCCGCACCTCAAGACGGGCTCGGCGATCGTCAACTGCACTTCGGTAACGATGTACAAGGGTTCCGAGCTGCTGCTCGACTATTCCGCGACCAAGGGCGCGATCACCGCCTTTACCCGCTCGCTGTCGCAGGCGCTGGTCAAGGATGGCATCCGGGTCAACGCGGTCGCGCCGGGGCCGATCTGGACCCCCCTGAACCCGTTCGGCGGCCAGCCGGCCGAGAAGATCCCGAAGTTCGGCGAGGACACGCCGATGGGCCGCGCCGGCCAGCCCAACGAGGTCGCACCGTCATTCCTGTTCCTCGCTTGCGAGGACTCCAGTTACGTGACCGGACAGACGCTGCATCCCAACGGCGGAATCATCGTCAACGGTTGATTGGGAAAATCCACCAAGCTATGGCGCGATAGACCAGCAATAATCGCCTATGAGCGAGCCGGCTGACTGAAATCACACAACTTTTTGCGTTTGGCACGCTTCCTGCAATGTTGATGGCGTGGACCCAATTTCGGGCCCGCACGACGAAAAAGGGAGTTTTCCAGATGACCAATTCGATCCGCCAGACCGCCACTGCTTTCGCAGCCGCCTTCATCACTTCGCTGCTGTTCGTCAGCTCGGCGACCAGCGCCCTTCCGATCGCCTGAACCGCGATCGCCTGAATTCGAAATTCTTCAAAGGTAGTAAAAATGAACCAGCGTTTCCTACTTAACCGCGAGCAGGGCAAAGTCATGGGAGTCGCCGCCGGCCTCGCCGACTGGACCGGCGTCGACGCCCTCGTCATCCGCCTCGGCCTGGTCGTTGCGACCCTGATCACCGGCCCGGTGATGATCCTGCTCTACATCCTGACCGGCTGGCTCGCCTCCGACCGCTAGAGTCGGACGGCGGCCAGTCCGCCTCTTCTCTCTTTCCCCCAAATCAATCGAACCGTTCCTCCAGGAACGAGCGTTCAGCCCGCCGGCACGTCTAGAGCGGGAGTGCGCAGCCGGTACGCTGCTCGCCGCCTACCGTCAGCGTCACCGCGATCGGGTAGCGGTTGTCGGACATCCCGTCCGAGCAACCGGGCTGCGGCCGGGTTCGCAAGACGAACGGCGCGCCGCCCAATGCTCCGCGCCACGTGCCGCTCGAAGCGGTCCCAGCGAACTGCGTCCACACCCGCGTGCCGTCCTGATCATCGGGATGCGAGTAAGTCACGCAGCGCCCGTCGATGCGCGCACCCCAGAAGGGCTCGGTGCCGACCGCTCGGATGCGGTTAGGCGGCACCGGCTTGCCCTCCTGCGTCCGGCAGGCGCTCGCCGGCTGCGGCGTCGGCTGCCCCGGCTCCGGCTGGCCCGGCTGCCCAGGGTCCGTCCCAGGCGCATCGTCGGAGCAAGCAGCGGCGAACGCGCGAGCGAGGTTGGCGGGGGGTGCGGCGTGTGGGCCGCTGGATTGCGCGCCATAGCTTGCCGAGATCGGGCCCGAGACAATAGCGGCGAGGTTGTCCGGGACTTGCCCGGTACCGCTGACGCCGCCGCGCTGAGCATCCCCGCGAGTATCGGCGACCAAGGCAATTGCCTCGCTACCGCTTCCGAACGAAAGCCGTTCCTCGCTGCCGATCGGCCGGAACGTCGGAACGTTGACCAGCAACTGGCTCTGGCCGGCGGGACAGAACAGCCGGATCGCTGCGGCTCGGTCGGCGGACAGCAAGGCCAGCGCCACGCCTTCGCCGCTCGATTGCAGGTCCCACGCCAGGCCGCGCGCAGATGCGGGAGCGTCTGCGGGAGCGGCGGCATTATCGCCCGCGCCGCGGTTCCCCTGGGCCGTATCTTGCGGGGAGCAGCCGCCAGGCATCCAGGCGGCAATTGCCAAAAGTGTGACGATGCGCATCGAGGCTCCTTCATTCGGCGTTTGGCGAACAACCCGTGGCGGCCTCGGCGGTTGCGCGGCAAGGCGCATGGCGCCCGTCGCCCTGGGCCGCTATCCTGCCGCCCAAGAAGGAGCAGGCGCGATGAACAAGAAACTGGTGGGTGTGGTCCTGGCATTGACCGCTGCAGCGCCCGCGGCGGCGGCGCTTCCGGCCGGCGCGAAGGCGCCCGACTTCGTCACCACCGGCGCGATCGCCGGCAAGCCGTTCCAGCTGCACCTGAAGCGCGAGCTGCGCAAAGGACCCGTGGTGCTGTATTTCTTCCCCAAGGCGTTCACCAAGGGCTGCACGTTCGAAGCCCGCGCGTTCAGCGAAGCCAATGCCGAGTTCCGCAAGGCCGGCGCGCGGGTGATCGGCATGTCCGCGGACGACTTGCCGACCCTCAAGCGCTTTTCGGTCGAAGAGTGCCGCAACGCCTTCCCCGTCGCGACTGCGACGGCTGCGACGATCAAGTCGTACGATGTGGCGATGCCGGTCGTCGGCCGAGTGACGACGATGTCCAACCGCACCAGCTATGTCATCCGGCGCGATGGCCGCATTGCCTTCGTCCACTCCGATCTCGACTGGAGCGGACATGTCGCCAAGACGCTCGCGGCAGTGCGCGCGCTTAACCGATGATCGATTTGCGCTCGGCTTGTCCCGGAGGCGTAACGGTTCACCGTTGACGGTTAAAATCGTGTTGACCGGGAGCTTCCGCAGCCCCTGAACGAATGTTCCCCTCCCGCAAAAGTCGGCTCGGGGCCGAATTTGGGGGGACAATGCAACATCTGCGACTGTTTCGAGCGTTGCTCGGAAGCGCCGGGCTGGCCGGATGCATTGCCCTCCTCGCCGGCCAGGCGCGCGCCCAGGCCAGCAATTTTGTGCCCCAGGCCGCGCCGATCATCGTCACCGCCAACGGCCCGCCGCTATCGCCCGACCTGTTCGGAACGGTCGCGGTGCCGGTCCGGATCGAGCGCTATGCCGCCGGCTGGCGCCGAGCCGCGCTCGACGCTTCGCGGCTACCGTCGATGTTGCGGCTGGTGGCCCCCGCCCGGACGCTCGGCCGTGACCAGCAGGTCGCCTATATCCAGGCGGCGGTGACCCGCAGGATCCGCTGGATCTCCGACGCCACCGAATGGGGCCAGCATGACTATTGGGCGAGCGCCGCGGAAACCCTACAGCACGGCGCCGGCGACATGGAGGACCGGGCGATCGTCAAGATGCAGGCGCTGCGGACGTTGGGCTTTGCGCCCCGCGATCTCTATCTGACAATCGGCCGGGACAAGGTCGGCGGGCAGATCACCGTCCTCCTCGCCCGCGTCGGGCGCAAAGTCTATGTGCTCGACGACCTCGGCGGGAGCCCGATCCTCGCGGACCGCCGGCAAGGGTTCGAGCCGATGCTGACGCTTGGCCACAATGTATCCT
The DNA here is from genome assembly GCA_035512655.1 of Sphingomicrobium sp. Lineage (GTDB taxonomy): Bacteria > Pseudomonadota > Alphaproteobacteria > Sphingomonadales > Sphingomonadaceae > Sphingomicrobium. Next base: position 10,238 of record DATKDM010000003.1, on the reverse strand, counting down.
GGATTCATGGCCGGCGCGTCGCCCAGGCCAATCGCACCGGCGTCGCGACAGGTGCTCCGAGGTAAGCCAGGACCCTTTCCAACTCGGCGATTCCTGTTACGCAATCGGAACCAACCGGCCGCGCCATGCGCTGTGGGACGGATGCTTTTTTTGCAATCTAAGGGAAATTCCATGAAGATCACCACCACGCTCGCAGTAGCCGTTGGACTCGCGGCACTCGCCGCCTGCAACCAGAGTGCGACCGAGCAACAAGCTGACAATATTGAAGCGAACGCCGAGATGACGGCCGACAATCTCGAGGATGCCGCCGACAACGCGTCCACCGAAATGGGCGAGGACGCCCTCGAGAACCAGGCCGACGCCACCCGCGAAGCGGGCGAAGCGAACGCTGACGCCACGCGCGATGCGGCCGACGCGGACGGCAACACCGCTTACTAATCGGCGCGAGCACGCGTTGACTGCGGGCGTCTGGCGACAGGCGCCCGCTTTTTCATTCAGCCCTCTTGGGAAAGCGCCGGGCGCTGGTCTATAGCCGGCTGGTTGGGAGCGCCGCCGCGCACTCGATCCCGGGAGAATGACAATGGCCAAGGGCCAGAGAAAGTCGAACAAGGAAATCCGCAAGCCGAAGGCCGACAAGGGCAAGAAGCAAAACGCGTCCAACCCGTCGACCAAGGAAGGCGTCGTCCGCGGCCTCGAGAACTTCAAGAACTGACGGCGCGAGCGCGCTTCGGTTGAGCACCATTCGCATCCTCGTCGACGCCGACGCCTGCCCGGTCAAGGACGAGGTCTATCGAGTCGCCTTCCGCCGCGCGGTGCCGGTGCGGGTGGTCAGCAACAGCCGCATGCGGATGCCCGATCATCCGCTGGTCGAGCGGGTGCTGGTGACGCAAGCGTTCGACGCCGCCGATGACTGGATCGCGGGCGAGGCAGGCGCGGGGACGGTGGTGATCACCGGCGACATCCTGCTCGCCGACCGCTGCCTCAAGGCCGGAGCGACGGTGATCGGTCCCAACGGCAAGCCGTTCACGAGCGCAGGCATCGGCGCCGCCGTCGCGACGCGCGCGATCATGGCCGACCTGCGCGCCGGCGGTGACGTGGTCGGCGGCCCGGCGCCGTTCGCGAAAGCGGACCGCTCGCGGTTTTTGCAGGCGCTGGACGAGGCGCTGGTGCGGTTGCTGCGCGCGACACACCAGCCGCCACCGGCACGGCCGCCCAATTAACACTTTCTAAGTTCCCCCGGCGCAGAACCTCTACGCGGGGATTCGAGCGGAGAGAGATGATGGGGGTAGCTGGTTCGGACATGCAGGGGGCCGAGCAGCCGGCGGCGGAAAGCCTGCTCGGCGCATTCAAGACGATCGACGAAGTCGGACGGGACCGGCACGCAAAGGTACTGGATTACTGGCTGTCGACTCGCGGCGACCGCGAGTACCCGCCGCTGCACGACTTCGATGCGCTTGCCATTTCCGACGCCGGCCCGTGCAGCCTCCTGCTCGAGCTGATCGGCGGCGGCGAAGACGCCGAAGTCCGCCACCTCGGAGAAACACTGAAGATCGATGTCGCGGTCGAGCGGATCATCGACGCCCCGCGGCCGTCGATCATGGCCAGCATCGCGAGCAAACTCTCGCTCGTCGCGATCAGCCGCAATTTCCTCGCCTTCGAAGACGAGTTCAGTTCAGGCGACTCGACGACGCGCTGCTGGGTGACCCTGCTGCCGCTGAGCTCCGTCGGGCCGTGGGTGGATTATGTCTACGCATTCGCCACCTTTGAGACGGTGCCGGCCGGCGCAGAGGCCGGGGACAGTGTTGACGAGGCGGCGGAATCCCCGCCGGAGCCCGATGTGGCCGCCGTCGACGACATTCCTCCCGTCGAGGGTCCGGAGGCCGAGGACTCCGCGCCGGAAGCCGAACCGGCTGCGGTCGATGCGGACGAACAGGCGCCGCCCGAGGCCGGCACGGCCGCCGCGGCGGAGGTCCAGCCTGGTTTCTCGGAGATGTTCCATAAGCCCGCGACCGCGGACGGCTTCTATGGAGCGCCACAGGTCAAGCCCGCGCCGGTGCGGGCGCCGGCTCCCGCGCCCGCTGAAGTTGCGCAGGAACCGGCGTGCGCGCCGGATGGACCATTGCAGGCCAGGCTCGAAGCGGTCCGCGCCAAGGCCGACGAAGCGCGGATGGCCAAATTGCGGAGCAACGCCGCGCTCTACGAAGGGTTGAGCGCCGCCTATGACTTCGCGCTCGACGCCGAGCAAAGCGCCGAGGAATATCTCAAGCTCGTCGAGGCGAACGGCCTGAAGATTCAGCTGCGCGCGCCGATGCTGCCGGTCATGAAGCTCGCTTTTGCCGGCATGTGCGACGATGCGACCATCGCCCGGCTCGAAACGGTGCTCGCCTGGGCCCTCGAGCAGGAATTGCCGCGCGGCGAGCTGGCGGCGCGGATCGAAGCCGAAGGCGGAATCGCGCGGATCCTCGGCGGCGAGGGCTCGCCCGCGTAACGGTCGTTTCTACGGTCAGGCGGCGGCGGGTGGTGCCGGGGGCGCTTCGCTCGAATTCCCGCCGCCCGTTTCGCTCCGGCGGAGGCCTTCGACCAGTGCATCGAGGGCACAGGTCCGCGAAAGCTCGGCGAGATCGGCAATGACTGTATCGTCCGCTTTCCTCGCCAGGCCATGCGTCCGGGCGGCGATGTCGCGCAATTCCTGGATCGCCGTCTCGGGCAGCTGCGCCTGGCCGGTCCGCAGCTTCTCGAGCATCGCGTCGGTCATCGGCGTTTCGAACTCGAGGCCGGCAAATTCCTCGCAGCGCCAGACGATCCGGCAATGGAGCGCCTCGAGCCCGGCGATGTCGAGCCATAGCCAGCTGTCGGCAGCCACCGCGGACGGGCATTCGATCCGGCAGCCGTGGGTCGAGACGTCGATCAGCTGGGCGGGGATTTCGGAGCCGCTGTCGTCGCGCATGGTCGCGGCGAGGCGGAGCGCCGACCGCTGCGCGCGCCTGCGCTCGGGGCGGCCGTCGCCTGTCGGGGAATTGCCCATCCTGCGGTTGTGGTGAACGAGGATGAAGAAATGGTTGTCGGCTTGGGCCGGCGCGCCCGAACAAGGAAAGGGCGGCCGCGAGGGCCGCCCTTCCTTTAGCCGGCGCAAGGCCGGACGGATCGCCGGTCGTTAGGCGGTGCGGAAATAATAGAGCCGGATGGTGCGGTCATAATCTTCCGACCAGTCCGGATCCTTCCCCTGCGGGAAGCTCGGCGCTTTTTCGCGGTCGAGATCGTCCTTCACCAGGTTCTTCATCCTGTAGCCGCCGATTTTGGTGTCAAACTCCAGTGAGTCCCAGGGCAGCGGATAGCTTTCCTCGCCCATTCCAAACAGGCCGCCGAAGCCCATCACGACATAGCGGATCTGGCCATCGAGCTTGCCGATCATCAGCTTGCGGACGGTGCCCAGCTTTTCGCCGGTGCGATCGAAAACGGTGGTGCCCTCGACCTTGTCGGAAGAGATCAGCTGGCGCGTCTCGTCCTTCGAGAGAAGGTCCGTGTCGCGGCCCTGGTCTACCCTGTCATGGGTTGGTGTGATCGTGGTCATCGTATGATGCCTCCTTTTTTGTTGGTGAAGATCGGATGCGCGGGATCGCGCCTATTAGAGCGCGGCAGCGCGCAAGGACGCAGGGAAACCCACGTCTTCATCTAACCAACGAAGGGCGGGAGCGGGTGTTGCGAGCTTCGGAGCGCTTTAGGCACGGGTCACCGAATGGAGCCCTCCCGAAACCTCAGCTGACGCCCGAGTTGAGCCGCACGGCCGCGCGAACCAGCCCTTTCAGCGCCTCCGCGTCGACCGCATCGCCCTCGCGGATGTCGATCGCGCGCCGGGTTCCGCCTTCGAGGCTGGCATTGAACAGCCGCGACGGGTCGTCGAGCGCGGCGCCGCGGGCGAAGGTCAGCTTGACCTTGTCGCGGTAGGTTTCGCCGGTGCACAGGATGCCGCCGTGCGACCACACCGGGACGCCGGCGGGGTTGGACGGCTTGCGCCACTTCACCTCCTCGACGACGCCGGGGTCGGCCGCGCGGATCAGCTTGCGGACTCGGGCCAGCGTCTCGCCGCGCCAATCGCTCAAGCTCGCGATCTTCGCATCGATGAGGTCGGACGGCGCGTCGGTCACAGTTTCTCTCCGGGCAACTGGCTGGCCTGCTTGACCCAAACCGGCCCCGCCCGCAAATTTCGCGCCGTCTAGTCGTCCAGGACGAAGGTGATCTTGAGCGTGCAGCGCCATTCGGCGATGTTCTCACCGTCGACCGTGCACTTGATGTCGCTGACCCACACGCCCTGGATATTGTTGAGCGTCTTGCTGGCCCGGGCGACGCCGGTGCGGACGGCATCCTCGATCCCTTTTGACGAGGAGGAGATGATTTCGGTGACTTTGGCGACGGACATCGATGTGTCTCCCTTGTTGCTGGTGGACGGTCCCAAGGAAGAGCGGGTCGGAGGCAAGTTGGTTCCGTCTCGCCGCTTTCGCGAGCGCGATGGAAGGCCGGTGGTCACGGCGGATCAATCGCGAGCGTGGGCTGGTGTTTCGGGTGACGGGTAGGGGGAGGGCGGCGATCGAGGAGGCGCAATGCCGCTACCATCAAAGGTACGGCCGAGCCTGGTGAATTGAGTAAACTGTCACCGTAATTGCGTAATTGAAATAGGACAGCAAATTTTAAGGGTCCGCTTCAGTCCCAAGCCGCGGCGGTGTTGAATGCACTGTCACTGAAATCCCGAAATCCTAGGATCTACTCGCGAGGAGGTTTACCGGAGTACTGATGCATCGGCAGGCGGGCGAGATCGGGCAGCTTTTTCCACCTCGACTTGGCAAATTTGAGTATCGTTTGAGGCACAACCCGATCAGGGAGCGGAACGTATTCGCCCGATGCCTTCAGTCGAACAACTTCGGCTTGGTCCAATCCGCAGTGGCAATCACCATACCGTTTCTCACTTCCGCAATCGCACCAGTCGCGATCAGTGAACTCGACAGAACGATAAATTGCGTCAAGACCGACTTGTCGGCCGGGCCAATAGTGCTCCAATCTTAGGAACAGCTGGCAGATTAGCCATTCAGCATAGAGATTCAGCAGAATCTTCGGATTGTCGCCCGGTCGCCAAGCATCATCGTCATCCGTGAACGCGCAGATCGACGCGTCCGGGAAATTTGTGTGCCGAACGCCTACGGCTCGTGGCACTGGCGACAATCTTTCAAAGGCGAACGCCTTCGGGCTAAATACCGCCTCGTCCGGCAAGAACAGGCAGACCCAATAGCAGGGGCCATCGCGGCCAAGCGGGTAAATCCTCACCACGATCCAATGACCATGATCTACTTCGCGAAAGTGGGCCGTTGGATAGTACAGAAGTATCTCGGGCCGAAACCCGAGATACCTTTCCCTCAGCGTTTGGCGCCTGTCCGCACCGGCGGGTTCGGCGTCGGCGGGGGCACCGGATGCGGCGGCCCCTTTCCGTCCGGCGGTCCCTTCCCGTCCGGCGGCCCCTTGCCTGGCGTGTCCATCGTCGATCTCCTTTTCTTCATGGTGCTCCGAAACTTCTCCGTCGAGTCCGACTTCGAAGAGACGACCTTCGTCACGCCACGCACCCAGCTCCTTCACTCGATTGATCTGGTGAGGGGTCAGTGATTCGGCCATCGTCAACTGATATCCGTTCGGCCCATCAATTTGTCAACCGGATTAACATTCAGCGCGGCCAGAGTGCTAGATTGCAGAGAGCGCAGTGTGAATTTTTGTCGATGGGGTTGACATAAGGCGCAGACCTGAATACGACCGAGTCGTGGAAACGCCTCCAATATACAAACGCGTTGGGCTCGAAATTGCAAATAGACGGAAAGCTTTAGGCCTCACTCAATTGCATGTGTCGGCAGCGGTCGGAATATCTCGTGCGGCTCTTGCGAATATTGAGCGAGGCGAGCAGCGGGTTTTCTTTGACCAATTGGTCGGAATATGTGCATATTTGGGGATCAGAAAGGTTGACCATCTGCTAGATAGCGACGGTCAACAGAGCGCCCAGCGCAGCGAGTCATCAAACACACCAAGAATTTCTGGAGCCGCGCTGAGCCGCCATCAGCGAGGTGAGGTTCGTACCATAATTCAGGAAATCACTGGTGTTTGATAAGGCGCGTGCAGTTCGGAGATCGGAATCGGCCGCCAGGGACTTCGTTCCCAGCGGATTTGGTCGCGCGCCACTTGATTTGCGCCTTTTATGCCAAACTAAATCCATCGAAATTGTCGATCGACAGTTGGACGACGAACTTTCAGGTATGGCGTTGATCGATGAAGGCAGGCGATTCGTCGTAGTTAACTCACGACATCACATCCATCGACAAAGGTTCACGATTGCGCATGAAATTGCTCACCATGCGCTGCATAGTGATTACCTGAGGGCTAACATACACGTTGATAAGTCCGTCCTTAGAAGGGACCCGCTTTCTTCGGAGGGAGTAGAGATACGCGAAATTGAAGCAAACGCCTTTGCTGCCGAGCTCCTTATGCCGAGACACTTGATGGGCAGTTTCGCGGATTTGGATTTGGCCGACGATCGCGCAATTCGAGTAGTCGCGAAACAATTCGGGGTAAGCCAGGCAGCATTTACCTACAGGTTGATGAATCTCGGGTTTCTATGACTAATTACAATTATTTGTCGCGCTGCACATAAATCTCGCCGCCTTCGTCGTGGAAGCGCTTGCTCATTTCGGCCATGCCGGCTTCCGCCTCCGCTGTAGCATCGGCGGACAGGTCGGCTTCGTCCCCCGCCTGAGCCCCCTCACCCTGCCCTCTCCCCGGCGGGGAGAGGGTTGAGGGCGCGCCAGCGCCCTGCTCGTGCAGCTTCGCAAACTCGCGGACCTCCGCCGATATCTTCATCGAGCAGAACTTCGGGCCGCACATCGAGCAGAAGTGGGCGGTCTTGGCGCCTTCGGCGGGCAGCGTCTGGTCGTGGAATTGCTCGGCGGTGTCGGGGTCGAGGCTGAGGTTGAACTGGTCGCGCCAGCGGAAGTCGAACCTTGCCCGGGACAAGGCGTCGTCGCGCAGCTTGGCGGCGGGGTGGCCCTTGGCCAGATCGGCGGCGTGGGCGGCGAGCTTGTAGGTGATCACGCCGACCTTGACGTCGTCGCGGTCGGGGAGGCCGAGATGCTCCTTGGGGGTGACGTAGCAAAGCATCGCGGTGCCGAACCAGCCGATCATCGCCGCTCCGATGCCGCTGGTGATGTGGTCGTAGCCGGGCGCGATGTCGGTGGTCAGCGGCCCCAATGTGTAGAAGGGCGCCTCGCCGCAGACGGCGAGCTGCTTGTCCATATTCTCCTTGATCTTGTGCATCGGCACGTGGCCGGGGCCCTCGATCATCACCTGGACGTCGTGCGCCCAGGCGGTCTTGGTCAGCTCGCCCAAAGTGTAGAGCTCGGCGAACTGGGCTTCGTCGTTGGCGTCGGCGATGCTGCCGGGGCGCAGGCCGTCGCCGAGGCTGAAGGCGATGTCATAGGCCTTCATGATTTCGCAGATTTCGTCGAAGCGCTCGTAGAGGAAGCTTTCGCGGTGATGGGCGAGGCACCATTTGGCCATGATCGAGCCGCCGCGGCTGACGATGCCGGTGACCCGGTTGGCGGTCATCGGCACGTAGGGCAGGCGGACGCCGGCGTGGATGGTGAAATAGTCGACGCCCTGCTCGGCCTGCTCGATCAAAGTGTCGCGGTAGATCTCCCAGCTTAGCTCCTCGGCGACGCCGCCGACCTTTTCGAGCGCCTGGTAGATGGGGACGGTGCCGATCGGCACCGGCGCGTTGCGGATGATCCATTCGCGGGTGTCGTGAATGTTGCGGCCGGTACTGAGATCCATGACGGTGTCGCCGCCCCAGCGGATCGCCCAGACCATCTTGTCGACTTCGGCGGCGACGTCGGACGCGACCGCCGAATTGCCGATGTTGGCGTTGACCTTGACGAGGAAGTTGCGGCCGATCGCCATCGGCTCGGTCTCGGGGTGGTTGATGTTGGCGGGGATGATCGCGCGGCCGCGGGCCACTTCATCGCGGACGAATTCGGGCGTGACGAAATCGGGGATGGCGGCGCCGAAGCTCTCGCCGTCGCGAGCGGCGGTCAGCGCGGCTTCGCGGCCGAGGATCTCGCGGCCAATATTCTCGCGAAGGGCGACATATTCCATTTCGGGCGTGACGATGCCGCGTCGCGCGTAGTGCATCTGGCTGACGTTTGAACCCGCACGCGCGCGCAGCACGCGCTTGCGCACGCGCGGGAAGGGCGCGACTCCGCCGCTCCGGTCGGGTCCGAGCTGGCCATTGTCCTCGGGGCGAACCTCGCGCTGCAAGACTTCCTCGACGTCGCCGCGGGCGCGGATCCAGCCAGCGCGAAGCTCGGGCAGGCCGGCGAGGATATCGATGCGTGCTTCAGGGTCGGTGTAGGGGCCGCTGGTGTCGTAGAGGACGACCGGGGGCTCGCCCGACGACGGCTCGAGGTCGACGGCGCGCATCGCGACGCGAATGCCGACGCGGCCCTCGACGTAAATCTTGCGGCTGCCGCGGATCGGCCCGGAAGTGACAGTCAACTCGGTTCGAGCCGCCCCTTCGACTTTGCTCAGGACAGGTGCGTCGCCCATAGAACTGCCTCCATATTGGAGGGCATGTGGGCCGTACTCGCCAGTTTCCCGAACCGGCTGCGTGCGTCCACTCCCTCCGCCGGTGTGACCCGGATCAGGTTCGACGGGTCGCAGGGTGCAAGACCTGCCTCTCAGCTCATGGGCTACCCATCAAAGTACGGCTTCGATGGAAACCCCTGCGAGCTCCCCGGGGAGCGGCTGCATTAGGCGCTTGGCGCGCGGCACGCCAGTGGCCACCCGCGACAAGCGGCCGGCCACCGGCGGGCGACGCTTACTGCTTGGAGGCAGTGCGCCGCGCGGCGGCTGCCTTTGCCCGCTCGTCGGCACTGAGCGTGCCGTCCTTGTTGGTGTCGAGCCGGTCGAAGCTGGCGATCTGCGGCACGCGATATTCCTCGATGCTGATCTTGCCGTCCTTGTTGGTGTCGAACCGCTGCAGCACGGTGGTGCCGGCGTTCGCGGCGACGGCCCGCGCCGGCGGCGCGGCGGCGCGGAACTCGGCGAGGCTGAGCTGGCCGTTCTTGTCGGTGTCGAGCTTGGTGAACTGCTCCGTCATGCGCTGGGCAATATTGGCCGCCGACTGCTGCTGGGCGCGGACCTGCGCGGCGTCGAGCTCGGCCTTCGACAGGGTGCGGTCGTTGTTGGTGTCGAGCTTCTGGAAATTTGCGTCGGCGATGCGGATGAGATTGGCGCGGGTCGGCAGCGGCGATGCCGGCTTGGCGGCGGCCGGCGCCTGGGCGGCGACGCGCAACGGAGCCGCGGTTGGCGCCGCGTAGGACGGAGCGGCGGCGGACACCGCAAGCACGGAGGCGATGGCAATAAACGGATGCGACACAGAAGTCTCCCTGACTGGAATGGGTCTCGTTGATCGAGCGTTCGGCGACCTGATAGCGATTTGCGCCATCAGCGTCGACACGTCGGCCTCCTGTTGCCGATCCAAGCTTACTGGCAACTGAACCCGGATTAAGCGCGGCGGGGATGGGAAAGCGATTGCCGGGCCAGCGCCTCCGACTTGAAGAGACGCGCGCGCGTCACGCGCGGAGATACGAAAAGAAATGCGAAGATCGATGAGGGACTTACGGGGCGAGTTTGCCGCTGTGTCCCCGAGGCCACAGTTAACCGTTAATGGCGCGAGTTAATGCAATTCGGATCAACTTTGGCCCTATGCTTTTGGCAGTTTCGCGGCATAAGCCAGCTCGATGGACCGCTTCGAGCTCCTAGGCGCTCGGGCTGCGCCGCGGCACCGAACAGGTGGCGGGCGCAGTTCCAAGAAGACCGAAGCACCGAGTAAACATAGTCCGCGACCGCGGCAAAACAGGGGAATCGTTTCCATGAAAACCTCTCATCGGCGTATCGCCCTTCTCGCTGGCGCCTCTCTCGCCGCATTGGGCCTGTCGGCCCCGGCTCTGGCCGCTCCGCACGACACTTTGCCGGACGGCGTCTATCCTGGCGATGACACGACCGTCGACACTGTCGAGATCTGCGACATCGCCGGCGTGGACCCCTGCTTCTACGGCGTCATCGACACGGTCGACCCCGCGCTCGCAGTCGTGACCAGCACCGCCAACGGACAGATTTACCAGCACGACACGGCCGCGACCGTCGACCTGCTA
>DATKDM010000002.1:0-2757 GCA_035512655.1 Sphingomicrobium sp. | reverse complement strand
ATCAGGAAGGCGAACTGGCCGACCGGCTGCAGCGCCCGGCCGGCAAGCATGATGATGGCGATGATCGCGCCCATCGACATGACGCCGGCGTTGAACTGGTAGAAGCCGCCGATCAGCAGCCCGACGCTGATCATCTGCTGCGACGAGCCGGCAAGGTTGACCGCGACCGCCGTCAGCCTGCGCATCCGCTCCTGGGTGGTGGCGGTCATCGCCGAATAGCGGCGCCAGCGGCCGAGCATCTGACCTTCGGCGCGGGCCGCCTTCAAGGTCTCGGCGCCGGCGATCGATTCGACCAATATCGAATGCTGAAGGCTCGTGTCGGCCTGGGCGTCGACGGCCGCCTTGGCCATCGTCTTCTGCAGGGAGAGGCCGGCAACCAGCATCAGCACCATGCCGACGATCGGCACCACCACCAGCCAGCCGGCAAGGACGGTGATCAGGATCAGGAACAGGAACAAAAAGCAGATGTCGACCACCAGCACGACGGTGGTCGAAGCGAAGAAGTCGCGCACCAGCTCATATTCGGAGACTCGCCGGGCAAAGGCGCCGGTGCTGCCCTGGCGGTCCGCCATCGGCAGGTTCATCACCTTCTCGAACAGCTTCTGCGCCAGCTTGAGGTCGAGCTTGCGGCCGATCTCGTCGATCAGCCGAGCGCGCGCGATCCGCAAAATGAAATCGAACACCAAAGCCAGCCCGACACCGGCGGCAAGCACCCACAGCGTCGAAACCGCATCATTGGGCATCACCCGGTCGTAGACGTTCATCGTGAACAAAGGCACGGCCAGCGCCAGCAGATTGACGATCAGCGCCGCCAGCACCACCGGCCAGAATTCGCTTCTGACTTTCCACACTTCGGACCAGAACCAGTGGGTCCGGCTGGCCTTCTCCCACGGCCGCTCGCCCTCGCGCTCGCGGGTTGGATCGGGCTCGACGACGACTGCCCGGCCGGTGAACACCGCTTCGACCTCGGCCGCCGGCACCCAGGCCGGCTCGGTTACCCCCGGCGCATAGATTCGGACGTCGGATTCGCGCAGCTCGAGCAGCACCGCGGCCTGCTCGCCTTCCAGTTCGAGGACCGCCGGAAGCTTTCGCGCGGGCCAGCCGCGCAGCTTTCGATTGACCGGCTGGGCGCGCATCCCGACCTGCTCGAGCGCCGGCTCGATCTGGTGGAACGGCAAAGTGCCTTGTTCGGATAAAGCGAGACCCGCCCGCAAAAGGACCGGCGATGATGGCCGGTCCGCTTCGCGGGCGATGAAGGTCAGGCAATCGAGGACAGGGTCGACCTCACGGGACGCCGCGGCATCCAGCCAGTTCATGAAAGTCAACGCCCGTCCCCTTCACCTCTTACTCGCCGTCGACGGGAATCGGGGGGCCCATCAATGGCAGTGGGTAGCTATTCTCGTGCAGGTCTCCCGCAGGAATCGGGTTGACCCGGTACGTCGTCCGCTCGTCGCTGTAGGCGGCGGTCGGCATGGCCACTCCAAGCGCTTCGGTAAGCCGATTGGCGGCCGCCAGCAGCCGATATTGCGCGTAGAGCTGCGCCAGCCGCGCGGTCTCCGTCTGCGCCTGGACATTGTAGCGCGTGTTCTGCGCGTCCAGCACGTCGAGCAGCGAGCGCCGGCCGACGTTGAACTGCTCCCGATAGGACAGCAGCAAATCGTCGGAAATTCGACCTTGCGACTCGAGCTCGGTGACCAGCCTTGCCTGATTCTGGAGCCGGCTCCACGCATTGCGGGTCGCCTCCTCCGCCTCGCGCGTGCGCTGGAACAGCCGCGCATGGGTCTCGTCGGCGCGGTTCGCCTGTTCGCGGGCGTTCGCTTCCTTGGTGCCGCCGTTGTACAGCGTCCAGCGCAACACGACGTTGCCCTGCAGGTCGGTGGTCCGGCCGGCAAAGCCGTCGATGTCGTGTCCGGCGCGGGCTCGGCCCTCGAGATTGAAGCGCGGCCCGACTTCCGCCCTCGCCTTGTTCCATGTCTCGCGCGCCGCCGCGAGGTCGGCGATCGCTTCCCGGACGCGCGGATTATTGGCCCGCGCGAGCAATTCGGCCTCGGTCAGGTTGGGCGGCAGATGGGCGGATAGATCCGGCGGAACCGACACATTGTCGATCTGCATGCCGGTCAGCGACTGGAACGCGATTCCCGCCGCTTCGAGGTCTTCGTTCGCCTCGACTACGCGCGCCCGCGCCGCCTGCAGCCGCTCTTCGGCCTGCTGCTGGTCGGCGATGCTGATCGAGCCCTGCGAGACGCCTTGGCGAAGGTCGCCGGCAAGCCGGTCGTGGAAGGTCGCATTGTCCTGCGCGATCGCCACCAGCCGCTGCTGCAGCATATAGTCGATGTAGGTTCGGGCGACGTTGAGGGCGACGAACTCCGACCGCTCCTCGACCCGCATCGCAGCGGCGTCGGTTCGCGCCGCCTGGCGGCGGATTTCGGCTTCGCGCGCGCCGCTGTCGTAGAGCAGCTGATCGACGATCAGCTGGCCTTCGATCGGCCACAGCGTTTCGTCGTCGATACCGATCGACCGGCGCGTCGGATTGCGGAGTTCGCGCCACCCGGCGCGGCCTTCGACCGACACCCGGGGATAATATAGCCCCTGTGCCTGAACCCGCTCCTCGCGCGTGGCGTAGGTGTTGGCCACCGACTGGCGGATTTCCGGATTGTTGAGGAGCGCCGCCTGCACGGCTTCGCGCAAATCCACGGCATGAGCCGGCGTTGCCGCCAGCAGCACTGCTGCGGGAACGATCATCGTCCAGTGCTTCTT
>DATKDM010000001.1:0-163970 GCA_035512655.1 Sphingomicrobium sp. | reverse complement strand
CGCTTCAAAGACATCGTCTTGGGTGACGAAGCTCATTTCGAAATCGAGCTGGTAGAACTCGCCTGGGCTGCGGTCGGCGCGCGCGTCCTCGTCGCGGAAGCACGGGGCGATCTGGAAATAGCGGTCGAAGCCGGCGACCATGATCAATTGCTTGAACATCTGCGGCGCCTGCGGGAGCGCGTAGAATTTCCCCGGGTGGATCCGGCTCGGGACCAGATAATCGCGCGCGCCCTCGGGGCTCGACGCGGTCAGGATCGGCGTCTGGAACTCGATAAACCCCTGCTCGATCATGCGCTTCCGAATCGAGGCGATCACCGCCGAGCGCAGCATGATGTTGCGGTGCAGGCGCTCGCGGCGAAGGTCGAGATAGCGGTACTTGAGGCGGATCTCCTCGGGATAGTCGGCCTCGCCCGCGACCGGCATCGGCAACTCCGCGGCCGGCGATTGGACCGCGACTTCGCGCGCGACAACCTCGATCTCGCCGGTCGCGAGTTTCGGGTTGACCGCTTCGGCGCCCCGCGAAACCACTTCGCCGGTGATCGTCACCACCGACTCCGGGCGCAGCGAATCGAGCGTCCGCAGCGTCTCGCTGCCGGCCGCGGCGACCACCTGGGTCAGGCCGTGATGGTCGCGCAGGTCGACGAACAGCACGCCGCCATGGTCGCGCTTGCGGTGGATCCAGCCCGACAGGCGCACGGTCGAGCCGACGTCGACGGAGCGCAGCTCGGCGCAGGTGTGGGTGCGGTAGGCATGCATAGAATCAAGCGCTCTCGTTCTCGTCATTCCCGCGAAAGCGGGAACCTAGCACTTGTTTGACTGGGTCCCCGCCTTCGCGGGGATGACAACAGGAATTTTGCGCAAGGCGCTTCAATCCCAGTTGTCACTTTGTCAACCCGCGGGCGGCCCGCTATTGGCGACGAGACTCATGCATATTCACCCCCTCATCACCAAGTCCGACGAACTTACCGCTTTGGTCGACCGGCTTTCCAGGCAGCCGTTCATCGCCGTCGACACCGAGTTCATGCGCGAGAACACCTACTGGCCCGAGCTGTGCCTGCTCCAGGTCGCGAGCGGCGAGGAAGCCGCGGCGATCGACCCCCAGGCGGACATCGATCTCACTCCGATCCTCGATCTGATGGTCGCCAACACCGACGTTCTGAAGGTTTTTCACGCCGGCGGCCAGGACCTGGAGATCGTCCACAATTTGACCGGCAAGGTACCGGCGCCGCTATTCGACACCCAGGTTGCGGCGATGGCGCTCGGCCACGGCGAGCAGATCGGCTATTCGAACCTCATCGAATCCCTGCTTGGCCACAGCCTCGACAAGGGCGCCCGCTTCACCGACTGGAGCCGCCGACCGCTCGACAAGCGCCAGATCGATTATGCGATCGCCGACGTCACACATTTGGCGACGATCTTCCCGCGGATGGTCGACAAGCTCAGGAAAAACGGCCGCGGCGCCTGGCTCGACGAAGAGATGGAGCGGCTGGCCGATCCGTCAAGCTTCGCCTTCGATGCCGAGGACGCGTGGAAGCGCCTCAAGGCGCCGAGCCGCAACCCGGCCGTGCTCGGGCGGCTCAAGGCGCTCGCCGCTTGGCGCGAAACCGAAGCGCGCGGCAAAAATCTGCCACGGGGACGCATCCTCAAGGACGACACCATGGGCGAGCTCGCCATCCACCCGCCCAAGACCCAGGAAGACCTCGGCCAGGTCCGCGGCTTGTCGTCGGGCTGGCGGTCGAACGACATCGGCGGCCGGCTGATGAACGCGCTGGCTTCGGCCAGGCCGCTGGCGGCGCACGAGCTGCCGGACCGGGAGCCGCGCCGGCCGGGACTGACCAAGGAGGGCGCGCTGGTCAGCGACCTGCTTAAGCTGCTCCTCAAGATCCGCTCGAAAGAAGCGGGAGTCGCGTCGAAGCTCATCGCCCGTTCCGACGAGCTGGAAGCGCTCGCCACCGGAGTTCGCACGAACTTGAAGATTCTTTCCGGCTGGCGCTTCGAGGAGTTCGGGCGCGACGCGGTCGATTTGGTCGAAGGCCGCATCGGTTTTGCGATCGAGAACGGCAAATTGAAGCTTAGCCGAGTCATGGAGGAGCCGGTCGATGCCTAAATGGACCCTGTTGGTGATGATGCCGCTTGCCGCCTGCGCCCCGGGCGCGTCGGAGCGGATTTCGATGACTCAGACGGGTGCAGCCGCGTGCGACGACCGCGCTTTGGCTTCGTTCGTCGGGCAGGCGCCGACCAAAGAAACCGCGCTCAAGCTGATGGGCTTCTCGCGCTCGCAGAACCTGCGCTGGGTGCCGTTCGGTGGAGCAATGACGATGGATCACGATCCGAAGCGGCTCACCGTCCAGCTCGACAGCGAAGGCAAGATCGCCAGCGCCCGCTGCGGATAGCTAGTCGCGGCCGACGAGATTGGCGTCGGCGAGCGCCCGGCGGATGGTCGGCAGCGTCAACCGCGCGCGCTCGGCGATCGCGAAGCGGTCGACCGCCTCGACCGCCCGCTCGGCCGCCCAATAATCGCGCTCGAGCCGCTCGACCATGAAGCGCAGCGCTTCGCCCGGGACATGCAGGCCGCGATCGGCGAACAGCAGCTGGATCAGCCCGGCGAACAGCATATCGTCGGGAAGGCCGATGCGGGTCACTGGAGTGACTGCAATCCGGGTGCGCAGGTCGGGCAGCTGCGGCTGCCATTCGGGTGGCACGATATCGGTAATCATGACCAGCGGGCGGCCGCTGTCCTGGGCGTCGTTCCAGGCGTGGAACAGCTGCTGCTCGTCGCCGCGCTCGGCGCCATCGAACAAGCGTCCGCCGACCCGCTCGACGAAGCTGCGCGCGAGCAAGGTCCGGCCCGACCGCCGCGGACCGGTGAGGATGGTCGCCTTGACCGGCCACATGCTCCACTTGCGGAAATGCTCGAACGCTTCGCGGTTGGCTTGCGACAGGATGAGGCGGGTGTCGCCGCTGCTCTGGGGCCAGTCGAGCGGCAGCGCGATCTGATCGGGACCGGCCTTCATTGACCGTCGGTGGCCGGCGGGGTCGCCGGCGGCTGGCTCGGGACCGGCACTGGAACCGGCGGCGGCAGCGGAACCGGCGGCGGCGGCCCGGCCCCGCCCGACATGCGGACGACGGTGCCGCTCGCATTCGCCGCCCAGCCGCGCGCGGCCAGCCCCGCCGCCAGCGCCGCGCCCGAACCCCGGTAGCTGACCAGGATATAGCTCGTTCCGCTCGGATTGATGCTCTGCGGTATGACCTGTTCGATGCCCGGCAAGGTCCGCAAATGCGCCATCGCGAAATTGTAGGTGTTGACGTTGCTGGCGACGATCTGGACCTGATAGGCGAAGCCGGCCGGCTGGCTCGTCGGCGGCGCTTCCTCCTCCTCGGGCAACGGCGGCGGTTCGGGGATGTCGAGCGTCGGGTCGCGCTCCAGCCGGCCGGCCGCGAACGCCACCGCGAACAGCTCGTCCATGCGGCGCACGCCCTCGGCCATCATCGCCGGGATCGCCTCGCTGTTGGCGGCGGTCAGGCTGAACCCGCCGACGATCTCATTGTCGGGCCCGTGGCGGGCGATGAACCGGGCGCTCGCCGGCCCGCCGGGATAAAGGCGATGGACGAGGACCTGGGCGACGAGGATGTCGGCGGCTCCGTACAGGTCGACGATGTTGCGCCACCAGCCGCGGCCGGGGCGATCGGTCTGCGCGAGGTTGACGAGCAGCGGGTCGACGCCGAGGCCGCTGACCCGGACATAATCGATGGAGCTCTGCGAGGTCCGGTAATAGGCCCAGGCGCGCTGCCAGGCGTTCTTCAGCTCGACCGTCGTCGCGCCGCCGCCGCTGACCGTGACCGGGATCAGCAGCATCGGCGGGGACTGGCGCCGCTCGCCGCCGACGCCGAGCATGGCGCCGGCGCGGGCGCGGTCGAACAGGATGCCGAGGTCGGCGATGTAGCGCGTGGGGCCGATCTGCTCGCGCTCGACGATGATCGAGCTGACCAACCCGTCGAGCGTCGAGTCCGGTAAGTTCGGCGCCTCGCTGGCTGGCCGGCCGTGGGTTTTCGCCCACAGCGCCCGGAAGCCCTGGCGCTGGGCGGCGCGCCAGCCGGCATAGCGGGCGCTGGCGGCGTCCTTGCCGCCGGCGTCGACGTGGATGCCGTTAATTTCGAGCGTCCCCGAGCTGTCGATCGGCAGGATGCCTCGGTCGGCGCTTTCGAGCTGCGCAAAGAGCGCCCCCGAAACGGTGACGGCGAACAGAAACAGCAGCAGTGCGGGGAGGAACGTCCGGCGGAGCATCGCAGCGGCTTTTGGCGACAACGGCGTGGAAATCCAAGCGGCTTGTCTCTAGGGGCGTCACGCGTGACCCGAAAGCCACTGACCTACGCCGACGCGGGCGTGTCGATCGCCGCCGGCAACGCGTTGGTAAAAGCGATCGGCCCACTGGCGCGCTCGACGGCGCGAGCCGGCGCCGATGCGGAGATCGGCGGCTTCGGGGGCTTTTTCGATTTAAAGGCGGCGGGGTACGCGGACCCGCTGCTGGTCGCCGCCAACGACGGCGTCGGCACCAAGCTCAAACTGGCGATCGCCATGGGCTGGCACGGCGGTGTCGGCATCGACCTCGTCGCGATGTGCGCCAACGACCTCATCGTCCAGGGGGCCGAGCCGCTGTTTTTCCTCGATTATTTCGCGACCGGCAAGCTGGACGGCGAAGTCGCCACCGCCGTCGTCACCTCGATCGCCGAGGGCTGCCGGCAGGCCGGTTGCGCGTTGATCGGCGGCGAGACGGCCGAAATGCCCGGCATGTACGCCGACGGCGACTATGACCTCGCCGGCTTCTGTGTGGGCGCGGTCGAGCGCTCGCAGGTGCTCACCGGCGGCCGGATCGAGCCCGGGCATCGGATCATTGGCCTGACGAGCTCGGGCGTGCACAGCAATGGTTTCTCGCTGGTCCGGCGGATCATCGCCGATAGCGACTGGGACCTCGGCGAGGCGCTGCCGGGCGGCCGGACGCTTGGCCAGACCCTGCTCGAGCCGACCCGGATCTACGTCCGAGCGCTCCTGCCGGTCGTCCGGAGCGGCCACATCGATGCGCTCGCCCATATCACCGGCGGCGGACTTCTCGAAAATATTCCAAGGGTTCTACCTGATGATTGCCATGCGATCATAGAAACTGAAGAGTGGCCGCTGCCGCGCATCTTCGGCCTTCTGCAGGAAGGCGGCGGTGTCACCGCGGGGGAGATGGCGCGAACTTTCAACTGCGGCATCGGCATGGTGGCGATCGTCGCTCCGGCCGAAGTCGCCGCCGTGACCGGAGCCTTGGAAAAGGCCGGGGAGCAGGTGCTTCACATCGGCCGAATCGAGCCCGGGAAGCGCGGCTGCACGGTCCGCGGCGCGGCGGGCAGCTGGGGTTCGAGCGAGGACTGGACCGCCACCCATCATGGCTGACGGGCCGGCAAGCGATCCGCAGCGCGTCGCGGTGCTTATTTCGGGCCGCGGCAGCAACATGAAAGCGCTGATCGAGCAGGCGAACGGCTACGAAGTCGTGCTGGTCGCGTCCAACAAGCCGCAGGCGGCCGGGCTCGAACATGCGCGGGCGGTCGCCCGAATTCCGACCTGGGCCCGGGACAGCAAAAGCGTCGCACGCGAGGAGTTCGAGGCGGCGCTCGACCAGGCCCTGCGCGACCACCGCGTCGGCACCATCGCGCTGGCCGGCTTCATGCGCCTGTTGTCCGGCCGCTTCGTCGAGCAATGGCGCGGCCGGATCGTCAACATCCACCCGTCGCTGCTGCCCAAATATCGCGGGCTCGACACCCACGCCCGGGCGATCGCGGCCGGTGACTCGGTCGCGGGCTGCTCGGTCCACATCGTCACCGAGGAAGTCGATGCCGGCGAAGTGCTCGCGCAGGCGCAGGTGCCGATCGAGCCCGGCGATGACGCCGAGACGCTAGAGCAAAGGGTGCTCGCGGCCGAGCACCGGCTTTATCCCCAAGCCCTCGCCGATTTCGTCAGCCGACAATTTCCTCGGGCTTGAAGAAGAAGTCGATCTCGATCTGCGCATTCTCCGCGCTGTCGGAACCGTGGACCGAATTGGCCTCGATCGATTCGGCGTAGGACTTGCGGATAGTGCCGTCGGCGGCATCGGCCGGATTGGTCGCCCCCATCACCTCGCGATTGCGGGCGACGGCGTTGTCGCCCTCGAGGACCTGCACGACGACCGGGCCCGACGTCATGAAAGTGCACAGGTCGGCGAAGAACGGCCGCTCGCGATGGACGGCATAGAAGCCCTCGGCCTGCTCGCGGGTCATGCGGATGCGCCTGGAGGCGACGACCCGAAGGCCGGCATCCTCGAGCTTCTGTGTGATCGCGCCGGTCAGATTGCGCCGCGTCGCGTCGGGCTTGATGATCGAAAAGGTGCGTTCGGTCGCCATCGCCGAGCGTCTCCTGAGCTTGAAGTGGATGGAAGTGCCGGCCGCGCCTAGCCGCGCCGACCCGCCGCCGCAAGGGTCAGCCTTTTTCCTTCCAGCGCCCGTCCTCACCTTGCGCCCAGAAGCGCCGCTCAACCCCTTCCCTGCCCGCCAGCAGCTTCCACGCCAGCCGCGCCGCTGCCAGCGCCGAATCGTCGAACAGATAATAAGCCCGGTCGTAGCCCAGCGCCGCTTCGCGCCACTGGCCGTCGGCGATCAGCAGGGTGCGGGCAAGATTGGGCGCGTCGGGGCTGGTCGACAGCAGGATCGGTTGGCGCGCGTCGTCGGCGCCGCCGGCGAGCCCGTGCGGGAGGAAGCTGGCCGGGCCTTCGTCCCACAGCATCCGGTCGAGCCGCGCGAGCAGGGACTCGTCCTCGGCAACCACCAGCAGCCGCGCATCCTCAGACAGCATGTCCTGGGCAATGTCGGCGATCACCCGACCTGCCGGCATCTGCCCCAGCTGATAGAAATCGACCTGCACTATTGTGCTCTATTGGTTCTCCAGCGTGTCAGCGACGAACTGGTCGATCAGCCGCACCCCGAACCCGGTCGCGCCCTTGTCGTAGGTTGTGCCGGGCTTGTCCGACCAGGCCATTCCGGCGATGTCGAGATGCGCCCAGCGCATGCCTTCGTCGACGAAGCGCTGAATGAATTGCGCGGCGGTGATCGAGCCGCCTTCGCGCGGGCCGACGTTCTTCATGTCGGCGATCGGCGAATCGATCATCCGGTCGAACGGCTCGGCCAGCGGCATGCGCCACAATTTGTCGCCGGATGCATCGGCTGCGGCGGTCAGCTGCGCCGCAAGCTCGTCGTCGGGGGTGAACATGCCGCCCCACTCATGGCCCAGGGCGACCAGGATCGCGCCGGTCAGGGTCGCCAGGTCGATGATCGCCGTCGGCTTGAAGTTGCGCTGCGTGTAACAAATCGCATCGGCCAGCACGAGCCGCCCTTCGGCGTCGGTGTTGATCACTTCGACGGTCTGGCCGGACATAGTGGTGACCACGTCGCCGGGCCGCTGGGCGTTGCCCGACACCATGTTCTCGACCAGCCCGCAGATGCCAACGACATTGGCCTTGGCCTTGCGCAGCGCGAGCGCCTTGAAGGCGCCGGCGACGGCCGCGGCGCCGCCCATGTCCCATTTCATCGCTTCCATGCCCTGCGCCGGCTTGATCGAGATGCCGCCGGTGTCGAAAGTGACTCCCTTGCCGACGAAGGCGACCGGAGCATCACCCTTCTTGCCGCCGTTCCAGCGCATGATCAGCATCCGTGGGTCGCGGACCGAGCCTTGCGCGACCCCGAGCAGCGCCCCCATGCCGAGCTTTTTCATCGCCGCGCCGTCGAGAACTTTGAATTCGATGCCGAGATCGGCGAGGTGGGAGACGCGCTCGATAAAGCTCTCCGGATAGATGATGTTGGCCGGTTCGGTCACCAGCTCGCGGGTGAGCTTGACCCCTTCGAGCACCGGCTGCCAGCGCTCCTCCCATCGCCGCCCCGAGCCGGTGCCGCCGCCGACGATCGTCAGCTGGGCCAGGGTCGGCTTCTGCTTGTCCTTGAGACGGGTGCGATAGCGGTCGTAACGCCAGGCGCGGAGCGCGGTGCTGAGCGCCACCCGGGCGGCCGCGTCGGCATCGTAGCCAAGACCGGACAGGTCGATGACCGCGTGCTTTTCCCCCGAGACCAGCAGCCGCGCCGCGACCGTGCCGCCAAGCTTTTCCGCCGCTTCCGCCGGTTTGCAGTCGGCCCCGGTTCCGACCACCAGCAGGCGGCGCACCCCGGCCTTGGCGGTCAGAAAATGCTCCGCCGAGCTCGCCGCGTCGCCGTCGAACCGCTGGCGGGACAGCGCTGCCTCCACGGCCGCGCGATCGTCACCCAGCCCCTCGAGCGCGGCGCGGTCCTTGCCGGCAACCGGCAGCACCAGCGCATAGTCTCCCGCGGGGCGCTGCTCGGCGAAACGGATTTCCATGAAGTTCTTTCCTGACAGGTTCGGACGGTTGGGGACCTTTAGGACGCGTTCGGCGAAAGGCAAAGCCGAGGGACCCGAAGCTGCGAGCCGACAGCCATGCACGCCCAGTCGGATTGTCGCGCGCCCGCCGAGGTGCGATAGGCAAGACCGGGCCAGGAGAGCGGCGGGGACAGGTTTGCGTAGAAGGTTGGTCTGGTGGTCGGCTCTGCCGATGCTGCTCGGAGCGCCGGCCAACGCCCTGGCCCAGGCGGTCGAGCCGGTCCCGTCGTCCGGCGCGGCTGACCCGGCCGAAGCGGGCGATGTCGTCAACTTCAGCGCCGACCAGGTCAGCTACGACAGCGACAGCGAGCAAGTGACCGCGGCGGGGGCGGTGCGCATGTCGCGCGACGGCAATTATCTTGCCGCCGACCGGGTCACCTGGAATCGCCGGACGGGCGAGGTCCGCGCCGAGGGCAATGTCGTGGTCGTCAGCCCCGAAGGCGACAAATTGGTCGGCGAAAGCGTCGTCCTCACCGACACGTTGCGCGACGGCAGCATCGAGAACCTGCTCATCGTGCTCGAAAGCGGCGGCAGGATCGCAGCCGCGCGCGGGGTCCGCAGCGGCGAGGTGACGACGCTCGACAACGCGATCTACTCGCCTTGCCCGGTGACCGCCCCGAATGGCTGCCCGCGCAATCCCAGCTGGTCGATCACCGCCGCCCGGGTGGTTTACGATCCGGCCCGCAACCGGGTTCGGTTCCAGGGCGGGCGGTTGCAGCTGTTTGGAGTGACCCTGCCGCTGCTGCCGATCTTCAGCGTCGGCACCGCCGCCGAGGGCGGTGGAGTCAGCGGCTGGCTGGTGCCCGACATCAGCTTCTCGTCGCGCAACGGGCTAGAGTTGGCGGTGCCCTATTATCAGCGGTTCGCAGCCAATCGCGACCTGACCTTGACCCCGCACCTGTACACCGAGAACTGGCCCGCTCTCGAAGCCCGCTACCGCCATCTCAATCGCCTCGGCGCGTTCCAGGTCGGCGCTTTCGGCACCTATGGCCGCATTGACGACCCCGAGCAGGACGACCCCACTCCGGACACGCGCCGCGGTTTCCGCGCGTACTTCGAAGGCAATGGCAAGGCCCAGCTCGACCCGCTGTGGAGCGTCACCAGCTCGTTCCGGGTCGCCACCGACAAGACCGTCACCCAGCGCTACGACATCACCCGCGACGACCGGCTGCGCAGCTTTATTAATGCCGAGCGAATCAGCCCCGACTCTTACATCAGCATCGCCGGCTGGGCATTCCAGGGACTGCGCGTCGACGACGTCCAGAAGCAGATACCGATCGCCTTGCCGGCAATCGACGCGCGCTTTCGGCTCGACGGACCGGTCGTCGGCGGCAATGTCGAGCTGCAGGCGAACAGCCTGGCAATTCTCCGGATCGATGGGCAGGACACCCAGCGGGCGTTCGTCAGCGGGCGCTGGGACGTTCGCCAGCTGACGGCATGGGGGCAGCAGCTGCTGTTCACCGCCTTCGCCCGCGGCGATGTTTATCACACCGAGGATTCGGCCAGCACCGAGGTGCCGATCTATCGCGGCACCGACGGCTGGCACACCCGCGGCATCGCCGCACTCGCCGCCGAGGTGCAATGGCCGTTCGTCGGGCTGGCGTTCGGCGGCTTCCAGCGCCTGATCCCAAGGGTCCAGCTGGTCCTGACCCCGCCAACCCCCAATCTCAGCATTCCCAACGAGGACGCCCGCGCCGTCGACCTCGAGGATAGCAACTTGTTCGCCCTCAACCGCTTCCCCGGCCATGATCGCTGGGAGGACAGCTCGCGCATGACCTACGGCCTGGACTGGGCGCTCGACCGGCCCAACCTGTCGATCGCGGCAAACGTCGGCCAGAGCTACCGGATCCGGCGCCACCCCACCATTTTCCCGGAAGGGACCGGCCTGTCCGACCGGTTTTCGGATATCGTCGGCCGAACGCGGGTCCGCTACGGCCGGCTGGTCGACCTCACCCATCGCTACCGGGTCGACAAGAGCAACCTTGCCGTCCGCCGCAACGAGGTCGACCTCACCATCGGCACCGAGCAGACCTATGCCCAGATCGGCTATTTGCGCTTGAACCGCGACATCAGCGCGGCGGTCGAAGACTTGCGCGACAAGGAGGAGCTAAGGTTCGCGGGACGGCTGAAGTTCGCCCGCTACTGGTCGCTGTTCGGAGCCACCGTCCTCGACCTCACCGGACGCGACGAAGACCCGCTGTCGCTGGCCGACGGCTTCGAGCCGGTCCGCCAGCGCCTGGGCATCGCCTATGAGGACGAGTGCCTGGAGCTTGGCCTATCCTGGCGCCGCGACTATGAGCGCATCGGGGACTTCCGCAAAGGAAGCACTTTCTCGCTCCGAGTGGCGCTAAAAGGGCTAGGCCGCTAGGGCTCTAAAACGGCAGCCGCTAAGCCTGCGTTCAGCGGGCTTGGATAAACGGCAACGGGTTTCCTGGATTGTTTTTGCAAGGATTCGACGACGTGGCAGCAGGTTCTGAACTCTTTTCGCGTGCGCGCTGCGGTGCAGCCGCGCTCACTTTGGTGGTTGCCGGGACGGCATTCGCGCAGGACGCGGCCAATCCTCCGGCAGCGGCCAATCCCCCCGCAACGAACGCGCCGAGCAGCACGAGCGCGCTGAGATTGCCGGAAAATCCGCAGCTATTCGGATCGACGATGCCATCGGTCGTCAAGGCGACGGCAATCATCAACGGCGAGATCATCACCCAGACCGATATCGACGAGCGGCTGGCGCTGCTGGCGATCGCCAACGGCGGCCGCATCCCGGCCGACGAGATCGACCGCCTGCGCCAGCAGGTGCTGCGCAACCTGATCGACGAAGCGCTCCAGATTCAGGCCGCGAAAGCCGAAGAAATCACCATCAAGCCGCAGGACATCGACCGGACGCTGGCGCGGGTGGCGCAAAACAACAAGCAATCGGTCGAGGCGCTTTCCGCGCTGCTCGAAGCCAACGGCTCGTCGCTCAGGACCATGCGCCGCCAGATCGAAGGCGAAATCGCCTGGGCCCGGCTTCAGAGCGCCAAGATCGAGAGCGGCGTCAGCGTCGGCGAAGAGGAAGTCAAGGCGGTCCTCGACCGGATGAACGCCGCCAAGGGCACTGAGGAATTCCGCGTCGGCGAGATTTTCCTGTCGGCAACCTCGGGCACTGAGCCGCAGACCCTGACCAACGCCCAGCGGATTCTCGAGCAGCTCCGCAACGGCGCCTCGTTCGCCGGCTACGCGCGGCAGTATTCGGAGGCCTCGACGGCCGCCGTCGGCGGCGACCTCGGTTGGGTCCGCCCCGAGCAGCTGCCCGAGCCAATCGCCGCGACGCTGCGCAACATGGGCCCCGGGCAGGTCAGCAATCCAATCCCGGTGCGGGGTGGATTTTCGATTGTCGCGGTCCAGGACACCCGCAAGATCCTGACCGCCGACCCGCGCGATGCGGTGCTCAGCTTGAAGCAGGTGTCGGTCACCTTCGCGCCGGGCACGACGCGGCAGCAGGCCGAGCCCCTGGTCGCTAGTTTCGCCCAGGCCGCGCGCAGCACTGGTGGCTGCGGCGGGGCCGACAAGATCGCCGCCGATTTCAATGCCGAGATGGTGCAGAGCGAAGGGGTCAAGATTCGCGACCTGCCCCCGGCGCTGCAGCAGATCATGCTGCCGATGCAGGTCGGCCAGGCGACCCAGCCGTTCGGCTCGATCGACGAGGGCGTTCGAATCCTCGTGATTTGCGGCCGCGACGAAGTCGATGCGACCGCGCCGACCCACGACCAGCTGATGTCCCAAATGAACGAGGAGCGCGTAAATCTGCGCGCCCGTCGCTACCTGCGCGATCTTCGGCGTGATGCGGTGATCGAATTCAGATAGAGCCCGCGCGATGACGCGCATTTACGAGGGCGCGCGATGACGCGCATTCATAAGGACGCGCGATGACGCGCTATCCGGCCGCGCCGCTGGCCGTTTCGCTCGGCGACCCCGCCGGCATCGGCGCCGAAGTGGTCGCCAAATGCTGGGATAACCGCGCGCGTTTCGAGTTGCCGTCGTTCATCGTCATCGGCGACCCGCGGTCGGTCGCCGCGGTCTGGGACGGGCCGATCGAGATCATCGACGATCCGCAGGAGGCGGACAGCGCCTTCGACGTCGGCCTGCCGCTGATCCAGCTCGCCGCCGCCGAGGCCGACGTCCCCGGCCATCCCAGCATGGCGGGCGCCCATTGCTCGCTCGATTCGCTCGAGATCGCGGTTGGGCTGGCCCGCTCCGGATCGGCGGCTGGAGTCGTCACCGGCCCAGTTTCCAAGGAGCAGCTTTACGCGATCGGATTCTCGCACCCGGGCCAGACGGAGTTCGTCGCCGAACGATGCGGGGTCGCCTCGGCCAACGTCGCGATGATGCTCGCCGGTCCGACGCTGCGGACGGTGCCGGTGACCACCCATTTACCGCTGGCGGTGGCGGCGGGGGCATTGTCGACCGCGCTGATCGAATCGCGCGGGCGCGCCGCGCTTCGCGGGCTGCAGCGCAATTTCGGGATCGAGGACCCGCGCCTCGCGGTCGCCGCGCTCAACCCGCATGCCGGCGAGGGCGGCACCCTGGGCCGCGAGGAGATCGAGATCATCGAGCCGGCAATCGCCGCGCTCGCCGCTGAGGGCTGGCGGGTGACCGGCCCCCACCCCGCCGACACGATGTTCCACACCAGCGCCCGCGCGCGCTACGATGCCGCCTTGTGCATGTATCACGACCAGGCGCTGATCCCGTTGAAAGCGCTGCACTTCGAGGAAGGCGTCAACATTACTCTGGGGCTGCCGATCGTCCGCACCGCGCCCGATCACGGCACCGCGTTCGACATCGCCGGGCAGGACCGTGCCGACCCGCGCGCAATGGCGGCGGCGATCCGCATGGCCGCGCAGTGCGGTGTCCATCGCGACCCGGCGTGACGAACGCTGCATGACCGGAGCCGCCGAGCCGCTGCGCGAGGTCATCGCCCGGCACGGTCTCCAGGCGCGCAAGTCGCTGGGCCAGAACTTCATCCTCGACCGGCAGCTACTGGCGCGGATCGCCGCGGTCCCGGGACCCCTGCAGGGCCAAATCGTCTATGAGGTCGGGCCGGGACCCGGCGGGCTGACCCGCGCCTTGCTCGACGCCGGCGCCAACGTCGTCGCGGTCGAGCGCGACCGCCGATGCCGCCCAGCGCTTGCCGAACTCGAGCGCGAGTATCCCGAGCGCTTGCGGGTGCTCGAAGGCGATGCCCTGACCGTCAATGAGTTAGCGGAGGCCGGAGACGGCGCCCATGTCGTCGCCAACCTGCCTTACAACGTCGGGACCGCGCTGCTGCTGCGCTGGCTGGGCGCCGGCTGGCCGCCATGGTGGCAGTCGCTGACGCTGATGTTCCAGAAGGAGGTCGCGGAACGGATCGTCGCCGCCGCCGGCAGCGAGCATTACGGGCGGCTGGCGATCGCCGCGCAATGGCGAACCACCCCGCGCATCGCGCTGACCGTCAACCGCTCAGCGTTCGTGCCGCCGCCCAAGGTCACTTCGGCGGTCGTCCATATCGTCCCGGCGGCGATGCCGGCGGGCGTCGATCCGCGCTGCCTGGAGCGAGTGACGGAGGCGGCCTTCGGTCAGCGCCGCAAGATGCTGCGCTCGAGCCTCAAGGCGCTTCCCGGCGCGCTGGAAGCGCTTGCCGAGCTCGGCATCGACTCCGGGCGCCGCGCCGAAACCCTCAGCGTTGCGGAGTTCGTCGCTCTGGCGAGGGCGCTGAGCTAGTTCGTTTTCGGGATCGAAGGCGGCTTGGCGGCAGCGACGGTCGGTCCGCGGCTGATCGCCGCCGTCAGCATCGCCAGTTGCTGGCAACCGCTCGGGCACAGCTTTTGCAGCTTGACGAGGTTGTCGCGCGCGCGCGGCACCGCCCCTAGCTCGACCATCGCCTCGCCCTGGACGGCGAGCGCGTCGCGGTCGCGCGGCTCGAGCGCCAGCGCCTTGTTGGTGAAGCGGATCGCCTGGCCGAACAATTTCTGCTTCTGGGCGACGCGCGCCATGACGACGAACGCGGCGCGGTTGCGGGGATCGATCGCCAGCGCGGTTTCGAGCGAGTCGTCGGCCTCGACGAATTTGCCGGCGGCGAGCAAACCCTCGGCCTGGCGGAGCAACTCGACGGACTTCGGATGGATCTGGTCGTCGGGCTTCTGGCTGGCCAACGGCGCGGCAACCAGGGCTGCGGCGACACCGAGAAACACCAAGCGAGGCGACAGACGCATCATTCTCTCCATTAACATCGGCTTATCTAGCATGGCCGAAGCAGCCGCGCGACGAAAAAGCCATCGGTGCCGTCATGACCGGGGGTCAACAGTCGGCCGACACCATCCAAACGCCCGGCGTCGATAGGCGTTTCCTGTGCAACCCAGGATGAACGGCGGGCGAGGAAGGCGTCAAGCTGCCCTGCCCCCTCCCGTGTCAGAATGGAGCAGACCGCGTAGACCAGCTTGCCGCCGGGGCGGACGAGCTCGGCGGCGATGTCGAGCAACCGCGCCTGGACTTCGACCAGCCGCTCGAGCCTTTCGGGATTGAGCCGCCAGCGCCCTTCGGGATTGCGCCGCCAGGTCCCGCTCCCCGAACAGGGCGCGTCGACCAGCACGACGTCGGCGGTCCCGGCCCAACCGGCCAGCGCATCGAGCTCGCGCGGCGGATTGAGCAATCGCGCCTCGATCCTGGCCCCGGCTTTCTCGGCGCGCGGCGCCAGCTTCGACAGTCTCGAGCGATTGGTATCGGTGGCGAGGATGACCGCCCCCGGGGCGGCTGCGGCGAGCGCCAGCGCCTTGCCCCCGGCGCCGGCGCACAAATCGACCATCCGCATTGCGTCCATCGGCTCGCAGGAAGCGGCAATGAGCTGGCTGCCCTCGTCCTGGACGTCGACGAGCCCGGCGGCAAAAGCGGCATGATCGTCGATCCTCGTGTCCGCCGGAAGCCGCAGGCCCCAGGGGCTGATCGGCGTCGGCTCGGCGCCGGGAAATTGACCGATGAGCGCATCGCGATCCGTGCGCGCGGCGTTGACCCTGAGGTCGAGCGGCGCGCGCTCGAGCAGCGCCGGCCATTCGCTGGCCACGACCAGCGGCGAAATTTGCGCTTCGAGCCAGGCCGGAACGAGGCTCGCGCGGCTTGCTTCCTCGCCGTCGGCGACCGGCGCCGGTCCGCGCCCTTCGCCGAACAGCGCGCCAAGCTCCGGATTGTCCTGGGCGAGCCCGATGATCGCGGCGCGGCCGCTTGCCGGCCGCTCCGCGGACCTGCGGATCGCCCGGAACACGAGCTCGCGCACCGCCCGCCGGTCGCCCGACCCGGCGTAGCGGCGCGTCCTGAAATAGCGGGTGACGATGAAGTCGGCGGGCGGCCCGTCGTCGCGGGCGGAAGCAATCACCTCGTCGAGGACTTCGATCGCCGCCTGGAGGCGAGCGGCGGGAGTCATGGCCTAGCGCGTCGGATAGTTCGGCGCCTCGCGGGTGATGGTGACGTCGTGGACGTGGCTCTCGCTCAACCCCGCGTTGGTGATCCGCACGAACCGCGCCCGCTTCTGAAGCTCGGCGATGCTCGTCGAGCCAGTGTAGCCCATCGCCGCTTTGACCCCGCCGACCAGCTGGTGAACGATGTCGCGGACCGGGCCCTTGAAGGGCACCTGGCCCTCAATGCCCTCGGGGACCAGCTTCAACTGGTCGCGGATGTCCTGCTGGAAATAGCGGTCGGCCGAGCCGCGCGCCATCGCCCCCACCGAGCCCATGCCGCGATAAGATTTGTAGGTGCGGCCCTGGTACAGGAAGGTCTCGCCCGGCGCTTCCTCGGTCCCGGCGAGCAGTGATCCGACCATGACCGTCGACGCGCCCGCGGCGAGCGCTTTAGCGATGTCGCCGCTGGTCCGGATGCCGCCGTCCGCGATGACCGGAATGCCGCTTTTCGCCGCCGCCCCGGCCGCCGACTGGATCGCGGTCAGCTGCGGCACTCCGACTCCGGCGACGATCCGGGTT
The DNA here is from genome assembly GCA_035512655.1 of Sphingomicrobium sp. Classification (GTDB taxonomy): domain Bacteria; phylum Pseudomonadota; class Alphaproteobacteria; order Sphingomonadales; family Sphingomonadaceae; genus Sphingomicrobium. The sequence continues at coordinate 147,533 of DATKDM010000001.1, read as the reverse complement.
GTGCAGATCGATCCCGGCCCGATGCCGACCTTGATCGCATCGGCACCGGCGTCGATCAGCGCCTTGGCCGCCTCGGCGGTGGCGATGTTGCCGGCGATCACCTGGACCGAGTTGGACAGCGACTTGACGCGCTGGACGGCGGCGGCGACGTCGACATTGTGGCCGTGCGCGGTGTCGATGACGATGCAGTCGCAGCCGGCGTCGATCAGCGCTTCGGATCGCGCGAAGCCCGAGTCCCCGACCGTGGTCGCCGCGGCGACGCGCAGCCGCCCTTCGCTATCCTTGGTCGCGAACGGCGCCGCGACCGATTTCTCGATGTCCTTGACGGTGATCAGTCCGACGCAATGATTGTCGTCGTCGACCACCAGCAATTTCTCGATCCGCCGCTGGTGAAGGATGTGCTGCGCTTCCTTCTGGCTGGTGCCCAATGGGACGGTGGCGAGATTGTCCTTGGTCATCAGCTCGGCGACCGGCTGCTTCGGATTCTCGGCGAAGCGGACGTCGCGGTTGGTGATGATGCCGCACAATTTGCCCGACTTCTCGACCACCGGGATGCCGCTGATGCGGTTGGCCTGCATCAGCTCGAGCGCCTCGGCGAGCGTCTGGTCGGGGCTCATGGTGATCGGGTTGACGACCATCCCGCTTTCGAAGCGCTTGACCGCGCGCACCGCCGCCGACTGCTCCTCGATGCCGAGATTGCGGTGGAGCACGCCGATGCCGCCCAGTTGCGCCAGCGCGATCGCCATGTCGGCTTCGGTGACGGTGTCCATCGCCGAGGACACCAGCGGGATGTTGAGCGGAATGCCGCGGGTGAGGAAGGTGCGAGTGTCGGCCTGGCTCGGCAAAACGGAGGATTCGAGCGGCCGCAGCAGCACGTCGTCGAAGGTCAGGCCCAGCGGAATGTCGGATGAGTCATCGAGTGCGGCCATATCGGCCCATGCCAAAGTAAACCCGATTCGCCAAGTGGCCGGTGCCCGGCGCACGCGGCTAATGTCGGCTTTGGGTGTAAAACGGACATTCGCTATTCCGAAGGCTCTTGGAACTTCAAAAACACCAGCCAGAAGAACACGACCGCGCTTGCGACGAACGCGACGGCGCACAATACTTGTACTGCGGACTGTTCTCCAAAGGCTCCGACCGAGCCGAACATCAAAGGGATGGCTACTAGGAACCAAACTCCTAACGCCGCCCAGCCGTTTGGATGGACTGGCTTGATGCCAAGCAACCATGACCAGCCGAACCAAGGTTCCATGCGACAATAGTAACTGTCTGGGTCAAATGTCCGCAATGGGTGGAAAGCGGACATTGGCGCTGCCGCACGCATGCTCTCAGCGACTATCTATCGACCCTCGCCAGCAACCGCTCGGCCGCTTCGACGTGCATGCGCTCGATCATCTGGTCCTCGAAGCGCTCGGCGCCGCCGGTTGCAGCGGCGAGCAGGCGGCGGGCGCGGTCGATTTCGGCTTCGGTCGGGGCAAAGGCGCGGTGGCAGGGCTCGACCTGGTCGGGGTGGATCAGGCTCTTGCCGTCGAAGCCCAGGCGGCGGCCCTCGGCGGCCTGCGCTGCGAAGCCGTCCGCATCCTTCAGCCCGTTGAACACGCCGTCGTACACCGCGATCCCGGCGGCCCGGGCGGCCAGCACGATCGTCTGCAGCGCCATCTGAAGCGGTTCGCGCCCCGCGCCGGGCGGCAGGCGCAGGTCCGCGGACAAGTCGTTGGTGCCGGCGATCAGACCGCCGGCGGCGCGGGCGACCTCGGCCGCGGCCAGCACTCCGGCGGCGGTCTCAATCATCGCCAGTGTCGGACGATCCGTCCGGTCCCGGACCGCCAACACCTCGTGTGGCGAGCCGACGCGCGGGACGACGGCGAGGTCGGCGGCGGACCCGCTTACCGCGTCGACATCCGCGACGTGCCATTCGCTGCCGGCCGCATTGACCCGGATTGCGACCGGCATCGGCCAAGGCTCGCGCACCGCTTCGACGGCGGCGGCGCGAGCCGGCAGCTTGTCGGCTGGCCTCACCGCATCCTCGAGATCGAGGACGACGAGGTCGGCCCCGGCCTCGCGCGCCCGGGCGATGGCCCGCGGGTTCGACGCGGGCAGGAATAGCAGCGAGCGGACCGCGAACAGGTCGATGGTCATGCCGATTTTGCTTTCACCGGGCCCTCCACCGTCGCATCATGGGTTCTCGAAAAATGGCCGGGGAAGACCATGCTTGAAACCTTTATGATATCCATCGCCGTTCTGGCGCTCCTGTTCGTGATGATGGGCGTCAAGATCGTCCACCAGGGATTTCGCTACACCATCGAGCATTTCGGCCGCTTCGTCCGCGTCGCGCAGCCGGGGTTCAATTTCGTGCCCCCCTTCTTCTACCGGGTTGGTCACCGGATCAACATGATGGAGCAAGTGCTCGACATCCCGGGCCAGGAGATCATCACCAAGGATAATGCGATGGTCTCGGTCGACGGCGTCGTCTTCTTCCAGGTGCTCGACGCGGCCAAGGCGGCCTATGAGGTGAGCGAGCTCTACCCCTCGATCCTCGCGCTCTCGACGACCAATTTGCGCACCGTGATGGGCTCGATGGATTTGGACGAGACGCTGTCGAAGCGCGACGAGATCAACGCCCGGCTGCTCGCGGTCGTCGACCACGCGACCGAGGCCTGGGGGGTCAAGATCACGCGGGTCGAATTGAAGGACATCCGCCCGCCGACCGACATCGTCAATGCGATGACCCGCCAGATGAAGGCCGAGCGCGAAAAGCGCGCGTCGATCCTCGAGGCGGAGGGCGCGCGGGCATCGGAGATCCTTCGCGCCGAAGGCGAAAAGCAGGCGCAGATCCTCCAGGCGGAAGGCGAAAAAGAAGCCGCCTTTCGGCAGGCGGAAGCGCGCGAACGGTCGGCCGAGGCGGAAGCGTCGGCGACCAAGTCGGTCAGCGACGCGATCGAGGCCGGCAGCGGCCAGGCAATCAATTATTTCGTCGCCCAGAAATATGTCGAGGCGCTGGGCAAGTTCGCCACCTCGCCTAATGCCAAGACGATCCTGTTCCCGGTCGAGGCGACCCAGCTGATGGGCACCCTGGGCGGCATCGGCGAGCTGGCCCGCGAAGTGTTCGGCGAAAGCGGCGCATCGCGGCCGCCCGCGGCGCCGAGGCCGAAGTCTGAACCCGCCGCCCGCCGCGGCGCGACGCCCGGCATTCCCGGCGTTCCGAGGATCGAAGGCTGATGTTCGAGGGCCTTGGACTGGACGGGCTCGAGCCCGGCTGGCTGTGGATGATCGGCGGCGTCCTGCTGCTGATCGCCGAGATCATCGCGCCCGGCTTTTTCCTCGTGTTCATCGGCGCCGCCGCGCTCGCCACCGGTGTGTTCGCCTTGCTGTTCGACCTCGGCCTTTCCGCCCAGCTCGCATTGTTCGCGCTCTACAGCCTGGTCGCGGTGATGGTCGGGCGGCGCGCCTATGCCAATTCGAGTGCCGAAAGCAGCGACCCGCTCCTCAACGATCGTTCCGGGCGGCTGGTCGGCCGGGTCGTCACTGTCGTCGAGCCGATCGATGCGCACAACGGCCGGGTGCGGGTCGGCGACGGCGAGTGGAACGCCCGCGGCGGACCGGCGGCGGTGGGCGAAAGAGTGCGCATCACCGGCGTTGACGGCAACTGCCTGACGGTGGAAGCGGAGCGAATCCTTCCTCCAGCCTAGATACGGGAGCACAGCCCCTTGTTCGAACAGCAGCTTTCCCGCCGCGAGACGCTCGCCGGCCTTGCAGCAAGCGCCGCCTTGCCCTTCGCTTTTCGAAGCTCGCCGGCCTTCGCGCTTCAATCCGCCGGCGCCGTCACCGAGGCGCAAGCCACCACGCTGCTCGACTCGATCGCCGAGAGGTTGCTTCGCCAATCTCCCGAAAGCGCCACGTCTCTCGGCATCGACAAGGACGACCGGGTAGAGCTCCGCTCGATGCTCAGCGACCGTTCGGGCATCGGCCAGCAACGGCTCGCCCAGACCCTGCGCGCCGACCTTGCCCGAGCCAACGCGATCGATACGGCGGGATTGTCGCATTCGACCCGGACCAGCGTCGAAGTGGTGCGCAGCGCCTATGCGACCGCGCTCGAAGGCTTCCAATTGCCCTATGGCGACGTTCCTGTCGGCGGCTGGCGCAACACGCCCTATGTCGTGATCCAGAATGTCGGCGCCTACCTCGACGCGCCGCGCTTCCTCGACTCCGACCACCAGATCAACAATGCCGCCGACGCGGAAGCGTATATCGCTCGGCTCGCATCCTATCCGCAGCAGCTCGACAACGAGCTCGGTCGCGCGATCATGGCCCGTTACAAAGGCCTGGTTCCGCCGGCCTTTTTGATCGACAAGGCGCTGCCGCAGCTCCGCCAGTCGGCCAAGGGAGCGCGCGACGGCGGCGGGCTGGTCGAATCGATCGAACGCCGAACCCGCGAAAAGAACATCGCCGGCGACTGGGCCGGGCGAGCCCGGGCAATTGTCCAGCAACAGGTCGCGCCCGCACTCGATCGCCAAATCGCCGAGCTGGAGCATCAGCGGCGTCTTGCCACCGACCAGCCCGGGATATCGGCGCGGCCGCACGGCGAGGAATATTATCGCTGGGCGCTCAAGGCCTCGACCACGACGAACATGACTCCCGACGAGATCCACCAGCGCGGCCTCGACGAATTGCGGGAGCTGCAAGGGCGGATGGACCCGATTCTGAAAAACCTGGGCTACACCAAGGGAACGGTCGGCGAGCGGATGCAGGCGCTTGGGCGTGACCCACGCTACAAATTCGCGCCCGGCGACAAGGGCCGCGCCGAGATCATGGCTTTCATCGAGGAGCGCGTCCGGATCGTCCGCGGCAAGTTGCCGCAAATGTTCAACACTCTGGTGCGCGGCAACCTCGAGGTTCGGCGCCTGCCGCCCGAGGAAGAGCCGGGAGCTCCCGGCGCTTATGGCGGCGCCGGCTCGATCGACGGCACCATCCCCGGCAAGTTCTGGATCAACCTGCACACGACTGCGCTACACAATAAGTTCGACCTGCCCGATTTGACCCACCATGAAGCGATCCCGGGCCACGTTTGGCAGGGCGAATATGCAAACAAGCTGCCGCTGATCCGCACCTTGCTGTCGTTTGGCGCTTATTCTGAAGGATGGGCGCTTTATGCCCAGCAGCTGGCGGACGAGTTCGGAGTCTATGACGATTTCCCCGCCGGTCGCCTCGGCTATCTGCAAGGCATCGCCTTTCGCGCCTGCCGCTTGGTCGTCGACACCGGCCTCCACGCGAAGGGCTGGAGCCGCGAGCGCGGAGTGCGATTCTTCGTCGATGAGAACGGCTCCAAGGCCACGGAGGTCGCAAGCGAAGTCGACCGTTACTGCAGCTGGCCCGGCCAGGCCTGCGGCTACAAGATCGGCCACAGCGAGATCAACCGCCAACGCGAGCGGGCCAAGGTGGAGCTCGGGGCGAAATACGACATCAAGGCGTTCAACGATGCGGTCGTCATCGGCGGCAACGTGCCGATGGATGTGCTGGCCAAGAATGTCGGCGAATTTATCCGGACGGCGCAAGCCTAAGGCAAAGCCGCGATATCCGGCGGGATGAAATTCCGCCGCGCTTCGACCGAGAACAGGCGCTCGGGCGAGTAGAAGCGCAGCGGCCAGTCGCGGCGGCCCATCGGCGACAGCAGCAGCGCGTTGACCAGCTCGTGCAGCGGCTCCGCTCGGTCCGCTTCAGCGAGAAACAATCGGACCGCGTGCAGGAACACGCGCGTGATGGTCTCGTGATAGCCTTCACTGTCGCTGTTCACTCCGCCGACGCTTTCATTGTAGCGGCGGATAATGTCCGGCAGGTCGCGGTCGATGTCGACATCGGGCCGCCGGGTCAGCAAATAGGTGGTCGCGGCGAGATGCGCCTCGTGGGTCCAGTCGGCACGCGGCAGGCTGCGGTCCAGCAGCCCCTCGCCGATACGGGCGATTGCATCGTCGGATGTGAACAGTCGTGGGGAATGGTCGGTCATCGGGTCGGGCCTCGGATGGAGCCCGACCGGAGCCGGGCGCTAGGCGGTTGCGGGCGACGGCGCGGCGCGCACTTGCGCCACTTGCGGTCCCGATTGTCGAATGCCCTCGTCGACGTGGCTCTCGAACTCGGCGAAATTGGCGACGAACAGGTCGACGAGCTTCGCCGCGGTACGGTCATACTCGTCCTTGTCGGCCCAGGTGCCGCGCGGATCGAGGATCGCGCTGTCGACACCGGTCACCTCGACCGGGACGTCGAAGCCGAAGTTCGGGTCCTTGCGGAAGTTCGCGTTCTTCAAGCTGCCGTCGAGCGCGGCGTTGAGCAGCGCCCGGGTCGCCTGGATCGGCATGCGCTTGCCGATACCGTATTTTCCACCCGTCCAGCCGGTGTTGACCAGCCAGCAGTCGACATTGCCCTGGGCGATCCGCTCCTTGAGCAGATTGCCGTAAACCGAAGGATGGCGCGGCATGAACGGCGCCCCGAAGCAGGTCGAAAAGGTCGCCTCAGGCTCGGTGACGCCGATCTCGGTACCGGCGACCTTGGCGGTGTAGCCGGACAGGAAATGGTACATTGCCTGGTCGGGCGTCAGCCGAGCGATCGGGGGAAGCACACCGAACGCGTCGGCGGTCAGCATCACCACGTTGCGCGGCAGAGGCCCCATATTCTCTTCTGAGGAATTGGGAATGTAATCGATCGGGTAGGCGCCGCGGCTGTTCTCGGCGAGGCTCGCGTCGTCGAAGTCGAGCTCGCGCGTGACGGGATCGATGACGACATTCTCGAGCACCGTCCCGAAGCGCCTGGTGGTGGCGAAAATCTCCGGCTCGGCCTTTGCCGACAGGCGGATCATCTTGGCGTAGCAACCGCCTTCGAAATTGAACACCGCGGTGTCCGACCAGCCGTGCTCGTCGTCGCCGATCAGAGTCCGGTTGGGATCGGCGGACAGCGTCGTCTTGCCGGTACCGGAGAGGCCGAAGAAAATTGCCGTGTCGCCGTCCGGGCCGATGTTGGCCGAGCAATGCATCGGCATGATTCCGTGCGGCGGAAGCAGGAAATTGAGCAGGCCGAACACCGACTTTTTCATCTCGCCGGCATAAGCGGTGCCGCCGATCAGGATGATCTTCTTCTCCAGATTGACCGCGATCACCGTTTCGCTGCGGCAGCCGTGGCGAGCCGGGTCGGCGCGGAAGCTCGGCAGGTCGATGATCAGATATTCAGGGTCGAAATCCGCCAGCTCGTCGGCTTCCGGCCGGACCAGCAGGGTACGGATGAACAGGCTGTGCCAGGCGAGCTCGGTGATGACCCGGACTCGAACCCGGTGCTCGGGCTGCGAGCCGCCGTAAAGGTCCTGGACGAACAATGTCTTTTGAGCCCCCAGCGCGGCGAGGAAGTCGTGGTGAAGCCGGTCGAACGCCTCGCCGTCCATCGCCTTGTTCGTCTCGCCCCACCACACCGTGCGCTCGCTGGTCGAATCGCGGACGATGAAGCGGTCCTGTGCGCTGCGCCCGGTGTGCTGGCCGGTGCGGACCACCAGCGGTCCGTCCTTGGCGAGCAGTCCCTCGTCGCGGCGAACCGCATGCTCGACCAGCGGCGCGGTGGTCAGATTCCACAGCAGCCTGGCGCCGGTCTCAATGCCCTGTGCTTCAAGCCCGTGCTTCGGAACCCGGTCGGCCACGCACTCTTCCTTTGTCGAAATGTCAAAGCGGCGGCGACCGGTTTGGCTGCCGCCGCTCCCTGCCGCGCATTACCGCCTATAGACCCGAAAAAGTTGCGGGGTCAAAGGCACGCCCCGCCGCTTGTTTCAACCGGTGACGGTGGCTAAGCCGAGCCGCTTCCGACAAAGCTGACGCCAAAGGCCGTCCATGAGCCAAGTGATCGCGCTGGTCGACGACGACCGCAACATCCTCACGTCCATCTCCATCGCGCTCCAGGCCGAAGGCTTCATCACCCGTGTCTATTCAGACGGCGACACGGCCTTGAAAGCGTTCGCCGAGAACCCGGCGGATCTCGGCGTGTTCGACATCAAGATGCCGAGGATGGATGGCATGGAGCTGCTCCGCCGGCTTCGGGAAACCAGCTCGATGCCGGTCATTTTCCTGACGTCGAAGGACGACGAGCTCGATGAAGCGCTGGGCCTGGCGATGGGCGCCGACGACTATATCGCCAAGCCTTTCTCGCAGCGGCTGCTGATCGCGCGCATTCGCGCCATCCTGCGCCGCCAGGACCTTGCCAAGGGAGAGGCGAGCGCGACCCAGGACGAACCGGAAGCGCCGCTGCTGGTACGCCAGCGGCTGACCATGGACCCCGCCCGGCACAAGGTGCTGTGGGACGGCAAGGAAGTCACCTTGACGGTGACCGAGTTCATGATCCTCGAAGCGCTCGCCCAGCGCCCGGGCGTGGTAAAGAGCCGCAACCAGCTGCTCGACATCGCCTACCATGAGGACGTCTACGTCGACGACCGCACCATCGACAGCCACATCAAGCGCATTCGGCGCAAGTTCCGGGCCGTCGATCCGAAATTCGACGCAATCGAGACGCTTTATGGCGTCGGCTACCGGTTCGACGATGAGTGACGATCTCAAATCCCACGGCGAAGCGGGCGAAGGCGACGACCTCGCGCTGAGCTGGTCGGGGCGCTGGACCCTCGCACACCGGATCCTGGCGGTCAACATCCTGACCCTGGCGCTGCTGGCGCTCAGCATCCTCTACCTCGATGCGTTCCGAAACCAGTTAAGCAAGGAGCGCATCCGGCAGACCCAGCGCGAAGCGACGGTCACCGCGGCAATGCTCGCGGCAGTGCCGACGGAAGCGCGCGGCCGGACGCTGGCGGGAGTGGCCAATTCGAGCCGCAGCCGGATGCGGCTGTATGATACGCAGGGCCGGCTCGTCGAGGATAGCTGGCGACTCACCGGCCCGACTTACGAGCTGCGCGATCCGGCTACTCAGCGCTGGACCAAGGACGTCGCCCGGGCACTCGACCGCGGCTTCAATTCGCTGGTCGGAGCCGACCCCATCGAAGATTTCACCGAGCCCGCCGCCGATCGCGCGACGGCCTGGCCGGAGGCGCGGCGGGCGCGATCCAGCGGGGAAGTCGAGACCGTGGTCCGCAACGCACCCGACCTGACGCCCGTCTATTCGGCCGCGGCCCCGATTAGCGGCGGCGTGCTGCTGGTCACCGCCAACGACCGCAACTTCACGCGCACCGTGCGCAGCCAGCGCGCAGCTCTTGCCACGGCGATGGTTTTCGCGACCATCCTCTCGGTGCTGCTGTCGCTGTTCCTGGCCCGCACGATCGTCCGCCCGCTGCGCCGGCTGGCGCTTGCCGCGCACCGGGTCCGCCTGGGCCGGGCGCGCGAGGTCAAGGTCCCGCGGTTGCCGTCGCGAAGCGACGAGATCGGGCTGCTCGCCCGGGCCGTGTCCGACATGAGCCAGTCGCTCCGGCAGCGGATCGACAATATCGAGGCGTTCGCCGCTGACGTCACCCACGAGCTCAAGAACCCGCTGGCGTCGCTGCGCTCGGCCCTCGACGGCCTCGACCGGGTCGACGACCCCAAGCTGCAGGAACGGCTGATCGAGGTCGCGCGCGACGACGTCGTCCGGCTCGACCGGCTGATCGGCGACATCAGCGAGGCGGCGCGAACCGACGCCGAGCTCGCCCGCGCCGCCTTCGAGGAAGTCGACCTGGGCGAGTTGATCGACCAGCTCGTGTCGAGCTGGGAGAACCGCCGCGAGAAGGGCGATGCCCGGATTGCCTTCGCCCGGCCACGGCGCGCGAGCGCGGTCGTCCTTGGCAGGCCCGACCGACTCGCGCGGGCGATCGACAATGTCGTCGATAATGCGATCGGCTTCTCGCCGCCTGGCGGGCTGGTCGAGATCGCCGCCGCGCGAGTCGGCGACAAGGTCCGCATCCGCATCGACGACGAGGGGCCCGGAGTCCCCGGCGAGGCCCGTGAAGCGATCTTTAACCGCTTCCACTCAGTAAGGCCCGAGGGCGAAGATTTCGGACGGCATTCGGGACTCGGCCTTGCGATTGCCCGCGCGATTGTCGAAGGCCATGACGGGGAGATTGACGTGCAGGACCGCGACGACGCGCCTTCGGGCGCCCGCTTCACCATCTGCTTGCCGGCAGCCCAGCTGTCATGACCGGGCCGCGCCTCTCGTCCGAGACGGTCCACGCCAGCACCGTCGCGATCGACGGCCGGGCGGTGCTCATCGGCGGCCCTTCCGGGTCCGGCAAATCCGACCTCGCGCTGCGCCTCCTCGACCGCGGCTTCACGCTGGTCAGCGACGACCAGACGATCGTCCGCCGCGAGGATGACCGGCTGATCGCCTCGCCGCCGCCCAACATCGCCGGCAAGCTCGAGGTCCGCGGCCTCGGCATTGTCGAGGTGGAGCATGTCAGCGACGTGCCCGTCGCCTTGCTGATCGAGCTGACCAGCGACCTCCAGCGCATGCCCGACGACAGCCGCGAGCGGCCGATCCTCGGTGTCGCGCTGCCGCTGGTCAACATCGACGCGATGACGGCCTCGGCTCCGTCCAAGGTCGCGCTGGCGCTCGAGCGGATGGGCCTCAAGCTCCAGTGACCGGGAAGCTGTGAGCAACAAGCGGCAGGGCCCGCGGCCGCCGCCGCGCCTGCTGCTCGTCACCGGCATGTCTGGCGCCGGCAAGTCGACCGTCCTCGACGCGCTTGAGGACATGGGCTGGGACTGCGTCGAGAATTTGCCGGCCTCGATGCTCAAGGATTATGTCGAGCAGGGGCTCGACGGCGGCCGCCACGTGCCCATCGCGGTCGGCATGGACGCGCGCAGCCGCGGTTTCGATCCCGCCGCGCTTCCCGACATCGTTCGCTCGATCGCCGGCGTCAGCCCCGAGATCCTCTATCTCGACTGCTCGGGGGCCGAGCTCATCCGCCGCTATGACGAGACCCGGCGCCGCCATCCGCTCGCCCCCGACCGCCCGGCGGAGGACGGCATCGCCCGCGAGCGCAATTTCACCGCGGCGCTCAGGAGCGCCGCCGAGAGCGTGCTCGACACGACCGACTTGCGTCCCGCCGAGCTCCGCGACGAGCTTCACCGGCGCTTCGGCGGCGACGTCGACCAGCCGGTGCTGACGATCGCCTCGTTCGGCTTCGCGCGAGGCGTATCGCGGACCGCCGATTTGATGTTCGACCTGCGCTTCATCGCCAACCCGCATTGGGTCGACGAGCTGCGGCCGCTAACCGGCACGGACCCCAAAGTCCGCGCCTACATCGAGCGGGACGAAGCATGGGCGCCGGCCATGGACCGCATCGAAGCGCTTCTCATCGACTGGATTCCTCGCTATTGGGCCGGCGGCAAGACCTATCTGACCGTGGCTTTCGGCTGCACCGGGGGGCGGCATCGCTCTGTCGCCGCAGCGGTCGAAATGGCGGAACGATTGCGAAGGGCGGGTTTTTCCCCGAATGTCAGGCATCGGGACCTTGCGTCCCGGCCGAGCGATACGGTCGAGGGGTACACCGGCGAAGGACATGCCGGGAGAGGCTCCAGCGGAGGCGAGTGAGCGGATGATTGGACTGGTGCTGGTGACCCACGGCCATCTCGCGGCCGAGTTCATCACCGCAATGGAGCATGTCGTCGGCCCGCAGGAAGCGGTCGAATCGATCTGCATCGGCCCCGACGACGACATGGAGGTGCGCCGCAAGGACATCGCCAAGGCGATCGCCAAGGTCGATTCCGGCGATGGCGCGATCATCCTCACCGACCTGTTCGGCGGCACCCCGTCCAACCTCGCCATCAGCCTGATGAAGAGCGAGAACGTCGAGGTTATCGCCGGCGTCAACTTGCCGATGCTGATCCGGCTCGAGAGCGCGCGCAAGGTAATGGGCGTCCACGCCGCGGTGACCGCGGCGCGTGAAGCGGGGCGCAAATATATCTCGGTCGCCTCGGAAATCCTTGGGGAAGCCGCGGCTTGACCGCAGTTCAGCGCGACGTCCGCATCGTCAACCAGCGCGGCCTGCACGCGCGAGCAAGCGCCAAGTTCGTCACCGTCGCGAGCGGGCTCGATGCGATCATCGAGGTCGAAAAGGATGGTCACCGGGTGTGCGGCACCTCGATCATGGGCCTGATGATGCTCGGCGCGGCGATGGGCGACACCATCACCATCCACGTCCAGGGCATTTATGCCGAAGAAGCGCTGGAGAGGCTCACTGGGCTGATCGAAAGCCGGTTTGGCGAGGATTGACGTCAACCCCTGACTCCGTTCGGGCGAAAACGGTAAGGATGTGTGGATGCCAAGGCTGATCACCGCCTTTTCGAACGCCACGGTCAAGCGGCTGCGCTCGCTGCGCGACAAGAAGGCGCGGCGCGAGGAAGGGCTGTTCCTTGCCGAGGGCCTGCGGATCATCGCCGAGGCCAAAACCAGCGGCCGCCTGCCCGAGATCATCGCTTTTTCGGCCGCCGGCGCAGCCCATCCGCTCGCCGCCGAGATCATCGCCGCGACCGAGGCCGCCGGCGGCGAGGCGATCGAGACCAGTTCCGACATCCTCTCCAAGATGTCGGGCAAGGACAATCCGCAGACCGTCATCGCCGCCTACCGCCAGCCCGAGACGGCGCTCGAGCAGCTCGACCGCACGGCTGCGCCTCTGTGGATCGCGGTGCAAGCGCTGCGCGATCCCGGCAACCTCGGCACGATCCTTAGAACCGGCGATGCGGCCGGAGCCGGCGGGCTGATCCTGGTCGACGATTGCGCCGACCCGTTCTCGGTCGAGGCGGTGCGCGCATCGATGGGGGCAGTGTTCACCCAAGCCATCGCCACCGCGCGCTGGGACGAGTTCGTCGCCTGGCTGCGCGGCGGTCCCGGGCAGCTGGTCGGAACCAGCCTCAAGGCAGCGACCGACTATCTCGACGCCGAATATCAGGCGCCCTGCTTCCTGTTGATCGGCAACGAGCAGCAGGGCTTGCCGGCCGATTACGAGGCCGAGTGCGACCTCCTCGTCAAGATCCCGATGGCGGGCCGCGCCGACAGCCTCAACGCGGCGATGGCGGCGGCGGTGATGGCGTTCCAGGTCCGGGCGAGCTGGCGCGACTGACGGAACCGAGGCGCCGCCGTAGCGGTTGCTTCGTTGATGAAAAGACTGTCGACGCTCCTCCTCGCTGGCCTGGTGGCCGGCTGCATCACCCCGCCCCCGGCGCCGCCGTCCCCGTACCACGCGGTCGGCTCGCAGCCGCGCTGGTCGCTGATCATCGACGAGCAGCACGTGACGTTCATCCGCGCCGACCAGTCGATGTTCCGCGAACCGAGGCCGACGCCGGTCGTCACCACCGCCGGCTCGACCTACCAGTCGCAGCGAATCGGGGTGAGCATCGTCCGCGCCCAGTGCCGCGACGCGGAGAGCGGTCGCATCTACCCCGACCGGGTCCAGGTCGATGTCGACGGCCGCGCGTTGCACGGCTGCGGCGGGCTTTGAGCATGGGAAAGGCCGTTCTGGCGGCCGCCGCGCTGGCGTTCGCCGGCTGCACTCCGGTCGCGCACGGAATCCCGCCCAAAGCCGCGAGCGTCGCGGACAGCCGCTGGCAGGTCGTGGAAATCAAGGGCCGGGCGACCCCTCCGTCGGACCAGTATCGGATGTCGTTCGAGCGCGGCCAGCTCGGCGCCCGCTTCGGCTGCAACCACATGGGCGGCTCCTACCGGCAGGTCGGCAATGTGATCCACGCCGGCCAGGTTGCGAGCACGCTGATGGGTTGCCCCGAGCCCGCCGGCACCTTCGAAGCCGAGGCCGGCGCGATCCTTGCCCAGCCGATGGCGATCAGCTGGATCAGCCGCGACCGGCTCGAGCTCACCAACCGCGCCGGGGGAATGAAGCTGGTCCGCCTGCCCTAGACTAGGCCGCGGCGTCATCCTCGTTGGCGCTTGCCGGCGGGGCGACCTTGGTCAGCGGCCGCGGGCTCGCCTCGACCATCGGCGGGGCATCGAGCGGCTTGGCGCTGCCCGCGCCCAAATTCTCGAACCGGCGCGCCTGGGTCAGCACCTGGCTCTCGAAGCTTCCGACCATCTGGTTATAGGCCGTGTTGGCGGTGGCGAGGTTCTTGCCCATCCGCGCCATATGCTCGGCCATGGTCGCAAGGCGCGAGTGCAACTCCTTGGCAAGGCGCGCGATTTCTTCCGCCGCTTCGTTCCGGCCAGACTGCTCCCAATAGTATGCGGCGGTGCGGGCGACGACGACCAAGTTGGTCGGGGTGGCGAGCAGCACCTTGCGCTCGTACGCCCATTCCCAAAGCGTCGGGTCAAGCTCGAGCGCCGCATTCAGGAAATGCTCACCCGGAACGTACATCACGACCAGCTCCGCCGAATCGTCGAACTGCGCCCAATAGGTCTTGGAGCCCAATTGCTGCGCATGGTTGCGGATCGACGCAACGTGCGCCCGGAAGCAGGCCGCGCGTTTGTCCTCGTCAATCTCGTCGCAAGCGTCGAGATAGGCGTTGAGCGAACATTTCGCGTCAATGATCAGCTGGCGACCGCCCGGCAGCCGAACGACGACGTCCGGGCGCAGCTTGCCGTCCTCGCCGTCGACCGAGACTTCGGTGCGAAAATCGGCATATTCGCTCAAGCCTGCATGCTCGAGCACGTTACGCAGCGACTGCTCGCCCCAGCGGCCGCGGGCCTTGGGAGAGGAGCGCAAAGCGTTGACCAGATTGCGGGTCTCGTCGCGCACCTGCCCCTGCCCCGCGCGAACCAGCTCGACCGCCTCGCGCAACCCGGCATAATGGTCGACGCGCTCCTTTTCGACCGACTGGAGCTTTTCCTGGTAGCTTTTGAGCAGTGCCTCGACCGGCGTCACCGCCTGGGTGAACTTCTCGCCGGCCTGCTCGAGGAACGCTTTCCGCGCTTCGCCCAATAATTTCCCGCCGATCTCATGGAATTGCGCCGACAGACTTTCCTTGGCTTCGCGAAGCGCCTCGATCTGCTGCTGGAACGAGCGCTCGCGCTCCTCCTGCGCGGCGCGCAGGCCCGCAAGCTCGTTCGCGGCCGAGCGGTTGGCGTCGCGTTCCTCGACGACCGCATCGAGCTGCAGGCGCAGGTTGGCGATCACTTCCTTGCTCGACGCCGCGGCACGGCTGCCGACTAGCCACCCGATGGCAGCGCCCAAAGCGAGCGCAAGGAGCAAGAGTAGAATGACACTCAAATCCATCGACCGACTCTATAGCGGAACAGAGTGTGAACTCTAAGCCCGGTGGACGAGCGGCTCAAGCATCAAACTGTGCTCCTGCGAAGGCAGGAGCCCAGGACTGGACCCCTGCCTTTGCAGGGGTACAAGTGTCGGCGACTCGCAAAAGGGGAAATCCATGTCCATTCGCAAGATGATCGCGCTCCATCCTGACGTTCAGGGGCACGTCAACCAGCCGCTCGGCGACGCCGTCCACCACGCGATGTATTGCGCCAAGATGTGCCTGTCCTGCGCCGACGCCTGCAGCGCCGAGAAGATGGACATGGTGCAGTGCATCCGCACCTGCCTCGACTGCGCCGCAGTCTGCGACACCACGGCCACCCTCGGCCTGCGGCGCGCCGGCTCCAACGAGAGGGTTTTGAAAGAGATGCTCGAGCTGTGCGCGCGGGTCTGCGACGCCTGCGCGGACGAATGCGAGAAGCACGATCACGAGCATTGCAAGCTGTGCGCGCAAATCTGCCGCGAATGCGCCGACGACTGCCGCAAAGCGGCGGTGACGATTACGCCAGGCGACTAAGCTGCCTTCTTCCCCTGCTCTTTGCGCATCTTGGCGAGCTTCTTGAGCACCATCTCGCGCTTCAGCCGCGACAGATGGTCGATGAACAAGATGCCCTCGAGATGGTCCATCTCGTGCTGCAGGCAGACCGCGAGCAGCCCGTCGAGCTGCTCCTCGTGGGGCTGGCCGTGCTCGTCGAGCCAGCGGGCGCGGATGTGATCCGGCCGTTCGACCTCGGCATATTGGTCGGGAACCGACAGGCAGCCTTCGAGATAGGGCACTTCCTCGTCCGAATGCTGAAGGATCTCGGGGTTGATGAACACCCGCGGGTCCTTGACCGGCGGGCCGTCCTCGACTTCCGGCTCCTGCAGGTCGATGACCAGGATGCGCTTGGGCACGCCGACCTGGATCGCGGCGAGGCCGATGCCCGGTGCGGCGTACATCGTCTCGAACATGTCGGCGATGAGCGCCCGCACGCCGTCGTCGACCGTCTCGACCGGCGAGGAGATCTGGCGCAGGCGCGGGTCCGGGACCTCGACGATGGGGAGGATGGCCATGGGCCCTATTTAGTGTTTTCGAGCAGTCGCTTCAAGCAATCGGCCGCCGCGCGCGCAAGGCCTGGGCAAGCGTCCCTTCGTCGAGATAGTCGAGCTCGCCTCCGACGGGAAGGCCGTGCGCTAACTGCGTGAGCCGGATGGGAAATTTCTCGAGCCGCTCGGCGAGATAATGGGCGGTGGTCTGGCCCTCGAGGGTCGCATTCATGGCCAGCACGACCTCGTCGATGCCACCCGCCGCGACGCGCGCGACGAGCTTGTCGATGCCGAGGTCCTCGGGGCGCACGCCCTCGAGCGCCGACAAGCGCCCGCCCAGCACATGGTAGCGGCCGGGAAACAGCCGCGACCGGTCGAGCGCCCACAGGTCGGCGACCTCCTCGACCACGCACAGCAATTTGTCGTCGCGGCGCACATCGATGCAGATCGCGCACGGGTCCGACGTGTCGAGGTTGCCGCAGGTCGAGCAGGTCGAGAGGCGCGCGGCGACGTCCTGGAGCGCGGCCAGCAGCGGCTGCAGCGCCGTCTCGCGGCGCTTCATCAGGTGCAGCACGGCGCGCCGCGCCGAGCGCGGCCCAAGCCCCGGAAGCCGCGCCAGCGCCTGGCTCAGCGCCTCGATCTGCTGACTAGCCATGGCGGCAATTCCATAGGGCGCTTGGCCAGAGGCACAAGTCTCGGCCATAGGCATGGCCATGCGCATCGTCTTCATGGGTAGCCCGGAGTTCGCGGTGCCGAGCCTCGACGCCTTGGTCGAGGCGGGGCACGAGATTGCCGCGGCCTATTGCCAGCCGCCGCGCCCGGCGGGACGCGGCAAGGCACCGCGGCCGACGGCGGTCCAGCGGCGGGCGGAGACGCTCGGGATCGCGGTTCGGACGCCCTCCACGCTGCGCTCGGAGCAAGAGCAGGCGCGATTCCGGGCGCTCGACGCCGATCTCGCGGTGGTCGCGGCGTACGGGCTGATCCTCCCCGCACCGATCCTCGAAGGGCCCAAGGCCGGCTGCATCAACGTCCACGCCTCGCTCCTGCCGCGCTGGCGTGGCGCGGCGCCGATCCAGCGCGCGATCCTCGCCGGCGACGCGGTCAGCGGCATCACCATCATGCGCATGGAGGAAGGGCTCGACACCGGCCCGGTGCTGCTCCAGCGCGAGCTTCCAATTGAAAGCAAGAGCGCGGGGCAAGTCGCGGAAGAACTGGCAAAACTCGGCGCAAAGGCGCTGCTCGAATGGCTCGCAGCTCCGGCCCCGCCGGTGCCGCAGCCAGAGGACGGCGTGACCTATGCCGCCAAGATCGACAAGGCCGAGACCCGCATCGACTGGAGCCGGGCCGCCGAGCAGGTGCTGCGGCAGGTGCGGGCGTTCGCGCCGACGCCTGGCGCGTGGTTTGAGACAAGCGGCGAGCGGATCAAGCTGCTCGAGGCGAAGCTCGCCGAAGGATCCGGAGCTCCCGGCCAGGTCCTGGACGAGAGCCTGACCATCGCCTGCGGCGGGGGTGCCATCCGCCCGCTCGCCGTCCAGCGCGCCGGGCGGGCGGCGATGTCGCCCGAGGAACTGCTGCGCGGCTTCACGATCCCGGTCGGCATGGTCGTACAGTGACCCGCTGGCGCCTGACCATCGAATATGACGGCGGGCCGTTCATGGGCTGGCAGCGGCAGGCCAACGGGCCTTCGGTTCAGCAGCAGGTCGAAGCCGCGATATCTCAAATGACCGGCGAGCAGGCGAGCGTCCACGCGGCCGGACGCACCGATTCGGGAGTGCATGCGCTGGCGATGAGCGCGCACGCCGATATCGCCAAGCCGCTGACCGCGCATCGGCTGCGCGACGGGCTCAATGCGCTGGTGAGGCCCGACCCGATCGCGATTCTCGCGGCGAGCGAAGTCGCCGACGACTGGCACGCGCGCTTTTCATCGATCGGGCGGCGCTACCGCTACCGCATCCTCAATCGCCGCGCCCCGCCGGCGATCGAGCGCGGCCGCGTCTGGCACATCGCCGGCCCGCTCGACACGGACGCGATGGCGACAGGCGCCGCGCTGCTCGTCGGAAGCCACGATTTCACCACCTTCCGCTCGGTCCAGTGCCAGTCGAACAGCCCGGTCAAGACCCTCGACCGGTTGGAGGTTGCCCGCGACGGCGATGAGATCCGGATCGAGGCGGCGGCGCGCAGCTTCCTCCACCACCAGGTGCGCTCGATGGTCGGCTGCCTGGCACTGGTCGGGCGCGGACAATGGGCGCCGGTCGACATCAAGACAGCGCTCGACGCCCGCGACCGCGCCGCGCTCGGCCTCAACGCGCCGCCAGAGGGGCTGTACTTCGTCGAGGCCATCTACCCCTAAACCAGCAATTCCCTCGCCGGCGGCTGGCTGAGGAACGCCTGCGGGCTCGCCGACAGCCCGTACGCGCCCGCGCAGAAGACCGCGACGACATCGCCCGGTTCGGCGTGCGGCAGCGCGACGTCGTCGGCCAACAGGTCGAGCGGAGTGCACAGGCAGCCGGTGACGGTCACGTCCTCGTCGGGCTCGCTCCCGAACCGCCCGGTGATCGCCACCGGATAATTGCGGCGCAGCAGCTGGCCGAAATTGCCGCTCGCCGCGAGCATGTGGTGCAAGCCGCCGTCGGTGATCAGGAACGTCCGGCCGCCGATCTGCTTCCGATCGACGATCCGGGTCAGATAGACCCCCGCCTCTCCCACCAGCCAGCGGCCGAGCTCGAGAGCGAAGCGCGTGTGGGCAAGATTCTCGGGAACCGCCGCAAGCGTTTCGCCCAGCGCCGCTCCAACCGCGTCGACGTCGAGCGGTTGATCGCCCGGGAAATAGGGGATTCCGAAGCCTCCGCCGAGGTTTAGCTCCGGCGGCTCGGCTCCGGCCTTATCGGCGATCTCACCGGCGAGCGCGACGGTCGCGCGCTGCGCTTCGATCAGCGCATCCGCGGCGAGCACCTGGGATCCCGCGAAAATGTGCAGCCCGCGCCACTCGGCACCGCCGTCGATCACCCGCCTGACCAGCGGGGCGGCGCGGTCCGCATCGACTCCGAACGGGCTGGCGAGGCCGCCCATCTTCATGCCCGCGCCCTTGATCCCGAAGGGAGGATTGACCCGCACCGCGATCTTCGGCTGCCGCCCGACGAGCTCGGCGATGGCCAGCGCGCGCTCGGCTTCGGTCTCGCTCTCGACGTTGAGTGTAACTCCGCCGGCGACCGCGGCCTCGATTTCCGGGTCGCGCTTGCCGGGCCCGGCGAAGCTCACCGGAAGCCCGCCGACACCGGCCTCGGCGAGCAGCGCAAGCTCGCCCGCCGAGGCAATGTCGAAACCGTCGACATGACGCGCAAGGAGTTTTAACAACGGTCCGTAGGGGTTTGCTTTCACAGCATAATGCAGCGCGAGCCCGGCAGGCATCGACTCCCGGAAGCGGGCCACACGCGCGGCAACCAGCTTGCTGTCATAAACGAACAGCGGCGTGCCGCCGGCCTGGCCGATCAATTCCTCTGCCGCCCAACCGCCGATCGTCAGCTGGGCATCGGCACCGGCCTGGAACGCGGCGGGAATTGGGCCCATCGCCTTCATGCGAATTCCCTGACCAGCGCGACCCGGTCGACCTTGCCGGTCGGGCCGGTCGGCAGTGCGTCACGCCAGACGATCGCGCGCGGCTGCATGAACGCCGGCAGCTCGGCGGCGAAGTAGGCGCGCAGCCGCGCCTTCGCATCCTCGCCGTCGGCCACCGCGACCAGCATCACCGCCTGTCCGAGCTTGTCGTCCGGGACTCCGAACGCGAGCGCTTCGCGGACCGCGCCGCTAGCCAGCGCTGCTTCCTCGATCTCGTTTGGGCTCAAGCGATTGCCGCTGACCTTGATCATCGCATCGTCGCGGCCGCGGAAGCGGATCAGTCCATCCTCGCCTTTCACCACCCGGTCGCCGGACCAGACGGCCGTTCCGCCGTAGCGTGAACAAAGCGGCGCGGGACGGAACCGCTGCGCGGTCCGCTCGGGGTCACGCCAGTATCCGTGGGCGACCAGCGGCCCGGCATGGACCAGCTCGCCTTCCTCGCCGGGGTCGGCTTCACTTCCGTCCGCTCGCACTACCATCACTTCGGCGAACGGGATTGCCGTGCCGACGCTGTCGGGATGCCGGTCGACGAGGGCGGGATCGAGGCTGGTCGAGCGGAACGCCTCGGTCAGCCCGTACATCAGGTGCAGCCGCGCCTCGGGGAACAGCGCCCGCAGCTTGCCCACCACCGGCGCCGGCAGATGGCCGCCGCTGTTGGTCAAGGTTCTGAGCGCCCGTCCCTCGCCGCCCGACCAATCCGCTTCGGCCAGCTGGAGCCACAGCGGCGGCACTCCGGCCAGGACGGTGACGTCATGACTTCCCACGGCCCGCACCACGTCGCGCGGCAGCAAATAATCGAAGGCGATCGCGTGGCCCCCCGCCGCCCAGGTCGAAAGCAGCTGGTTCTGACCATAGTCGAACGCCAGCGGCAGCACCGCCAGGGTTCGGTCGCCCGGCGTCAGTTCGAGGTAATCCGCGACTCCGACCGCCCCGAGCCACAAATTGGCATGGCTGAGCATCACGCCCTTGGGCCGCCCGGTCGAGCCCGAGGTGTACAGCAGTGCCGCGAGGTCGCCGGGATCGGCGGAGGATAGCGGCAAAGCATCATCGCCGCTGTCCCACTCTTCGAGCGCGATCGCCTGCGCTTCGGCCAGCTGGCCGCCCTGAAGGGTCCCCAGCCGGGCCTGGTTGGCGACCAGCAGCCTGGCGCCGCTGTCGGCGAGGATATGCGCGACCTGCGCGCGCTTGAGCGCCGGATTGACCGGGACATGGACCAGGCCGGCCCGGGCGCAGGCCAGCGGAAGCACGCAGGCGAGCACGGTCTTGGCCATCCAGCTCGCCACCCGGTCGCCCGGCGAAAGCCCTTGCTCTATCATCCAGGCAGCCGTGCGGCCGACCTCATCGTCGAGCGCGCGGTACGACAGCGTCTGCACTCCGACCGTCAGCGCCGGAGCATCGGCTGTGCCGCGGCTCGTCAGATGGTCGAGCGGCAGAGGTGTCGGATCGCGTCCGCTCATGAAAAAGGTAACTAGCCGCCGGCACGCCGGGGCGCCAGCGCGGGGCGTCGCCCGCGCCATTGAAATGGACTTGCTTCGGCAGCGACAACCGACGCACACCGGCCAACATGGAATTAACGCTTCAACTGATCGTCGCGACCTTGCTGATTATCATGGTCACGATCATCCACGGGACCGGCATCACGCTTTCCGGCAAGCTGTTCAACTATGAGAAAATGGAGCTGAAAGAGCGCAGACTCGCCTTTCGTGAACTTTACCTGATGGTTCCGATGGCGCTGCTTCTGTTCACGCTTCACGCGATCGAGATCGGCGTGTTTGCGGCCTTCTACCTGATCGTGGGCGCGATCGGGACGCTCGAAGAGGCCCTGTTCGTCTCCGCCTCGTCCTACACGACCCTGGGCCACACGGAGTACATCGCGAACGAATGGAGACTGGTTGGCGCGTTCGAAGGCCTTGCCGGCTTTCTGATGATCGGCTGGTCGGCCGCGGTGTTCGTCTCGGACATGGATAAGGTGCTACGCAGGTGAGAGCTTGCCCACGGCCGAGGCTTTCACTAGCGGGCGGCGGTGCAGCGGAAAGCCCAACACCCAGAAGCCGCGACGGCGGCGACCGTCGAGGCGACGCTGCGTGCGTTGCTCGCCGAGACGCTGGGCCTGTCAGCCGCCCGCATTGCGGCCTTTACCGAAACAACGCCGTTGTTTGGCGCTTTGCCCGAGTTCGACTCACTGGCCGTGGCCAACTTCCTCACCGCGTTCGAGGAACGCTTCGCGGTGCTGATCGAGGACCATGACGTCGAGGCCGAGGATTTCGACAGTTTCGGCAGCCTGCTTAGCTGGACGAAGCGGATGACGCTCCACTAGCTCACTCGGCGGCCATCGCCTCGAATTCCTGTGCGGCGAGGTGTTTCTCGGCGTCGAGCGCGGCCATGCAACCGGTCCCGGCAGCGGTCACCGCCTGGCGGTAGATCTTGTCCATCACATCGCCGCAGGCGAACACGCCCTCGACGCTCGTCCGGGTCGAACCGGGCTCGACCCGGATGTAGCCGTCCTCGTCGAGGTCGATCTGCCCCGCGAACAGCTCGGTCGCCGGCGTGTGGCCGATCGCGACGAACGCGCCTTCGGCATCGACGCGGCTGATCGCGCCGCTGCGCGTATCGCGGATGTCGAGCCCGACCAGCGCCTCGGGCTCGCCGCCGCCGACGAACTCGACGACTTCGTGGTTCCAGATCACCTTGATCGCCGGATTGGCAAACAGCCGGTCCTGAAGGATCTTCTCGGCGCGCAGCGAATCGCGGCGGTGAATCAGCGTCACGTCGTGGCTGTGGTTGGTCAAATACATCGCTTCCTCGACCGCGGTATTGCCGCCGCCGATCACCGCGACCTTCTTGCCACGATAGAAAAAGCCGTCGCAGGTCGCGCAGGCCGACGCGCCGCGGCCCTTCATATGCTCTTCCGACGGGAGCCCGAGCCATTTGGCCTGGGCGCCGGTGGCGATCACCAACGCGTCGGCCGAATAGACCGTGCCGCCGTCCCCGGTCAGCCGGAATGGGCGGCGCGACAGGTCGACCGCCGAGACATGGTCCCAGACGATTTTGGTGCCGACATGCTCGGCCTGGGCCTGCATCTCCTCCATCAGCCACGGGCCCTGGATGACGTCACGGAAGCCGGGATAATTCTCGACGTCGGTGGTGGTCGTCATCTGGCCGCCGGGCTGGATTCCCTGGATGACGATCGGCGAGAGTCCTGCGCGCGCCGTGTAAATGGCCGCAGTCAGGCCGGCAGGTCCTGAACCGAGGATCGCGACGCGGGTCGAAACGGTGTTTGTCATGACCGCGGCTTTAAAAGCCGCCACCCCGGGCTGGCAACCTGTAGACAGATTCGACGTTTCATTTTTGGGTCAAGTCACGGACGACAGAAGTGCGGAGTGACTGTCTAGTGTAACTTGACACTATGCGACCGGAAGCGTAGCCACTCAACCTGAGCCTCACTTGGGAGGCAGGGAGGCTTGACGGAAATGTCCACAATGTTTGCTCCAGGTACGCGGATTCATCCAGGAGTATGGCTTAAGGTTGAGGTAATAGAAACACGCGGCCTAAGTGTAACTGTCGCGGCAGAACGCTTGGGAGTTACACGCCAAGCCATCAGCAATCTTCTAAACGGCAATGCCGGCCTTTCCGCAGACATGGCGCTGCGCTTCGAAAAGACCTTTCAGATCGACGCCAACGAGCTTTTACGAATGCAAGCGGCCTATGACTTGGCCGCCGCGCGCGGCGATGACGGCGACCCAACAACCGAGATATCCAAAGGCGGGATCGAATACGTTGCGGCCGAGGCCTTGTCAGTATTTGACGAAATAGCAGGCGAGGCACGCCAATCCCTTCAACATCACCGCTCTCCATCTCCCGACAATGTCGTATCATCCGGTGCACTCACCGCAGTTCGGGTGGCTGAGCGCTTAAGCCAGATTGGGCGCGAAATCATGGATGGTCACGCACTGCTGGCACGCGAACCAGCAATTGCCCGCGTAGTCGCAGCAGACGAAAATGATCAAAAGCACGTCTTTTACATTTCTCGCGCAGCTCCAAACGGGCGCACCACGAGCCGCTACAGGTTTGCAAGCTATCGCGCTCCGATGGGTCGATTGGCCTCGTTGCCACCAGGCGGATTCATTGAACTTCCGGTGGATGGAAAGCCCAAAAGTTTCGAGGTCATCGATCGAGCTCTTTTCCGGCCGGAGGAACTCGACGACGGCTGGGACTCACACAACACAGTATTTGAGGGCGACGGCGCACGCACCATTACGGTAGCGTCGCTGCGCCGGCTCCTGGATGACACACGACAACCCGTCGACACACTAGACGAGATTGACAGAGTTTTGGCGGCTGCCGAAGCGGACCAGAACATCATATCTGGGCGTACTCGCGGCATAATCACTAAGATGCAGTTGCGGGATCAAGCGGTCCTAGACGCTTATCAAGACGAGATCTTCAGGCTTCCGTTGGACAGCCAACTAGTAATCCTGGGCCCACCGGGCACCGGCAAAACGACAACTCTAATCCGACGGCTGGGGCAGAAACTCGATAGGCACGGATTGAGCGAGGAAGAAGTCAACTTAATTGAGAACGCAGACCTTCCTCTTCCGCATTTCCAAAGCTGGATCATGTTTACGCCCACCGACCTTCTTCGGCAATATCTGAAGGAGGCCTTTGCTCGGGAAGGCGTCCCTGCCCCCGATCAACGGATTAAGACCTGGGAAAACTTCCAGAAAGAGCTTGCTCGTAACCATTTAGGAATTCTGCGTACAGCGAGCGGCGGCGGGCCCTTCGTTATGAAGGAGTCTACTGACACGATTACTGACGCAGCTGCTCGCGACCCTATTGGCTGGTACGAAGCTTTTCACAGAGGACAACTCGACCAGTTCTGGTCGGAGCTACTTCTCGCTGCGGATGCCTTGGCCGCAAACAGTGACGAAAACATTGCGCGGCTGGGCCGCCGACTTGCAGACGCACTTCGGGACGGCCGCAGCGGACCCGCAGCCCCATTGATCTACGCTCTAGTGGGAATGAGTGGCGAGGTCCGCCGCATCAGGACTGGGATCAAGAGTGAAATTGAAAGGCAGCTGAAGCAGGCTCTAGCGAGAGCGCAAACTGATGCGAGACTTAAGGGAGATGACTTCTTCTCGTCATTAATGAGCTTCATCGACTCTCTCGGTGAGCCGGTCGAAGGCTCAGAAGAGGATGGGGAAGCCGAAGATGAAGAAGAAGACGAAGATGAGCGGCCAACGACTAAGCCTGCAGCAGCCCAGCGCGCATTCTTTGCCGCGCTTCGGCTCCAGGCTCGACGCACCCGGCGAGGGCGTCGAAAGACCGCAGGTCGAACCGCGTCTATCCTCGATTGGATAGGTGATCGCGGACTAGAAAGGGAGGAAGCTCGAGAGTTGGCTCAGCGACTCACGCTTCAGCTTGCGCTGAACCGATTTGCTGCGCCAGTAAGGCGTTATTTGCTCAAGATTCCCGCTCGTTATCAGCGATTCCGTCGTCTCGAGCGTGGAGGGCACTGGTATACACCAACCGCCCCCGGCCGGGATGCCCATCCACTTGAGATCGATGTTGTTATTCTGTCGATGCTGCGTTCCGCAGCCGAGCTGCTGGGCGACGGCCGAATCAGGCGGCGTTTACACGAACCAGCCTACGACTCAGCAAACGCTTTCCGGAATATTCAGCGCAATCAAATCATCGTTGATGAAGCACCCGATTTCTCTCCGGTCCAACTCGCTTGCATGCGCGCCCTGGCCGGAAAGCCCATTGATTCATTTTTTGCCTGTGGTGATTTCAATCAACGCGTAACGGAGTGGGGCACCCGAAACGAGGAATCGCTCAAATGGGTAGAATCAGGATTTGATGTCCGGCGCGTCGCGATATCTTATCGGCAGAGCCGGCAATTGCATGAATTTGCTCACGAACTTCTCACTTTAAAGGGAGATCACTCCGCTGGTGCCGAACTCCCGGACGACGTGAACAATGAAGCTGTTGATCCAGTTCTAGCAATTCACCTTTCCGGCCACGACGCTGTGGCGGACTGGTTATCCACGCGACTCATAGAGATAGAAAAAGCAATTTCGCCTAACCCTTTGCCCTCAACCGCAGTGCTCGTTCACAGTGAAGACGAGGTGCGTCCCGTAACTGACGCTCTAAATAGGGCTTTGGAGGATCAGAATCTCCGTGCTGTGGCGTGCGTTGATGGGCAGATAATCGGCCGAGACGACGAAATACGAGTGTTTGACGTGCGGCACATAAAGGGATTGGAATTCGAAGCCGTATTTTTCATAGGAATAGACAAGCTAGCTGAATTGGAGCCTCAGCTCTTTGATCGATATCTGTACGTCGGTGCCACCAGGGCAGCTACATACTTGGGCATTAGCTGCGAAATAGATCTTCCGCGCGATTTGAAGCCGCTTGAAACTCGCTTTGCACTTCGTTGGTAATTTTGCTGCTTTGTCCAATGCAACTTAGGGCCGTAAGAGTAAGATCGCAGCTCTTCGACGACTGAGCGCCTAAACAAGCCTGCTCTGCTGCAGCGCCGCCTCGATGAAGCGCGCGAACAAAGGGTGCGGCGCGAACGGGCGGCTCTTCAGCTCGGGGTGGAACTGGACGCCGATGAACCAGGGATGGTCGGGCCGCTCGACGATCTCGGGCAGCTGGCCGTCGGGCGACATCCCCGAGAACAGGAGACCGGCCTTCTCGAGCTTCTCGCGGTAGTGGACGTTGACCTCGTAGCGGTGGCGGTGGCGCTCGCTGATCATGTCCTCGCCATAGATGCTGCGGACGACGCTGTTGCCGTCGAGCTTGGCGGGATAGGCGCCCAATCGCATCGTGCCGCCGAGCTCGCCGCCCGCCGCGCGCTGCTGCAGCCCCTCTTCGCTCATCCACTCGGTGATCAGCCCGACGACCGGTTCCGCGGTCTCGCCGAACTCGGTGGTCGATGCGTCGGCGATTCCGGCGAGGTTCCGGGCTCCCTCGATGCACGCCATCTGCATGCCGAGGCAGATGCCGAAGAACGGCACTTCGCGTTCACGCGCGAACCTGACCGAGGCGATCTTGCCTTCGCTGCCGCGCTCGCCA
The DNA here is from genome assembly GCA_035512655.1 of Sphingomicrobium sp. Classification (GTDB taxonomy): domain Bacteria; phylum Pseudomonadota; class Alphaproteobacteria; order Sphingomonadales; family Sphingomonadaceae; genus Sphingomicrobium. The sequence goes on along the minus strand of DATKDM010000001.1, from coordinate 120,616 downwards.
AAGCCGCCGGGCACGAGGATTCCGTGCAGCGGCTCGAGCTCGGCGGCGAGATCGGCGCCGTCAGCCTCGAACAGCTCGGCGTCGAGCCAGCGGATGTTGACCTTGGCGCGATTGGCGATCCCGCCGTGGATCAGCGCTTCGTTCAGGCTCTTGTAGGCGTCGGGCAGGCCGACATATTTGCCGACCACGCCGATCGTCACCTCGCCGTCGTAATGGTCGAGCCGGTCCATGATGTCGTGCCAGCGGGCAAGTTCGGGCTCGGGCGCGCCGTCGATTCCGAACGCTTTCAGGACTTCGCTGTCGAGCCCCTCGGCGTGATATTGCAGCGGCACGTCGTAGATCGAACGGGCGTCGAGCGCCGGGATCACCGCCGACTGGGCGACGTTGCAGAACAAAGCGATCTTGGCGCGATCGCTGTCGGGCAGCGGCCGGTCGACCCGGCACAACAGCACGTCGGGCTGGATCCCGAGGCTGGTCAGCTCGCGCACCGAATGCTGCGTCGGCTTGGTCTTCAACTCCCCCGCCGCCGCGATCCACGGCACCAGTGTCGTATGGACGAACACCCCGTTCGACCGGCCGATATCGTTCCTCAGCTGGCGGATCGCCTCGACGAACGGCAGGCTTTCGATGTCGCCGATCGTCCCGCCGACCTCGCAAATGACGAAATCGACGTCATCGGTGTCGGCCAGCGCGAACTCCTTGATCGCGTTGGTGACGTGCGGGATCACCTGGACGGTCGCCCCGAGATAGTCGCCGCGCCGCTCGCGGGCGATGATGTCGCGGTAAATGCGGCCGGTGGTGACATTGTCCGACTGCCGCGCGGTAACCCCGGTGAAGCGCTCGTAATGGCCGAGGTCGAGGTCGCTCTCTGCCCCGTCGTCGGTGACATAGACCTCGCCGTGCTGGTAGGGCGACATGGTCCCCGGATCGACGTTCAGATAGGGGTCGAACTTGCGAATCCGGACCGTATAGCCGCGCGCCTGGAGCAGCGCCCCGAGCGATGCCGAGAGCAAACCCTTGCCAAGCGATGAGACCACGCCGCCGGTGACGAAAATGAACCGCGCCATGGGAGACGAGGCTTAGGGTGCTACCGCCCATCAGGGCAAGCGCAGCGAAGCAAAAAAGTTGAAGTGCTTCCCGAAAGCTACGGTTTGGAAGCGATTATGCGAGCGGGCGCTATTGGGCGAGCGGCACCGGGGCCGGCTGGTTCTCGGCCGGCGCGGCATGGTTGGCCGGCGCGGGAGCCGTCTCGTTGGCGGCCTGGCCGGCGAGCGGCACGGTTGGCGCAACTGGCGCCGGCGCGACAGTGTTGGCGAGCGAGGTGTCGATCGTGGCCGGCTCGCGCGACGAACCGGCGACCGCCGCCAGAACGATCGACAGGCCGACGAACAGCGCGCCGAGGATGGAGGTCGAGCGGGTCAGGAAGTCCGACGCGCCGCGCGCGGTCATCAGCCCCGACGAGCTGCCGCCGACGCCCAAGCCGCCGCCTTCCGAGCGCTGCATCAGGATTACCGCGACGAGCGAAGCGGCAATAACGGTCTGGACGATCAACAGGAAGGTGAACATGGCGCGGCTTTCGAAACAGGAGTTGGCGCGCATCTAGCGGCCCGGCAGGCCATAATCAACGCATCGCCGGTCTTAGCCTGCGGAGCGCACGGCGAAGTCTGGCCTGTCGGCCGCCCTAGTTCGAGGCGCCGTCGGTCGCCGACGCCGTTGCCGGCTCGCTCGATGCCGCCGAGGCCTCCGCTTCGAGCTGTTCCGAGGTCAGGCCGATCACCGTGTCGCCCTGCGGCGTTCCGCGAATGCCGGAACGCGGGATGCGCACAAGATTGCCTGATTCGAGCTTGATCGTCGCCGACTCCGCGTCGATCGCGTCGAGAGTGCCAACCTTCGTTCCGGCCGCGCCATTAACGGTAGCGCCCGGCACCAGTGCCGCATTCGCGGTCGCGATGTCGCGGTCGATGGCGGCGTTGAACTCGGCCTGAGTCATTGCGAACAGCAGCTTGCCTTCGTGGGGCGTGACGCTGTCGGTGCCGATCACCGCCTCATGGCGATCGGTTTTGATCGTCAGGATGTTGTCATTGATCGCAATGACGTTGCCGACCGCACCGCCCGACGTGTCGACGATCTGCATTCCAGGCGTGATCGTTGAGCTGGCGGTCTGGGCCGCAGCGGCCGTAGCCGACAGAGCCGCAATGGTGAGTGCAATCGAAGCGAAAACCTGTCGCATGACGTCCTTTCCTGAAATGAATGACGGCAGTTTATGGTCGATTACGTTTGAGTCAAATCTTAGGCGGCGGCTTCGACGATGGGCAGGAAATCCTCGGCCTTCAGGCTCGCTCCGCCGACCAGCGCCCCATCGACATCCGCCACCGCGAAAATCTCGGCCGCGTTCGAACCTTTGACCGAGCCGCCGTAGAGAATCCGGATCCGCTCGCCGTCACCGCCGTATGCCGTGCGCAGGCGCTCGCGGATCGCCCGGTGCATCTCGGCGATGTCCGCCGCCGATGCGACCTTGCCGGTGCCGATCGCCCAGATCGGCTCGTAGGCGACCGACAAGTGCCCCGGATCTCCGCTGCGCTCTGGAAGCGAGGCTGCCAGCTGCGCATCGACAGTGGCAGCGGCTGCGCCGGCCTCCCGCACCGCGAGGCTTTCGCCGACGCACAGGATCACGCCGAGACCGGCGCGGAGCGCCGCTTCAGCCTTGGCCTTGACGTCCGCGTCGCTCTCGCGCTGCGCCTCGCGCCGCTCGGAGTGGCCGACGATCGTGAGGCGGGCGCCGGCATCGGTCAGCATCGCCGTGGAGACGCATCCGGTGTGGGCGCCCTTGTCGGCGAAATGGACGTCCTGCGCGCCAATCGCGAAGCTGGGCACGGCCCGCGCTGCTCGCTCGATCAGGGTCGCGGGCACGCACAAGGCGACGTCGACCGACGGGAAACGCGCCGCCGCGGCGGCGATTGCCCTCACCTCATCGAGGTCGCCGGCAACCCCGTGCATTTTCCAGTTTCCGGCAACCAGCTTCCTCAGCGCCATTCCGCCCCCTTGCTGCACGCGCGCCCTAACCCGGTTGCCCGCAAATCGAAAGCATGCGCGCCTTGATGAGCGAACCCCCGGCCCCTAAAGCGCCCCGAACCCAATCCCGAAGCGGAACCTCAAATGCTTTCTTTCGTCCGCCGCATGTCCAAATCGACAATCGGCTCGATCATCATGGCGCTTTTCGTGCTGGCAATCCTCGCGTCGTTTGCGTTGGCTGACATCTCAAGCGTCGGTTCGGGCAGCATCGGCGGCGGCGGTTCGTCGTCGCTGGCGCAAGTCGGCAACCAGGAAATCACCGACCGCGACATCTCACGCGCGATGGAGCGGCGGCTGACCGATGTGCGCCAGCAAAATCCCGAGGCCGATTATGCGACCATCGCCGGCGACTTCGACGCGATACTCGCCGGCCTGATCGACGAACGCGCGTTGCGGGCGTTCGCCGACAAGCACGGTTTCGTCATATCCAAGCGGCTGATCGACGCCGAGATCGCCAACATCCCCGGCACTCGCGGCCTCGACGGCAAGTTCAGCGATGCGGCCTATCAAAGCTTTCTTGCCCAGCAGCGGATGACCGACCAGGAGGTGCGCCAGCTGATCGGCACGGGCATGCTGCAGCGCATGCTGCTGACCCCGGTGGCGACCAACGCCCGGGTCCCGGTCGGGGTCGCGACCCCGTACGCGTCGATGCTGCTCGAAGCGCGCCAGGGCGACATCGCGACGGTGCCCGTCGCCGCCTTCCGCGCCGGGCTCAATCCGGCGGACGCGGATCTTCAGCGTTTCTACGCCGCCAACCGAACCCGCTACATGGTTCCCGAGCAACGCGTGCTCCGGTTTGGCCGCATCGGCCCCGGACAGGTCGCCGGAGTGGCCGCGACCGAGCCGGAGATCACGGCTTACTACAACGCCAACCAGGGGACCTACGGGCCGAAGGAGATCCGGGTCATCAGCCAGGCGGTGGTTCCGGACCGCAACTCCGCCAATGCGATCGCCGAGCGAGCGCGGGGCGGCGCGACCTTCGTCGCCGCCACCGCGCCTGCCGGGCTGAGCGCGGCCGACGTTTCGGTCGGGCCGCAGACCCGCGCCGAATTTGCTTCGCTGGCCGGCGATGCGGTCGCCGCGGCGGCGTTTGCGGCCCAGTCCGGCGCAATCGTCGGGCCGGTCCGGTCCGATCTCGGCTGGCACGTCGTCAAGATCGATTCGATCCGCCGCGAGGGCGGCAAGCCGCTGGCCGAGGCGCGCAGCGAAATCGCCGCGAAGCTCACCGCCGACAAGCGCCAGAACGCGCTCGCCGACCTCGTCGAGCGGGTCGAGGACGCGATTGCCGGGGGCAGCAACTTCGCCGAGGCCGCGAGCGAGGCAAAACTGGCGGTGACCGAGACGCCGCTGATTACCGCTAGCGGCGTCGCCCGCGGCAACCCCGAGTTCAAGCTTCCCGCCGAACTTGCGCCGGCGCTGCGCAGCGGCTTCGAGCTCAGCCAGGACGACGAGCCGGTGGTCGAGACGCTCGCCAACGAACAGGGCTATGTGTTGGTCGCGCCGTCGCGGATCGTGCCCGCGACCCCCGCCCCGCTGGCCACGATCCGCGCCCAGGTCGCCGAGGACTGGACCACCCAGCAAGCGACGCAGCGCGCCCAGGCGGCGGCCAACGCGATCGCCGCCAAGGCGGCGCGCGGGACGCCGCTGGCGCAGGCGGTGGCCGAGGCCGGGGTGTCGCTGCCGCCGGTTCGGCCGGCCAGCGCCCGGCGCCTCGACTTGTCTCAGATGGGCGACGATGTCCCGGCCCCGCTGCGGATGCTGTTCAGCCTCGGGAACGGCAAGAGCCGGGTGGTCGCCGACCCGGAGCAGCGCGGTTTCTCGGTCGTCAAGGTCAACCGCATCGTCCCCGGCAACGCGCTCGCCCAGCCGAGCCTGATCGCCCGGGTGCAGACCGAATTCCAGGAACCGATCGCCGAGGAATATGCGCGCCAGTTCCTGGCCGCGGTGCGCGAATCCGTCGGCGTGCGCCGCAACGAGGAAGCGATCGAAGCGACCAGGCGGCGAATCAGCGGCAGCTAGCCGCGCTTCTCCGGTCGCGTCCGCCAAGAAAGCCGCTTGACGGGTATCATTGCGTTGCCTACACGTTCTCCGTTCGTTCCTGCAAGGGCACAACCGGAGTACCCGCCGATGCTCACCGCCAAGCAGCATGAATTGCTCATGTTCATCCACGGCCGGCTCGGCCGCACCGGAGTTTCGCCGAGCTTCGATGAAATGCGCGAAGCGCTCGACCTCAAGTCCAAATCCGGCGTCCATCGGCTGATCTCGGCGCTCGAGGAGCGCAAGTTCATCCGCCGCCTGCCCAATCGGGCGCGGGCGCTGGAAGTCCTCAAGACGCCCGAGACGCTCGCTCCCGCCGCGAGTGCAGCCACGACGGCGCGAACCTCGGCTCCCGCCCCCGCCAACGACACTATCGAGATTCCGCTGCACGGGCGGATCGCGGCGGGAACGCCGATCGAGGCGCTGCAGGGCACTGAAGGCTTCGCTGTGCCCGCCGCATTGCTCGGCCCGGGCGAGCATTTCGCGCTCGAGGTGTCGGGCGATTCGATGGTCGAGGAAGGCATTCTCGACGGCGACTTTGCGCTCATCCGCAAGGCCGACACGGCGCGCGATGGTGAAATCGTGGTCGCTTTGATCGACGACAGCGAGGCAACCCTGAAGACGTTTCGCCACGAAGGCAGCATGATCCGCCTCGACCCCGCGAACCGCCATTATGCGCCGCAGCGCTACCGCCCCGACCAGGTGCAGATCCAGGGACGGCTGGCCGGGCTGATCCGGCGGTATTGAAGACCGGGCATGCGCATGCCCGCGCGCAGGGCTGTACTAACGGCCACAGGATTGTTGTTGCTGGCGAGCTTCGGCGGATGTGCGATTGAGCCGTCAACACCAAGCAGGGGAAACAGCATGGCGCGCCTGGATTATGTCGAGTTGCCGGCGACCGATATCGCCGCGACCCGCGGATTTTACGAGCAAGCCTTCGGCTGGTCGATGACCGAGTTCGCGCCGACTTATGCCGCGACGACCACCGGCGACACCGATGTCGGGCTGCAATCGAGCCCACCGGACCGGCCGGAGGCGCCGCTGCCGGTGATCCAGGTCAAGGACCTCGAGGCGGTGCTGGCCGCGGTCGAAGCCGCGGGCGGCAAGATCATCAAGCCGATCCGCGCGTTCCCCAGCGGCCGGCGCTTCCACTTCACCGACCCGAGCGGCAACGAGCTCGCGGTGTGGGAAGCCGCCGCCGAATAGTCTTTACTCCGCGGTGATCGGGTCGATCGTCGCTCGCACCTGCGAAATGCTGTTGGCCGGGAAGCCCGCGGTCTCGGCATGGCGGCGGATCAAATCCTCGCTCGGCGCACGGTAGATGCAATAGATCTTGTCGTCGGTCACATAGCTGTGGACCCACTGGATGTCGGGGCCGAGGTCGCGCAGCACCGAGCAGCTGGTCTGGGAAGCGCCCTTGAGGTCGCCGCCGGACAGCTTGCCCACGCCGGGCATCTCACGCTCAATTACGAATTGGGGCACTGGCGCTTCTCCTCGCTGCGGATGGGCGCGGGCCATAGCGCATTCGCTTGGGCACGTCAGCGGCCCATGGATGACCGCCGATGCGTTCGGCGACGGTGGTGACGCTCGGCTGCGGAGCGAGGTAAATCGCCACCGCCCCGGTTCGCCCAAGCGAATCGCGATCGAGTTTTAGCCAGCGGGGGGTGCAGGCGCGCGGCAGCCAGCGGTCCGAAACGACGATATCGGACTCGGCGCAGGCGCGCACCAGCGATCGCCACTCGATCGACTGGGTGGATCGGGTAGCGAGGACCTGCCAGCGGCGACCGCCGCGGTCGATGAGCGCGATACAGCTGTCACGCGAGCAGGATACGAACGGCCGTGCGGCAAGCGCCTGCGGGTCGTCGTCGAACCCCGAGAAATCGGCGACGATGCCGCGGATGAAGGGGCCGCTGCGCTCGCGAAGCAGAAGCGGCGTGCCGTCGCTGTCGACCACCGCGAGGTGGCGCCCGTCGCCGGTGACCAAAAGGTCGGGCGTCGGCGCCATGGCGGCGGCCGCGGCTCCCGCCAGGATCGGAGCTAGGCCGAGCATGCGCGGCCGAGTCGTCCACAGGCACAGCCACAGCCCGCCGGCGACCATCATGCCGAGCGCCGGCGGCGGCATCGCGGCCAGCATCGCGATCGCGCCGCGTGAATCGGCGACCAAGTGGGCAATGCCGAGCAGCGCGTCCAGCGACAGGCCGGCGAGCCACCACAACGGCGCTCCGATGCCGACGACATCCAGCAGCAGTGCGCCGGCTTCAAGCGGCATGATGATGAAGGTGGACAAGGGAATCGCGACGATGTTGGCCGCCACCCCGTACAAGCCGGCCTTATGGAAGTGATAGAGGACGATCGGGATCAACGCGATTTCCACGGCCAGGCCGGTGGCGGCCAATGCCAGCAGCGCTCGCCCAAGCTTTGCGATCCACGCTTCGTCGCGACGGTGAAACATCCGCCGCGCCCAGCCGCTGGAATGCAGCGCGATGATCGCCGCAACCGCTGCGAAGCTCAGCTGGAAGCTGGCGCCGGTAATCGCTTCGGGGCGGAAGACCAGGACCAGCAGCGCCCCGACGGCGACCAGCCGCATGCTGAGCGCATCCCGGCCGAGCGCGATGCCGGCAAGGACCAGCAACGCCGCGACGCAACTCCGCACCGTCGGCACCTGCGCGCCGGCGAGAAACGTATACGCGATCCCGGCCACCGCGGCGACGGCCGCCGCGACCAGGATCAGGTTGACCCGCAAGGCGACCCGCTCGCTGAGCGCCAGCAGTTTGATGGTCAGAAGCATGGCGGCGCCGACGACCGCCGAGATGTGCAACCCACTGACCGACAGCAGGTGCGTCAGGCCGCTGCGCCGCATCGCCTCGGCGTCGGGCTCGAGGACCGCGTTCTGGTCACCGGTCACCAGAGCGGTGGCGATGCCTCCGTTGGGACCCGGCAGATTCTTGCGAATATGGCGGCCCAGCCGCTCGCGGATCACGTCGATGCCGCCGCTGCCCGTCGGCCGAACCACGGTCACCGGGCCAAGCGAGCGCCCGGCGGCGCCGATGCCCCTGAACCAGAAGTCGCGACCGGAATCATAGCCGCCGGGAAGAGTCATTTGGGGTGGCGGCGTCAGCCGCGCCCGAAGCTGGAGCTCCGCACCCGCCGCAATTCCCTCCGGAGCCCCCTTCAGTTTGGTCGACACCCGGATTCGCGGTGGGAGCGCCGGATCGGCGGGCGCGAGCGTCAGTCGCAGGTCTCCCCTGGCGGTCCGGGTCTCGACGCGTTCCACCGTCGCCCGGAACTCGGCGACCCGCGGGCGCTCCATCCGCGACGCCGCGACATAGTGCGAACGCGCCCAAACCAGCGCGCAACCGAGCATCATCGCCAGGCCGAACCAGCCGGCGGCCCGCTCGGCCCGTCCGCCTTTGACCGAGAAGCCGACCACCGCGAGGGCCGCGGTCCAGCACAGGAATGCCGCCCAGTGCAGCGGCTGGTCGAGCGCGAACCAGGCGGCGATGCCGCAGCCGAAGCCGACCACGAACCATGGCGGCAGCTGCCCGCGCTCGCGCTCGAGGAACGCCTCGACGCTCTCGCGCAGGCCGCCGAAACGCGTCCCCCAAAACCGCCGAGCCCGATGTGGAAGAGGCGCCAGCCCTATGTTAGGGGCGCTCATCCATTGCATTGCTCACATCAAGACAAAGGAAAGCGCTTGAGCGCAAGCCACAATCCGTCATCCGCCCCTGCGACCAAGACTGTGGTGACGCGCTTCGCGCCCTCCCCGACCGGTTTCCTGCATATCGGCAACGCCCGCACCGGGCTGTTTTCCTGGCTGTATGCGCGCCACCACGGCGGCAAGGCGCTGCTGCGCGTCGAGGACACCGACAAGGCTCGGTCGACGAGGGAAGCGATCGACGTGATCATCGACGGCCTGCAATGGCTCGGGCTCGACTGGGACGAGGAGGCCTATTTCCAGTCGCAGTTCGAGGCTCGCCACTCCGAGGTTGCGCATCGGCTGATCGAAAGCGGCGCTGCCTACCGCTGCTATCTGACGCCCGAGGAGCTCAAGCAGCGGCGCGAGAAGGCGCAGGCCGAGCGGCGGCCGTTCCGCCTCGAGAGCGAGTGGCGCGATTGCACGACCGCGGGACCGGAAGGCGCCCCGTTCGTCATCCGCCTGAAAGCGCCGCGCGAGGGCGAGACCGCGATCGACGACCTGGTCCAGGGCCGCGTCGCGGTGGCCAACGCCGAGCTCGACGATTTCGTGCTGCTGCGCTCGGACGGCAGCCCGACCTACATGCTGGCGGTGGTGGTCGACGACCACGACATGGGCATCACTCACATCATCCGCGGCGACGACCATCTCAACAACGCCTTCCGCCAGCTGGCGATCATCCGGGCAATGGAATGGCCCGAGCCGGCCTATGCCCACATCCCGCTGATCCACGGCCCAGACGGGGCCAAGCTCTCGAAGCGCCACGGAGCACTGGGGGTCCACGACTATCGCGACATGGGCATCCTCCCCGAGGCCGTGTTCAATTATCTGCTGCGGCTCGGCTGGGGCCACGGCGACGACGAAATCATCAGCCGCGAGCAGGCCATCGCCTGGTTCGACCTCGATCACGTCGGCAAATCGCCGTCACGCTTCGACATGAAGAAGCTCGAGAGCCTCAACGCCCACTACATCCGCGAGGCGGACGATGCGCGGCTGGCCGGGCTGGTCGCCGAGCGGCTGGCCCTGGGAGCGAGCGACACCGAGTTGCTGGTCCGCGCGATGCCCGAGCTCAAGGCCCGTGCTCACGACCTCGGCCAGCTCGCCGATGGCGCCCGCTTCCTGTTCGCGGCCCGGCCGCTCGAACTGGACGACGATGCGGCAGCGCTGCTGACTGCGGACGGCCGGGCGTTGCTCCGCTCCGCGCATCAAGCTCTCGGCGCGGTCCCCACCTGGACCCACGGCGATCTCGACACGGTGGTTCGCGAGATTGCCGACGGGGCCGGCGTCAAGCTCGGCAAGCTCGCTCAGCCGCTCCGCGCGGCGCTAACCGGCCGCGTCACCAGCCCCGGAATTTTTGACGTTCTTGTCCTGCTCGGGCAGGGCGAAAGCCTCGCCCGAATTGCCGACCAGATGGTGGAGCCGAACGCATGACCGACAAGACGCTGACGATGACTTTCGACGGCGGCGAGCAGACCTATCCGCTGATTTCCGGCACCGTCGGCCCGGACGTCGCCGACATCCGCAAGCTCTACGCCGATACCGGCATGTTCACCTACGACCCGGGCTTCACCTCGACCGCCAGCTGCCAGAGCGCGATCACCTTCATCGACGGCGAAGAAGGCATCCTCCTCCACCGCGGCTATCCAATCGACCAGCTCGCCGAGCATTCGACCTTTATGGAGGTCGCCTATCTGCTGATCCACGGCGAGCTGCCGAAGAAGGACGAGCTCGAGACGTTCACCTACACCATCAGCAGGCACACGATGGTGCACGAGCAATTGGCGAATTTCTACCGGGGTTTCCGGCGCGACGCCCATCCGATGGCGGTGATGTGCGGGGTCGTCGGGGCACTGTCCGCTTTTTATCACGACAGCACCGACATCACCGACCCGCTGCAGCGGATGATCGCTTCGCACCGGCTGATCGCGAAGATGCCGACAATCGCGGCGATGGCCTACAAATACACCATCGGCCAACCGTTCCTCTATCCGCAGAACGACTTGAGCTACACCGGGAATTTCCTGCGAATGACCTTCGGCGTCCCGGCCGAGCCTTATGAGGTCAACCCGGTGGTCGAGAATGCGATGCGGCGGATCTTCATCCTCCACGCCGACCACGAGCAGAATGCGTCGACTTCGACGGTGCGGCTGGCCGGTTCCTCGGGCGCCAACCCGTTCGCCTGCATCGCCGCCGGCATCGCCTGCCTGTGGGGGCCGGCCCACGGCGGCGCCAACGAAGCGGCTTTGAACATGCTGCGCGAGATCGGCCGGCCCGAGCGAATCCCCGAATATATCGCCCGGGCCAAGGACAAGGACGACCCATTCCGACTGATGGGCTTTGGCCACCGCGTCTACAAAAACTACGACCCGCGCGCGAAGGTCATGCAACAGACCGCCCAGGAGGTGCTCGACGAGCTCGGCATCAGCGACCCGGTCCTCGACACCGCCCGCGAGCTCGAGCAGATCGCCTTGAAGGACGATTATTTCATCGAGAAGAAGCTCTACCCGAACGTCGATTTCTATTCAGGCGTGATCCTCAACGCGATCGGCTTCCCGACCGACATGTTCACGGCTTTGTTCGCGCTCGCCCGGACAGTGGGCTGGGTCGCGCAGTGGAATGAGATGATCTCCGACCCCGAGCAGAAGATCGGACGGCCGCGCCAGCTCTACGTCGGCGAGGCCCGTCGCGAATACGTGCCGGTCGGCGCGCGCTGATCTGCCGGTCAGGCGCTCGGCAAGGTCAGCGTGAACCGCGCACCCAGCTCGGGGGCGCTTTCGAGGCTGATGTCGCCACCCAATGACCGCGCCAGCCGGCGCGAGATCGCCAGCCCGAGCCCAGTCCCGCCTTCCTCGGCGCTGGCGCGCTCGAAACGCTCGAAGATGCGCTGCTGGTCGCCCGGGGCGATGCCCGATCCCTGGTCCGAGACGATGACCGACACGGTCTCGCCGCCGCGGACGAAGCGCAGCTTGACGGTGCCGCCGACCGGCGAATGGCGGACCGCATTGCCGATCAGATTGACGAGAATCTGGATGACTGCCCGCTCCTCGCCGTTGGCGGCGAGCGGCTGGTCGCCCTCAGCCTCGATGCGGACGTCGCGGACTTCGGCCGACGGGGCGAGCAGGATGACCGCCTCGGCGGCCAGCGCGGCGAGGTCGACGGTGCGGTGGCCCTCGCCCGAATCGTCGCTCATCGAGTGAATTACCGACAGCAAATGGCGCGCGGCGGCCGAGATGTCGGTCGCATAAGCGGCATAGTCGCTGCGCAGCGGACCGTCGGAGCGATCGGCGATACGCTCGGCGCAATCGATGATCCGGTCGAGCGGCGAGCGCAGCGCCTCGTTGAGCGCTTCGTCGATTGCAGCCAGCGGCGGCTGCTCCGGGTGAGCGTCGCCGTTGCCGTTCGATACGGCGCGGCCCGAAAAGCCCGCAAAACCGCCGTCGGGGCCGAACATCACCTCACCGCTCAACATCAGGGTCGCGCCCGGATCACCGGTCCTCGCTCGCGCCGGTTGGCCGGCGAAGCCGTGTCGCGCGGCAAGCGCGGCGACCAAAGGCATATCGCCCGCTTCATTCTCCTCGAGCCGGAAGACGCGCATCAGCGGCTGCCCGACGAGGTCAGCGGCCTCGGATCCCAGCTTGTCGGCAAGCGCCGCGGAAATCGATGTCAGCCGCAGGTCCTCGTCGGCTGTCCACTCGCCCGGCTCCGGCGCGGCGCGGGTCTCGGTATCGCCGCCAAGCAAGGTGGCCAGGCGCGCCGAAGCGGCGGGCCGGACGGTCCAGGCTTCCAGCGACAGCGCCACATCCTCGCCTTCCGGAACCGCGCGGACCCACAGGTCGATGTCCTGGCTCGAGCCGGCCGCGACCGCCGGCCGCGAAACCGGGATGCCAAGCTTGCGCGCCAGCCTGGCGACCGCGGCGAGCTGCGGTAGGGCAAGCGTCGCGCCGATGCTCGAGCCGGCCTCCATCTGGAGGGTCGCGAGCTCGGGATCGGCCGCGACCAGCCGGCCGGCGCGATCGATTCGCCCCGTCACCGCGCGCGGCTCAGAGGGGGCGCTGGCCATGATCCTGTCCCAGCGCCGACAGCGCCGCGCGATAGCTCGGGTCGAGCCGCAGCCATTCGCGCGCGGCATCGACTTCGTCCTGGGTCATTGCGTCGAACCGGGCGATCGCCCGGCCGGCATCGGCGATTTCGAGCAGATCGCCGGGGCCCGCCAGCAATCTCGCGGCAAGCTCGCGCGATGCGCTGGCCATGCGCAGCAGCAGCATCAGCGACCCGCCGTCGCCGCCCAGCAGCAGGTTGAACGCGCTCTCGCCGGCGATCGCGGCGCGCCGCGCCAGCGCCTCGGCGACCAGCACCGCTTCCCCGTCGGCGGCCGCCGCGGCGATGAAATCCTCGTCGAGCCGGCCCTGCTCGTCGAGCAGCCGAACCAGCAAGGTGGCGAGAGCCTCGAGCCGTTTGTCTTCGTCGTGACGGGCGAGCATGGCCGCCGCGGCTGCGGCCAGCTGGCGATCCGCCGCCGGCCGGTCGAGAGTCACCAGCAACCGCTGGCGAAGCCCGGCGCCGACGATCTGGACGAGCTCCGCCGCGGCTTCCGCCGGGATGTCGTCGAATTCGACCCGCGCCTGGCCGAACCGGTCGCGGCGCCGGCCGCGGGCCAGGATCAGCGCCATTGCGGCGGCGGAGATCGACGCATTTTCGTCGCTGACCAGGGTCTGCAGCAGCCGCCCGTCGCGGCCGGCGTTACGGGCTCGGACCGCGGTCGCGATCTGCTCTTCGTCGGCGCGGCGCAGCAGCAACTCGATCAGTTTTGGCCGGTCGAGAAGGCCGGCGGCGCGAAGCTCGGCGACCAGCTCGCTATTGTCTTCGTCGTTGGCCACCGCCGAGCTTGTCGGAAGCGCGGCGCGGAGCTCATCGGCAATGTCGGAAACGAGGCCGTGGAGCATCGCCGCCATCACCGCGCGCTCCTGTTCGTTGAGGCGCTCCCCGGGATCGAGGAAGAAATCGAGCCGAACCGTCGACAAACGGTCGCGCCCCGCGCGGCGCGCGGGTGCAACCATCGGGTCGGCTGCCGGAGCAGCGATCGGCCATTCCTCTGGAACCATTTCAATTTCCGTTATCAGCGCGGAGTTAACGCAAGGTCAATCGACTGTGATGCGATGGTGCCAATGTTGGACATAGAAGAATGAAACGGCCGCGTAGATCGCCAGCGCGACGAGGCACAGCGCCCAGGCGCCGGCGAGCGCGAACGGGATTGCGGCGATGATCGCGTTGCGCCGCGAGAACAGCCAGACCTCCCCCGGCACTTCGCGATAGCCGCGCTCGATCCGCGCCGCTTCGGCGAAGGCGGCGGCGACCAGCGCCGTGACCAGCGCTCCCCAGCCGCTGCCGTGGACGGTCAGCCGCCAGCCCAGCGCGAGCAGCGCCAGCCCGGCCGTCGGCCGCAGCAGCCGCCGGCTCAGCGAGCGCGGCGGCAGCGGCCGCAGCCGCAGGGTGGCGAGTCGGCGCGCGACGAGGTCGAGCGGCGTCGCGACGACCAGCATCCCCAGCGCTGGCCACAGCCACCCGCGCGTGAATGCGAATGCCGCCGCGACACTCAGCGCGAGCGCGGCCCAGATCAGCCAATGCGGGCGAACCGGCGTATCGAGCAGCCGCTCGGTCGCGAACTCCTCGATCAGCGGCAGCACGTAGCGGCTCGCCCAGTCGCGCCGGGCGCCGCGCGACGAGACGATCAAGGCCCGCTCGAAACCGCCCAGCTGGTCGGCGCTTTCGGCCAGCAGCGGCTCCCCGGCGGTGTCGACCCTCACCCGCAGCGCGCCGTCCTGGAGCGCCCGCCGAAGCAGCGTCGACTGCAGGTCCCAATCGCCGAGCATCGCCGCGGTCGCGCCCAGCGTTCGCCCATCGACCAGCGCGACGCCGGCCCAGCGGCTGGTCGCGTCGATCCGCTCGTAAGCCTCGTGCGCCTCGTCGTCGGGCACCGTCGCGACCGCCGGCTCGGGCTCTTCGGCGAGCTGGGCGAGCAGCTCGGCGGGAGCCGCGACTCCGTCGCCGACCAGCAGGATCAGCGATCCGGCCTCGAAACGACTCGCCGCCTCGTTGCCGTCGCCGACCGGGATGACCGACAGTCCATCGATGCGCAGCCGCTCGATCGCCTCGTGCAGCGCCGGCGGAACGCGCTCGACCAGGACGACGATCGGCGCCGCCCCGGCGGCTGCCGCGCAGCGCGCCTGATATTCGATCAGCGTCCGCCCGGCGAGCGGGAGCAATGCCCGAAGCTCGCCGGAATCATTCTCCTGATAGGCCCCGATCAGGGCGCCGACCGCCATTTGCCGCCTCTTTTCCCCGCGATTTTCGGCCGCCTCGACAGCAGTCCGGTGGATGTCCCTCTCTAATCGCTTTCTTGCCGAGACAAAGATGGTAAACTGCTTGTCGCCATGACCCCACGCAGCCAACGCGCCGAACTTTCGCCCGCCGAGCTTCCGCGGACGGAGGAGGACCCTTCGCTCACTCGGTTCACGGACAATCCGAGCGCTCCAGACGACACGCTCGAGCTTGGCCTGGATCAGTTGCCATGGACCGACTCGCAGCCCGAACCGGAAGCGCGCACGGTCGGCGGCCGGGAAATTCTTGGCGCCGGGCTGACGATCCTCGCGATCCTGTGGGTGGCCTACACTGCCTGGTCGGCCGGCCGGGCGCTTGCCGACCAGCCTCTGTCCTCACCGGCGATCGCCCAGTGGATCGCAATTGCCGCCGGGCCGCTTGCGCTGCTCGGCCTGGCGTGGATCATGTTCGGCCGCACGCGGCGCCGCGAGGCCGAGCGCTTCACCCGCTCGGTGGTCGCGATGCGCGGCGAAGCGCACTCGCTGGAGGCGCTGCTCGAAGTGCTGACGCGGCGGATCGACGACAGCCAGTCGGCGCTGTCGAGCATGGCCGAACGGCTGATGGGGCTCGGCGACGAGACCACCGGGCGGATCGGAGCGGCGACTCGCGAGCTCGATTCCTCGTCCGACCGCCTGAGCCGAAGCGGCGAGGCGCTCGACCGCGCCGCCGAATTGGCGCGCACCGACATTTCCGTGCTGCTCGAGGATTTGCCACGGGCGGAAGCGACGACCCGCGCCATCGCCGAGCAGTTGCGCGGCATCGGCAGCGAATCGGCGTCGCGCACCGCCGACCTTGGCCAGCAGGTCGGCGTGCTCGCCGACCGCACCCGCGAGGCCGACGAGATGGTCGCCGAAGCCGCGCAGCGGCTGGTCACCCATTTGACCCAGATCGAAAGCGCCGGCGCCGCCGCCGCGGCCCGTGTCGGCGAAGCGGAATCCTCCTTCTCGGTCGCGCTCGACACGTTGCTCGACCGGACCGCGACGACGCTCGATGAAATTCGCGGCGGAATCGACACCCAGTCGGCCGCCGTCGCGGCGCTGGTCGAGCAGGCTTCGGCCGGGATCGGCCGGGCCGGGGTCGAGGCCGCCGATGTCCTCGGCGCCAAGATCGGCCAGGCCGGGTCGTCGCTCGACAGCCTTTCGGCGCGAGTCGCCGAGCAGGAGCGCGTGTCGCAGCGGATGTTCGCCGAGATCGACCGCGGCCTGACCCTGATCGACGAGCGCTTCGCCGAGCTCGCCGCGCAGGGCGACGACCGCGCCAACCATTTCCTCGGCTCGCTCGCCCGCGCCCGCGCCGAACTCGACGTCCTCGCCCAGCAAACCGGGTCGCAGGACAGCTCGATCGAAGCGCTGGCCGACCGAACTGCCGCGATGCGCCAGGGAATCGACCAGCTCACGGCCGAAATCCGCGAGGGCTTGACGAGCGCCATCGGCGAGGCCGAGAGCGGTGCCGAGCGGATGCTTCGAACGGCCGAAACGGCCAAGCCCGAGATCGGCTGGATGCGCGACGCTGCGCTCGAAGCGAGCGCGCAAATTGCCGCCAGCAACAGCGGAATTGCCGAGCAACAGGACCGTTTCGCGGCGCTGCTGGCGACCATCGACGACGGTGTCGGCACGTCCGAGACTAGACTCGCCGCTTTGACCGCGGGGCTGGCCGAGGCGCAGGGCGAAGCAGCGCGGTTGACCGCCGAAACCGGGCCCGCTTTGGTCGACGCCTTGCTGCAGGTCCGCGAAGCCGCCGCGCACGCCGCGGAGCGCGCCCGCGAAGCGATCGAGGGCGTCATCCCGGAAAGCGCCGGCAAGCTGTCGCAAGCGACCCGCGACGCGCTCGAGGCGGCAATCCGCGACGGCATCGAGGAGCGGCTGCGCGGGGTCGAGGCGGTCGCCGCGCGTGCCGTCGAGAGCGCCCGCGAGGCGTCGGACCGGTTGACCCAGCAAATGCTCAGCCTCGGCCAGAGCAGCGCCGCGCTCGAGCAATATTTCGAGCAGACCCAGGCCGACCAGCGCGAGCAGGACAGCGAGGTGTTCACTCGCCGGGTTTCGCTATTGATGGACTCGATGAACTCGGCTGCGATCGATGTCGGCAAGATCCTGTCCGACGAGGTCGACGACAAGGCGTGGACCGCATATTTGAAGGGCAATCGCGGGGTCTTCACGCGCCGCGCGGTGCGGCTGCTCGGAGGCAGCGAGACCCGCGCGATCCAGGCCCATTACGAGGCCGACCGCGAATTCCAGGCATCGGTCAACCGCTACGTCCATGATTTCGAGTCGATGCTCCGCCGGGTGCTCGCCGAGCGCGACGGCGGGATGATGGCGGTGACCCTGATGTCATCGGACATGGGCAAGCTCTACGCCGCCCTCGCCTCAGCGATCGAGCGCCGGCGGTAAAGCTCGTCCCCTGCATCCGCAGGGGAGGATTCAATTATAGAAATCCAAATCCTCGACCATGACCCAGCCGTAGGTCCAATTGGCGTAGTAGAGCGCGAACAAAGCTAGCCCGAGGATCGCCGCCCGTAACAGATGCCGCGGCAGGTCGAACGTGTGCGGCGCGCTGTCGGCCTGACCGGGCACCTTGGGCGTCCCAGCCTCCTCGTCGGTGCGAACCCCGAACGGCAGCAGCAGGAAGGCGCTGGCGATAAAGAACAGCAAATAGATGGCGACGATCGAGCCGACCCTCATTCAGCGACCCTGAGCAGCGTCACGTCGACGACAGGCTTCTTGCCGGTCCACAGGGTTGCGCAGCGGCGGACCGCGAGGCGCACCGCCTCGCGAACCCGCTCGTCGTCGGCGCCGCCGTCGAACGCGCGGGTCGCGGCGTCCGTGGCGTCGGCGATGAAATCGTCGCGGTCGACCTCGACCGGAACTCCGAACGGCCGCACCAGCGGGGGCCCGGCGAGCTTGCCGTCGGCGCTCACTGGAACCGCGACGGTGACCAGGCCGCCGACCGCGATCCGGCGGCGCTCGCTGATCGTCGCGCCGTCGGCGGGAAGGATGACGTCACCATCGAGCACCAGCCGGCCGACCCGGACCTCGTCGATCTTTTTGGGCCCGTCGGGCGCGAGGCGGACGAGGTCGCCGTTGATCTGGACGATCGCCTTGGGCACGCCGTGAGAGCGCGCCAGGCGCGCCTGCTCGGCGAGGTGCCGCGCCTCGCCGTGGACGGGGACGATGATCTCGGGCCGGACCCAGTCGTACATCATCTTCAGCTCGGGCCGCCCCGGGTGCCCGGAAACGTGGACGTGCGCCTGCTTCTCGGTGACGATCAGCGCGCCAATGTCCGACAATTGGTTCATGATCCGGCCGATCGCAACCTCGTTGCCGGGGATGATCCGCGACGAAAAAATGATCGTGTCGCCATCGCTGAGCTTCAATTCGTGGCTACCCGAGGCGATCCGGCCGAGCGCGGCGCGGGGCTCGCCCTGCCCTCCCGTGGCAACGACGAGGAGTTCCTCGCGCGGCAGCCGCATCGCCTCATCGAACCGCACCGGCTCGGGGAAATCGCGCAGATAGCCGGTCGCCTGGGCGACCCGGAGGATGCGGTCGAGCGAGCGGCCGGCGACGCACACTCGGCGCCCGGTTTCGGTCGCGACCCGGCCGATGGTCTGCAACCGCGCCGCGTTCGACGCGAACGTCGTCACCAGCACCCGCCCGCGCGCCTTGGCGACCTGCTCGGCGAGGCCCTTGTGGACGCCCTCTTCGGATCCCGACGGCTCGTTCTGGAAGACGTTGGTCGAATCGCAGACCAAGGCGAGGACGCCCATGTCGCCGATCTCGGTCAGCGCCTCGGTGCTCGGAGCCTCGCCGAGCACCGGTGTCTCGTCGATCTTCCAGTCGCCGGTATGGAACACCCGCCCGAATGGAGTCTCGATCAGCACGCCATTGCCCTCCGGGATCGAGTGCGACAGCGCGACATAGCGGACCTTGAACGGGCCCAATTCGACCGCCCCGTCGCGCTCGACGATGTTTAATTTGACCTGGCCCGTCAGCCCCTCTTCCTCGAGCTTGCCGGCGATCAGCCCGGCGGTGAATGGGGTCGCGTAAAGCGGCACCTTCAGGTCCGAGCAAAGGTAGGGCAGCGCGCCGATATGGTCCTCATGGCCGTGGGTCAGGATGATCCCGGCCAAACGGTCCTGATGCTTTTCGATGAACTCGAGGTCGGGGAGGATGAGGTCGATGCCCGGATAATCGGGGCCGGCGAAGGTGAGGCCCAAATCGACCATCAGCCACTGGCCGCGGCAGCCGTAGAGATTGACGTTCATGCCGATCTCGCCCGACCCGCCGAGCGCGCAAAACAGCAGTTCTTCGCCTGGTACCATCTAGGCTGAAACGCTTGTCTGGTGGAGCAGGCCCAATCCCTGGATGGTAAGATCGGGCTCGATCGCGTCGAACGCCTGCGTTTGCTTGTCGAACAGGTCCGCGAGGCCGCCCGTCGCGACTACCGTCACCGGCCGCGCAATCTCGGCCTTCAAGCGCTCGACCAGCCCCTCGATCATCGCCACATAGCCCCAGTAGATGCCGATCAGCATCTGCTTGTCGGTGGTGCGGCCGACGACGCTGGTGTCGTCGGGCACGTCGATCGCGATGCGCGGCAGCATCGCCGCGGCGTTGACCAAAGCGTCGATCGAAAGGTTAATCCCCGGGGCGATGATCCCGCCTTTGTAGGCGCCCGAGAAATCGACCACGTCGAAGGTGGTCGCGGTGCCGAAATCGATGATGATCAGGTCGCCCGGATATTTCGCGTGAGCGGCGATGACGTTGAGTGCCCGGTCGGCGCCGACATTGTGCGGCTCGTCGACGTCGAGCGCCATCGGCCAGGCCGCCGCGCCCTGCCCCGCGACCAGGGGCTCGGCGTGAAAATATTTGGCTGCCAGCACCTCGAGGTTGTGGAGCGCGCGCGGCACGACCGTGCCGATGATCACCGCGTCGACGTCGGCCTTCGTATAACCCTCGAGCTCGAGCAACTGGTGAAGCCACACCGCATATTGGTCGGCGGTCCGCCGCGGGTCGGTCGCAATCCGCCACCGCGCCTTGATCTCACCGTTGTCGAGGAGAGCGAAGACGAGGTTGGTATTGCCGGCGTCGATGGCGAGCAGCATGGCGCCTGCTAGTCCCGCGCTCGGCGGTTCACAAGCTAACGTCGCCGGCGCGGACGATCTCGATGCCGTCGCCGGTGCGCAGCCGCAGCGCGCCGTCGGGCTCGACGCCGTCGAAGCGGCCGCTGATGCGGTCGTCCGCGCTCGTGTGAATGGTGAGCACCGCGCCAATCGGGTGAGCTCGCATCTGCCACGCGCGGGCGATTGCGCCCGGGTCGCTGCTTCGCCACAGACCAAGGAGCCGCGCGAAGCTCGCTGCGAGCAACGGGGCAAAGGCCTGCGGAGTCACGGCGGCCTTTAGCGATGTCGCCCTGCGGTCGGGCAATATCGGCGCCGAGGCGAGGTTGACCCCGAAGCCGGCGACGATCCGCTCCCCGCCGCGCTCGAGCAGCACTCCGGCGAGCTTGTCGCCATCGAGCAGCAGATCGTTGGGCCATTTGAGCATCAGCGAAAGCCCTGGAGCAGCGGCGTCGACCGCCTCGATCAGCGCCAGCCCGGCGGCCAGCGACAGCGACGCCGCCGGCGGGTCGCCGGGTTGGATCTCAACCAGCGTGCTTCCGAAGAAGTTGCCCGGGACGCCGACCCACTTACGTCCCTGGCGCCCCTTGCCCGCCGATTGCGCCAACGCCACCAGCCACTCCCCCTCGACCGCCTGGCCGTCGGCTAGCAAATCGGCGTTGGTCGAGCCGGTTCGCTCGACGATCCGGATGCGGCTCACTCTATCCGCCGCTCAGAAGATCGATCCCGCGGCGCGGTCGGCGGCATCGCCGAGCGGCCCGATCAGCAGGTAACCGAGCGGCGAGACGAGCAGCGCGGCGACCAGGATCATCAGCCGCTCGAGCGGCGCGCGGGTGCGCACCAGCGGCGACTGCGCTTCGTCGAAGTACATGACCTTGACGATGCGCAGATAATAATAAGCGCCGACGACGGTGCCGACGATGCCCGCCACCGCCAGCGCCACCAGCCCCGCGTCGACCGCGGCATTGAACACCAGTAGCTTGGGCCAGAAGCCGAACAGCGGCGGCACTCCGGCGAGGCTGAACATGAAGATCGCCATCGCCGCTGCAAAGCCGGGCCGCGCCTGCGACAAGCCGGCGAGGTCGTCGATGCGCTCGGTCGGCTCGCCATCTTTGGTGCGCATGCGCAGGACGCACAGGAAGGCGCCCAGCGTCATCACCACATAGACGGCCATGTAAAACAGCACCGACGACGCGCCCTTGGGGCCCGCGGCGGCGAGGCCGATCAGCGCGAAGCCGACATTGTTGATCGACGAATAGGCCAGCAGCCGCTTGATGTTGGTCTGCCCCCACGCCGCCACCGCTCCCAGCAGGATCGAGGCCAAGGCGGCGAAGATGACGATCTGCCGCCAGGCGTCCGTCGCCGGCTCGAGCGCGTCGAGGCAGACGCGGGTCGCCAGCAGCACCGCCGCGACCTTGGGCGCCGAGGCGAAGAAAGCGGTGACCGGGGTCGGCGCGCCCTCGTAGACGTCGGGCGTCCACATGTGGAACGGCACCGCGCTGACCTTGAAAGCCAGCCCTGCGAGCAAGAACACCAACCCGAACAAGAGCCCGATGGACGGCGCATCGTCGCGCGCGAAGGCGGCGGCGAGACCGGCGAAGCTCATCGTCCCGGTGAACCCGTAGAGCAAGGAGATGCCGTAGAGCAGGATGCCGCTGGCGAGCGCCCCGAGAACGAAATATTTAAGCCCCGCCTCCGCGGACCGCTCGTCGCCGCGGCGGTAGGAGGCAAGCACGTAGCTGGCGAGGCTCGACAGCTCGAGCCCCATGTAGAGGGTAATAAGGTTGGTCGCCGAAACCATCACCGCGCCGCCGACCGCGCTGAACAGGATCAGCACCGAATATTCGGGGCTATGCTCGGTGCCACGCTCGAACCAGCCGTGGGCGGCGATTATCGCCACCGCCGACGCCAGGAAGATGATCACCTTGCCGAACGCCCCGAACGCGTCGGCGACGATCAGTCCGCCGAACTGCGGGCCGGCGCTCGATGGCTCGCCGACGAGCGCGACCGTGGCGATGACCAGCAATGCGACCGATGCCCAGCTGGTGAGCCCGGCACCGCGGCGGCCGGTGAACGCCGCCACCATCATCAGCACCAGGGCGCCGGCGGTCAGGATCAGCTCGGGCAGGATGGGCATCAACTGGTTCATCAGTGCGCCGCCTCGGCTGCGTGGTCCTCGGCCTGCGGCTGCGGCTTGCCGGCAGTCGGGGCCGAATCGCTTTCCGGAGTCGCCCGCTCGATCCGCTCGAGCAGCCGCCCGACGTCGGCGCGGATCGGCCGCAGGAAGCTTTCGGGATAGACGCCCATCCACAGTACCGCGGCGGCGATCGGCGCCAGCAGCCACCATTCGCGCGCCGACAGGTCCGGCATCGCGGCCGCCTCGGCGGTGCGCGCGGTGCCGAACGCGATGCGCCAGTAGAGCCACAGCATGTACGCCGCGCCGAGGACGATGCCGGTCGTCGCGACGATCGCCGCCCAGGTCGACACGCGGTAGGTGCCGACCAGGCTCAGGAACTCGCCGACGAACCCGCTGGTGCCCGGCAGCCCGACCGCGGCCATGGTGAACAGCATGAACAGGAGGGCGTAGCCCGGCATGTTGTTGGCGAGGCCGCCGTAGCGCTCGATCTCACGGCTGTGGAGCCGGTCGTAGACGACCCCGACGCACAGGAAGAGCGCGCCCGATACCAGCCCGTGGCTGAGCATGACGATCATCGCGCCCTCGATGCCCTGGCGGTTGAAGGCGAACAGGCCGAAGGTGACAAAGCCCATGTGGGCGACCGACGAATAAGCGATCAGTTTCTTCATGTCGCGCTGCACCAGCGCGACCAGCGACGTGTAGACGATGGCGATTCCGCTCAAGACGAAGACCAACGGCACGAACATCGCCGAGCCTTCGGGGAACATCGGCAGCGAGAAACGGATAAAGCCGTAGCCGCCCATCTTCAGAAGCACGCCCGCCAGGATTACCGAGCCCGCGGTCGGCGCCTCGACGTGGGCGTCTGGAAGCCAGGTGTGGACCGGCCACATCGGCATCTTGACCGCGAAGCTGGCGAAAAAGGCGAGCCACAGCCATTGCTGGGCAGCGACCGGGAAATCGTGCGCCATCAGCGCCGGGATCGAGGTCGTCCCGGCCTCGAGCACCATGTACAGCATGGCGATCAGCATCAGCACCGAGCCGAGCAGCGTGTAGAGGAAGAATTTGTAGCTCGCCTTGATCCGCTCGGGCCCGCCCCAGATGCCGATGATCAGGTACATCGGAATGAGGCCGCCCTCGAAGAAGATGTAGAACAGGAACAGGTCCTGGGCCTCGAAGACGCCGATCATCAGCGCCTGCATGAGCAGGAAGGCGGCCATATATTCGGGCACGCGCTTCTCGATCGCCCGCCACGACGCCCCGATGCAGATCGGCATCAGGAACAGGGTCAGCATGATCAGGACGAGGGCAATGCCGTCGATGCCCAGCGCCCAGGCGATGCCGCCGCCGAGGTCGAGCCGCTCGACGAACTGCCATTGCGGCCCCGCGGGGTCGTAGGCGGTCCACAGCCAGGCCCCCAGGGCAAGGTCGACGAGCGTTGCGGCGAGCGCGATCCACCGCGCCGCGCTCGCGCCGACGAACAGGCAGACCATGCCCGCGACGAGCGGGATGGCGATGAGGATCGTCAGGATCGGGAACTCGCTCACCGCGCCCACCAGACCGCCCAGCTGGCCGCGCCGATCAGGCCCAGCAGCATCACCAACGCGTAGCTGTAGAGGTAGCCCGATTGCAGCCGCGCGGTGAGCTTGTTGCCGGCACCGACCGCATAGGCCGCGCCGTGCGGGCCGAAGCGGTCAATCGTCCCCTCGTCGCCGGCCTTCCAGAACAGCTGCCCCAGCCACAGCGCCGGGCGAACGAAAATGCGGTCGTAAAGCTCGTCGAAATACCATTTGTTGAAGACGAAGGCGTGGAGCGGCCCGAACTGCCCGACGAAGCGGCCGGCGGCTTTCGGGTTGCGGATGTAGTTGTTGTAGGCAATTCCGAGCCCGATCAGCATCACCGCGAACGGCGTGTACTTGACCCAGGCCGGCACCTCGTGCGCGGCGCGGGCGAGGTGCGCGTCGAACGCGACGCTGCCGTTCCAGAAGGCCTCGCCCTGCTCGGCGCCGACGAAAATGTCGTGGAACAGCTGGCCGGCGAACATCGAGCCAAGCGCGAGCAGGCCGATCGGCACCAGGATTGTCCACGGGCTCTCATGGGGCTTGTAGCCGCCGCTGCCGGCCGGCGGCATGCCGGTGTCGTGGGCGCTGTCGCCGTGCTCCTCGTCCGGCGCATCATGATCGCCGTGGAGCGCGTGCTGGACATGCTCGGACGCGGCCCAGCGCGGCTGCCCGAAGAAAGTCAGGAAGATCAGCCGCCACGAATAGAAACTGGTCAGCAGCGCCGCCAGCGCTCCCAGGAAGAAAGCGATCCCGCCCGGCACGCTGGCGTTCGCATACGCACTCTCGAGGATCGCGTCCTTCGACCAGTAACCGGCAAAGCCGATGCCGAACAAGCCGACCCCGGTGATCGCCAGCGTCGCGATCACCATCACCCAGAAGGTGAACGGAATCCGGTGCCGCAGGCCGCCATAGAAGCGCATGTCCTGCTCGTGGTGCATGGCGTGGATCACCGAGCCCGCGCCGAGGAACAGCAGCGCCTTGAAAAAGGCATGGGTGAACAAATGGAACATCGCCGCGCCGTAGGCGCCGACCCCGGCGGCGAAGAACATGAAGCCCAGCTGCGAGCAGGTCGAATAAGCAACCACCCGCTTGATGTCGTTCTGAGCGGTGGCGACGGTCGCGGTGAAGATCGCGGTTGCGGCGCCCACGTAGATAACGACGTTCCGCGCCACCTCGCTGACTTCGAACATCGGCGACAGCCGGCAGACCATGAACACGCCGGCGGTGACCATCGTCGCGGCGTGGATCAGCGCGCTGACCGGGGTCGGGCCCTCCATCGCGTCGGGCAGCCAGGTGTGCAGGCCCAATTGCGCCGACTTGCCCATCGCCCCGACGAACAAGAGCAGGCACAGCAAGGTCATGGTGTCGACCCGCATGCCGGCAAAGCCGATCGTCGATCCGGCCATCCCCGGCGCGGCCTCGAGAATCGCCGGGATCGAGACGGTGCCGAAAACCAGGAAGGTGCCGAAAATGCCGAGGCTGAAGCCGAAATCGCCGACCCGGTTGACGATGAAGGCCTTGAGCGCCGCCGCGTTGGCCGACGGCTTGTGGTACCAAAAGCCAATCAACAGGTACGAGGCGAGGCCGACCCCTTCCCAGCCGAAGAACATCTGGACCAGATTGTCGGCGGTCACCAGCATCAGCATCGCGAAGCTGAACAGCGACAAATAGGCGAAAAAGCGCGGCTGGCCGGGATCCTCGGCCATATAGCCCCAGCTGTAGAGGTGGACGAGGCTCGAGACGGTGGTCACCACGACCAGCATCACCGCGGTCAACGCATCGACGCGCAGCGCCCAGCTGACCGCCAGGTCGCCCGAGGTAAACCACAAAGCAACCGGCTCGACCCAGCCGCCGCTATAGTCGCCGGCGACGAAGCCGAGGAACAGCGGCCAGCTGAGCGCCGCCCCGACGAACAGCGCGCCGGTGGTAATGAGCTTGGCCGCGAACGCGCCGATCCAGCGGCCGCCTAGGCCGGCGATAATCGCCGCGACGAGCGGCAGGAAAACGATCAGCTGGATCATCAGCCGCGCATCCGGTTGGCGTCATCGACCGCGATCGAACCGCGGCGGCGGAAGAAGATGACCAGGATGGCGAGGCCGATCGCCGCCTCGGCCGCGGCGACGGTGAGCACGAACATCGCCATCACCTGCCCCGTCAGATCGCCGAGGAACGCCGAGAAAGCGACCAGGTTGAGGTTCACCGAGAGCAGGATCAGCTCGATCGCCATCAGCATCAGGATGACGTTGCGGCGATTGAGGAAGATGCCGAGCACGCCAAGCACGAACAGGATCGCCGCGACGGTCAGGTAGTGCGCCAGGCCGATCATGACGCCTTCCTCAAGGCGTCACCCTGAACTTGTTTCAGGGTCCATTTCCGAGATCCGCGGCGCGCTCTCCATGATGGATGCTGAAACGAGTTCAGCATGACGGAAACCGGGAGCCTCACAGCTTCATCCCCTCGCCGACCCCTGGCTGCATGTTCTTGATTGCGTCCTTCGGGTCGCGGCTGATCTGCTTGGCCGCATTCTGGCCGCGGGCGTCGCCGCGGCTGCGGTGGGTGAGGACGATCGCGCCGATCATCGCCACCAGCAGCACCAGCCCGGCGATCTCGAACGGGAACAAATAGCGGGTGTACATGAGCTCGCCCAAAGCGACGATATTGGGCTGGCTCGAAGCCGGAATGGCGCCCGCTGCCGGCCCAGCCTGGCGGGCGCTGACGGCGATGACGATCTCGGCCAGCAGAACCAGCGCGATCAGCAGCCCGAACGGCAGGTTGCGGGTGAAGCCCGACCGCAACGATGCGAAATCGACGTCGAGCATCATCACCACGAACAGGAACAGCACCGCGACCGCGCCGACGTAGACGATGACCAGCAGCAGCGCGATGAACTCGGCGCCGACGAGCAGCATCAATCCCGCGGCGTTGAAGAAGGCGAGGATCAGCCACAGTACGCTGTGCACCGGGTTGCGCGCGAAGATCACCGCCACCGCCGAAGCGATGGTCATGGTCGCGAACAAATAGAAGGCGAAGAGTGCGATCAAGTGAGGCCCCTGCTGGCGCGGCTATCGGTACGGTGCATCGGCGGCAAGGTTGGCGGCGATCGCCTGCTCCCACTTGTCGCCGTTGGCGAGCAATTTGGCCTTGTCGTAGAGCAGCTCTTCGCGGGTCTCGGTCGCAAACTCGAGGTTCGGCCCCTCGACGATCGCATCGACCGGGCACGCCTCCTGGCACAGCCCGCAATAGATGCATTTGACCATGTCGATATCGTAGCGCGTCGTGCGCCGCGAACCGTCCTCGCGCGGCTCGGACTCGATGGTGATCGCCAGCGCCGGGCAGATCGCCTCGCACAGCTTGCAGGCGATGCACCGCTCCTCGCCATTGGGATAGCGGCGCAAGACATGCTCGCCGCGGAAGCGCGGGCTCTGCGGGTTCTTCTCATACGGGTAATTGATCGTCGCCTTGGGCTTGAAGAAATATTTGAGCGTCAGCGCATGCGCCCGCACGATCTCCCACAAGGTGAAGGCCTTGAGCCACCGCAGCGGGTTCATGACGCAACTCCGTAGCGGGTCAGCATCAGCCAACCCGAGATGATGACGATGAAGGCGAGGCTCAACGGCAGGAAAATCTTCCAGCCCAAGCGCATCAGCTGGTCGTAGCGGTAGCGCGGCACCGTTGCCCGCACCCAGCTGAAGATGAAGAAGAACAGCAGCATCTTGGCGAACAGCCAGATGATGCCCGGGATCACATAGAGCGGCGCCCAGTCGATCGGCGGCAGCCAGCCGCCCCAGAACAGGAGGGCGTTGAGCGCGCACATCAACAGCACGTTGCCGTATTCGCCGAGCCAGAACAGAGCGAAGCTCATCGACGAATATTCGGTCTGGAAGCCGGCGACGAGCTCGCTTTCGGCCTCGGTCAGGTCGAACGGGGTACGGAACGTCTCGGCCATCGAGCTGATCAGGAACACCACCGCCATCGGGAACAGCAAGGGATTGAAGCCGAAGCCGTTGAAAATGCCGAAGATATGCCCTTGCTGGGCAAGGACGATCGCGGTCAGGTTGAAGCTATTGGCGTAGAGCACGACGCCGATCAGGACGAAGCCGATCGAGACTTCGTAGCTGACCATCTGCGCCGCGGCCCGCAGCGCCGAGAAGAACGGGTATTTCGAGTTCGACGCCCAGCCGGCGATGATGACCCCATAAACCCCGAGCGACGAGGCGGCGAGCACGTAGAGCAGGCCGACGTTGATGTCGGCGAGCACCACTCCGGCATCGAACGGGATCACCGCCCAGACGATCAGGGCAACGGTGAAGCTGATGATCGGCGCCAACAGGAACAGCCCCTTGTTGGCGCTGGTCGGGATGATGGTCTCCTTGAGGAACACCTTCAGCCCGTCGGCGAAGCTCTGCAGCAGGCCGAACGGGCCGACGACATTGGGCCCGCGGCGAAGCGCGATCGCCGCCCAGATCTTGCGGTCGGCATAAATGATCATCGCCACCGCCAGCATCAGCGGAAAGGCGATGACGAGGATGCCCGTCATGGTCGCGAAGAACCACGCCCATTCGTAGGTCAGGCCCCAGGACTGGAAGGTCGCGGTCATTCCGCCGCCTCCGCCACGTCATGCCCGTGGAGCAATTCCTCCGAGCACCGCCGCATCGTCGGGCTCGCCCGGCAGATGGCGTTGGTGAGGTAGAAGTCGGCGACCGGGTAGCGCACCGGGCCGTCCGCCTTGTCGTCGAGCCTTGGCGGCGCCCACGGCAGGTCGATCAATCCGTCGCGGCCGAGCTCGGGATGCTTGGCGACCATCGCCGCCCGGAGCTGGTCGAAACTATCGAACGGCAGCGCCTTGCCGAGCAGTTCGCTGACCGCGCGCAAGATCGCCCAATCCTCGCGCGCTTCGCCCGGCGGGAACACCGCCCGCTCGCCGCGCTGCACCCGGCCTTCGAGGTTGACCCAGGTGCCGTGCTTTTCGGCATAGGCGGCGCCGGGCAGCACCAGGTCTGCGGTGCTCGCCCCGGCATCGCCGTGATGGCCGATATAGACCTTGAACGCGCCAACGAAGTGGCGGGCGGGAACCTCGTCCGCGCCGAGCATAAGGACGACCTGCGGCGCGGCTGCGTCAATGTCGGCCATTCCGCCGGGCTGAGCGAAACCGAGGATCAGCCCGGCCATCCGCGAAGCCGCGGTGTGGATCACGTTGAAGCCATTCCAGTCATCACGGATCAGGTTCAGCGGTTCGACCAGGGCCAGCGCCGCGCCCAGCGCATCCGCCGCCAGAGCGCCCGGACCGACGATGACCGCGGGCCGTTCGGCACCCGCAAATAGTTCAGAAACTTCCTTCGGAAGCTTGCCCAGAAGCTTGAGATCGTTGCCGATCCAGCTGACCCGCATTCCGAGATCGACTTCCGGCCCCAAACCAAAAATCCGCGCGCCCTTGCGCGCCGCCTTGCGCAGCCTGGTGTTGACGAGCGGCGCTTCCCAGCGCGGGTTGGTGCCGATCAGCAGCACCGCGTCGGCGTCCTCGATCCCGGCGATGGTCGAGTTGAATGCGACCGCGGCGAGGTTCGAAACATCGTACGCCAGCCCGGTCTGGCGCCCTTCGAGCAGGCTCGATCCCTGCCCCTCGAGCAACGCCTTCGCCGCAAACATGGTCTCGGCGTCGAGCAGGTCGCCGGCGATCGCGGCGACACTCGGCCCCGCTGTCTTCAGCTGCTTGGCGAAGACCTCGAGCGCTTCGGTCCAGCCGGCCTCACGCAGCTTGCCCTTCTCGCGCACCCACGGCCGGTCGAGCCGGTCGCGGACCAGCGCATCGACATGGTGCCGCGCCTTGTCGTCGATCCACTCCTCGTTGACGTCCTCGTTGATCCGCGGCAGCACCCGCATCACCTGCCGCTGGCGGACATCCAGGCGGATGTTGCTGCCCACCGCGTCCATGACGTCGATGGCCGGCACCCGGCGCAGCTCCCACGGCCGGCTCTCGAAAATCTGCGGCTTTTGCAGCAGCGCCCCCACCGGGCAGATGTCGGCGAGGTTGCCCGAGAGCTCGCTGGTCACTGCGCGCTCGAGATAGGAAGTGATCTGGGCGTCCTCGCCGCGGTACAGCATGCCCAGTTCCGGCACGCCCGCGACTTCTTCCGAAAAGCGGACGCAGCGCGTGCACTGGATGCAGCGCGTCATCGACGTCTTGATCACCGGGCCCATATATTTGTCGTCGATCGCGCGCTTGTTCTCCTCGAACCGCGAGAAGCTGCGGCCGTAGGCCATCGCCTGGTCCTGCAGGTCGCACTCGCCGCCCTGGTCGCAGATCGGGCAGTCGAGCGGGTGGTTGATGAGCAAAAACTCCATCACCCCCTCGCGCGCCTTCTTGACCATCGCCGTGTCGGTGCGGATCGTCTGCCCATCGGCGGCGGGCAAGGCGCAGCTGGCCTGCGGCTTGGGCGGCCCGGGCGCGACCTCGACCAGGCACATCCGGCAATTGCCGGCGATCGACAGCCGCTCGTGGTAGCAGAAGCGCGGAATCTCCTTCCCCGCCAGCTCGCACGCCTGCAGCACGGTGACGCCCTGCGGGACCTCGAGCTCAATGCCATCGACGGTGACCTTGGGCATCAGCGCTGCCCGCCTTTGCCGGTCAATCGTGACCAAATGCGCTTCCAACCATCAGCGCTCATGCCTTCGTCATCGGAATAATTGTCGCGCCCCTTCGCCGCGAGGATGAAGGGGACCGCAGCCGCCAGGATCGCGGCGCCGAACAGCAGATGATACAGCTTCATTCGTCGCGGTCCTTGGCATCGTCAATTTCGTCGCGGCGGTGCTCGATGTGGGTGACGCGCGGCCCCGACGGACGCAGGATCATCATCACCGCGACGGCGAGCACGAGCAGCAGAGCGATGACGATGATCAATTTCATTCCGCTGCCTCCAGCATGGTGCGCCCCGCCCGCTCGGCGATTCGCCGTTCGAGCTCGGGGCGGAAGTGCTTGATCAGGCCCTGGATCGGCCAAGCGGCGGCGTCGCCCAGGGCGCAGATGGTGTGGCCCTCGACCTGCCGGGTGACGTCGAGCAGCTTGTCGATCGTCTCGACGGTCGCGTCGCCTTCACGCAGCCGCTCCATCGTCCGCCACATCCAGCCGGTGCCCTCGCGGCACGGGGTGCACTGGCCGCAGCTCTCGTGCTTGTAGAAATAGGAGATGCGGGCGATCGCCCGGACGATGTCGGTCGACTTGTCCATCACCGTCACCGCCGCGGTGCCGAGGCCGGAGCCGAGCGCTTTCAGCCCGTCGAAGTCCATCGGGCAGTCGATGATCTCGTGCGCGGGGACCAGCGGCACCGACGAGCCGCCCGGGATCACCGCGAGCAGATTGTCCCAGCCGCCCCGAACGCCGCCGCCGTGCAGATCGATCAGCTCGCGAAAGCTGATCGACATCGATTCCTCGACCACGCAGGGCGTGTTGATGTGGCCGGACAGCTGGAACAGCTTGGTGCCGGCATTATTCTCGCGCCCGAAGCCTTTGAACCAGCCGGCGCCGCGGCGCAGGATCGCCGGCACGACCGCAATCGACTCGACGTTGTTGACGGTCGTCGGGCAGCCGTACAGGCCCGCGCCGGCCGGGAACGGCGGTTTTAAACGCGGAAAGCCCTTCTTGCCTTCGAGGCTTTCGAGCATCGCCGTCTCTTCGCCGCAGATGTAGGCGCCGGCACCGCGGTGGACGAACAGGTCGAAGTCGGCGCCCGAGCCCGCCGCATTGTTGCCGAGCAGCCCCGCCGCATAGGCCTCGGCGACCGCTTTCCTCAGCGCCTCGGTCTCGCGGATGAACTCGCCGCGGATGTAAATGTAGCCGGCCCGGGCGCGCATCGCGAAGCCGGCGATCAGCGAGCCCTCGATCAATTTGTGCGGATCGTGGCGGATGATCTCGCGGTCCTTGCAGCTGCCGGGCTCGGACTCGTCGGCGTTGACGACCAAAAAATTGGGTTTTCCGGGCTTGGGCTCCTTGGGCATGAAGCTCCACTTCATCCCCGTGGGGAAGCCCGCCCCGCCGCGGCCGCGCAGCCCGCTTTCCTTGATCTCTTCGATGATTGCGTCCGGCCCGCGCTGCATCAGCCTGGCGGTGTCGTCCCAATCGCCGCGCGACTGCGCCGCCTTCAGGTCGGGCGACTGGAAGCCGTAGACGTTGGTGAAGATGCGGTCCTTGTCGGACAGCGGGCCGGTACTGGTCATACGCCGAAGCCACCGGTCATGAAATAGAACAGCGCCAGGACAATCACGGCCAGGACCACGAACTTCACCATGCCCGCGATGAACTTGAAGACGATGAAGCCGGCGACGATGGCGAGGATGATGGCGAGCACTTCCATCAGCTTTTCGGCCCCTCGAGGAGCTTCATGCCGCCGTAGATCAACAGCCCCGCCACCGCGACGCCGACCAAAAGGCCGATCAGCCCCTTGAGGATCTTCCACGCGACGATGACGATCAGGATCGCGATGACGATCTTGAGGATGTTCTTCATCACCACTGCCCCCGATAGTCGTAGTTGCGTTCGGCCATCTTCTTAAGCGTCGTCGGGCCGCCCACCGGGCAGCTGGTCTGGCGCTCGATCTGCGGGCCGGGCTTCGGCGTCTCGCCACGCGCCAGCGCGTCGAGGACCGCGCCCATGCTTGTCGCGGTCAAATCCTCGAAATTGTCGTCGTTGATCTGGACCATAGGCGCGTTGGCGCAGGCCCCGAGGCATTCGACCTCGCTCAAGGTGAACAGTCCGTCGTCGGTGGTGTGGCCCTTCTTGAGGCCGCGGCTGTAGCAGGCCTCGAGCACCTCGTCCGACCCGCGCAGCATGCAAGGCGTCGTCCCGCACACCTGGACGTGAAAGCGGCCGACCGGCGCCAAATTGAACATGGTGTAGAAGGTCGCGACCTCGAGCACGCGAATGATCGGCATGCCGAGCTCTGCGGCGACAAACTCCATCACCGGAATCGGCAGCCAGCCTTGCGTATCGGTCTCCGCCCCGACCTGCCGCTGGGCAAGGTCGAGCAACGGGATCGACGCCGACTGCTGACGCCCTTCCGGATATTGCGCGACGATCGCCTTCGCCGTCTTGGCGTTGGCGTTGGTCCACGCAAAGCCCGACCACCGCGCCCGCTGCTCGGCGTCGTCGAGGATGGAAGCTTGGCCGGCCATTAGTGCGCTTCCCTCCGTTTGATTTTCCAAAAGTACCAGCAGGTCACAAATGCGATCACTACCGGTGTGACGAAGAACATTGCGCGCAGATCGAATGGCCCCACCAAGGCGCTGCCAAGCACATTCAAGAGAAGAAAAATCAACAACGTGATGATCGTACCCGGGACAAGAGATCGCCGGCTGCGTGGAAAGGCAGCCAAAACGCCAAAGGTAACAGCGGCGATAATCGCTATCGAAAGGACTGCGCCGAGCAGCTCGCTCACCGGTCCACCTCCCCGAACACGACGTCGATCGCGCTCAGCACCGCGGTGGTGTCGGCGAGCATGTGGCCCTTCATCATGAAGTCCATCGCCTGCAGATGGCTGAAGCCGGTCGGGCGGATCTTGCAGCGGTAGGGCCGGTTGGTGCCGTCGGCGACCAGATAGACGCCGAACTCGCCCTTGGGGCTCTCGGTCGCGACATACACTTCGCCGGCCGGCACGTGATAGCCTTCGGTGTAAAGTTTGAAGTGGTGGATGAGGGCCTCCATCGAGGTCTTCATCTCGGCCCGCAGCGGCGGGAACACCTTGCGGTCGAGGCTGCCGACTGGCCCTTCCGGCATCTCTTTCAAACATTGCCGCGCGATCCGCCACGATTGCCGCACTTCCTCGACGCGGACCATGAAGCGGTCGTAGCAGTCGCCGTTGGTGCCCACGGGCACGTCAAATTCCATCCGGTCGTAGACTTCGTACGGTTGGCTGCGGCGGATGTCCCACGGCACGCCCGAGGCGCGGATCATCGGTCCGGAAAAGCCCCAGGCAATTGCGTCGTCGCGGCCGACCTTGCCGATGTCGACGTTGCGCTGCTTGAAGATACGGTTGTCGGCGACGAGGCTGATCGCGTCCTCGAACAGCCGGGTGCGGTTGTCGAGGAAATCGCCGATCTGGTCGAATACGTTCGGCGGAATGTCACCGTGGACGCCGCCGGCGCGGAAGTAATTGGCGTGCATCCGGGCGCCCGACACCGCCTCGTAGATTTGCATCAGATCCTCGCGGAGCTCGAACAGCCACAGGTTCGGGGTCATCGCCCCGACGTCCATGATATGCGCGCCGAGGTTGAGCATGTGGTTCTTGATGCGGGTCAATTCCGCCATCAGCACGCGGATATATTGGGCGCGCAACGGCACCTCGAGCCCCATCAATTTCTCGATCGCCAGCACGAAGCCGTGCTCCATGCACATCGGCGAGCAGTAATCGAGCCGGTCGAAGTAAGGCAGCGCCTGGGCGTAGGTCTTGTACTCGATCAATTTCTCGGTGCCGCGATGGAGCAGGCCGATGTGCGGGTCGACGCGCTCGACGATCTCGCCGTCGAGCTCCATGATCAGCCGCAGGACGCCGTGCGCGGCCGGGTGCTGCGGTCCGAAGTTGATGGTGTAGTTGCTGAGCGTATCGTCGCCCGGCGCGCGCTCGTCGGGAATGCTGCCGATCGTTGCCTCAATAGTGCGAGTGTCGGTCACAGCATGTGCTCCTGCGAAGGCAGGAGCCCAGACCAGCGCCGCAGGCGCTGCCTTGCGGCAGCGGACTGGGTCCCTGCCTTCGCAGGGACACAAGACAAAAATCCGGTCACCCCGCACCCCCGCCCGGCCGCCGCCGTCCCGCACCCTTCGGCTTCGGATCGGGGATATCGCTGTCCTTGCTGACCTGCTCCTCGGCCTTGGCCTTGGAGGTTTTGCGCGCATCCTTCTTGGCGACCGCGTTCGCGGGTGCACCGCCGCCGGTGTCGGCGGTGGTTTCGGTGGTCTTGGGAGTGGTTGCGTCGGTCTTTGATTCAACCTTCGGCGGCCCGGTCGGGGCGGCGGCCGGACTCGGCGCACCCGGCTGCTGGCTCTCGGCTTTCTCGTCGCCGGGCAGGCGATACTCGGCCCCCTCCCACGGCATCAGGAAATCGAAATTGCGAAAATCCTGCGGCAGCGCCACCGGCTCGTAGACCACCCGCTTTTCGGCTTCGGAGTAACGCAGCTCGACAAAGCCGGTGAGCGGGAAATCCTTGCGCTGCGGGTGGCCCTCGAAGCCATAGTCGGTGAGGATCCGGCGCAAGTCGGAATTGCCGGCGAACGCGACGCCGTACATGTCGAACACTTCGCGCTCGAGCCAGCCGGCGACCGGCCACAGCGCGGTGACGCTCGGCACCGCGGTCGCCTCATCGGTCGACAGCTTGACCCGGATTCGGCGGTTCCTGGTCAGGGACAGCAAGTGGTAGACGACTTCGAACCGCTCCGACCGCTCGGGGTAGTCGACCCCGGCGATCTCCATTAGCTGCTGGTATTCGAGCCCCGGAGTGTCGCGCAGCGCCTGCAGTACCGTCGCGATCGAATCGCGCGCGACGATCAGAGTGACCTCCCCGACAGCCTCGCGCGCCTCGATCAAGGCCTCGCCGAGCACCGCCTTGGCCGCATCGATCACGCCCTCGTCGGGCGCCATGGTGGGGACGTGGCTAGCCATTTCCAATCCCGCCCCCAAGCCACCGAACGAGCGGTGCCCGGTACTCAGGATCCTTCTCGTTCAAACTCGCGATGCCACCAACAAGATCTAGATTGAAAAACAATTCCGCGTATTGGGTGTCATCCGCACTCCCGTCATCGAAGAACAGCTTGGTGCGTAGCGGGGCCGCATGCAGATTCGTGGGATCGCCCTCTATTGCGACCGCGAGGCAATCGACGCGCTTCACAAAAGTAGAAACGCCGGGCAACTGGAAGTAACTTCTCCAGAGTGCGAGAAGTGCATCGCTTTCGTTGCCGATCGAATGCAGCGCTATCTTGCCCCACCACAGCGGAATGGAATCTTCATCCTTCGGCGGATGAAAGTCCCAGTCCTTCTTCCGTGTGCTGACAGCAACACCAACAGCCTTCCCATCATGAGTTGCAATAAGGACCAGTGTGGTTTCGCCAGACAACAGCCGCTTCTTAGTCTGGACAACCTCAAAAATGAGATCGCACCACGGCTCCTCGCCTTCAAAGTCCTCCAAATTGCTCAGGACCTCGATCACCGCTCGATCGTCCCTTCGCGGCGGATCTTTCGCTGGAGCTGGAGGATCCCGTAGAGCAAGGCCTCCGCGCTCGGCGGGCAGCCGGGGACGTAGATATCAACTGGCACGATCCGGTCGCAGCCGCGGACCACCGAATAGCTGTAATGGTAATAGCCGCCGCCGTTGGCGCAGCTGCCCATCGAGATCACGTAGCGCGGCTCGGACATCTGGTCGTAGACCCGGCGCAGCGCGGCCGCCATCTTGTTGCAAAGCGTGCCAGCAACGATCATCACGTCCGACTGGCGGGGGCTGGCGCGCGGGGCAACGCCAAATCTTTCAAGGTCATAGCGCGGCATGTTGACGTGGATCATCTCGACCGCGCAGCAGGCGAGGCCGAACGTCATCCACCACAATGAGCCGGTCCGCGCCCAGTTGAACAGATCCTCGGTCGTGGTGACCATGAACCCCTTCTCGTCGAGGTTTCGGCGGAGGATCGCGAGCTGCTCGCGGTCGACCTCGCCCGGGACCAGCCCGGCGAGCCGCGCCAGCTCCTCCTCGGTCGGCATCGGGTCGTGCCGTGCGTCGAGGGTCACTCCCATTCGAGCGCCCCTTTCTTCCACGCGTAGGCGAGACCAAGGCCGAGCTCGCCCAGGAAAATCATCATCGCGATCCAGCTCGCCATTCCGGCCCCGGCCAGCGACACCGCCCAGGGAAACAGGAACGCGGCTTCGAGGTCGAAGACGATGAACAGGATCGCGATTAGGTAGAAGCGCACGTCGAACTGCGCCCGGCTGTCCTCGAAAGCGGGAAAGCCGCACTCATATTCGCTCAGTTTTTCGGCGTCGGGCTGATGCGCGCCGGTCAGCCGGGCGACCAGCATCGGCAACGCCACGAACCCCGCCGACAACGCCAGAGCGACGGCTAGGAACAGCAGGATCGGCAGATATCCGGCGGCAACGTCGGCCACGAAAAACTCCACTACGCGAGACTTGGCGGCGCTTTAGGACAGGCTGCGTGGCCCCGCAACACGGGGGTTGGGGGTCATTTCGGCGGCGGCTCGTTGCTGTTGCACAAGGGCGTGATGCGAATGCGGTTTGGCCGCAGCGGCTCCGTTCCCATGAGCTCGCCGCCCGCAAGCACGAGCATCGCCATCATTACTTCAAGGCACCTGCAAGCAGTTTGTGGAGCCGCGAATGGACGTCACCATTGCCGGCGAGATATTCGCGCCGCTCGAACATCTGGTCGGAGCCGCGGTAGTCGGTGGTAAACCCGCCCGCTTCGCGGATCAGCAGGAGGCCCGCGGCGGTGTCCCAGATATCGAGATCGTCTTCCCAGAAGCCATCCATGCGCCCCGCCGCGACCCAGGCGAGGTCGAGCGCGGCCGAGCCGAAGCGGCGGACTCCCGACACATGCGGCGCGATTGCGGCGTAAATCCTGCCCCACGCGTCGACGTCGCCGCGCCCGCAATGCGGGATTCCGGTCCCGATCACGGTTTCCGAAAGGTCGCGCCGGGCCGACACCCGCAGGCGCCGCTCGTTGAGCCATGCGCCGCGGCCCTTTTCAGCCCAGTAACTCTCGTCGCTGAGCGGCTGGTAGACCAAAGCCTGGGTGATTTCTGAGCGCGCGCCGGGCCGCCGCTCCTCGACCGCGATGCTGATTGCGAAATGCGGCACCCCGTGGAGAAAGTTGGTCGTTCCGTCGAGCGGGTCGACAATCCACCGCGGCTTTTCCGGATTGCCCTCGATCTCGCCGCCCTCCTCGAGCAGCATGCCCCAGTCGGGACGGGCGGAGCGCAGCTCCTCGACGATGGTCTGCTCGGCGCGCTTGTCGGCCATCGAGACGAAGTCGGCGGGACCCTTGCGGCTGACTTGCAGCTGCTCGACCTCGCCGAAGTCACGACGCAGCCGTGGCGCCGCCTTGCGAGCAGCACGCTGCATCACCGTGATCAATCCAGAATGCGAGACCACTCACCAACTCCGTTCGCTTACTCCGCGCGTCTCACATATTCCTGGCTGTAGACGTCGACGACAATCCGGGTGCCGGCGGAAATATGCGGCGGCACCATCACCTTGACGCCGTTGTCGAGCATTGCGGGCTTATAGCTCGAGCTCGCGGTCTGGCCCTTCACCACCGCGTCGGCCTCGACGATCGTCGCCTCGATCTGGTCGGGCAGCTGAACCGAGATCGGCCGCTCGTCATAGAGCTCCATGACCACATCCATGCCGTCTTGCAGGAACGCCGCGGCGTCGCCGAGCAGGTCGCTTGGCAGGCTGATCTGCTCGTAATTCTCCTTGTCCATGAACACCAGCATGTCGCCGTCGCGGTAGAGGAACTGGAAGTCCTTGGTGTCGAGCCGCACCCGCTCGACCGTCTCGGCGGAGCGGAAGCGAACGTTGTTCTTGCGGCCGTCGATCAGATTTTTCAGCTCGACCTGCATGTAGGCGCCACCCTTGCCCGGCTGGGTGTGCTGGATCTTCACCGCCCTCCAGATGCCGCCTTCATATTCGATGATGTTGCCGGGACGGATGTCCACGCCGCTGATCTTCATGGATTGCCTGCTTGATCGAGTTGGAAAGACGTGGGCGGCGTCTAGCCCTTGGCCCTGTCACCGGCAAGCAGCGGGTAAGGATTGATCGCGCGGCCCTGGTGCCACTGTTCGCCCCGCGCCATTTGCTTGATCGAAAAGTGCAGATGCGGCCCTTCGGGGTTTGCATTGCCGGTCGTGCCGACGCGCCCGATCAGCTGGCCACGCGCGAGACGCTGACCCTCTCGAAGCCCGGGCGCATAGGATTGGAGGTGCGCGTAATAATAACTCCAACGGCGGTCGGGCGTCCGCACGTAAGCGGTGATGCCGCCGCCGCTCTCGCTGAGATAAAGTTTCTCGACCGTTCCGGGCGCCGCGGCGACCACCGGCGTACCGGCCGGAGCCATGATATCGATCGCGTCGTGGCGGCGCGCGCCGCCCGCCCGCGCCTGCGTAAAGGTGTCGATCAGCTCATCGGGCTGGACTCCCGCTACCGGAATCGCCAGCCCCGTAGGCCCGACGACCAGCCCTTCCGCGATCGAGACCGGAGGTCCGCCTTGCGGATTGACCCAAGTCACGGTCCCGGCGGCGTCAAGCCCGTCCCCGGGAGCGTTCATGATATTGTAGGCGAATATCCAAAAAGCGCTGGCCAGGATTGCGGTGACGACGACCGTCGAAGCGATCCTGAACTTGCGCCCCATCCAGTCAGGCCTGGAAAATCGCCGTGAAGCCCGGTTTCATCATCCGCGCCAGCCGCATCACGTCCCAGTTGGTCATCCGGATGCAGCCGCTCGACTCGGCCCGGCCGATGGTCTGCGGCTCGTTGGTGCCGTGGATGCCGTAATGCTCCTTGGTCAAATCGAGCCACGCCACTCCGACCGGCCCGTTCGGCCCTGGTGGGAGCCGCATGTCTTCCTTGCTCTTGTCGGCGCCCTGGAGCAGCTCCGGCTGATAATGGAACGGCGGCAGGAACGCATAGGTCGTCGCCTTCCACTTGCCGATCGGCAGCGGGTATTGCTTCGACCCCATGGTCACCGGGAATGCCGCGACCAGCTGGCGGCCATCGCCGCTGCCTTCGCTGCCGGCTTCACCCGGCGGCGATCCGCGATAGACCTTGAGCACGCCCTCGCTCTTGTCGACGACGACATAGTCGCCCTGCGGCTGGGAACCGTTGACGTTGAGGATGTTCATCACCTGGCCGCCATTGCCCGGCACGCCCTCATAATCGCGGTCGGTCGGAACGACGTTCGGCAGCCGAAGCACTTGCCCCGGGCCGATCAACTTTTCGGACCCGTTCAACGCGACGATCGTATCGGGCGTCGTGTGATATCGCTCGGCGACCTTTTCGAGCATGTTCCGGTAACCGAGGAATTTCAGCTCGGCCTGCTGCTCCGGTTCCTTGGGCAACGGATAGACATATTGGTGTTGCACGTCGGTTGCACCCAGGCGGACCATGACGGTCGACGGCCGACTGGCCTGGAGCAGCGCCCGGCGCGTCTCATTGTCGAGCTCCCCAGTGCGCTCCAGCCCTCGCGACTCCTGGAAGCTGCGGAGCGCCAGCTTGAACGATTCGCCTTCCTTGCCGTCGATGACTCCCGGTGAGAAGCCGTGCGCGGACATCAGCACCTGCGCGTGGAACATCTCCCCGTCGATCGGCGAGTTCGGGGTGCCGGGCGCAACCCACGGCGTCTCGCCGCGAGCGGTGGCCGGGCTGGATGAGGACGCGGCGCTGTTCTGCGCCGACTGCGCCATGGCGGCGACTGCGGTTGCCGAGCCGAGCAGGCCCAGCGCGAGACGGGATGACCTAGAAATCACGCAACTCTCCTGATGCAACGTTGTTTTGCCATTGAAACGATGGAGCCCGGACTAGTTTCCATGACCGCGCCAACAACCCGCACATCTTCGTCATTCCCGCGCAAGCGGGAATCCCGCTTTTGCTTCGCGGTCAGCAGGTAGCGGGACCCCCGCCTTCGCGGGGGTGACGGGAGAGGGATCCGCGTGGCGTCCGGAACCGCTATTCCGGATGGGTGGACCGCCACTGGAAGTACGGCTTCAACCTGCGAACAGCTTCTCAAATGCTCGAACGGCCGGCGCGGGATCGTCTGTTCCCCACACCGCCTGGCAGACGGCGACGAAATCCGCGCCCGCGGCGATCAGCGGCTGCGCATTGGCCGGCGTGATCCCGCCGATCGCGACGCACGGGATTTCGAACAGGGCCGACCACCAGCTCAGGATCGACGGATGCGGGCGGTAGTGGCTCGGCTTGGTGGTGGTCGGGT
The DNA here is from genome assembly GCA_035512655.1 of Sphingomicrobium sp. GTDB lineage: Bacteria > Pseudomonadota > Alphaproteobacteria > Sphingomonadales > Sphingomonadaceae > Sphingomicrobium. The sequence continues at coordinate 79,658 of DATKDM010000001.1, read as the reverse complement.
AAAAAGCGCCGAACGCGACATAGTCGGCGCCCGCCTCACCGGCTTCCATCGCCAGGTGGCGGCTGTCGTGGCAGGTGCGGCCGATCTGCGCCGCCGGGCCGAGCAGCGCCCGCGCCTCGCGGACGTCGCCGTCGGACTGGCCGAGGTGGACTCCGTCGGCGCCCAGCCTTTTGGCCAAAGCCACGCTGTCGTTGACGATGAACGCGGTGTCGTGGTCGGCGCAGATGCGCTGCAGCGGCTCGGCGAGCCCCGCCAGCTCATGCTCACCGACGTCCTTGACCCGCAACTGGAACGCCGCCACCGGCCCTGCCCCGAGCGCCGCCTTGAGGCGGTCGGGGAAGGCGCCGCCGACCTCCTGCGGACTGATCAGATAGAGCTTGCAAGGCTCGGTCCGCTCGGGCGGCGGGAGGATTGCAAGGTCATCGGGCTCGTCGTTCATGGCGCGCTCATTAGCCGAGCCGCAGCGTCTGACCAATGAAGCGAATCTCCCTCCTCGCGATGCTGGCGCTGGCCGCCTGCGCGACGGTTCCGCCGCCTGTGTCGGCAATTCCAACCGCGGGCCTTGGCCAGGTCGCGGCGCTCGGCGGAGTCCGGGTCCGTCCGGTCGAGTTGTTCGAAGACAGCCGCTGCCCGGCACTGGTCCGTTGCGTCTGGGCCGGCCAGGTGCGGCTGCTCGTCGACGTGACCCGAAGCGACGACGCGCACCAGCAACGCGAACTGACTATGGGACAGCCGCAGGATATCGATTGGGGCGTGCTGACCTTGACCGACGTCCAGCCGCCAAAGCTGGCGCCCGGGGCCACCGATCCCGCCGCCTACCGCTTCACCTTCCGCTTCGAGCCGGCGCGCTAAGCGGCGACCGTCGCCGTCGAGGCGCGGTAGATTTCGTCGATCGAATTGCCGAGCACCCGGTCGAACTCGTCGTCGCTCATGTCGTGGCGCAGCCCTTCGAGCAATGCGCGCGAGAAGCTCGCGACCATGCCGTCGTTCTTTGCCAGCTCGCGGCACGCCTCGTCGCGACTGAAGCCGCCCGACAGCGCGACGAGGCGCGCGACCCGCGGGTGGCTGAGCAGCCCGGCGTAGAGCCCCGGCTCGGCCGGAATCGACAATTTGAGCATCACCTTGCGGTCGCCCGGCAATGCGCCCAGCGCGGCATTCAATTGCTCGAGGAGGAAGCGACCGGCCTTGTCGCGCTCCGGGCTTTTGATCGAAACCTCCGGCTCGATGATCGGCATCAGACCCGCCTGGGCGACCTGGTCGGCGACCTGGAACTGCTGGCGAACGACTGCGGCGATACCGGCCGGATTGGCAAGGTTGATCACCGACCGCATCTTGGTCCCGACCACCCCCTTCGACCGCGCGCGCTCGAGGAGTGGATCGAGATCGGGCAACGGCTTCATCAGTCTGACGCCATCCGCTTCGTCCTCGAGGCCCTTGTCGACCTTGAGGAACGGCACGACGCCGCGCTCGCGCAGGACATCGGGCACTGGCCGGCCATCCGCGTCTCCGTCCATCGTCCGCTCGAACAGGATCGCGCCGATCACCTTGTCGCCGGTGAACGCCGGGGAGGTGATAATCCGCACCCGCATCGCGTGGATCAGGTCGAACATCTGCTCGTCGCTCGACCATTCGTCGCCGGTGTAGCCGAAGGCCTTGAGCGCTCCAGGCGTCGAGCCGCCGCTCTGGTCGAGCGCTGCGATGAAGCCCGCGCCATCGCCGATTTTCGCCATCACCGTCGAATCCTGCATCGGTCAATTGTCCTTGTTGGGGTTGGGCCTCGGGGTCGGCGCGGGTAGGCCGCGGCGCGGCGCGGCCGAGCCGACACGGATGTTCATCGCGATCGAGATCCTCGACTCGCCGCCTACCCACGGCTGGACGCTGTGCGACAGCCAGGCAGGGAACAGGATCATCATTCCGGCCTTGGGCTTGATCGAGGCAACGACCTCCGGGCCGCCGTCCTTGAACCGCAGGTTCGGGGCGTGCATCCGCAATGCCGGCATCCGCGGGTCGTGGAGCATCAGCTCGCCGCCCTCGCCCTCACCGACCGCGACGTAATAGACCGCCGACCAATAGGAGCCGCCGTGGATGTGAGAGCGGTTGGAGGCGCCGCTCGCGCTGACGTTCGCCCAGGCGTCGATCGACCAGCTCATCCCGGCCTTGCCCTGGGCGGCGGTGTTCGATGTGGCGAGCGCCGCCGCGTGCCGGATGACGCGCTGTCCGGCATCGCCCGACCATGCCGTCAGGTCGTGATTCGATTGCCAGCCGCCAAAGTTGGACAGGCGCAGTCCGGGGTCGCTTCGCATGCGCTCGAGGATCGCGCCTTCAAGGCTCGTGTTGAGCTCTGCCGAATCGGCCAGCTCATCGATGATCACCGGCGTTGCGAACAGCCGCAACCGGCGGCGGCGGGAGGCGGGGGCATCGGTCATGGCTTCACCAGCACCGCAACGCCGGGCAGCGTTCGGCCTTCCATCCATTCGAGGAACGCCCCGCCGGCGTTCGACACGAAGGTGAAGTCGCCGGCCACGCCGGCATGGTTGAGCGCCGCCACCGTGTCGCCGCCGCCGGCGACCGAGACCAGGCCGCCGTCCTTTGTCAGCGCCGCCGCGGTTCGCGCCAGCGCCACCGTCGCGGCGTCAAACGGCGGCGTCTCGAACGCGCCCAGCGGCCCGTTCCAAACCAGGGTCCGGCAGGTCTTGAGCGCGTCGGCGAACGCCTCGACCGCTGCCGGGCCGACGTCGAGGATCATCTCGTCGGCTTCAATCTCGTGGACGTTGCAAGTGCGGGTGCCCGGCGGATTGGGCGCGAGCTCCCTCGCCACCACTACGTCATACGGCAAATGGATGGTGCAGCCGGCGGCCTCCGCCTGGTCGTGGATGGCGGCCGCCTCGGCTGTCAAATCGCGCTCGGCGAGCGACTTGCCGATGGCGATGCCGCGCGCCGCGAGAAAGGTGTTGGCCATGCCGCCGCCGATGATCAGATGCTCGACCTTGTCGACAAGATGCCCGAGCACAGCAAGCTTGGTCGAGACCTTGGCTCCGCCGACCACCGCAACGACTGGCCGCTCTGGGTCGCCGAGCGCTCTTTCCAGCGCGTGGAGCTCCGCCTGCATCGCCCGGCCGGCGAAGCTCGGAAGCAAATGCGCGATGCCCTCGGTCGAGGCGTGGGCGCGGTGCGCGGCCGAGAATGCGTCGTTGACATAATAATCGCCGAGCGCGGCCATCGCCTCGGCAAGCTCGGGATCATTGCGTTCCTCGCCGGGATGGAAGCGGCTGTTCTCGAGGATCGCGATCGATCCTTGCGTCATGGTGGCGACCGCGCGCTCGGCCTCGGGCCCCTGGCAATCCTCGACGAACCGTACCGGCCGACCAGTGAGCTCGCTCAACGGCCGGACCAGCAGAGCGAGGCTCATGTCCGGCCGGGACTGGCCCTTGGGCCGACCGAAGTGCGACAGCAGCAGGACTTTTGCGCCGCGGTCGCTCAATTCGGCGATGGTCGGAACCGCCGCGCGCAGCCTGGTGTCGTCGCGGATCGCGCCGTCCTGCATCGGCACGTTCAAGTCGACCCGCACCAGCACCCGCTTGCCGGCGAGGTCCGGCGGCAGGTCGTCGAGAGTGTTGAATCTGTCCAATCAAAAACTCCGTTTGTGAAGGCGACCATTACCCTACCCCAAACGCGCCATCACGCCGGCGGTGTCGACCATGCGGTTCGAAAACCCCCATTCGTTGTCGTACCAGCTGACGACGCGGACCAACTTGCCCTCCATCACCGCGGTCTCGAGGCTGTCGACGGTCGAGCTCGCCGGATTATGGTTGAGGTCAATCGAGACCAAAGGCTCGTCGCTGTAATCGAGGATGCCGTGGAGCGGCCCGCTGTCGGCGGCCGCTTTGAGCGCCGCGTTAACTTGCTCTTTGGAAGTCTCGCGGCCCGGCACGAAGGTCAGGTCGATCAGGCTGACGTTGGGCGTCGGCACGCGCACCGCCGAGCCATCGAGCTTGCCTTTCAATTCGGGCAACACCTCGCCGACCGCGCGGGCGGCGCCGGTGGTGGTCGGGATGATCGACATTCCCGCGGCGCGCGCGCGGCGCAGATCGGGATGGATCTGGTCGAGGATCTTTTGGTCGTTGGTGTAGCTGTGGATGGTCGTCATCAGCCCGCGCTCGATGCCGAATTCGTCGTTCATCACCTTGGCGACCGGGGCGAGGCAGTTGGTCGTGCATGATGCGTTGGAGACGATCGTGTGCTCGGCCGTCAGCTTATCGTGGTTGACGCCATAGACGACCGTCAGGTCGGCGCCCTTGGCCGGCGCCGAGATCAGCACCCGCTTGGCGCCGGCGTCGAGGTGCTTGCGGCCGCCGTCGCGGTCGGTGAAGAAACCGGTGCATTCGAGCGCCAGCTCGACGCCGTTGTCGCGGTGGGGGAGATTGGCCGGGTCGCGCTCGGCGGTGACCTTGATGCGCGCGCCGTTGACGATGAGGTCGGTGCCCTCGGCTGCGACCTCGCCCGGAAAGCGGCCGTGGACGCTGTCGCGCGCGAACAGCCAGGCGTTCGCCTTGGCATCGGCGAGGTCGTTGATCGCGACCAGCTCGAGCCCGCAATCCGGCCGCTCGAGGATCGCCCGGGCGACCAGCCGGCCGATCCGCCCGAAGCCGTTGATTGCAACCCTGGTCATATCATCTTCCTCTTTTGCAGGAGTTCGATCACGCGCGGAGCGATTTTCTCCGGGGTCAGACCGAAATATTCATACAAATCGGCCGCCGGTGCGGAGGCTCCGAACCGATCGATTCCGAACCTCAGGCCGTGCAGGCCCGTGTAGCGCTCCCAGCCGAAGGTCGCTCCGGCCTCGATCGACACGCGCAGGATTTCGCGGTTCGAGACGTCGGGAAGGATGTCCTCGCGATAGGCCGCGTCCTGCGCATCGAAGCGCTCGGTCGACGGCATCGACACCACGTCGGCGCCGACGCCCTCGCCTTCGAGCCGCTCGGCGACCTTGAGCGCGATCTCGACCTCGGAGCCGGTGGCGATCAGGATTACCTTGCGGGGCTTTCCTGCGCTTTTCAACCGATACGCACCCCGCGCGCTCAAATTCGCTTTCCCGGCCTTGGTCCGCACCGGGCTCAAATTCTGCCGGGTCAGCGCCAGCACGCTCGGCCCGTCGCTAGCCAGCGCCGCCGCCCAGCATTCGGCGGTTTCGACCGCGTCGGCCGGGCGGAACAGCTCGAGCTGCGGCATCGCCCGCAGGCTTTGCAGATGCTCGATCGGCTGGTGGGTCGGACCGTCCTCGCCGAGCCCGATCGAATCATGGGTCATCACATAGACGACCTTGGCGTTCTGCAGCGCCGACAGCCGGATCGCCGGGCGGCAATAGTCGGAGAAGATCAGGAACGTGCCGCCGTAGGGGATCACTCCGCCGTGCAGCGCCATGCCGTTCATCGCCGCCGCCATGCCGAACTCGCGGATGCCGTAATAAATATAGCGCCCGGCGTAATTATCGGCGGTCAGCGGTTCCAGCCCCTTGGTCTTGGTATTGTTCGATCCGGTCAGGTCGGCCGACCCGCCGATCGTCGCCGGGATTGCTGCGTTAATCGCCTCGAGCGCCATTTCCGACGCTTTGCGCGTCGCCACCGTCGGCGGCTTGGCGATCAGCGAGTCGAGGTGCGATTTGAGCCACCGGTCGTCGACCTTGCCCGCCATCCGCGCCTGGAATTCGTCCTTCTTCTTGCTCGCATCGAGCCGCCGGTGCCATTCGGCGCGCTGCACGGAGCCACGCCGCCCCACCTCGCGCCAGGCGGCGAGTACGTCATCGGGCACGGTGAATTCCGACGCCTCCAGCCCAAGCTCCTTGCGCGCGGCCTCGACTTCTTGCTTGCCCAGCGCCGCCCCGTGGGTCGCCGCCGTGCCCTGCAGGTTGGGCGCTCCGTAGCCGATCACCGTCCGGCAACGGACCAGGCTCGGCCGCTCGTCGGCGACCGCCTCGTCGAGCGCCCGCTCGACCTTGCCGGCATCGAGCCCGTCGCATTCGACGGTGTGCCAGCTGCCCGCGGCAAAGCGCGCGGCGACGTCCTCGCCCCGCGACAGTTCGGTCGATCCGTCGATGGTGATCCGATTGTCGTCCCACAGCACGACCAGCCGACCGAGCTTCAGATGCCCGGCCAATCCGGCCGCCTCATGGTTGATGCCCTCCATCAAATCGCCGTCGCTGGCGATGACGAAGGTCCGGTGATCGACCAGCTCGTCGCCATAAATGGCGTTCAAGTGCCGCTCGGCGATCGCCATCCCGACCGCCATTGCCAGGCCCTGCCCCAGCGGCCCGGTGGTCGCCTCGACCCCGGCCAGCTCGAAATTCTCCGGGTGGCCGGCGCACGGGCTGTGAAGCTGGCGGAAGCGCTCGATGTCGTCGAGCGTCGGCCGCGCGTAGCCGGTCAGGTAGAGCAGTGCGTAGATCAGCATCGAGCCGTGCCCGGCCGACAGCACGAAGCGGTCGCGATCGGGCCAGGCGGGGTCGGCGGGGTCGAACTTCAGGTGCCGGGTGAACAGCGCCGTCGCTGCGTCGGCCATGCCCATCGGCATCCCCGGGTGGCCGCTATTGGCGGCCTCGACCGCATCCATCGCCAAGGCGCGGATGGCGTTGGCAAGTCGGCGTTGGGTCGGCTGCAATCCTTTAGGCTCCCCTGAATTGCACCCTTGCGGTGCGACATTGCGACGGGATCCGCCGCGCACCGGATCGGGCGGGCCGATGCGCGCCCTTTGGGCGGTGAGCCGTTGGCCGTCAACCGCCCGCCCCGCTCTTGCTCGCGGCGCCCATCTTGCGTAGCGATAATCAAATGGATGACAGCGGTCTTTCACAAGCTTTGGAGCGCGCCGAACGCGCCGTCGGCCGCGTCGAGCGGGCGCTCGCGGCGCGCAGCCACGACGATCACGGCCGCGAGCAGGAGTTGCGCTCGAAGGTCCGCGAGGCGGTCGCCGAGCTCGATCAGTTGATTCGCTCCGCCGAAAAGACGGAAGCCGCGGAGACGCACCATGGCTGAAGTCGACCTGACGATCGCCGGGCGCCCGTACCGCGTCGCCTGCCGCACCGGCGAGGAGGATAGCCTGCGCGCCGCCGCCGCTTTGGTCGACGCCAAGAGCCGCGAGGCGCTGGCCGGGCTTGGCACGATGTCGGAAGCCCGCCAATTGTTGTTCGCGTCGCTGCTGCTCGCCGATCAGATCGTCGACCAGCGCGCCTCGGAACCGCAGCAGCCGGTCGATCCCATGCTCGCCGAGAGCGCCAAGGCGCTGGCGAGCCGCCTGGAATCGCTCGCCGACGCCCTTGAGAGCGACGGGCAAAGCGCCTAAATAGAACTCGACGGGTACTGCCCGGTACGAGCCTAAGAACATCCCTGAGGCTATTACCATCCACGGGAGCTGTCCCTGCCCGAACCCTGGTTCGGATCACACGGCGCCCACCTGACGTTTGTGGCGTCAGTGGATTTCCGGCAAACGGCCACGGTGGTCCCGTCACTTTCCTCCAGCTCCGGCCCCCGGCCGCCCGAGCCGCCGTCCGCCAAGGACGCGCTGCGCGCCGTCGCGCTCGATGCCCGCAAGGCATTCGCGCGCACCTTGAGCGACGCCGAACGGACCCTGCTCGAACGCCGCCTCGCCGAGCAGCTCACCGCGATCTGCGCCGGAGCCACTGTGGTCGGCGGCTACTCGCCGCTCGGCAGCGAAATCAGCCCGCTGCTGGCGATCGAGGAAGCCCGCGCGGTTGGCGCGATCGTCGCCTTCCCCGCTTTTTCCGATCCAGCCAAGCCATTCCGCTTCCTCGCAGGCGACCCGTCGGTCGGCGGTCCGTTCGGGATCCTCCAGCCAAAGCGCACCGCTCCGCCGGTCGAGCCCGACGTTATCCTCGTGCCGCTGATCGCGGTGGACGGCCGCGGCACCCGGCTCGGCCGCGGCAAGGGCCACTACGACCGGGTTCTCGCCCCCCTCAGGCGCAACGGCGCCCGGCTGATCGGTGTCGGCTGGCCGCTCCAGCGCCTGTCCGCAGAAATCCCTCGCGACCCGTGGGACGTGCCGCTGCACGGCTTCGCCAGCCCGGAAGGGGTGGAATGGTTCAAGCCATGAAACCCTCCGGGCGCAAGCTCGCTGGCATTGCGGCGATCATGCTGCTGATTTTCGTCTGGGCAGCACTCGTCGCAAGCCTCGCACGAACCGTCGGCAATTGGCCCGTCCTTGTTCAGGGGGCGTTCTATCTCGTCATGGGATTAGCCTGGATCGCGCCGCTGAAACCCCTGATCCGGTGGACTCAAACCGGGCGCTGGCGGGAGCAACCGCGGGCGGACGATTGAGCCAACTGTTTTATTCGAGTATGACACCTATCCTCAAATGACCAAAGCTTTGACCTTTTCCGCCATTAAGGTGTGGCGCGACTATCCGCGCGAAGCGGTGGCGCTGAGCGCGCTCGGCGTCGCCGCGGCGCTGGCGCTCGCCGGCACCGCCGGGTCGACTCCAAGCCTTTCGGGTTTGCGGGGCGGTGCCGATTCCGCCGAATCCGCTCCGGCGCCGCCGCCGCTGCTGGTGCGCGAGCTAGCGCCCGAGGATGCGCTGTCGATCAACCAGGCAATCCCGATCGCCGATTCGCCCAACCCGGCGGCGAGGCCATTCGCGATGCGCGGCGCCGACTCGGCTGCCCGGGCGCGAGCGCTCGAATGCCTGGCCAGCGCCGTCTATTACGAGGCCGGCAACGAACCCGCCGACGGCCAACGAGCGGTTGCGCAGGTGGTCCTCAACCGGGTCCGCCACCCGGCATTCCCGGCGAGCGTTTGCGGGGTGGTCTATCAGGGCTCGACGCGGGCCACCGGCTGCCAATTCACCTTTACCTGCGACGGCTCGCTGAGCCGGCGGCCGAGCGCTGACGGCTGGGCGCGGTCGCGCAAGGTCGCCGAGGCGGCGCTTGCCGGGGCCGTGTTCGGCCCGGCCGGCTACGCGACCCATTACCATGCCGACTATGTCGTGCCCTACTGGGCGTCGAGCCTCGCCAAGAACGCCGTCGTCGGAGCGCATATCTTCTACCGCTGGGCCGGTGGCTGGGGCCGTCCGGCGGCGTTTGCGAAGCGCTATTCCGGCCACGAGCCGGACAGCCAGGCATTGCGCACGGCGGCGCTTTCGGCCGACGCTGCCCACGCCGCCGCCCCAGCTTCGCTCGCGGCAACGGTCGCCGCGATCCCCGGCGCCGAGCTCAAGACACCGCAAGGCGGCCAGCTCGCGATCCGCTTCAACCTTGCTGCCCGCAAGGCCGTCGAGGAGGCGCCCCGCACCGCTTACGTCGAGAGATTCGAAGCGTCGGACAACCTTCGCTGGTCATTGGGCGGCGGCGCCGCCGACGAGAAACCGCTCGGCCTGCCCGCGCCGGCGTCCGCAATCGCCAGCACAGGCTCGAGTAGCGGCGGCGCCGGATCGCCCGCTCCGCAACACTAGTTCGACCCGGCGTCCGGGTCATCGTCCGGCAGCGCCGCATCCGCCGGATTTTCGTCGACCAGGGTTGAAGGCGGCAACGGCGGCAGCCGCGTGATCAGCGCCATCTGGACCGCCGTCCGAACGCGGTCGAGCCGCCGCTCGATCGCCAAATAATCGCTCGACAGCAGGCTCGCCGCGGTCATTTGGCGAGCGGTCAGAGCCGCCGCTCCGAACCGGCCGCGGTCGCCTGTCGCCGCGCTGTCGCCAAGCGCGGCGATGGCGTCGTCGAAGGCCGCGCAGCGGTCGAGCTGGACAAGCTCCGGGCTCGACCGCATCCGCCGGTGGCAATCGCGGCTGTGCTGCGCCATCGCCTCCTCGTCGCCGCTCCGCACAAACCGCCGCGCCTGGCCGATCGACGATTCGATGGCGGTATCCGCAAGCGGACCGTCGAGCTCGGGGTCGCCGATCTTCGCTAGGCTGCCACGTCCTGTCTCGGGCACCGCGAACAACGAAGCGATCCAGCGCGCCGTGGGCTCGGCGAGGCGCTCGCGCTCGAACACCAGCAAAACACCGGCGGCGGCGATCAGGGCGAGCCACGAGCGGCGTGACCGGCGGCGGCGCTTGCGCACGCTGTTCCGGGGTCTCACGGGGCCGCGCCCGGCGGCGGGCGGCGGATCGGGCTCGGGCTGGCGGCGAAGCTCGAAATAGGCGCGGTTGATCTCGGCCGCGCGGCTGGCGTCTCCGCCGCTGCGATCGGGGTGGTGGAGCTTGATGAGCCGCCGGTAGGCTTGCTCAATCGCCGTCCGGTCGGCGCCCGGCTCGAGCCCCAACGCCGCATATGCCGAAGCCGGAGCGCCCATCAGGCGGCGCTTAGCCGACGCGGTCGGGCCACGCAAAAGCGCTGCGAATGCGCTTCGACGGGCCAGGAAAATGGCGCGAGTGACGGGACTTGAACCCGCGACCTCCGGCGTGACAGGCCGGCGCTCTAACCAACTGAGCTACACCCGCGCAGGTGGCGTCGCGGGCAACTAGGTGACCCCCTTGGGGCTGTCAACTTGGCCGCCGGCCCCGGTGCCGGCGCGGCGGGCAGGCGGGCGGTCGGCCGGACCGGACTCCTCCTCCTCGTCTTTTTCCTCATGCTCGCCGACATGGGTCAAGGTGCCGTCCTCGAACAGGAATCCGGCGATGTCGGGGGTGCCGGCGGCGGCGAACACGGTCTTCATGATGATCAGCAGCGGCACCGCCAGCAGCGCGCCGGTCGTGCCCCAGACCCAGGCCCAGAAACTCAGCGAGATGAGGATCGCCAGCGGATTGATGGTCAGCCTTTTGCCAACCACCATCGGGGTGATGATGTTGGCCTCGACCATGTGCAGCCCGACGAAAATCGCCGGCGGCAGCATCGCCGACCAGGCGTCGGGAAAGGTCATCAGGCCGCCGATGAACAGCAGCCCCGCCGAGGCGATCGGCCCCAAATACGGAATGTAGTTGAGGACCGCGACGATGCCGCCCCACATGACCGGCGAGTCCATGCCCAGCTGCCACAAGACCAGCGCCGTCAGCGCGCCCAGAGTGACGTTGATGACGGTGATGGTGCCGATGTAGGTCGAGGTCGCGTCGACCACCTGCTGGATCACCCGGGCGGTGGTGAGCGCACCCTCGAAGCTGCCGCGGCTGACGATCGTCTTCTTGCGCATCGCGGTCCACCCGGCGAGAAAGAAGAAGATCACCAGGAGCGCGAAGAACAGCTGGATCAGCGCGTGCGGCGCCGAGGCGGTGAGAAGACCCGACAGCGAATTGGGCGTTTCGATCCTCACCGTCCGCGCTTGGTCCGGAGCGATGACAATCTCCGACAGGATCCGCTCCAGGAAGCCTTCGAAGGACTTGTAAAGGTCGAGGACCGGGTCGAGCGCCGCGCGCACCTTGGGCAGGCGTTCGGGCAACAGCGCCACCCAATCGATCGCCGGGAGCACGATCGAGCCGATTGCGAAGATCGCGATGGCCAGGAAAATGAGCACGCACAGAGCCGCGGCGAGATGCGCCGGCACGCCGCGCCGCTCGAACCATTCGAGCATCGGCACCAGCGCGATGGCGATAACCAGGGCCGCGGTCACCGGCAGGAAGAACTCGGCTCCGGCCCGCAGAGCGAACGGCAGAGCGATCAACAGCCCGGCACCGGCGATCAGGGTCAGCGCGGCGAGCAGCCGGTCGCGCTTCATGGTCAGGCCTTCCGCCAGGTGGTGCGGATCCTCCACCGGCTCGACCGTCTTTTGCCTGTGCGTGCGCGCGTCCATCCGCTGCAGCATATCGCCGCTCACGCCCTCCTGCCAGCGAACAAATCGAGCGCAACCAGGCCTCCGTTCTTCTCATTCGTTCGGTGAAAAGGAGATTTGAGCAGCGGCTCGCGATCAGCGCGTAGCGCCCGCCGGATTGATGCCCGCGTCTTCGAGGTGGGGGCCGAGGCGGCCGCCGATCGCCAGGAAGAACATCCGGAAGTCGGAGAAGAGCGACCACAAGGGATGGGTGAATGTGGCCGGGCGATTGCGCTCGATCAGCGCATGGCTGCCCCAGGCGAAGCCGTATCCGGCCAGCGGCATCGCCAGCAGCCACCACCAGTTGCCGGTCATCGCGAGCAGAACGGCGAACAGGAGGACGAGCGCGGTCCCGATGTAGTGGACCGCTCGGGTGCGGGGCTTTGCATGCTCGCGCAGATAGTGGGGCCAGAACTCGGCGTAGCTGTTGCAGGTGCGATCGGCCATATGCGCGGCGCTCCGTCCAGTGGTGCCCCTGGTCCGAGTCGAACGGACACTCCGGTTAGGGAACTCGATTTTGAGTCGAGCGCGTCTACCATTCCGCCACAGGGGCCCGCCGCCTTGCTAGCGACGGCGGCGGTCGCGGGCAATGGTCGCGGCGCGAAGCTCACGCCAGCGCGGGTTCGCCTTCGCGCAAATGCAAATAGTTGCTGTCGAAATCGCCGGCGTCCGCGAGTTTTTTCCAGTCCCCGATCGTGATCGAGCGCGGGCTGACGCGTTCGATCAGCCCGTCCGCTTCGAGCCCCTTCAACGTCCGGTTGACATGGACTGAGGTCAGGCCGGTGGCGTCCCCAAGCTGCTCCTGGGTCATCGGCAACTGGTAGCCGGTGTGCTCGGCCAGCCCAGCGACCTTCAGCCGAAGCGCGAACTCGCACAGCACGTGGGCGAGCCGGGTGCGGGCGTTGCGCCGCCCGACATTGGCGATCCATTCGCGAAATATCGACGCGTCGACCAGCGTATCGAACCAGATCGCCCGGCCGACCGACGGACGCTCGAACGCGATTTTGTCGATCTCCTCGCGGGGGATTGTCGCCACCTGTCCCGGAGTAATCATCTGGACGCTGTAGTCGGCGGTCCCCAGCAGTGAGTTTTGGAGATCGACCATCTCCCCCTTTATGTGGATCGCGCAGATCTGCCGGAACCCGCCGCCGACGATCTTGTGGCGGATCGCAAAGCCGGAAAGCAGCACGCAGCAATGGGTCGCCCGGTCACGCTCGCGGATGATGTAATGATGCTGCTCGAGCGACTTCACACTGTGCGGCAGGGCGAGCAGTGCGGCGCGGTCGGCCGCGTCGAGCTTGTGCCAATAGGCAAGCTTGCGAACCATTGGCTCGAGCGCCGAAGGCTTGGGTGGCGGTGAATTGAAACTGGTCAACTGACTCTCCCGCAAAAAAAAACGGGCGGGAGCACAAAGCATTCTTTTGGTCGTCGGCGCCCTGCAACAAATGCCCGCGATGCAAGTGCTTTAAAACATGTTTTGACGATAATTTCGAATTCATATGCAAATTTTCAAATCTTACAGAGATTTACATAGATTTAGATCAGTTTTCCTGATATGGGTTGCTCATCGCCGAGCGAGCTTTTAGGCCTCGGCGGCTGAGAGACCCCGCGCTCCCGCCTATACGCAAGGAGCTGCTTGTGGCGCGCTATTTTATGCATCTGCGCGACGGCACAGAACAAATCCTCGACCCCGAAGGGCTGGAGTTCCCAACCGTCGAAGCCTTGCGCAAGGCGGTGCTGGTTTCGGCGCGGGACCTGATGACCGGCGATGTCCGCGAAGGTGTGATCGACCTCAGGTTCCGGATCGACGTCGAGGACGAAAGCGGAGTGATCATCTACACCTTGCCGTTCAAGCACGCCGTCAACATCATCCCGGAGGCGGCGTGAGATGGACCGGATCAGCGACCGCGAGCGCAGGATCGTCATTCGCTGGCGAACCCGCGGCCAACTTCAAGCGCTCCGCCCTGCCCTCGGTAGCGTTAATCCATCCAACGAAGCGGGTTCTTCCGCTGAAGCACTAAAGGCGATCGACGAGGCGGAGCGGCAGGTCTGGGGCGATCGCGCGACAGAGGACGGTCCGCCCGAATAGTCAGTTGCGCGGCGCCTGGCGGCGGTAGCTCAACGCTTCGGCGATGTGGATTCGGCCGACCTGCTCGGCCCCGGCGAGATCGGCGATCGTCCGGGCAACCCGCAGCACCCGGTGGAATCCGCGCGCCGACAGGCGCATCGCCGCCGCGGCGTCGGCCAATAGCTTGCGGCCCGGCTCGTCGGGGGTGGCGATCTGGTCGAGAAGCTCGCCATCGGCTTCCGCATTGGTCCGCACCCCCCGCCCGTCGTAGCGCCGCGACTGGACGGCGCGCGCATCGGCGACCCGCGAGGCGACCTCGGCGCTTCCCTCGGCCGGCGGCGGCAGTGTCAAGTCCGCCGCGGACACACCCTGGACGTCGACATGCAGATCGATCCGGTCGAGCAGCGGCCCCGACACTTTGGCCTGGTAATCGGCCGCGCAGCGCGGCGCCCGGCTGCAGGCCAACGCGGGATCGCCCAAATGCCCGCAGCGGCACGGGTTCATCGCCGCGATCAACTGGACCCGCGCCGGGAAAGTCACGTGGGTGTTGGCGCGGGCGACGCTGACGCTGCCGGTCTCCAGCGGCTGGCGCAGTGAATCGAGCGCCGCGCGCTGGAACTCGGGCAATTCGTCGAGGAACAACACGCCCAGATGAGCGAGGCTGATCTCGCCCGGGCGAACGCGCAGCCCGCCGCCGACCAGCGCCGGCATCGAGGCGCTGTGGTGCGGCGAGCGGAACGGCCGCCGGCGGCGGATCTTGCCGCCGTTCATCTCGCCGGCGACCGACGCCACCATCGACACTTCGAGCGCTTCCGACGGCTCGAGCGGCGGCAGGATTCGCGGCAGGCAGGCGGCGAGCAGCGACTTGCCGGCCCCGGGCGGCCCGCTCATCAAGAGATTGTGGCCGCCCGCGGCGGCGATCTCGAGCGCGCGCTTGGCGACCTCCTGGCCTTTGACCTGGCTGAGGTCGGGACCGTGGCCGAGCGGCTCGACTTCGGCCTCCACTGGCGGAGCGAGCAGCGCCGTGCCCTTAAGATGGGCGAGCAGGGCCAGCAGATCGGGTGCCGCGGCGACCTCGAGATCGCCGGCCCACGCCGCCTCGCTGCCCTGGACCGCGGGGCAGATCAGGCCCTTGTCGTTGGCCGAGGCGTGAAGCGCGGCGAGCAACACGCCCGGGGACGCGGCGATCCGCCCGTCGAGGCTCAGCTCGCCGACCGCGACATAATGGGACAGGCTCTCGGCGTCGGCGGCGCCGATCGCGGCCAGCAGGCACAACGCGATGGGCAGGTCAAAATGCGAGCCTTCCTTGGGCAGGTCGGCCGGCGACAAGTTGACGGTGATGCGCCGCGGCGGCAGCGCGAGGCCGATCGCGGCGAGCGCCGCGCGGACCCGCTCGCGGCTTTCGGCGACGGCCTTGTCGGGCAGGCCGACGATGACGAATGCCGGCAGCCCCGACGAGAGCTGGACCTGGACTTCGACGGCTCGCGCTTCGAGGCCGAGGTAGGCGACGGTGGCGACGGTCGCGGTCATCCGCGACGCTTCGTTGCCGACCGGCAATCGATATTCAGGGGATCCCCCTAGCTCGGCGCAGGCACGCTAGACCCTGGATGGTCCTATCCACAAGCTCCCTTGCGCTAACGGCGTTTGGCAACCACATCGTCGCTCATGATCAGCCGCGACCAATTGGGTAGGTTCATCGACCATCCGGTGGTCGAATGGACGATCTTCGGCGTCGGCGTCTTGCTCATCCTGCTGTCCCCGCTGGCCGGAGCGATCCCCGGCCCCGGCGGCATTTTCATTTTCGCCCTCGGCCTCGCGATGGTGCTCAAGACCAGCATGTGGGCAAAGCGGCGCTATGTTCGCTTCAAGCGGTGGCAGCCCAAGGCCGGGCGCTGGACTGATTGGGGCCTGAGGCGCAGGAGCGCCGTGCGGCGCGAGGCTCGGCGCAAGGCGCGCTTAGCGCGTGAAGGTCCGCCGCCCGCCGACGAGTCCCTGGAGGGCGGAATCGCGCCATTGATCCCCGATCCGCCGGACAAACCACCCGAAAAATGGAGCGACCGCGAGGGGCGCGCCAATTGACTTTCAGGGTCTCTCGCAATTGACTTTCACAAGGCCCTCCACTATCGGCGCGCTCGACAGCGGCTGCCCGAACGGCGGCCCTTTTTCATAGATTCTTTAAGGCATGAGCGATGAAGCGCACTTTCCAGCCGAGCAATCTGGTCCGCAAGCGGCGGCACGGGTTCCGCCACCGCATGGCGACCGTCGGCGGGCGCAAGCTGCTGAACGCCCGCCGGGCGCGCGGCCGCAAGAAGCTCTGCGCCTAACCACAATACGGAAACGCTCCGACTTCCTCGCCGCCAATTCCGGCCGGAGGGTGTCGACGCCGGGCTTCTTCCTGCTGGTCCGCGACCGCGCCGACACGGACGATGCCAAGCGAGCCGGTTTCACAGTCACCAAAAAAATTGGCGGCGCGGTGGTCCGCAACCGGATGAAGCGCCGGCTGCGCGCGCTTGCCCGGGAAATCCTGCCGACCCGGGGTTTCGCCGGTGCCGATCACGTGCTGATTGGCCGCTCGGGCGGGATCGAGCGCAATTTCGCCCTGCTTCGAGCGGATTTCGAGCGCGCCTTGGAGCGGCTTCGCGGATGATCGCAAGGATGCTGATCTGGGTCGCCCGGGGCTGGCAGCTTGGCCCTTCGAAAGTCCTGCCGCCGAGTTGCCGTTACACGCCAAGCTGCTCGGCCTATGCGATCACCGCATTGTCGCGCTATGGGGCGGCGAAGGGCGGGTGGCTGGCATTGAAACGCATCGGCCGCTGCCATCCCTGGGGCGGCCAGGGCGACGATCCTGTTCCCTGACAAGTCCGGTTCCATCACGAGGCTCCCGAAATTGAACGACAACAAGAACATGATCCTCGCCATCGTGCTGAGCGGGCTGGTGCTGTTTGGCTGGAGCCTGGTTGCCGACCGCTTCCTGCCGACCGCGGGACCGCAAACGGTGCGCGTCGAAAACGGCAAGGCCCAGCCGATCCCGCAGCCGCAGGCCGACCCCGCCGCCGACCGGCCGCAGGCGATGCGCAGCCGGTCGACGGTGCTCGCTTCGACCCCGCGGGTGCGGATCGAGACACCGGCGCTGCAAGGGTCGATCAACCTGAAGGGCGCGCGGATCGACGACCTCGTCCTGCTTCGCGAGCGCCAGGGCATCGGCAAGGATTCTCCGCCCGTGCGGCTGCTTTCCCCGAGCGGCGCCCCGGGCGGCTATTTCGCCAGCTTCGGCTGGACCGGCGAGGGCACCGAAGCCCCGGGCGCCGACGCGGTGTGGACGGCCAACTCGCGGGTCCTGACACCGCAGAGCCCGGTGACGCTGGCCTGGACCAGCCCGGGCGGCCAGCGGTTCGAACAGACCATTTCTGTGGACAAGGATTATCTGTTCACCGTTCGCCAGCGCGTCGCCAACCCGAGCGCCAATGCGATCGCGGTGCGCCCCTATGGCCTCATCAGCCGTGCCAGTGCGTCCCCCGATCCCGACGGCTGGACGATGCATGTCGGCCCGATCGGCTTCATGAATGGCACCGCCAATTACGACGTCGACTGGGACACGCTCGACGAAGCGGGAGCAAACGGGGAGACGTTCGACAGCCGCGGCGGCTGGCTCGGCTTTACCGACAAATATTGGCTGACCGCGCTGGCGCCGGCCCAGGATGCGTCGATCGGCGCGAGCTTCCGGAAGGCCCCGAGCGGGCCCTATCAGGCCGATTATGCGCGCCAGCCGATGATCGTCCCGCCGGGCAAGGCGATTGCAGTCGAGAGCCACCTGTTCGCCGGCGCCAAGGAGAAAGCGCTGCTCGATCAATATGAGGCCATGGGCATTCCCAGGCTTTCCAAGGCGATCGACTGGGGCTGGTTCGAATGGTTCATGCGGCCGATCTTCGACCTGTTGAACTGGCTGTTCGAGGCGACCGGCAATTTCGGGGTGGCGATCATCTGCCTGACCTTCATCGTCCGCCTGCTGATGTACCCGATCGCCCAGAAGCAGTTTCAGTCGTTCGCCGCGATGCGCAAGGTGCAGCCGAAGATGAAGGCGATCCAGGAGCTCCACAAGGACGACAAGGCGCGCCAGCAGCAGGAGATCCTGAAGCTTTACCAAAGCGAGAAGATCAACCCCGCGGCGGGCTGCCTGCCGATCCTGCTGCAGATCCCGATTTTCTACGCCCTTTACAAGGTGCTGATGGTGGCGGTCGAGATGCGCCACCAGCCCTTCATCCTGTGGATCAAGGACTTGAGCGCTCCCGACCCGATGACCCCGGTCAACCTGTTCGGGCTGCTCGACTTCACCCCGCCCTTCTTCCTCGCCTTGGGCGTGCTTCCGATCCTGCTCGGGATCACCATGTGGCTGCAGTTCAAGCTCAACCCGGCGCAGATGGACGCGACCCAGCAGCAGATCTTCGCGATCATGCCATGGGTGCTGATGTTCGTGATGGCGCCGTTCGCCGCCGGGCTGCAGCTCTACTGGGTGGTGTCCAACATCCTGACGATCGCCCAGCAGTGGTGGCTGTACCGTCGCTACGGGCTCGATTTCAAAGCCCCGGCGCCGGCGACCGGCTGATGAAGGCCGGCGAGGATATCGCGGAGCGCGCGCGTAAATTGTTCGCAGGGCCGGTCGATTTCCTGAAATCGGCGCCGGCCCTTGAGTTCCTGCCCGACCCGACGGCTCCGGAGATCGCCTTTGCCGGCCGCTCGAACGTCGGCAAGAGCTCGCTTCTCAACGCGCTCACTAACCGTGCCAGCCTGGCGCGAACGTCGAACACTCCGGGCCGGACCCAGGAGCTCAACTTCTTCGACGTCGGGCGGCCGCTTCGGATGAGGCTGGTCGACATGCCGGGGTACGGGTTTGCCGAGGCGCCCAAGGACATGGTCAAGCGCTGGCGATTCCTGATCAACGACTATCTACGCGGCCGCTCCGTGCTCAAGCGGGCGTTGGTGCTGGTTGACGCGCGCCACGGCCTGAAACCCGTCGACCACGAGGTGATGGACATGCTCGATGCCGCCGCGGTCAGCTACCATCTGGTCCTGACCAAGGCCGACAAGGTCAAGGCGACGGCGCTCAAGGCGGTGCTGCAACGGACAGGGCAAGAGGCGGCGAAGCACCCCGCCGCGCATCCCGCCATCTTCCCGACATCGAGCGCAACCGGTAGCGGCATCGCGGAGTTGCGTACTGCAATCCTCGAAGCGACCGAATGACGCGTAGCCGTCATGCTGAACTTGTTTCAGCATCCATTCTCGTGAAATGCGGCGCGGTCGGACAAATGGACCCTGAAACGAGTTCAGGGTGACGGAGGCAGGGAGAAGCAATGCTCAAGCTGATCATCGGCAACCGCGCCTATTCCAGCTGGTCGATGCGCGGCTGGCTGGCCGTCAAGCAATCGGGCGAGGAGTTCGAGGAACTGGTCGTGCCGATGTTCGACGACGAGTGGGAAAAGCGCCGCGAGGGCGACGAGTTCGCGCCGTCGCTCGGCAAGGTGCCGATCCTGTGGGACAACGACTGCGTCGTCTGGGACAGCCTGGCGATCGTCGAGTTTCTCGCCGACCGGGTCGGGCGGGAGCGATTCTGGCCCGACGATGCAGCGGCACGCGGCATGGCGCGGTCGATGGCGGCGGAGATGCACTCGAG
This sequence comes from Sphingomicrobium sp., assembly GCA_035512655.1. GTDB lineage: Bacteria > Pseudomonadota > Alphaproteobacteria > Sphingomonadales > Sphingomonadaceae > Sphingomicrobium. The sequence goes on along the minus strand of DATKDM010000001.1, from coordinate 60,181 downwards.
CTTCGCCAATCTGCGCCGCGAATTACCGATGAACGTGCGCAAGAGCTATTCCTCGCGCGAGCTCAGCCCCAGCGTGAAGGACGACATCAACCGCATCCTGCAACTGTGGGCGCAGGCGCGGGCTCGCTTCGGCGGCACTGGCGATTATCTGTTCAGCGACTGGTGCGCCGCCGACATCATGTACGCCCCCGTCGTCACCCGCTTCATCACCCATGGCGTGCCGGTGCCGCCGTTCGCGGCGTTGTACGTAAAAGCTGTGCTGTCGCACCCGGCGGTCGCCGAGTGGATCGAACTGGCCCAGGACGAGCCGTGGGTGATCGAGGAGTATGAGACGGAAGCGGCCGCGTAAGAGCGCCGCTCAGTAAGGCGTGCCGTCCTTGTGGGTGTACCGGCCGGTGGCCTGGTCCCAGTGCAGGTCGACATCGGAATAATGGCAGTCCCCCTCGGACAACCGGCCGTCCATGGCGATGAAGGTGCAGGTCCGGTCGCTGCGGTTGACCAAATGGTGGCCATTGGGAACGTCCTTCGGGAAAGCCGCGCAGTCGCCGGCGCGCAGCACGGTCTCGCTATTGTCTTCGACCAGCACCGCCTCGCCGTCGAGAATCACCAGGAACTCGTCGATGCCCTCATGCCAGTGGCGCTGGCTCGAAATGCCGCCCGGCTCGATCACGCAATGGGTGACGCCGATGTCGCGCAGGCCGCCGGCTGGGCCCAGCCGCCGAAATCGGCGTCGTCCCATCTCGGCCGCGAACGGCATCGGATAGGTGGTGCGGTTGGTCTGCTCGACCTGGTCGAGATCGATCTTCGGCATCGGTCCTCAACTGTGGCTAGGAGGCATAACCGCTTAGCAGAGAAAGCGCCGGTCAGAAATTTCCGCGGATCGAAAGGCTGAAAATCGGCCCGATCAGCTGGTTGTTGCGCTGGATGAAGGAAATCGGGTTCGCATCGCGGCGGCCGTCGAAGACGACGCGATCGAACCGGTGGCGCGCATTGAGGAGGTTCGAGACGGTGCCGCGGACGGTGAGGCCCATGACGTCCTTGTGTTCGACGAACACGCCGATCCACCACGGACCTTCCCAGCTGCGAAAAACCTCGGTGAGGAAGTAATGCTTTGCGTAATGGTCGTGCGTGGCGGTCGCGCCCCAGGCGATGTCGCTGCCGGGGATATCGTGGCGCAGGCTCAGCGACGCCCAGCGGGCGCGGGTGCCGCTGATCGGGCGCTTCTCCCCGGTCAGCGGGTCGCGAACGCTGGTTTTCTCGAAGCCCAGCTTGGCGTCAATCTTCGCGCCCTTCCAGCCGATCGGGTCGAAATGAAGGGTGCTGGTGCTCTCCATGCCGAGGCGGGTGGCGCGCGGCAAATTGCCGATGCCCTCGCCCGTCAGGCCAATCGGGATCACGTCGATGATGTCCTCGACGCGGTGATAATAGGTTTTGAGCCGAGTCTTCCCCCAGGCGCCGAGCTCGCGCCCGATCTCGACCTCCCCCTCCCAGCTTTGCGGCGGCACGAGGTCGGGATTGCCCGCCTGCTCGCGATCCTGGCTGAGCTTGGGCTGGGCGAGGAAATCGTAGAAGCTGATCTGCCCGACCCGGCGCCGCAGCTTCAGGCTCGCGTCCCAGCCTTGCGACGGGCGCCATCCCAGCGTCAGGCTGCCCTTGGGGCGAAAGAACTTGCGCGGCGGCAGATCTCCGTCGACCCGCGCCAGTTTGGAGGTCTCGCCGCCCGCGGCAAGCTGCAGATCGAGCTTTTTGCCAAGCGGACGGCTCCACGTCGCGATCGCCTCGTAACGAGTCTCGGTGACCTTCCCGGTCCCCTGTGGAAAGTCGACCTCGACGAATTCGCCCTCGGGTGAAAGCACAGACAGCGCTCCGCGCTGGTCGAGCGAGTTGAACGCCCGCTCGAGTGAAACTTGCCAATCGTTTTTGCCGGTCTTGAAGCCATATTCGGCGCGGCCGATCGTCTCACCGATGCGCGAATCGCGGCTAAAGCGGATGCCTTCGTCGGGAGCGCCGCTGTCGAAGCGGGTCACCTGGGTGGTGACAAGCGGCTCGTGATCGAAGCGCCTGAGGCCGATCAGCTTGAGCCGGCCCGGCCTGAGCGCGAAGGCGTAATCGCCGTTGATATCGATGGTATAGCCTTTGAGAACGCTGCGGTTGGTGCGCGCGCGATCGTCGCCGTCAGCCCGCTCGCGGCGGTCGCGAATGTGCACCGGGCCCCAATACGGGCCATAGGCGAGCGTCAGATTGCCAAGCGACGATCCGGGGCCATCGAAGCCGAACTTGCCCGTCAGTTTCGCATGATCGAACTCCGAGTGGAAAATTTCATCGCGCGTTTCGGTGATGTTTCCGTTTGCGTCGAAAATCTCGATCAGGCCGCCGAAGCCGCCGCGCCCGGTCTGGTTCTGGAGCGACAGCGTGTAATCCACCGGCCCCGTCTTGCCCGAATAGCTGAGCAGGCCGCGGAACAAATTGGGCTTGGCAAAGTGCGCGCGAACATCCGGCCTCCACTCGAACTGGCCCGAAGACTTGGCGGCGGCGCTGACGATCACGTTGGCGACCGGGCCGGAAAGACCGGCGATCCCAAGGCTGGCGGCGTCGACGATTTCAATTCGCTCGACGTTCGCGGCGCCGATTTTTTGGAGATCGTCGATCGCCCCGCCCGACTTGTTGGCGCTGCGCTGGCTGTTGATCAGCACATTCTCGGAAGCCTGGCCGAGCCCGCGCTCCTGACTCGCCGAGCGGATGGTGAAGCCCGGCACTTGCAGCAGCATGTCGTAGGCTGTCTTCGGGGCGTACCGGGTGAAATCGGCGGGCGTGAACACGCGCTTCGATCCCGCCACGGCTGGCACCGGCGCGGGCGCGACCGCTGGGCCGGAAACTGGCGGCGCCGTCTGGGCCAGCAAGGGGAGATGAGCGGTCAACGCCGATCCGGCCAACAGGGCTGCCCGGCAATTACGCAACACGGCCATTTTCGGGCTCCCCCCTTCGCGCCAACTTCGACGCTACATTTGTAGTGCTACATTTGTAGCGAGCACGCAATCCTTTTTTTCAGCGGGTCCGATGACCCGGAACTTGCCAGCTTACGCCGGCTTGCTAGGGCGAGCCGATGCCCGCGCCGATCGACCCCATCTCCCTTGCTTCGGCATTGATCGACTGCCCGAGCGTCACGCCGGCCCGCGGCGCTGTGTTCGATGTCCTTGAGGCCGAGCTCGCGCCACTCGGTTTCGACGTGAGCCGCTTTATTGTCGGCGAACTGCCCGACGGACCGGTCGAGAATCTGGTTGCGATGCGCGGAACGGGGTCGCCGCACTTCGGCTTTGCCGGGCACCTCGACGTCGTGCCGCCGGGCGACGGCTGGAGCAGCGACCCGTTCGCCGCGCGGGTCGCCGACGGGGTGCTGACCGGGCGCGGCGCCAACGACATGAAGAGCGCGATCGCGGCGTTCGTCGCGGCGGTGTCGCGGATGGAGCAGCGGCGCGGCACCTGCTCACTGCTGATCACCGGCGACGAAGAAGGGCCGTCGGTGCACGGTACGCCGGCGATCATCCGCTGGCTCGACGCGCGCGACATCCGCCCCGACATGATTTTGATCGGCGAGCCGACGTCGGAGACCGAGCTCGGCGATACGGTCAAGATCGGCCGCCGCGGCTCGGTCAACATGTGGATCGAAGTGCCGGGCACGCAGGGCCACGTCGCCTACCCGCACCGCGCCGACAACCCGATTCCGCCGCTCGCGCGGCTGGTCGCCGCGCTCGACGCCATTCACCTCGACGACGGCACCGACGCGTTCCCGCCATCGAACCTCGAGTTCACCGACATCGGCTGCCCGCCCGGCGCGACCAACCTGATCCCTGGCTCGGCCGGCGCGCGGCTGAACATCCGCTTCAACAACCTGCATCGCGGCGCCGACCTCGTCCGGCTGGTCGAGGAAACCGCCGCGCGCGAGGCGCCGGGCGCAACCGTCAAAGCGAAGATCTCGGGCGAGGCGTTCCTGACCCCTCCGGGCGACCTCTACGACCTGGTGGTCGGCGCGATCCGCGAGGAGACTGGCCGCACGCCGGTGCTGTCGACAGGCGGCGGCACGTCGGACGGCCGCTACCTCATCCAGCTGTGCCCGGTGGTCGATTTCGGCCTGCCCAACGCGACCATGCACAAGCTCGACGAAAGCGCGACCCTCGCCGACATCGCCGCACTGTCGCGGATCTATGAGCGGATCGTGTCCAAGGTGCTGGGCTAGGCGACCGAGCGCGCGCTGCGGGTCGCGTTGCTGGTCCAGTCGATGAACTCCTGCTCGAACATCGGCTGGGCGAAGATGTAGCCCTGGACGACGTCGCAGCCCATCGCCCGCAGGATGTCGGCCTGGGCGACGGTTTCGACGGCTTCGGCGACAATCTCGCAGCCGACTCCGCGGATCAGATGGATGACCGCCTGGACGACGACTCGGGCGCGTTCGCAATGCTCGATGTCGGCGATCAGTGACGGGTCGAGCTTGACCCGGTCGAGCGGCATTGTCCGCAGCCGGGCGAGATTGGAATAGCCGGTCCCAAAATCGTCGATGGCGATGGTCGCGCCGTCGCTCCGCAACGCAGCGATTTCGGCCAGCACGGTCTCGGAGACTTCCATCGCCGCGCTCTCGGTGAACTCGAGCTCGATCAGCGACAACGGGACGCCCTGATCGGCAAAGTACTGGCGCAGCCGGGCGAAGAAATCGGCGCGGTCGATCTGGCGCGGGCTGACGTTGAACGCCAGCCGCAGGTCCATTCCGTCGCTCATCCACGAGGCGAGCACCGCCGCGACCTCGGCCATCACCCAATCGCCGATATCGGTAATCACCCCGGTCCTCTCGGCGATCGGGATGAAGGTGCCGGGCATCCTGAGCCCATCGCGCGGATGGTTCCAGCGCAACAGCGCTTCGGCACCGGCGATTTCCCCGCTCACGAGGCTTAGCTGCGGCTGGAAGGCGAGCAGGAATTCATCGCGCTGGACCGCCTCGGTCAGCGCCCGCTCGGTCTCGACCTTTTCCTGGTGATCGGCCGCGAGTTTGTCGTCGAACAGGCAATGCTGCCCGCCGCCGCTCGATTTGGCGTGGTACATCGCAATGTCGGCGGCCCGCATCAGCGACTCGATGCTGGTGCCGTGGTCGGGGTAGATCGAGACGCCGATCGAAGCGCCGATGTCGACGCTGTGCCCCGACAGCTCGAACGGCTCGGAGATTGCAACCGCGATGCGCCGGGCGACGCGCTCGATGTCGGCCGGTGACAGGATTTCCGGAAAGAACAGGGTGAATTCGTCGCCCGCCAGACGAGCCAGCAATGGCCGCCGCCGCAGGCTTTCGCCGAATTCCGCGGTGACGACGACGCGCAGCCGATTGGCGACCATGATCAGCAACTGGTCGCCGCGGGCGTGGCCCAAACTGTCGTTGACCAGCTTGAAGCGGTCGAGATCGACGAACAGCATCGCCGACTGGGCCCCGTCTGCCATTTCCCCCAAAAGCTTGTCGGCTTCCGAGCGGAAATGAAGGCGGTTGGGGAGCGACGTCACCGCATCGTACATGCCAAGGGCGTGGGCGTTCTCGATCGAGGCGCGAACTTCGGAAAACAAGGTGTCCACGGCGGCCGCAAGCTTGGGCATGACCTTGTGCACGGCTGGCGGCGCCGGCGAAACGAGGTCGCCGTCCTCGACCGCGAGCAGCCGGTCGCTGAGCGCGGCGAGAGCGCGCGCGCTTTCGCTGTTGGGGCGTTCCGAGGCGATGTAGCTGATCAGCAGGCAGAACGCGCCGGCGATTAGCGAGGCGAGAATTTTCTCATTGAATTCCGTGATATAGAGCAGTGCGCCAAGCGAAAAGACGAACGAGGCAAACCCGGCCGCGCCCGACAAAAGCGCGTTGCTGATTCTCTGGGCCGTGCCTTCTTTCATCGCAAAATTAGCGCCCCGCGGACGGCAGTGCCCGCCTCCACTCGCGATTAACCGAGACGGGTTAAGAAAATGTGGAGCGGCGCCCAGGAGCGCGAAGGATGATGTAGAGACTGCCCCCGCCGCCGTGGCGCGGGTGGGCGTTCCTCACCGCGGCAATCCGCGGAGCATGCCGCGAAACCGCCAGCCAGTCATGAACGGCAGCGCGAATGCGCCCGCGCTCGACCGGGGGCTGGTCCACCCTTGCATGGCCGGTGATCAGCAACAGGACCCGCTCGCCGGCGCCGATGGCGCGTTCCAGCGCGGTGTCGATCGCGCTCCACGCCTGGTCGAGGTTGTGGCCGTGCAAATCGAGGACCCGGTCCGGGACTGCGGAACCCGATTGGAGCTTCTTGTCCCAGCTGCCGTCGAGCGTCGTCCCGGGCCTCGGGCGAGCCGGCGGCGGAGCAGGCTTGCGCGCTACCGGTAGCGGCGGGCGCCGCCGCTCGGTCTCAGCCGCGGTCTCCGGCGCGGCCTCGGGCAGAGACTGGCGCGAAAGCGGGCGGATGGTCGCGGTAACGCGGGCCCACAGCTCCGCTTCTTCAGGGCTGAGCGAGCGCACGGGCGACGCTGCCCCTGGGGAGCAGGATCAGCGCTTGTCCCGATGCGGACATGCCGCCCGCGAGCCGGGTGGCATCGGCTCCCGCGCCCCAAAAGGTGTCGAACCGGTTCGGGCCCTTGATCGCTCCACCGGTGTCCTGCGCGATCCACAGCCCGTTCGCCTCGGGCCGGTCGAGCGTCAGGAACACCGGTGCGCCGAGCGGCACGAACAGCGGATCGGTGGCGACGGAGGTGTGCGGCGTGACCGGCAGGCCGAGCGCGCCGAGCGGGCCGGGACCGGTCAGTTCCTTGAAAAAGATATAGGACAAATTCTCGCGCATCAGCGCCCGGCCCTCAACCGGGTTGGCGCGCATCCAGTCGACGATCGCCTGCATCGAGGCTCCGCCGGCGGGCAGGATGCCCCGCTCGCGCAACAGCCTGCCGATGGCGACATATTCGCGGCCGTTCTGGTTGTCGTAGCCGATCCGAAGCACGCTTCCGTCGGCCATCCGGATGCGGCCCGAGCCCTGGATGTGGAGGAAGAACAGCTCGATCGGGTCGGCCGCCCAGGCGAGCTCGAGGCCGCGGCCGGACAGCGCCCCGTCCTCGATTTCGGCCCGCGGGAAATAGAGCACGCAGCGGCCGGTCGAATCCATTCGGCCGCGACCGGTCTGGCCGTCGGCGCGGGTGCAGCGGATGAGATCGGGTGGAGTGCGATAGATCGGCACTTCGTAGCCGGGCGCCTGGACCCGCGACCCAGCGAGCTCGGGCTCGTAATAGCCGGTCGCGAATGCCTTGCCGTCGCCGACCCGGACCCAGTCGAACCGGTGATAAAAGAAGCCCGGAGCGTGCTCGGCGGGGAGCGTTGCGGCCTCGGTGCAGACGCCGCTCCAGTCGGCAGGCCGAGTCAGTTTCGATCGATCCTCGCGCCGGGTCACCGCTGAACAGCTGATGCGGAAGGCGGCAAGCGCGCGGCTCGCCTGATCGCTATTCAGAATCTTCGGAGCCGCCAGAACAGCGCCCGCCGCAACCGCATTGGGATAGGACGGAGTGGGCGTCGGCGTCGGCGTTGGCGCGGGGGTGGGCGCAGGGGTCGGTGCCGGCGGCCGAGTCACCGGCGGCGGCTGAACCGGAGGCGGCGCCGGCCGAGTCACGCAGGCGGAGAGCAGTGCAAGAGCGGAGAGCGCCAGCGCGCGGTGCAAGCGCCTCACTCTTCCTCGTCTGTTTCGATCAGGAGCCAGTTCGGATCACGCGCGGAAATGTCGCGGCGGAAGGTCCACAGGTCCCGCGTCTGGACCGCGTCGCTCAGCGAGCCGGCGACCACTTCACCCTCCTTGTCGCGGGTGACCGCCGCGATGTCCGCCTCGAACCGTACGGTGACGGTCGCCACGCTGCGATCGAGCGCGGCTTCGGCGATTACCGCCTGCTCGATGGCGACCAGCCGGTTGTCGAGCGTCAAGCCTTCCTTCTCGCGCTGGGCCGCGGCGGCGGCGAAAGCCTCGAGCACATGCTGGTCGACGTGTGCCTTCACCGATTCGAGATCGCCCTTCCAATAGGCTTCCAGAACCATCCGGTAAGCGGCCTTGCCGCCTTCGAGGAAGTGGGCGACGTCAAAGGTCGGATCGGCCGCGAGGATCGCCCGGACGCCGGGCCCCGCGGTCGGCAGATAGGCCATGTCACTGGGGTCGCCCGCGCTCGGCGGGGTCATTGACGGCTGGCTGACCCGCGGCTCGAGCATCGTGTCGGGTTCGGCGGGCTTCAGGATCGGCTGCTGCTCATGGCCGGTGCGCTCGCCCAACACGCTGTACAGGCGCAGGCCGATGAAAAGGGCCACGAGGGCCAAAATGATGATGACGGTCAAGTTTCGAGGTTCCGGTCCTGAACGATGGTCTGCAACATAATGCGCACCGCTGCCAGTTTCAAAGCATGGTCTTTTCCAACACTGCTCAACGAGTCAGTCGCCATTGCGCCCAATTTCCACGGCTGCTAGTCGCCCCGGCAACGCGCAGCCGCCATTTGCGGGTCCGCCTGATACCCACAATTTGTACTCCAATCTGTTGAAGGAAAAAGCAGCATGGCCGACCAGGATCCGATCAATCGTGGAAACGGTTCCGGAGATCCGGACAGCGAGCCGCAAGTTGCAACGATCCATCAATACATCAAGGATTTGTCGGTCGAAAGCCCGAGCTCGCCGCAAGCATTCCAATGGCAGGTCCAGCCCCAGATCGAGGTGCAGTTCAACATCAACGTCGGCAAGGTCGCCGACGACGTTCATGAGGTCGTGCTCAAGATCGAGGTCTCGGCGCGGTCCGACGAGGGCGTCCACTTCCTTATCGATCTGAGCTACGCTGGCCTATACGGCTTGCGCAATATCCCGGAAGAAGCGCTGCCGCCGTTCCTGCTGATCGAGGCCCCGCGACTGCTGTTCCCGTTCGCCCGGCAGATCATCGCCGATTCGTCGCAGAACACCGGGTTCCCGCCGCTGTTGCTCGATCCGATTGATTTCGCCGCCGCCTACGTGGCGCAGCTTCAGGCCCAGGGCGCGAGTGCCGAAACCGGCGGTGACGGTTCGGACAAGGCTCCTGCTGGAGAGCTGCCCGAACCCGAGGCAACGACCGAGGACGCGGAGCCCGCCGATGCAGACAAAACCCCGCAAGGCTGACGACTCAAGCGCATGAACCTTCTCAAGGCGGGCGGGACCATCGGCGGCCTGACGTTGGTCAGCCGAATCCTCGGCTTCGCCCGCGAGATGATCTTCGCCCGAGTGATGGGCGCCTCCGCAGCCGCGGAAGTGTTCATCTGGGCCTTCCAGCTGCCGAACCTACTGCGGCGGCTGCTTGGCGAGGGCGCGTTCAGCCAGGGATTCGTGCCCTTGTTCGCGCGGCGCATCGGCAAGGACGGCGATGTCGAGGACGCGAAGCGCTTCGCCGAAGAGGTGCAGGCTGTTTTCCTGCCCGTGCTGATCGTCATCACGGCGCTGTTCATCGTCGCGATGCCGGCGGTCGTGATTGCCGTTGCGAGCGACCGTTGGACGGACGATCCCGAGAAGTTCGCTTTCACCGTCTATCTGACGCAGATCACCTTTCCGTACCTGATCTTCATCAGCATGGTTTCGCTGTTCAGCGGGATCCTGAATTCGCTGTCCCGTTTCGTCGCCGCCGCTTTCGCTCCCGCACTGCTCAATATCGCGCTACTTGGAGCGCTCGTGCTGGTGTCGGACGGTGGCACCAGGACAGCCGTAGCGATGGCCTGGGCGGTCCTGGTCGGGGGCGTGCTTCAGCTCGCTTTGTGCATCATTGCCACGCGTCGCGCGGGCCTCACACTCAAGCTGCGGCCGCCGCGGATGACCCCCCGGGTAAAGAAGCTGTTGATCCTCATCCTGCCAGCGACCATCGGCGCAGGCGGTTATTACATCAGCCAACTGTTCTACGCCTATTTCGCCACTCGGCTGCCGGAAGGCAGTTTCGTTTATTTGAGCCAGGCCGACCGGCTGAACCAGTTGCCGCTGGCGCTGGTTGGATCGGCAATCGGCACCGCCATCCTGCCGGCCATCAGCCGCCACATCGGCATCGGCGAGGAGCGCCAGGCGGCCAATATCCAGGGCCGCGCAACCGAGCTGGCGATGCTCCTGGCGATTCCCGCGACAATCGCGCTGATGGTCGCGGCCGGGCCGATCATGACTGTACTATTCGAAGGCGGGCGATTTACCGCAGCGGACGCAGCGACTTCCGCTTTGGTGCTCTCGATCCTCGTCACCGGCCTTCCGGCCTACGTCATGATCAAGGTGCTCGCACCCGGATTCTATGCCCGCAAGGACATGAAAACGCCGGTCGCGATCACGCTTGTCACCCTGGCTCTCGGGGTCGCCGCAAACTTCATCTGGATCGAAGAGGTCGGCATCGCCATTCTGCCGCTGACGACATCCGCCGCCGCATGGCTCAACGCGGTCGCCCTCTACGTTCTGCTCGCTTATCGCGGCCACTTCCGAGTCGAGGGCTGGCTCGGCAGGCGGCTTGGCAAGCAATTGATCGCCGCGCTGGCCATGGGCGCGACCATCTGGCTCGTCGGGAGCTATCTCGGCGGTTATTTCGCCGGCTCCGTCGGCGAACGCCTGATTGGCACCGTCACGCTGATTGGGGCAGGTTCGCTGGTTTATTTCACGCTCGCCTGGATCACCGGCGGGATGGACAAGGAAGATCTTCTGGTGCTGCTGAGGCGAAAGAAGGTGAACAATGAGCAGTAAGCCCGAAATGCGGGTCGTCTCCGGTATCCAGCCGACCGGCGACCTCCACCTCGGCAATCTGCTCGGCGCGATCCTGCGCTGGGTGCGGATGCAGGACGAGGCCGAATGCCTGTTCTTCCTCGCCGATTTGCATGCACTGACCATCGACCTCGACCCGAAGCAGCTCCGCTCGGGAGTGCGCGAAATGGCCGCAGCGCTGATCGCCAGCGGCATCGACCCCGAAAAGTCGGTCGTCTTTGCGCATAGCGCGGTTCCCGCCCACGCCGAGCTGGCCTGGGTATTGGGCTGCACCGCCCGGATGGGCTGGCTCAACCGAATGACCCAGTTCAAGGAGAAGTCGGGCAAAAGCCGCGAGGGCGCCAGCGTCGGCCTGTTCGCCTATCCGGTGCTGCAGGCGGCCGACATCCTGCTCTATCGCGCGACCCATGTGCCGGTCGGCGACGACCAGAAGCAGCACATCGAGCTGGCGCGCGACATCGCGATCAAGTTCAATACCGACTACGACATCGAGCTGTTCGTTCCGCCCGAGCCGTTCATCGGCGGCGGATCGGCGGCGCGGGTAATGTCGCTTCGCGACGGCACCGCGAAAATGTCCAAGTCCGACCCTTCGGACATGAGCCGCATTAACCTCATCGATAGCGACGAGCTGATCGCGCAGAAAATCCGCAAGGCGAAAACCGACCCCGAGCCGCTGCCCGACGACCCCGCTTTGCTCGCCGCACGGCCGGAAGCGCGCAACCTGGTCGGCATCCATTCGGCGGTGACGGGAGAGAGCGTCGAGCAGGTGCTCGCGCGCTTTGCCGGGCAAGGCTTCGGCGCCTTCAAGCCCGCTCTCGCCGACGCTTTGGTTGCGCTTCTCGCGCCGCTACGCGCGAGGCTCGAAGAATTCCGCAGCGACCCGGCGATGCTCGATGCGTTGCTCGACGCCGGCGCCGCCAAAGCCGCTGAGCTCGCGGCTCCGACACTGGAACAGGCTTACGCCGCCGTCGGCCTGTCGCGGCCAGGCAACGCTTAATCGACGGTTCAGCCCTTTTTTGCTATTAAGCATCCGGATATCCACGGATTTTCCGACTCGGTTCGGAATCGAAAGGCCTGACATGAAGACGATCAAAAAGCTGGCCGCGGCCTTGCTCCTCGGAACAGGCGCGCTCGGCCTCGCCGGCTGCGCGACCGGCCTCAATACCAAAGTATCGCGCTACCAGGCGATGCCGGCGCCGGCCGGGCAGACATTCTATGTTGTGCCGGCCGAAGACGCTGCTCAAGGCCTCGAGTTCAACCGCTTTGCGGTACTCGTCTCGCAACAGCTGGCCGCAAGAGGCTATGCGCCGGCCGGCGCTCCGCAACTGGCGAGCATGCTGGTCAAGCTCGACTATGGCGTGGACGAAGGCCGGACCGAGCATACGGTCGATCCGTTCGCCCGCTCGCGCTACGGCTACGGCGGCTTCGGCTATGCCGATCCGTTCTACCGCTCGCGCTTCGGCTATTACGACCCGTTCTACGGTTCCCACTTCGGGCGGCCGTATTGGTCGCGCTTCGGCTATTATGGCGGCCACTCGCCGTTCTACTACGGCTGGAACGACCCGTTCTGGTATGCCTCGCCGTACGCGGGTTACGGGGCCGGCTATCGCAATGCGATCCGCAGCTACACGATTTACAAAAGCTATCTGGACCTCGAGATCGTCCGCAAGGCCGACAACGCACCGCTGTTCGAGGGCGAGGCCCAGGCCCGCTCGCAGACCGATGAGACCGGCGTGCTGGTCCCCAATCTGATCGAGGCGATGTTCACCGGCTTCCCCGGCAGGTCCGGCGAAACCGTCAAGATCACGGTGCCCGCCCGCAAGAAATAGCCTCTCTCGAGCGAGGGCAAATCAAAGGCCCATCCGGAGCGATCCGGATGGGCCTTTTTCTTCGGCTTCGGGGCGCCGAAGAACCGTTGACCGTTCAGCCCTCGAGCTGGCGGGTCAGCAGGCGGATATCGGCATCGAGCTCGGCATCGTTGGCGCGCAGCCGCTCGATCTGCTTGACGGCGTGAATCACCGTCGTGTGATCGCGGCCGCCGAACCGCCGCCCGATGTCGGGCAGGGATTTCGGAGTCAGCTGCTTGGACAAATACATCGCCACCTGACGCGGACGGGCAACTTCCCTTGCCCGCCGGGCGGACGTCATCTCCGCCTTGCGGATCCGGTAATGCTCGGCGACCTGGGTCTGAATCTCGTCGATCGAAATACGCCGCTGGTTGGCGCGCAGGACATTGGCCAGCACTTCCTCGACGAAGGCGACATCGATCGCCCGCCCGGTCATCATCGCATAAGCGGCGATGCGGTTGAGCGCGCCTTCCAGTTCGCGCACGCTCGACGTCACCCGGCGGGCGAGGAAGTCGACGACGTTGCGCGGCATTTCGACGCCCGGCAACGCGCCCAGCTTGGCTTCGATGATGTTGAACCGAAGCTCGAAATCGGCGGCGTTGATGTCGGCGACCAGGCCCCATGACAACCGCGACAAGATTCGCGGCGCGACTCCGTCGAGATCCTGCGGCGCGCGGTCCGAAGTGATCACCAGCCGCCGCCCGGCGGTGATGATCTCGTTCATCGTGTGGAAGAATTCCTCCTGCGTGGAATCCTTTCCGGCAATGAACTGGACATCGTCGATCAGCAGCAGATCGGCGCTGCGCAGGCGACCCTTGAAGCCGATCGTGTCGTTGGCCTTCAATGCCCGGATGAACTCGACCATAAACTTTTCAGCCGACATCGAGACGACGCGCTTGCCGGGGTGGCCGGCGAGGAAGCTGTGACCGATCGCGTGCAGCAAATGGGTCTTGCCGCGGCCGGTGCCGCCATGAATGAACAACGGGTTGAAGTTGACCGCGCCGGTTCCGGACAGGGTTCGGGCAGCGGTGGCTGCAACCTCATTCGCCTTGCCGACGATGAAGGTCTCGAAACGGTAGCGCGGGTCGAAGTTGGGAGCCGACGGATCGCGTTCAGCGGACGGTGGCGGCGGAACGTCCTCGAGGATCAGCAGCGGCGACGGCCGCGGCGCATCGGCGGCGGCGACAACGCGCACTTCCCGAACGATCGGCAGCACGGTTTTCCACGCCAGCGCCAGCCGCTCGCCGAAATGCGAGCGGACCCAGTCCGCCATGAACTGGCTCGGCATCAGGATTTCGAGAGCGCCGCTGTCCGCCTCGAAGGCACCCAGGCTTGCCGGCTTCAGCCAACCGTCGAACGTGCGTGCGCCGAGGTCCCGGCGGAGGCCGCCGCGAATCGATTCCCAAGCTGCTTCTAGAGGTGCTGCGATGGCTGCGCCGGTGGGCTCCGAAGACGCAATGGACCGGTCGCCTTGCACTGTGCCCGTTCGCCTCCCTGACCCTCATGAACCGAGACAAAAAGGGGCCGCTGCGCCCGAACCGAGTCGCGGCGCCAGTGGCTTTTTCTCTCTCTAGCCCCCTGGCGCAGACTCGGCGCCCGGATGGATGGTTCTGGAAGCCTGCGGGCAAGCTTTCAAGACCTGTTTTTTCACAAATGTGAAATAATCAGACTTGACAGCCAAAACCCTCGGAAAGCCGGGAAAAACGCAGAAAACTGCAACTTTTTAATCAGCTTGTCATTTGCGTGAGGCGCGAATCGCGGGAAAAGCTGGATTTTTTGAAAGGTCCCGAATCGGAACCAAAGGTAACACGCCTAAACCTAATTTAGGCGGGGTTTTTGAAGTCCCATTTCAGCCCAGCGACGCAACCCTTTTCGACAGCCGCGAAAATTTGCGAGCCGCGGTATTTTTGTGAATCACGCCGCGCGCGACTCCGCGGGCAAGCTCCGGCTGAGCCTCTTTCAAAGCTTTGGCGGCATCGGCCTGCTTGCCCGACTCGAGCGCCGACTCGACGGCCTTAATGAAGGTCCGGATGCGGCCGACTCGAGCGCCATTGATCTCGGCGCGATTGGCGTTGCGGCGGATGCGCTTCTTGGCTTGCGGCGTGTTCGCCATTCGAAAAGTCCTCGGTCAAAAGAAAAGCGGCGCGCGCCCAAGGGCCGCGCCGGCGTTGCGCTCCCCTACCGCCGCGGGCGATTCGGGTCAACCGACGGGTCCAGCCGCCGGTTTGTGGGCTGGCTAGATAGCTACCAACGAAGCGGTGGCCGACCCGTGCTCCTGACAATTGCGCTCAAGTTCGCGAATGTCCGCAAAGGGGCGAGCTACCGCTGGCAGCGCGGGCAATAAAAGGTCGAGCGGCCGCCCTGGACAATGCGCCTCACCTGGCCGCCGCGCGCGCAGGCCAAGCCTTCCCGGCCGTAGACGTCGAACCGCGCCGAGAAATAGCCCAATGTTCCGTCGGGGCTGACGAAGTCGCGCAAGCTCGACCCGCCCGCGGCGACCGCCTCGCCAAGGACTTGCGGGATCGCCTCGGCCAGGCGCTTCAGCCGGGGATGCGAAATCGAGCCGGCGGCGCGGGCCGGATGAATGCCGGCGCGGAAAAGCGCCTCGCACGCATAGATGTTGCCAAGGCCGGCGATGATCCGCTGATCGAGAAGCAGCGCCTTGACCGGGGCGCGGCGTCCCTCGAAGCGGCGCCGGAACCACAGCGCGTCGAGATCGGGTCCAAGCGCGTCGGGCCCGAGCGCCGCCAACGGCGGCCACGCGCCGAGCGCGGCGGTGGCGACGAGGTCGACCGAACCGAAGCGGCGAGCGTCGTTGAGCGCCAGTCGGCGCCCGTCGTCGGTCGCGAGCAGCAAATGGTCGTGCTTGTCGGCATCGACCGGGTCGATCCGCCAGTGGCCGGACATGCCGAGGTGAAAGACGAGCGTGTCGCCGCGGTCGGTGCCAACGAGGCCGAACTTGGCCCGGCGGCCGAGTTGCGTGACCGTCGCACCCGTCAACCGCTGGCCAAGGTCGGCGGGGAAGTCGCGGCGCAAATCCGGCCGGCGCACCTCAACGCTCGCCAGTCGCCTGCCCTCGAGCACCCGGGCCAGGCCGCGAACGGTGGTTTCGACTTCGGGAAGCTCGGGCATGGCGGCGATATGGCGGCGGGACGCCAAGCCCGCTAGAGGCACCGCGATGACGGATACGGTCGATTTCGGCGACGAACGGGTCAGCCCGGAGGAGAAGTCCCGGCGGGTCGGTGCGGTGTTCACCTCCGTCGCCCGCCGCTACGACTTGATGAACGACCTGATGTCGGGCGGGCTTCACCGCCTTTGGAAGGACCGCTTCGTGGCGCGGGTGAAGCCGCGCGCCGGCGAGCGCATCCTCGACATGGCCGGGGGCACCGGGGACGTCGCGTTCCGAATGGCGCGACGCGGCGCCCGGGTAACAGTCGCCGACATCAATCCGGATATGCTTGCCGTCGGCATCAACCGAGCTAGCGAACGCGGCATTGAAGGGCTCGTGTGGCAAGTCGAGGACGCCGAGAAATTGACCTTCGGGGACCGCAGCTTTGAAGCCTTCACGATCGCTTTCGGCATTCGCAACGTCACCGACATCGGCGCCGCACTGGGCGAAGCGTATCGGGTCCTCGAGCGCGGCGGCCGCTTTTACTGCCTCGAATTCTCGACCAGCGAATGGCCGGGATTTGCGGAGGCTTATGAGGCCTATTCTTCGCGCGTCATCCCGCGCATCGGCCGCGCGGTCGCCGACGACGAGGCGAGCTATCGCTATTTGATTGAATCGATCCGCCGCTTCCCGCGGCCCGAGGCGTTCCGGCAGAAGATCGCAAAGGCCGGCTTCGTCCGCGCCGCGGTTGAGCCGATGCTCGGCGGGCTGGTCGCAATCCACTCGGGCTGGAAGATATGACGAACGCAAGTTCGTCGTACCCCTGCGAAGGCAGGGGTCCAGTCAACAAAAAGGGTCTGGGCTCCTGCCTTCGCAGGAGCACGCTCCGTTGACCGCTTCGGTCACCCATTTGTGGCGCCTCCTCAAATGGGGACGGACGCTCGCCCGCCACGGAGCGCTCGGGGGCATCGAGGCCGACCCGATGACTCCGCCGCAAGTGCGCCGGCTGGCGCGGATCGCCCGCTTCGGGGCGAAGGTGCCGCCGACTCCGGATTACGCCAAGGCGCTGCAGGAAATCGGGCCGGCGGCGATCAAGCTCGGCCAGGCGCTTTCCACCCGGCCGGACCTGGTTGGGGCTCGCGCCGCCGAGAATTTGTCGCTTCTCCAGGACAATCTGCCGCCGTCGCCCTTCCCGGCGATCAAGGCCGCGATCGAAGCGTCGTTCGATGCGCCGCTCGAGCAATTGTTCGCGAGCTTCGACCCGGAACCCGTCGGCTCCGCGTCGATCGCCCAGGTCCACCGCGCGGTGACGACCGACGGGCGCCAGGTTGCGGTCAAGGTGCTGCGGCCCGGCATCGAACAGGAGTTCGCGAGGGCGATCGAAACTTACGAATGGGCGGCGAAGCGGGTCGAACGCGGCAGCGGCGAGGCGCGTCGGCTCCGCCCGCGGCTGGTGGTCGCCCACTTCAAGCAATGGACCGCTCGCGAGCTCGACCTGCAGCGCGAGGGCGCGTCGGCGTCGGAGCTGCGCGAGAATATGATCGCCGAGCCCGGCTTTTTCGTGCCCGAGATCGACTGGCGGCGCACCGCGCGGCGGGTGTTGACGCTCGAATGGCTCGACGGGGTCAAATTGAACGACCGCGACGCGCTGGTCGCCGCCGGCCACGACTGCAAAGCGCTGGCGGCGATCCTGGTGCGCGCATTCCTGCGCCAGGCGGTGGTCGATGGATTCTTCCACGCCGATCTCCACCAGGGCAATCTGTTCGCGCTGCCCGACGGGCGCATCGCGGTCATCGACTTCGGCATCATGGGAAGGATCGACCGCCGGGCGCGGATGTGGCTCGCCGAGATTCTCTACGGCCTCATCACCGGCAATTACCGCCGCGTCGCCGAGATCCATTTCGAAGCGCAATATGTGCCGGCGCACCACGGCGTCGAGGAGTTCGCAACCGCGTTGAGGGCGGCCGGCGAGCCGATCCGCGGGCTGCCGGTCAAGGATATCTCCGTCGGTCGGATGCTCGAGAGTCTGTTCTCAATCACGCGCGACTTCGACATGCCGACCCAGCCGCACCTGCTGCTGCTGCAAAAGACCATGGTGATGGAGGAAGGCGTCGCGACCCGGCTCGATCCCGACATCAACATGTGGGAAACCGCCGAGCCGTTCCTCAAGGAATGGCTGCGCTCCGAATTGGGCCCGGAAGCCTATTATGCCGACCGCGTCACCGAATTCGTCCGCGCGATCAAGCTGGTCCCGCAACTCATTCACCGGATCAACGAATACTATCCTCCGAGCGGCGCCGCGCCGCCTCCACCGCCGCTGCCCGAGTTCGCGGTGATCGAGCGCGGTCGGTGGTCAGGCTATGCCGGAATTGCCCTACTTGGCGCCGTAGCGGGCGCGATCGCCACGGCCTTCCTGACTTGAGGCATGCTGGCCGCTTTGCGTGAAGCGCGTTTGGCTGGCAAAGGACCGCTATGAAACGCGTTCTGCTGATCGTCGGGGGCGGAATTGCCGCTTACAAGAGCTGCGAGCTGGTTCGGCTGCTGGTCAAGGCAGGCCACCAGGTCACTCCGGTTCTGACCAAAGGCGGCGAACATTTCGTTGCTCCGATGACGCTCGGTGCTCTTGCCCGAAGCCCGGTCTACACCAGCTTGTGGGACCTCAAGGACGAGGTCGAGATGGGGCATATCGAGCTCAGCCGGGCGGCCGATTTCCTGCTCGTCTGCCCGGCCACCGCGGACCTGCTGGCGAAGATGGCGGTCGGGCTCGCCGACGACCTCGCGACGACCCTGCTGCTGGCCACCGACAAGCCGGTTATCGTCGCTCCGGCAATGAACGTCCGCATGTGGCGCCACGCGGCGACCCAGCGCAACGTCGCCCAGTTGAAGGCCGACGGAGTGCAGGTCATCGAGCCCGACGAGGGCGAGATGGCGTGCGGCGAATTCGGCCCCGGCCGGCTTCCCGAGCCGGCAGCGATCATGGAGTGGCTCGGCGCTGAGTTCCTGAACGGCCAGTGACCCTCAAGAAAAAGCACATCCTGGTGACGGCCGGGCCGACGCACGAACCGATCGACCCGGTGCGGGTCATCGCCAACCGTTCGTCGGGACGCCAAGGCTTCGCAGTCGCCGCCGCGGCCGCCGAGGCGGGCGCGCGGGTGACCCTGGTCGCCGGCCCGGTCGGGCTGGCGACTCCCGCCGGAGTGTCGCGCATCGATGTCGAGACCGCTGAACAAATGGCCGATGCGGTCTTCGCTGCCCTGCCCTGCGATGCCGCCATCCTGGTTGCCGCCGTTTCTGATTGGCGGGTCCATCTGTCGCCGGACAAGCTCAAGAAGAGCGACGGGCCGCCGGTCCTCCGCTTCCTGCCAACCCGCGACATCCTGGCCGAGTTGAGCGCCAGCGCCGATCGACCCCGGCTGCTGATCGGCTTTGCCGCGGAAACCGGCGACGTGGTTGCCAACGCGCTTGCCAAGCGCGACGCAAAGCGCGCCGACTGGATCGTTGCCAACGACGTGTCGGGTGACGTCATGGGCGGCGCCCGGAACCGCGTTCACCTGGTCACCGAACAAGGTGTCGAAGACTGGCCGGAAGCGAGCAAGGAGGAGGTCGCGCGGCGGCTGGTCGAGCGAATTGAGCGGGACATCGGATGATCGAGATCAAGCTTCATCGCCTGCCGAATGGCGAAGGCCTGCCGCACCCTCGCTACGCGAGCGAGGACGCGGCCGGGCTGGACATTGTGTCGGCCGAGGACCTGATCCTTGAACCGGGCGCCCGCCACGCTTTTGCGACCGGGTTCGCGATCGAGATCCCGCGCGGCTACGAGGTCCAGTTGCGGCCGCGATCGGGCCTCGCGATCCGGCACGGCATCACCTGCCTCAATACGCCGGGCACTATCGACAGCGACTTTCGCGGCGAAGTGAAGGTGATCCTGATCAACCTCGGCTCGGAGCCGTTTCCCGTCCGTCGCGGCGAACGGATCGCGCAGCTGGTACCGGCACCGGTTCTGCGGGCGAGCTTTATCGAGACGGCGAGCCTCGGCGACTCGGCCCGGGGGAGCGGCGGCTTCGGCTCCACGGGCCGATGATCCTCAGCGACGCCGAGCTCGAGCGCTACGCCCGGCATATCGTGTTGCCGCAAGTCGGCGGGCCCGGACAAAGGAAGCTGAAAGCCTCGAGCATCGTCCTGGTCGGCGCCGGCGCGATCGGCAGCGCCGCGCTCCCGGCGCTCGCCGCGGCGGGCGTCGGCCGGCTGACGATCATCGACGACGACGCGATCGAGCTGTCGAACCTGCACCGCCAGCCGATCTACCGCGAGGACCAAATCGGCGAACGCAAGGCACCGGCCGCAGTGGCTTTTTCAAGGGGACTCAATTCTTCCGTCGAAGCAATTGCCGTGGACCGTCGAATGACCGGCGACAATGCGGAGGCATTGCTAGCAGGTCACGACATGGTGCTGGATGGGAGTGACAATTTCATGACTCGCCTGGCGGTCAACGAGGCCAGCGTCGCGCTGAAGTTGCCGCTCGTTTCAGCGGCCGCCGCGCAATTCCAGGGACAGATCGTATTGCTCCGCGGATGGGAAGCGAGCCAACCCTGTTACCGCTGCTTTGTCGGCGATGCGTTCGACGCCGACGATTGCGACACCTGTGCGGAACTCGGTGTGCTCGGTGCCCTTACCGGCGCGGTCGGCCAATTTGCCGCGCTGGTCGCACTTCGGTCGATCCTCGGCATCGGCGATGACGCCGCCGGAAAACTCTTCCTGCTCGACGGGACGGCGCTAAGCTGGCGGTCGATGGCGCTTCCGAAGGACCGCAACTGCCGAACATGCGGGGGACCTGATGCGGCGACTCCATGATCTCGACGCCAAGGATCGCGAAATCCTTGCGCTCCTGGAAGCCGATGGGCGGCGCCCCAATTCCGAGATTGCGCGGCTGACCGGCCTGTCGGCGCCAACGGTTGCCGAACGAATCGCCCGGCTGCGCGACATCGGGGTGATTCGCGGCTTCACCATCGACATCGATCCCGCGCGCATCGGTTTGCCGATTTCGGCGATCATCGAATTTCAGCCGCGCAGCAACGACGATACGGGTTCGGTTGCGGCGGTCAGTCGTCATCCGGCGGTGCAATGCAGCTTCCGGGTGACCGGGCCAACGCTGCTCGTGCTGATCGTGCGGGTGGCCGACAATGCCGCGCTCACCCGGCTGCTCGAGGAATTCACCCACTACGGCGACACCAAGACAGCAGTCATTTTGTCAGTCGAGTCGGAAGACCGCCCGTTCTTTGTTGATGCCCTGCCCCCGTCCAATCCTTAGCTTCTTCGCCCAAAGGCCCGGCTGGCCTTCCATCGTGAAATCATAACTCCGCCGAAGCGCTGAATCGCGCATGGCCCCTGTGCAGCGCGCAGATTAAGTCAACCGCGAACAGTCACTTGGGGGTGTGGATGCGGCGGACGGCACTGGTCATCGCGGCGGCGTTGGCGATATCATCATGCACGATAAACCCGGCGGCGGCGCAAGTTGCCGAGCTGCGGAATCCGCAGGGCATCGCACACGAGCTCCTTGAAGCCGACCGGGCATTCGCCGCGCAAGCCGCGGACGATACGGTCGTCGCCGCGCTCCCGGCGATGTTCGACGACCAGGTGATCATGCCCTTGCCAACCGGCAAATTCGCGACCGGCAAGGAAGCCGCAATCACGGCACTTCGAGCCAACCCGGCGAATATCGAATCGAAAGCGACTTGGGCTCCGGTGCGGGCCGGCCTTTCGGCCGACGGCCTGCACGGATTCACGTACGGTTTCATGACTATCCGCGCGGACGGCAAGCCGGACGCCCGGGCAAAGTATCTCGCTTATTGGGTCAAGCGCCCGAAAGGTTGGCAAGTCGCCGCGTACAAGCGCGCTCCGAGCCCCCCAGGCGAAGTGCAGACCGAACTTCGGCCGGCGATCCTCCCGCAGCGACTCGTACCGCCGACGCGCGATCGGCACGTCATCGAAACACATCGCGCAAGCCTGGTTGCGGCTGAAAAAACCTTCTCCGATCGAGCGCAGCTGATCGGCCTTGGCCCCGCGTTCGTCGAATTCGGCTCGCCCGGCGCAATGAACATGGGCCAGGGTCCCGACGTCTTGCTCGGCAACCAGGCCATCGGCGGCGTCATGCCGCCCGACCCGAAGAGCCCGGTGGAATGGGCTGCCGATGCTGGCGCTTTGGTCGCCTCCAGCGGCGATCTTGGGGTCATTTGGGGACACATTCGGCCGCACGTCCCGCGGCCGGCCGGCCAGCCCCAGGCAAGTGCGTTCTTCACTGTGTGGCACAGGGCGTCGCCCCAAGCGCCCTGGCGCTACATCGCCGAATAGGCTGTTCAGCTTTTTCGGCGGCGGGCCCCGCGAGAACCCCTTTTCGCGGGGCCCTTTGCTTCCTTGGCATCGATCCATTCGGCGGCCTGCTCGAGCGTCACGGACTTGGGGTCGGTGCTTTTCGGGAGCGTCGCGTGGATCGCGCCGTCGCTTACGTATGGCCCATAGCGGCCTTCGAGCAGCTTGATCTCCTTGCCGCTCGCCGGATGCTTGCCGAGAATCGCGATCGGCTCGCGCGCGCCGCGCTTGCCGCCTCCGGCGGCGGCGTCGGCGAGCTTGGCGACCGCGGCATTCATGCCCGTTTCGAACACTTCGATGGTCGAACCCAGCCGAGCGTATTTGCCGTCGTGCAACAGATAGGGCCCGTAGCGTCCGATTGAGGCGGCGATCGGCTTGCCCGTCTCCGGGTGCAGACCGATCTCGCGCGGCAGCGACAGCAATTTCTCGGCCCACTCCAGGGTCAGCCCGTCGCCGGGAACGTCCTTGGGCAGCGAGGCGCGCTTGGCGTCCTTGCCCTCGCCTTGCTGGACATAGGGCCCGAAACGGCCGCTGCGCAGGGTGATGCCGTTGCCGAGCTCGGTCGGGCCTTCGCTCGCCCCCTCGCCGGCGGCCGCCTCGCCGAATTTCTGCGTGAAGCGGCACTCGGGATAGTTGGAACAAGCGACGAACGCGCCGAACTTGCCGCCGCGCAGCGACAGCCGGCCGTCGCCGCATGCGGGGCACAGGCGCGGGTCCGATCCGTCCTCGCGCTCGGGGTAGAGCCACGGCGCGAGGAACTCGTCGAGCGCGGCGGTGACCTCGGACGGCTTGAATTCCATCACCTCGCCGGCCTTGGGCTTGAAGTCGCGCCAGAAGGCCGCGAGCAGGTCCTGCCAGCCAGCGCGGCCGCCGGACACGTCGTCGAGACCCTCCTCGAGCTCGGCGGTGTAATCGTAGCTTACATAGCGCTCGAAAAAACGCTCGAGAAATGCGGTAACCAGCCGCCCGCTTTCTTCCGGCACGAAGCGCGCCTTGTCGACCCGGACATATTCGCGATCCTTCAGCGTCTGCAGGGTCGCGGCGTAGGTCGACGGACGGCCGATGCCGAGCTCCTCGAGCCGCTTGACCAGGCTCGCTTCGGAGTAACGCGGCGGCGGCTGGGTGAAGTGCTGGCTCGCCTCGACCGCGCGCTTGGCCGGGGCATCGCCCTCGCGCAGCGCCGGCATTCGCGCCGCGTCCTCCTCGTCCGGCTTTTCGTCGCGGCCCTCCTCATATAGCGCGAGAAAGCCGGGGAAGAGGACCACCTGGCCGCTCGCCCGGAGTACAGCGCGGCCGGCGCCGTCGGCGAGCTCGATGGTCGTCCGCTCGAGGCGTGCCGATGCCATCTGGCTGGCAAGCGCGCGGTTGTAGATCAGGCCGTAAAGCCGCGCATGGTCGCCGCCGGCGGCGTCAGCGAGAGAGAAATCGGTCGGCCGGATCGCCTCGTGCGCTTCCTGCGCGTTCTTGACCTTGCTGGTGTACTGGCGCGGCCGATCGGGGACGTAGCCCGCGTCGTAGCGGGTCTGGATCGCGCGCCGAGCGGCGCTGATCGCCTCGGGCGCCATGTCGACGCCGTCGGTGCGCATGTAGGTGATCAGGCCATCCTCGTAGAGCGACTGGGCGACGCGCATCGTGTGGCTGGCCGAAAAGCCCAGCTTGCGCGCCGCTTCCTGCTGCAGAGTCGAAGTGGTGAACGGCGGCGGCGGATTGCGAACGAACGGCTTGGTCTCGACCGACGCGACGGAAAAGCGGCCGGCCTCGACCGCGGCCTTGGCCGCGTCGGCGTCGCCTCGGTTGCCGATCGACAGCCGCTCGAGCTTCTTGCCGTCGAGCTCCGCCAGCCGCGCCGTAAATTGCTGGCCGTCCGCCTCGAAGGACGCCGTCACCGCCCAATATTCCTGCGATTTGAACAGCTCGATGTCGCGCTCGCGGTCGACGATCAGGCGCAACGCGACCGATTGCACCCGCCCCGCGGATTTCGCGCCCGGAAGCTTGCGCCACAGGATCGGCGAGAGGGTGAATCCGACCAAATAATCGAGCGCTCGCCGCGCCCGATAGGCGTCGATCAGGTCGCTATCGAGCTCGCGCGGGCGTCCCATCGCCTCGGTCACGGCCGACTTGGTGATGGCGTTGAAGGTCACGCGCTCAACCTTGGCCGGAAGCGCCTTCTTGGCCCGCAGCACTTCCTGGACGTGCCAGCTGATCGCCTCGCCTTCGCGGTCGGGGTCGGTGGCGAGGATCAACGTGTCGGCTTTCTTGGCCTCGTCGGTGATCGCCTTAAGCTGCTTCGCGCGGTCGGGCGAAGTGGTCCACAGCATCTCGAACCCGTCGTCGGGGTCGACCGACCCGTCCTTGGGCGGCAAGTCGCGGACATGGCCGTAGCTGGCCAGGACGCGGTGCCCCGGCCCGAGATATTTCTCGATGGTCTTCGCCTTGGCCGGCGATTCAACAACTACCAGCTTCATTCCTGCTCCTCACGCATACGCGTATAGGGTGATTACCGCTGGAGGAGCTCGTCAAGGGGCCATTGCGGGTGGCCCGCAAACCGAATTACCAGCGAGCCATGACGGAGCTGCGCACCGACCGCCTGATCCTGCGCCGGGCGCGCCCCGACGACCTCGAGGCGATGCACGCTGTGCTCTCGAACGAACGGGCGATGCGGTACTGGTCGCACGGTCCGCACGAAAACCTCGCGAAAACGAAGGAATGGCTGGACTCGATGATCTTGGCTCCGCCCGAACTCAGCGACGACTTTGTCGTGGACCTGGGCGGCAAGGTCATCGGCAAGCTTGGCGCGTGGCGGCTTCCGGATTTCGGCTTCATCCTGCTTCCCGAACATTGGGGCCGCGGTTATGCGGCCGAAGCGTTGAAAGCCTTTCTCGACCATGTGTTCCGAACGCGCGGAGCCGGTTTTCTCACCGCCGACGTCGATCCGCGCAACACGGCGTCGCTGCGATTGCTGACCAACCACGGTTTCATCGAGACCGGGCGCGCCAGCGGCACCTGGACCACCCACATCGGGTCGTGCGACAGCATCTACCTTCGGCTCGGCCGCGGGGACTGGCTCAGCGCAAACTGACCTTGCCGCCGGCGTGGCGGTCGATGCGGCCGGCAAGGTCGAGTTCGAGGAGCACCATCTGCACCGCGCCGCTCGGGACTCCCGACAAGCGGATCAACTCGTCGACCGGGACCGGGCTTGGCCCGAGCAGCTCCGCGACGGCGCTCGTCGCGGACGCGTCGGGAGCGTCGGGCGCGGGATCGTTCCCGGCGTCGTACGGCACCGGCCCGGATTCGACCCGCCCTTCGAACGGCCGGATCGCCTCGATGACATCGGCGGCCGACTGGACCAGCGTCGCGCCGTCGCGGATCAGCTGGTTGCAGCCCTGGGCGCGTGGATCGAGCGGCGAGCCCGGCACCGCCATCACTTCGCGCCCGGCTTCGGCAGCGAGACGCGCGGTGATCAATGAGCCCGAGCGCGGCGCCGCCTCGACGACGACGGTGCCGAGACTGATCCCGGCGATGATCCGGTTGCGGCGCGGAAAATCCTTGGCGCGCGGCTCCAACCCCGCTCGCCGCTCGCTGACCACCAGCCCAACCTCCCACATCTTGCGCTGTCGCGCTTCGTTTTCGGGCGGGTAGAAAATATCGATTCCGCCGGCCGCGCAGCCGATGGTGCCGCTGTCCATCGCCCCGTCGTGCGCGGACGCGTCGATGCCGCGTGCCAGGCCGGAGACGACCACTGCTCCCGCCTGGCCGAGATCGTGCGCCAGCCCGCGGGCGAAGCGGCAGGCGGCCGCCGATGCGTTGCGCGCGCCGACGATCGCAACCGCGGTGCGCTCGAGCAGGCCCAGCTGACCTTTGGCAATCAGCAGCGGCGGCGCGGCGTCCAGTTCCGCCAGCAGCCGCGGATATAATCCCTGCCCGAGGACGAGGTAGCGCGCACCGAGCTTCTCGACCCCTTCAATCTCGCGCTCGGCGTCGGTGCGGCTGAACAGGCTGGGGGCGCGACCGCCGCCGCGCCGGGCAAGCTCGGGCACCGCTGCGAGCGCCGCCGCCGGATTGCCGAAGCGCGCGATCAACTGCCGGAAGGTGATCGGGCCGATGCCGGGCGAGCGGGCGAGCCGCAGCCGATCGACGAGGTCGTCGTTCACGCGCCTGAATTCTTGCGCGCGGCGCGCTTGCCGATAGCCGGCTCGGTGCCCGCGCGAAGCCGGGCAATGTTGGCGCGGTGTTTCCACACCACCAGCACTGCAAAGCCGGTGAGCATCGCCAGCATGTCGTCGGCGCCGAGCACCGCCGCGCTGAGCGGTGCGCTGACCGCGGCGGCGATGCCCGCAACCGACGAAATGCGCACGGCCAGCAACAACCCGACCCACACCAGCGCATAGACCGCCGCCGCGACCGGGAGCAGCGGAATGAGCACTCCGAGCAAAGTGGCGACGCCCTTGCCGCCCTTGAAGCGGAGCCACAGCGGATAGAGGTGGCCGATCAGCGCTCCGGTGGCGGCGAAATACTCGCTCCCGGGGCCGAACAGCCGTCGCGCCAACAGGACCGCGGCGGTGCCCTTGAGCATGTCGAGCAGCAGCGTCGCCGCGGCCAGCCCCTTGCTTCCCGAGCGCAAGACATTGGTCGCGCCGATGTTGCCCGAGCCGATGTCGCGCACGTCGCCCTTGCCAGCCAACCGCATCAGCACCAGCCCGAACGGAAGCGACCCGAGCAGATAGCCAAGCAGCCAGGCGAGGAGCAGTTCGGTGGACATCAAGCGCGGCCGCGGGATCGAGAAAAGCCCAATTCCTTACCTCTCCGTTCGGGCTGAGCCTGTCGAAGCCCTGCCTTGCTTCTGGTGTAATGAGAAAGACAGTCCCTCGACAAGCTCGGGACGAACGGCATTAAAGAGACGCGATGAACCCCGCCGCCCCACTCCTGTTCTTCGATTCCGGGGTCGGCGGTTTGTCGGTGCTGGAACCGACGTGCCGCCTGCTGCCCACCGCGCCGATCGTTTATGTCGCCGACAACGCCGGCTTTCCCTACGGCGAACGCAGCGAGGCCGACATTGCAGCGCGCATCCCGGCGCTGCTCGGGCGGGTAGTCGAGCGGTTCCACCCGCGGCTGCTGGTGATCGCCTGCAACACCGCCTCGACGATCGCCCTCGACGCGGTTCGCTCGGCGCTCGACCTGCCGGTGGTCGGAACGGTCCCGACGATCAAGCCGGCGTCGGAAATGTCGAAGACCCGCGTCATCGGCGTGCTCGGGACCCAGGCGACGGTTCGCCAGCCCTACGTCGACGACCTCGCTGCCCGCTTCGCCGCCGACTGCACGGTGATCCGCCACGGCTCGCCCGAACTGGTCGAGCTGGCCGAAGCCAAGCTTGCCGGCGACCGGGTGACGGTCGAGGCAGTGCGCGCCGCCGCACGACCGATGTTCGAAGCCGACCGCGGCACCGACATCGACGTCGTCGTGCTCGCCTGCACCCATTTCCCGTTGCTCGGCGAGGAGCTGCGCGCCGCCTTTCCGGGCGTCGCTTTGGTCGATGGCGGGCCCGGCATCGCGCGGCGCGTAGCCCATTTGACCCGGGAGCAGCCGTGGCCCGAAGAACCCGCGGCTGGCATCGCCCTGTTCACCGGCGAGCGCCCGGCTGATGCGTTGCGACACTCGCTAGCTCGCTTCGGCTTGAACGAGTTGCGGTCGCTCTAATTCAACTTGCCATTGGAGCTTCCCCGCAAGCTGCTCTCCGGCTCATTTCTCGAATTCAACGGTTCGTCGCTTCGACAATGCGCAGCCAATCAAGATCGAAATCCGTGTCCCGATCAAAGTAGTGAGCAATTTGCGCCAGCTGGTCTTCAGCTAGAATGGTCACGTGGTGGCCGACGCAGCCAATCAGGCCCGTTGCGATAAGCTCGGACCACATACGACTAGCGTGCACCGGCGTCATGCCCGTCACATGCGCGACCTGCTCGCGGGTCAAATGCATGTCGAACGAACAGGCTATGCTCGAATCCACTGACCGGAGCCGACGCAAAATGTCGATCAGGAGGAACGCTATTCTCGCCTTCCCGCGGTTGTGTCCGAGGCTTGCAAGCCGGTCGCCGAGCGTGACCCGTTCGGCTTGCGCAAACATGTACAAAATGGCCGCCAGGCGAGGCAGGCGGAATACTTCCGCCAGCACCGATTTTGGAAACATGGCGATCTCGCAATCCGAGAGAGCTTCGATGTCCTCGGCGTAATGCCGCATCGCCAGACTAGGCATCGCCAGGAGATCACCGGGGAAATGCAGCCGCCTGACCTGGAACGAACCGTCCGGGAAACGAGTGTAGCTCATGGCCCAGCCGTGCCTCAGCACGAATGCGTGATGAGACGGGTCGCCGTCTCTTGCAATCAGGTCGCCGCGATGCAGTCGCGCCAGGCTGGCTTCCAGGCTTGTCAGAAAGGCGCTTTCGGCAGCGTTCGGCCTGAACTGTCTCGCGACGCGCTCGGCAAAGGAAGTCATCGCCCCATCCGCTTGACCGTGTCCGCCACGCTAACCGAAGCGTGGATGGATAATGCGTAACAAAAGTTATCCGCCCGTAATGAACGCCATGCTACTCGGCAAACGCGGACGACGCGGGGGCGAACGGTCCTATTCTGACCTCATGCAGGGAAGGATTGCATTCAGCCATGATAAGAAAAATCGTACCGTTGCTCGCGGCGACTTTCCTCTCGATCACCTGGGCGAGTGGGTCCGCGGCGGCAACGTCGGACAACGACCGCGCAGCAGCGCTCAGCAATACGGTCGCAGTAGCGGCCACAGCGCCAGGCAAGAGCCCGAATTCCAGCCAGTGCAAGAAGGACAAGGGACTTTTTGACAGGCTGGGCGGCTTCTTTGGAATCGCGGCAGTCGTCAATCGCTTCAGCGACCAAATTCTTGTGAATCCCGTGCTGAATCAGAACCCGGCGCTCGCGGCATGGAATCAGAACGAAGCTCCCACGCGCCTGCCCGGGCTCAAGTTCGGGCGGACGATGTGGATTGCGGCGATGGTCGGCGGACCGATCAAATACACTGGATTGCCGCTGGAACAGGCCCACGACAGATTCAACATGACCCAGGCGGAATTTGCCGAGGTCGGATCAGAAATCGTTGAGGCGTTGCAGTTCTTCAATGTGGCGCAGGCGGACATAGACCAGGTTGTCTGCATCTATGGCACCAGCATGAACGAGGTGACCTCCAGCTTGGAGCCGAGGGCTGTCACTCCGCCTCGGTGACGGCTGTGTTGACGACGACGGGTATCCAGTTGATCCTGCCACCCGGACGATTTGGGCGTGGGAACACCCTTGTTGCGAGTTGTTCGCATTGGAAATCTTGGCAGGGCGGCGGTAAGGGGCCGGCGAGCGAGGACAGTTTGGACTACGACCGCATTTTCAGGTCTGCGATCGAGCGCCTTCACGACGAGGGCCGCTACCGCGTGTTCATCGACATCCTGCGGACCAAGGGCTCGTTCCCCGACGCGCGCTGCTTTGCCGGCCACAACGGCCCCAAGCCGATCATCGTCTGGTGCTCCAACGACTACCTCGGGATGGGCCAGCATCCCGCCGTCGTCGAGGCGATGGAAACTGCGCTTCACGATGTCGGTGCCGGCTCGGGCGGCACCCGCAACATCGGCGGCAATACACACTATCACGTCGACCTGGAAGCCGAGCTGGCGTCATTGCACGGCAAGGAAGCGGCGCTGCTGTTCACGTCCGGCTATGTGTCCAACGAGGCGGCGTTGTCGACGCTCGGCAAATTGCTCCCCGGCTGCGTGATCTTCTCCGACGCGCTCAACCACGCCTCGATGATCGCCGGGATCCGCAACAGCGGCTGCGATAAGCGGGTCTTCCGCCACAACGACCTAGCGCATCTCGAGCAGCTGCTCGCCGCTGAAGATCCCGAGGCGCCCAAGCTGATCGCGTTCGAGAGCGTCTATTCGATGGACGGCGACATCGCCCCGATCCGCGAGATTTGCGACCTTGCCGACCGCTACGGCGCATTGACCTACCTCGACGAGGTCCACGCGGTCGGCATGTACGGGACCCACGGCGGCGGCATTTCCGAGCGCGAAGGAGTGGCGGACCGAGTCACCTTGATCGAGGGCACGCTGGGCAAGGCGTTTGGGGTCATGGGCGGCTACATCGCGGCCGACCGCAACATCGTCGATTGCATCCGCAGCTATGCGCCGGGGTTCATCTTCACCACTTCGCTGTCGCCAGTGCTGGTCGCCGGCGCGCTGGCGAGCGTTCGCCATTTGAAGCAATCGTCGGCCGAGCGCGAGGCGCAGCAGGCCGCCGCAGCGATGCTCAAGACCAAGTTCGAGGCGGCGCGGCTGCCCCTCATGCCGAGCGCGACCCACATTGTCCCCTTGTCGGTCGGCTGCCCGGTCCGCGCCAAGCGGATCAGCGACATCCTGCTCGCCGAGTACGGCTTGTACGTCCAGCCGATCAACTACCCGACCGTCCCCCGCGGAACCGAGCGCCTCCGCTTCACGCCCGGCCCCTGCCACACCGCCGAAATGATGGACGAGCTGACCGGCGCCTTGGTCGAGATCTGGGACCGGCTGGAATTGAAGCTCGCCGCCTAGGGCAGCGCGGAGTCGGCCTTTTCGAGATAGGGCGTGGGGTCGATGTTCCGATAGCCGCGAACGGTCCTGGCGAAGTGGCGCAGCCAGTAATTGTGCCCCATTC
This sequence comes from Sphingomicrobium sp., assembly GCA_035512655.1. Lineage (GTDB taxonomy): Bacteria > Pseudomonadota > Alphaproteobacteria > Sphingomonadales > Sphingomonadaceae > Sphingomicrobium. The sequence continues at coordinate 29,415 of DATKDM010000001.1, read as the reverse complement.
CATAGACAACAAGAATGCGATCGCCAGGCTCGGCGACTTGCTGCAGCTTGGCGAATATTTTCGCGTTACGCAGATACCACATCGCGTTGAGGTCGGCGCCTGGCTGGTTCTCCATGTCGCCGAATGCGAGAGCGTCATAATAGATCGTATGACTCTCGTCCGTTATGCCAGGGCGGTTGAAGTACGCCAGAACGCCAGCGATCGAGCGTGTCTTCTGCAAAACCTCGATCTGATTGGCGGCGGCGGCGCCGGTCGCCATCATGGCTTTTAGCTCCGCCTCCGCGCCATTGGCCTTCGCCCATGATGTCACCTTGCCGAACGGAAAATAATTGGGCTCGCCCTCCCCTGGCTGCTCGTCGATTCCGTAGACGGTCTTGAGGCCCATCCGATTTGCAACGCGATAGCCGACCTGCGTTCGCTCATTGCGGTTTTCGGAGAGTTTGGCGGGCGTGAACTCGGCGTAGCTTGTGTCGACGAGATCCGGCGCCGGGACCACGCGCTCGACCATCACCTTGGTCGGCCGGAACTCTGTCAGTGCGTTAGCGAGCGCCTGGAGTTCCCGCTGCCGCTCCGGCTTCAGCACATCGTCGGCCTTCGGATTATTGAGATCGCGCCCCGGATTGTCGAAATGATAAGTGCCGAGCACCATCACTTCGATGGGCTGACTGGATTGCGCCATCGCCCGCTCTCCAGCGCCCAACATCACCACTAAGGCTGCTAGCCAGCACCACATGTTCGCCTCCCGTGTCTCACTCTAACACTACCCAGCCTCCGCCTGCGGTAGCAAGGCTGGCGATTCTTCGAGCCTTGGCTTACTCACCGGTCATGCGCATCGCCCTCGCTTCCGACCATGCCGGCTTCGCCCTGAAGAGGGAGCTCGCCGCCTGGCTGCGCGAACTCGGCTACGAGGTCGCGGACCTCGGCACCAATGACAGCGAAAGCGTCGATTATCCCGAGTTCGGAGCCAAGCTTGCCAATGCCGTCGCGACCGGCGCGGCCGATCGCGGGATCGCCGTCTGCGGCTCGGGCATCGGCATTTCGATCGCCGTCAACCGCAACCCCAAATGCCGCTGCGCGCGGGTCGACGAGCCAGTGTCGGCGGCGCTCGCCCGCGAACATAACGACGCCAATGTGCTGGCGCTTGGCGGGCGGCTGGTCGGCGGCGACATGGCCAAGGCGTGCGTCGCCGCCTTCTTAGGCACCGATTTTGCCGGCGGCCGCCACCAGCGGCGGGTCGACCAGCTCTCATCCCTCTTGCAGGACAGCGATTGATGGCCAGCGCGGCGAATTTGAACGACGTCCAGCCCGAAGGCTTCTTCACCCGGCGCCTGGCCGATGCCGACGCGGCGGTCGCTGACGCGGTCCGCGCCGAGCTGGAGCGCGAGCAGACCCAGATCGAGCTCATCGCATCGGAAAATATCGTCAGCCGGGCGGTGCTCGAGGCGCAGGGCTCGGTGCTGACCAACAAATATGCCGAGGGCTATCCCGGCAGGCGCTACTACCAGGGTTGCGGACCGTCGGACTCGGTCGAGACGCTGGCGATTGAGCGGGCGAAGGAGCTATTCGGCTGCGGCTTCGCCAACGTCCAGCCGCACTCCGGCGCGCAAGCCAATGGCGCGGTGATGCTGGCGCTCTTAAAGCCCGGCGACACGATCCTCGGGATGAGCCTCGCGGCGGGCGGGCATTTGACCCACGGCGCGCCGCCGTCGCAATCGGGCAAATGGTTCAACGCCATCCAGTACGGCGTCCGCCCCGACGATCATCGGGTCGACTTCGACGAAGTTGAGCGCCTGACAAAAGAACATAGGCCGAAGCTGATCATCGCCGGCGGCTCGGCCTATCCGCGCCATCTGGACTTCGCTCGCTTCCGCGCCATCGCCGACGAGGTCGGGGCGATCCTGCTGGTCGACATGGCCCACTTCGCGGGACTGGTCGCGGCGGGCGAGCATCCGACCCCATTCGGCCACGCCCATGTCGTCACCACCACCACCCACAAGACGCTGCGCGGCCCTCGCGGCGGCATGGTGCTGACCGACGACGAGGCGATCGCCAAGAAGATCAATTCGGCGGTTTTCCCGGGCCTGCAGGGCGGGCCGCTGATGCACGTCATCGCGGCGAAAGCGGTCGCGTTCGGCGAGGCACTGGAGCCCGGATTCAAGACCTATGCGCGCGCCGTGATCGCCAACGCCAAGATGCTCGCCGGGCGCTTGAAGGAGCGCGGCGCGGACCTCGTCGCCGGCGGCACCGACACGCATCTGGCGCTGGTCGACTTGCGCCCGCTCAAGCTCACCGGCCGCGACGCCGACGAAAGCCTCGAGCGGGCGGGCATCACCTGCAACAAGAACGGAGTCCCGTTCGATCCGCTGCCGCCGATGCAGACCAGCGGCATCCGCGTCGGCTCGCCGGCCGGCACCACGCGCGGCTTCGGCGAGGCCGAGTTCAGGGACATCGCCGACATGGTTGCCGACGTCCTCGACGGGCTTCAGGCCAATGGCGCCGAGGGCAATGCCGCCGTCGAACAGCAGGTGAACCAGCGCGTCCGCGAGCTCTGCGCGCGCTTCCCGATCTATAGCTGATGGTAATCGGCTCGAGCGGTTCCGGCCCACTCCCCCACCCGGCCACCCAGTCAGTCTATCCTCGATGGGAGGCCGGGTGGGGGAGCGGGCCGGCGCAGCCTTCGGACAAGACCTGATGCGCTGTCCGTTCTGCTCGCACGAAGACAGCCAGGTAAAGGACAGCCGCCCATCTGAAGACGGCGCCTCGATCCGCCGGCGGCGCCAGTGCGAGGGCTGTGGGGCGCGCTTCACGACCTTCGAGCGAGTCCAGTTGCGCGACTTGACGGTAGTCAAGAAGACCGGTGAGCGCGAGCCGTTCGACCGCGCCAAGCTCGAGCGCTCGATCGCCATCGCCTGCCGCAAGCGCGACATCGCGGCCGACCGCATCGAGCGGCTGGTGTCGAGCATCCAGCGCCAACTCGAGACCCGGGGAGACGAGGTCCAGGCGGTGCAGATCGGCGAGGCGGTGATGGCCGGGCTCAACACCATCGACCATGTCGCCTACATCCGTTTCGCGAGTGTTTACAAAGACTTCACCGAGCCCGGCGATTTCGCCGACATCGCCGGGAAAGTCGGCGAGCAACCGGCCGAGCCGACCGAAGCGCCCCGCGACGACAAGCTGCTTTAGTTGACCGAGCTTAAGAGGTTGAAGCGCGGGATGACGACGTCGAACGCATTGCCATCCTCGTCGACCATCCGGTAGCTGCCGCTCATTGCTCCGGACGGAGTGTCGAGCGGACAGCCCGAGACGTAATCGAAGCTTCCGCCGGGCGCGATCAGCGGCATCTCGCCGACCACCCCTTCGCCGTGAACTTCGTGGAGCGTGCCGCGGCCGTCGACGATCCGCCAGCTCCGCGACAGCAGCTGGATCGCCCGGTCGGAGCCGTTTTCGATCCGCACATGGTACGACCAGAACCAGCGCTCCGACGAGGGGTCCGATTGTTCGGCGAGATAGCTGACCGCGACCCGGATCGTGACGTCGCGAGTCGCCGCGACGTTGGGAAACAGCATCGCCATGGTGTCGGTCGCGGTCACGAATCCGACGCTAGGCGAGCGCGCGGCGCCAAACAACCGGCGAAACTAGTCGAGCCCGCCGGCTCGCCGCAGCCGGTCGACCAGCCGCGCCCGAGTCTCGCCCAGGACCGCCGATTTTTGCGTCAACAGGTCGCGCATCAGGAAGTGGCCGGTAAGATCGAGGCCGTGAGCGATATCGATCCAGTTCGCCTGCCCGCCTTCACGGACAAAGCGCGGCAACGGCAGCAGTTTGCCGGCAAAAGGCTCCGCCGCGGCGCCGCCGACGGCCCGGCCGGACCGGGGGCTGACCGCGACCAGATCGTCGCTCGATCCGCTGACCGCGCAGCTCTCCAGGTCGAGGCCGAAGCCGAGCTCGGCGAGCAGCAGCAGCTCATAGCGGACCAGCGCGGCACCCCAACCGCTGGCCGACGGCGCTGCCTCGATCGCCGCCAGCAGCGCATCGAGCGCCGAATAGAGCCGTGGATAGGGCTGGGCTTCGGGAAGCACGGTCGCGGTCAGCGCCGTCGCCCATTCGATCGCCGCCGCCGGCAGCGGCTCAGCCAGCAGCGGCGCCCGGCTGTGGGTCAGCTCGACCGTCGCCTGCGGCAATTGGCTGTCGGTGCGCGCGCTCAGCACCGCCGAGACCTGGTTTCCGGCGATCAGCACCGGCCGCATGCGCCGGTCGCGAGCGCCGCGGACATAGGCGGCCTGCAAACCGTGCTCGGCGGTCATCAGCCGCACCACCGCGCCATGCTCGCCGTGAGCGCGGAGAGCGCAGACGATTGCCGGAGCCTCGATCCTCATCCGCGTGGATGGAAATAATCATAGAGCTGGCGCGCCATCGCTTTGCTGATCCCAGGGGCGCGTTCCAGATCGTCGAGCGCCGCGCCCTTGACCGCGCGCGCCGTGCCGAAGTGCATGAGCAGCGCGCGCTTGCGGTTAGGGCCGATGCCGGGGACCTCGTCCAGCGTTGACGTGGTCAGGCTCTTCGCCCGCTTCGCCCGATGCGTGCCGATGGCGAAGCGGTGCGCCTCGTCGCGCAGCCGCTGCAAGTAAAACAACAAAGCCGAATTCGGCGGCAAGGTCAGCTCGCGCCCGCCGGGCAAGTGGAACGTCTCGCGCCCGGCGTTGCGGTCCGGCCCCTTGGAGACGGCGATCACCGGTATGTCGTGGACCCCGGCATTCTCCATCATCTCGCAGGCCGCTGACAACTGGCCCTTGCCGCCGTCGATGAGCAACAAGTCGGGCCATTCGCCGCTCGCCCGGTCGGGGTCCTCTTTCTCGAGCCGGGCAAAGCGGCGCTCGAGCACCTCGCGCATCATGCCGAAGTCGTCGCCGGGCGTGACGCCGCTCTTGATGTTGAACTTGCGGTAGCTGTTCTTGCGGAAGCCTTCGGGCCCGGCGACGATCATCGCCCCGGTCGGGCTGGCGCCCATGATGTGGCTGTTGTCGTAAACCTCGATGCGCTTGGGCACGTCGGGCAGCTCGAACGTGTCGGCGAGCTCGCGCAGCACCTTGGTTTGCGACGCGGATTCGGCCATCCGTCGCTCGAGGGCCTCCTCGGCGTTGCGGCGCGCCTGCTCGATCAGCTTGGCGCGGGGGCCGCGGCGCGGCTGGTCTATGGAGACCTTGCGGCCGGCGCGCTCGCACAAAGCCTCCTCGAGCAGGTCCCGATCGGCGAGGTCGCGGTCGACCAGGATCCGGCGCGGCGGAGGCATGTCCTCGTAAAACTGGACGAGGAAGCTCGACAGCACTTCGGCTTCGGGCACGTCGTTGGTGTGCGCCGGGAAAAAGGCGCGGTGGCCCCAATTCTGGCCGCCGCGGATGAAGAACGCCTGGATGCACATCGCCCCGCCCTTGCAGGCGAGCGCGAAGATGTCGCCGTCGCCCAGGCTCTCGGCATGAACCGTCTGGCTGCCCTGGATGTAGGTCAAGGCGCGCAGCCGGTCGCGATAGACGGCGGCGAGCTCGTAATCCTGCGCCTCGGCGGCCTCGGCCATCAACTTGCCCAGCCGCGCCTGGACGCCGGTCGACTTGCCGGCCAGGAACGCCTTCGCGTCAACGACCAGCTCGGCATAGGCGGCCTCCTCGATCCGGCCGACGCACGGCGCCGAGCAGCGGCGGATCTGATAGAGCAGACAAGGCCGCGATCGGTTCGCGAAAAAGCTGTCGGAACAGCTTCTTAAAAGGAATAGCTTCTGAAGCGCGTTAAGCGTTCGAGTGACCGAGCCGGCGCTTGCGAACGGCCCGTAATATTGGCCGCGCTTGATGCTGCGCGCGCCGCGATGCTTCTGGACCCGCGGGAACGGATGATCCTCGCGCAGCAGGATGAATGGGAAGCTTTTGTCGTCGCGCAAAAGGACATTGTACGGCGGCCGGAAGCGCTTGATCAGCTGCGCCTCGAGCAGCAGCGCTTCGGCCTCGGTGCGGGTCGTGACGATAGTCATCGAGCGGGTCTGCGACACCATTCGCTGCAGCCGCCTCGGCATTTTGGCGACCTGGGTGTAGCTGTTCACCCGCGATTTGAGCGTCCGCGCCTTGCCGACATACAGCACGTCCCCGCGCGCATCCTGCATGCGATACACCCCCGGCCGCGCCGGCAGCGTCTTCAACACATTGCGGATCGCCGCGACGCCGGCCTCGAGGTCCGGCGCGCCAATGCCCTTGACGGCGTAGGTGGCCTGATCCTCGTTGAAGCGGTCCGCCGCTTGCGGATGGTCGGGCCGATCGGCGGGGGTGCGGTCCATGTGGGGGATTTAGGACTACCGAGCCGCCATTGCGAGCGTGTCTCCTCCCCGGGACGGGGGGGATTAGGCCGCCGCTCGCGCCTGCTCCTCGTCGTCGAGCATCCAGTCGACCGCGGCGCGGGCGTGGATCGCGGTGGTGTCGTAGACGGGAAGCACGTTGGCGCGCACGTCGACGGCGAGCACCAGCTCGGTGCAGCCGAGCACCACCGCCTGAACTTTCTGCTTGGCAAGCTCGGTGATCAGGGTCTTCAATTTGCGCTGGCTGTCGCGCACCACCCGGCCGGCGGCGAGCTCGTCGAAGATGATCCGGTCGACCTCGCGGACCCACTCGGGCCGGATCGGCGCGAGGGCAATGCCGCGCGCCTCGAGCCGTTCGCGGATGTGGCCCTCGGTCATGGTGAAGCGCGTGCCGAGCAGCGCCACTCGCGTCAGGCCGTCGGCAACCAGCCGCTCGGCGGTCGGCTCGGCGATATGCAGGATCGGCCGGCGTACCGCGGCGGCAACCCGGTCGTAGACCTTGTGCGACGTGTTCGAGGCGAGCAGCAGGCCGTCGGCCCCGGACAACTTGAGTCTCTTCGCGGCATCGATCAGAACACCGGCGACGCCGTCCCAGTCGTCCGACAGCTCCATTTTCGCGATCGGCGCGAGGTCGAGGCTTTCAATGCCCAGGCGGGCGCTGTGCAGCGCCCCGAGCCGCTGCGCGATGCCGCGGTTGATATGCTCGTAGTAGAGCGCGGTCGAAGACCAGCTCGTCCCGCCGATGATACCCAGCTTGCGCACTCTGCTGCCCCTTTCCCGACGCCCGACAACCGGCGACCGGCTGGGGGCTTTAACCCAGATGCAATGCGGCCGGCTGTTCCCGAATCAGCCGAGATTCTTCACGATCTCCTCTACCATCTTCTTGGCGTCGGCGAGCAGCATCATCGTGTTGTCGCGGTAAAATAATTCATTGTCGACGCCGGCATAGCCGACACCGCCCATCGACCGTTTGACGAACAGCACGGTTCGCGCCTTTTCGACGTCGAGCACCGGCATGCCGTAGATCGGCGAGCTCTTGTCGGTCTTGGCGGCCGGGTTGGTGACGTCGTTGGCGCCGATCACGAAGGCGACGTCGGTCTGGGCGAACTCGCTGTTGACGTCCTCCAATTCGAACACCTCGTCGTACGGCACGTTGGCCTCGGCCAGCAGCACGTTCATGTGCCCCGGCATGCGCCCCGCAACCGGGTGGATCGCATATTTGACCCGCACTCCCTGCTCCTTGAGCAGGTCGGCCATCTCGCGCAGCGTATGCTGGGCTTGCGAAACCGCCATCCCGTAACCGGGGACGATGATCACCTGCTCGGCCTGCTTGAGAAGGAACGCCGCGTCCTCGGCCGAGCCGCGCTTATAGGGACGGTCGATTGCTGCCGCGTCGCCGCTGCTCGCCACCGCGCCGAAGCCACCGGCGATGACCGAAATGAAGCTGCGGTTCATCGCCCGGCACATGATGTACGACAGGATCGCGCCCGAGCTTCCGACCAAAGCGCCAGTGATGATCATCGCGCTGTTGTGCAGCGTGAAGCCCATCGCGGCAGCCGACCAGCCCGAGTAGCTGTTGAGCATCGAGATCACGACCGGCATGTCGGCGCCGCCGATCGGGATGATCAGCAGGAAGCCGATGGCGAAGGCGAGCCCGGTCAGGGTCCAGAAGATCCACGGGCTCTCGTCCTGGGTGAAGTAAGCGATCAGCCCGATGATCGCGGCCAAGGTAGCGAGATTGATCACATGGCGGCCGGGCAGCAGGATCGGCGCGCCCGACATGTTGCCGTTCAGTTTGAGGAAGGCGATGACGCTGCCCGAGAAGGTGATCGCGCCGATCGCCACCCCGAGACCCATTTCGACGCGGCTGACCTGCAGGATCGCTCCGGCGGCATCGACGATGCCGAAAGCCTCGGGATTGAGGAAGGCCGCCGCTCCAACCAGCACCGCCGCCATCCCGACCAGGCTGTGGAATGCCGCGACCAGCTGCGGCATTGCCGTCATCTGGATCTTGCGGGCAATGACAAGGCCGATGGTTCCACCGATCGCGATCGCGACGGCGATCTCGGCGATCGAAGCGATGTCGTGGATGGCGAGCGTCGTCGCGACCGCGATCGCCATGCCGATCATGCCGAGGCGATTGCCGCGGCGGCTGGTTTCGGGGCTCGACAGCCCGCGCAGCGCGAGAATGAAGCAGACGCCGGCGACGAGATAGGCGAGCAGGACCCAGGCGGGCACGTGCAGTTCGCTCACGAGCCTAGCGCTCCCGCTTCCGGTACATCGCCAGCATCCGCGCGGTGACCGCGAAGCCGCCGAAGATATTCACCGATGCAAGCGCGACCGCGACGAGGCCGAGCCATTTGGCCGTCGCGCTGCCGGCCGCGGCCGCGGCGATCAGCGCCCCGACGATGATCACCGACGAAATCGCGTTGGTCACGCTCATCAGCGGCGTGTGCAACGCCGGAGTCACCGACCAGACGACGAAATAGCCGACGAAGCAGGCAAGCACGAAGATCGACAGGATCGAAATGAAGTCCATAGCAGTCCTCAAAAGCGGGAAATGGCCAACTGAAACCGATCGTTCGCCCTTCGCAGCAGCCGGGCCGAACTGTCCTTAAAGTCGTTCATCTGGAAGTAGCAAATCTTGTCGGCGAGCGTATCGATGTGCCGCCACTTGGCGGCCGCCCGCTCGAGGTGGGCTTCCAGGCCCTGTGACTGCGCCGCCTGGATCAAGCCGGAGGTCCGGCCTCGTTGCTCGAGCAGCTCCGGATCGGCCGCGTCCGGAGCTCGATCGACGCATTTTTCGAGCTCGAGTATATTGAAATAAGTCGCCTCGAGGGCATCGATGTTCGACTGGGCCGCCGCATTCACCGGACTTGCGGCATGGCAGCCGCCAGAGCCCAGCGATAAGGCCACCGCTGCCACAAAAACTCGAAATCCCAGCGTCAATTTCGGCCCCTCTCGGACGGCGGGTTGTGGCGGCTCGGAATCGCGCTGTCGAGAGGCAAGAAAGGTGGCGATCGCGGCAGTTAACGGAATTCGGTTTCCTGTTTGTTAACCTCTTCTCGGCACAGCAGCAGTCGACAGGATGGAAGGACAGGCGCTCGGTGCCTTCGCGAAAGAAACAGAAGTCCGAGCCTTCGCGGTCGAAGCTGCTGCTATGGGTCGCGATCGCGGGACTGATCTTCGGGCTCATCCGCCTCGGCGAATTGCCCGAGGACATGCTGCGCGCCGCCCGCAACAGCCTCCATCCCCACAAGGCCAGCGGCGAAATCGTCCTCGTCACGATCGATGATCAGACGTTGCACGAGATCGGCCGGTGGCCCTGGCCGCGCCGTTATCACGCCGAGCTGACGGACAAGCTTACAGCGGCTGGCGCAAAGCGAATCTACTTCGACGTGCTGTTCGAAACACGCAGCGATGACTTCGAAGACAAGTTGCTTGCTCGCTCGCTCGCTCAATCCGGTCGCACTGTCCTTGCAGCGCGCGGCGAGTCGGGTCCCGACGGGGCATTTCAACCTGCCTCGACCCCGCTCGAATTGTTCAGCCGGCATGCGCAGCTCGCATCGATTGCCGTGAACTACAATTACCAGAATGCTGTTTGGCACATCCCCTACGCGGGTGTCGTTCGGGGTGGGTTGATCCCGTCCTTCGCGGCCAGCCTGGCAAATCGTCGTGAGCTCAGCCGCGAAGTGTTCAAACCGGATTATTCGCTCGACTTGACGACGATCCCAACGATGTCGGCGGCGACCATATTCCACAACAAGCTTTCGGCTGGGCGGATCCAAGGCAAGGACGTCGTCATCGGCACTAATTCGGAAGTCATCGGTGATCAGTATTTCATCCCCGGAACTGGAAAGATGGGCGGCGCTTATGTCCACATTGCGGGCGCGGAAACGCTCAAGGCTGGCACGCCCATCAACCTCGGCTGGATCCCGGCTTTCCTCCTCGCACTGACTGCTGCCGCAGTTGCAACATTGCGGACGAAGGGAATCCACCAAAACGTCATTTTCGCGGGGACAGGCGTATTCCTGCTACTGGGTCCGGCGCCGCTCGAGGCTCGCCTGATTTATATCGATATCGTTCCTGCGCTGTTCGTGATTGTCACGACCGGCTCGACGTTGGCGTGGCGCGGTGCCCGCGTTCGGGGCCTGATCAATTCGGTGTCGGAACTTCCAAACCTCAATGCGCTTCGAGCGAATAAGCTCGGGCGCAGCCAGGCTCTGATCGTCGCCCGCATCCTCAATTATTCGGAAATCGTCGCCACACTCCCCGGCGAGCGTGAGCGCCAATTCATCCAACAGATCGTGAGCCGCCTGTCCGTTGGCTCGAGCGACCGCATATTCTATCATGGCGACGGCGGCATCCTCGCCTGGTTCGAAGAGCCGCGGGTCCCGTTCGGCAATCACATCGATGCGCTCTACTCGCTGTTTCGCAATCCGGTCAGCGTCGGCGGCCTCGCGATCGATCTTGCCATCAGCTTCGGGGTCGAGATCGGAAGCAACCGTTCGCTCGGTAATCGACTTGGCAGCGCGCTGGTGGCGGCCGAACAGGCGGCTCACGACGGCCTCAAGTGGAAATTCCATGATCCCGACAGCCTTCAGGACGCGTCGTGGAAGCTGTCCATCCTGAGCCAGCTCGACTCAGCCATCGACAAGGGTGAAGTTTGGGTCGCATACCAGCCCAAGCTCGACCTCGCCTCGCGCCAGATCATCGGCGCCGAAGCGCTCGCCCGCTGGACCCACCCGGAAAAAGGCCCGATCGCCGCGACCGAGTTCGTCGCCGCCGCCGAGCAGCACGACCGCATCGGCAAGCTGACCGACTTCGTTCTCGACCGGGCGGTCGCCGCCGGCGCGTCGATGAATCGAAAAGGGTTGGATTTCAACATCGCCGTCAACCTTTCGGCCCGGCTGCTCACCGACCGAAATTTCACGCTTCGCCTGTCGGCGCTGCTTGCCCGCCATGGGCTCAATGCACGCCAATTGACTCTGGAACTGACCGAAACCGCCGCGCTCGTCAGCAGCGGCGAGGCAGTCGAAATGCTGGCGAGGCTGCGCGAGCTTGGGGTCAACATCTCAATCGACGATTACGGAACCGGCCTTTCGACCCTCGATTACCTCAAGAAGATCCCGGCCGGGGAGATCAAAATCGACCAGAGCTTCGTCAAGGCCATGATCGACAACCGAAGCGACCGGGTGATGGTGCAGTCGACGATCGCCCTCGCCCACTCGCTGGGCCGTAAAGTTGTCGCCGAAGGGGTCGAACAGCAGGATACGCTCGAAGCGCTGATCGAAATGAAGTGCGACGTCGCCCAGGGCTACATCATTGGCCGTCCGATGAGCCTCGAAAGCCTCTCCAAACGAATGTCGACAGTCCAAAAAAGGAGTGTCGCCTAAAAGGGTTAATCGATTGCTAACCATATCGATTAAGGTTAACATCCCCTCAACTGCAGATTCGCAGTGCGATTACAGGGGATGTTTCGATGTGGAGTTTCTGGAACTGGCTACTCGGCAGCGGCAAGAGCAACGCGGGTAGCGCCGGCTAAGCACGTCGGTCGGCTTCAGCCGACCCGATTCTAATGCTATTTCAGACGCCTAGCAGGCGCCCGCGGGTTCGCGGGCGCTTTTTGCATGCCATCGATTCCGACGAATAGTTCGAGCCGCCCGCGCGGCCAAGGATGCGGGTTCGACGGACCCTCCTCCCAGCCCGAATCGGGCCGAATCGCGCCGCCCCGGATGGAGCGATTCGCAAGGGCTGGTAAGCGAAACGCGGCTGCAATAGCGCCGAGCCATGCTTCGCCAGCAATTCTTTACCATCGACGCAAGTGCGCCGCGCCCGGGTCTGCACGACATCACTGACGAGGTCGCACGCCGGGTCGACGCATCCGACATCCGCGACGGCCTGCTCACCCTGTTCTGCCGACATACCTCCGCATCTTTGTTGATCCAGGAGAATGCAGCGCCGGCTGCCCGCCGCGACCTCGAGGCAGATTTCGCCCGCATCGCGCCAGAGAATCCGACGACTTACGAACACTCCGACGAAGGGACGGACGACATGCCGGCGCATCTGCGCGCCGCCCTCACCCAAACGCAGCTTTCCATTCCGGTCCAGGCCGGAAGGATGCTGCTTGGCACTTGGCAGGGCATCTTTCTGTTCGAGCACCGCCGCGAGCCCCCGCCGCGCCAGCTGTTGCTTCACCTCGTCGGCGATTGAGCACATGAGTTTCGACTCGGTCCGCCGCTGGCTTGCCGAACATGCGCCCGACCTTGAGCTCATTGTCGTCGAGCACAGCACCGCCACGGTCGCCACCGCTGCGCAGGCCCTGGGGGTCGAGCCGGCGCTGATCGCCAAGACCCTCGCGTTGCGCGCCGGCGACGCGGAGTTCCTGGTGGTCGCGCGCGGCGACGCGCGGCTCGACAACCGCAAATGCAAGGCGGAATTCGGCGCCCGGCCGCGGATGCTCGGGTTCGAGGAGACGCTGATCGTGACCGGCCACGCGGTCGGCGGCGTCTGCCCGTTCGGCCTGGCGACGCCGCTTCCAGTCTATCTCGACATCAGCCTTCAGCCGTTCGACACGGTCTACCCGGCGGCGGGCTCGCTCAACACGTCGGTGCGAGTAACACCCGACCGCCTGTTCGAGCTGGTCGGTAGCCGCTGGGTCGACCTCTGCCGGCTGCCGGACGACGCGTCGGCCTAGCCCAGCCGCTCGTGGACGATCTTGCCGCCGCGGGTCAGGCGGATGCCTTTGACCAGCTCGTCGTCGTCCGGAAGGACCGGCCCGCCGGCCTCCTTGTCCCAGAACGCGCTGAGGAAGTTGTAGAGATTGCGCGCGAACAGCGCCGAGGCGTCGGCCGGCAGGCTCCGGGCGAAATTGGCCGCGCCGATGATCGTGACGTCATGACGCCGCACCCGCTCGCCGGCGACGCAGCCCTCGACATTGCCGCCCGCCTCGGCTGCCAGATCGACGACGATGCTCCCCGGCCGCATTGTCGCCAGCTGCTCGTCGCTGATCAGCCGCGGCGCGGGCTTTCCGGGGATCAAAGCAGTGGTGACGACGATGTCCTGCTTGGCGATGTGACTGGACACCAGCTCGGCTTGCGCCTTTTGATATTCGGGAGACATTTCCGTGGCATAGCCGCCCGCGCCCTCCCCTTCGATGCCGGCGACATTCTCGACGAAGATCGGCTTGGCGCCCAAGGACAGGATTTGCTCGCGGGTCGCCGAGCGCACGTCGGTGGCGCTGACCTGGGCGCCCATCCGCCGGGCCGTGGCGATCGCCTGGAGGCCGGCCACCCCGACCCCCATCACGAACAGTTTGGTGGGGCTGATCGTCCCGGCCGCGGTCATCATCATCGGAAAGGCGCGGCCAAATTCGGATGCGGCCTCGATCACCGCCTTGTAGCCGGCGAGATTCGATTGCGACGACAGGATATCCATCGACTGGGCGCGGGAAATGCGCGGCATCCACTCCATCGCCAGCGCTTCGAGCCCGGCGGCGGAGTAAGCCTCGATCCAGTCCCGCCGGCGCTCCGGATCCAATCCGCCGACCAGCAGCGCGCCTTTGCCCGCACCGGCAAGCGAGGCGGGATCGGGGCCGGTCACGCACAGGATCGCGCCGGCCGCCTTGAGCACGTCCGCGCGCGACCCGAAGACCGCTCCCGCCGCCTCATAATCCGAATCGGAAACCAGCGCCTCTTCGCCTGCACCGCGCTCGACCGCGACATTGGCCCCGAGCGCCGTGAATTTCTTCACCGTTTCCGGAATCGCTGCACAGCGAGTCTCGCCGGGCGCGGTCTCCTTGAGGATCGCGATTTTCATTGGCGGCGGGATGTCATCGGCTCGAAGTGCAGCTCAGCTAATGATCATCATGACGATGAGCGCGGTGATGAACGAAAAGATCGCGCCCCATTTCAGGAGTTGGACGAAATTCGTGTAATCGCGGACGTGCACCGCGACGTCCTGGGTCGGCGGATCGGTCAGGATCGGCTCTTCCTCGGCCATTCTGTTCCCCAGCATGAAGGGTTCGACGTGATCGGCCGGGCCATATCAAGCCCGACCGCCGCACCCAAGCCCTTAAGCGCCCCTTTACTCCTCGCAGGTTACACCATTGCCATGAAGGCCGAACGAATCAGCGAGGCCCGCAAGCGGTCGCTATTGCTGCTGGACGCCGATGCCGACGAACGGCGGCTGGTGTCGGCGATCGCCGGCCGCGCCGGCTGGAGCGTCGTCGGCGCCGCTTGTGGGGAAACCGCGGTGGGATTGCTCCAGGGCCCGCACGGCCGCGAGGTCCAGGCGGCGCTCCTCGGCAGCTGGAACGGGGAAACCGGGCCTGAGCTCATCGCCTTGCTGCGTGCGTGCCGCGAGCAATTGCCGATCATCGTCATCGCCGATGGCGAATCGGTCCCCGTTGCAGTCGAGGCGATGCGCGCCGGCGCAACCGACTTCCTCAGCCGCCCGATGGTCCAGGAACGGCTGCTCGAGGCGCTGGCGGCCAATTCCGACCGGCGCCGGGCCGCGGGCGAACTCGCTCCGGTAACCGAGAAGCTCGCTCCAGAGCTGTCGCTCGAGCAGCTGGTCGGAGCGGCGCCCGATTTTCGCGCGACTCTGGCCGTCGCGGCCAAGGCGGCGAGGAACCGGCTGCCGATCCTGATCGTCGGCGAACCGGGCACCGGCAAGGAAACCTTCGCGCGGGCAATTCACGCGGCCAGCCTGCGCGCCCGCGGGCCGCTGGTCACCGTCGATTGCAAGGCGATCGCCGCGAACATCATCGACAGCGAATTGTTCGGCCACGAGAAAGGCGCGTTCCCGGGCGCCTTCGCCGCCAAGACGGGCAGGATCGTCGAGGCCAACGGCGGCACTCTGCTGCTCGACGAAATCGCCGCCCTTCCGGCCGAAACCCAGCAGCTGCTCGATCGCGTGCTCGCCACCGGCGAAGTCCGGCCGGTCGGCTGCAACGGCAGCAATTCGGTCGACATTCGGGTGATCGCCACGGCGAGCCGGCCCTTGCCCGCCGACTTCGACTCAGGCCTTGCCGAGCGGATCGGCACGACCGTCGTCACTCTGCCGGCGTTGCGCGACCGCAGCGGCGACATTCCCGCGCTTGCCCGCCACTTGCTCGCCCGGTTCGCCGAACAGGCCAAATTGCGCCCGCTGTCGATCGGCAACGACGCGCTTGCGGTGTTGATGCGCTACGGCTGGCCGGGCAACGTCCGCCAGCTGGCCGGAGTGCTGTTCCGCGCCGGGCTGCAATGCGAGCAAAACTCGCTCACCGCCGAGGATTTCCCGCATATCGCGATCCAGTCGCGGTTCAGCGGCCGGCAGAACGATTTCGCGCCGGAGATCACCCAATCGAAGAGCGACGAAGCGATCGCCGGCGCCCCGTCGGTCACGCTCTACCGCAACGACGGTCACCTGCGGCCACTGGAAGAGATCGAGGCCGACATTATCCGCCTCGCGATCGGCCATTACCGCGGCCGCATGACCGAGGTCGCCCGGCGGCTCGGCATCGGCCGCTCGACGCTCTACCGCAAGCTCGGCGAGCTCGGGATCGACACCGCCGCCTGAGCCGCTAGCTTCGCGTACATGCGAAGCGCGCTGCCGCCCTTGCTGCTCCTCCTCGTCGCCTGCGGCGATGCCGATTCAAAGTCTTCGCCGGCCCCTGCCCAGCCGACAGGCCCCTGCACGCAGCAGCAGTTCGAAGGCGACCGCTTCACCGTTTGCGACGCGGGAAGTGGGCGCATCGAGCTGGTCGCGGCGGCGCGCGACCAGACTCCGGTTCGAACGCTCGCCGACCTCGAATCGAGCCTCGGCGAGCGGGCATCGCAGGTTGCATTCGCGATGAACGCCGGAATGTACGGCGAGGACGGCCGCCCGATCGGGCTCGCGATCGTCGACGGCCGGCAGGTCCGGGCGATCAACCGGCGGACCGGCGGCGGCAACTTCCACCTGATGCCCAACGGAGTCTTCCAGGTGCGCAGCGACGGCCGTGCCGAGGTCGTCACCAGCGCCGACTGGAAGCCCGCGCCCGACATCCGCCTCGCCACGCAATCGGGGCCGATGCTGGTAATCGATGGCAAGCTTCACCCCGCCTTCGACCATGACGGCAGCTCGCGCCACATCCGCAACGGCGTCGGCATCGCGCCCGACGGCAAGCCGCGCTTCGTCATCAGCGAGGACGCCGTGTCGCTGGGCAAGTTCGCGCGCTTTTTCCGCGACGAGATCAAAGCACGGAATGCGTTGTTCTTCGACGGCGCCGTCAGCGCGTTGTGGGATCCGGCCAACCACCGCCGCGACATAACCGTGGACTTGGGGCCGATGGTGGTGGTCTTCAAACCCGCGGAGTCAGCGCCTGGTCGCGAAGCCCGCGCCACACCCTGAGCGCCTGCACGGTTTCGAGCACGTCGTGGGCGCGGACGATCTGCACGCCCTGCTCGGCGGCTTTCAAGGCGAAGGCAATGCTTCCGCCGAGGCGCTTGTCGGCCGGCGCCTCGTTCGACAAAGCGCCGATCGTCCGCTTGCGGCTCGCGCCCAGGACGATCGGGCAGCCGAGGGTATGGAACAGCGCGAGCCCGTTCATCAGCTCGAGATTGTGGGCGACGGTTTTGCCGAAGCCGAAGCCGGGGTCGACGAGGATGTTCGACTTCGCGATGCCCGCCGCCGTGGCCGCCGCGATGCGCTCCTCGAGCCATAGAAAAACCTCGACCAGCACGTCGTCGTAGCGCGGCGATTCCTGCATGGTCTCGGGGCTGCCCTGGTGGTGCATCAGGACGACCGGCACCCCGGCCGCGGCGACCATTTCAGCCGAGCGCGGATCATAGGTCAGCGCCGATACGTCGTTGACCAGCCGCGCGCCCGCCGCGAGCGCCGCGGTCATCACGTCGGTCTGGCGCGTGTCGATAGATACCGCCACGCCGCCCCCGGCGAGCTGGCGGATCACCGGCTCTACTCGCTTCGCCTCGTCGCCCGCCCACAGCGGCTTGGCGCCCGGCCGAGTCGATTCGCCACCGACGTCGATGATCGCGGCCCCGTCCGCGGCCATGTCGGCGCCCGCGGCGGCCGCGGATTCGGCGTCGGCGAAACGGCCGCCGTCCGAAAAGCTGTCGGGGGTCACGTTGAGCACGCCCATGACTTGCGGCTGGTCGAGCCGGATCGTGCGCTCGCCAAGCTGCAGCGGAGGCCGCTCGACGGTCAGAGCCTGCCACTGCGCCCGGGTCTGCTCGTCGAGGCGCTGCTCGACCTGCTCGACCGGGACCAGCTCGGCTGAAACGCGACGGGTCCCTTCCACGGTCAGCAGTTCGACGGCCGCGAACCAATTGAGCCCGCCCGCCAGCCGCGCGACCTGGCCATCGTGCCCGAACGGCGAATCGACGAAAGCGGTCGGGCGGATGAGGGTGCGCATATCTCCCGCTATGAAGCGGAGAGATGGCGCTGACGCAATGCGTCAATCGGCTCGAGCTTGCCGCTCGCCTCGACGTGCCAGAAGCTCCAGCCGTTGCACGACGGCGCGCCCATCAGCGCCGCGCCGACCTGGTGGATGGAGCCGCAATGGCTGCCGGACTTGACCGACCCGTCGGCGCGCACCTTGGCCTGCCAGCGCCGCTTGGCGTCAGTCAGCATCGTCCCCGGCTCGACCATGAGAGTTTCGACCAATTGGCCGAACGCGACCCGCGGCGCGGCGCGCTTGTCGGCCATGCCGGTCATCGCGCTCTCGTCGAGCGGCAGCGTCGAGGCGATGCGTTCTTGTGCCACGCGGACATAACCAGCCTCGCGCTCGATGCCGATCCAGCGCCGGCCGAGCCGCGTTGCCACTGCGCCGGTCGTGCCGCTGCCGAAAAAAGGGTCGAGCACGACGTCGCCGGGCTTGGTGCAGGCGAGCAGGATCCGGTAAAGCAAGGCCTCGGGCTTTTGCGTCGGGTGGGCCTTGTGGCCGTCGCAATCCTTGACCCGCTCGGGGCCGCCGCAGATCGGCAGCACCCAGTCGGATCGCATCTGCAAATCGTCGTTGAGCGCCTTCATCGCGCGATAGTTAAAGGTGTAGCGCGCCTTTTCGTCCTTGGCGCACCAGATCAGCGTCTCGTGGGCGTTGGTGAAGCGCGTGCCACGGAAGTTCGGCATCGGGTTCGACTTGCGCCACACGATGTCGTTGAGGATCCAGAACTCCGCGTCCTGGAGCAGCGCGCCGACCCGGAAGATGTTGTGATAGCTGCCGATCACCCAGATCGAGCCGTCGTCCTTGAGGATCCGCCGCGCCTCGGCGAGCCAGCCGCGAGTGAAATCGTCGTAGACGGCAAGGCTGTCGAATTTGTCCCAATCGTCGTCGACGGCATCGACCCGGCTCCCCTCGGGCCGGAACAGGTCGCCGCCCAGCTGCAGATTGTACGGCGGGTCGGCGAAGATCATGTCGATCGATTTGTCGGGGAGACGCGCCATGGCGTCGATACAGTCGCCCTCGATGATGCTGTCGAGCGGCAGGTCCTTGGCCCTGGGTCTGGCCGCGGGCCGCAAGCGGCCCTGCTCTCCCCCGACCGGAGTGATGAGGTTCATATCTGTTGCCGCCCCCTGTTGGCCGCAAAGGGTGAGTCAGCTGGGACTCGCGGTCAAGCGCGCAAGGGTTAACGGCGGTCCCGATTCGGGGCGGAGGCCGAATGGATCGTAACGCACCCGACACAACATCTTGCGTTTGACGGCGGCCAGCAACCTCAACTGCTGGTAGTGTGACTCAAAGGACTCGCCGGCGCGTATTCCTGCAATCGAAGCTCGGGCTGGGAATGCCGGGCCATGATTTCGCGGACCGGCGCGAAGCTTCGGCGGTGCAGCGGCGTTACTCCCAGCGCCTCGAGGCCGCGAAAATGCTCGGGCGTCCCATAGCCGCGATTCGTTTCCCAACCGTAGCCCGGATAGTCGCGCGCCCGCTCGGCCATCATCCGGTCGCGGGTGACCTTGGCGACGATCGAAGCGGCGGCGATCGACCGGCAGCGCGCATCGCCGGCGACAATCGCCTTCGATGGCCGCTGCCACTTCGGGCAGGCGTTGCCATCGACCAGCACCCAGGCCGGCTCGATCCCGAGCGCCTCGACCGCGCGGGTCATCGCCAGCATCCGCGCCCAATAGATGTTGATCGAGTCGATTTCCTCAACCGAAGCGACCCCGACGCCCCACGCCGCGCACTTGACCAGCTTGGCGTAGAGCGCCTCGCGTTTCTCGAGCGGCAAATTCTTCGAATCGTCGATCCCGCGCGGGAAGCATTTGCGGTCGAGGATCACGGCCGCAGCGACGACCGGCCCGGCCAGCGGCGCGCAGCCCGCCTCGTCGACCCCGGCCAGCGGCTCCGGGTAACCGATCTCGAGCTTGAAGCAGGGGCGGCCCATGGCTTCTTTGTACCCCTGCGAAGGCAGGGGTCCAGTGAGCTTCACCAGGCTATCAACAGAAAACTGGGCTCCTGCCTGCGCAGGAGCACAAATCAACTCTCCAACCGCCACGGCGGGAAGCGGCGCGCCTCGCCGGCTTTGTAGAGGAAGATGATGTTGCCGTCGGGGTCGCGCAGCCGCGCCTCGCGCCACATCCACGGCTGGTTGCGCGGCCCGTGCTCGAACGGAATGCCGCTGCGCGCGAGCTTCTCGACCCGCTCGTCGAGATCGTCGCACTCGAGATAGATTGCGGTGGTCGCCGAGATTTTCTCCTCGGGGTCGCACTGGATCGACAGGGTCGCGCCGCCGGCCGTCTCGAAGCGGGCGTAGCCGTTTTCGACGCTGTGCACGATCTGCTTCAACCCCAGCCGCTGATAGAATTCCACCGCTTTGGCGAAATCGGTGACCGTCAGCGTCACCTGGTTGAGCCGCGGCCCTGCGCCGACATCGAGCCGCACTTTGCCCTGCCCGATCGGCCCGGCGCCGCCGCCGAGCCCCGGCGCCTCACGCAACGCGACCCGAACGAACTCGCGGCTGCGAGTCACGGCGTCCGCCAGCGACGCTCCCTCGGCCAGGAACAACGCAATCGCGCTCGCCAATGTGCAGCCAGTGCCGTGGGTACTGGCGGTGTCGATCCGCTGGCCCTGCCAGCTGGTCATGTTGTCGGTCTCGATGAGTGCATCGGCGAGCGCGTCGCCTTCTTCATGACCGCCCTTGATCAGCACCGCACAGCCGTGGTCGGAGACGAGGTGGAGCGCGGCCGCGACCGGGTCTTCCTCCGACGTCAGGCGCTTGAGCTCGGGAATGTTGGGAGTGGCGATGGTGGCGACGTCCATCAAATCGCCGAACGCAGCAATCGTTGCCTCGTCGGCGAGCGCGGCGCCGCTGGTCGCGACCATCACCGGGTCGAACACGATCGGCAGCGCGGGCTGCTCCTGCTTCAATTGCTCGAGCCGCTGCGCGACCTGCGCGGCGGCGAACGCGCTGCCGATCATCCCGACCTTCACCGCATCGACGCCGATGTCGCTGACCACCGCGTCGATCTGGGCGAGGATCATTTCGGCGGGCACCGGGTGAACGCCGGTAACTCCGAGCGTGTTCTGGGCGGTGATCGCTGTGATCGCCGTCATCGCGTGGCCGCCGAGCATGGTCACCGTCTTGATGTCGGCCTGAATGCCCGCGCCCCCGCCCGAATCGGAACCGGCGATGATCAGGATGCGGGGAATCGAGGTCATGACTGGCGTCGCCTACTCCGTTCGCCCTTCAACTAGGCCTTCAGCCTCCGCTCAGGACGAACGAGGATTAGGCGAGATGTCTTAAGCAGAAGCCACCGCTTCGCAGATGTCGTCGACCAGCCGCTCGACCAGGGCCATGTCGTCGGCCTCGGCCATGACCCGGATCAGCGGCTCGGTGCCCGACTTGCGGATCAGCAATCGGCCATTGCCCTTGAGCTCGCCCTCCGCCGCGGCGATGCGCGCCTTGACCTGGTCGCTGTCGAGCGGGGCGCCGCCGTTGAACCGCACGTTCTTGAGCAGCTGCGGAACCGGTTCGAACTGGTTGAGGACCGCGCTCGCCTGATTGCCGTCCTCGACCAGCACGGCCAGCACCTGCAGCGCCGCGACCAGGCCGTCGCCGGTGGTCGAATAGTCGGTGAGGATGATGTGGCCGGACTGCTCGCCGCCGACGTTGCAGTCTTTCGCGCGCATCGTCTCGAGCACGTAGCGGTCGCCCACCTGGGTGCGGATCAGTCCGACGCCTTCCCCGGCGAGCTTCCGCTCGAGGCCGAGGTTCGACATTACCGTCGCGACCACCGCGCCTCCCTTCAGCAGCCCGTGGCGCTGCCGCTGCAAGGCGATCAGCGCCATCAACTGGTCGCCGTCGACCAACCGGCCCTTCTCATCCGCGACCAGCAGCCGGTCGGCGTCGCCGTCGAACGCGAGACCGATGTCCGCCTGCTCCTCGATCACCTTGGCCTGCATCGCCTGAGGATGAGTCGAGCCGCAGCCGTCGTTGATGTTGGTGCCGTCGGGGCGGGTGCAGATCGCGACCACGTCGGCGCCCAGTTCCCACAGCGCTTCGGGGGCGACATGGTAAGCGGCACCGTTGGCGCAATCGACGACGATCTTCAGTCCGTCTAGCCGCAGCTGTTCGGGGAAGGTCGACTTGGCGAAGTGGATGTAGCGCCCGCGCGCGTCGTCGATCCGCTTGGCCCGCCCGATGCTGTCGGGAGCGACCAGCTTGGGCCCCTTTTCGAGCCGCCGCTCGATCTCCCGCTCGGCCTCGTCGCTCAATTTATAGCCATCCGGCCCGAACAGCTTGATGCCGTTGTCGACGAACGGATTGTGGGACGCGGAGATCATCACGCCCAGGTCCGCGCGCATCGACCGGGTCAGCATCGCCACCGCCGGAGTCGGCATCGGGCCCAATAGGACGACGTCCATGCCGACGCTTGCGAAGCCCGCGACCAGCGCCGATTCCATCATGTAGCCGCTGAGGCGGGTATCCTTGCCGATCACGACCCGGTGGCGG
Source organism: Sphingomicrobium sp. (assembly GCA_035512655.1). Lineage (GTDB taxonomy): Bacteria > Pseudomonadota > Alphaproteobacteria > Sphingomonadales > Sphingomonadaceae > Sphingomicrobium. The sequence goes on along the minus strand of DATKDM010000001.1, from coordinate 7,146 downwards.
TGATCGCCGCGCAGGAAATACGCGCCCGCCGCCTGGCCGACGCGCAGCGCGGTTTCGGCCGTCATCGGTTCGCTGTTGGTGACCCCGCGGATGCCGTCGGTGCCGAAGAATTTGCGAGTCATGGCTGAGGCTTTAGCGCGGCAGGTGCGACCGCGCGAGTTTCAGCCGATCCAGCGCCAGACCGCGATCGGCATCGGGTGCAGCCATGTTGCGGCCAGGAACAGCAATGTCCCGCCGATAAGCGCGAACGGCCCGGGCGATCGCAACCCGCGGGCGAACGGGAAAAACGCCGTTTGGGCGCTCCACTCGTGCCACGCCTCGCCCATCAGCTTACGCTTCTTGCGGTCCTGCCCGACCGAGCCGCCGAGTGCCAGCAGCAGGATCGCGCCGTCGAACAGCAACGCCTTGGGGGTTGCGATGACGGTCAGGTGGACCATCGCCCAGATCGCAAAACCCCACATCATGGGATGCCGGGTGATCGCCAGCACGCCGCTCGGCCCGCGGACCCGCCGCGCTCCGGGCAGCGCCGGATTGCCGACGAAAGAGCCGACGAACAATATGCTGCCGAACCACATCAGCAGGCTCGCGACGGTCCACACCGGGCTGCCCGCGATCCACAGCGGCGCCAGGTCGCCGACGCGTCCGTACGCCCAGATCATTGCTCCGAAGGCGATGAGGGCGATCACCGAATAAAGGATCTGGAAACGCCGCTCGCCGAGGCGTTCCACCATTCCTGCCCGCAGCGGGTGGGAAAGCGCGAAATGCGTGCCGACGAATGCCATCGTTGCGAACGCCAGAGACAGCATCGGGCTCAATGCCGATAGGCCTCCGGTAGGTCGCGCCGCGGCAAATAGCGATAGCGGTCGCGAAGCTTGCTCTGGTGCGATTCCAGCGGCTGCTGGACACCGTCGATGAATACCGCCTCGGCGGCGCTCATTCCCTCGAGCGGATCGCCGGACCAGATGACGACATCGCCGCGACGTCCCGGCAACAGGCTGCCGATCTGGCCACCGAGGCCGATCGCTTCGGCCGGCCGCGACGTGATCATCGCCAGCGCCTCGCCCCAGCTGACCCCGGTCGCTCCGGGCACGTTACGCAGGGCGACGAGGTTGCCGGCATATTGCCGCTGGGCGAACAGGAAGCGCGTGTCGTTGTCGTTGATCGTCCCGATCGACACCCGGACGCCCGCCGCCGCCATCCGCCCGACGTTCGACTGGGTCGCGGCCAGTTGCTCGAACGAGCTGGGCAAATCGTTAACCGCGGACGCGATCACCGGGACTCCGGCGGCGGCGATGCGGTCGGCCACTGTCCAGCCCTCGCTCGCCCCGACCAGCACCAGCTTCAGCGCCGGAAACTCTCGCTTGAGCCGCAAGACCTGCAGGATGTCGCTGGCCCGCTCGACGTGGACCAGCAAATACTGCCGCCCCTGCAGCACCGGGACCAGCGCCGCGGCGTCGAAGCGCGTCAGCAGCACATCCTCGCTGCGCTGCGCGCCAATGCCCATGATGCGCGATTCGTTGGGGTCGCGGATCACCGGCCGGGAGCGCTCGTCGGGCTCGTCGGTCCCGCTAGAGGAGATCGGCACTGCATAACGGCGCAGCTCGGACGCTTCGCGAAGCGCGTTGCGGAACAGCACGTGGGCCGACGCCCGCGAGCCGCCCGCAGCGCCCGCGCCCGTTTCGCCCATCTCGACGAACTGGAAGCGCCGCGCGGCGGTGATCGGGTCCATGTCCGCGCCAGTGTCGATTACCGCGCCCTGCCCGGCGAAAATGCTCTTCGCGATATCGGGCGCGACGATTGCTCGGGTCACTCCGTCGGCGCGGTTGACGGCGATCGTCGAAGCCAGCGGGTTGATCGCCGGCGCCACGTCGATGGCGGCGCTGAATGGGCCGTTCGCAGCGCTGGTGTCGCTGCCGCCACCGCTCAAGTCGACTTCGCTGAGGCCAAGCCGCGAAAAGCCCGCGACGATCCCCGGAGTGACCCATTTGCCGGTGGCGTCGATCACCGTCGCGCCGGCGGGAATAGCGGCGCCGGGCCCGGCGGCGAGGATGCGGCCGTTGCGGATGACGACCGTGCCAGCGACCGGTTCGCCGCCGTCGCCGGTGGCGACCATGCCGCCGGTGATCGCAATGGTTTGCGCCGCGGCCGGTGCGGCGGCGGCAAACAGCAACGAAAGGAACGCGAAGCGCATCACTTCACATCCCCTTCGCCGGGTTGGCCGAGCTCGAAATCGCTGACCGGGCGGCGCTTGGGGTCGTTGGCGTCGTACAACAGGGCGCCGTCTATCCACACCCGCTCGGGCCGCGCGTAGACACTGAATGGGTTGGCGTTCCACAGCACCACGTCGGCCATCTTGCCGGGCTTGAGACTGCCGGTCTTCTCGAAGATGCCAAGCGCCCGCGCCGGGTTGGCGCTGAGCCAGGTCCAGGCGACCTCGTCGCTGATGTTGATTTGCGCGCGGCGGCCGTCGGCAAGCGCCTTGGCGGCTTCCTGGTTCAATCGCTGGATGCCGTTGGCATCGTCGGAATGGACGATCGCGCAGGCGCCTGAGTTGTGGACGAACGGGATGTTCTCGTTGATCGCGTCGTAGCTTTCCATCTTGAAGCCGTACCAGTCCGCCCACATCGCCGAACAGATGCCGTTGGCGGCGAGCAGGTCGGCGATCTTGTAGCTTTCGACGGCGTGATGGAAGGTACCGACCCGGTAGCCCATCTCGCGGGCGACATCGATCATGATCGCCATCTCGTCGGCGCGATAGCAGTGATTGTGGACCAGGATTTTGCCGGCCAGCACCCCGCGCAGAGTGTCCATCGCGATGTCGCGTTCGGGCATGTCGCCGCCCTTGCGCTGGTAGGTGTCCCACTTGCGCTTATAGGCCTGCGCCTTGAGCCACGTCGCGCGGGTAAGGGCGATATTGCCCATCCGCGTCTGCGGCATGTTACCCTTGGAGCCGTAGACCCGCTTCGGGTTCTCCCCGCACGCCATCTTGAGGCCGTAGGGCGCGCCGGGGAACTTCATTCCCTGGACAGTGCGCGCCGGGACATTCTTCAACGTCACCGAGCGGCCGCCGAACAAATTGGCCGAGCCCGGCAAGACTTGCAGCGCGGTCACTCCGCCGTTGGCGAGCGCCCGGCTGAAGCCCGGGTCCTGCGGCCAGACGCTGTGCTCGGCCCACACCTCGGGCCGGGACGGACTGGTCGCCTCATTGCCGTCGGCGTGCGAGGGCACGCCCGGCGACGGATAGTCGCCGAGGTGGCTGTGAACGTCGATGATTCCGGGGGTGACGAACTTGCCGGACGCGTCGATCTCGACCGAGCCGGCAGGCGCTGCTAGCTCGGCGCCGCCAACCGCCTGGACCACGCCGTCGGCGAGGATCACGCTGCCGCCATCGATCCGCCCGCCCTCGCCATCGAAGATCGTCGCGTTGCGGATCACCGTCGGAACGCCCGGATAGCGCTCGTATGTCGACGGATACGGGTCCTCGTTGATCGCGATCGCTGGTGCCCGTGGAGGGGGCGTCAGCGCGCATGCGGTCAGCAGAGCGCAGGCAATAACGCTCCCGATTGATTCAACGCGCATCAAGTTCCCATCGAAAGCTAGAGTGGTTCGTGCCCCGGCTTTGTCTCGCGCTGCGGGAACATGCCGGGCCCCTGGTTCTCCGCCAGCCCCTTATAGCCCGCGAGCTCCTCATCCTCCGTGTCGCGGAGGGTGTCGAGGTGCATCAGCTTCTTGATCAGCGGCGAGACCAGGATGACGCCGACGCCAACGCCGACCGCGATCCAGCCGACCGTCGTGTAGACGTCGAGATAGATCTCCGGAGTGGCGGCGACCTCACCGACTTCGAGGCCCTCGGCACCGGTTGCCGCCGCGATCAGGCCGGCGGCGAAATTGCCGGTCGCCGAAGCGAAGAACCAGGTGCCCATGATCAGGCTTGCCATGTGTGCGGGGGCGAGCCGGTTCATCGCCGACAATCCGACCGGCGACAGGCACAGCTCGCCAGTGGTGTGCAACAGGTAGAGCAGGAAGATGAAAATTACCGGCGTCGGAACGTCCAGCCCGACTGCCTGGGCACCCCAGACGAGCACCAGGAAGCCGAATCCCAGCTGGATCATCGCCAGGCCGAACTTCGCGGGCGCCGATGGCTCCTTCCCGTGGCGGCCGAGCCACGTCCACAGATAAGCGAACAGCGGCGCCAGCAGGATGATGTAAATGGGATTGATCGACTGGAAGATCGCCGCCGGCACTCCGCCCCGGTCCGCATAACGGTCGGTGTAGAGATTGATCGACGAGCCCGCCTGCTCGAACAAGGCCCAGAACAGGATCGAGCCGATGATCAGGAACATCGCCGCGAAGATGCGGTCGCGGTCCTCCGACGGAAGCTTGGTCACGGCATAATAGACGACATAGCCAACCAGCAGCAGGCCGAACACGCCGAGCAGTCCGCCGACCAGGTCCTGATACTGGATCAGAACCCAGATCAGTCCGACGGCGGCGACGCCGATCAGGTACAGCAGCCATTCGAATTTCATGCCCGCAACACGTGTGTTGAGGCGCTCAGGAGTGCTGGACTCGCCGCGGCCCTGCAACAGCGGCCGGAAGAAGACAAACACCGAAAGGCCGAGGAGCATGCCGAAGCCGGCGGCGCCGAAGCCATAGGCCCAGCCATAGGTTTGGCCGAGATAGCCGGCGATGATCGTGCCGATCGCCGCGCCGGCGTTAATCCCCATGTAGAATATGGTGTAGGCGCCGTCGCGGCGGACGTCTGTGCGGGGATAAAGCTGGCCGACGATCACCGAGATATTGGCTTTCAGGAAGCCCGAGCCGACGATGATGAAAGACAGGGCCAGCCAGAAGATGTTGATCGCCGGATCGGCCTGCTTGACCGCCGCGTCGGTGAGGCCCTTCATGCCCTCGAAGGCCATCAGGAAGTGGCCGAAGGTCAGCAGCACGGCGCCGAACAGCACCGCCTTGCGCTGGCCGAGATAGCGATCGGCGAGATAACCGCCGAGCACCGGCGTGATATACACTAGCGCGGTGTAGGCGCCGTAGATGATCGAGGAGCGTTCGTCGGAGAACAGCCAGTGCTGGGTCAGGTAGAAGATCAGCAGCGCCCGCATGCCGTAGTAGGAGAAACGCTCCCACATCTCGGCGAAGAACAGGACGTACAGGCCTTTCGGGTGCCCCGCGAACTCGGGATCGCGCCGGACGGCGATCACCGCTCCGCCCGCGAGGAGAACAAGCAGGACGGCAAACGCCCCGAAAAGCATGATCATTCCCATGTCCACAGGCTCGGCTCCTCACCCAAGTGCGTCGCTGACGGGCGCTTGCGAAGGCGCGCACCCTAGCGGCCAAAATCGGCTTGTGAAGCTGGATTGTTGCACACGCCCGCGCCGGTTAGACGAGCGGCCATGCTCAACGACCGCTCCTCGCTCCTCTCGCTGCTCGAAACCCGCCGGTCCGGGAAGCCGCGCGAGATGGCCGGACCGGGTCCGACGCCCGAAGAGATGGAGCGCATCCTGACCATCGCCGCGCGCGCGCCCGACCATGGCAAGCTGTTCCCGTGGCGCTTCGTCACCGTCACCGACGACCAGCGTGAGCAACTCGCCCGGCTGCTTCGCGAGGCGCTCGCAAAGGAGGATCCCGGCGCGACCCCCATCCATCAGCAAAAAGCGAACGAGTTCGCGCGCCAGGGCGCCGCGCTGGTGGTGCTGATCTCGGCACCGGTCGAAAACCACAAAATCCCGGTGTGGGAACAGCAATTGTCCTGCGGCGCCGCGGGCATGAACCTGATGCTCGCCGCCCATGCGCTCGGCTATGTCGCGGGCTGGCTGACCGGCTGGCAAGCTTATTCCGAGACGGTCCGGCAGGCCTTTTGCGGCCCCGGCGAGCGCATCGCCGGCTTCATTTTCGTCGGCACAGCCGGCCGCGAGCTCGAGGAACGGCTGCGGGCGCCGCTCGCCACCGTATGGAGGCCGTGGGTGCCGCCATCCGATTGACCTTGGCTGCGCCGTGCTGTATTATCACAGCATGACGCTCGGTTCCTCCCACGAAAAGCCGGTCTACGTCCGCCTGCGCGAAATCATCGCCGGCGCGATCCTCGCCGGCCGTTTCAAGGACGGCGACCCGCTGCCTTCGGTGCGGGCGCTGGCGGCGGAGGAGCAGGCCAATCCGCTGACCGTCGCCAAGGCCTATCAAGGCTTCCAGGACGACGGCCTGATTGTCGTCAAGCGCGGCGTTGGCATGTTCGTCGCTCCCGGCGCGCGCGCCCGGCTCCGCGACATCGAGCGCAAGCGCTTTCTCAACGAGGAATGGCCGGAGGTCCGGGAGCGCATGAACCGCCTCGGGATCGACGCTGCCGATCTGCTCGAGAGCAGCCGCGGCTAGGCGAGCGCTTCCGCCGGCACCTTGTAGAGCATCTCCGCGCCCGCTCCCGCAGCCGCGCCGAGGCCGAGCGCTTCGGGAACGACCGCGGCGAGAAAATAATCGATTGCGGCCATTCGCGCCTCGATGAAGGGGTCGCGCCCGCCCTTTGCAGCCCGGGCGATCCTCTCGAGCAGCCAGCCCGCGACCATTACCGAGCACATGGTGAGGAACGGGTAGCTTCCCGCCAGCCGGTCATCCATGTCGGCCTGGCGGAAGGTCGCGGCACAAATTTCCACCGCATCGGTGAGCGCCACCAACCTTTCGTCGGCCGACTCGGCGCGGATGTCGGCGATCAGCGCGTCAAACGCGGCGCCGTCGTCAAGGTCGAGCTTGCGCTGCACCAAATCGGCGGCCTGGATCCCGTTCGTCCCCTCATAGATCGGCGCGATCCGGGCGTCGCGCAGATGCTGGGCGGCGCCGGTTTCCTCGACATAGCCCATGCCGCCGTGGACCTGGATCCCGAGGCTGGCGACTTCGCAACCGATGTCCGTCCCCCACGCCTTGGCCAAAGGCGTCAGAACATCGGCGCGAAATTTGGCCTCCTTGTCTCCGCGCCCGCCACGGTCGGCCTGGGAGAATGCGTAATAGACCAGCGCCCGTGCTGCCATGGTCAGCGCCCGCATCCGCATCAGCATCCGCCGCACGTCGGGGTGCTCGGCGATCGCGACCGGCAAGCCGCCGCGCTGGCCCTGCTTGCGCTCCAGCGCATAGGCGCAGGCGCGC